>NZ_FOBO01000003.1 GCF_900109855.1 Roseovarius tolerans | reverse complement strand
TCAATGGCTTGATACGTTGCAAAAGCGCCCGCCCGAGGGGGCGGTCGGGCGCTGCGCGGCGGTGCCTGCGGCACCTTGATTCCGCGCATTGGTGCTGTACCTGCTTGGCAGCTCCAGGCCAAAACCGTTCAACCCGGCCACCAATTCGCCCCGCCTCCCTTTACGCCGCGCATCCCCTGCCTTACCTCTGGACCAAGCAGGAGACGCGCCATGACCAAGCCCCCCCTCACCCTCTACCTTGCCGCACCTCGCGGCTTCTGCGCCGGTGTGGACCGCGCGATCAAGATCGTGGAGATGGCGCTCGCGAAATATGGTGCCCCGGTCTATGTGCGCCACGAGATTGTGCATAACAAATACGTGGTCGATGATCTGCGCGCCAAGGGCGCGGTGTTCGTCGAGGAACTCGACGACTGTCCCGACGACCGTCCGGTGATTTTTTCCGCCCATGGCGTGCCGAAATCCGTGCCCGCCGAGGCGACGGCCCGACAGATGTTTTTTGTCGATGCCACCTGCCCGCTGGTCTCCAAGGTGCATATCGAGGCCGAACGCCACCATGAGAACGGGCTGCAGATCGTGATGATCGGCCATGCCGGGCACCCCGAGACGGTGGGCACCATGGGGCAATTGCCGCCGGGCGAGGTGCTGCTGGTCGAAACACCCGGCGATGTCGCCACGCTGGAAGTGCGCGACGAGACGAAACTCGCATTCGTCACCCAGACCACCCTCTCGGTCGATGACACCGCCGAGATCGTCGCCGCCCTGACCGCGCGCTTTCCCGCCATTGTCGGCCCGCACAAGGAAGATATCTGCTACGCCACCACAAACCGCCAGGAGGCCGTCAAGGCGATGGCCGAAAAGGCCGAGGCGATGCTCGTGGTTGGCGCGCCCAACTCGTCGAATTCGCGCCGTCTGGTCGAGGTCGGCGCGCGTGCCGGATGCGCTTATGCGCAGCTTGTCCAGCGCGCGACCGATATCGACTGGCGGGCATTAGACGGCATCACCTCCATCGGCATCACCGCAGGGGCGTCCGCCCCCGAAGTGCTGGTCAACGAGGTCATCGACGCGGTCCGCGCGCGCTATGACGTGACCATCGAACAGATCGAAACCGCGCAGGAAAACGTCGAATTCAAGGTGCCGAGGGTGCTTCGCGAGACGGCGTGAGCCGAAATGCTGGCGCGACCGCGCGCCGCGTGTCATCCTCTCCAGAGGGGTGAGGGGCGCGCAAATGACAGTGGCAGGAGAGGTATTCGGCACTGAGGCGCAACGCGCCCTACTGACGCGCGGTGCATACGCCTACGCCCTGCTGCGCGACGACCCGCGCTTTAGCTATTACGGACGCACCGTCGGCATCGCCACGCCCGAAAGCGGCGATATCTCCCTGCTCTCCGCGCTCACCCGGCTGCAAGGCGGCAGCGCCTACGGCCGCGTTCCCAATGCCGACCTGGCCCGCCACGTCGAGACAGCGCGCGAGCAGGGCCTCGCGATTACCGTCTACACCCGCTGGGAAGGCGGTGCGACGGTCCGCGACACTGCCCGCGCCATCCTGCGCAACCACTCCCTCCCCAATGACCTGACAGCCGAATACATCGACGCCGAAGCCCCGTCCGAGAGGCTCGCCGCGCTGGCCGAGGTGGCGCTCGCCTGCGGCGTCCTGCCGCCTGCGGGCGCGGTGCTGCGCGGGCAGGCGCGGCCCGGTCTAGGCCTCATCGCGCGCGATCAAGAGGGGCGCGCGGCCGCCTGCGCCGGAGCGGCGGCCTATGTCCATCCTGATCAGACGCTGGGCAGGGCGCAGTGCTGGTGGGGGATGCTGTCCACGCATCCCGACCGGCGCGGTGAGCGTCTCGCGCTCATTCTCGGAGCAATGGCCCTGATCCGGATGCAGGACCGCTACGGCTTCACGCAGGTCTTCACCGGGGTCGAGCCGGGCAATGCCGCATCCGAGGCGGTCTGCCGCCGCATGGGCCTTGCTCCCGCCGACACCAGCGTTCTGAGCGTGGCGGATGCGGCCCTCCTGCCGAGCGGGCGGATGACAAAGTAGCCCCGCACCCCATCCGCCCTTGCCAACCGCGCGCCACCGCGCCAGTTTGCGGCCCATGTTCCAGACCATCCCGCGCGCACCGCTGATCCTTGGCCTTGCCGGCCTCCTGCCCTTCCTCTGGGGGGCGCTGACCGTGCTTGTCCCCGACCTTGGCCTGTGGACGGCGCAAACCCTCGGCCCGCGTTTCGCCGGGCCCTATGTCATGCTCTTTTACGGCGCGGTGATCCTGTCGTTCATGTCCGGTGTGCTCTGGGGCTTTGCCGCATGGGCCACCGGCACCCTCGCCACCACCGGCTACGCGCTCTCGGTGATCCCCGCACTCTGGGCCTTCTTCATGACCGGCGGCGGGCCGACATCGGCAGGAATGAACCTGATCTTCGGCTTTGCCGGGCTTTTGCTGCTGGATCTGCAATTCGCCCGCTGGGGTCTTGCGCCCGCATGGTGGATGCCGCTACGGCTCCTGCTCAGCGCTGTGGTGATCGCCTGCCTCGCGGTCGGCGTCTTTCTCTGAGGGCCAAACATGACCGATCTGACGCTTTATTCCATGCCTTCCTCGGGCAACAGCTACAAGGTGCGGCTTCTGCTGGCGCTCGAAGGGCGGGCCTATACCCATGTGCCGATCGAGACCAACACGCAGGAGTTGGCCGAGGCCAAGGCGGCGGGGCATCTGCCGCTCGGCAAGCTGCCCGCGCTGCACCTGCCCTGCGGCACGATCCTGACGGAATCGAACGCGATCCTGTGGTATCTGGGCGCGGGCACCGGCTGGGTGCCCGAGAATGCGCTGGAACAGGCGCAGATGCTCGCCTGGATGTTCTTCGAGCAGAACCGGCACGAGCCGGTCGTCGCCGTGCGCGCCTCGCTCGCCACCTATCCGCATCTGGCACATGAGGCCACGCCCGAGCGCATGGCGGCGCTGCTCGACGAGGGTCACACGCTGCTTGGCCTGATGGAGGACGCGCTGGACGGGCAGGACTGGTTCTGCGGCCCCTCGCCCACGCTCGCCGATATCGCGCTCTACGCCTACACCCACACCGCCGGAACGCGCGGCGGCTTCGACATGGACCGCTTCCCGCGCCTCACCGCATGGTGCGCCCGCGTGGCGGCGCTGCCGGGCTATGTGGGGCTGAGCGATGGCTGATCTCTTCGCCTATACCGACGGCGCCTGCTCCGGCAATCCCGGCCCGGGCGGCTGGGGCGTGCTGATGCGCGCGATGGCAGGCGAAGAGATCGTCAAGGAACGCGAGCTTTCGGGCGGCGAGGCCGACACCACCAATAACCGGATGGAGCTTCTGGCCGCGATCCATGCGCTCGAGGCCCTGAGCAAACCCTCGGCCATCACCATCGTCACCGACAGCGCCTATGTGAAGAACGGGATCACCGGGTGGATGCATGGCTGGAAGCGCAACGGCTGGAAAACCGCCGCCAAGAAACCGGTGAAGAATGTCGAGCTGTGGCAGCGCCTGGATGAGGCGCAGAAACGCCACAACGTTAACTGGGAATGGGTCAAGGGCCATGCGGGCCACCCCGAAAACGAGCGCGCGGACGAGTTGGCGCGTGCGGGCATGGCCCCGTTCAAGCCGGGCAAATCCGGGGCATGAGCGCGCTCATCCTGCTTGATTACGCCTCGGTTCTGATCTTCGCCCTGACCGGCGCGCTCGTCGCCTCGCGGCAACAGCTCGATATCGTGGGATTTGCCTTTCTCGCCTGTCTGACGGCGGTGGGCGGCGGCACGCTGCGCGATGTGCTGCTGGATCGCAATCCGGTGTTCTGGATGGGCAACCCGGATTACATCCTGATCGCCTGCGCCGCAGCCCTGCTGGTCTTCGTGACCGCGCATCTGGTCGAGAGCCGCTATCGCTGGCTGTTGTGGCTCGACAGTTTCGCGCTCGCCGTTGCGGTGCCCGCAGGCGTCAGCGCCGCCATGGCGATGAGTCAGAGCCCGGTGATCGTGGTGCTGATGGGCATGGTCACCGGCTGCATGGGCGGGCTGATGCGCGACGTGGTGGTGGGCGAGGTGCCGCTGGTGCTGAAACAGGGCGAACTTTATGTCTCGGCGGCCTTTGCGGGTGCGCTTGGCGGTGTGGTGGCGGCACGCATCACCGACGATCTGCTGCTGATCCTCGGCATCTGCGCGGCGCTCACATGGGCCCTGCGCGCAGGCTCGCTCGCCTTCGGCTGGCGGCTGCCGGTCTACCGCGCCCGTCCACCAAGAGTGTGAGCACCGGCAGGGCGCAACCGCAACGTCACCCCGCGCTCAGCAGTTCGGGATGTTCACCGCCAGCCCGCCCAGCGAGGTTTCCTTGTATTTCTCGCTCATGTCCGCGCCGGTCTGGCGCATCGTCTCGATACAGGCGTCGAGCGGCACCAGATGAGTGCCATCGCCGCGCAGGGCCAGGGACGCCGCCGAGACGGCCTTGATCGCGCCCAGCCCGTTGCGCTCGATGCAGGGCACCTGCACGAGGCCACGCACCGGATCGCAAGTCATCCCGAGGTGATGCTCGAGCGCGATCTCGGCGGCGTTCTCGATCTGCGCGGGCGTGCCGCCCAGCACCGCCGCGAGCCCCGCCGCCCCCATGGCAGAGGCAGAGCCCACCTCGGCCTGACAGCCCGCCTCGGCCCCCGAGATCGAGGCGTTGAACTTGACCAGCCCGCCGATCGCCGCCGCCGTCAGCAGGAATTCCTCGATCTGGGCCTCATGCGCGCCCGGCACATGGTCCAGCCAGTATTTGATCACCGCAGGCACGACGCCCGCAGCCCCGTTGGTGGGCGCGGTCACCACCTGCCCACCGGCGGCGTTCTCCTCATTGACGGCCATGGCATAGGCGCTCATCCAGTCGTTGATCTTGTGCGGCGCGCTCAGGTTGGTACCGCGCTCGGCGATCAGCGCGTCGCGGATACCCTTGGCACGGCGCTTGACGCCCAAGCCGCCCGGCAGGGTGCCGTCGGTGCTCAGCCCGCGCTCGATACAGTCGTCCATCACCTGCCAGATCCGCGCCACACCCGAGCGCAGGTTCTCCGGTCCGCCACGCGCCACCTCGTTGGCGCGCTTCATCGCGGCAATGCTCTTGCCCGAACGTTCCGCCATCTCCAGCATCTCGACCGCCGACTTGAACGGGTAGGGCACCGGGTCGCCCTCGTCGGTATTGCGGCCCGCCGCCAGTTCGGCTTCGGTCATCACAAAGCCGCCACCGATGGAATAATAGGTCTCTTGCAGGATCACGTCGCCCTGCGCGTCGGTGGCCATCAGGATCATGCCATTGGCATGGCCCGGCAGATTGGGGCCGAAATCGAAGATCAGGTCGTCCTTGGGATGGAACGCCACCTCCGGCAGGCCCGGCGGCGTCACGGTATGGGTCTCGCGGATCTGCTCGAGCGTGGTCTCGGCGGCCTCGGCGTCATAGGTGTCGGGGCGAAAGCCCGCCAGCCCGAGGATCGTCGCCCGGTCGCTGGCGTGCCCCACGCCCGTAAAGGCGAGACTGCCATGCAGCGAGCCGCGCAGCCCCGCGTAGTGGAACGGCTCCGCGCGCATCCGGTCGAGAAACCGCGCGGCGGCCACCATCGGCCCCATCGTGTGCGACGAGGACGGGCCGATGCCGACCTTGAACATATCGAAGACGGATAGAAACATATGGCGCGCTCCATTCGGCCGCGGGTGGGTCGCGGGTGTTATCCCCGCATCCCCTTACAGCTACTTGTCCGAAAGCGACCGTTCAAGGGCGGCGCGCTGACATGTGGGCGGATCAGAGCGCCGCGCCCTCCGGCGGGTCCGCCGGGGTCGGGGCGGTAAAGGGCGCAGAGCCCAGCCCCTCGGCGCGGGCGGCGGCAATCGCGCTGGCGCGGGTTTCCAACGCCTGCGCCATCACCTGCAACACCGGCCAGCGGGCAAGATCGAACCAGCCGGTTTCTCCCGCCGGGTAGAGCGCCAGCCAGCGCAAGGCCGGGCCGAGATAGAGGCCGAGCACGCTGGGTTTGGCCCCGCTGAAGAGGTCGGGATGCGCCGTTGCCGCCGCCTCCAATGTGTCGAGATGGCGCGCAGCCTCGGTCTGCATATGGGTGCGCAGCCGGGCCTGCGCATCGATATCAGCACCTGCGTATTGATCGGGATAGAAGATCATCCGCATCGCCGGGTGCAGGGTATTGGACAGGAAAAACAGCCACTTGAGCAGCGTCCCGCGTGCCGGATCTTCCGGGGCGGCGGCAAGCGCGCCGTGCCGGTCGGCGAGCCACAGAAGGATCGCGCCGGTCTCGAACACCGCGCCACCCGGCGTTTCCAGCACCGGGATCAGCCCCGCCGGGTTAAGCGCCAGATAGGCGGGCGATTTCTGCGCCCGCGCGCGGCGATCGACCAGCACGGTCTCATAGGCCACACCCAGTTCCTCCAGCGCGAGGCGGATGACAAGCGAGGCGTTGTCGGGCGCATAATGCAGCCGGTAGAGCACAGTCACGTCGCCTGCCCCGGTTGCGGTGGCAGCAATTTGAGTATTTTTGCCAAAAAGAAACCCCTAGCCGTTTTTGCCGACATTTTCCGCAAAGGCAGCCTCGAACGCTGCTTTCTTCTCGGCATCGGCATCGACCTGATAGTGCGATTTCCACTGGTCATAGGGCATGCCGTAGAAGATTTCGCGCGCCTCGTCCTTGGTCATCTCGATGTCGCGGGCATGGGCGGCCTCCTGATACCAGCGGCTCAGGCAGTTGCGGCAAAAGCCCGCGAGGTTCATCATGTCGATATTCTGCACATCGGTGCGCTTTTCCATCAGATGCGCGCGCAGGGTGCGGAACGCGGCAGCTTCGAGTTCGATCCGGGTCTGGTCGTCCATGATGTATCTCCTCTGTCTTCGCTCAAGAGTAAGCGTGTTTCACCGTGGCGCAAGGGCGTCAGACGCCGACCTTGCCTGCGACTTCGGTCAGGATGGGGGCAAGGCGCGCGGCCCATGCCGCCTGTTGCGCGGGCGTCTCGATCAAGTCGTTGCGCAGCTCGATCAGAACATTGGGCCGTTCATGGGCGATGGCGTGGCGCGCGATGGCATCGCCGGGCAGATGCCCGCCATAGGGCTCGTTATCGCCAACGCAAAGATCGGGCTCCTCCCGCAGCCGCGCCAGCAGCGGGCGTGCAAGCCGCGTGTCGGCGGCATAGAGGAGCCCGATATGCCAGGGACGCGGCGGGCGGCCCTTGAACTGCGGGGTGAAGCTGTGGATCGAGACGATCACCGTGTCGTCGCGCCGCGCTGCAAGCTCCGACAGCGCGGTGTGATAGGGCCGGTAGAGACGGTTCAGGCGGCGCTCAATCTCGGGCCCATCAGCATGGCGATTGGCCGGGACCACGGTGCCGTCATAGAGCTTCATCACCAATGTGGGATCATCCTCGCCCCGGTTCGGGTCGATCACGAGGCGTGAGAAATTCGACAGGATCGCGGGGCCGTCGAGCGCCTGCGCCAGCCGCCGCGCCACCCCCGCCGCGCCCACGTCATAGGCGATGTGACGGGCCATGTCGGCAGCGGCCACGCCAAGGCAGCCGCCATTGACGAAGGGCGGCACGGTATTGGCCGCGTGGTCGCAGGTCACGAGCCAGCGTGCGCCCCGCCCGGCCCCGTCGATTTCATATGGCTGATACATCATCGTGTTGGTTTTTCCTGTCATCTTCCTCTAGGACAGTTGTGCGGCAATGTGAATTGCGCGATAAGGCGAAGGACGTGGATGTTAGCGATAACATGAGCACCTGAACGACGAGAGACGAAGGAACACAGATGAGACGCCACCGCAACGTCAAGATCGTGGCCACGCTTGGCCCCGCCTCTTCGGATTACGACACGATCCGCGCCCTGCACGAGGCCGGAGCGGATGTCTTTCGCCTGAACATGAGCCATGGCGAACATGGCGAGATCGCCGAACGCCATCGCATCATTCGCCAGATCGAAGAGGACCTGAACAGCCCGATCGCCATTCTGGCCGATCTTCAGGGGCCGAAACTGCGCGTCGGCACGTTTGCGCGCGGCGAGGAAGAGCTGGTCGAGGGCGCGGCGTTCCGGCTCGATCTTGACGAGGCCGAGGGGGACACAAGCCGCGTCTGCCTGCCCCACCCCGAGATTTTCGCGGCGCTGGAGCCGGGGGCCGACCTTCTGGTCAACGACGGCAAGATCCGCTTGCGCGTCACCGCCTGCGGTGCCGATTTCGCCGAGTGCGAGGTCGTGATCGGCGGCACGATTTCAAACCGCAAGGGCGTGAACGTGCCCGACGTGGTGCTGCCGCTCGCGGCGCTGTCCGACAAGGACCGCGCCGATCTGGAGTTCGTCTGCGAACTGGGCGTGGACTGGCTGGCGCTCAGCTTCGTGCAGCGCCCCGAGGACGTGAACGAGGCGCGCACCCTGACCAAGGGGCGCGCCGCGATCCTGTCGAAGATCGAGAAACCGGCAGCGGTGAAATGCTTTGACGACATCCTCGAGGTCAGCGACGGGATCATGGTGGCGCGCGGCGATCTCGGCGTGGAACTGCCGGTGCAGAACGTGCCGCCGATCCAGAAACGGCTGGTGCGCAAGTGCCGCGCCATGGCCAAGCCGGTGATCGTGGCGACGCAGATGCTCGAATCGATGATCGAAAGCCCGATGCCGACCCGCGCCGAGGTCTCGGACGTGGCGACCGCGATCTATGAAGGCTCGGACGCGATCATGCTGTCGGCAGAATCGGCGGCCGGGGATTACCCGGTTGAGGCGGTGCAGACCATGGACAATGTCGCCCGCGAGGTCGAAAACGACCCGACCTATCGCGAGGTGATCGAGGCCAGCCGCCGCGCCGACCGGCAGACCGTGGCCGACGGCATCGTCGCCGCCGCCCGCGAGATCGCCGAGACGACCGACATCAAGGTGATCTGCTGCTACACCGAATCCGGGACCACGGCGCTGCTGACGGCGCGCGAACGCCCCAAGGTGCCGATCATCGGCCTGACCAGCCTGCGCGGCACCGCCCGGCGTCTTGCGCTGACATGGGGGGTGCATCCGGTCATGACCGGCGAACTGACGCGATTCAAGATGGCGGTGATCAATGCGGCCCGCGCCGCGCGCGCCGAGGGCTATACCGAAGAGACCGATCAGATCGTCGTCACTGCGGGCGTGCCGTTCAACGTGCCGGGCACCACAAACATCCTGCGCGTGGCCCCCTGTCAGGAAAGTTTGATTTACGCCACCGATCCGGGGTAAGCTTGCGCAATTGACGTAAGCGATTTCTCAGAGGTGCGTAATGGATCCCGATCTTGCGATGGCTATCGGTATGGTTCTGGCAGTGTTCTCTCTTCCCGCGGTGCTCTCGGCGGTGTCTGACAGGCGCGCTCCGCGGGTTGCAATGTTCACCATTCTCGGGGCCGGAGGGCTGATCCTCTGGGCGCTCAGCAACAAGCCCGGCGGCTACAGCCTGTCGGAGTTGCCCAAGCTGCTGATCGAGGTGATCGCGCGCTATATCTGACGGCGCGGGAATTTCGCAGTCAGCCCCTTGCACAAATCAGGGTGTCCGCGTATACGGCGCGCTCTATCCGCAGACCGGCCAGACGTGGCATGCCGAGTCGTGCGGCCCTACCGACCTAGAAAAGGAGCCGGAAATGCCCAAGATGAAGACAAAGTCGAGCTGCAAGAAGCGGTTCAAGGTGACGGCGAGTGGCCGTGTTGTGGCCGCCCAGGCGGGCAAGAGCCATGGCATGATCAAGCGCAGCAACAAGTTCATCCGTAACGCGCGTGGCACCACCACGCTCAGCAAAGCCGACGAAGGTATCATCAAGCCGATGATGCCCTACGCACGCTAAGCCTTCAGGAGGATTTGAGAGATGTCACGCGTCAAAGGTGGGGTTGTTACCCACGCCCGTCACAAGAAAGTCGTCAAGGCCGCCAAAGGTTACTATGGCCGCCGCAAGAACACCTTCAAGGTGGCCGCACAGGCCGTCGACAAGGCCAACCAATACGCCACGCGCGACCGCAAGAACCGCAAGCGCAATTTCCGCGCGCTGTGGATTCAGCGGATCAACGCTGCCGTGCGCGCCCATGATGAGGCACTGACCTATTCGCGCTTCATCAACGGCCTGACCCTGGCCGGGGTCGAGGTGGACCGCAAGGTTCTGGCCGATCTGGCCGTGCACGAGCCCGCCGCCTTCGGCGCGATCGTGGATCAGGCCAAGGGTGCCCTGGCCTCCTGAGCCGGTCGCACATCGAGGGACAAGAAAAAAGACCGCCGTTCGGGAATGCCCCGGGCGGCGGTTTCATTTTGCACGCTCACGCACGTTGATCACACCCGGTGATAGGGGCTGCCTGCGAGGATCGAGGCGGCACGGTAAAGCTGTTCGCTCAGCATCACCCGGACGAGCATGTGTGGCCAGACCATCTTGCCGAATGACAGCGCGACATCGGCTTGCGCACGCAGCACCGGCGCAATCCCGTCAGCCCCGCCGATGACAAACGCCACATCGCCGCGCCCGGCATCGCGCCATCCGGCGATACGGTCGGAAAACTCGGGCGAGGACAGGACCGTGCCGCGCTCATCCAGCGCCACGATCACCGCGCCCTTGGGGATCGCGCGCTCCAGCAGGGCGGCCTCGGCCTCCATGCCGCCGCCCTTCTTGTCCTCGACCTCATGCAGGGCGAGCGGGCCAAGGCCCAGCGCCCGCCCCGTTCGGTCGAACCGGGTGATGTAATCGTCGATCAATGCGCGTTCCGGGCCGGTCCGCAACCGGCCCACCGCGCAGATATGCACCCGCATTCAGGCCTGGGTCGCTGCCGTCTGCCCGATGGGCATCCACATCTTCTCAAGCTGGTAGAACTCGCGCACTTCGGGGCGGAACACATGGACGATCACGTCGCCCGTGTCGATCAGCACCCAGTCGCCGGTATCCTTGCCCTCGGTGCGGGCCGGAACGCCGTGCTCCTGCTTGAGCCGATCCACCAGCTTCTCGGCAATCGCCGAGACCTGCCGCGACGACCGGCCCGAACAGATCACCATGTAATCACCCATGGCGGTCTTGCCCCGCAGGTCGATCTGCACGACATCCTCGGCCTTGTCGTCGGAAAGGGATTGAAGGATCGCCGCAAGCTGCGCTTCGCTATCTGCGGTCATTACGGGCGTCATCGGATACGCCCCCTGCTCAGCGGCGCCTGCCGCATGCATTGTAAAAGACAGGACATAGTCCTCCTCTCTGGCGCACCGCAAAGCCCCGGTGCCGGGCATGTATCAAAGGTAGCAAGACAAACATGACTTTTCAATGAAGCGCAACGCAGGCAGGGCCGATTACACGCGAATATGCGCCGAATTTACCTAGGTTGTGCCTGATCGCCCAACATTCGCACCTCGCGCTGCGGGAACGGTATGGAAATGTCATTGGCCTGGAACGCGTCCCAGAGTGCCAGATAGACATTGCCGCGAATGTTGGTGAGGCCGCCGGTGGGATCGCGAATCCAGAACCGCAGGATGTAATCCACACTGCTGTCGCCAAAGCCGACGATATGGCAGACCGGCGGCTTGACGCTCAGCACACGGTCGACGCTCTTGGCGGCCTCGATGGCGATCTTGCGCACCTTGTGCGGATCGTCGCCATAGGCGGTGCCGAAATAGATGTCGAGCCGCACGAAATCGTTGGAATGCGACCAGTTGACCACCTGCCCGGTGATCAGATCCTCGTTCGGGATAAGATACTCGCGCCCGTCGCGCGTGGTGATCGACACATAGCGCGCACCCAGGGAATTGATCCAGCCAAAGGTCTCGCCCAGGCTGATCACGTCGCCGGGCTTGATCGACTTGTCGAGCAGGATGATCACGCCCGACACAAGGTTCGACACCACCTTTTGCAGGCCGAAGCCAAGCCCCACACCGATCGCCCCCGACAGGACCGCAAGGCCGGTCAGATCGACACCGACGGTGCGCAGTCCGATGAAGAACGCGGACCCGTAGAGCAGCACTTGCAGGAACTTGACAACCAGCACCTGCATCGAGGGCGAAATATCGGCGTTCTTGCGCACCTGCGCCGCGCTCGTTGTCGAGATGAAGCGCGCCATTGCAAAAAGCACGCCGATCACGATCACCGCCTGCACGATCAGCCAGAGCGACAGCCGCGTCTCGCCGAACTCGAAGGCCCAGCCATCGAGCAGGGTTTGCGCCTCTTCGGTCAGGTCCAGGATGCTGAGCGTGACCCATGCCCAGGCCGCATAGCGCACCAGCGCCCGCAGGACACTGTTGCCGATCAGCCGTGTCACGACGGCGATCATCAGCCATGCAAGGGCAAGTTCGGCAAAGATCGTCAGCAGGTAGGACCGGCTGGGCCAGGTATAGGTCTGCATCAGCCAGACCAGGGGCCAGATCAGCATCACGAAAAAGATCAGCCGCAAGCGCCGGTGCAGCATGACCAGCAGGCGCATGCGCCATTTCGGCCAGCCCTCGCGCTGCCGCATCCACTCGCGGCAGATCGGGCCAAGCAGGGCATTGAGGACATGCGCCAGCCCGAAGAGGCCGACCGCAATCGCGATCTGATAGGCATTCCACGGGCGCAGCAGGCTGCGCAGGAACAGTTCCAACTGCGCCCAAAGCCCGAGCGCGATATCCTGTGTCAACGTGACGGCATCACCTTCCATACTAGACAGAGTGGCATGCCCCCCGCGCGCCCACAAGGCTGCACTGGACAAGGCGGGAAAATCCGGTTCTGTTCACCCGATCAAAGACGGAGGAGCGCCATGACCACTGCCCTGATCACCCATCCCGATTGCCTGGGGCATGAACCGCCCGAGGGCCATCCCGAACAGGTGGCCCGGCTGGAGCGGGTTCTGGCGGCGCTGGTTGAAAAGGACCTTCTGCGCGTCACCGCCCCGCTGGTGGCCGAGGACGATCTGCTGCGGGTCCATCCAAAAAGTTATGTCGAGACGATCCGCGCCGCAGCCCCTGCCGACGGACTCGTGCAGCTGGATGCCGACACATGGATGTCGCCAGGCAGCCTTGCGGCGGCGCATCGCGGTGCCGGTGGCGCGATCCGCGGCGTCGATCTGGTGCTGTCGGGCGAGGCGCATAACGCCTTTGTCGCCACCCGTCCGCCCGGCCACCATGCCGAGCGTGAAACCCCGATGGGCTTTTGCCTCTTCGGCAATGTCGCGGCGGCGGCGAAATATGCGCTCGATCATCACGGGCTGGGCCGTGTCGCGGTGGTGGATTTCGATGTGCATCACGGCAACGGCACGCAGGACCTGCTCGAGGACGAGCCGCGCGCGCTCTTCGTCTCGTCGCATCAATATCCGCTCTGGCCCGGCACCGGCGCCCCGGATGAGACCGGGCCGCATGACACCATCCTAAACGTGCCGCTCGCGCCGCGCTCGGGCAGCACCGCGTTCCGCCGCGCCTATGAGGACACGGTCTTTCCCCGCCTGCGCGCCTTCAAGCCCGATCTGATCCTCGTCTCCGCCGGGTTCGACGCGCATCGCGATGACCCGCTGGCGGAACTGACGCTGGAGACGGACGATTTCACCTGGATCACCGACCGGCTCTGCGATCTGGCGGATGATCTCTGCGGTGGCCGCCTCGTCAGCTGTCTGGAGGGCGGCTATAACCTCTATGCCCTGGCCGAGAGCTCGGCGGCGCATGTCGATGTGCTGATCAAGCGTGGCGGCGCCTGAGCGCGGCCCCCGATAAGGACCCTCATCCATGCGTGCCGGCCTTGCCCTGCTCTGCCTCGCCTATGTGCTGAGCCAGTTCTTTCGCGCCTTCCTTGCGGTGCTCAGCGGGCCATTGGCGCGCGATATCGGCACCACGCCGGACGATCTCGCCTTTGCCTCGGGGCTGTGGTTCGTGATCTTCGCGGCGATGCAATTGCCGGTGGGATGGGCGCTTGACCGGGTCGGCCCGCGCCGCACGGCGGCGGTGCTTCTGCTGGTGGGCGGGGGCGGCGGCGCGGCGCTCTTTGCGCTGGCAACGACGCCGCTGCATGTCAGCCTTGCGATGGCGCTCATCGGCGTGGGCTGCTCGCCGGTGCTGATGGCCTCCTACTACATCTTCGCGCGACAGTTTCCGCCCGCGCGCTTTGCCACCCTCGCAGCCTTGATGCTGGGGGTGGGATCGGTGGGCAACCTGGTGGCCTCCTACCCGATGGCCTGGGCGGCAGAGACGATGGGCTGGCGCGCCGCGCTCTGGGGGCTGGCGCGCCGCGCTCTGGGGGCTGGCGGGCATATCGGCGGTCATCGCGCTCGGGATTCAGACCCTCGTGCGCGATCCGGACGCCGTCACCGGCGAAACGCGCGGCTCGGTGCTCGACCTGCTGAAAATGCCCGCCATCTGGGCAATCCTGCCACTGATGTTCGTGGCCTATGCGCCTGCGGCGGCGTTGCGCGGGCTCTGGGCCGGGCCGTATCTCACAGACGTCTTCATGCTCGATACCGGGCAGGTGGGACAGGCGACGCTGGTCATGGGGCTGGCAATGATCGCGGGCACGCTCAGCTATGGCCCGCTCGACCGGCTGTTCCAGACCCGAAAATGGGTGATCTTCACCGGCAACCTGATCTGCGCGCTGGCCACATGCGCGCTGATGCTCTGGCCGGATACGAGCCTTGCACTCTCCATCGCCCTGCTGGCCATCATCGGCTTTTCCGGCGCGTCCTTCCCGGTGATCATCGCGCATGGCCGCAGCTTTTTCCCGCCACATCTGGCCGGGCGCGGGGTGACGCTGCTCAATCTCTTTGGCATCGGCGGGGTCGGCGTCGCGCAATTCGCCTCCGGTCCGCTGCACGCAGCGGCGGCCGCCACGGGCCCGCTTGCAGGATATGTGGCGATCTTCGGGCTGTTCGGCGTTGCACTGCTGGCCGGGCTGGTGATCTACCTCTTCAGCCGCGACAACATGGGCTGACAACCGGCCCCTTTCACATCCCCACCAATCCCTGTATGACCCGCACCGCAACCCCGATCAGGAGGCATGATACACATGGGTTACAGAATCGCCGTCGTGGGCGCCACGGGCAATGTGGGCCGCGAAATGCTGAACATCCTCGCCGAACGCGAGTTCCCGGTGGACGAGATCGCCGCACTCGCGTCGCGCCGCTCGCTTGGCACCGAAGTCAGCTTTGGCGACCGCACGCTCAAGACCCTCGATCTCGACACGTTCGATTTCACCGGCTGGGATATCGCGCTCTTCGCCATCGGCTCGGACGCGACCAAGATCTATGCCCCCAAGGCGGCCAAGGCGGGCTGCGTGGTGATCGACAACTCGTCGCTCTACCGCTACGACCCCGACGTGCCGCTCGTGGTGCCCGAGGTTAACCCGCAGGCGGTCGAGGGCTATGCCAAGAAGAACATCATCGCCAACCCCAACTGCTCCACCGCGCAGATGGTGGTCGCATTGAAGCCCCTGCATGACCGTGCCCGGATCAAGCGCGTGGTTGTCTCGACCTACCAGTCGGTGTCGGGCTCGGGCAAGGACGGCATCGACGAGCTGTGGGACCAGACCAAGGCGGTCTACAACCCGACCGACGACTATCAGGCCAAGGTCTACCCCAAGCAGATCGCCTTCAACGTGATCCCGCATATCGACGTGTTCCTCGAGGACGGCCAGACTAAGGAAGAATGGAAGATGGTCGCCGAGACCAAGAAGATCGTCGATCCGAAAATCAAGGTCACCGCGACCTGCGTGCGCGTGCCGGTCTTCGTCGGCCATGCCGAGGCGATCAATATCGAGTTCGAGGACCATCTCGACGAGGCCGAGGCGCGCGACATCCTGCGCGAGGCCCCCGGCATCATGGTGATCGACAAGCGCGAGGATGGCGGCTACGTCACGCCCATCGAATGCGTCGGCGATTTCGCCACCTTCATCAGCCGCATCCGGCAGGACCCGACCATCGACAACGGCATCAACCTGTGGTGCGTCAGCGACAACCTGCGCAAGGGCGCGGCCCTCAACGCCGTGCAGATCGCCGAGACACTCGGGGCAAGGGTTCTGAAAAAGGGCTGATCACGGGTCAGGCTCAGATATCGGGCGCGTCTTCGGGCGCGCCCGTTTGCGTTTTCGCGCTCAGAGCAGCGACAGCAGGTTTTCGGGCGGGCGTCCGATCGCGGCACTGCCTTCAGTCACACCAATGGGCCGCTCGATCAGGATCGGGTTTGCAGCCATCGCCGCGATCAGTGCCTCCGGGTCACTGTCACGGGTCAGGCCAAGCGCCTTGAAGCGCGCCTCACCCGCGCGCATCATCTCGATGGGTGCCACGTTCAGCTGCGCCAGCACGGCGCGCAATTCGGCCTCGGTCGGTGCATCCTCAAGATAGCGGCGCACGCTCACCCCGGCCCCGCGCTCTTCCAGTAGCGCAAGTCCCGCGCGCGATTTGGAACAGCGCGGATTGTGCCAATAGGTGATCACAGCCAGTCCCCTCGTTTGGTGCCCACGGCCTCGGCCACGGTAGCGAAGCCGTCACGCTCCAGAGCCGCATCGAGGCCCTTGGCGATGTCCGAGACAAGCGACAGCCCCTCATAAACCAGCGCCGAATATAGCTGCACCGCGTGCGCGCCCGCACGGATCTTGGCATAGGCGTCCTCGGCAGAGCCAACACCGCCCACGCCGATCAGCGGCATCTCGCCGCCGGTCAGCTGCGACAGCCGCGCCAGCACCCGCGTCGAATTCTCGAACAGTGGCCGGCCAGACAGCCCCCCCGCCTGATCGCGCGCGTCACTGCGCAGCCCGTCGCGATCCAGCGTGGTGTTGGTGGCGATGATGCCGCTGATCCCGCTCGCGCGCGCCACGTCGGCGATCTCCGACAGTTCCGCATCACTCAAATCCGGCGCGATCTTGAGGAAAACCGGGATCGGACGCGGCAGCCAGTCGCGCGCCTCCATCACCCCTTTCAAGAGACCCATAAGCGCCTCGGCCCCCTGCAGATCGCGCAGCTTTTCGGTGTTGGGGCTGCTGACATTGACCGTCGCGAAATCGAGATGCGCGCCGCAATGCGCCAGCACCCGGGCGAAATCCTCGGCCCGGTCGTCGCTGTCCTTGTTGGCCCCCAGATTGAGGCCGATCACCGCGTCGCGCGGGCGATTGGCCAGCCGCGCGGCGGCGGCCTCCATGCCCTCGTTGTTGAAGCCGAAGCGGTTGATGACCCCGCGATCCTCGGTCAGCCTGAAAAGACGCGGGCGCGGGTTGCCGGGCTGCGGGCGCGGCGTGACCGCCCCCACCTCGATGAACCCGAACCCGGCGCGGCTCAGCGGCCCCAGCGCCTTGGCATTCTTGTCAAAGCCTGCCGCAAGACCCACCGGATTTGGCAGGCGCAGCCCCGCCAGATCGGTCCTGAGCCGCGCGCTCGTGACCGGCCCGGCGCTGGGCGTCAGCCCCATGCGCAGTGCCCGCAGCGCCAGACCATGCGCGGCTTCCGGATCAAACCGGTGCAGCAGGCCAAGGCCCAGCCGCTCCAGCATGGTCATTCCAGACCCGCCGGGAACTGATGCACGCCATCCACCAGCGGCAAGGGCTGCGCCCAGGCCACATCAGACAGCCGCAATTCGCGGTAGAGATGCGGGAAGAGCGCGCCACCGCGCGACGGCTCCCATCTGAGGGCCTCGCCCAGACGGTCGGTCTCGATGGCCAGGAGCATCAGATCGCCCTCGCCTGCGAAATGTTTGGCAGCGGTCTCGGGTGCCTGATCGGCGGTCGAGAAATGCACATACCCATCGGCGAGATCGACCGGCGCACCGGCGCTTTCGCCCTTGGCGCGAAGATCGGCCCATTCGGGGCCACGGAATATCTTGTAAATCAGCATATCCGGGTGATGCCGCGCCCGGGCCGCTGCGTCAAGCGATGCTTGAGGCGCAGGGCCGGATCGGCTAGCAAGATGGTCCAGGCAAGACGAGGGCAGGCATGGCGTTCACCATAGCAATCGACGGACCGGCGGCAGCGGGCAAGGGCACCATCGGGCGGGCGCTCAGCCGCCATTTCGGCTTTGCGCATCTCGATACCGGGCTGCTCTACCGTGCCACCGGGCGGCGTGTGCTGACCGGGCTCGATCCGGTCGAGGCGGCCCAGAGCCTGCGCGCCGAGGATCTGGAGGCGGACGACCTGCGCACCCCCGATGTAAGTCAGGCCGCCAGCCGCGTCGCCGCAATCCCCGAGGTGCGGCAGGCGCTCTTGGATTTCCAGCGTGCCTTCGCCCGGCGCGCAGGCGGCGCGGTACTTGATGGCCGCGATATCGGCACGGTAATCTGCCCCGAGGCCGAGGTGAAGCTCTTTGTCACCGCCTCGGACGCAGAACGCGCCCGGCGGCGGCACAAGGAACTGAGCGACGGCGGCCACACGGCCACGCTCGACGAGGTCATGGACGACCTGCGCCAGCGCGACGCCCGCGACAGCGCCCGCGCAGCCGCCCCGCTGAAACCCGCCCCGGACGCGCTCAGGCTCGACACCTCCGAGATGACCATAGATCAGGCCGTCGCGGCGGCAGTGGCCGAGGTGGACCGGGCAAAAGCCCGCCTTGGGACGCTTTAGGCGCTTGATTTACGCCCCCGCCCCCGCTATACGCGGCGCGTCAACAAGGCGGAAACCGCCACGAAGCATTGAGATCGAGCAGGGTCGGCACCACCGGCCCTCTTTGTTTTGTGACCCGCCTGACCAATGAAACCCCCAAAGACCGGCGGAGACAACCGCGCGGCCAGAAAACCGATCAAAGGAAACCAGAGACCACATGGCTCAGAACGTATCTATGGAGGATTTCGAAGCCCTCCTTGAAGAAAGCTTCGAAATGGACACGCCCGATGAGGGCACGGTTGTCAAAGGCAAGGTCATCGCCATCGAGGCGGGACAAGCCATCATCGACGTCGGCTACAAGATGGAAGGCCGCGTTGATCTGAAAGAATTCGCGAATCCCGGCGAGCAGCCCGACATTTCCGTCGGCGACGAGGTCGAGGTCTTCCTGCGCTCCGCAGAGAACTCCCGCGGCGAAGCCGTGGTCAGCCGCGAGATGGCCCGCCGCGAAGAGGCATGGGACCGTCTCGAAAAGGCCTATGCCGACGAAGAGCGCGTTGAAGGCGCGATCTTTGGCCGCGTCAAGGGTGGCTTTACCGTCGATCTGGGCGGTGCCGTGGCCTTCCTGCCTGGCTCGCAAGTCGATGTGCGCCCGGTGCGTGACGCTGGCCCGCTCATGGGTCTCAAGCAGCCCTTCCAGATCCTCAAGATGGATCGCCGCCGCGGCAATATCGTCGTGTCGCGCCGTGCCATCCTGGAAGAAAGCCGCGCCGAACAGCGCGCCGAGGTCATCGCCAACCTCACCGAGGGCCAGACGGTCGACGGTGTGGTCAAGAACATCACCGAATACGGGGCCTTCGTGGACCTGGGCGGGGTCGACGGCCTTCTGCACGTCACCGACATGGCCTGGCGCCGCGTCAATCACCCGTCGGAAATCCTCACGATCGGCGAGACCGTCAAGGTTCAGGTCATCAAGATCAACAAGGATACGCACCGCATCAGCCTCGGCATGAAGCAGCTGCAGGAAGATCCGTGGGATCTGGTCGCCGCCAAGTACCCGCTCGAATCGGTGCATACCGGCCGCGTGACGAACATCACCGATTACGGTGCCTTCGTTGAGCTGGAGCCCGGTGTCGAAGGTCTCGTTCACGTCTCGGAAATGTCCTGGACCAAGAAGAACGTGCATCCCGGCAAGATCGTCTCCACCTCGCAAGAGGTCGAAGTCATGGTTCTGGAAATCGACAGCGCCAAGCGTCGTGTCAGCCTTGGCCTCAAGCAGACCATGCGCAACCCGTGGGAAGTCTTTGCCGAGACCCACCCCGCCGGCACCGAAGTCGAAGGCGAGGTCAAGAACATCACCGAATTCGGTCTGTTCATCGGTCTCGAAGGCGAAATCGACGGCATGGTCCATCTCAGCGATCTGAGCTGGGACGAGCGTGGCGAGGAAGCGATCCAGAGCTACAAGAAAGGCGACATCGTTCAGGCGGTCGTCTCCGAGGTCGATATCGAGAAAGAGCGTATCTCGCTCTCGATCAAGGCGCTCGGCGGTGACAAGTTCGCCGATGCCGTGGGTGGCGTGAAGCGCGGCTCGATCATCACCGTCGAAGTGACGGCGATCGAGGATGGCGGCGTCGAGGTGGAATACGAGGGCATGAAATCCTTCATCCGTCGCTCCGACCTCAGCCGTGACCGTGCAGAGCAGCGCCCCGAGCGGTTCTCGGTCGGCGACAAGGTGGACGTCCGCGTCACCAACGTCGACAGCAAGACCCGCCGTCTGGGCCTCTCGATCAAGGCCCGCGAGATCGCCGAAGAGAAAGAGGCGGTTCAGCAGTATGGCTCGTCCGACTCCGGTGCATCGCTTGGCGATATCCTTGGCGCGGCGCTCAAGGGCGACAACGACAAGTAAGCGTCAGACGCTGTGACAGAATGAAAACGGCCCCGTCGATGCGACGGGGCCGTTTTTCTGTGCGGGCATATCTGGTCGCGGCGCGCTATTGCAGATCGGCGAAAGCCGCCTGAAGCCGCTCCACCGCCTCGACCACCCGCGCGCGCGGCGTGGCGATGTTGAACCGCAGGAAGGTTTCGCCTCCGGTGCCAAAATCAGCGCCCACTGACGGAACGAGGCGCGCATCCTCATGCACCCTGCGAAGAACCTCCTTCATATCCATCCCGGTATCGGCAAAGTTCACCCAGGCGAGATATGTCGATTGCATCGGCATGGCCTTCAGCGCAGGGATCTGACCGATCCCATCGAGAAAAAGCCGGTGATTGCCGTCCAGGTAAGCGACCAGTTCATCAACCCAGGCCGCGCCACCCGGCGAGTAGGCGGCGCGCGTCAACTCGACCCCCAAGAGATTGGGCTGCGTCTGATGTTCGAGCAGCGCCTGCCGGAAACGCTTGCGCAGGTCGGGATTGGGAATCGTAACCGTCCCGACGCGCGCGCCGGCGGTGTTGAAGGTTTTCGACGCGGCGGTGAGAACAAAGGTGCGATCCGCAGCCTCGGGGGCGGCATTGAGGAAATGCGTGAATGTCTGGCCGGGGAAAACGAGGTCGTGATGAATTTCGTCCGCAACCATGATGAGATCGTGACGCGTGCAAAACTCGGACAATTGGCGCAATTCCCCAGACGTCCAGATGCGCCCTGCCGGATTGTGCGGCGAGGAGATGAGCATCATTCGCTCGTTGCCGCTGAGCCCGGCCTCGAGCGCGTCCATATCCATGTGGTAGATGCCATCCTCGATAACCAGCGGTGACTCGTGGACGACGCGGTTGGTCAGTTGGATCTTGTTTGTGAACTCGTGGTAAACCGGGGTGAAGATGATCACCTCGTCGCCGGGGTCGGTGTAGGTTTCGAGGATAAGGGCTATGGCATGGCCCAGCCCGGCGGTGCTTGACATGTGGCCCGGGTCCACGTCCCATCCGTGGCGCTCTTTCATCCACCACGCAACCGCTTCGTTCATTTCACCGTCGCCGGGGAAATAGCCGTAATTGGCGCGGTCCATGAGGCTCTGCATCGCGTCCTGCAGGACATCGGCCGCCCGGAAGTCCATGTCGGCGACCCACATCGGAATCCCGTCAGCGGGCGAGACACCGCCATAAGCCTCCATCCTGTCCCACTTGGTACTTCCTGTGCCGCGGCGGTCGATGATCTCGTCGAAATTCATGGGGCTCTCCTTGGGATGTCGCGGCGCAGGCTAGACGATTGCTCGCCGGGTGCAAGACCGTTGCGGATCGCGCGCCGATCCCCTAAATCAAGCGCCATGAAACGCCCGATCCTCATCCACCCCGACCCGCGCCTGAAAAAGGTCTGCGAGCCTGTGCCCGATCTCAGCGACGATCTGCGCCGCCTCGCCGACGACATGCTGGAAACCATGTATGACGCGCCGGGTATCGGCCTTGCCGCACCGCAGGTCGGTGTAACCCGCCGCCTGATCGTGCTCGACTGTGTCAAGGACGAGGGCGAGGAGCCGCGCCCGCTGGTGATGTTCAACCCCGAGGTGGTGGCCAGCTCTGATGAGACCAATGTCTATGAGGAAGGCTGCCTCTCGATCCCCGATCAATATGCCGACGTGACGCGCCCCAAGATTGTCGATGTCCGCTGGATCGACCGCGACGGCAACGCGCAGGCCGAGACCTTCGACGGCCTCTGGGCGACCTGCGTGCAGCACGAGATCGACCATCTCAACGGCAAGCTCTTCATCGACTATCTGGGCGCGGTGCGGCGGCAGATGATCACAAGGCGCATGCAGAAACTCAAGCGCGAGCAGGCCCGCGCGTGAGCCTGCGCCCGGTCCTGCGCTGGCCCGACAAGCGGCTGCGAACTGCCGCCGCCCCGGTGAGCGCGATCACCGATGCAACCCGCGCGATCTGGGACGAGATGATTGCGGTGATGGAGGCGATGCCGGGCGTCGGGCTCGCGGCGACGCAGCTTGGCGAGATGCAGGCGCTGGCGGTGGTCGATGCCAGCGAGGCCCGCGGTCAGGTCGTGCGCATGGCCAATCCCGAAATCCTGCACGCCAGCGTGCATCTGCGCGAGCATCAGGAGGCCAGCCCGTGCCTGCCCGGCGTCTCGGCGGTGATCGAGCGGCCCCGCGCGGTGACGGTGCGGTTTCTGAATGCGTCAGGCGAGGTCGAGGAGCGCGATTTCGTCGGGCTCTGGGCCACATCCGTGCAGCACCAGATCGACCATCTGCAGGGGCGGATGTATTTCGACCGGCTGGGCCGGGTCAAACGGGACATGCTGTTGCGGAAGGCACGCAAACTGGCCTGAGCGTATCGTCCTTGGCACGGTTGGATATGAGTATTTTGGGAAAGATGAAGGGGCTGCTATGCGTGTGATCTTCATGGGAACGCCGGACTTCTCGGTGCCGGTGCTTGATGCGCTGGTCGAGGCCGGGCACGAGGTGGCCGCCGTCTATTGCCAGCCACCGCGCCCGGCGGGACGCGGCAAGAAAGACCGCCCCAGCCCGGTGCAGGCGCGCGCTGAGGCGCTTGGTCTGCCGGTCCGCCATCCGGTCAGCCTGAAAGGCGCCGACGAACAGGCGGCCTTCGCCGCGCTCAACGCCGATGTGGCTGTGGTCGTGGCCTATGGCCTCATTCTGCCGCAACCGGTGCTCGATGCGCCCGCCAAGGGCTGTCTCAACATCCACGCGAGCCTCCTGCCGCGCTGGCGCGGGGCCGCCCCCATTCACCGCGCGATCATGGCAGGGGATGCCGAGACAGGCATCTGCATCATGCAGATGGAGGCGGGGCTCGATACCGGGCCGGTGCTCAGGCGCGAGGCAACGCGGATCGGCGAGGCCGAGACCACGGGGCAGTTGCATGACAGACTGTCGGACATGGGCGGGCGGCTGATCGTCAAGGCGTTGGCGCAACTGGACAGCTTGCAGCCCGAACCGCAACCCGAGACAGGCGTCACCTATGCCGCCAAGATCGACAAGGCCGAGGCGCGCGTGGACTGGAGCCTTGACGCGCAAGAGGTCGACCGGCGCATAAGGGGCCTCTCGCCCTTTCCCGGCGCGTGGTGCATGGCAGGCGAGGCGCGGGTGAAACTGCTGGCCTCGCGCGTCGCCCACGGGCAGGGCACCCCCGGCGAGGTGCTCGACGCCGAGGCGACGGTTGCCTGCGGGCGCGGCGCGGTGCGGCTTTTGCGCTTGCAACGCGCGGGCCGCGCGGCGCAGGATGGGCCCGAGTTCCTGCGCGGCATGGCCTGGCCGCGCGGCAGCCGATTGGAGTGACGCGATGTTCCTGCAACTTTTCGGCACGGTGGTGATCGCGGGCATCGTCGGCTATGCCAGCGAGAAAAGCGGCTTTACCCGCAACGGCTATCTCCCGTCGATCATCATCTGCGTCGGCGGCGCGTTCCTCTTTTACTTCATCCGCATCATGTTCGGCATCCGCTTCGGCGCGCCGGGGATTGACGCGATCCTCTCATCGGTCGGCGCACTTATCATCGTGCCGACCCATTGGCGCAAGCGGAAGTAAGCCATGGGCGTGGTCTACCTGATCATCATCGGGGCGGCGGCGGGGTTCCTCGCGACCCGGCTGATGCGGATCGAGGCCGGGGTGGTGCAAACCGTGATGATCGGCATCGCGGGCGCGCTCATCGGCGCGGTGGTGATCCGGGTGCTGCTGATGGTCACGGGGCTGTTGGGCGGGCTCATTGGCGCGGTGCTGGGATCGCTGCTGCTGATCTGGCTCTACCAGATGTATCTCGGGCGCAAGTAGGCCGCGCGCGCTCCGCTTTCCCCTCTTGACCACGCCCGCACAAGGCCATATCTCCACGGCTCAGACGCGGGTATGGTGAAAAGGTATCACGAAAGCTTCCCAAGCTTCAGTTACGGGTTCGATTCCCGTTACCCGCTCCAAAATCTCCCCGCCTGATCAGCCGCGCAACTCCGACAGGATCGCCTCGGCCGCCGCGCGCGGGTCCGCCGCCGCCCAGACCGGCCGCCCCACCACGATATGATCGGCCCCGTCCGCCACCGCCTGCGCCGGTGTCGCCACGCGCTTCTGATCGCCCAAGGCACTGCCCACCGACCGCACCCCCGGCGTCACGATCAGCCGCCCCGTCGCCTGCGGCAGCGCGCGGATCATCGCGGCTTCCTGCGGGCTGGCGATCACCCCGTCGGCCCCGGCCTCGAACGCGCGGCCTGCGCGCTCGGCCACCAGATCGGGCAAATCGCCCGGCTTGATCAGCCCGGCATCGAGATCGGCCCGGTCGAGCGAAGTCAGGATCGTCACGGCCAAAATCTTCAGCGGCTTGCCTGCCGCGCCCTCCTTGGCGGCGCGCACCACATGCGGGTCGCCATGTACGGTCAGGAAATCCAGATCGAACTGCGCCAGCCCGCGCACCGCCGCCTCGATCGTGGCCCCGATATCGAACAGCTTCATATCGAGGAAAATCCGCTTGCCATGCTCTTGGCTAAGCTCGTTGGCCAGCGCCAGACCACCCCCGGTCAGCATCCCCAGCCCGATCTTGTAGAAACTCACCGACGGCCCCAGCACTTCGGCTAGCTGCAAGCCCTCCAGCGCATTGGGCACATCGAGGGCAACGATCAGGCGGTCATCTTGCATTAGCGAAGTCCTTGCATTCAGCGGTCGCGCCCTTGTGCCGAGACACAGATCAGGCGTCAAGGTAAGACCCGGCTATCGTACAAATGAACGGCCCCGCCTCCGGCTCATCCTCACAACACGCGTATCACGCAATCTTGATTTGGGGTGAAGCAACCCGGAGCGCATCATCTCTGAGTTGCCGTTATTGTTTGGCAACTCAATTTTAAACTGAGGTGTATAAAATGTTCAATAAACTCAAAAGACAGGCCGCCATTTCATTCTGCGCGACCATATCATGCGCTGCAATGGCCCAGGCCACGACACTTGAATTCACCGTAACAAATACCGCAGCCTTGGGCGGGTTTGCATTTTCGCCGATGTACCTGGCGTTTCACGATGGCAGCTTTGATGCCTTTGATGCGGGCACTGCGGCCAGCCCCGGTCTCGAAACCATAGCCGAAACCGGCTTCGCGAATGGTCTCAATGCGGAACGCGTCGCAGCAGATCCCGACTCGGACAGACTCTTCGTTTTAGGGCCCGACTTTCCGCCCCGGCCGGTATTCGTTCCGGGTGAATCGGTCACCGCCCAGTTCGACGTTGATGGTGCGGTGAACCGGTTTTTAAGCTACTTTTCCATGCTGACACCCACGAACGACACCTTCATGGGCAATGACGATCCGCAAGCCATCGCGCTCTTTGACGACCTGGGCATCTTCCAGGGCGACCGCGTGATCACCATATCCAGAGCCGATATGTGGGACGCGGGTACCGAGGTCAACGACACGTCGGCAACCGGCGGATCCGCCGATCTTGACGGGGCCAACACCGCCGAGGGCACCGCAGAGAACGGCGTGATCCACGCTATTGAAGATTTGTCGGAGTTTGCCGGAAAGCTCACAGATTTTGCCGGGTTTGACGGAAACCAGTATGTGATTTCAGACGGCATCCTGAACGACCCTGACCCCTTCGTCGGTGCCACGATCTCGATCCGGCAGGTTCCGGCGGTGCCGTTGCCCGCCGCTGGTCTGCTCGGGTTAACCGGTCTGGCCCTGTTGGGCGGTCTGCGGCGCATGCGGCGCAAATCCTAGAGCGTTTCGCGCAAAACCGGAGACATCAGGTTGACGGCGAAACGCTTTAGGCGGGCCCCGAAAACTACTGAGCGTGGCGGCCCGCAGACAAGCGCGTTGTCGCGGCCCGGTGATCAGATCACCTCAACCTTGATATCCTGCGCCAGGATTACGGGGGCGTCGCCATGCCGATGTTCGGGCAGGCGGTTCAGCTGGCGCAGCCCATCGCGGACCAACTGATCGACCAAATCGCTTTCAGGCAGTGTATCGGCACCCTCCGCTGTGGCGCTCAGGCTGATACCACCGGTGTCGGTCTGAAATAGCAGCGTCGCGCGTTGCCGCCCGCCATCGCCCGTTGGAGTCCGGTCCACCACCTTCACACCCAGAATACGCATACAAAACATCCCGTCACTCACTTCGGAATACGTAGGCGAGGCGCGTGTGTCAGGAAAGGTGAAAAATCGGAGCGGCGCGTCAAGCGCGACATTGCGCCGATAACGCGGTCAGGCTGCCAGTGATTTCAGAATCCACATCATCGTTCTGGCCGTGCCGTGCTGGCTCTGCACCGGGCGGCACCTCTTCAATCGGGCTGCGGCGCTGGCGCAGGACAAAGCCGCTGGCAATGCCTCTGTCGGATCGTCCGTCGCAGGCGCGCGCACCGCAAGGCTCACCTGCCCGGCCTCGGTTTCGCACAGGACTACGGCGCAGACCTCCGCGCCATTGCTCGCCCCTGTCATATCGCACAGCGCGATCCGCGAAATCCTCATACCATCACACCCGGTCACTCGTACCACTCCCGTCGAGGAGTACCCCGTCGCGACACCCGCGTCAGGGTGAATTTTCGTCCCATCCTCCCGTGGCGCGAGCCGTGGCACGACAATTCGCTCATCGCACCTTACGGCCTGAAAACCCCGCAGATCGCGATTCCGGCGATGTCCTGCCTTGAACCTCACAACGCCGTTCCCCATTTATCACTCAAGGTCCCCGACCGCTGCATGCCTAGATTAGGGTGCGCCACCGGGGGAACGCTTGAGAAAAGGAGAACGACCATGGACTTCAACAAGTTCACGGAACGGTCGCGCGGTTTCATCCAGGCCGCTCAGACCATTGCGATGCGCGAAAGCCATCAGAAACTCGCCCCCGAACATCTGCTCAAGGCGCTCTTGGACGATCCCGAGGGGCTGGCCAGCAACCTGATCAAACGCGGCGGCCGCGATCCCGCGCGCGTGACGCAGGCCAACGATCTGGCGCTGGGCAAGATCCCGCAGGTCTCGGGCGACGCGGGCCAGACCTACATGGACCAGCAGACCGGCAAGGTGCTGGCCGAGGCCGAGAAACTGGCGCAAAAGGCCGGTGACAGCTTCGTGCCCGTCGAACGCATCCTGACCGCGCTCGCCGTCGTGAAAAGCCCCGCCAAGGACGCGCTCGACGCCGGTGGCATCAGCGCGCAACAGATCAACGAGGCGATCAACGATATCCGCAAGGGCCGCACCGCCGACACGGCGAGCGCCGAGGACACCTATGAGGCGCTGGAAAAATACGCACATGACCTGACCAAGGCCGCCCGCGAAGGCAAGATCGACCCCATCATCGGCCGCGACGACGAGATCCGCCGCGCCATGCAAGTGCTTTCCCGCCGCACCAAGAACAACCCGGTGCTGATCGGTGAGCCGGGCGTGGGTAAGACCGCCATCGCCGAGGGCCTCGCCCTGCGCATCATCAATGGCGACGTGCCTGAATCCTTGCGCAACAAGCGCCTGCTGTCGCTCGACATGGGCGCGCTCATCGCGGGCGCGAAATATCGCGGCGATTTCGAGGAGCGGCTCAAGGGCGTGCTGAGCGAGGTGACGCAGGCCGCCGGTGAAATCATCCTCTTCATCGACGAGATGCACACGCTGGTGGGCGCGGGCAAGACCGATGGCGCGATGGACGCGGCCAACCTGATCAAACCGGCGCTGGCGCGCGGCGAGTTGCATTGCATCGGTGCGACCACGCTCGATGAATACCGCAAGCACGTGGAAAAGGACGCGGCGCTCGCCCGCCGGTTCCAGCCGCTTGTGGTCGAAGAGCCGACGGTCGAGGACACGATATCGATCCTGCGCGGCATCAAGGAGAAATACGAACTGCACCACGGCGTGCGCATCTCCGACAGCGCACTTGTCGCGGCGGCGACCCTCTCACACCGCTACATCACCGACCGGTTCCTGCCCGACAAGGCCATCGACCTGATGGACGAGGCCGCTAGCCGTCTGCGCATGGAAGTGGACAGCAAGCCCGAGGAATTGGACGCGCTCGACCGCGACATACTGCAAAAGCAGATCGAATGCGAGGCGCTGCGCAAAGAGGACGACGACGCCTCCCGCGACCGGCTGGCCAAGCTGGAACGCGAACTGGCCGAGTTGCAGGAAAAATCCTCGGAGATGACCGCGCAATGGCAGGCCGAGCGTGACAAGCTGGCCAGCGCCCGCGATCTCAAGGAACAGCTTGACCGCGCCCGCGCCGAACTCGATATCGCCAAGCGCGAGGGCAATCTCGCCAAGGCGGGCGAGCTCAGCTATGGCGTCATCCCGCAGCTTGAAAAGCAGCTGAGTGAGGCCGAGCAACAGGGCGATGACGATGTCATGGTCGAAGAGGCCGTGCGCCCCGAACAGATCGCGCAGGTCGTGGAACGCTGGACCGGGATCCCGACCGCCAAGATGCTCGAAGGCGAGCGCGAGAAACTGCTTGGGATGGAAGACAACCTGCACCGCCGCGTGATCGGTCAGAACAAGGCGGTCAAGGCCGTCGCCAATGCCGTGCGCCGCGCCCGCGCGGGCCTCAACGACGAGAACCGGCCACTTGGCTCCTTCCTCTTCCTCGGGCCGACCGGCGTGGGCAAGACCGAACTGACCAAGGCGGTGGCGGAATTCCTCTTTGACGACGACAGCGCGATGGTCCGCATCGACATGTCGGAATTCATGGAGAAACACTCCGTCGCCCGACTGATCGGCGCGCCTCCGGGCTATGTCGGCTATGACGAGGGCGGTGTCCTGACCGAGGCCGTGCGCCGCCGCCCCTATCAGGTGGTGCTCTTCGACGAGGTCGAAAAGGCGCATCCCGACGTGTTCAACGTGCTCTTGCAGGTGCTCGATGACGGCGTGCTGACCGATGGTCACGGGCGCACCGTGGATTTCAAGCAGACGCTGATCGTGCTGACCTCGAACCTGGGCTCACAGGCGCTCAGCCAGATGCCCGAAGGCTCGGATTCGGCGGATGCCAAGCGCGACGTGATGGATGCGGTGCGGGCGCATTTCCGCCCCGAATTCCTCAACCGTCTCGACGAGACGATCATCTTCGACCGCCTCAACCGCGAGGATATGGACGGGATCGTCGAAATCCAGCTGCGCCGCCTGCTCCGGCGTCTGGCCAGCCGCAACATCGCGCTGCAACTCGACGACGCCGCCAAGACATGGCTTGCCGATGCGGGCTATGATCCGGTGTTCGGCGCGCGGCCTTTGAAGCGGGTGATCCAGCGCGCCCTGCAGGATCCGCTCGCCGAGGCGCTCTTGGCCGGTGATATCCTCGACGGGGCGACCGTACCGGTCACCGCCGGGTCCGAGGGGCTGATCATCGGCGACCGGGTGGGCACCACCACCCAGGATCCACCCGCCGACGCCGTGGTCCACTGATCCTGAGCCGCCCCTCGCCACGCGCGAGGGGCGTTTTCAGTCCACCCGGTTGGAAATCTCGATCACGTTGCCATCGGGGTCGCGCAGGTAGATCGAGCGGATCGGCCCCATCGCCCCGCTGCGCGGCACCGGCCCGTCCTCGACCGCCAAAAGGGCGCGCCGCCAGATGCGCCAGCCAGTCCTCCAGCGGCACATCGCTCAGGAAACACAGGTCTGCCGTGCCGGGCATCGCGCGCGCCGCCTTCGGCTCGAACTCGGCCCCGGCGAGGTGCAGGTTGATCTTCTGCCGCCCGAACCGCAGCGCCCAGCGCCGCGAGCCATCCGCCGGGCAAAACGCCTCGGCCCGCATCCCCAGCACCTCCACGTAAAACGCGAGACTTACCTCGATATCCGTCACCGTCAGCACCAGGTGATCCAAGTCGCTCAGTTCAGGTTGCATCGCGATACGCCCTCCTCACACGATCCGCCCGCAGCCCCGCCAAGCGTTTTCGAAAACGCTTGCCCCCGCTCACAATGATGCCTCCGGTCTGAACCCATCCGCGATGCTGTCCACCCCGTCCAGCATCAGGGCGGCCATCACCTCGGCCAGTTTGGGGGCCATGCCGAACCCGATCTTGAATCCGCCATTGGCGATGAACGCGCCCGCGTGCAGCGGATGTGCCCCCAGCATCGGCGCGCGAGAGCGTGTTCGCGGCCGCACCCCGGCCCAACGCTCCAGCACCCGTGCGCTACCGAGCGCAGGCACCGCCGCGCAGGCCCGCGAGATCACCGCGTCCAGCTGCGCATCGGTGCTTGTGGCGTCGTCATAGTCGCGCTCCGAGGTGGAGCCGACTGCCGTGGTCCCGTCCTCATGTGGCACGATATGCACCGCATCGGCGAAAAGCTGCGGCAAGTCGCGCGCGTCGAAATCCAGCACCGCGCCCTGACCCTTGACCCCGTTGCCCACCTGCCGGGAATGACCCGCGTTCAACGCCTCCAGCCCAGCCACCCCCGTGGCCCAGAGCACCCGGCCCGCATCCGGCCCCTCGCGCAGCACCTCGCAGCCGCGCGCGCGCAGCGCCGCCACCAGCGCCGCACAGGCCCGGCGCGGATGCAGCCGCGCGCTCAGAGTGTCGCGGATCACATACCCGGTGGGGCTCTGCGGGCACCACGCACCCTGCACAGGCTCCACCCGCCACTCCGCCTGCCCTTGCCACAGCGTCGCCGCGCTGGCCTCCCGCGCGCGCGCCAGCGCCAGCCCGGCCGCGTCCATCACCGGCTGCACCCGCCCCAGTCGCGCATAGCCCGGCGAGACGCCCCCGGCCTCCGCCACCCCGGCCCAGAACGGCCCGGCCATGATCAGGCTCTCGAATTGGAACGCCTTCTTGTCGTTCCAGTTTTCCGGCACATGCGGGGCCAATGCGCCGACCACCCCGCCCGAGGCGCCGGCACCGGGGCCAAACGGGTCGATCACCTGCACCCGCGCCCCCCGCCGCGCGCAGGCCCAGGCCACCGACAGCCCGAAAATACCAGCACCCCTGACCGTGATATCGACCATTGCCAATCCCCTTGCCGCGCGCCATGGTCGCGCGCATTCGCCCCCGTTCTAGAGGATCGCCGCATGCAGGACCATCCCGCTGACCTTGCCTGGCGTGACGGCGATGTGCCGGTCTCGACCCGCTTCGACGATCCCTATTTCAGCCTCGAAAACGGCCTCGCCGAGACCCGCCATGTCTTTCTTGCAGGCAACGGCCTGCCCGCCCGGTTCCGCGACGGCTTCCATATCGCCGAACTGGGCTTCGGCACCGGGCTCAACCTGCTGGCGACGCTTGCCGCATGGCGCGCCGCCGGGATCGCCGGACGGCTGCACTTCACCTCCTTCGAGGCCTACCCGATGCCGCCCTCCGACATACGCCGCGCGCAAGGCCGCTTTGCGGAGCTTGCACCGGTCGCAGCCGAGCTTGCCCCCCATTGGCAGGGATACGCGCAAGAGATCGCCCTGCCAGACCTGCAGTTCACGCTGATCACCGGCGATGCCCGCGACACGCTAAACCCTTGGCCCGGCACGGCGGATGCGTGGTTTCTCGACGGATTTTCCCCCGCCAAAAACCCCGAACTCTGGCAGCCCGACCTGATGGCCGAGGTCGCCCGCCACACGGCACCGCGCGGCACGGCGGCGACCTACACGGCGGCGGGTTTCGTGCGCCGGGGGCTTGAGGCGGCGGGGTTTTCTGTTACCCGTCAGGCGGGATATGGCCGCAAACGGCACATGACCGTGGCGGTGAAAGGCGAGGCATGACTGACCAGAATACCCGGCTCGGCATCTGGCTGATGGTGCTGACCACCTTCATCTTCGCGGTGCAAGATGGCATCTCGCGGCATCTGGCAGGCGAATACAACGTCTTCATGGTGGTGATGATCCGTTACTGGTTCTTCGCCGCCTTCGTGATTACCATCGCCGCGCGCAAGGCGGGTGGCCTGGGCGCCGCCTCCGCCACCACCCAGCCCCTGATGCAGGGCTTTCGCGCCGTGCTTCTGGTATCCGAGATTTGCGTGATGATCTACGGCTTCACCCTCCTCGGTCTGGTCGAGAGCCACGCGGTCTTTGCCTGCTACCCGCTGCTGATCGCCGCCCTTTCAGGGCCGGTTTTGGGCGAAAGCGTCGGCTGGCGCAGATGGGCCGCCATCGCCGTCGGCTTCGTCGGTGTGACCATCATCCTCGAACCCGGCTTCGGCGTGTTCCAGCCCGCCGCCATCATCCCCTTCATCGCGGCGCTGATGTTCGCGCTCTACGGCCTGCTCACCCGCTATGTCGCCCGGCGCGACACGGCGGCCACCTCGTTCTTCTGGACCGGCACGGTGGGCTCGGTCGCGATGACGGCGGTCGGCGCGTGGTTCTGGGAGCCGATGACCGGCCCCGACTGCGTCTGGATGGGCGCGCTCTGCATCACCGGGGCGGCGGGGCATTACACGCTGATCAAATGCTACGAGGTCGCCGAGGCGAGCGCGGTGCAACCCTTCGCCTATCTGCAACTGGTCTTTGCCAGCACCCTCGGCATCCTTGTGTTTTCCGAGACCATCCGCCTCAACGTGGCGCTTGGCGCGGCGCTGATCGTGGGGGCGGGGCTGTTTACCCTCTGGCGGCAACGTCAAAAGGGTTAGGCACGTGCCACGCAGGCTTGACGAAATTTGCATCGCTGGCTAACCTTTTCCTGCGCGGTTCCTTCATTACTCGCTCCCGCGCTTGATTTTGGACCAGCCCGGCCGTTCCGGCTCGGAGATTTCGATGTGTTGAGCATACGCGCACTTATGGCAGGCTTGCGAAAGGTCGGTGTCGCACCGGCCCTTCTGATCGTGCTGCTCAGCGTGCGCGTCGCCACCGCAGCCGCCGTCGACTGCCAGCACGAGTTGGCCGATGCCGCCCGCGCCGCCGAGCGCGCGCAAGAGGCGCTGCGCATCGAGGCGCTGGCACTGGGTGGAGAGCTTTGCCTCGTCGAAGACCATGCCGCAGAGCCCGACCCGACCGAGGCCGCGCATGATCACGACGGCCCGCATCTCAGCACGCCCTGCCCGTTCTTCAAATCGCCCGCCGCGCTGACCGACCTTTCGGTCGACCCGGCGGCGCGGATCATGGCCTTTTCCTACATTGCGGCGCGCACTGACGTGCCTTGCGCCGCCGCGCAGACCCGCTGCGCGGCCTACAGCCCGCGCGCGCCGCCCCTGCCTGCCCAGGGATAACTGGCATGCGCGCCTGACGGGCCCACCCCGTGCATCCGTTCCCCCACACAGGGGCGGCATGCATCTCCAGCGGGACATCCGGTGCGGGGCTTTCCCCATTCAGGTTCTCGACCGCGACGCCCTCTCCAGCGGGCAGACGGACACAATCGAGACCCGGGATGACCGGCCTGAACGGCCCATGCCAGCCCCTTACGGCAAGATCACCCAATCCATTTTCACTAGGAATTCCGCAGGTGCCAACCGGGCCACTCACATAGCCCCGCGCGCCCGGTGACGGACCCCAACACAAAGAGACCAAGACCATGACACAGGTTTTCCTGCGCGCAGGTGCATTCTGCGCAGCCCTATCGCTTTGCCTTTCGACACTGCCCGCAACGGCGCATGAAGACGCGCCACCAGCACCCGAAGATGGGCTGCGCGTCAGCGCGACCGACCTGCCGCCGCTGCGCGCCGACGGTCACGCCCCGATTGGCGTGATGGGCGAACACCGCCACAAGACCGGCGAGGTGATGCTGTCCTATCGCTTCATGCACATGGACATGCAGGGCAATCTCATCGGTGACGACAATGTCAGCCCCACCACCATCGCAACCACCGTGCCCAACCGCTTCTTCGGCGCGCCGGGCCAGCCGCCCACGCTGCGCATCGTGCCCACCGAAATGCAGATGCAGATGCACATGTTCGGCGCGATGTACGCCCCCAATGACCGCATCACCCTGATGGCGATGCTGCCCTATATCGAGAAGAAGATGGACCACATCACCTTTCAGGGCGGCGCGGGCACCAACCTGCTGGGCGGCTTTCGCACCTCGTCCGAGGGCTGGGGCGATCTCAAGGTGTCGGCCCTGATCGGACTCGCCGAGCGCGGCACTCACAAGTGGCATCTGAATTTCGGGGTCAGCCTGCCCACCGGTTCCACCTCCGAGCGCGGCACGATCCTCGCCCCCAATGGCGCACGCCCCAATATCCGCCTGCCCTACGCGATGCAGATCGGATCGGGCACCTATGACCTGCTGCCGGGCATCACCTATAGCGCCCGCTCGGGCGATACCGCCTGGGGCGCGCAACTCTCCGGCGTGATCCGCACCGGTAAGAACGAAGGCTACCGTTTGGGCCACGAGGCGCGGCTGATCGGCTGGGCCAGCATCCAGCCCAAGCCCTGGATCAGCCTCTCGGGCCGGATCGAGGCCAAGACCGTCGGCGATATCAGCGGCCGCGACTCGCAGATCGCAGGCCCGGTGCAAACCGCCGACCCGGACAATTACGGCGGTGACACCATCACCCTCTTTGCCGGGGTGAACCTCGTCTCGCAGCGCGGTGCGCTGCGCGGCCATCGCCTCGCCGCCGAGATCGGCGTACCGATCTATCAGGATCTAAACGGCCCGCAGATGGAAACTGACTGGATCGCCTCGCTCGGCTGGCAATACGCGTTCTGAATAACAGAGGTGCGCGGGGTTCCCCGCGCACCCCCTGCGGCAAAACGGACCACGGGTCCGGCTTCGACTTCACAAAATCGTGATCATGCATATAACCGACCCGAACAAGTGATGGGCAGGTATGCGGACCATTCCCAAAATTTCGACAGTCTGGCCGCGCGGCGGCATCGCGGTGCTTCTGGCACTAGTGCTTGCCCTGCGCGTGATGGCTCTGCCGATGGTCATGGCGGGCGGTGCCCCCGGCCCCGGCATGATGGCGATCTGCACCGGATCGGACATCATCTATATCCCCATCGGCGGCGACAGCCCGGCGGATCCGGGCGAGGGCACCGCCCACGATCCCTGTCCCGCCTTCGGGATCACCGCCGCGCTTGATCTGCCCGATCTCACCGTTCCGGCGCCCAGCGGGCAGCTGGTCGCGCGGACAGTCCGGCCCGGCGTCCCGGCCCGCGTGACGCGGCCCACGGCACCCGCCCATCAGCCCCGCGCGCCCCCGATCGCCTGATCTGACCCTGACCCCCATCACGACAGATCACCGGGCCGCCCCTGCGCGCCCGTTCTCAAAGGACGACACAATGCTCAAACGAACCCTTGGCGCGGCTCTCGCCTGCGCCGGGCTGCTGGCCACCGTGGCCACGGCCCAGACCATGCCGCCGATGACCATGCAGACCGACGGCAAGATGCCCCGGGGCCACCACCATATGCACCATCACGGCCCCGTCGGCCTGCCGGGCCGCCACCAGCTGCCCGAGGGCCGTGTGGTTCTGACCTACCGGCTGGGCGCGATGTCGATGTCGGGCATCCGCTCCGGCACCGATGATCTCGACGCCGCGACGCTGGTCACGACGGTGCCCAATGCCTTTGCAGGCATGCCCGGCCAACCCCCCACCATCCGCATGGCCCCGGTCGAGATGACCGGCCAGATGCACATGCTGGGCGCGATGTACGGCGTCAGCGACCGCCTCACGCTGATGGGCATGCTGCCCTATATCCGCAAATCCATGACCATGCGCACCTATGCCGGTCCCACCGGCACCACGGTCCTCGGCCAGAACACTGCCAGCTCAGAGGGTCTCGGCGATCTCCGTCTCGGCGCGCTCTGGTCGCTGCACAAGGCCGGGCGCAGCCGCGCCGCGCTCGGCCTCGGGCTCAGCCTGCCCACGGGCTCGATCACCGAAACCGGCCAGATGCTCAGCCCGATGGGCACCACCCCCACCATGCGGCTCGCCTATTCGATGCAGCTTGGCTCGGGCACCTACGATTTGCATCCCAGCCTGACATGGGAGAGCGGGCGTGGTGCGATGAACTGGGGCGGGCAGCTGCGCGGCATCCTGCGGCTCGACCGCAACCACGCCGGGTATCGGCAGGGCCATGAGGCGGCACTCACCGGCTGGCTCAGCTACCGCGCGGCCCCATGGATCAGCTACTCGGGTCGGCTCGAATATCGCTATGCCGATCACATCCACGGGCGCGATCCGCAGATCATGGGGCCGTCACTCGGTGCCGATCCGCAGAATTACGGCGGGCGCTACGTGACGCTCTATGCCGGGGCCGACATCACACCCCGCAAGGGGCCGCTGAAAGGCCACCTGATCGGCTTTGAACTGGGCCTGCCGATCCATCAGGATCTCAACGGCGTGCAGTCCGAAACCGACTGGAGCTTCGCCCTCGCCTGGCGCAAGCCGTTCTAGGAGGGTGGAGATTGGCCGTGAGCGGGTGTTGAACGCGACGCTTTAGGAGCCGCGCAGTGCCCGACCGCCGGGTGGGCGCAGCAGCCTCGGTGGACCGCACTTTATGCCAGCCAAACACTCCCGCGTTATCAATGGCTTGATACGTTGCAAAAGCGCCCGCCCGAGGGGGCGGTCGGGCGCTGCGCGGCGGTGCCTGCGGCACCTTGATTCCGCGCATTGGGTCTAGACGTCAACGGCAGCATCAGACCATTCCCACCCCATCACCCCCCATGACTGCGATCATACCCGTTGCGCGCCGGGCTCTGCCAGCCGCGCAACGCCCCCTCCACAGGCCGGAACACCTCGACCAGCAGCGGATGGCAGGCGGCGGAATCGCTCGTATGCTCCGCCGAACAATCCCCGCCCGGACACGCACTCAACGCCCCCAAGAGGTCGATCTCGGCAAAGAACTCCAGGTAATCCCCGGGCCGCACCGGGCTCGCCTTCATGAAATACTGCCCGGTATCGCGGGTAAAGCCGGTGCACATGAAGACGTTGAGCACGTCATGCACATGCCCCTCCGCCTCGGGCAGCGACACCCCCAACTCCTCCGCCACCGCGCGCGTCAGGTTGGAATGGCAGCAATGGTGATACTGCACCCCCGACAGCAGATTGCCGGTATAAGGATCGCAGCGCGTGCCGATCACGTCATGCACCGAGCCGCCAAACGCGTCGATCCCGTACCACTCCAACGTATCCGCGACGATCGTCGCCATGGCGCGCAGATGCGGGAACGACGACCAGAGCCGCTCGCCGGTGGTGACATGGGTGCCATGCAGCGCCCGCGTCTTGCCGGAATAGAACCGCTCCGTCAGGTCATTCGCGTTCCACAGGTTGAGATCGCCCACCTGCGGCCCCTCGACGCTGCTGATCCGGAAAAACTCACCCGCGCCCACGCGAAAGCAGGCCGCCTCACGCGGCGGCACCACCACTTCGGCGATCTTCTCCGCCCCCTCGCGCGCCGCCGCATAGAGCGCCAGATCGGGCACCGGCAGCGTGTCGTTGGGATAGCAGATCACAGGGGCCACGGCGCGGCGGGCGGCGGCATCGGCGGGGGCTTGGCTCATCTATGTCACGTCCTCTTGCGACCGGGGGCATGACAGACCTTCGGCGCGGTCCCGTCGGATGTAAAGACCTCCGCCCCGCAAGCCACGCAATGCCAGCGCCGCCGCAGATCGCACCCGCTCACCCGGTATTCCCGCCACCGGCACGCCCGCGTCGCGCGGTTGGAAAAGATCAGCACGAGGATAAAGGCAACGATCAGCCCGACGACAACGATCATGCGGCTCAGCCCTCGATGATCCGGTTCATCACGTTGAAGCGCGCGCTCGGGTCCATCATATGCGCGGGGACTGGCAGGCTCGGCAATAGCGGCATATCGGTCTCTCCTGTGTTGGGCGCGATCCTCTGACATGAGGCAGCAAATGAAAACCCCGGCGCATTTGGCCCGGCGATCACATTGCGGCACCGCTCTCCTTCGGCACGGCTTCCCCAGCGCGGGCTGTCATGGCAGGATCTCGCACACCACAAGGGCAGCAGGCAAATGCAGATCACATCCGGCGGCACGGGCCGCGAGACAGAGATTGCTGATCTCTTCAAGACCGCTTACACCGCCTCCGAGGGCGCAGAGGAGGGTGCATCAGTCGGCAGGCTCGCCCGCGACCTGATGACGACGACCGACGAGGCTGACCCGACCGTCTTTACCGCCGACGATGGCGGCCTTGTCGGGGCCTGCATTTTCACTCGCCTGTACCACGCTGGCGACACGCGCCTTGCCTACCTGCTCTCGCCCGTTGCCGTGGCCCTTGACCGGCAGGGTCAGGGTATCGGGCAACAAATGCTCGCAGAGGCACTTGCGGCGCTGCGCGCGGCGGACGCGGAGGTCGCAGTCACCTACGGCGATCCCGAGTTTTACGGGCGGGTGGGCTTTGAGCCCGTCACGGTGGGCGACGTGCCCGCTCCGTATCCGCTATCGCAGCCTGAGGGCGGGCTCGCGCAATCTTTGACCGATCAGCCGCTTGCGCCGCTCAAGGGGCGCGTCACCTGCGCCCCCGCCCTGAGCGACCCGGCCTTCTGGTAACCCGCTTAGCCGTCGTAATAGGCGTACATCTGCTCCAGCACACCCAAGGTGGGAGCCTCGGGCCGGTTCGCGAGGGCCTCGGGGTTGTAATAGACCTCGACCCAATCGGGCAGCGCGGAGATCGGGGTCACGGGTTTCTCGACCGGGTAAGCCATTGCTTTTCTCCATTTTTCGGACAGGACAAAGGTAGTCTTCTGCACTGCGGCGAAAAACCGACAAACCTGCATGCTGGCCATGCAGGATTTGCAACGCAAGAGGCTCCGGCACGATGCCGGAGCCTCTTGAAACCCGTGCACGCGGCCTCACACGTGCCGTTCGACCATGATCTTCTTGATCTCGGCAATCGCCTTGGCGGGGTTCAACCCCTTGGGGCAGGTCTTGGTGCAGTTCATGATCGTGTGGCACCGATAGAGTTTGAACGGATCTTCCAGATCGTCCAGCCGCTCGCCCGTCGCCTCGTCGCGAGAATCGATGATCCAGCGATAGGCATGCAGCAATGCCGCCGGCCCCAAGTACTTGTCGCCGTTCCACCAATAGGACGGGCAGGATGTCGAACAGCAGGCGCACATCACGCATTCGTAAAGCCCGTCGAGCTTCTCGCGATCCTCGATCGACTGCTTCCACTCTTTCGCGGGCCGGTTGGTCTTGGTCTCCAGCCACGGCATGATGCTCTCATGCTGCGCATAGAAATGCGTGAGGTCGGGAATGAGATCCTTGACCACCGGCATATGAGGCAGCGGGTAGATCTTCACGTCGCCCTTGACCTCGTCCATCCCGTAGATGCACGCGAGCGTGTTGATCCCGTCGATATTCATCGCACAGGAGCCACAGATCCCCTCGCGGCACGACCGGCGAAAGGTCAGCGTCGGATCGATCTTGCTCTTGATGTAGATCAGCGCATCCAGAACCATCGGCCCGCAATCGTCGAGATCGACGAAATAGGTATCAACCCGCGGGTTCTGTCCGTCATCCGGGTTCCAGCGATAGATCGTGAACTTGCGCATCGTGCCGCCCGGCTCGGGCTTCGGCCAGGTCTTGCCCGCCACCATGCGTGAATTCTTGGGGAGTGTGAGTTGAACCATTTTCTACTCCTTTCAGCCGCCCAGCAGGGTCAGGCTATTTGCGGCGATGCATTGCACGGCCTCGGGGCGCTGTGCGATGCCGACAACCTCTTGCGCCACTTCGGGGGTCACCCCGGTGACACTCGCTCCGGCGATCCGGACAATTTCGCGGGCCGAGGCCGCGTGGATGATGCAATCGGTGACCGGCGCGGCATTCACACCGGGAAACCGCTCTGACACGACCGTGTTGACCACGCTCTTGGCCCGCTCACGCGCGATGTTGTCCGCCACCTGATTGGTCGCCTCACAGGCCCCGAGGGCGACCATGGCAAGACATAGAAACGCGCGATGGATCATCGTTTCAATTGCCCTTTATGCAATAGCCCGAACCGCGAACAAAGATCGCGGCGTGCTTCGGGCACCGGCTGTAGCGACGCTCGACCCTCCGCTGCTGACCCGAGGCAAAGCGCGGCGTCGGGTTGCGGCCCAACCGCTTGTCGGCGCATTCATTGATCCGGTCGGTCTGCGCCGGGCTCAGGTTCGGCCCCGGCACGATCCACGATATGGTCTGCCCGCCGGGCGGCACTTCCGGCCATTCGGCGGCAAAGCGTGCGGCCCCGCGGAGCCCCATCTCGTAGCGGCAGTCCAGGATCGCCGCGCGCTGATCGCGCACCGGCATATACCGGTTGGGATCGGCAAACGCGGCCGGGGCGCTCGCAACGCTCAGGCCGAGACCGATAAGGGCGGGGATCACTCCCTTGGCAAAAATCCGCATCAGAATGTCCTTTCCTTCGGGGCAATCTTCTTGAGGCTGATACCGCCCTTGTCCTCGGGCGTGATCGGGTCCTCGATGATCGGGCGATAGCTCAGATCGACATCCGTCTCGCCGATCCGCGCAATCGTGTGCACGCGCCAGTTCTCATCGTCGCGGGTGCTGAAATCCTCATGCGCATGCGCGCCCCGGCTTTCATGCCGCGCCTCGGCGCCAAAGATCGTCGACAGCGCGCAGGGCATCAGATTGGTCAGCTCCAGCGTTTCCATAAGGTCGCTGTTCCACACCAGGCTGCGGTCGGTGACCTTGATATCGGCCATCTTGGCGGCGACACCCTTCATCTTCTCGACACCTTCGGCCAGCGTCTTGGAGGTGCGGAACACGGCGGCATCCGCCTGCATCGTCTTTTGCATCTCCAGCCGCAGATCGGCGGTCGGCACGTCCCCATCGGCGTGGCGCAGCGTGTCAAAGCGATCAAGCGCACGGTCCACCTCGGCCGCATTGGTCGCGGGCACCGCGCTCTCGGGATCCACCACCTTGCCCGCCCGAATGGCCGCCGCACGGCCGAACACCACAAGGTCAATCAGCGAATTCGACCCCAGCCGGTTCGCGCCATGCACCGACGCACAGGCCGCCTCGCCCACGGCCATCAGGCCGGGCACGATGGCATGCGGGTCGTCCTTGGTGGGGTTGATCACCTCGCCCCAGTAATTCGCCGGGATGCCGCCCATGTTGTAATGCACGGTGGGCAGCACCGGGATCGGCTCCTTGGTCACATCGACCCCGGCAAAGATCTTGGCACTCTCGGAAATCCCCGGCAGGCGCAGGTTCAGCGCCTCGGGCGGCAGGTGGCTCAGGTTCAGGTGGATATGATCGCCCCCCGACCCGACACCGCGCCCCTCGCGGATTTCCATCGTCATGCAGCGGCTGACATAGTCGCGCGGGGCCAGATCCTTGTAGTTGGGCGCATAGCGCTCCATGAACCGCTCGCCCTCGGAATTGGTGAGATACCCACCCTCGCCGCGCGCACCCTCGGTAATCAGACAGCCCGCGCCGAAAATGCCCGTGGGGTGGAACTGCACGAATTCCATATCCTGAAGCGGCAGACCGGCACGCGCCACCATGCCGTTGCCGTCACCGGTGCAGGTATGCGCGCTCGTCGCGCTGAAATAGGCCCGGCCGTAACCACCGGTCGCCAGCACCACCATCTTGGCGTTGAAGACATGCATCGTGCCATCGTCGAGCTTCCAGCAGACCACGCCGGTGCAGGCCCCATCGGTCATGATCAGGTCGATCGCGAAATACTCGATGTAGAACTCGGCCTTTTCCTTCAGGCTCTGCCCATAAAGCGTGTGCAGGATCGCGTGGCCGGTGCGGTCGGCGGCGGCACAGGTGCGCTGCACCGGCGGGCCTTCACCAAACTCGGTGGTATGCCCGCCAAACGGGCGCTGATAGATCTTGCCTTCCTCAGTGCGCGAGAACGGCACACCGTAGTGCTCCAACTCGTAAACCGCCTTGGGCGCCTCGCGCGCCAGATATTCCATCGCGTCGGTATCGCCCAGCCAGTCCGAGCCCTTGACCGTGTCATACATATGCCACTGCCAGCTGTCGGGGCCCATGTTGCCAAGGCTCGCCGCGATGCCGCCTTGTGCCGCCACGGTGTGCGAGCGGGTCGGAAACACCTTGGTCACGCAGGCGGTGCGCAGCCCCTGTTCGGCCATGCCGAGCGTCGCGCGCAAACCGGCCCCACCGGCCCCCACGACCACGACGTCGTAATCATGCGTCTCGTATTCATAAGCAGCCATTTAATCAGTTCCTCACAGCGCAATCTTGGCGAGGGCGAAAAGCCCGGTGGCGATCATCCCGTAACTTAGAACGGTCACGGCGATAATCAGGGCCCGGCGCGTCATGCCGTGCGCGTAATCCTCGATCATCGTCTGCGCGCCGCCTGCATAATGGCGCAGCCCGAAAAAGATCACGAGGCCGGTCAGAATCGCCATGGCCGGATGCGACATCGCGTCAAGCACCTCGGCCCGGTCGCCGCCCAATGTGCGGCCAAAGGCCACCAGAAAAATCGGAATGATCAGCGCCAGGCCGACGCCCGACATCTTCATGTACCAGAAATGCTCGGTGCCGGTGCCAGCAGCGCCTTTGCCTTCGGCCCGTTTACGTGCGGTCAGATAACGCATCTTTCCCTCCTCAGACCAGAAACAGCGTGATGACGGTCAGAACGACCGAGCCGATGATACAGCCCCATCCCAGCTTTTCCGCCGTCTCGATCTCGAGCCCCTTGCCCGCATCGAAATAGAAATGCCGCAGCCCCGCGAGGTAGTGATACCAGATCGCCCAGAGCGACAGCGTCATCACCAGATCGCCGAACCACGATGTCAGCACGGCATCGGCCATCGCGAAATAGTCGTCCGAGGTCGAGGCCGCGAGCAGCCACCACACGATCAGCAGCGCCGCCACGATCAGCGCGTTGCCGGTGATCCGCGTCAGAATCGACGTGATCGAGGTCAGCTGCGGGCGATAGACTTGCAGATGCGGGGATAGTGGGCGTTCTACCTGTTCGGTGCGGGCCAGATCGGTTTCGGCCATGGAGAACCTCCTTTACAGATGGCGGCGGCGCATGCGCCGGCTCAAGCTGCCCCTGTTTTGAAACTTTTTAGCGGCGCTGTCACCTGCTACAGGATAGAATTCCTGACAATCAGGGCAATTCGCCGCAAAAACTTTGACTTTGTGATCACATCATTTATCGTGTGATCACAATTATCAGAGGATTCACGACTGGTCAGCTGCACGCCCGCACTGAGTCTCCGACCAGAACCCGGAGACAGGCTGCAAGTTGCACCAATCCCAGCGTTGATTTTGTGATCACAAGCCATCAATCGACAAGAAAAAACCCGGTCCGTCACCAGACCGGGCCTCTCGAACTCAATGCCAGAGCCTCAGTGAAGCTTGGCTTCCACCTCGGAGATGCCGTTGTCGATCAGCGTATTGCCCTCGGCGGCGGTCATCTGCTTGGCGATCACGTCGCGCGCGGCGGCCACGGCGACATTCACCGCCTGATCCCGTACGTCCCGGATGGCCCGCGCCTCGGCGCTCTTGATCTGGTCCTCGGCGGCCTGCAAACGGCGCGCGATCGAGGCCTTGATCTCGTCCTTGGCCTCGGTGGCGGCTTGGGTCGCCTCCTCCTTGGCCTGTGCGATGATCCGATCGGCCTGATCCTGCACTTCCTTCTGCTTGCGCTCATAGCTCGCCAGCAGGGTCTGTGCCTCTTCACGCAGCGCGCGCGCCTCGTCGAGTTCGGATTTGATGCCGTCCGCCCGCTCGTCCAGCTTCTTGCCGATCAGGCCCGGCACCTTCATGTAGGTCAGGAAGCCGACGAACAGCAGGAACGCCAGCAGCACCACGAAATCCGTGTTGCTCAGCGAAAAGAACGGGCCCGAAGCGGCCAGCGCCGGGCTGGCGATCACGGATGCGGCGACGGTCAGGGTCAGCTTGCGCATGGCAGTCATCCTTTCATCCGGGCGTTGATCGCAGCGGTGACACTGCGGCCATCGGCCTTGCCACCCATGGCCGAGACGATCTCGGCAGCCGTATCCTTGGCCACCTCGCGCACGCTCTCCATGGCGCTTTCACGGATCTCCGCAAGCTTCTTCTCGCCCTCGGCGGTCCGCTCCGCGATCTCGGCATCGGCCTCTTCATTGGCCTTGTCGAGATCGGCTTTGATCTCGGCCTTGGTCTCGGCGATGATCTTCTGCGCCTCGGCACGGGCATCGGCCAGCGCCTTGTTATACGCCTCCTCGGCCTCGACCGCCTTGGCCTTGAGGTCTTCGGCAGCGGCAAGATCGTTGGTGATCGTCCCCTGACGCTCGGCCAGCACTGCCGCGATGCGCGGCAGGGCCACGCGCGACAGGATGAAGTAGATCACGACCAGTGACACCAACAGCCAGAAGATCTGGTTGGAGAATGTCGTGATATCGAGCTGAGGCAAGCCCGTTGCGGCCTCGGCCCCTTGCGTTTCGCTCGCCATGTCGTCCTCCCTGGGGAATGTTCCGGTTACACCGGAAGGCGGCGCAATGCCGCCCTCCGGCCGTAAGGATCAGATACCCGTAAGGCTCAGACGGCGAACATCAGCAGAAGCGCGATGAGGAACGAGAAGATCCCCAGGGCTTCGGCGAATGCGATACCGATGAACAGCGTCGCGGTCTGACCGGCGGCAGCCGACGGATTGCGCAGCGCGCCCGCGAGGAAGTTGCCGGCCACGTGGCCCACACCGATCGCGGCAGCACCCGAACCGATGCCTGCGAGGCCTGCACCGATGAATTGACCCAGTTGTGCGATATCGCCTTCCATGAGATGTCTCCTTACGTTGGAATTGGCATTGCTAGGTTGGTCGTCAGGCGGGCGAACCCGCCGTCGTTTGGTTGTTCGGTTGGTGGGAAATGCCCACCGTCACCCTCAGTGATGCGGATGCAGCGCGTCCTTGAGATACACGCAGGTGAGGATGGTAAAGACATAGGCCTGGATGAAGGACACCAGCACTTCGAGCCCGTACATCGCCGAGACCGCGAGGATCGACAGCGGGGCGATCATCGCCACCTGACTGAAGCCTGCGAACACCTTGATCACGGCGTGACCAGCCATCATGTTGCCCGCCAGACGAATGGAGTGGCTGACCGGGCGCACGAAGTAGGAAATCAGCTCGATGATCGCCAGAATGGGCCGCAGCGCCAGCGGCGCGGAGCTGACCCAGAAAAGGCTCAGGAAGGCCGGGCCGTTCTTGACAAAACCGAGGATCGTCACCGTCAGGAACACCATCATCGCCAGAACCGCCGTCACCGCGATATGGCTGGTGGTCGTGAACGCCATCGGCAAGAGCCCGAGGAAGTTGGCGAAGACGATGAACATGAACAGCGTCATGATATACGGGAAGAAGACCAGCGCCTCCTTGCCTGCCACATCCTCGACCATCTTCCGCACGAAATCATAGGCCAGTTCGGCCACCGACTGCATGCGCGACGGGATCGTGGCGCGGCCCGAGGTGCCCATGACCAGCAGCGCAAAGATCGCCAGAATGGTCAGCGCCATCCAGAACGTCGCGTTGGTCAGGGTGAACATGCCCACTTCGCCGTCACCAAAGAGCGGCTTGACCAGAAACTGATCCATCGGGTGAAAAGCAAGCCCGCCTTCACCGGCCCCATGCGCTTCAGTCGCCATCCTTTTCCCTCTCTTCCGCACCCGCCTTGGGCGTCATCGCGTCTTTTTGGATCTCTTCGGCGCTGCGCATCATCGTCTTGACGCCCGCCGCGAGGCCCAGAAATGTGAATATGACAAGGAATATCGGAATGGTGCCGAAAAGCTGATCCAACCCGTATCCCATGCCAAAGCCGATCAAGAGACCGGCCACCAGTTCAATCACCATCCGCCAGGCAAGCTGCGCCTGAGAATAATGCTCTTCCTGATGGGGCTTTGGCGCGCTCTTCCCCTTGAGCTTTGCAATCCTCGCTTCCAGCTCTGCCAGTCGCTCGCTCTGCTCGGGATCTGTCACGCGGAGCCCCTTTGGAATGTTGCGCCTTTGCTATGGCGCAGGGGGCCATGAGTCAAGCACCATGCGCCCGCGCGCGAAACGAGCGTAAGTCTCTGTATTAATGAGCATTTTTTCCATCTAGGAACAGCGGCGTCCTTCTGCCGCAACCGCCCCACCAGAGGGATGGGGCGGTTTGGCCATATTCAACTTTTCGGTTGAGTATCAGCGCACCACGAAAACAGAGCACTGCGCGTGCTGCGCGATATAGCCGCCATGCGAGCTGAAGATATGCTCGAGAAAGCCGGGCTTGTGGCTTGCCATGATCACCAGGTCGGCCCCGGTCTTTTCGATCGCCTTCATAAGCTCAGAGTTGGTCTCGACCGCCGGATCATGCGCCATCAGCGGGTCGGCCTTGACGGTCACGCCGTATTTGTCGCGCAACTCATCCGCAAAACCCTGCAGGCGGTCGCCGAATTCCTGCGGCGTGTGCCCCAGCTGACCCGGCAGTTCGCCACCCACACTGACCACGTCGATCGACGCGCCGTGGCGCTTGGCCATGTCACCGGCCACATCGAGCGCCTTGCCCAACGTGTCCTTGTGAACCAGATCGACGGGAACCATGATTTTGGAGAACATATTCTTTCCTTTCGCGTTTCCTTGGATCGCTGCACGAACCTAACGAAGCCAGCCTGACATTGCTTTGTCCCAGATCAAACCCCTTTTCCGGCTAAAAAACCCGGAAAAACGGCACATTTGCAAGGACTCCGCCCGCGATGGGCGTTGACGCGCACGGCGCGCTCGGGCTTATGAGCGGCATGGACAAGGCTACCGCCCTCGACACCGTTTTCGCCGCCCTCGCCGACCCGACGCGGCGGGCGATCCTGTCGATGCTGCTCGAGGATGACATGGCGGTGACGGACGTGGCCGAACCGTTCGAGATGAGTCTCGCCGCGATTTCCAAGCATCTCGGCATCCTCAGCCGCGCCGGCCTGATCAGCCAGGAGCGGCGCGGCCGCGTGGTCTGGTGCAGGCTGGAGCCGGACGCGCTGCGCGACGCCTCCATCTGGATGCAGGGCTTCGGCCAGTTCGAGGCGGTGCATCTCGACGCGTTCGAGCGTTTCCTGCGCACGGAACTCCCAGATGACACCTGACGCCCGCCACCTCCCCGAGGCGCGGATCACCCATGTCGAGCGGGCCACCATTCTGCCGATGCCCAGCGCGCAGGACCGCGCCTGCGGCGTGCTGGACGCCCATGGCACCCCGGTGCCCGCCGCGCGCACATTACTCTCGGCCAGCCGGTTCACCGCCGATCCGACGCCGCCCGAAACACCCGTCACCCACCTGCCGGGCCGCTGGCTCTTTGCCGGGGTCGGGCGCCACCATTTCGGGCATTTCCTGCTCGAAGCCACGCCGCGTCTCTGGGTGCTCGACCACCTGAGCCAACGGCCCGACGGCATCGCGCTGATCCCGATGGCGGGGCGCGACATCGCCGCCGTGCTGCGCCGTCGCCTCGGCCCGCTGCTCGACATCCTCGGGCAGCACCTGCCGGTGCATCTGGTGGAGGCGCCTGTGCAGGTCGACGAGGCAATCATCCCCTCACAGGGTTTCGGCCACCTTCACTGGACCCACGGCACGCCCGAGGCGCGGGCCTACATGCGCCGCCATCTCTGCGCCGCCGTGCCCGCCGAGGGACCGGACAAGCTCTATGTCTCGCGCCGCAGGCTCAAGAGCCCAGCGCAACAGGTGCCGCAGGAACAACAGATCGAACGCTGGATGTCCGCCGCCGGGTTCACAATCTTTCATCCCGAACGCCATACCGTCACCGAACAGATCGCCCGCTACCGCGCCGCGCGCGTGATCGTCGGCCCCGACGGCTCGGCCTTTCATCTCGCCCCGTTCGTGATGCAGCCGGGCACCTGCGTCGGCCTCATCCAGCGCCGCGCTCTCGCATCTCACGGACACCCCGGACGACAGCACCCTGCCCCCCGAAATGCTCCAGCTGCGCCGCGATCTGCGCGGCGGCGGCTTTATCTGAGCCCGCCTATCCGGTCTGCCAGCCGCTCGCCCGCTCCTTGAGAAAGCTCAGGAACGCCTGCACCTTGGTGGTGCGGTGCAGATCCATATGCGTGACCAGCCAGAGCGGCGCCGCCCATTCCGGCTTGGGCGGCATCACCTGCACCAGCCCCGGCACCTCCGCCGCCTGCAACACCGAGGTGAACCCGATCCCCGCCCCCGCAAGGATCGCATTGCGCTGCGCATGCACGTCACCCGAGCGGAACACGATATTCTCGCCCGGCACGTTATCCTGCAACCAGCGATGAAACGGCGCGCGCGTCTTGGGATCATCCGCCCCGATAAAGCGATGCTTGCCGAACTCCGCGCAGCCCTTGGGCAAGCCATGCCGCGCCGCGTAACCCTCACTGGCATAAAGCGTGAACTGCTGCTGAAAGAACGGCTGCACCACATTATCGGGCTGATCCGGCACCGCCCCTGCCCGGATCGCCACATGCGCCTCGCCATATTCCAACCGGAACAGGCGATCCCCGGTCAGGTAGCGCACCACCAGATCGGGATAGCCCTGCTGGAACTCCGCCAGCACCGGGGCCAGAAGATGGCTCAAGCCCCCGATCGAGGTCACCACCAACTCACCCGACACATCATTGCCGCGCCCCTTGATCCGCCCGGCCAGCTGGTTGAACTGATCGTCGGTCGCCTGCGCCACCCGCAACAGGTCATCCCCGGCCTCGGTCGGCGTATAACCCCGCGCATGCCGCTGAAACAGCTTCACCCCCAGCCGTTCCTCCAGCGCGTCGATATGGCGGATGACGGTGGCATGATGCACGCCCAGCACCTCCGCCGCCCCGCTCACCGTGCCGACTCGCGCCACGTTATAGGCGGTCCGCACCTCGTCCCAATTGTCCATCACCACCCGCATCCTCGCGCCCTCTGCATCTCTCAACATGAGAGGCCGCATTCAATCTATACCTTCGCGCGCGGACTACAACAGCCCTGCCCCCCGCGCTTGACTCGCCCGCCCCGCGCGCGTAAACGCCACCCCAACACCCCGGAAGCCGCACGCTTCCGGTCCCGGGCGCGGTCCGGGATCGCCCCCCGTCAGCGCGTTGCGCCCACGGGGGCGTTTATCGTTTGAACCGTTGCCCCTATATCGGGTGACAGATGAGTTAACCGGCGAAGGAGCCCGAGTGATGTTTGAAAATCTGTCCGAACGCCTCTCCGGCGTCCTCGACCGGCTGACCAAGCAGGGCGCGCTCTCGGAAGAGGACGTCAAGACCGCCCTGCGCGAGGTGCGCGTCGCGTTGCTGGAGGCCGACGTCTCGCTGCCCGTCGCCCGCGAGTTCATAAAGAAGGTCGAGAAAGAAGCCACCGGTCAGGCGGTCACCAAATCGGTGACGCCGGGCCAGCAGGTCGTCAAGATCGTCCATGACGCCCTGATCGAAACACTCCGGGGCAGCGAAGACCCCGGCGCGCTCAAGATCGACAACCCGCCCGCGCCGATTCTGATGGTCGGCCTTCAGGGCTCGGGCAAGACCACCACCACCGCCAAGCTTGCCAAACGCCTGAAAGAGCGTGACGGCAAGAAGGTGCTGATGGCCTCGCTCGACGTCAACCGCCCGGCGGCGATGGAACAGCTGGCCATTCTCGGCCAGCAGATTGGCGTCGACACCCTGCCCATCGTCAAGGGCGAAGACCCGGTCGCCATCGCCAAACGCGCCAAGACGCAGGCGTCCTTGGGCGGCTATGACGTCTACATGCTCGACACGGCGGGCCGCTTGCATATCGACGCTGACCTGATCGCACAGGCCGCAGCGGTGCGCGACGTCGCCAACCCGCGCGAAACCCTGCTCGTCGTCGATGGCCTGACCGGTCAGGACGCCGTCAACGTCGCGACAGAGTTTGATGACAAGATCGGCGTTTCCGGCGTCGTCCTCACCCGGATGGACGGCGACGGGCGCGGCGGCGCGGCCCTCTCGATGCGCGCCGTCACCGGCAAGCCGATCCGCTTCGTGGGCCTGGGCGAAAAGATGGACGCCATCGAGACGTTCGAGCCAGAGCGCATCGCCGGCCGCATCCTCGGCATGGGCGACATCGTGGCGCTGGTGGAAAAGGCGCAGGAAACCATCGAGGCCGAACAGGCCGAACGCATGATGCGCCGGATGCAGAAGGGTCAGTTCAACATGAACGACCTGCGCAGCCAGCTTGAGCAGATGCAGAAGATGGGCGGCATGCAAGGCCTGATGGGGATGATGCCCGGCATGGGCAAGATGGCCAAGCAGGTGCAGGAGTCAGGCTTTGACGACAAGATGATCCTGCGCCAGATCGCCCTCATCCAGTCGATGACCAAGAAGGAACGCGCCAACCCCGCCCTGTTGCAGGCCAGCCGCAAGAAACGCATCGCGCGGGGCGCGGGGCAAGAGGTGTCCGATCTCAATAAGCTTCTGAAGATGCACCGGCAGATGGCCGACATGATGAAGAAGATGGGCAAGATGGGCAAAGGCGGCATGCTCAAGCAAGCCATGTCAGGCATGTTCGGCAAGGGCGGCATGCCCGACATGAACGACCCCAAGGCAATGGAAGAGGCCGCCAAGGCCATGGGCGGAAAGCTGTCCGGTGGCATGGGCGGCGGCGGCATGGGCCTGCCCCCCGGCCTCTCCGGTTTCGGCAAGAAGAAGTGATCCAATGACTTCATCTTGCCAAAAATACTCGACTATCCCGGAGGCCCGCCCATGAGCCTCACGCAAGCCCCTGTGCTCGACAGCACCCACCTCATCCTGCGTGGGCCGGAATTGCGCGACTTCGACTCGCTGGCGGCCTTCTTCGCCGATCCCGACCGCGCCTGGGGCTTTGGCGGGGCCGAGACGCGCCCCGACGCCTGGCGCTGGTGGGCCTGCAATATCGGCCACTGGCATATCCATGGCTACGGCTATTTCACGATTGAGGACAAGGCCACCGGCGCGCCCGCAGGCATCTGCGGCATCTGGAACCCCGAAGGCTGGCCCGAACCGGAACTGGGCTGGGTCGTGTTCGAGGGTTTCGAGGGGCGCGGCATCGCCCATGAGGCCGCTCTCCGCGCCCGCCGCTACGCCTACGAGGATCTGGGGTTCACCACGCTGACCTCCAACATCCTGCCGGGCAATACCCGCTCCGTCGCCTTGGCCGAACGCCTCGGCGCAGTGTTCGAGCGCGAATATGACAACGTCTCGATGGGCCGCGACATGCTCTACCGCCACCCCGGTCCCGACGCCGGCACCGACACCGCTCTTGGCCGCGACGATGACGGCTCGGTCGAGGCCTACGCATGAGCAACTATCCCGACATCCCGGTGATCGAGACCCGCCGCCTCGTGCTGCGCGGCCCCGAGGCCGGGGACTATCCCGATTTCAAGGCGACCTTCGCCTCCTACCGCTCGCGCTTCATGGGCGGGCCGCTCAATGCCTACGAGGCTTGGATGCTCTACGCCGCCGAGATCGGCCATTGGGCGGTGCGCGGCTTCGGCATGTGGATGATCCACGACAAGCTGACGGACGAGACCTACGGCATGGCCGGCGGCTGGTTCCCCGCCAAATGGCCCGAGCGCGAGATCGCCTGGATCATCTGGCCCGACAAGGCCGGCCGCGGCTATGCGCTTGAGGCGACCCACGCCGTGCGCCGCCGTTTCTACGAGCGGCAAGGCTGGGAGGGGGCCGTGAGCTATATCGACCCCAAGAACCTCGACAGCATCCGGCTGGCCGAACGTCTCGGCTGCGTCAAGGATCGCGAAGCCGCGACGATCGACGGCTCGGATGCGGTCTATCGCCACCCATCCCCCTCCGCCGCCGCCTCGGGGCAGCTGCGCGACGGGATCGAGCTCGAGATCGCCCATTATTGCGACCCGATGTTCAAGCCGAAGGGGATGCCAATTGACTGACATGACCCTGACCCGCGCACCGACGCGATACCGACAGAATACCGACGTGATACAGCCCCGCATGTTCGCCGCCCGGGAGAACCGCCATGACCAATGACGCCACCCGCGCCGCCGCCCTTCTGGCCGAGCACCGCGAGAGCATCGACCGCCTCGACGCGATCCTCGTCTTCACCCTGGCCGAGCGGTTCAAGCACACCCAGGCGGTGGGCAAGCTCAAGGCCGAACACGACCTTCCCCCGTCCGATCCCGCGCGCGAAGCCGCGCAGATCGAGCGGCTCGAAGACCTGGCGAAATCCGCCGACCTCGACCCGGAATTCGCCCGTGAATTCCTCAACTTCATCATCGCCGAGGTGATCCGGCATCACCAGAAGCATCAGTCGTAGGGTGGGGTTCAACCCCACCAAACCCCCGCCATTAAAGGAGAATATCAAATGGCCATGAAAATCCGTCTCGCCCGTGGTGGCTCGAAAAAGCGCCCCTTCTATCGCATCGTTGCAGCGGACAGCCGCATGCCGCGCGATGGCCGCTTCATCGAGAAACTGGGCACCTACAACCCGCTCCTGCCCAAGGACAGCGAAGATCGCATCAAGATGGACGTGGAGCGCATCCAGCACTGGCTGGCGCAGGGCGCCCAGCCCACCGACCGCATCAGCCGCATGCTCGAAAACGCAGGCGTGATCGCCAAGAAAGAGCGCGCCAACCTGAAAAAGGCCGTCCCCGGCAAGAAAGCCCAGGACCGCGCCGAAGAGAAAGCCGCCAAGGCCGCCGCAGCAGCAGAAGCCGCGAACGCCCCCGCCGAAAAAGCTGCGGCCGAAGAGGCGACGGCAGAAGAGTAAGACAGGCAAGGCACTGGAATGTCAGAGTTTTCCAAAGACTTCCAGACCAACCTGCGCGATCTCATGCGGTGGCGGCGCGACGTGCGCCGCTTCCGCACCGATCCCGTGGACGAGGCAATCCTGCGCGATTGCCTCGACGCGTTTCTGTTGGCCCCCTCAGTGGGCCTCAGCGAGCCGTGGCGCGTGATCGAGGTGGAATCCCCCGCCGCCCGCGCCGCCGCCCTCGCCAATTTCAGCGCCGCCAATGCTCAGGCGCTCGACGGCTATGACGGCGAAAAAGCGCACCTTTACAGCAACTTGAAACTCTCGGGCATGCAAGAGGCCCCGGTGCAGCTGGCGGTCTGGTGCGACGACAGCACCGACAAGGGCGCGGGCCTCGGGGCTGCCACCATGCCCGAAACCCGGCGCTATTCCGTGGTGGGCGCGATCACACTCTTCTGGCTCACAGCCCGCGCACGCGGTCTTGGTGTGGGCTGGGTGTCGATCCTCGACCCCGATCAACTGGCCCAAGACCTTGATATCCCAAGCGATTGGTCGCTCGTCGCCTATCTCTGCGTCGGCTGGCCCGAGGCCCGCAGCGACACACCCGAGCTGGAACAGGCCGGATGGGAGACACGCCGCCCCACCCTGCCAACGGAGACCCGCTGATGTGTGCCAACCCTTTGCATCGGCGTGATTTTCCCCTAGCCTGCTCGACAGGTTGCAACCATGAGAGAGCAGCATGAGCGACGATCACCGCATCTGCGTGGGGGCCATAGCCGGAGCCTTCGGCGTCAAGGGCGAATTGCGCCTCAAGAGCTTCACCGCCTCCCCCGAGGACATCGCCGACTATGCGCCACTCACGACCGAGGACGGCAGCCGCAGCTTCGATCTGACCCTGACAGGGCAGACCAACAATGCCCTCACCGCGCGCTTTCCCGGCATAGCCACCAAGGAACAGGCCGACGCCCTGCGCGGCGTGCGCCTCTACGTGCCCCGCGACCGATTGCCAAGCCTGCCGGATGACGAGTTTTACCACGCCGACCTGATTGGGCTCGACGTGGTCGACACCGGTGGCACAGCGCTTGGCCGAGTCAAGGCGGTGCTCAATCACGGCGCGGCAGACCTCTTGGAAATCCACGGCCCCGGCCTCAAGTCCACGGTGCTTTTGCCCTTCACCTGCGAGGCGGTGCCGACGGTCGATCTGGCAGCAAGACGCATTGTCGCTGACCCGCCCGAGGGGCTGTTCTAGGCGATGCGCATCCTGCTCCATCCCGGTTTTCACAAGACCGGCACCTCGAGCCTGCAACGCGGGGCAACCGCGCAATTCGACACGCTCGCCCCGCGCCTTCAGTTGATGCTGACCCCTGACCTGATCGAGGCCGCCCGTGTCGCGCGGCACTACTCCGAACGCCTCACGCAGACCGATCTCGACCGCTTCAGCGCTGAATTTCGGCGCGCTGTCGCGGACCGGGACAGCAGTGACAGACGTCCGCTTCTCATCAGTTCCGAGGTGCTGAGCGGGCATTTGCCCGGCCTGAGGGGGGTCAAGACCTATGCCGCCGCCCCGATCCTTGCCCGCAGCGCGGTCGAGGTTTTGCAGCGGTATTACGGCCCTGAGGCGCAGATCACCGTCTGGTTCACCACCCGGAACCCCGAGACATGGCTGCGAAGCCTCTACTGGCAGAACCTGCGCGCGCAACGCCTGACCGAGGAGTTCGAGCCATTCCGCGACCGCATGGCCCCCGCCGCCGATCACGCCCATATCATCGAGGAGGCGCGTCGCTGTCTCGGTGCCAAAGCGGAGGTAGAGACCGCCCGGATCGAGGATATCGGCCCCGACCCCCTTGGTCCCTTGGGCGAGGCATTGCGGCGTCTTGGCGTTGCGACAGACAACCTTGCGGCCCTGCCCCAACACAACACCCAGCCCGAGAACGCGGCGCATGACTTTCTCACACTCAACCGCTCTGCATTGGGTGACGAGGCGCTTGCCGAGGCCAAGCGCAAGGTGCTACGCCGCTACCGTCGCGCCGAACAGTCCGATAGCTGAGCCGCGCAAAACCCCTTGCCTGCCCCCCGATCCAAAGGCTAAGCGGCAGCATCATGAGTGACACACCCAAATCCCACGGGCGCAAATCCATTCGCGCCACCCTGCAACCGCGAGAGCTGATCACCCCCACACCGGAGTTGGCCCGCGCGTGGAAGGCGCAGGTCATTACCCTTCTGCCGCAGGCCTTCCCCGGTGTTCTGGGCGAAAGCCTCACTGGCCGCGCGCTCAAGGACGGGCTGTGGTCGCTCACCCCGATCGACCTGCGCCCCTTTGGCGAGGGCAAGCACCGCAATGTCGATGATACCCCCGCCGGTGGCGGCGCGGGCATGGTGCTGCGCGCAGACGTGATGGGCCGCGCCATCGACCGCGCGCAAGACAGCGCACCGCGCGGCGCGCCGCTCATTTACCTCAGCCCGCGCGGGCGGCGCTTCGATCAGGCCATGGCACAGCGCCTTGCGCAAGGGCCCGGCGTAACGTTGATTTGTGGCCGCTTCGAAGGGCTGGATGAGCGCGTGATCGAACATTACAGCATCGAGGAGGTTTCTCTGGGCGATTTCGTGATGACCGGCGGCGAGATCGCGGCACAGGCCCTGATCGACGCCTGCGTGCGGCTCCTGCCCGGGGTTCTGGGCAATGCCGAGAGCGCCGTCGAAGAAAGCCATTCGAGCGGCCTTTTGGAGCATCCGCATTACACCCGCCCCGCCGAATGGCAGGGCCGCCCGATCCCCGAGGTGCTGACCTCGGGCGATCACGCCAAGGTGGCGGAATGGCGACGCGAGATGTCCGAACGCCTCACTGCCACGCGCCGCCCGGACCTGTGGGACCGCCACCTGAAATCCCAACGCGACAAGGCTTGATCCGCCCCCCGATTGCGCCTATACACCGCGCAGTCTGGAATCGGCATCGCTGTTCCGGGCGTGTTTCTGTGGCACATCACACCACCCGGCCTTCTTCGGCCCCGAGGGGTGCCTGCGGAAACGACTGAACAAGACAAGGACGACCCTGATCTCTGGCGGGCGCGGCATGCGGACCCGGAAGAAGACCAAGAGCTCTGAGGGACGCAAACCACCTTTGCGGGGAAAACCGCAAGCAGATCAGGAGAATTGCGATGGATATTATCGCTCAGTTGGAGGCGGAACAGATCGCCTCGCTCGGGAAAACCATTCCCGATTTCAAGGCCGGCGACACGATCCGCGTCGGCTACAAGGTGACCGAAGGCACGCGCACCCGTGTGCAGAACTTTGAAGGCGTCTGCATCAGCCGCAACAACGGCAAGGGCATCGCAGGCTCGTTCACCGTCCGCAAGATTTCCTTTGGCGAAGGCGTGGAGCGCATGTTCCCGCTCTATTCGACCAATATCGAGCATATCGAGGTGGTGCGCCGTGGCCGCGTCCGCCGCGCCAAGCTCTACTACCTGCGCGCGCGCCGTGGCAAATCGGCTCGCATCGCGGAAGACACCCATTACAAGCCCCTCAAGGGCAAGTCGGCGTAAGGACTGGCAAGATGAAAAAAGAAATCCATCCCGATTACCACCTCATCGACGTCAAGCTGACCGATGGCACCGTCGTGCAGATGCGCTCGACCTACGGGGCCGAGGGCGACACGCTCTCGCTCGACATCGACCCCTCGGTGCACCCGGCCTGGACCGGCGGCTCCTCGCGCCTGATGGACACCGGCGGCCGCGTGTCGAAGTTCAAGAACAAGTATGCTGGCCTCGGCTTCTGAAGCCACGGGCAGACCGAAGAGTGATCACGCCGTCCTTCTGGGCGGCGTTTTCTGTTTGTGCGGGGCGCGCTTTACTTTTTGCTAATGAATCGGCAGTATATCAAGCATTCGAAAGTTGTTTTCAGTCTGAGCACCGAAAACGTGACCCTGCGGAGCGCCAACTCCGCAGGGTCTTCTTTTTCAGGAACTCAAAGTCCCGTCAAAAGCCGGATAATCGTGACCAACAGCGTTCCCGCTGCCAGAAAGACCATCCATTTTCGAAAATTGCTTTCATTCAGCCTGATCACCTCCTTCTGCTGCAATGGATTGCAACAAAAATACACCACCGGGCCGACGTGAAGGAAAGGTTAAAATACGTCGTCGATGTGTGTGAATGTGCTCAGGCCACCATGGCTTCAGCCTTCTTGAGGTCCACCGAGACAAGCTGACTGACCCCCTGCTCGGCCATCGTCACCCCGAATAGCCGGTCCATCCGGCTCATCGTCACGGCGTGATGGGTGATGATCAGGAACCGCGTCTCGGTGCGGCGGCACATTTCATCCAGCAGGTCGCAGAAGCGTGTCACATTGGCGTCATCGAGCGGCGCGTCCACCTCGTCGAGCACGCAGATCGGCGCGGGATTGGCGAGGAAGACCGCAAAGATCAGCGCCAAGGCGGTCAAGGTCTGCTCGCCGCCTGACAGCAGGCTCAGCGTCGAGAGCTTCTTGCCTGGCGGCTGGCACATGATCTCCAACCCCGCCTCCAGCGGGTCGTCGCTCTCGACCAGTACGAGATTGGCCTCACCCCCGCCGAAAAGATGCCGGAACAGCAGCGTGAAGTTGGAATTGACCTGCTCGAAGGCGGTCAGCAGGCGCTCGCGCCCCTCGCGGTTGAGGCTGGCAATTCCGCCCCGCAGCGTCTTGATCGCCTCTTCCAGATCGGCCTTTTCCGTGACCAGCGTGTCGTGTTCTTCCTGCACCTCTTTGGCATCCTCTTCGGCGCGCAGGTTGACCGCACCAAGCGCATCGCGCTGCCGTTTCAGACGGTTCACATCCGCCTCGATGGCATCCGATCCCGGCATGGTGTCAGGATCGGCCCCAAGGCTTTCGAGAAGGGCATCGGGCGTGGTATCCATGGCCTCGCCAATCCGCTCGGCGGCCAGATCGCGGGTTTCGCGCGCGGCGTCGACGCGCGCCTCGGCGCGGGCTCGCGCCTCGCGGGCCTCCGATGCCTGCCGCTCGGCCTCGCGTTCATCGAGCCCCGCCTGCCGGGCCGCCCCCTCGGCGGTCGAGAGCGCATCGGCGGCCTCGGCCCGGCGCGCCTCGCTGCGGGAGATCTCTTCGCCCAGTTCCGCGCGTTTGGCGGCGAGGATCTCGGGCGTCGCACTCGCCTCGGCCAGTTCCGCCTCTGATGCATCCTTGCGCTCTGCCAATTCGGCGCTGCGCTTCTCGGCGGTCTCCAGCCGGTGCCGCCAACCGCTGATTTCCTTGGCAATCTCCTGGCTGCGGCGGGTTCGCCGCTCACCCTCGCGGCGCAATTCATCTGCCGCCGAACGCTTGGCCATCATCGTCATGCGCGCGGCCTCGACGGTCATCTTGATATCTTCGAGATCGGCGCGCGTTGCCTCCAGGTCGCCCAGGCCGGACAGCCCATTTTCGGCCTCTGCCAGCCCCGTGCGCGCCGCCATCGCCTCCTCTTCGTGGCGCGTCACCGCAAGGCCAGAGGATTCGAGCCGCGACCCGGCAAGATTGCTGTCTGCCTCGGCCCGGCTCAGCGCGCGATTGGCCTCGTTGACGGCGGCATCCGCCGACCGGCGCGCCTCGCGCGCGGCGCGGTCCTCCTCGGTGCAGTGCGCCAGTTGCTCGCGCAGCGCCTCATGCGCGCGCATAGCCCCGTCGGCGCGCGCGGTGGCATGCTCCAACTGCTGCTTCAGTTCTTCCAGCCGGTTCAGTTGCTGTAGCCGCAACGCGGCCGCCGAGGGCGCGTCCTCGGCCCAGGCTCGGAACCCATCCCACCGCCACAGATCGCCCTCTGTGCTGACCAGCCGCTGACCGGGTTTCAACAGCGGCTGCAAACGCGGCGCATCCTCGGCGTCGACCAAGCCGATCTGCGACATGCGGCGCGCCAGAACCTCGGGCACCGAGACGTGGTTGGTCAGCGCAGTGACCCCCTCGGGCAGAGGCTGCGGCGTCTGGTATCCGGGCAGGATGGTCCAGCCCGAGGGGCCATCGGCCCCGACCTCGGCCGCGCGCAGGTCGTCGGCAAGCGCCGCGCCAAGCGCCTTTTCGAAGCCTTGCTGCACTTGCAGACGGTCCATGATCTGACCACCCTCGGCGGTGTCGCGCTCGACCAGCTTCGCCAGCGCCGTGACCTCGGCTCGCAGGGCGTTCACCTCGCCCTCGGCCTCCGATCGCGCGGCGCGGGCCTCGGCCTCGCGGGTCTGCGCCTCGGCGCGGGCCTCGTCGGCGGTCACCAGCGCGGCCTCGGCGGCCTCAGCCGCCGCCACCGCCTCGGCTTCGGCCTTGGCCGCCGCCGCCTGATCGGTCTCGGCCTTGCGCAGCGCCTCGAGCGATCCGGCCTGTGTGGCGCGGGCGCGTTCGGCCTCAGTCTCGCTCTTCGCCAGCGTCTTGCGACAATCCTCGATCAGGCGCTGCGCCGATTGGTGCCGCGCCGAGAGCCGCGCCATGTCCTCGGTCATCTGGCTCAGATCGCTTTCACGCTCCTGCAAAACGCGGGCGGCATCGCGTGCCTCCTCCTGCGCGGCCTCCAGACGCCCATCATGCCCCTCGGCCCCCTTGGCCAGCTCCGCCGCCTCCCAGTCGAGGCGCTTGATCGTCTCGCCCGCATCGTGGTTGAGGCCGGTCTCGCGCTCGATATCACGGGCAAGCTGCGCGATGCGCCCCTCCAGCGTCTCGATCCGGTCGCGGGCATTGGCCTCCTGTTCCGACAGGGTGTCGCGCTGCACGGTCAGCCGTTGCAGGATTGCCCCCGCGATCGCCTCTTCCTCGCGCAAGGCAGGCAGAGCATCGTCGGCCTTGGTGCGCGCCTTGGCGGCCTCGCGCGCGGACGCTTCGGCGCGTGCCGCCGCCGTGGTGCGCTCGCGCAAGTCCTCCTCAGCCCGCGCGCGCGCCTGATCCGCCTCTTTCCAACGGCGGTAGAGCAACAACCCCTCGGCCAGCCGCAACTCCTCGCCAATCTGGCGATAGCGCGCCGCCTGTTTGGCCTGCCGCGCCAGTTGCGCCAATTGCGCGGCCAGCTGCTCGACCACATCATCGACGCGGGTCAGGTTGGTCTCCGCCGCGCGCAGCTTCAACTCCGCCTCGTGGCGGCGCTGATAGAGGCCGGAAATCCCCGCCGCCTCTTCCAGAATACGCCGCCGCGATTTCGGCTTGGCGTTGATCAGCTCCGAGATCTGCCCCTGCCGGACCAGCGCAGGCGAATGCGCGCCGGTCGAGGCATCGGCAAAGAGCATCTGCACGTCGCGGGCACGCACATCCTTGGTGTTGACCTTGTAGGCGCTGCCCACGTCGCGAGTGATCCGGCGCACGATTTCCAGATGATCGGCATCGTTGAACCCGGCAGGGGCGAGCCGGTCGGAATTGTCGAGATGGATCACCACCTCGGCGAAATTGCGGGCGGGTCGGGTCGCGGCCCCGGCAAAGATCACATCCTCCATTCCGCCGCCGCGCATCGCCGAGGGGCGGTTCTCGCCCATCACCCACCGCAGCGCCTCCAGCAGGTTCGACTTGCCACAGCCATTCGGCCCCACCACCCCGGTCAGGCCATCGGCGATGATCAGGTCGGTCGGGTCGACAAAGCTCTTGAAGCCGGTCAGTCGGAGTTTGGAGAACTGCACGCGCACCTCGGGTCTGGCGATTCCATCAAAGCAGAATGTGACCAGCCCGCCGCGATTCTGTCAACGACCAACCACAGGATATGGGGCGATCAGGTCACTTATCCACACGATATTGCGGGTTTTCGCTGAAATCGCGCCACTTGCACCGCGTCGCGGGCATGCTAACCTTGCCCGCGTTCCCCGCCGGAGAAACCCGAAATGCCCGCACTCGACACAGATACGCCCTACCGGATCATCCCCGCCGACCCAAAAGGGCCAGACGCGACCGCGCTACTCTCCGCAAGCCACGCGCTGATGCAATCGCTGTTCCCGCCCGAGGACAATTTCTTTCTCGACATAGACGCGCTCTGCGCGCCGGACATCCGGTTTTTCACGGCGATGGAAGGGACGACCTGCCTCGGCACCGGCGCGCTTGCCCTGCGCGACGGCTATGGCGAGGTGAAATCCATGTTCGTAGATGAGGCCGCGCGCGGTCGCGGGGTCGCCGACGCGATCCTGCGCCGCATTGAAGGCGAGGCCCGCAACCTTGGGCTTGCCGCGCTGAAATTGGAGACCGGCAATGTCCTGCACGCCGCGCACCGTCTCTATGCCCGGCACGGCTTCACTCCCGGCGGGCCCTTCGGCGATTACCCTAACTCGCCCTCGTCGATCTTCATGGAGAAAGCGCTTTAGGCTTTCTTGGGGGCCTGCGCCTTGGCCTTTAGACGCGCCACAAGTTCTTCCTTGGTGGGTCGCTTGCCGAACGGGTTCTTTTGCGACCCGGGCGCGTTATGCTCCTTGTGACGCGGGGCATTGCTGCCTTTCTTTGGCGCGCCTGCTGCCTTGTAATCCATGATTCTGGCCCTTTTGGCTCTGCAAACCCGACGGGGCTCGCGATGCGATTGTTCTGGCGACAAAACCGCGCGTTATCAAGCCGTATATCGCGGCGGCAAGCAAGGACAGGGATCATCGCATGGCTCATGCCGAACCCTGCCCCCGAAACGATAGACGAAGGCGTGCCACGCGCGCCGAAAACCCTTGCACACGCGCGCGTCTCTGCCAAAAGTCCCCCGCAAAGCAGCGTGACGCAGGAGAGAACGCATGGCCCTCGACCCCGAAGTCCACAAGGAAAAGATGAAGCGCATAAAGGCCGCTCGCGACAAGATCATGGCGACCAAGACCGAGGAAAAGGGCCTGATCATCGTCCATACCGGCAATGGTAAGGGCAAGAGCAGTTCCGGCTTCGGCATGATCCTGCGCTGCATTGGCAACGGCATGCAATGCGCCGTGGTGCAGTTCATCAAGGGCAGCATGCCAAGCGGTGAGCGCACGCTGCTGAAAGACCGGTTCAGCGATGTCTGCGCTTTCCACACCATGGGCGAGGGCTTTACCTGGGAGACGCAAGACCGCGAGCGCGACACCGAGATGGCGCAGGCCGCCTGGGAAAAGGCCAAGGATCTGATCCGCGACGAGGCCAACTCGATGGTGCTGCTGGACGAGATCAACATCGCCTTGCGCTACGACTATCTCGATCTCGACGACGTGCTGCTGTTTCTGGCGGAGGAAAAGCCGCCGATGACACATGTCGTGCTGACCGGGCGCAGCGCCAAACCCGAGTTGATCGACCTCGCAGACCTCGTCAGCGAGATGAAAGAGATCAAGCACCCGTTCCGCAGCCAGGGCGTCAAGGCGCAGCCGGGGGTCGAGTTCTGATCACGCCGCTTGCCGCAAAGAAAAATTGGTCATATCGTATAACCAATTTTCAAGGGGCGCGCGCATGCCATTTCAAAAGGTCACACCCGAGAAACTCTCTACCGCGGTGACACGGCAGATCGAGAAACTGATCCTGCGCGGCATCCTGCGCCCCGCCGAACGCCTGCCCGCCGAGCGGGAATTGGCCGACAAACTGGGCGTGTCGCGCCCGTCCCTGCGCGAGGCGATCGCCGAGTTGCAGGACAAGGGCCTGCTGACCACCCGCGCCGGGGCGGGTATCTACGTGGCCGATGTCCTCGGCAGTGCCTTTTCCGACGCGCTGATCCGGCTCTTCGCCGACCACGACGAGGCGGTGTTCGATTATATCGGCTTTCGCCGCGATCTCGAGGGGCTGGCCGCCTGCCGCGCCGCGCGCCTTGCCTCGGATACCGATCTGCAGGTGATCCAGACCATCATGGACAAGATGGAAGCCGCACACAAAAAGACCAACCCGGCGGATGAGGCGCGGCTCGATGCCGAGTTCCACATGGCGATCATCGAGGCCAGCCATAACGTGATCATGCTGCACATGATGCGCTCGATGTTCCAGCTGCTGCGCGAGGGCGTGTTCTACAATCGGCAGGTGATGTTCAAGCAACGCACCACGCGCGGGGCCCTGCTCGATCAGCACCGGGCGATCAATGTCGCGATCCAGGCCCGCGACCCCGACGCCGCCCGCGCCGCGATCAACGCCCATCTAAACTACGTGGAAAAGGCCCTCGCCGATCAGCAAAAGGCCGACCGCAACGAGGCCATCGCGCGGCAACGCTACGAGCACGAACAATCTCGCTGAAAAATCAGGCAGGCGCCCTGACCCGGGACAGATGTCTTTTGACAAATGCAAGCCCCGCTGTTCCCGGTTCCGAGGTTCATCTTGAGGGCCAACCGACAACACCTACTACATGTTGCCTCAGTACCGGGCGGCACGTTCAAAAACTCGTTGTAAACGAATACTTTAAAAGAAAAACCTCTTGTGCTATGGTTAAATTATAAAACACGTCAGCCGAAAAATCGGCGACACGAGGCAGTAAAAGAGCGGTTCTATGAAAACACGGGGCAGGCAGCCGATCCGTTGGGGATTGGTGGCGTTCGCGACCTTCTGGATGTTGGTGATCGTGCCGTTGAGCGCGGCAGCGGCACCCTACGCAGGTCTTGTAATGGATGCGCGAAACGGCAAGGTGCTTTATGCACGAAATGCCGATACGCGACTGCATCCGGCCTCTCTCACCAAGATGATGACGCTCTATGTCGTGTTCGAGGCGGTCGAGAACGGCGAGATCAGCCTTGATGACAAGGTGCGGATTTCCAAGTTCGCGGCCAGTGAACCGCCCAGCAAACTCGGTCTGCGCGCGGGCCAGACCATCGCCCTGCGCTACCTGATCCGCGCGGCGGCGGTCAAATCCGCCAATGACGCCGCCACCGCTCTCGCCGAGGCGATCGAGGGCTCCGAGGCACAGTTCGCCCGGCGCATGAACCGCACCGCCAAGGCGCTCGGCATGACCCGTACCACGTTCAAGAACGCCCATGGCCTGACCGAGAGCGGTCACTTGTCCACCGCGCGCGACATGACGATCCTCGGGCGGCACCTGTTCTACGACTATCCCGATTATTACAATCTCTTCTCACGCATCACGACCCATGCAGGAGTGCGCTCTGTCAGCCATACCAATCGCCGCCTGCTCCAGAGTTACAGCGGCGCTGACGGGATCAAGACCGGCTATACCCGCGCGGCGGGCTTCAACCTGACCGCCAGTGCCGAACGCGGCGGCGAACGGATCATCGCCACCGTCTTCGGCGGCAATTCGACCACCTCGCGTAACGCCAAGGTCGCGGAACTGCTCGACCTGGGCTTCAGCAAGGCCCCAAGTCGGGTTGCCCTCGCCCGTCCGGCCCGCCCGTCCTATCTGGGCAAGATGGGCAGCCAGCCGGTGATGATCGCCGCCGGTGGCGCACGCCCCGAGCTTGCCGGCAAGACCGTGCGCCTCGCCGCTGCCGCCGCCGTCCGCAAAAGCCTGCGCCCCCGACCCCGGCCCGGCGCAGAGACCACCCCGGTGCTCATCGCCGACAGCGGCGACATCGAACGCGCGCTGCTTGCGGCACAGGACAGCACCGTCGAGACAGGCACCCCTGACGAGACAGCCACGCAGACCGCACAGGGCAGCACCGCCATCGCCGAGGCGATCAATGCCGCCATCCGGCCGGAACCCCGCCCCAAGGACATCACGCTTGCCAGCGCCGAGGCCACGGACCCGGTGGCAGAGGTCGTGACCCGCGTCTCCACCTCCGGAGGGCGGCATTGGGGCGTGAATGTGGGCCGCTTCCCCAGCGAGTACAAGGCCCGTCAGGTGCTCTTGCAGACCGCGCTCAGCGAAATGGCCACACTCGACGGCAGCCTGCGCAAGGTCGTGAAACGGCCTACAGGGTTTGACGCGAATTTCATGGGCATGACCCGCGACAGCGCCGATCTTGCCTGCCGCCGGTTGCAGGCCAAGCAGGTCACCTGCTTTATGATCGGGCCAAGCTGACCGCAGCCGGATCGGGGGCCAGCCCCCAAACCCCCGGAGTATTTTCGGAAAGATGAAGAGCGGTCAGGGTTTGGGGTGGTCGTCCCAGTCATCCGACAGGATACGCCGCGCGTCGCCCTCGGGGTCGTCATACTGGTTGCTGCGCACCGTGTAGACAAAGGCCACGAGACCAACGCCCCCCAAGATCAGAGATATCGGGATCAGATAGGTGAGGATATTCATCGCTTACCTCAGTCGCAGGGCATTCAAGGATACCGTAATCGAACTGAGCGACATGGCCAAGGCCGCGATCAGCGGCGTCGCAAGCCCCGCCACCGCCAGCGGCACCGCAATGATGTTGTAGACCGTGGCGATCCGGAAATTCTCGCGAATGCGGCGGGTGGCGGATTTGGCTGTTTCGCACGCCGCGCCGATGGGCGAGAGGTCATTGCCCAGAAGCACGATATCCGACGCCACCCTCGCGGCATCGAGCGCCGTCGCGGGCGAGATCGAGACATGCGCAGCGGCCAATGCTGCGGTATCGTTGAGCCCGTCGCCCACCATCAGCACATGCGCGCCCTCGGCGCGCAGCGCCTCGACGCGCGCCGCCTTGTCCGCCGGAAGCGCCTCCGCCATCCAATGCGGGATGCCCAGACGCTGCGCCAGGGCCTCCACCGACGGGGTCGTGTCCCCTGACATCAGGATCACGCGCTTGCCCCCTTTGACCAGTGCCTGCACCGCATCCTCTGCGCCGGGGCGCAAGGCGTCTGTGAAGGTCAGCCCCAGCGGCGCCGCCGCGCCGATTTTCAGATAGGTCGCGGTTTGCGACAGGCCCTCGGCCCCGGTCCAGCTTGCACGGCCAAGCCGCACCTCCTCGCCTGCAATCAATCCCTTGGTGCCATAGCCCGGCACCTCGGTCACGTCGCGCACCTCCGCCGCCGCAAAGCCTGCATCACGCGCCGCCTTGGTGATCGCCTGCGCCAGCGGATGCGACGAGCCCTGCGCCAATGCGAGCGCCGTCTCCACCGCCGCTCGCGGCAGTTTATCGAGATTGGTCAGATGCGGCGTGCCGGTGGTCAGGGTGCCAGTCTTGTCGAACACCACCGTGTCGACCTGCGCCAATCGCTCCAGCGCAGTTTCATGCTTGATCAGCATCCCTCGCCGAAAGAGCCGCCCCGAGGCCGCCGTGGTCACAGCAGGCACTGCAAGGCCAAGCGCACAGGGGCAGGTGATGATGAGGACAGCGGCGGCGATGTTGAGCGCCGTGCGCATGTCCCATGTATAGAGATACCAACCGATGAAACTCAGCCCCGACAGGATATGCACCCCCGGCGCATAAAGCGTCGCCGCCTTGTCGGCGAGCGAAGTGTAGCGCGAGCGCCCCGATTCCGCGATGGCCACCAGATCGGCCATCCGGTGCAATGATGTCTCGGCTCCCACGGCAGAGGCGCGAATGGTCAGCGGGCCGGTCAGATTGACCTCGCCCGCGCTGACCGCCTGCCCCTCGCCCGCAAAGACCGGCAGCGTCTCACCCGTCAGCAGCGAGCGGTCGATCTCTGACGTGCCGCTGACGATCTCGCCATCAACCGGCATCCGCCCACCGGGCCGCACGAGGATCAGATCACCCACAGCCAGTTCCGCGACATTCACCACCTCTTCAACACCGCCCGTCACCCGCGTCGCACGCGGCACTTCCAGCGCAGTCAGTTCCTCCGCCGCCGAACGGGCAATCGCCCGCGTCCGGTGATCGAGATAACGCCCGGCCAGCAGAAAGAAGGTCAGCGCAAGTGCCGCGTCGAAATAGGCATGCTCGCCCGACAACATCGTCTCCCAAAGAGATGTGACGATGGCCAGCACGATGGCCAGGACGATTGGCACATCCATGTTGAGCCGCCCATTGCGCAGCGCGGCCCAGGCGTTACGAAAGAACGGCACGCCGGAAAAGGCAATCGCGGGCAGGGTGATCGCCGCCGAGATCCAGTGGAACATGTCGCGCGTCGCGTCCTCTGCCCCGGACCAGACTGAGACCGACAGCAGCATGACGTTCATGCTGGCAAAGCCGGCGACGGCCAGCCGCATCAACAGGTCGCGTCCCGCGCGATCGGTCGCGGTGGCATTCAGCGTGCCCGCATCGAGCTCATGTGCCTCGTATCCCAGCCCCTCGACAAGCGTGCGCATCTCCTCCGCCGTCACCTCGGGGGCGGCGTCGATGCTGGCGCGCTTGAGCGTCAGGTTGACCCGCGCCGAATTGACCTGCGGATGATCGTTCAGCGCCCGCTCGATCTTGGAAATGCAGGCCGAGCAATGGATCGTCGGCAGCGACAGGGCGATCTGCGCTTTGGGCAGGTCGCGCGCCGCCAATGCCTCTGCCGCCGGGGCGGCGGAGCAGGCCGGGCAGGCCGACGGCGTGGGGCGCATTGTGGCGGTCATAATTTAGTCCTTGTGCAGAACGACCCGCTGCTGAAAGAGCGTGCCAGCCTCGTCCCACGCCTTCATGCGAATGTTCCAGTTGCCATCGCCAAGCGCCACGGGGGCGACATAGGCGCTGCCGTCAAAGCGAAATTCGGGGGTCTGGTCATCAAAGACATGCGTGGCGCGGCCCACCGTTGCCTCCAGCCTTGAAACCTCGACGGGTTGCCCCGCCTCATCGGTGATCCCGAGAGTCAGCACGCCACCCTGATGATCCGCCGCGATGGTCCAGCCCAGACCCTCCTGTGCGGCCTTGCGGTCGTTGAACTCCTGGCTCGCGACATAGGAATTCTTGACCTCAAGCCCCGGAAAGGTGCGCACCGCCGAAAAGGCCAGCACCAGGTTGACCCCGATGATGATCGCGAAGGCCGACGCAAAGCCGATGAACACATGTTTGCCAGTGATCTGACGCTCGGTCATCAGTTGTCCTTTCCGTTGAATACCGTGTCCTTGTAGGCGCGTTCACCGTTCAGCGTATCCTCGATCCAGAGCCGCACATCGGTGCGCTCCTCCCGCGCCGCCTCAGCCCCCGGAGGCGCGATCAGGTAGACCCGTTGCAGACGCATCTCGTCGGCGGGCACGGTGATGGAACTGTAGGGCGTGCCTTCGAGTTGCAGCCGCACTGCCGGATCACCCGTCACCGCGAGGTTGAAGCGCCGCTCCTCATGGTGCTTGTTGCGCAGACGCACCTCATAGGTGTTGCGGATCGAGCCATCGGAGAGGGTGACGAAGGTCGGATTGCGCACCGGGGCCACGGTCATGTCGATATCAGAGCGGATGAAAAGCGCGACCACGAGACCAATCCCAACCAGCGACCACAACACAGTATAGAGCATCGTGCGCGGCCGGAACACATGTTTCCAGATCGGCTTGGGCGCGCCGCCCGCACGTTCGGATTGCTCATCGGTAAAGGCCATGTAGTCGATCAACCCGCGCGGCTTGCCGATCTTTTCCATGATGTCGTCGCAGGCGTCGATACAGAGCGCACAGGTGATGCATTCCAGCTGTTGCCCGTCGCGGATGTCGATCCCCACCGGGCAGACATTGACGCAGGCCATGCAGTCGATGCAATCGCCCTGCTCCGCCCCGTCCCTGACCTCTTCGGAGTTCTTGCGCGGCTCGCCCCGCCATTCGCGATAGCCGACGGTGAGCGTGTCCTCATCCATCATCGCGGCCTGAATACGCGGCCAGGGGCAGGCATAGATGCAGATCTGTTCGCGCGCGAAACCGCCAAAGAAGAACGTGGTGCCGGTCAGAACGGCAATCGTCGTATAGGCGATGGGATGCGCATCAAGCGTGAAGAGGTCGACCAGCAATGTAGGCGCATCGGTAAAGTAGAACACCCATGCGCCCCCGGTGGCCACCGCGATCAAAGCCCAAGTGACCCACTTGGTCAGCCGCAGCCGCACCTTGCGGACATCCAGCTTCTTTTGCCGGTGCAGCCGCAGCCGCGCGTTGCGGTCGCCCTCGATCCAGCGTTCCACGAGGATGAAGAGATCGGTCCACACGGTCTGCGGACAGGCATAGCCGCACCAGACCCGGCCCAGGGCCGAGGTGAACAGAAAAAGCCCCAGACCGGCCATCACCAGCAGACCGGCCACAAAATAGAATTCATGCGGCCAGATCTCGATCCAGAAGAAGAAGAACCGCCGCTCCGCCAGATCGAGCAGCACCGCCTGATCCGGCAGGCTCGGCCCCCGGTCCCAACGAATCCACGGGGTGACATAGTAAATGCCCAGGGTGACAAGCATGATCACCCATTTCAGGTTGCGAAACGGTCCGTAGACCTTCTTGGGAAAGACCGGCTCGCGCGCGGCATAGAGGGATTGGGGGGCGTCTGGCTGGGAATCGGCCACGGAGGTACTCCGATATCTTGCATCTGTTGATCGTCTTTTGGCAGGGCGCGAGGTCAAGAGCTTTGACCTGCATCAAATTCTGACTCCTGAATCGATCTATTCACATGAGACCGTCTGACGCGCCTGCCGTCGCAGCCATGTGACAAAGGCCTTGGCGGGCGGACGCAGCACGCCGGGGCGGGTGACAATATGGTATCCGCTGTCTTCGCTCTCCTCGAACAACAGCCGCAATCGCCCTGCCGCGATATCCTGACGCACCCATTCGCGCACAGTGACAGCCACCCCCTGTCCGTTGCGTAACCCGTCGAGCAGCAGGTTCCCCGGCACCTGCACAAGCCCCGCCGCACGCTCCTTGACCACGCCGCGACGGCGCAGCCAATCGCTCGCCTCGTTGGTACCGAATTCCTGCAACCAGGGCAGATCGGCCAGATCGGCGGGGCAGTCGATTCGCTTGCCCTCGACCAGCGAGGGCGCGGCGACCGCCACGATGGGCGAGCGGAACAACAAGTCCGCCTCCAGCCCCGGCCAGTGCCCGGTGCCATAGCGCAGGGCAATGTCGATACCGCCCGGCTCCAGCGTGACCATCCGGGGCGTCGGGTCGATCATCAGGTCGATCTGCGGATGCGCCTGCCGGAACTCGCTCAGGCAGGGCATCAGCCAATGCGCAGCGAAACTGGGCGTCGTCGAGATTTGCAGCGGGCGGTCGGCATCGGCCCCTATCAGCGTCTCGACCGCCCGAGCAATCGCACCAAAGCCAAGCGACAGCGCACCCGCCAGATCGCGCCCCTCGGCGGTCAGGCGCAACTGCCGCCCCGTCCGGTCTACCAGCGCCACGCCCAGATGCGCCTCAAGCTGCTTGACCTGTTGGCTCACGGCGGCGTGGCTGACGTTCAGCCGCGCGCCCGCCGCCGCCGTACCGCCGGTCTCAGCCAGCGCCGCAAAGGCGCGCAGCGCCGTCAAAGGGGGAAGGGTCTGCCAGTCCATGATGTTAGCCTAGCTTACAATTTGGAAATTTTCCAGAGTCGCGTGAAACGACGTCTTATCCCATATTGAGCGTAGCACAACAGCACAGGAAAGGATCACATAATGCTAGGAATTTTCGCGAATACTTTCAGGACCGCCACCCGCCTCAACGTCGGCCCCGAAACCCGCCACCGCCATCAGGGGCGCGCCCACTGGCCCCCGGCAGAGCGTTTCGACGCCCGCAGCGGCGCTGAGTTGGAGGCGCATCTTACCGCGCGCCGCCGCGACTGAACCAAAACGACAAAGCCCCCGCGAAGGGGGCCAGCTTGACAAATCGTCCAATCCGCAGATGTAATCGGTACCGGTCCTTCCAGGAAACGCGCGAACAGGACGGAAAGACCGGTACCATCCCCCGGGCCTTGCGGCCCGGGGTATTCTTTTGGGGTTACTCGCCCCCGCCCAATTGGTGGACATAGAGCGCGACGGCGCGGATCTCGGCCTCGCTCAGATCGGCCCCGCCCATCGGTGGCATCACGCCATAGCGCGAATTGACGACGGTGTATTTGACGGTGTCGTAATCCCCACCATAGAGCCAAATCGCATCCGAAAGGTTAGGCGCCCCCTGATAGATATCGCCCTGCGCCTGCTCGCCGTGACAGGCGGCGCAGTTATCCATAAACACCGTCTCGCCTGCCGCCACGAGGCTGGCATCCTGCGGCTCACCCGAGAGCGACATCACGTAATTGACGACCTCTTCGATCTGCGCGGGCTCCAGAAGGTCGCCAAACGCCGGCATCTCGGAATAGCGCGCATCGGCATCTTCCTCGTTCCGGATACCGTGCGCCACGGTGTAGTGGATATCCTCGATCGTCCCACCCCAGAGCCAGGCGTCGTCCTGCAGGTTGGGATAGCCCTTCGCCCCGGCCGCACCCGATCCGTGGCACTGCGCGCACCAGGTCTTGTAGACCGCCGCCCCGGCAGAGGTCGCATAGCCCTGCAACTCGGCATCGTCCGCGATCGCGGTCAGTTCGGCTGAGGCCAGCCGCGCGTTGATCTCGGCGTTGGCGGCCTCGGCCTCGGCAATCTCCTCGGCCACGTTGGCGCGGGTCGACCAGCCCTTGTAGCCCGCCGTCGCCTCATTGATCAGCGGCCACGCGGGATAGGCGACGACATACCAAAGCGCCCAGACGATGCAGGCATAGAAGGTCCACAGCCACCAGCGCGGCAAGGGGTTGTTGTATTCCTGGATACCGTCCCACTCGTGGCCGGTGGTATCCGGTTCCTGTTTCTTGGTTGGTTTCTTGGCCATGTCTTACGCCTCCTTGGCGTCGGCATCCCGTGAGGGTGCCGGTTTGTCTTCGTGCCGGAAGGGGATGTTCGACGGGTTCTCGTAGGTCTTGCTGGCGCCGGGCCGAAAGACCCAGATCACCACCCCGATGAAGAACGCGAAGAGCACCAGCAACATCCAGCTATCGGCGAATTGGCGCAGCAGGGAATAGGTTTCCATGATCTGTCCTCCTTACCGGTTTGCCACGGGCGTGAAGGTCGAGAAATCAACCAGCGTGCCCAGCATCTGCAGATAGGCGATCAGCGCATCCGCCTCGGAGATCCCCGGCTGCCCGTCGAAATTGCGCACCTGCGCATTGGGATAGCGGGCGAGCAGACCGTCGGTGTCGCCGAACGGATCGACCTGCACGTTGAAATCGGCCTTGGCGTTCTCGATCATCTCCTCGGTATAGGGCACGCCAACCAGACGATGTGTCCCCAGCAGATCCTCGATATGCTCAGGCTCGATCATGCGGTTCTCGAGGAAACCGTATTTCGGCATCACCGATTCCGGCACCACTGATTGCGGATCGCGCAGGTGATCGACATGCCACTCATCCGAGTAACGACCCCCTACACGGGCCAGATCCGGCCCTGTGCGCTTGGAGCCCCACTGGAACGGATGGTCGTATTTCGACTCCGCGGCCAGCGAGTAATGCCCGTAACGCTCCACCTCATCACGCATTGGGCGGATCATCTGGCTATGGCAGACGTAACAGCCCTCGCGCACGTAGATATCGCGTCCGGTCAGTTCCAGCGGAGAGTAGGGGCGCATGCCCTCTACATCCTCGATGGTGTTTTCGAGCCAGAACAGCGGGGCGATCTGCACGATCCCCCCGATGGTGACCACAAGGAAGGCAAAGATCGCCAGAAGCGTGACGTTCTTTTCCAGGATTGCGTGTTTGTCCAGAATTGCCATCTCTCCGGCCCTCCTTATTCAGCCGGGACTGCGCTGTTCGTGGCTTCGACAGCCGGCGAACGCTTCACAGTCATCCAGAGGTTGTAGCACATGATGAGCGCGCCGCTTAAGAACAGCACCCCGCCCAGGCCACGCACGATATACATCGGCAGTTTCGCGGCCACGGTATCGGCGAAGGAGTTCACGAGGAAGCCGTTGGCATCCACTTCGCGCCACATCAGGCCCTCCATGATCCCCGTCACCCACATGGCGGCGGCGTAGAGAATGATCCCGATGGTCGCCAGCCAGAAGTGCCAGCTCACCAAGCTCAGGCTATAGAGCCGCTCGCGGTTCCACAGCTTGGGCACAAGGAAGTAGAGCGCGCCGAAGGTGATCATCCCATTCCAGCCAAGCGCACCCGAGTGCACGTGCCCGATGGTCCAATCGGTGTAATGCGACAGCGAGTTCACCGCGCGAATCGACATCATCGGTCCCTCGAAGGTGGACATGCCGTAGAACCCGATGGAGATCACCATCATCCGGATGATCGGATCGGTGCGCAGCTTGTCCCATGCGCCGCTCAGCGTCATCAGACCGTTGATCATCCCGCCCCAGGACGGCATCCAAAGTACGATCGAGAACACCATGCCGAGGGTCGAGGCCCAGTCCGGCAGAGCGGTGTAATGCAGGTGGTGCGGACCGGCCCAGATATAGATGAAGATCAGCGCCCAGAAGTGGATGATCGACAGCTTGTAGCTGTAAACCGGACGTTCGGCCTGTTTCGGCACGAAGTAGTACATCATGCCCAGAAACCCGGCGGTGAGGAAGAAGCCCACGGCGTTGTGCCCGTACCACCACTGCGTCATCGCGTCCTGCACGCCCGAGAAGACCTGCACCGACTTGGAGCCGAAGACCGAGACCGGGATGCTGAGGTTATTGACCACGTGCAGCATCGCCACGGTGATGATGAACGACAGGTAAAACCAGTTGGCCACGTAGATATGCGGCTCCTTGCGCTTGACGATGGTACCAAGGAACACGGCAAGATAGGCCAGCCAGACCACCGTCAGCCACAGGTCTACATACCACTCGGGCTCCGCGTATTCCTTGGACTGCGTGGCGCCCAGCAGATAGCCCGTGGCGGCCAGCACGATCACCAGCTGATAGCCCCAGAAGACGAACCATGCGAGGTTCCCGCCCCACAGCCGCGCGGCGCTCGTGCGCTGCACCACGTAGAACGAAGTCGCGATCAGCGCGTTGCCGCCAAAGGCAAAAATCACCGCACTTGTATGCAAGGGCCGCAACCGCCCGAAATTCGCATATCCCTGCGCCCAGTCGAAATTGAGCTGCGGAAAGGCAAGCTGAAAGGCAATGAACGTGCCCGCGAGAAAGCCCACGACACCCCATAGGGCCGTGGCGACGACCCCGGCGCGCACGACACCGTCCATGTATTCGCCCGACAGGTCGATATTGGCCTTCGGTTCATCGGTGTGGCGCAGCGTCCACAAAAACAGCCCACCAGCCACCAGCGCCACAGTCAGCGCATTGACCAGATAGGCCAGATCGCGCGCGTAATTGGCCGCGATCAACGCGAATAGCGTGATCAGACCAAGCACGATCAGCTTGATATAGTTCGTCATGTTGCGTCCCTTCGTCTCTTTCCGCACGAGTCGCTGACCCGCACGGGCGCGTTTAGACTGTGCCCGTAATGATAGGATCAGAGTCAACTATCCTTGATCTGTGTCAAAACCCGGTCACTCATCTCTTGATCCGCGTCAAGGCACCAACTTATATCCGTGCATATGCTGCATTCAAACGCAACACGGTCAAAGGAATGCGACATGACCTATAACAGCCTGTTCACAGTATTGACCGACGAGTCGCTTGTTGACGAAACCCTCGACCATGCCATGGCCGCCGCCACCGAGCATGAGGCCCATCTCGACGTGCTCTGCCTCGGCGTGGACCGCAGCCAGTCCGGCTATTACTACGCCGGGGCCAGCGCCATCGTCCTGCAGGAAACCATCGCCCGCGCCCAGGAAGAGGCCGAGGCGATCGAGGCCAGGGCCCGCAAGGTTCTCGGCGGCTCCGCCCTGCGCTGGAGCGTCGAGGCCGGCGTCAGCCAACTCGCCGATCTGGGACGCCATGTCGCGGCCCGCGCGCGGTTCTCCGACATGGTCATTTTGCCGCAACCCTACGCCGAGGGGCGCGGGGCCGAGCTTGAGCCGTTGACCGAATCGGCCCTTTTCGAAGGCCGCACCCCGGTGCTCGTGGCCCCCAAGGACGGCACGCCCGTGCCGCGCCCGGCGCGCATCATGCTGGGCTGGAACGAAAGCAGCGAGGCGCTTGGTGCCGTCCGGGCCGCCCTGCCTCTGCTGAAGCGCGCAGATGTGGTGCACGTGGTGGTCATCGACCCGCCCAGCCACGGCCCCAATCGCTCCGATCCCGGCGGGCTTCTGTCGCAATACCTCGCGCGCCACGGCGTCAAGGTCGAGATCGACGTGCTCTCCAAGACCCTGCCGCGCGTCTCGGATGTGCTCCTGCGACACGCGGGCGACATGGATGCCGACATGGTGGTCATGGGGGCCTACGGCCACTCCCGCTTCCGCGAGGCGATCTTCGGCGGCGCGACGCGCTACATGCTGGAACAGGCCAACCTGCCGGTATTCATGGCGCACTAGAGGATCACGAGCATCAGTCGGGACGGCAAATCCGGCCCCGGCTGACCGGCACGGCGCCCCCAGTGACATGAATTTCGACCAGCGCACCGTCCAGCGCTACGATTCGAAGGCCAATCGCCGAGGCGCGCCCCATCTCCACCCCCTGATGCAGGGTCAGTCGGGTTTCGCCCTCTTGCAACACACCGGCAGCGCGCAGTTGGGCGGCCATGATGGCAGCAGCGGAGCCGGTCGCCGGATCCTCGGGGATTCCGGCGGTGGGCGAAAACATGCGAGCGCGGAAATCGGCACCCTGGCCCGGTGGCAGAGGCGCATAGAGATAGATGCTGTCGGCTGCTGCAATATCCATTGCGCGGGTCCACGCAGGTTCGCTGGGGCGCGCCTTGGCCAAGGCTTCAAGATCGCGCACGGGCACATAGAGGTAGCTTGGACCGCCCTGCCACAGGCCCGGCCTGTGCGCGCCGGTTCCAATCGTTTCCGGGTCGAGCCCCACCGCAGCGGCCAAAATCCCGACGTCGGGCAGGGCCCCGTGCTCGGGCGGGTGGGGCAGAACCGGGGCACGAAACTCTGCCTGCAGCGTTTCGCCATGTCGCGAGACCCGGACAGGCACGAGGCCGGCGACTTCCTCAAGCATGATCGCAGTCTCGAAATCCGTCTCCGGTGCCGATTTCAGCGCGAGGTGAATGGCACAGCCTATAGTCGGGTGCCCGGCAAACGGTATCTCAGCTGTCGGAAAGAAGATGCGCACTTTTGCGTCATGCGCAGGATCGTCGGGTCGTTGGACAAAAATCGTCTCCGACAGGTTGAACTCGCGTGCGATGGTCTGCATCTGCGCCGTGCTCAAACGGTCGGCCTGTTCAACAATTGCCAGCGGGTTGCCGGAAAAGCGCCGTGCGCTGAAAACGTCGTAGGTGGCGAAGGGCAGCGTGTCAAGCAAGCATCCCGCCATCGCTGTCATCGCCCGCTTCGTCCAGCAGCCGGTTGAAATCAGCGATCGTCACGCGGCGCTTGCCTTCAAGCCCGATCACCCCGTCCTTCTTGAGCGCCGAGACCTGACGGCTGACGGTTTCCAGCGTCAACCCGAGGTAGTCGGCCATCGCCTCACGCGTCAGCGGCAGATCGACCGTCAAAGGCCCCCGCATACCCGCCATGTTCAGCGCCGCATCGCGCCGCGCGATGATCGCGATAAGCGAGGCGATCTTTTCCCGTGCGGTCTTGCGCCCCAGCACCAGCATCCACTCGCGCGCCGCATCCAGTTCATCCAGCGTCATTTCCAGTAGGCGCTGCGCGATATGCGGCGTGCGCACCATCATCTCTTCAAAGGGCTTCTTGCGAAAACAGCACATCACGATATTGGTTGTCGCCACAACGTCATAGGCCGCGCTGTCGCGACCCGGGCGACCCACGAAATCACTCGGCAACAGCAGGCCAACCATCTGCGTGCGACCATCCTCCATGGTCTGGGTCAGCGACGCGATGCCGGTGACGACCGAGCCCACGAAATCCATCGGATCGCCGGACCAGATCAACGTCTGTCCGGCCTCGAAGCTGCGGTAATACTTGATCTGATCAAGCAGCTCCAACTCGTCCGATTCACACCGCGCGCAGACCGCGCGGTGGCGGATCGGACAATCCGCACATTCATGCGGCGCAGTGGGGGCGGATTCTTTCAGCATTCAGGGGTCACTTTTTTCGTATTTTGATCTGGGTCAAGGCTTCAACCCAGGGTCACGCTTAATTCTAGGCACATGGATACGCAAACTCAACTAGGCAAACTGGGTCTTTTTGACGCCAAAGTGCCACGCTACACCAGCTACCCAACCGCGCCCCACTTCAACCGCGTTGTGGAATCCGGCCATTTTAGCAGTTGGATCAAGGCCATACCAGAGGGCGCAGAGATATCTCTCTACGTACATGTGCCGTTCTGCCGACGGCTGTGCTGGTTCTGCGCCTGCCGCACCCAGGGCACCCAGAGCGACAAACCGGTGCAGGCCTATCTCGAAACCCTAAAAACCGAGATCGCCATGCTTGGCGCGCATCTACCCAGGAACGTGCGCCTGTCGCGGCTGCATTGGGGCGGCGGCACGCCCACGCTCCTGTCACCCGGCATGATGGGCGAGTTGGCCGGAGCTATTCGCGATATCGCCCCCTTCACCGACACCACCGAGTTCTCGGTCGAGATCGACCCCAATGAGATCGACGGTGCGCGTCTCGACGCGCTTGCCGCGGCGGGCATGAACCGTGCCTCGATCGGTGTGCAGGATTTCGACGAGGAGATCCAGAAAAGCATCGGCCGCCTGCAAGGCTATGACATCACCCGTTGGGCCGCCGAGGAAATCCGCGCGCGTGGCGTGGCCAGCCTGAATGCCGATATCCTCTATGGCCTGCCGCACCAGACCAAGGCGCGGATCACCGAGAGTGTGCAGAAACTCCTGTCGCTCAACCCGGATCGGGTCGCGCTCTATGGTTATGCCCATGTGCCCTGGATGGCCAAGCGCCAGCAGATGATCCCCTCGGATGCCCTGCCCACGCCGCAGGAACGGCTCGCCCTCTTTGAAACGGCCCGTCGGCTGTTTCTCTGGGATGGCTATGACGAGATCGGCATCGACCATTTCGCGACCAAGGATGACGGTCTGAGCGTGGCACAAAAGGCCGGACGCTTGCGCCGCAATTTCCAGGGCTATACCGACGACACCTCCGAGGTTCTGATCGGGCTCGGGGCCTCTTCAATCTCGCGCTTTCCGCAAGGCTACGCGCAGAACGCCCCTGCCACGGGGGCCCATACCGGGGCCATCCGCGAAGGGCGTTTCTCGACCGCGCGGGGGCACGTGTTCTCGGACGAGGACAGGCTGCGGTCGCGGCTGATCGAACAGTTGATGTGCGAATTCCGCATCGACGCCGCCGAGATCACCCACGAATTCGACATCTCAAACGCGGCGCTGCACGACATGCTCTCGAAGGTGGCGCGCGCCTATGCCGGACACTTGAAGCTTGATGACAGCGGTCTTTTCATCCCGCAAGAGGCCCGCCCCCTGACCCGCATGATCGCCCGGCAATTCGACACCTATGAGATGAACCAACAAGGTCACAGTTCGGCAATCTAGCCGGCCTCGGCCTCGGCCTTACCCTCCATCGACGCGGCCAGCAGCGTGCGCGCGTACTCGGTCCGTGGCGCGGTAAAGATCGACTCGGCCTCACCCGCCTCCACCACATCGCCATCCTTCATCACCAGCACCCGGTGACTCATGGCGCGTACCACGTGCAGGTCATGAGAGATAAAGAGATAGGCCAGTCCGTATTTCACCTGCAAATCGCGCAACAGGTCGACGATCTGCACCTGCACCGTCATGTCCAAGGCACTTGTCGGCTCGTCCAGCACCACCAGCTTGGGCCGCAGGATCATGGCGCGGGCGATCGCGATGCGCTGCCGCTGCCCGCCGGAAAACTCATGCGGATACCGGTCCATCGTGGCGGGGTTGAGACCCACCTCCTCCATCACCTCGGCGACCAGGTCGCGCTGCGGCCGTCCGCCCGGATTGCCATGCACACCCAGCCCCTCGGCGATGATCTGCGCGGCGGTCATGCGCGGGCTAAGGCTGCCGAACGGATCCTGAAAAACGATCTGCATCTGCGACCGGCGCTTGCGCAGGTCTCGCGTGGACCAGCCGTGCACATCCTCACCAACAAAGCTGATCTGCCCCTGCGACGCAATCAGCCGCATGATGGCAAGCGCCAGCGTCGTCTTGCCCGAGCCGCTCTCGCCCACGACGCCAAGCGTCTCGCCCGCCCGCACCTTGAGCGTCGCCGAGTTCACGGCCTTCACATGGCCGACGGTGCGTTTGAGAAACCCCTTCTGAATGGGGAACCACACGCGCAAATCCTGCGTCTCCGCCACCACCTCGGCCCCTTCGGGCACCGGCGCGGGCTTGCCCACTGCCTGCGCCCCCAGCAGTTTGCGCGTATAGTCATGTTTCGGCGCGGCAAAGACCTCCTCCACCGTCCCCGCCTCGACGATCTCGCCATCCTTCATCACGCAGACCTTGTCGGCGATGCGCCGCACGATCCCCAGATCATGGGTGATGAAGAGCAGCCCCATGCCCTCGTCGCGCTTGAGATTGGCCAGCAACTCCAGAATCTGCGCCTGAATGGTCACGTCAAGCGCCGTGGTCGGCTCATCCGCGATCAGGATGTCGGGCTTGTTCGCCAGTGCCATGGCGATCATCACCCGCTGCCGCTGCCCGCCCGAAAGCTGATGCGGATAGGCCCCCAGACGGCTTGCCGCGCCGCGGATGCCGACCCGCTCCAGCAACTCCACGATCCGTGCCTGCGCGGCATCGCCGGTCAGTGCCTGATGCAACTCCAGGCTTTCGCGCAGCTGCTTTTCCAACGTGTGGAGCGGGTTGAGCGAGGTCATCGGCTCCTGAAAGATAAAGCTGATATCGTTGCCGCGCACCTGCCGCAAGCGCTTGTCATCGGCGCCGATCATCTCTTGCCCCGCATAGGTGACGCTGCCCGCCACCTCCGCGGAGGCCCCCAACAGCGACACGGTCGAGAGCGCGGTGACCGATTTGCCCGAGCCAGACTCGCCCACCAGCGCCACCGTCTCGCCCCGGTCGACGCTGAACGACACGCCCTTGACCGCCGGGATCAATTGCCCGTCCTGCCGGAAACTCACCCGCAGATCACTGACCGTCAGCACACTCATTCAAACGTCTTTCTGGGATCGAACGCATCGCGCACGCCCTCGAAGATGAACACCAGCAGCGACAGCATGATGGCAAAGGCAAAAAACGCAGTGAAGGCAAGCCACGGTGCCTGCAGGTTCTGCTTGGCCTGTAGCGTCAACTCCCCCAGCGAGGGCGAAGAGGACGGCAATCCGAAGCCGAGGAAATCCAGCCCCGCCAACAGCGAGATCGTCCCGGTGATCACAAACGGCAGCATGGTGAGCGTCGCCACCATCGCATTGGGAAGCATGTGGCGGAACATGATGGTAATGTTGCTGACGCCAAGCGCCTTGGCCGCCCGCACGTATTCGAGGTTGCGCGCACGCAGGAACTCGGCCCGCACCACGCCCACCAATGCCATCCAGCCAAACAGCACGGTGATCACCACCAACAGCCAGAAACTTCGCGGCAGGATCGCGAAGAGAATGATGATCACGTATAGCTGCGGGGTCGAGGCCCAGATCTCGATGATCCGCTGAAAGATCAGGTCTGTCCGCCCGCCGAAATAGCCCTGCACCGCGCCTGCGAAAACCCCGATCACCGACGACAGCAGCGTCACGATCAACGTGAACATCACCGACAGACGAAACCCGTAGATCACACGCGCCAGCACGTCGCGCTTGGTGTCATCGGTGCCCAGCCAGTTCTGCTCATTGGGCGGCAGGGGGGCAGCACCGGGCCGGTCAACGGTGGTGTCATAGCTATATGGGATCGGCGGCCAGATCGCCCAGCCTGCCATGATCTCCTCGCCCTCGACCACCCCGTCCTCGGCATCCGCGATCACGCCTTCGGGGTCGTCGAAACAGATATCGAGCCCACCGGAGGCGATCAGGCATTGCACCTCGGGGTCACGATAAATCGCCTCGGTCTGGAAATCGCCACCAAAGGCCGTCTCCGGGTAGAACCGGAAAATCGGCGCGTAGAAATCGCCGCGATACTGCACGAGGATCGGCTTGTCATTTGCCACGAACTCGGCAAAGAGCGTGACGGTGAAGATCACCGAAAACAGGATCAGCGACCAGAACGCCCGCCCGTTGCGCCGGAAATTGCGCCACCGGCGTTGATTGAGAGGGGACAGGCGGATCACGCGCTCAGCCCTCCCGCTTCTCGAAATCAATTCGCGGATCGACCAGTACATACATCAGATCCGACAGGATACCGACCACGAGGCCAATGAGACCGAACAGGAAGAGCGTGCCGAACATCACCGGGTAATCTCGGCCAACGGCAGCCTCGAACCCGAGCCGCCCCAGACCGTCGAGGCTGAAAATCGTCTCGATCAGGACAGAGCCGCCGAAGAACACCCCGATGAACACCGCCGGAAAGCCCGCGATCACGATCAGCATGGCGTTGCGGAAGACATGGCCGTAGAGCACCCGCCCCTCGCCCAGCCCCTTGGCCCGCGCGGTCATCACGTAATGCTTCTTGATCTCGTCTAGAAAGCTGTTCTTGGTCAGCAGCGTCAGCGTGGCAAAGGCCGAGATGGTCGAGGCGATGACCGGCAGGGCGATGTGCCAGAGGTAATCGCCGATTTTACCAAACAGGCTCAACTGCTCGAAATTGTCCGAGGTGAGGCCGCGCAGCGGGAAGATCTGAAAGTAACTCCCCCCCGCGAAGAGAACCAGCAGCATGATGGCAAAGAGAAACGCCGGGATCGCATAGGCCACGATGATCAGCCCGCTGGTCCAAGTATCGAACTTCGATCCGTCCTGCACCGCCTTGCGAATGCCGAGCGGGATCGAGACCAGATAGGCAATCACCGTGGACCACAGGCCAAGCGTGATCGAGACAGGCATTTTCTCCAGCACCAGATCCAGCACGTCGATCTTGCGGAAATAGCTCTCGCCGAAATCGAAGCGCATATAGTTCCACATCATGTTGACGAACCGCTCCAGCGGCGGCTTGTCGAGGCCGAATTGTTCCTCTAGTTCCGCGATCAGTTCCGGCGGCAGCCCGCGCGCGCCGACATATTGCTCATTACCGCCCGCAGCCCCCACCATATCCTGCCCGGTGTCGGAACCCGAGCCCGAGAAACTCTCGAACACATTGCCCTGCCCCTGCATGTTGGCGATCATCTGCTCGACCGGGCCACCCGGCACGAATTGCACCAGCGCAAAGTTGATGACCATGATGCCAAAGAGCGTTGGCACGATCAGCAACAGCCGCCGCAGGATATAGGCCCCCATCTCAGTGGATCTCCTGGATCAAAGTGCGCCCGCGTCTTTCAGCGCCTGCGCCTTTTCGGCGTCATACCACCAGAAATCGAGCACGCCGGTGGCATAGGCAGGCAGCGGTTCGGGATAGTCATACATGTCCCAATAGGCGACCCAGCTTTTGTCGAGATACCAGGTCGGGATCATGAAGAACTCATGCCGCAGCGCCCGGTCCAAAGCTGTCAGCGCGACGTCTTGCTCTTCCTTGCTGCCCGACTCGAGTGCACGGTCGATGATCGCATCGACCATCGGGCTCGCCAGCCCCGCCGGGTTGAACAGGCTGAACGCGGCTTCCTGACTGCCATAGCGCTGATGCAGGCCGGTGCCCGCCTCGAGAAACGCCACGTAGCTGTCAAAGATCAGATCGTAATCGCGATCCCGCTCGCGGGCGGTGTATTGCGCGGCGTCGATCTTGTCGAAGCGTGCGTCGATGCCCATCAGTTGCAGGTTCGACACGAAACTTTCGACCACCGCCGACATGGTGGCCGAACCAGACGCCGAAATCGGGATCTCGATGCTCAGCAACTCGCCATCCGCATTGCGCCGCTTGCCATCGTCACCCACGGCCCAGCCCGCCTCGTCCAGCAGTTTCATCGCACGCCGCAGGTTGCGCCGGTCATTCAGCCGGTCGCCATTGGACTCGTGCGCCATCACGGCAGGCTCGGTCAGCATCTCCGGCGGCGCCAGATCGCCAAGTGATTTCAGCAGCTCAAGCTCCGCACCGTCCGGCACGCCCTCGGCCTGCAAGGGCGTGTCCTGTACAAAGGAATGGCGCTGTTTGAACAGGCCATATTGCAGCGATTGGTTGGTCCACTCGAAATTGAAGCCGAGCGCAATCGCGCGGCGCACCCGCTTGTCCTGCAACACCTCTCGCCCGAGGTTGAAGACAAAGCCCGACGGTGTCGGCGGCAAGCCGTCGGGCAGTTCCTCTTTCACCACATGGCCCTGATTGGCCGCAGGAAAGTCATATCCCGTCGCCCAAGTCTTGGAATTGCCCTCAGGGCGGAACGTGTAGATCCCCGCCTTGAACGCCTCAAAGGCGGCATTGTCATCGGCGAAATACTCGATCCGGATACGGTCGAAATTATGCCGCCCCTTGTTGATCGGCAGATGCCAGCCCCAGTAATCGGGGTTGCGCTCATAGACGATATTGCGGTTCACCTCGGAGCTTTTGACCTGATAGGGGCCAGAGCCCGGTGCCGCCTCAAGCCGGGGCTCATCGAGCCGCGCGCCGGTTTCCTCATACCATTTGCGCGGAAAGACCGGCGTTCCACCGACCTGATCAATCAATGAGCGGCGCGAGATGCCCTCGGCAAAGGTGAACTTCACCCGGTGATCATCCAGCGCCTCGGCGCTCAGCACCCGGCGCTTGACCGCTTCAGCATAAGAGCGCAGCCCCTGCTCCAGAAAGAGGTTGTGCGAGAACACGACATCCTGCGCGGTGACCGGCGTGCCGTCGGCAAAGCGCGCCTCGGGGCGCATGTGGAAGATCACCCAGGTCTTGCCCTCGTCATATTCGAGGCGTTCCGCCAACAGCCCGTAGCTTTCGTTATAGCGGTCCCCAGGCAGCGGCTCTCCAGTGGCCTCGGACCCGCCCAAGAGGCTCTCATAAACCATCCACGACAGCCGCCCGGCGCGCCCCTTGCGCGAATAGGGGTTCATCGAATCGAACGTGCCGGGGGCATAGAGCGAGATTTCACCGCCCTTGGGCGCGTCCGGGTTCACGTAGTCGAAATGCTCGTAATCGGCGGGATATTTCAGATCGCCGAAGAACGAATAGCCATGCGAGGTGATGACCTTTTCATGCTCATCCGCCATGGCCACTTGCGCCATCAGCGCCGCGATACACAGTCCCGTGAACAGGACCACCCCGCGCCAGATCGCGAAAATGTCGAAACTCGGGGCCTTGGCCGGGGCTTGCTGTCCGGTCATGTCATCCTCCTGCTGTCGCACCTATTTTCTATCTGGCGCTTGATCCTTTGCAGGCAAGCTAAGGAGGGGGGGCAGCTTGTTCAAGCGCCGATGATCCGCCCCCATGAAAAAGGCCGCCCCCTGATCGGGTAGCGGCCATTCTCACGGTATTGTGTCCGGCTCAGTTCCCGATGGTCTGCAGATAGGCCATCAGGTCGGCGCGGTCCTGCTCGTCCTTGAGCCCGGCAAAGCCCATCCGGTTGCCCGGTGCGAAGTCGCGCGGGTTCTCGATCCAGGCGCTGAGTTGGTCAAGCGTCCAAGCCCCACCGACCCCCGAAAGCGCGTCGGAATAGTTGAACCCGTCGACCCCGGCGATGTCGCGGCCCACGATGCCGTAGAGATGCGGCCCGACGCCATTCGCGCCATCCTCGAGCTTGTGGCAGGCTTGGCAGCGACGATAGAGACGCTCGCCGTTGCCCGCATCGGCGGAGGCAACCATGGCGGCAAATTCAGACCCGCCTGCATCCGCGCTCTCGGTCGCCTCAGTTGCGGCCTCTTCGGCAGGCGCTTCCTCGGCCGCTGCTTCCCCTGCAGGTGCTTCCTCTTCGGTAGCAGCTTGCTCCGCAGGTGCTTCCTCTTCGGTAGCAGTTTCCTCCGCAGGCGCTTCCTCTTCGGTCGCAGCTTCCTCGGCTGGTGCCTCTTCGCTGGCGGCCTCTTCTGTCGGCGCCTCGGCTGCGGCCTCGATTGCGATATCCGTCTCGCCATCGGCTTGATCAAGGTAAGCGATCACGTTGGCACGATCCTCGGACTTGCCCAGACCGGCAAAGCCCATGCTGGTGCCCGGTGCATAGCCTGCAGGATTCTCGAGGAAGGCATAAAGTTCTTCGGCGGTCCACACATCCGCCGCCTCGCTCAGCGCGCCGGAATAGCCGAAGCCATCCACGGCACCAACGTCACGACCGACCACGTCATAAAGATGCGGGCCGACACCGTTCGCGCCATCCTCAAGCACGTGGCAGGCCTTGCACTTGTTGAACACGCGCTCGCCCTTGGAGGCATCCGCAGAGGCAAAGATCGCAGCCATGTCCGGGGCTTCGTCAGCCACCTCTTCGGCGGCTTCATCCTCGCCGGTGTCGATCACATAACCCTGCGCGTGGTCCTCACCGTGCCCGCCGCCCATGGAATAGATCGACTCGGCCGCCCAGTTGCCCAACATGAAAATCAGCAGGGCCCCGCAAAACGCCCCGGCGGTCTTGGTCAGTGTCATTGTGTCGAACATTGGCTCGCTTCCGTTTGCTCTGTCGCTTGGGCGCGTATCTATCCGCTTCCCCTACCGCCGCGCAAGGTGTAGTTTCCGCGACCAAACGCCCTTCCGGGCCGAAATTACGGAAAAACCGCATGACAAACCGCATCGCCTTTCAGGGAGAGCCGGGCGCCTACTCGCATCAGGCCTGCGTCGAGACATACCCGCGGATGGAGCCGCTGCCCTGCCGCACCTTCGAAGACGCAATCGCGGCGGTGCGCGAGGGGCGCGCAGATCTGGCCATGCTGCCGGTCGAAAACTCGACCTTCGGGCGGGTCGCCGACATCCACCACCTGCTGCCCGAATCGGGGCTGCATATCGTGGGTGAGGCATTTGTGCGGGTGCATATCAACCTGCTCGCCCTGCCCGGCGTGCGGCTCGATGAGATCGAGACCGCGATGAGCCACACCATGCTTCTGGGTCAGTGCCGCGCCTTCCTGGAACGTCACGGCATCCACCGCGTGACCGGCGCCGACACAGCAGGATCGGCCCGCCACGTGGCCGAAGAGGGCCGCCCGGAACTTGCCGCGCTGGCCAGTGAACTGGCGGGCGATATCTACGGCCTCGACGTGATCGCCCAACATATCGAGGATGAGGGCACCAACACCACCCGCTTTCTGGTGATGGCCCGCGAGCCCGATTTTGCGGAGCGCGGCGAGAACGGGATAATGACCACGCTGGTCTTTCGCCTGCGCTCGATTCCGGCGGGGCTCTACAAGGCGCTTGGCGGCTTTGCCACCAATGGCGTCAACATGACCAAGCTGGAAAGCTACATGGTGGGCGGCAATTTCAACGTCGTGCAATTCTACGCCGATATCGAGGGCCACCCGGACGAGCCCGCCGTCGCCCGCGCGCTGGATGAACTGGATTACTTCACCTCGGATATCACCATCCTCGGCGTCTACCCCGCCGATCCGCGCCGCCACGAGGAAAACTGACGCCAAAACGACGAAGCCCGGCACCGGGCCGGGCTTCGCCTGTCTCTCGCGCGCAGATCACACCAGGTGCGATACCCGGCAGCGGACAAAGTAGATGATCCCGCCCAGAATAGCCCCGATCACCCAGGCGTAGCCCGAAAGCTGGCCCAAGGCAGGCACCCAGACCGTCGCCACCGAGAACACTGCCGCGATACCGAATGCCAGCAACGCATTGCGGTTCCAGCCGCCGCTGTAGTGATAGGTGCCGCCCTCCATGTCATAAAGATCATCGCGCTTCAGCGCCTCCTTGCGCAGCAGATAGTAATCCACGATCATGATCCCGTAGATCGGGGCCAGCGTTGCGCCAAGTGTATTGACGAACCCGCTGATGCCAAATTCGCTGATAAAGCTGGTCCAGAACCCGCCGATCACCAGGGCAAAGACCGAGGTGATCAGCCCGGCCTTGCGGAAACTGATCTTCGAGGGCGCAAGGCTGGCGATGCCGTTCACCGCCGGGATGAAATTGGCCACCAGATTGATGCCCACGGTCGCCGCGAAAAAGGTGATCGCCGCGATCAAGCCCAGAAGCACGCTGTCGGTGCGGCCCACGATCTCGGTCGGGTTGATGATCGCCTCGCCATAGACCACCGCCGCCCCCGCCGTCGTCAGAAGGGCCAGCGCCGAAAAGAGGATCATGTTGAACGGTAACCCCACGAGGTTACCCACGACCATCGCGCGCTTGTCCCGTGCATAGCGCGAGAAATCGCTGAAATTGATCATCACGGCGGCGAAATAGGCCACCATCGTGCCAATGATCGCGATGAAACCGTTGAATTCCGTGGCCCAGGTCGCGTCCGGGTTGGCAAAGATCGTCTGCGCCTGCGACAAAAGTTGGCCATCGGATTTCACCCAAAGCACGGCCAGAAGGCCGATCATCACTGCGTAGACGAAGGGCCCCGCGATGTTGAGAAAGGTCTCGACCCAACCCATGCCGCGCCAGAAAATCACGATGTGAAAGGCCCACACCAGCACGAACGAGAGCCAGTCAATGCCGGTCAGACCCAAGACCTCGGCCCCGCCGGTGATGCCCGTGACCGAGCGGATCAGCAGGGCTAGAGCGGTCGAGGCAAAGTAGACCTGCACCCCGTACCAGAACACCGCCACCGTGGAGCGCAATACCGCCGGCAGCATCGCCCCCGCCGTCCCCATGCTGGCCCGCGCAAAGACCGGGTAGGGAATGCCGTACTTCTCGCCCGCGGCCCCCGAGAGGTTCACGAGGAACATCACGAACAGCCCCGCGCAAATGAGCGCAGCAAAGGCCGTCCAGCCGCTCACCCCGTAGGAAATGAACAGCGAGGCCACCAATGAATAACCGAACAGCGACTGGATATCATTGGCCCAGACGTTGAAGATGGCGAACCACCCCCATGTTTTCTGATCCGGGCTTACCGGGTCGAGTGTGTCGTCGCCGCCTTGCGCGGCCTGTCCGTCGAGTGTCACCGTCTGCATCTCAAAACTCCCTGCTATGGCCGCGCATGGCGATGTTGCTCATCGCACGTGTTTGACTGGCGGCTGAGATCGCGCATCTTACATTGCATCTAAAATGTTAGATATTATGTTAGGGTTTGATAATGCGTGATTTGAAAAAGGACTTTCAAGGATTGCAAGATACTCGCGCCGCCTCAACGACCACTTCCTCTCGTTCCGACAAGGGCGACGGCCTGACCGACCAGGCCCATCAGGCCCTGCTCGCGCGACTGCGCAACGGCGGCCTGGCCAGCGGCAGCTTTCTGTCGATGCCGATGCTGGTCGAGGAGCTTGGCCTGCCGATGGCCGCCACCCGCGAGGCCGTCAAACGCGCCGAGGCAAGCGGCCTGCTCCGCATCCTGCCCAAGCGTGGGATCACGGTGATGGATGCCGGGCCCGAGACCACCCGCGAATGCCTGGAGTTGCGTGCCATGTTCGACTGTGAAGGCGCACGACGGATCATCGAGTCCGGCAACGACTTTCCGCTTGCCACGCTGCGGGCCGAGCACGAGCGCCTGCACGACGCCGCAGCGACCACGATGACCGCAGGTTTGCCCGACGTGGCCATACGAACCGATCTTTCCCTGCACGATGCGCTGGCTCGCGGGCTGGATTCTGGGCTTGCGCAACGGCTCTATGCCGAAAACCGCGACCGCATCGCCGTCATCCAGAACACCCGGCCTTTTCTGGCCGACCGCATTGCCTCAGCGATGCGGGAACATCTTGCGATCCTCGACGCGATCGAGGCGCGTGATACACCGCGCGCAATGTCCGAAATCCGCGAGCACTTGCGCCACACCCTACGCTGGTGGGGCGTCTATCTCGACTGATCCACATCCACCCGGATCACGCCGTCCGCTTGTAGCGGTCTTCCAGATCCACAGCATAATCCGCGACCCGCAGACGGAATCGCTTGGTCAGGTTGTTGCGCGCCAGCTTGAGCGACTGCACCATCAACCGCCCCGAGATGCTGCGCGGCTCGAGGGCCAGATCGACCGAAAGCCGCGTCCGGCCACGCGACAGCGCCACAAGGTCAACCCGCATGCGCCCCAAAAGAGCCGACGTCCGCGCCTCGATCGCAAGGCCGTTCGGCACATCATACTCGACAAGGTCGATATCCACTTCACGCCGACGCCCGCGCAGCATGAACCGCGCGTGCCAACTCATGCCAACGCCGGGTTCGTCGCGCGTATCCGTGCGCCGCACTTCGGCCCCGCGCCGCAGTGCAGAGCGCTCGAAGGATTGAAAATCGGTGATTTCCCGAAACACCGCGTCGATGGGGGCCTCGATGTCTTCCTTGCTGCTGAACTGCATGACCTGCTTTCCTGCCTGTACTCTACCCGCCAAAGCCTTGCCCGCAGTGTCGCCTCAATCCAGCGTATCGGCAAGCCAGTTTTGCAACAGGAAATGCGCAATCGCCCCCTTTCGGGCAGGCAGGACATCCGGGTTCTCGCCCGCGAAGGCGCTCAGGATTTCCTCGCGGCTCATCCAGCGGGCATCTTCGATTTCATGCGGGTCGATGGTGATCTCGTGGCTCAGCGCCGCACCGTGACAGCCGAACATCAAGGACGCCGGAAAGGGCCAGGGCTGGCTGGCCAGATAGCCGACATGACCGACCCGCACGCCCGCCTCTTCCCAGACCTCGCGGCGCACGGCGGCCTCGATCGTCTCACCCGGCTCGATAAAGCCCGCCAGTAACGAATACATGCCCTCGGGCCAGCCCGGCGACCGGCCCATCAGCACCGAATTCCCGCGCGTGATCAACATGATGACCACCGGATCGGTGCGCGGGAAATGCTGCCCGCCGCAATGATCGCAGGCGCGCTGCCATCCGGCGCGGATCATCCGGCTTTCGTTGCCGCAGCGCGCGCAAAAGCGATGCGTGACATGCCAGCCAAAGACCGCCTTGGCGGTCGCGGCAAGCTCTGCCTCGCGCGGGCCGAGATGCGACATCACGCGCCGCAGCTCGGCAAAGGCGCTGCCCTCGGGCAGGTCGGGATGAACTTGCTCGGTCGCATCGAGAAACGTGTCGAGCTGATCCGGGGCCAGACCCGGCGGCACCCAGGCGGAAATGTCATGCGCAAGGATCAGGTCGCCGCTCTCATCGCGGCCCAACAGGATCGGCGGCACGTGATAACGCGCCAGCACCGGATGATCGGCCGCAACGTAGACCAGCCGATCCAGCCCGTCTGCGACCATCAGCGGCTTGCCCCGCCACAAAACGACCGAACGCGCCCGCCCCTCGGCCACCGCAGCCGTGATCGCACCGGCATCCCCCCGCAGATCGTCCGCACGGTCCAGTCCCGATCCTCCGAATGTCACCTGTTCTGCCCGTCGCATTCCGTTCCCCTGCCCTTATCCCCGTCGGTTCGACTGACCCCAATTTCACGTCACAGCCCCGGAAGACAAGCCGATGTCGCTCCCGCTTCGCGACTGATCACGCGGCAACACACGATATATTCAACCCTTGGTATATTGCAGTGGCGGCTATTAAACCTATAGACTTTAGAGGTGTGACTGTTGTGTGTGTGACGTGATCGGGGGTTTTCCGATCAATGCCTTTACCCGTGCAACCATGTAGCCGTTGAATTTGACTCAGGATATTCCAGACCCGCTCGACTCCGAAACCACCGATGCGACGGTATGCTTGCGCGTGATGGTCACGACGGATGTGCATGGCCACATCCTCCCCTTCGATTACTTCACGCAACTGCCGGATCAGCCCTGTGGCCTCGCCCGTATCGCGACCCTTGTCCGTCAGGCGCGTGACGAGGCGGGCGCAGAAAACTGCATCCTGCTCGACAATGGCGATTTTCTTCAGGGCACCGCGCTTAGCGATCTGACCGCACAGCCCGGACAGGGCTGGCGCGGGCGTCATCCGGTGCTGCGCGCGATGAACCTGATGGGCTATGACGCCGGCACGCTCGGCAATCACGAATTCAACTTTGGCGTCGACTGGCTGCAAGAAACGCTGCAACAGGCGACCTTTCCGCTGACCTGCGCCAATGCTGTGACCAAGCCCGGCGCACGCCCGGACGAAGACGAGACATTTCTGCCCCCCTACGTGATCCTGACCCGCGATCTGCGCGACAGGGCAGGCGCGCTGCGGCGGGTCCGTATCGGTGTGCTCGGCCTGACCCCACCCCAGATCACCAAGTGGGACCACGCCCATCTCTCAGGCCGTCTGCAGGCGCGCGACATGCTCGAAACGGCGCGCGCATGGATTCCCGTGATCCGTGCCGCAGGGGCCGACCTGATCATCGCCCTGGCCCATAGCGGTATCGAGGACGGCCCTGAACGACCGATGATGGAGAATGCCGCCCGCGCGCTTTCCCGCATCCCGGGCATCGACGTGATTTGCGCGGGCCACAGTCACAGGATATTTCCCGGCCCCGATCACCGGAATACACCGGGGGCCGATATCGAGCGATCGACGCTGCACGGAACGCCGTGCCTCAAGCCGGGATTTGCCGGATCGCATCTCGGTCAGTTCGACCTCGAACTGACCCGCATTACGGGCGCGTGGCGCATCGCAGATCACAGCGCAATGCTCAAATCGGCGGCAGACGCCGTGCCCAGCCCGACCCTCATCGCCGCGCTGGCACGCGCACATGCCCATACCCGGCGTCTCACGGATCAGGTGCTCGGCGTGACGACGGCCCCGCTGCACAGTTATCTCGCGCTTGCGCGCAACGACCCGGCCACGCAGCTTATCAGTGACGCGCAGCGCACAGCTCTCGAAGCGGCACTTCGGGACACGCCGCATGGCGAGCTTCCCCTGCTCTCGGCCGCGGCCCCGTTCAAGACCGGCGGACGCGGCGGGTCCGGTCATTACTCCGACATCGCTGCAGGACCGCTGCGCCTCGGCAACATCGCCGATCTCTACGGCTTTCCAAACATGCTTTGCGGGCTGCTCGTCACAGGCGCGGACCTGCGCGACTGGCTGGAACGCGCCGCGATCTGCTTTGACCAGATCACGCCCGGCCGAGTGTCGCAGCCGCTGTTCGACCCGCGCGTGCCGGGGCATCATTTCGACGTGATCGACGGGCTCAGCTACCGGATCGACCTCGCACAGCCGCCGCGATACGACCTGACCGGCGCGCTGATCAACTCAAAGGCGCAGCGCATCCGCGAGCTGAGTCACGCAGGCCGCCCAGTGCGAGATCAGGACCGCTTCATTGTCGCGACCAATACCTATCGCGCGTGGGGCGGGGGGCCTTTTCAGGCCCTCGCAGCACAAGGCGCAGTCCATCATGGTTGCCGCCCGATCCGTGATCTGATCGCCGACCATGTGGCCGGGCTCGGCACCCTCACCCCACAGGCCCGTGACACATGGCACTTTGCCGACCTGCCCGAGACATGGGCCGAAATCGCAACCGGGCCGGGCCTGCGCGCCCATCCGCAAGAGATCGCGGCGCTCGGGGCCACTGATCTCGGTCTGACCAACACGGGCGTGTTGCGCTTGCGCGTTCCGCTCTTTTCACAGGAGAAATCGACCTCCCTTGCGAATCCTGATCCGGACGACTATGTCACCCCTCGAGAGGTTGGCGCGGGCAGGCACCTCGCCAACCCGGTCAGATCCGGAAGGAAGCAGCCGTAACGAGCCACGCTTGGGTCGTTGTCCAACCTCTCACCCTTTTCCCCACTAGCCCGTTGAAAACAAACAAAGCCCTTGAAAATGGGGGGCGTTGGTCGTTTGAAGGTTACAAACTTGGTTACAAAGGGTCTTCTTCATGGCAGGCAAAGTCCGGCACCTAGTGAATCGCAAAGGCCGCTACCATGCGCGGCTGGTGGTGCCAAAAGACTTACGGGGAATTGTCGGTAAAACTGAGCTGCGCAGCCCCCTAGGCGGCGACTACCGCCAAGCCCTCAAGCTGCTACCGGGTGCGGTGGCGCAGCTTCAACACCAGATCGCACTTGCCGAACAGAAGGCCAGCGCAGGGCGCGCGCAGCCCGGCCCGGCGCGCTATCCTCTCGCAACTGAGCAGCTAGCTATAGCCTTTACGCACAGCGGCTGGAGTTTGATGATGAACTACGCAATGATCCGCGCTGGCCGTCTGTTGGAATTGATGATCTTCTGGTGCAACGACTGCGCGCCGCGATTGCAGGCCGTGCAAACGACGATGAACTGACAGATCTGGCCGGGCCGCAGATCGAACGCTTTCGGGCCGCTGGCAATCTCGACGCAGCTCCTGGTAGCGATGAATGGCGGAAGATCGCCCGTGCCCTTTGCAGCGCCGAGCTAGAGGCACTGGAGCGGGTGGTAGAGCGCGACGAAGGAGATTTCAACGCACCCCTAGCGCCCCGATCATTGTGAACGCTCAGCCTCCGGAAAATACCCCTGCCCCGGTCAGCATCAAGGCGCTCTGGGCAGACTATGTTCAGGCGCGCCAAAGACTCGGATACATGAAGGACGGAGGGCGCAGGCAGGAACTCGCGATCAAAAGCCTGATCAAGTTTCTGCGCCACGACGATGCGGCCAAGATCACAAAGAAGAACATGTTGGATTGGCTGGAAAATACACTGCAAGAGAAACAACCATCGACGATCAGCAAAGTCTACCTGCCGACGATCCGCAGCTTGTTCAGATGGGCCACCGAGCAAGACAGGATGAAAGACAATCCCGCCGTTTCTGTCCGGTTGGCTGCGCAGAGACCTGTCCACAATCGAGAGCGTAGTTTCACGACCGCCGAAGCGATGAATCTGCTCACCGCAGTCTATAACTATAAGCCGAAGACGTCGCACAATGGAAAGATCATGGAAGGAGGAAAGGTCACTGCTGCCAAAAGGTGGGTGCCGTGGCTGTGCGCTTTCACAGGGGCGCGCGTTGCCGAGATTACCCAACTGCGCCGTGAAGACTTTCGTGAGGTTAGCGGTAATGTGACGATCAGGATAACGCCCGAAGCCGGTGGCACAAAGACAGGGCAATGGCGCGACGTGCCAATGCATCCTCAGATTATCAAACTAGGCTTTCTTGATTATCTGGACACGATCAAGAGTGGACCGGTGTTTCACAACGGCAAAGATTCCGGGAAATATCAGACTCACGCCAAGAAACTCGCCAATCGCCTTGGTGATTGGCTCAGAGAGCAAAACCTTGTGCCGGACGGCGTCCAGCCCTCGCACGGCTGGCGGCACAGGTTTAAGACAGTGGGTCGCGAGATAGGAATTCAGGACCGAGTCCTTGATGCGATCCAGGGCCACGCCGCCAGAACGGCTGGTGACGATTATGGCGACGTGACGCTGTCGACAAAGATCAACGCAATTAACCGGCTGCCTGAATATCAGGTGCGTTGAGTTGGTTTTTCGACATGCACTGGATCACAACATGGATTCTGGGCAAGTCCCGCGACATGGTCATCATGTTGGACCTGTCGGACAGCTTGGATCAAGATACACAGCATGTGCGCGCTGGTCCGACTAGTCCGACCAGACAAAATGAAAATGGACTATCACCACAAGGCTCTTCGCATTCTACTCAGGTAAATCGTGGATCTGAACAGTCGGACAAACGTCTCTTGCCATATCGCGGAGATGGGCGTGGTGGGTCAGGTAGATCACCTGGCCGGTCTCGCTCATCTTGGCGAGGAGCCCGAAGGCCTCGGCTGCGCGGTGATCGTCGAAGCTCTCCATTATGTCATCCGCAATGAACGGCACAGGTCCGCTGTTGCGGGCGAACTCGTGGTATCCGGCAATGCGCAGGGCGAGGTAGAGTTGTGCTCTTGCGCCGTCTGAGAGCTGATCCGCGTGTTTGGAGCCGCCGTCGATCGCTAGCGCCACCAGGATTTCGTGGGCGCCGTCGGGCTGTGCGACCAGACCCGAATAGCCGTTTCGCGACATGATGCGGAACGCCTCTGAGGCCCGGTCGAGCATGCCGCTGCGATGCGTGTCGCGATAGCTTCTGAGGGCAGCTTCGATGGCAAGTAGGCCCAAGCGTTGCCGCAGGTGACGCCGGGCGCCGTCCTCGATTTCCAGCAGTAGCGTCTGGCGCTGTTCGTCCAGCCGCGCGACGGCACCGTCACCGCCCACGGCCTCTACGGCCTCGTGGGCCTTGCGGAACGTGTCCTGGGCGTCTTCCTGCGTGGCGCGCAGCCTGTCCAGATCGCGGCGCAGGTTTTCTGCGCGCGCGGCGAGCGCGTCGGCGTCAACCCCCTCAAGCTGTGCGCGCACCTCTTCAATCGTGCTGCTGCGCATTTGGGCGCAGAGGTCTTCGGCCAGATCGCGCCGCGCCGCGCGCAATCTCGATAGCTCTCCGGCGCGAGTCAGCGCATCGCGTGCCTCTGACCAGGTGGCAGCCCCGAAATGGCGGGCAAATTCGGCGGTGCGACCCTGGTGAATCTTGGCTGCCTCTTCGATCTCGCCGAGACTCTGCCGTGCCGCCATCAAGCGTTTTTCGATGTCGGCGCGCCGCGCCTCCTCGCGGTCTGCGGTGCGCAGGCGTGTGGTGAGGGCGCGCCAGAGGTCTGATACCGGGCCATCGACCGCCAGCCCAAGCCGATCTGCCAACGCGTTGACCGATTGTTCGAAGCTTTCGATGTTGGCCTGCATGGTGTGCGTGCGGTGTGTCAGATCGGCGACCTCGCGGTGATGCTCGCGCAGGCGGTCGAGTTCTTCGAGGATCGCGCGCATCTCGGCAACGCCGAGCGATGCGTCTGCCACCCAAGTCTCGGCGCAGGCATCGTGCCAAGCATCGTGCCAGTCGGCCTTTGCGTCGATGGCGATTTGAAGTGCAGCTTCCCGTCGGGTGAGATCTTGCTGCGACTGGGCGACGGTCTCCTGCAAGGCCTCCATCTGGGTGGCGCGATCCAGCAGGGATTGCGCGGTTTCGAGCGCCGGGGCCAACCCTGTGTCCTCTGGCATCTCGCAGCCCATGCGGGTCAGCGCGCTCAGAAGATCGGCTCGTGCCCGCTTGACGCGTTGGTGGTTGCGGGCCTGTTCGCGCAGGGCGTGCTCATGGGTGTCCACTGCCTTTTGCGCCAAGTCCAGCCGACCCAGCCAGGCGCGTAAGGCTGGCATGTCCATGTCGGCGGAAAGGGCGCCGGAGACAGACGCCACGGTCACGGCAAGATTCCGCGCCAGGGCGTCGCGCCGCGATTTCGCGTTGTCCAACTGCTCACGGGCCGTATCGACCTGCCGTTCGGCCTCGGCCAGATCCCGGTCGGCACCGGCCGCCTTTTCGGCATGGGCGCGGTGTTGCGCGAGCGTGGCCGTCACCTGATCGTCGAGACGCAGGACCTTTTCGAAGCGGTCGGCGGTTTCGTCGGTCAGGGTGGCACGGTGATGTGACCATACGGATTCGCGCCGCGCCCTGATTTGCGCAGCCTCTTCGATGGTCACGCTGGGTGTGGAACCGATTGCGTCGCGTTTTGCCCGCGCCTGTTGCAGGGCGAGGTCGAGTTGATCCAGACGATCTTGCGCGCGTTCGGCGTCTCTGCCTGCTGTGGCAATGTCCGCCTCGAGACGTTCGAGGGTGGCGTGGTCGGGGCGCGCCAGATCTGCCAGAGCGGCAGAATCGCCTGACCAGGGGGCAAGCGCCGCCAGCGCCGCTTTCAACTCTGCCGCCGTCTCCTCCGCCCGTGCCTGCGCGCGATCGCATGCGCCGGTCGGATCGTCGCGCCGGATGCCCTGCACCAGACCGTCGAGCCCGCCAAGGTCGGACACATTTCCACCGGCCTCTTGCAAGCGACGTGTCGCACGTTGCAGGGCTGCGCGGGCGTCCTCCACCTCCGTGTGCGCGGCCTCAAGGGCTGTTTCGAGGCCGGAACTCCGCTCGATCAGGTCCCGGATGCGGCCAAGTGCGCGCGCGTCGGGCAGGAGGGTGACCGGGTCGGCACCGGTCTGCCTGAGACGCGCAAGACTTTGCTGCATTGCCTCGGTTCTCGAGGCGAGATCGCCGTGGCGCCTGGGAAGGTCCTTGACCGCCTCGTCATGCGCCGATTTCAGGCCTTCGGCCTCGGCGATGGCCTCGCGCAATTCCAGAACAGGCTGATCTGGAACACAATCTTGCAGTTCGTTGTCCAGCCCTGCCACGACCGTTCTTGCGGTTTCCAACCGGGTGGCGATGGCGGCTTCTGCGCGGTCCAGCTCGGGTAGCTCGGCGAGCCATCCCTCGGGCGGCTCCGGTAGCGCGCCAAAACCGGAAGTCTGTGCGTCGAGGCGGTCCAGCCTTGGCAAGAGCGGGATGGCGGCGCTCAGGCGTTCGGTCTCGATCACCTCGGCCTGTGCGGTTTCAACCGCCTCTCGCGCGTGCTGCCATTCTTCGCGTGCCCTGTCGCGTTCCGTCGACAGGCGGGCATATTCGGCCGCGGCCGTGTCGAGATCCTTGACCTGCCTGCCCAGGTCGTCGAAGGCGGCACCAAGGTCGCGCAGCGCGCCCTTGCGTCCGGTCCTATTCAGGAACGCCTCGGACTCCGCGTGCAACTCGTCCAGTTGCGCGGCCAGATCGGTCAGGCCGGCGCTGGCCTGAAAGAGGAGTTCGCCCAAGTCGCCCTTGCTCGCCAGGATGCTCTCGCCACCTTCATCAAGGGTCTGCCGGTTGAGCGAGAACATCGCTGCGTAGGACGACCGGTCGAGCCCGCGTAGCCCGCCATGCAGCAGCGCCTCGCCCACCGGCGCGCCGCTTGCGTCGAGCAGCGAGCTGTCGCGTTTCTTAACCCGGACCAGATCATGCGTCCGCCCGTCGATCTGGAGCGCGGCCCCCAGTTGCATGGTCTGGTAGGAATGAATGAACGCCATGCGGCTTTGCATGGGGATCTGGAACAGAAAATCCAGCCAGCCTTCGAGCAGGGTAGATTTCCCGGCCTCGTTGGCCCCGTAGATGACGTGCAGGTCGGGGGTGCCTGGGGCGGGGGCCGGAAAGGTGAGACTCACGTCGGTGAACTTGCCGTAGCGGGTGAGGTCGAGCCGGTTCAGTCGCATCGCTCAGCCCCCGTTTTCCTCGAGGCGCGCGAGCACCTCCATCGCTCCCTGTTGCATCGCCTCGGTGATGGCGGCGGCGGTCTGTTCCTCGCTGTCGCCCAGAAGCCCCCGCAACTCGCGTGGGAGGTGTTTCAACAAGCGATCGACCTCTGCCTGAACCGCCGGGGCATCGGGGGGCATGCCTGCCTGCTCGATGATCCGCGCCAGTTCGCCCACCGCCCCACCTGGAGAGGTGGTCGCGCCGGTGTCCAGCGCGACCTCGATCTTGTCGATCCAAAGCGTGCCTATCTGTTCCGCGACGGCCTGTGCCTCCGCGTGCAGCACGTCGGCGTCACGACCGACCCTCCAGGCTAGCGGTGTCTCCCCGTTCAGCACTGGGCGCACGATCAGGTGTTCGCCCGCGTGGTCGCGCTGCGCCGCGCGAGTGGCGTGTTTCAGCGCCTCCACGAGATCGTGCCAGTCGGAGAGGTGGCTGCACTCCACCGGGAGCCGTTCAAAACGCACCACGGCAAGATGGCGTTCGGCGAGGTCGAGCGACCCGTCATCCGCAATGGAGACCAGCGTGACCGACTTGACCCCGGCCTCGCCTATGTCGCGCCCCTGCGGGATGCCCGGCATGACCACGGTGGTGGCGCCGGGATAGACGGCGCGCTGGTGGAGGTGCCCAAGTGCCCAGTAGTCGAACCCGGTGGCCTGAAGATCCGACAGGGCGCAGGGGGCGTATGGGTCGTGACCATGCGCGCGCCCCAGCGAGGTATGCAGCAGGCCGATATTGAACGCGCCCCGCACCGGGGGACGAAACCGGTCGAGCAGGGTCTCGGGGGCGTGAGGGTCGCGGAAGGAAATGCCGTGCACCGCGACCGCATGCCCGGCCCAGGTGGTTTCGATGACGTTGGCCTTGCCGGGAAACACCGTCACACTGTCCGGCAGCGTAAGTTCGCGCGAGATCTTGGAGGCGGCGTCGTGGTTGCCGCGGATCACGAAGGCCGGGATGCCCTCCGCCGCCAGTCGCTCCATCTCCTGCGCGAGAAAACGCGCCGTCTTCATCGAGGTCTGGCCACCATCGTAAAGGTCACCCGCTATCAGCAGGGCCTGCACCTCTTCGGACAGGCACAGATCGACGATTCTGGAGAAGGTGGCCCGGGTGGCGTTGCCGACAAGCTCGGCCAGTCCTTCGTCACGCAGGGCAAGGGATTTCAGGGGGGAGTCGAGGTGAATATCCGCTGTGTGAACGAACTTGAATGCCACCTCGACCCCGCGTTGCTGATTGAACCTGCAGGAGCACTTGTGACTACGGAGCGGTGACCGTCAAGCAGGAAGTCTAGCGTTCGCCTGCTGAGGGCGGCTGCCCGGTGCGGCGACAGCCCCGGCTCGCCTGAGCCGGTCAGTCTACTTTGCAATCGGTGACGGGAAATGTGTAACCGAGGGAGGGAAACACCTGCGTCATCGCATATCCGTCTTCGCGTTCCTTGAAGATGGTGGAGGGTTGGCGTGTCGTGATCGTCGCCGGAGCACCGTCACGTTGCCAGGCGACGGAAAAAAGCTTGGCAAACACAGACGCGCTGCCACTCCCGGTCACGGCCAGGTCCGCCGACATGCATTCGCTTATGGGGCCGCTCCTGATGCATTTGAGGATCTCGGGTTCGCGATGTGGCCAGTCGGATACGAAGACCAGACGGTTGTCCTCTATGGTGACGCTTCCCCCGCCGTTGGCCTCGTCGTAGGGAACCTGGCAGGTCCAGGTTTCAGAAAACGCAGGGCCAGCGATCAGGGCCAGACATCCAATTGGCAGTGTCCATTTCACGAGTGGTCTCCTTGTTGTGTCGAAAGCAGAGACGTGGTCCGGGTGCGATGACACTGCACGCATCCTGGGGCCGACGCAGGGTGATCACACCTGGGATCATACGCGCAAACACAGCATGCCCACAATGTCGGCATCACGCGCGCCGAGTCAGATTCTCGATAGCCTCCAGTTTGGAAATAGCCTGGCTCGGTTGACATACGCACCCGTATCCTGGCCGGAGAAAAGCCCGTCGTGCTCGACGAGGACCGTCTGCCACCCGCGCGCTGCCGCCCCCAGGATATCCGTGTGGAGCGTATCGCCGCACATGACGATCCGGCCCGGTGGCGTCTCGGGCAACGAGGCTTCGATCATTTCGTAAACCGCAGGAAACGGTTTGCCGACAAATCGGATATCGCGGATACCGCGATCTGCCAGCAGATGGCCGAAATATCCGGGCTCCAGCGAGAAGCCGTGTTCGCGGGGCGCAACGAGGTCTGCATTGGCGATGATCAGGGGCCTGGGCCTCTTGAGAAGCGCGTCTTCAAGAAGCGCCTGTCGGTCCAGTGACCAGACCTCGGTCGACAGAAACACGAAGCCGTCGACCTGATCATAGCTTGCGGGATCATCGACGAGGCGGCGCGTAGGACAGGGGATGTCCGACAGATCATCCTCGACTGCCGCGATACATCCCCACAACCTGCCGTCCAGCTGCGCCAAGGTCGCGTCACGGCTGGTTATGATCTCGTGGTCCCTGACGCCCATGCCGAGTTTTCGGAACTTGGTCACGGCACCTGCATGACTGTAGCTCGCGGCGTTGGAGAGAATGCGGATCCGGCACCCGGTATCGCGCAGTTCCCTGAGACGTTGCGATGCGCCGGGAATGCCCGCCTCGCCGATATTGAGAACCCCGTAGGCATCGAACACAAAGGCGTCCGCCTGCGCGGCGATGTCGTGCAGCGACCCGATCTGCGCCGTTGCGGTCGCGACGCTGGCCGAGGGCAGGCGATGTCGCACCGCCTCGTATCGGTCGAAAATGGTTGCGACGGTATCCATCAGCCTGGCGAATCCCCTGATGTTGCAGAATTGCGGTGCCCGCAGACCCGGACGCTGCATCCGGGCTGGAGAAAAACTTACAGTGCGGGCAGAAAAATAAAAGTAAAAACAACAATACGACATTTCATACCGACGTCATAATAGTCGGATAACGCTGATGCCAAGCTGAAAATTACTCTGATTTTTAAGAATTCTCACTAGGAATCGAGGCTGGTCAGGAGCACTTGCCGCAACAAAGCCACATCTAAAAATGTTGCTTTGTTGCAAATTATGCTCAACACTCGGCCAAAATGATGGAAGCGGACATGGCGTCGAAGAAAACAAGGCGGCACGATCTCATTCAGCAGGCCGTTCAGGAACAGGGCGGGGTGAGCGTCGGCGCGCTTGCCGAGATGTTTGGCGTCTCGATGCAGACCATCCGGCGCGATCTCGATATTCTGTGCGATGGCGAAAACCTGCACCGCTCGCATGGTCGGATCGAGCTTGCCGAGGGGCGCCGCAACACGCCCTTCGACCAGCGGGCGGGCACCAACCTCTTGGGCAAGCGCGCGATCGCGAGTGGGGCGGCGGCGCTCATACCCGATGGCGCGACGCTATTCATCTCGATCGGCTCCACCGCGCTGAGCGTGGCACGGGCGCTGCATCGGCGCAAGGAGCTGACCGTCGTCACCAACAATCTGAGCGTAGCGATGGCGCTGAGCGAGGAGATCTCGAACCGGATCATCGTGCCGGGCGGAGAGATCCGCCTGCCGGACCGTGATTTTGTGGGTGAGGAGGTGGTCGAGTTCTTTGCCCGCTACCGCGCGGACTATGCGATTTTCGGGACCGCCGGGATCGGGGCCGAGGGCGAGTTGCTGGAATTCCATCAGGCCGAGGTGCGCGCGACTTACCGGATGTGGCGCAACGCGCGGACATCCATCCTGGTCATAGATCGCAGCAAGTTCGGTCGCCTTGCCCCCGCCGTGGGCGGCACCATCACCCAGATCGACCACGTCATCTGCGACCGCCCGCCTGCCGAGGCGTTTTCCCATTTGGTCGAGCAACTGGGGGACCGGATCACCTTTGCAGAGGAGGCAGACTGATGCCGGACGCGTTCGTCGAGGTGCAGGATGTCGCCAAGCGCTGGAACGGGCAGCTTGGCGTCGAGCATGTCTCGCTGTCGATCCCGCGCGGGTCGTTCGTGGCGCTGCTGGGGCCGTCGGGATGCGGCAAGTCGACGACGCTGCGGCTGTTGTCCGGGCTGGAGCTGCCGGACGAGGGGCGGATTCTCATCGATGGCCGGGACGTGACCACTGCCGCCCCCTCGGAGCGCAATCTGTCGATGGTGTTTCAGTCCTACGCGCTCTTTCCGCATCTGAGCGTGGCCGAGAACGTGGTTTTCGGGCTCAAGGTGCGCAGGGTGAGGGCCGCTGAGCGGCGCGAGAAGCTGCACCGCGCGCTCGAGATCACCGGGCTTCTGGGCTATGAGGCGCGCAAGCCGGCTGAATTGTCGGGCGGACAGCGGCAGCGCGTAGCGCTGGCGCGCGCCATCGTCGCGAACCAGCCGCTCTGCCTGATGGACGAGCCGCTCAGCAATCTCGACGCCAAGCTGCGCGCCTCAGTGCGCAAGGATATCAAGAAGTTGCAAGTCGATCTGGGGATCACGGTGATTTACGTGACCCATGATCAGACCGAAGCCATGAGCATGGCCGACATGGTGGTGCTGATGAAGGACGGGCGCATTCAGCAGACCGGCGCGCCGGAGGATCTGTATTACCGCTCAGCCACTACGTTCGTGGCCGAATTCGTCGGCGCCCCGCCGATGGCGTTGATCGAGGGCGCGGCGGTCCCGGGCTACGAGGCGGCCAGCACCATCGGCCTGCGCGCCGAAAGCCTGCGCCTCGCAGAGCCGGGCAAGGGGCGGCTGAAATGCCGGGTTTCCGAATGTGAATTCCTCGGTTCCGAGACCTTTGTGGGGCTGACACATCCGAGGGCGAACGGGCTGACCATTTCGATGCCGGGATTGCGCAACATCCCGGCGGGCGAGGATCTCGAAATCGATTTTGCCGATGAAGACCTGCATTTCTTCGACGTGGAGGGAAACAGGCTACGGCATCCGAATGGCGTGACGGGGTGACCTTACGTCTGGAATACCGTGTTTAATTCAAGGGAGAAAACCATGAACACGATCAGGAAGATAAGTCTGGCAACCGCATTCACGGCACTGACCGCCGCACCGGTGGCCGCGGAAACCGAACTGACGATGTATTACCCGATTGCGGTGGGCGGTGCGCTGACCGAGGTGGTCGATGGTATCGTCGCCAAATTCGAGGAGGCTAACCCCGAGATCAAGGTCAACGCGATCTATTCGGGCAACTACGACGACACCCGCGTGCGCGCGTTGTCGGCCATCGCCTCAGGCGAGCCTGCGCAATTGGCGGTGATGTTCTCCATCGACGCCTATGACCTGATCGAGCAGGAACGCATCGTCGCCTTCGAGGATATCGAGGGCGTGGATGCGGCTTGGCTGAACAGTTTTTACCCCGCGCTGATGGCCAACAGCCGGATCGAGGGCAAGACATGGGGCGTCCCGTTCCAGCGTTCGACCATCGTGGCGTATTACAACAAGGACATGTTCCGTGCCGCCGGTCTCGACCCTGACGCGCCGCCCGCCACATGGGACGAGATGGTGAGCATGGGCAAGACGCTGACCGAGGGCGACACCTACGGTCTGATGATCCCCTCGACCGGGTATCCCTACTGGATGTTCCAGGCGCTGGCGATCCAGAACGGTAAGGAACTGATGTCCGGCGACGGGCTTGAGACCTATTTCGACGACCCGGCGGTTGTCGAGACGCTGGAATTCTGGAAGTCGCTCTCGACCGAGCATGGCATCATGCCCGAGGGCACGGTCGAATGGGGCACGCTGCGGCAGGCGTTTCTGGAAGGGCAGACCGCGATGATGTGGCATTCCACCGGCAACCTCACGGCGGTCAAGAACGGTGCCGAGTTTGACTTCGGCGTGGCCGAACTGCCCGCCCGGGAGCGGCCCGGCTCGCCCACCGGTGGCGGCAATTTCTATGTCTTCGAGGACACCACCGACGAGGAACGTGCCGCCGCGCTCAAGCTGATCAAGTTCATGACAGCACCCGAGCAGGCGGCTGAATGGTCGATCTCCACGGGTTACATGGGCGTGTCGCCCGCCGCCTATGAAACCGAGGCGCTGAAGGCCTACACGGAAGAGTTCCCGCCTGCATTGGTGGCGCGCAACCAGCTTGAGAACGCCGTCGCCGAGTTCTCGACCTTCGAGACGGCGCGCGTGCGTGACGGGCTCAACAACGCCATTCAGGCGGCTTTGACAGGCAGCAAATCGCCCGCCGATGCGCTGGCCGAGGCACAGGCCGCTGCCGAGCGGCTGTTGAAGGACTACCGGTAACACTAGACCGGTATTCCACTTCTCCGGCGTCGGGCACATGCCTGGCGCCGGTATTTGACTTCGCAGAAGGGCCAAGATGCCGACCCAAGTGAACATCGAGCGCCGCAGAAAGGCGATTTACGGCTGGCTCCTGCTGTCGCCCGCCGCGATCCTGTTGACGGCCTTTGCCTTTTACCCCTCGATGGCAACGCTCTGGACGTCCCTGTTCAGCCGTGGAACGCGGCGGCGTCCGACCGAGTTTGTTGGCACCGAGAACTACGCCGATCTCTTTGCCGATCCGACCTTCTGGAAGGTGGCGACGAACAATCTGATCTATGCCGGGACGACGATCCCGATTTCCATCGCGATCGCACTGGGCATGGCGCTCTGGGCCAATTCCAAGATCCCGGCGCGCGGTTTCGTGCGCACCGCCTATTTCACCCCGACCGTGCTGCCGATGATCGCCGCCGCCAATCTGTGGCTGTTCTTCTACACGCCGGGTCTGGGTGTTCTGGATCAGATCGGGGCGCTGTTCGGTTTGCCATCGGTCAACTGGCTGGGCCAGCCCGAGACGGCGCTCTGGGCGGTGATCATCGTGACGATCTGGAAAGAGGCCGGGTTCTTCATGATCTTCTACCTCGCGGCGCTTCAGACCATTCCCGAAGACCTCAAGGAAGCCGCCGATATCGAAGGGGCGAGCCGTTTCACCTATACCCGGCGCATCGTGCTGCCGCTCCTGATGCCGACTACGCTCTTCATCATGGTCAACGCGCTGATCAATTCGGTCAAGCTGATCGATCATCTCTTCATCCTCACCAAGGGCGGGCCGAACGACGCGTCGAAGCTGATCCTGTATTACATCTGGGAGATGGCGTTCGCCTTTTTCGACGCGCCGCAGGCGGCGGCGATGACGATCCTGATCCTGCTGGTGCTGGGCATCGTGGCGGGCGTCAAGTTCACCATCCTCGACAAGCGGACGCATTACCAATGAGCGGCCTTTCGAGACATATCGAGACCTTCGGCGCGCTGCTGCTGGCGGTGATCTGGATCTCGCCACTGGTCTTCGCGTTCTGGGCGGCGTTTCACACGACCTCGGACGCGGTGAATTTCAACATTGCGGCGCCCTGGACGCTGAAGAATTTCCGCACCGCCTGGGCCGGGGCACCGTGGCTGAAGTATTTCCTCAACACCTTTCTTTTGGTCACAGTCATCCTGATCGGGCAATTCATCGTCACCACGTTGGCGGGCTTTGCCTTTGCGCAGGTGCGGTTCCCGGGGCGGGATGTCGTGTTCCTGCTCGTCCTGATGCAGCTTTTTATCCTGCCCGAGGTGCTGATCGTCGAGATTTACGTGATGGTCTCGCGGCTGGGCCTGTTCGATACGATCCTCGGAGTGGGGATGCCCTACATGGCGTCGGCCTTCGGCATCTTCCTGATGAGGCAGGCGTTCAAAGGCGTGCCGATCGAGCTGCACGAGGCGGCGCGCGTGGAGGGCTGTGGCTGGTTCGGGATCCTGTGGCGGGTCTATGTGCCCCTCGCGCGGCCCACCTATCTGGCCTATGCGCTGGTCTCGGTCTCGACCCATTGGAACAATTTCCTGTGGCCGCTGATCGTCACCAATTCGCCCGAGACACGGCCGCTCACGGTGGGGCTGTCGATCTTTGCAGCACCCGAGAACGGCGTCGATATCAGCGTGATCTCGGCGGCGACGATCATGTCGGTGGCCCCCCTGCTGATCGCCTTTCTGGTATTTCAGCGGCAGTTCGTGCAGGCCTTTCTGCGCACTGGGATCAAGTGAACGTGGCGCGGTTGCTGCATATTTCGGATCTTCACGCGGTCGCGCGGGGGCAGCTTGTCTCCGGTCGGCTGGATACCGGGCATCTGCTGCATGAGGCCATCACGACGCTCTGCGCGCGGATGGATGCGATCGGCCCCGTCGACGCGGTGTTGGTGACCGGCGACATCAGCGATGATGGCAGCGCCGAGAGCTACGCCATCGCGCAGCGAGAGCTGGAGCGGCTGGGAGAGAGGCTGCTTGTGATCCCGGGCAACCATGACTGCCGCGAGACGCTGAGGCTGGCGTTTTCCGACCTGCCTGAAATCGCGCCGCGCGGATTGATCGACTGGGTGTCGGATATCGGCGACACCCGGATCGTCGGGCTTGATACGCTGATTGAGGGACAGGGTGGGGGCACCTTGCGCGATGAGAGCCGCGCGCTATTGTCCGAGGCGCTGACCGGGGCCGGGGGCTTGCAGGTCGTCGTGGCGTTGCATCACCCGCCGCTGCGGACCGGCATCCGCTTCATGGATGCGATCGGCCTGGCAAATCCCGACGCGCTGCGGGACGTTCTTGATCGGCACGGCGCACCGGTTCGTGTCTTGGCGGGGCATGTGCATGGTGTGTATCATGGTCTGCTGGGGCGGCATCCGGTCGTGACGGCCCCGGCCTGTTGCAGTGCCTTCGCGTTTGACCGGCGGGCGGATGCACCGGCAGGTTTCATGACCGGGCCCACCGGATGCGGCCTGATCGACACGGCCCCCGGCGGGGTCTGGACCGAACTGCCCTTCGAATATGATGAAGGTCCGTTCATCTTCTGAAATCGCGCTGATGCGCGCCGGCATCGGCAAACCCCTTGGAGCCTTATGGAAAGCACACCCGTTCTCTTTGTCGTCAACATGGCCGCAGCCGCGGCCCTGCTGATCTGGGCTGTCCGGCTGGTGCGCACGGGGTTTGAACGGGCGCTTGGCGCCAAGCTGCGGCTCTGGCTGCGCCGCTCGACCTCGAACCGCCTCGCGGCGGCGGGGTCGGGGGCGGCGACGGCAGTGCTGATGCAAAGCTCGACCGCCGTGGCGGTGCTGATGGCGGGGTTTGTCACGACCGGCGCGATTGGTAGCGTGGCGGGCCTTGCGATCATGCTTGGTGCCGATCTCGGCTCGGCGATCGTCGCCTTGGTGCTGAGTTCGCAGCTTGCCGTGGTTACGCCGGTTTTGCTGCTGGCGGGTGTCATGATCTTCTTGCGCAGTTCGGCCCGGCGGATGCGGCAGGTTGGGCGAATCCTGATCGGATTGTCCCTGGTTTTCCTGTCGCTTGACCTGATCCGCGAGGCGAGCCTTCCGCTGACTGGCATGTCGGGCGCTGAGGTCGCCATGCTCTATCTGGCTGAGGACGCGCTTCTGGCCTTCGTGATCGCCGCGCTCTTTGCGTGGCTGGTTCATTCCAGCGTGGCCGCCGTGCTGCTATTCGCGACGCTGGCGGCGGAGGGCGTCATGCCCGTGGACGTAGCGTTCGCGATGGTCCTCGGGGCCAATCTTGGCGGCTCGATCGTCGCCGTGGTGCTGACCCTCAATGCCGAAAGCGCGGTTCGTCGGGTTGTCTGGTGCAACCTGGTATTGCGCGGCGGCGGGGCTGGTGCCCTGTTGGTGTGGCTGGCGAACCATGACCTGCCGTTTGCCGGCCTGGACATGAATGCAGGGCATCAGGCGCTCTTTGTGCATCTGGCGTTCAATGTCGTGCTGCTTCTGGTCAGCCTGCCACTGGTCGGACCCTTCATGAAGATGGCCAGGATGATCGTGCCGGATGAGCCGCAGTTGCAGGCGGAGGGCGCGTCGCGCAGCGCGCTCGATCCGACGGTTCAGAACCAGCCGAAGCGCGCGTTTGGCTGCGCACAGCGGGAACTGGTGGAAATGGCGCATCGCATCGAGATCATGCTGCGCACCGGCATCGGTTTGTTCGAACGCTATGATGATGCCACGGCGAAAGCGCAGCGCGCCGAGGTGAAGGCCCTGAGCCAGATGTCGCTCGATATTCGCACATACCTTTCGCGTGTGCGCAGCCACGATCCGGACGAGGACACCAGCAATCGCGCCTTCGAGTTGTCGGGGATCGCGGTCAACCTCGAGGCGGGTGCGGATGTGATCGCGCGCAAGATGGTCGATCTCGCACGGGCCAAGGATGTAGAGAACCTGGAGTTCTCGCCCGAGGGGTGGCGCGAGCTATCGGATTTTCACGACGTGGTGTTGCGCAATGTGCAGCACGGGATCTCGGTGTTGATGTCGGAAGATATCGGCCTTGCGCGGGAATTGGTCGAGCAGAAGGAGCAGGTTCGCGATCTGGAGCAGAACCTGCAGCGCAGGCATCTCAAGCGGCTTCGCAAAGGTCTGGCCGAGACGTTCGAAACCAGTGCGATCCATCTCGATCTGCTGCGCGCACTGAAGATGTTGAACACCTCTTTCGCGATGATTGCCTATCCGGTGCTGGAAGATCGTGGAGAATTGCTCGAGAGCCGATTGGCATCGTCCTGAGCTTTGCCGGTTTCTTCGACGGGATGGCGTTCGGAAAGTCGAGGTTTTGCCTCCGTCCCCGCATCACGCGGTTGGTCGGATCTGCGCGGCCATGGCCATGAGGGGGTCCGGAGCGGATCAGTGCCTAGCCCAACCTGTCTTGAACCTCGTGTTCGTATTCTCCGACGCGCTGGACGTTATGCATGATCCGGCTGAGCCACCGTATCGCGTCGGTGGCCTGAAAGGTCTCCTGCACCGAATAGAGGCCTGCGTGCTCGCCCAGCAGAAGGCCGCGCCGGTGCCGGGTGAAGCGGTGCGAGACCGAAGCGGTCATGCGCGCCATGTGCGTGCCGATGGCGGCAAGCTCCAGCGTCCGGGTCGGCGAGAGGCAGGCGGCGAACCAACGGGCGGGTCGCCGTGTGACCAGATCATGTTTCAGAACGCGGGCGAACCCGCGATGTTCAGCCTGTTCGACCAGGCGCACGAGGTGGTCGACCTGGTGCATCAGCGCCGCGTAGGCGGCGGCTTCGGCGGGTTTGTCGTGTGGCACCGAGATCCGGGCCATGAAATCCTTCAGGTCCTCGAGCGCGAGGGTCACACGGGGGGTGAGTGATGACAGCCGCCGCACATCGCCTTGTGGTCCGAGGGCCAGCGCATAGGCCGCGAAAATTTCGCGCGCGGCCCAGGTCATGGCACCGTGCGCAGCCTGAATCGCCGCACCCTCGTCCGTCAGAAGGCGGCGGTCCAGTTCCGGGAGGGCGCGCGCGCCGAGGTCCGGCCGCAGCGATGACACCAGCGTGGCAAAACGGTCGGTGAGGGGAAGAAAGACGAGGGTGCCCAGAAGGTTGAACGCGGTGTGAAACAGCACGAGCGCGGTGTCCGCTCCGCTGCGGGCGGCCAGCGTTTCGAGCGGGCCGGTGATCAAAAGCAGCATGGGAAAGGCCAGCACCATGGTCCCGAGGTTGAACAATAGGTTCGCGATCGCGGTCTGTTGCATGGCGCGCGATCCGCCGATCGTGGCAATCAGCGCGGTCACGGTGGTGCCCAGGTTCATTCCGATGACCGCCGCTGCGGCCTGGATCAGCGGCAAGGCGCCGCCGCTCAGCAAGACCAGCACCACGGCGATGGCCGCCGAGGACGACTGCATCACCACCGTGATCGCGAAGCCAAGTGCGGCCATGGCCAGCATTCCGCCCAATCCCGGCCCTGGTGTGCGCTCGGGCGTGATCCAGGCGGCGGCGCCGGACATGCCCTCCTGCATCATGTCGAGCCCGATGAAGAGCAGGCAGAAGCCCGCCACGATCCGTCCGATCCGTGCCAGTCGCCCGTGCGACAGGAGGAGGGCGAGGCTCGCAAGGAACAAGAGCCCCATCGCCAGCGCGCCCAGCTTCAGCTTGAAGCCGACCAGAGAGACGATCCAGCCGGTCACGGTGGTGCCGATATTGGCCCCGTAGATCACCCCGAGCGCCTGCGGGAAACTCAGAAGCCCGGCCCCCACGAACCCCACGGTCATCACCGTGGTGGCCGAGGATGATTGGATCACCGCCGTGGTGAGCGCGCCGCTCACCACGCCCCGCAGCGGCGTAGTGGTGAACCGTGCGAGCAAGCGACGCAGGTTCGAGCCCGCCGCCTCGCGCAGCGCCTCGGTCATGATCTTCATGCCAAGAAGAAACAGGCCGATCCCGCCCAGTGCTGTCAGTGTTTCCGACATGTATCGTTAACCCCTTGCCACATAGAATGTGGCCGCCTCCGGCAGAATACGACCACAGGTCAGGAACATGGGCAGAACCGGAGACCGCGCGGGGGCGGCCGCCCGGCTCGTCATATCAGCCAGCGCACGAGCACCGGCACGATCAGGCTCGTGAGCAGGGCATTCAGCGCCATCGCGATGCCGGCATAGGCCCCGGCCGTCGGGTTGACCTGAAAGGCGCGCGCCGTTCCGATTCCGTGTGAGGCCAGGCCGACGGAGAACCCCCGCGCGCGCCAGTCCTTGATACGCAGCACGGTCATCAGCGGTGTCACGATCACCGCGCCGATGATCCCGGTCAGGATCACCAGCACCGCCGTCAGCGCCGGCAGGCCGCCAACCGCTTCGGATATGCCGAGTGCCACCGGCGCGGTCGTCGATTTAGGCGCGAGCGACAGGATCACGTCGGTCGAAAGACCAAACGCCTGCGCCAGCAGGATGGCCGAGCCTGCGGCCGTCACCGAGCCGGCCACGAGCGCCAGCAGGATCGGGGCGACGGATGTGCGGATGGTCTCACGGTTGTCCCAGAGCGGCAGCGCGAGAGCGATCGTCGCGGGGCCGAGCAGGAAGTGAATGAACTGCGCGCCTTCGAAATAGGTCGCATACTCTGTCTTCGTGACCCAGAGCACCGGTGCGATGATGAGGACCGAGAGGATCACCGGGTTGGCGAGCGGATGGTTGTGCAGCCGTCGGGCTATCGCATCCGCGGCGAGGTAGGCGAGGATGGTCGCGGTCAGCCACAAGAGAGGGGTTGTGGAAAGATAACTCCAGAGATTGGCCACGCCGGTCATTTCGCTGGTCCCTCGGTCAGGCGGCGCACGGCGATGAACGTGCCGACGGAGGCCAGCATCGCCAGAAGCGTCGACAGCACCAGAACGACGAGGAGCGCGAACCAATCCTCGGACAGCACATCAAGATTGCCGATTACGCCGACGCCCGCTGGCACGAAGAGCAGCGACAGGTTGGCGAGGATGACTGAGATGGTGGGGCGCAGGTCCCCAGCCAGGGCGGGCCTGAGACGCAGGATGACGATGAGAAGGGCAAGCCCGAGGACAGGGCCGGGGATCGAGAGACCGATGCCCCGGACGGTGACTTCTCCGATAAGTTGGCAGGCCAGAAGCAGCCCGAGTGTTGGAAGCATGGCAATTTACCTCTTCAGGAGAGAACGCCTGCCCTTTATGACATCTTGGTCCTGAGCCTGCACTCCTATCTCGCAGCCGAGGATGGCCGCCCAGCCCGGGGCGTCACGCGATGCAGGCAACTCCTGCGTTCGCGTTAACTTCCACCGACCACGGTCAGGCCAAGCAGACGCCAGACCTGCATGCCGCCGTGGTAGTATGAGATCCGCTCGGCCGGGTAAAGCACTGCGTCGTGAGGGCATGACATTCCAATACGAAATGAACGGCAGTTGGTCAGACCGCTTGCATCCTGAAAAGGTGAAGCTTGATGCGTGAATTTTGTTGCAATGGTCGTTACGACGCGCAATCATAGATAGAGCAGTAATCAACAATAACATGTGAGGGGCAGCATGTTCGCGACTTTGATTTTAAATGCTTACCAACAAGTTCAAGGTTTGATTGTCGAGACGTATACGGATGGCCAAGTCGCCATATCTGTAGGCGACAAAGTCTTCAAAGGCTGGCCGGTTTCCAGCCCCCGAAGCGCGGCTCTGTATGACAGAAAGCCGGAGCTGGGGCACGCCTGACCATTGGGAGTGGCTTATCGGCAGTATCCGTGTTGCGGCAGGCGACGGCTCTCCTGCGTTTCAAACTGTCGATACTTTCCACCGGAATAACGAGCACAGTCTAGCGCCTGCCCCGCTTGAATGGCAAGCGCGCCGATATCCGCATCTGAAGACGTGTAGCAAGTGCCGACCCAGCGGTCATAAGTCTTGTCTCCAGTCAACCAGCACTTCACCGGCTCACGCAGGATCAGCTTCTGCATCCAACGCTTTGCGGCCTGTCCGCCGCGCTCATCGAGTTCTGGGCCATCAACGCCGTTGAGCCGCACCGGCAGGTTACTGACTTCGATCGTGTCGACATCGCGGACGTGAGTGACGCGCCCCTCGACCCATTGACCTGCCATGGCGCTAAGCCCTGAAACGGTCAGCGCAACCACAAGAAAGATCATGGATCGCAAAGTTATCGAAGCGGTCATTCGCCCGGGTTCCTGTTGTGCCAACGTATGCCTCAAATTCGCTTTCACCGAGCCTTTCGGAATTGGCGAAGCATTACCTAAGACTGCTAATGCCCGTTGGGCGGTAACTCAACTATGACTTTTATCGAAATCAAGGATTCAACAGTCTGTTTCGATTTATGAATCTATTTGCGGTGGTGCTGAGCGTGGAGCGCATCTGCAATCTCTATCACGAAGGCTTGTCGCCTGAGCCGCCCACGGCTGTCACTGGCGCGGGTTAGGCGGCACAACTCGGCGCGGCATAGGCTTCAAGGCACAGGAATACCCCGCAATCCGCTGCTTGCCTCAATAAAGAGCCAGTGATTCGGCGGAATGTAGGTAAAGAGGCCATAAGCTATTATCTGCAGGCCCAGGAGTCCAAGACCAGCGCGTATGAAAGCGCGACGCTGAAATGCGCCGCCGATCAGCAAAAAACCAGACAGGGCCTGTCCAATCACGATGGCAAAAACGAATGTGCCGATGTCTAGCGCGAGGAGGTTGTGGCCCAGGATTGTTACATAGGTTGTAAAGACCGCGACGATCAGAACCGCCGTGAGAAGCAATCCAGGCGCCTTAGCCGCCAGCACTTCACGTCGGCGCAGCCCGGCTGAGAGTGGTGCAGCGCCGACCCAGAACAGCCCCGGCCAGAAGGCGAGCTTCAGATGCTCCCAGATCGACTCATTGACCGCAGCGATCAGTGCAAGAGGCGGCCATCCCCCCGCAAGCTCGAACAGGAAATGCATCGCCGAACCGACCGCTACCATGAAGGCCGCGCCACCGAGCTCGAAAATGAGAATGCTGCGGGTCCGGCTGCTCATGTCCCGGCTTCTAGTGCAAATCTAGCAAATTGTGGAACCAAAGATCGAAACGACCCGAAAACTCCGCAGTATGATGCTTTCGTTTTTCTCATCCCGCCACGCTTCCCCAAGCAACTGCTTTCTATAAAGCAAGCAAGCAGCGCGTGCTGCGTCACAAATGAGAGAAACAGAGATGACCAAGAAACCGCATCAGGACACACGTCTCGCGAAATACGTCGAACGTCGCATTCTGGAACTGAAGTCGCGCAAGACGCACGCCGAAATCGCCGCACAGGCAGGGTTCGTGAATCCGAACATGATCACGATGATCAAGCAGGGAAAGTCCAAGGCAGCCCTTGATCGCATCCCGGCACTCGCACGCGCCTTGGAATGTGATCCGGCCTATCTGATGCGTCTCTCCCTGGAGCAATCGGTTGGGCGGACGGCGGCGGCGGCGGTGATCGAGATATTCGGGTCTCCGGTCACCGCGAACGAGCTGGGCTGGATCGAAGCGATCCGTGCCGCCTCCGGCAACAGCGATCCGCGCCTGACCAGCCGCGCGCAGGCCGCTATCAACGCGATCTTCGGAAGGTGAGCGAGATGAAACATATGGAAGAGCTCACCGTGAATGAGCGCGACTGGCTCGTTTTCCTGCGGATGATCAGCCTGGATCTTGATCCGGCACCGACCTTACGGCGCGTGCAGTTGTTGCGGCGTGTCTGTGAGGCCAGAAAGGCGTAGGAAAGAGAAGTGCACAGCTCCCGGACGAGTAACTCGACAATCGGGACACACCAATTACCGGGCCAGTCCTCCTGATGTAATAGTCGCGACCGGCCCATTCCGGAGCTTCACACGACATGCCAACACCGCGGCGCGGCATTTCAAAAGCGGTCGTGGGCGACTGCGCGCAGCATCGGTCATCTCGCGGAGGTATGCTATGCGGGACATAGCTGTCATCGGGGCGCTTTGCGGCTAAGGTCCGGTGAGAGCCCCTTTTGACCGACGTCAGTGCGTCACATGCCACATCTGCATGCGACCACTTCCAGCCCCGGAACGGTCATGGCGCGAGACGGCGGGGCTGATAAGAGCGGATCTTCGCAGTGCGTGTGACGAATGACCGATGTGCGGCCAAACTGGTCTGATGCTGGCGCGGCAAATCTTTTGGTTATTTGTCCCACCCAGCCCTTGCACTGGAGGCATGGCGATTGCGACATCGCGGCAAACTTCGCCGAACGGGCCGTTCAAGCACCCACCTGACCCCTGAATTTGGTCCGGCCATTCGACAAGCCGTCAATGACCTTGAAACTTGGTCCGACCCCACCGGTCGCAGAGCCGATGCATGACGATCCACGTGTCGCCCCTGACATAACGATGGGTGGAAACATTGATTTCAATATGTATACTCCCCCTCCAACGACCAACTGACGCAAAACCAAATGGGAGGTCTAACCATGAGAAAACTATCTGCCACACTTATGTCGGCCGCGCTCTGGGCGACCGTCGCGACGGGCGCATCGGCGCAGGAACCGGTCAAGATCGGCATGATGCAGGGCTTTACGGGCCCGACCGAGTCGCTTGTCAAACCGATGGCGCTTGGCGGCGAAATGGCGATCAAGGAGGTGTCGGACAGCGGCATTTTCCTCGGTGGCCGCGAGGTGGTCACGGTCCGAGGCGATAGCACCTGCATCGACGCGGCCGCTGCCACGGCCGCGGCCGAGCGCCTGATAACATCCGAGGGCGTTCAAGGCATCAACGGGGCAACCTGCTCGGGTGCCACGACGGCGGTTCTCAACAACGTCGTGCGCGCGAACGGCATCGTCATGATCTCGCCGTCGGCAACCTCGCCGGCGTTGTCGACGATCGAAGACGGTGGCTATTTCTTCCGCACGGCCCCCTCGGACGCGCGTCAGGGCCAGATCATCGCCGACATCCTTGAGCGTCGCGGCATCTCTTCGGCCGCGCTGACCTACACCAACAACGACTACGGCAAGGGTCTTGCCGATGCGATTCAGGCGGCCTTCGAGGACGCTGGCGGCGAGATCACCGTCGTCGCGGCGCATGAGGACGGCAAGGCCGACTATTCGGCCGAGGTCGGCACGCTGGCGTCGGCCGGTGGCGAAGTGCTGATCGTGGCCGGGTATCTCGACCAGGGCGGCAAGGGCATGATCCAGGCCTCGCTCGATACCGGCGCCTTCGGCAAGTTCGTGCTGCCGGACGGCATGGTCGGCGAGGCGCTGACCAATCACTTCGGCGAGGCGCTGGACGGCTCCATCGGCACCAATCCGGGCACCGACAGCCCGGGCGCCTCGATGTTGGCCGAGCTTGCGGAAGGCAAGGATTTCAAGGGCGACGACCCCTATGTGCCCGAGGCCTACGACGCCTCGGCGATCATGCTGCTCGCAATGCAGGCGGCCGAGTCGACCGACAGCGCGGTCTACAAGGACAAGGTGTTCGACGTCGCCAACGCCCCGGGCGAGAAGATCTATCCCGGCGAGCTTGCAAAGGGCCTGAAGATCTTGGCTGACGGCGGCGAGATCGACTATGTCGGCGGCACCGCGCTGGAGCTGATCGAGCCGGGCGAGTCCTCGGGCAGCTTCCGCGAGACGGAAGTCAAGGGCGGCAAGTTCGAAACGGTGATGTACCACTGAGGGCGTCGCCGGACGACGGCCTACCGTCTCGGGAACGGTCCAGGGATCTCGATCCTTGGCCGTTCCTTGTTTACCGGCAACCAGGATTGATTGAATGATAACGGTCGAAAACGTCGCCAAGAATTTCGGCGGCATCCGCGCGGTCGATGGCGTCTCGCTGTCGATCGAGAAGGGCTCGATCACTGGACTGATCGGCCCCAACGGTGCCGGGAAGACGACGCTGTTCAACATCGTCGCGGGCGTCTTTCCGCCGTCCTCCGGCACCATTTATCTGGATGGCGAGGACGTGACCGGCCTCGAGCCGCACGCGCTTTTCCACAAGGGCCTGCTGCGCACCTTCCAGATCGCGCACGAGTTCTCGACGCTGACTGTGTTGGAAAATTTGCTGGTCGTTCCCGGCGATCAGCCGGGCGAGCAACTGCGCCACAGCTGGTTCAATTTTGGCCAAGTGAAAGCGGTCGAGGCGAAGAACCTTGAGCGGGCGCTGGAGGTGGTCGATTTTCTCGAGATCGACCACCTGAAGGACGAGCTTGCGGGCAATCTCTCAGGTGGCCAGAAGAAGCTGCTGGAACTGGGCCGCACCATGATGGTGGACGCCAAGATCGTCTTTCTCGACGAGGTCGGCGCCGGGGTGAACCGCACGCTTTTGAACACCATCGCCACGTCGATCAAGCGCCTCAACGAGGAGCGCGGCTACACCTTCTGCCTGATCGAGCACGATATGGATTTCATTGCGCGCCTGTGCGACCCCGTCATCGTCATGGCCGATGGCAAGCTGCTCACCCAAGGCACCATCGAGGAGGTCAAGAACAACGAAGAGGTCATCGAGGCCTATCTCGGCACCGGCCGCAAGCAGCAGCGGAAGGCACCGGCATGAGTTTCCTGAGCGCGACCGGCATGACCTGCGGATATGGCGCTGCCGATATCATCCACGACTGCACCATCACCGTGGAGAAAGGCGAGATAGCTGTTGTCGTCGGCCCGAACGGTGCTGGAAAATCGACGGCGATGAAGGCTGTCTTCGGCATGCTCGACCTGCGCGAGGGTGCGGTCACGCTGAACGGCAAGGACATTAGCAAACTTGCCCCGCAGGACCGGGTGCCGCAGGGGATGGCCTTCGTGCCGCAGAACCGCAACGTCTTTGTCTCGCTGACCGTGGAAGAGAACCTCGAAATGGGGGCCTTCATCCGCGAGGACAACGAGATCGAGGACACCAAGGATCAGGTCTTCGGCCTGTTCCCGATCCTGGCCGAGAAACGCAACCAGCCAGCGGGCGAGCTGTCCGGCGGGCAGCGCCAGCAGGTGGCCGTCGGACGCGCGCTGATGACGCGCCCGGATCTGTTGATGCTGGACGAGCCAACGGCCGGGGTTTCGCCAATCGTGATGGATGAGCTGTTCGACAAGATCCTGGAGATCGCCAAGACCGGCGTCGCCATCCTGATGGTCGAGCAGAACGCGCGTCAGGCGCTGGAGATCGCCGATCATGGCTTCGTCATGGTTCAGGGCCGCAACCGATTTACCGACACGGGCGAAGCGCTTCTTGCCAACGAAGAAGTGCGCCGGTCCTTTCTGGGGGGTTGAATGGAGATCCTTAACGCACTTGCACTGTTTGCCAACTTCGTCGTCGTTCCGGCGACGGCCTATGGCGCGCAGCTTGCCCTGGGGGCGCTCGGCGTCACCATCATCTTCGGGATTCTGAAATTCGCCAACTTCTCGCACGGCGAGCTGATGTCGTTTGGCACCATGATCACGATCCTCGTGACATGGTTCCTTCAGGACATGGGGGTCAGCATCGCGCCCTTCCCGACCGCGCTCCTGGCCCTGCCGGTGGGCGTGCTGGCGGCGATCGGCGTCGCGCTGCTCACGGACCGCATGGTCTTTCGTTTCTACCGACGGCAGCGCTCCAACCCGATCGTCTTCGCCATCGTCTCGGTCGGCGTCATGTTCGTGCTGGCAGGGCTGATCCGTATCATCATCGGCCCGGCCGACCAGAGCTTCGCCGACGGCCAGCGCTTCATCATCGGCGCGTTTGCGTCGCGTGACCTGCTCGGCCTCGACGAGGGCATCGCCATCAAGCAGAGCCAGGTGATCACCGTCGTCGTCGCCCTCGTCGTCGTCGTCTGGCTGTTCTGGTTCTTGCAGAAGACACGCTCCGGCAAGGCGATGCGTGCCTATTCGGACGACGAGGATCTGGCGCTCCTGTGCGGCATAAACCCTGAGCGCGTGGTCATGATCGCCTGGATCATCGCCGCCTCGCTAGCCGCCATCGCCGGGACGCTCTACGGCCTCGACAAGACCTACAAGCCGTTCATCTTTCTGCAGATTCTGCTGCCGATCTTCGCCGCGACCATTCTCGGCGGCATCGGTCAGCCGGTGGGCGCGATCCTTGGGGCCTTCATTGTCGCCTTCTCCGAGGTGATGGTGACCTACGCCTACAAGAAGTTCCTGGCCTATCTCGGCCCGGCGGACTGGGCACCGGACGGGCTCGTCCAGCTGCTGTCCACGGACTACAAGTTCGCGGTCTCCTTCATCATCCTTGTCGCGGTCCTGTTGATCAGACCGACAGGCATCATCCGCGGGAAAGTGATATGACGCAGAGGGTTGCGCTCCTATACGGCCTCATGGGCCTGGTGCTGATCATGGTCGGCCTCTATCAGAGCTGGAACGTCGCCTTCGGCATCTTCAATCTCTGCGTCATCTCCGCAGTGATGGCACTGGGCGTCAACATGCAGTGGGGCTATGCGGGCCTCTTCAATGTCGGCGTCATGGGCTTCACGGCACTGGGCGGGCTGACGGCGGTGCTGGTCTCCATGCCACCCGTAACCGAGGCCTGGGCCGTGGCCGGCGGCGACATCGCGCTATCGGTCCTGAGCCTCGCTGCCACGGTGGCCGCGATCATCTTCGCGCGGCGCACGGTGCCTCGGGCGCTCAGGCTACCGGTGACGCTGGTGCTGCTGGTGGCCGGCTATTTCGTCATCGGGTATTTCTTCGGTCCCGCGACCGACGCGATCGAGGCGATCGACCCCGCGCTGAGCGGCTATCTCGGCGGTGCTGGCTTGCCGGTGGTGTTGGCCTGGCCGATTGGCGGCCTTGTCGCGGCCGGGGCGGGCTGGTTCATCGGGCGCATCGCGCTGGGGCTGCGCGCCGACTACCTGGCGATCGCCACGCTTGGCATCGCCGAGATCATCATCGCCGTCATCAAGTACGAGGAGTGGCTGTCGCGTGGTGTGAAAAACGTCACCGGCATTCCGCGCCCTGTTCCCTACGAGATTAATCTTGTTGAGCAGGACTGGTTCATCGGGCTGGCCAATTTCTTCGGTGCCGCGGATATCGCGGATGCCGCCGGCCTCTTCGTCAAGCTGTGCTACGCGGCGCTGTTCATCACCGTTCTGGCGATCATCATGTGGTTCGCGGAACGCGCGCTGCGCTCGCCCTGGGGGCGGATGATGCGCGCCATCCGCGACAACCGAGACGCCGCCGCCGCCATGGGCAAGAACGTCAAGGCGCGTCACTTGCAGACCTTCGTCCTTGGCTGCTTCACCTGCGGCGTTGCGGGCGCCATGCTGACCACGCTCGAGGGTCAGCTCACGCCGACCAGCTACATCCCGCTGCGGTTCACCTTCCTCGTTTGGGTGATGGTGATCCTCGGCGGTTCCGGGAACAACTGGGGTGCGGTTCTGGGCGGTTTCATCATCTGGTTCCTGTGGGTGCAGGCCGAGCCCTTTGGCAACTGGTTCATGGCGACGGTAACCTGGCCGCTTGGCGAAGACTCCGACCTGGCGCAGCACCTGGTCGGCGGGGCGGCTTACATGCGCTACCTGATGATGGGCACGATCCTGCTCGTCGTGATGCGGTTCGCGCCAAAAGGCTTGATACCGGAACGGTAGTGGCGGAACGTCGACAGGCTGTCTCTTATAGCCGCGCCGCGTCTTGGTTTCGCCGAGAAGCGCATCCGGGGTGCCACCCACTTTGGTCAGATAAGTGGAGCGCCGGGGCTGCAACCGTTCGGGAGAACATGATTTCGCAGATGCGTCAGGCGGCTTTGTCCGCGACCCGGCCGTCGTCGGTGAAAACTTGCTGCGGCTTGCCTGAATTGCAGCTTATCTCGCCGCGGCTTAGCGCCAATTTTTCAGCGTTGCCGTGGCAATTTCTCTGCGAGCGCGCGCGGCGAGGATTTGACGTTTCCGGGTTGGGCTCAGAACCGGCATTCGCTCGGTCTGAATTGAAAGGAGGCTTTCGGAACATAGTCGAAACTTTAAAAAGGTCACTATTCGTGCTGATCGGGTGTAGCGAGCGTTCGATCCCGGATCCTTCTACTCCTTCAGGAGTAGCCGGTCTTGGGGCTCGCCGTTATCAAGCAGGGAAAAAGACTTTCTTGCCATTTCGCGGTCCCACAGGGCCGAAATATGTTCTTTCGCCTCGTTGATCTCAGCCGCGACACCGTCAAGACCCATCGCGGACAGGCGCGGTCTGAGCTCGTCGACGTCTTGCCCACTCACGACAATGGCGGCCTGGGGGCAGTGCCTGTGCAGCGCCTCCACAAGACCGGAAAGCCTTTCGAGCGAGTGCCGCCCGCCAATGGATAGCCCGACGATGCAGCGCGGCAGTTTCTTGATCTCGGCGACCAGTTCCGCTTCGCTCAAGCCGATCTTGAGCGCGATCTCCCATCCGTCATCACGAAACAGATCCGCGGCCATACGGATGCCAAGCGTATGGTGTTCGCCCGGGACCGAGGCAAAGACAACAGTCAGATCCTGCCTGTTCGAGCCGGGATGCGCGGTGATGGTGATCTTCCGCAGCAATTCGAAAATGCGCCCGGTCGCTGCGGTCACGTCGGTGAAACTCACCCGGTCCTCGGTCCACCAATCCCCAAGCATGCGCGCGGCAGCGGCAAGGTATTTGAGATAGATCACCTCCGTCGTGGTATCTTTCGCGAGGCTGGATATGATCTCCTCCGCCGATGCCGCGCCGTCTTTCGACAGCAGCGCCATGCAGAGCTCCTCAACCTCCTCTGCGGAGGGCGCGTGCGGCAGCGCATCGGCGTCCTTTTCCCGATAGGCGATGCGGCGGACGACCTCATGGGCGAGACCGGCCAGCAGGTGCAAAGGCGGTTTGCCGTTGATATGCGCTGCGTCGCACGGGACCGAGTCATCATTCCCGGAACCCGCGTAGATCAGTAGTGGTGCTGCGGTATACAAACGTTCCCCTCCCGACATCCATATTGCCTCGAGGATCGGCATTCCTTACCTACGACGGCCCAAGGCCAGACTAATCGAGGTGTCTCGAATTCTTGATCGAGACAACCGAGCGTAGGATGATAGTGTGTTGGTGGGATAGTTGGGCATTACCACTACGTACTTATGCGTACATGGTTTGACGTCGGCACTAGCCCAGCATCCGGATCAGATCGGCAATGCCGCGCACCTGCATTTTCTCGCGGATACGCCAGCGGTGAACCTCGATGGTCCGGCGGCTAATCCCAAGCTCCGCGGCGATTTCCTTGTTGAGCTTTCCCTCGAGCATGTGGCGGAGCACTTCTTTCTCCCGGTCGGTCAGTTTCGCCAAGCGGTCGGCAATGATCTTCTTGGGAAGCTCGAAGGGGGTCCGGTTGGCCAGCAGCCCCCCGGCCAATTCGATCGCTTCGAGAAGCCGACCAGCCTCTGTCGGCTTCTCGATAAAGTCGATGGCCCCGTTACGCATGACCTGAACGGCGATCGGAACGTCGCCATGTGCGGTGACGACGATGATCGGAATATCTATGCTCATCTCGGCAAGCTGAGCCTGCAATTGCGGGCCACTCATTCCCGGCAGCCTAACGTCGAGCAGCATGCACGCCTTCTGCTCCGGGTCGAACGTCTTCAGGAAGCCTTCCGCCGACTCGCAGGGCAGTGTCGCATAGCCATGCGCGTTCAACAGCGCGCAGAAGGAGTTGCGCACGGACTCGTCGTCCTCGACGACATAGACCGAAAAGTCCTGATCAGGCCTGTTCGCCATTTGCCCCCTCGATCGGCAGTTGAAACACGAATACCGAGCCGGTCTTTGCGGGTTCGGCCCAGATCCGGCCCTCATGTGCCTCGATGATTGAGCGGCACAAAGAGAGGCCTATGCCCATGCCCTGCGTGGTCGATGTGTTGAACGGCTCGAACAGGTACTTGCGCTGTTCCGTTGGTATCCCGTGCCCGGTATCACGGACATATACTTTGACCCACTGGCCCGATCTTATCACCTCGACGGTCAGTTTCTGGACCCTTTCCCCCTGCATCGCCGCGATACTGTTGCGCGCCAGGTTCAACATGACCTGACCGATCTGTACCGGGTCGGCAAGAACCCGTGGAATGCCTTGGTCCAACAGCAGATTGACCTGAAGCCTTGGCAGATCGACATAGGCGAGCGCAAGGTCGATACCCTGCTGGATGGCCTTGTTCAGGTCGATATATTCGGCATTCAGATCGCCTGCGGATATGAAATTGCGCATGCGGCGCATCAGGTCACCGGCCCGGGTCGTTTCGGCGACGGCCTCGTCGATAAGCTGCGCCGCCCGCTCCGGGATTTCGACGTCGGCGTTCCTCAATTCCTGGCGGCACGCGCTGATGTAATTGGAAATCGCTGACAGGGGCTGGTTCAGCTCATGCGCGATCGCCGAGGCAAGCTCACCCATCGAGCTGGCCCGCGACGCATCGAGAAGCGCGTGCCGCAAGCGGGTTTCCTTCTCCTCCGCAGTCTTTTGCGCCTCGCGTGCGGCGCGCTCGTGTTCCAGGCTGTTCAGAGCGAAAAGCGCCCGGCGCAGGATGCGCAGCGCATCACGGTCCATCGCCGAAAAGGGACGGCTCTGGCCGCGTCGCTCCTCGCGCCAAAGCGCGAAGGAGCCACGCGGCGACAGCCGCGTGACCCCGCCTTCCGTGGTGGTCTCGACCTTGTCGGGCTTTCCGGCCCAGCGGATCGTCTGCTCGAAATCGCTGCGCAGAAAAACCAGATAATCCCGGCCATCTTCGGACAGATCAAGAAGCGCGGCGCCGGCGGCCACCGTCAATTGCTCCGCGTCCATATTGATATGGTCCGACAGCTGCGCGGTCGTTGCAACGCCGTCCGCCTGCAGCTTGCAAAGACCGGAAAAATCCAGAGGCTTGTCCGGCACCGCGCCGAACGCGACGACGCCATCGCCCCGAAAAAGCAACATCCCCTGCGCGTCGATCAATTGCATCAGCACCGGGGCCCAGTCGTCTATCAACGACCGCAGCGACGTGCCGCCACGCGCCTGTTGCTCTATGCGAAAGGCCGTCTTCTCGGCGGTGATGCTCGTCTGAAGCTGATTGGTGCTCTCGATACTTTGCAGCAGCGCAGAGGTGGTGCTCCCCAGGAGTTCGGCAAACCGCAACCGGCTCGAAGATATCTCGCGCGGCTCGTAGTTGTGGCAGGCGACCAGCCCCCAGAGCTGGTTGTTGGTGACCAGTGAAATAGACAGGCTAGCCGCCACGCCCATGTTGTTGAGATACTCAACATGCACCGGGGCGACGGCACGAAGTTTGGAAAACGTCAGATCCAGCGGAGACGCGGATTGCGCGTCGGCGACGCCACCCTTGCGGCTGATGATCGGCACCCGCTCGCTGTTGATGTCGGGGATCGCCCGCACGACGTTCAGCAGAAAATGCCGCCGCGCCGGATCGGGAATATCGGACGCGGGATAGTGCAGCCCGAGAAAGCTGTCAGGGCGATTGGTACTCTCGGCGATGACCTCGCCATGCTTGTCCTCGGCGAACCGGTAGATCATCACCCGGTCGAACCCGGTCACATCGCGGATGATCCGCGCGCTCGCATTGGCAAGATCCTCGAGCGCGCCCGGCGTGACAAGTTCCGAGATGAACTCCCGGCGCAGATATTCATCTTCCCAAACGCGCGCCGGCGCAGGCTCGGGGTGCAACAGTTCGAGAACGATATGACCGTTGCTTCGATGTGGCAGGCATTCCAGATCTATCCGCGTGCCGTCGGGCCCCGGAAAACTTAAGAACCAAGGGCTGAGAAGGTCCGGGGTCGACCGTCCCAGCGTCAGGCTCCGCAAATGCCGTGCATTGGTCTCACCGATGAGCCTGGCAATATCCTTCCCGAGGATCTGCTCGGGCCCGAGCCCGATGAAAGACGCCGTATTCCTGCTCGCGAATTCGACGGTGAATCGCTCCCCGTCGATTGCAATCAGGGCACCATGCGGCTGGACCGCGCCGATCAGGTGGATCGGCTCCCGGTCGCAGGTTTCGAGGTTGACGGTATCCAGCGTCATGGCACCCTCGCAACGGCAAGAGGGGCTGAATGGTCCAGCGGCGCAAGCCAGTCTGCCAGCAGCCGGAACGTGTCGTGAGCACCCTGTCTCAGGTCACTGACGGCGGCCCCCTCGGCCTCCAGCCCCTCGAGGTATGCGTTGGTCATCGGCCAGCGGTGGCCACCCACCGCCCGGCACCATGACCAGAACCGCCGACCCGCTTCGTCTTCGCGCTCAAGCAACCGGCGCGCGGCGCGGTCGATGCGCGCGCCCCCGAGTGTCGCGCCTTCGATCACGTAGAGGATACCGCCCAGCGACACGGGAGACACGATATCGAACGCCTCGCTGCATCGCGGGCTCTCTTCGATCGCCTGGGCGCTCCATCCCAGATCCGCCAGGTCTTGCGCCAGATACCCGGCCCGTTCCGCGTAATCGTAACCGGCAGTGCATGCCGCTCCACATGAAATCGCGCGCCCAATCGCCCGGTCAAGCGGCTGGTAAAACCCGTAAAGCCGCAAGATCAGATCCCGGTAATCAACGATGCCGAGAGTCTGGTCGAACAGTGCCTGAAAACAAGCGTGCTCGTGTAACCGCTCGTGTTGTTGATGCGTATGCGCGCGCAGTTGGTCGCGCAATGAGACATTCCGAGGTGAACCCTTGGCCGTAGGCACGCGTCACTCCAATGTTGAATATTCCGTTTCTGGGGAGACCGTAGCATGAATTTCGCGCATCCCAAAAATTGAATGGCAAACCAAGTGTTTCGCGGTTTCGGCACTGGCAAGACAGATCCGGCGAAGTATCGTTCTCAAAGTGCATATGCTCTTCGCGGCTCTCAAGGACTGGCTGAGGTGCCCTACACCCACCCGCCACGCGACATCAGGCCCATCGCCTCTAGCTGTCGCCAGCCGGTGATCCGTGTCGAGGCGTCGCACCACAGGTCCGGGTCCTCGGTCAGCGCGTCGTAATAGCCCTCGTAAAGCTGGCTGTTGGCGAAATGCTCCTGCCGTGCCTTTTCCTCGGCAGACCGTTCCACGACCGTGTTCAGGAACTTGCTGTGCAACAGCACGCCCGAGATCAACTCTCCCCCCAGCCCATCATAGACATGGTTGAGCCGCCTTGGCAGCAGCGAATGCGCGGAGCTGACATAGGCATAGCGCCGGTTCCATTTGACCAGCGGCACCTTGCCCATCGTGGGCGCGCGGCGCGGCTCGCCGGCAAAGAACATCCGCGCACGCGGCCCGCCCTGTATCCACAGGTTCTGCAGGTCCGGCTTGCGGCGCATCGTGTAATTGCCGCCATCGAACCAGCACAGCCGCTCGAACGGATCATCCCCCGCCGCATAGGGATACGCCGAGAGCCGCCCCTCGGGATACATGTCCAGCATCAGAGCGCCGAACGAGGCCCGCCCCTGCCCCTCCAGCCAGTCGCAGAGCGCAGGCAGGGGCCGGGTGTCATGATAGGGATAAACGAGGCATTCATCGGCATCGAGCGTCAGGCACCAATGGCCATGCCCGTGCCGGATCTGCAACCATGTCAGCCAATCGACGCCAAAGCGCGACAGCTTGTAACTCTGCGCCGTGCTCCAGAGCGAGACATCGGGCTGCACCGCCAGATACTCGCGCGTGCCGTCGGTGCTGGCATTCTCGACGATCAGGAAATGCCGCACCCCCAGTTGCCGGTGATGCTCGAGGAAATACGGCAACCGCAGTGCCTCGTTGCGCATGGTGCCGAAGCACAGGATGTCGCCGGGTCTGATCTGCGCCGTGCGGTCGGTGACCGCGCGCAACTCCCGGCGCTTGCGGAAACTGCGCCACAGCAGGCGGCGGCGCCTCCACCGCAGGCGATAGGCCATCGCCATGTCGCGTATCCCGTCGCCTCTGCCCATGCGGCCCTCTTGATCCCCATCCGGCAGGGTCGGTGCTATTTCGCGTAATGTCCAGACTGATGCCAGCGCCACGCGTCGCCGATCATCTGCGTCAGCGTCGAGCGTCCGGGCTGCCAGCCGAGGTCCGCCGTCGCCCGGGTCGAGCCCGAGACGAGCCGCGTGCAATCGCCCGGGCGGCGCGGCCCTTCGACAATCGGCACCGCGCGGTTGGTCACCGCCGCCGAGTGGTCGATCACCTCGCGCACCGAAAACCCGGTGCCGGTGCCCAGGTTGAACACCCGGCTGCCGCGCCCCTCCTCCAGCCAGTTCAGCCCCAGCACATGGGCCTCCACCAGATCGCAGACATGCACGTAATCGCGGATGCAGGTGCCGTCGGGCGTGTCGTAGTCGGTGCCGAAGATCGTCAGCGCGTCACGCTTGCCGTCGATCGCATCCAGCATCAGCGGGATGAGATGCGTCTCGGGCTGGTGAAACTCGCCCACCTCGGCCTCGGGATCGGCGCCTGCCACGTTGAAATAGCGAAAGATCACGTGCCGCAGGCCATACGCGGCCTCGAAATCGCGCAGCATGTCCTCGATCGCGCGTTTCGATGCGCCATAGGCGTTGATCGGATACTGCGCGCATCCCTCATCCAGCAGCACGTTGTCCTGATCGCCATAGGTGGCACAGGTGGACGAAAACACCAGATCGAGACAGCCCGCCGCCACCGCCGCCTGCATCAGGCAGAGCGACCCGGCGACATTGTTGTGCCAGTAAAGCCCCGGTTCGCGCATGCTCTCGCCAACCTGGCTGAGGGCCGCGAAATGCATCACCGCCTGCGGCTGATAGGCGGCGAATATCTGGTCGAGCCGCGCCCGGTCGGTCAGACAGCCCTTCTCGAACGGGCCGAACTTGACCGCGTCCTCCCATCCCGTGCTGAGATTGTCATAGGTGACGGGGGTATAGCCCGCCTTGGACAGGGCCTTGCAGGCGTGGCTGCCGATATACCCCGCGCCGCCGGTGACCAGAACATTTGTCAAAGCGCGCCCCTGTGCGTGCGGTCACTGCGCGGCTTTTTCGGCATGAACGATATCCGAGATGTAGTTCCACAGCTCGTCGCGCAGCTCGTCGCGGGCGAGGGCAAAGGCCACCGTGGCCTGCAGGAACCCCGCCTTGGAACCGCAATCGAAGCGTTGCCCGCGAAAGCGGAAGCCATGCACCTCCTCGCCCTCCTCACGCGCCGCGTCGATGGCGTCGGTCAGCTGAATCTCGCCGCCTGCGCCGGTCTGCTTCTTGTTGAGCTTCTGCAGAACGGTGGGCGTCAGGATATAGCGCCCGATCACCGCAAGGTTCGACGGCGCGCTGCCCGGTTCGGGCTTTTCCACCATTCCCTTGGTCGAGACGATGTTGCCCATATCCTCTTTCACGTCGAGAATACCGTAGGATTGCGTCGCAGTGTCCGGCACGTCCATCGCCGCGACCATGTTGCTCTGGGTGTCCTCGAACGCCTCGACCATCTGTTGCAGGCACGGCTTTTCGGCGGCGATCACGTCATCGGGCAGGATCACGGCAAAGGGCTCGTTGGCGATGAAGCGCCGCGCGCACCAGACCGCGTGACCAAGGCCAAGCGGCTTGTGCTGGCGCATATAGGCAATCTCGCCACTGTCCATATTGGTGGACTTGAGGATTTCCAGCAGCTCGTCCTTGCCCTTGCGGCGCAATTCCTGCTCCAGCTGCGGGGCGTTGTCAAAGTAATCCTCCAGCGCGCTCTTGCCGCGCGAGGTGACGAAGATGAACTCCTTGATCCCCGCCGCGCGCGCCTCGTCGATGGCGTATTGCACGAGCGGGCGGTCCACCAGCGTCATGATTTCCTTTGGCACCGATTTCGTCGCGGGCAGGAACCGTGTTCCCAGCCCCGCCACGGGAAAAATCGCCTTCGTCACCTTGCGACGCATCGCCTGCACCTCAACTCATTATCTTTGCGCTATCATACACAACAACGCGGGGGTTTGTATGCGGTTAAGGGGAAAGTTTGAAACTTTTTTGGCAGAATCATGCCACCCGCGTGGCAATGGCACAACGCGCGCCTATCCGCCGTCGGCTTTTGCCGCGCGATACCAGCGCCGCACCGCCCGCCGCTCAGCGTCTTCCATGTAACTGAGATTGGCAGGCGGCATCGCGTGGGTAACTCCGGCGTGCATGTAAATCGCCCGCGCCGCATGGGCGATATCAGCCTCGGTCTCCAGCAGAACATTCTTCGGGGCGTGGTGGATGCCCTCGAAATAGGGCGCGCGCGCATGGCACATGGAACAGCGCCCCGGAATGATCGCCGCGACTTCGTCAAAGCCCTCTGCCTCGGCAAAGACCCGCTCGCGCGGGGTGAGGGCGCGCGCTGCGCTGTCGTCGAACGCATCATGACGCAACGGGGCCGTCGATAACCAGATGATCGCGGCAAAGAGCAACACCGTCACCGCCCATGTCCACCAGCGATAGCCGCCGCCCGCATGAATGCTGTTGAAGAAATGCCGGATCGTCACCCCCATCAGGAACACCAGCGCCGCGATGATCCAGTTATACTCCGTGGCAAAGGCCAGCGGGTAGTGATTGCTCAGCATCAGGAAGATCACCGGCAGCGTGAGGTAATTGTTATGGGTCGAGCGCAGCTTGGCGATACGCCCGTATTTACCGTCCGGCACGCGCCCGGCCTTGAGATCGGCCACCACGATGCGCTGATTGGGCATGATGATGAAAAACACGTTAGCCGTCATGATCGTGGCGGTAAACGCCCCCAGATGCAGCATCATCGCGCGGCCCGTGAAGACCTGCGTATAACCCCAGCCCATCGCGACCAGCAGCGCGAACAGCACCAGCATCAACAGCGTCGGCCGCCCCGCCAGCCCGGATTTGCACAACCGGTCATAGATCACCCAGCCAAGACCCAGAGAGGCGGCGGAAAACGCAATCCCTTGCCCCGTGCTCAACCCGCTTTCAGGCGCGATCAGGTAGATCTCGGCCCCCGCCCAGTAGACCACCATCAACAGTGCCGCCCCCGACAGCCATGTCGAATAACTCTCCCATTTGAACCAGGTCAGATGCTCGGGCATACGCGTCGGCGCCACGAGGTATTTGCGGATATGGTAGAACCCGCCGCCATGCACCTGCCATTCCTCGCCCTGCGCGCCCTCGGGCAGGTCATCCGCCTGCCGCAGCCCCAGGTCGAGCGCGATGAAATAGAATGACGATCCGATCCACGCCATCGCCGTGATGACATGCAGCCAGCGCAGCGCAAAACCGAGCCAGTCCCAGATGATGGCAGGATCAAGCATGTCGCGACCTCCGTGTTCTCTTCGCGCCCCCTGCATGCCACAAGACGTGATTGCCCTGCATCCGGGAAAAATCCCTAGCTGTTTCAAGAATACGCTAATAATCTCGGCGCATGGCCTATCTGGAGAATATCAGGACATTCGTGCGCGTCTATGAATTGGGCAGCATGTCCGCCGCCGCGCGCGATCAGCGGATTTCGGCGGCCGTCGCCTCTGCCCGCATCGCCGCTCTCGAAGAGCATCTCGACATCCGCCTGTTTCAGCGCACCACGCGCAAACTCAACCCGACCGAGCAGGGCGCGCTTTTTTACCACAGCGCGCTCAGGATCATCGAGGCAGTGGACGAGGCCGAGGCCGAAATAGGGCAGGTCACCCGCAGCCCGCGCGGCACGCTACATATCGCGGCCCCGCTTGGCCTTGGCCAGCGGATCATCGCCCCCGCCGTGCCCGAGTTCAAGGCGCTCTATCCGCTGATCAACATCCGCCTGCGCCTGTCCGATCGCAGGCTCGATCTGGCCACCGAGGGGCTCGATGCGATGTTCTTTCTCGGCGTGCCCGAAGATTCGTCACTGCGCATCCGCAAGATCGCCGATTGCGAACGTATCCTGTGCGCCGCACCCGCCTATATCGCCCGCAAGGGACTGCCCGAGACCAGCGACAGTCTTGCCTCGGGCGCGCATGACTGCCTGAACCTGCGCTATGCCGGCGCGCCCGAATTCCAGTGGCCGCTGCGCACGCCCGGCGGCGTGCGGCGCATCTCGGTTTCGGGGCCGTTCGAGTCGGACCATGGTGATGCGCTGACGCAATGGGCGCTCAACGGGCACGGCATCATCCTCAAACCGCGCTTTGAAGTGCATGACCATCTCGAGGCCGGCCGCCTTGTCCCGGTGCTGGAGAGCGAGCCGCCGGTGCCGATCCAGATGGCCTGTCTCTATCCCCATAAACGGCGGCAGGACCCCAAGGCGCGGCTGCTGATCGAATTCATGATCGAGCGTATTCTCGGGGCGATGCCGGGGTGACTTTCAAAAGGTGCTGTCCGGCCTCTACCCCCGCGCGGCTCAACCCGTATGCGTTCAAGCTCCACTACAGGCCAACCACCTCAGCCCCGCTCAACTCCCCCGATAGGTCGAATATCCGAACGGCGACAGCAACAGCGGCACATGGTAATGCGCGGCCTTCGCCATGCCGAACCGGATCGGAATGAGGTCGAGAAACCGGGGACCATCCGCGGCCAACCCCATCGCATCCAGGTAAGCCCCGGCATGAAACACCAGCTCATAGGTGCCGGGCGCGAACGCATCCTCCGGCAGGATCGGCCCATCGGTGCGGCCATCGGCATCCGTCGTCAGCGTGCGGATATGCGTGCGCGTTTCACCCTCCATCCGAAACAGCTCTATCGTCAGTCCGGCAGCGGGCTGACCGCGTGCCGTATCCAGAACATGCGTCGTCAGATAGCCTGTCATTTCGACCCCCTTCATCGTCTCATATCATGGCGCAGGCCGCGCGCCCTGCACAAGGTGGTGGCACGCATATTCGGAAACAACTCTTTCAAGTGATATTGGAAAGTGCTTTTGATCGGCTTGCCCTAGACTGACACCGCCGGGCACCCGGCGCGCAACAACCGGTGGAGACTGATGCAACGTTACCCTCGTGATCTTCGCGGCCACGGCCCGAACGCCCCCGATCCGCACTGGCCGGGCGGGGCGCGCATCGCCGTGCAATTCGTCCTCAACTACGAAGAGGGTGGCGAGAATTGCGTGCTGCATGGAGATCCCGCCTCCGAGGCGTTCCTTTCGGACATTCCCGGTGCGGCCCCCTGGCCCGGACAGCGCCATTGGAACATGGAGTCGATATACGACTACGGCGCGCGCGCCGGGTTCTGGCGGCTGCATCGTCTCTTCACCGGCGCGAGCATTCCGCTCACGATCTACGGCGTCGCCTCGGCACTCGCGCGCAGCCCCGAACAGGTGGCGGCGATGCAAGCTGCCGATTGGGAAATCGCCAGCCACGGCCTGAAATGGGTCGAGCACAAGGACATGCCCGAGGACGAAGAACGCGCCGCTATCTCCGAGGCGATCCGCCTGCATCAGGAAGTCACCGGCGCGCCGCCGCGCGGCTGGTATACCGGGCGCTGCAGCACCAATACCGTGCGGCTGGCCGCCGAGACCGGGCAACTCGCCTATATCTCGGATACCTATGACGATGATCTGCCGCATTGGATGCAGGTCGCCGGGCGCGATCAGCTGATCATCCCCTACACGCTCGAATGCAACGACATGCGTTTCGCAACCTCCCCCGGCTGGATCACCGGCGAGCAGTTCGAAAGCTATCTGCGCGACACGTTCGACACGCTCTATGCCGAAGGCGTGGCGGGCGCGCCGAAGATGATGACCGTGGGCCTTCATTGCCGCCTGATCGGACGCCCCGGCAAACTCGCCGGGCTGCGCCGCTTCATCGAGCATATCCAAGGCTTTGATGGCGTCTGGTGCCCCCGCCGCATCGACATCGCCGAGCATTGGGCAAAGGTTCACCCGCCCAAGCGGCAAGAGCGCCCGAGCGAGATGGATCAGGCGCGCTTTGTTGCCCGTTTCGGCGGTGTGTTCGAACACTCGCCCTGGGTGGCCGGGCGCGCCCATGCGCTCGAACTCGGCCCGGCACATGATTGCGCGGCGGGGGTGCATAACGCGCTCTGCCGCGCGTTTCGCACCGCCACCCGCGAGGAACGGCTGGGCGTCCTGCGCGCGCATCCCGATCTGGCCGGAAAACTGGCCGCCGCCGGTCGCCTCAGCGCCGAGAGCGCGGCGGAACAGGCGGGGGCAGGTCTCGACCGCCTCAGCGATGCAGACCGCGCCGCCTTTGAACGGCTCAACGCCGATTACGTGGCGCGGCACGGCTTTCCCTTCATCATCGCGGTGCGCGACCACGACACCGCAGGCATTCGCGCCGCGATGGAGCGGCGGCTGGCCCAGGACAGCGGGGCCGAGTTCGCCGAGGCCTGCCGTCAGGTCGAACGCATCGCCGCCCTGCGCCTGCGCGAGATGCTGACATGAGCCGCCCCCTCCCGCTCACCGCAGCACCGTTGACCGCTTCGGAGTTCGCCCCCTTCGGTGACGTGATCGCGGCCCGTGCGACGCCCACTGTGATGATCAATCAAGGGCTCTGCGCCCGACATAGCGACCTGGCGCAGCTCGATTTCGCCGACGGGCGCGCAGGCATCAGCCTGTTTGACGCGCAGGCGCGCCACCTGCCGCATCTGGTAGAGATGGTCGAACGCCACCCGCTTGGCAGTCAGGCCTTCATCCCGCTCGGCCCATGGCGCTGCCTCGTGATCGTGGCGGCTGATGCAGGCGGCGTGCCGGACACACCGCGCGCCTTCGTCACCGAACCGGGACAGGCCATCAACCTGCATCGCGGGGTTTGGCACGGGGTGCTGACACCGCTCGACACGGCCGGACAATTCGCCGTGGTGGACCGCATCGGCACAGGCCCCAATCTCGAGGAACACTGGTTCGAGCGACCGTATCTGATCGAGGCGCTGGAGGTGTAGAGGACTGTAGATTTTGGCCTAGAGCTGACATTGCAGCATCCCGCGCGAAACGCACCGAAGGTGCCGCGCAATCGCCGGGCCGTCCCGCGGCCTGGCGATTTGGAATGGCGCGTAACGTGTTGAGTTTAGAATGACTTGGCTGAGATAAAGTGCGGGCAACAACCGTTGCTTCGCCAGTGCCCGGCCCTGCGACCGCGCGGCACCTTCTACGGGTCACTCAACGTCCGCTCAAGGCCACTAGCCCCCTTCACCCCCCGCCAAAGGTCAACGGCATATGCCGGTTGACGTCCTTGTAAAGCAGGTAGCGAAACGGCCCCGGCCCGCCCGCATAACAGGCCTGCGGACAGAACGCGCGCAGCCACATGAAATCTCCCGCCTCGACCTCCACCCAATCCTGGTTGAGCCGGTAGACCGCCTTGCCCTCCAGCACATAGAGCCCGTGTTCCATCACATGCGTCTCGGCAAAGGGAATGACCCCCCCGGGCTGAAACGTGACGATGGTCACATGCATGTCATGGCGCAGATCATCCGGGTCGACAAATCGCGTGGTCGCCCAGACCCCACCGGTGTCGGGCATCTCGGTGGGCGCGATGTCGCGCTCGTTCAGCACCAGCACCTCCGGCGCATCCAGCCCGTCCACCCGCTGATAGCGCTTGCGCAGCCAGTGAAACCGCACAACCCCGGACCCGGTATTGCGCAGCGTCCATTTGGCCCCGGGCGGGATATAGGCATAGCCCCCCTCGCTCATCTCATGCGCCGTGTCCTCGACCGTCAGCGACAGCCGTCCCTCGACCACGAACAGCACCGCCTCGGCCTCCGGCTCGGTCTCCGGCCGGTCGCTGCCGCCGCCGGGTCCAACCTCGGCGATATATTGCGAGAACGTCTCGGCAAACCCCGACAGAGGCCGCGCGATCACCCAGAACCGCGACTTCTCCCAGAATGGCAGCAGGCTGGTCACGATGTCGCTGAAGGTTCCCTTGGGAATGACGGCATAGGCGTCGGTAAAAACCGCACGGTCCGTCAAAAGCCGCGTTTGCGGCGGCAGGCCGCCTGTCGGTGCGTAGTAAGAGGGGCTGCTCATGTCCGGGCCTTTCGTCTGATCGTCACGCATGACCCTCTATGCCATGCCCGGCCCGGTCAGGACACTACCGGTATTATTTGAAAGCCTGTCAGGAAAAGCCGGAAGGTAGATTCCACCCGCAGCCCGCGCAACGGGCCTTGCGCGGTACCGGGGGATCGTTTAATGGGCTGGCGTCATATCGCCCCGCACAGGCGGGCGCGATACGGGAAGAAGGCCGCTGTAGCTCAGCTGGTAGAGCACGTCATTCGTAATGATGGGGTCGGGGGTTCGAGTCCCTTCAGCGGCACCACTCTTCTCCGCTTTTCCATACAGATATCCGGACCGGGCAGAATCACCCCATCTCGGCCAAGAGCGCATGATGCCGTGCGGTATAGGCGGCACGGGTGTCGGTGGGCGGGCGCAGGGCGATGCTCAGGTCACGGATCACCTCCGGGTCCGGCTTGCCGAAAAAGCGATCAGCCTCGGCGACAGTGAAACCGGCGATTTCCGTGGCTTCCATCCAGGCGCTGATCCTGTCCGCCTTCTTGATCTGCTTCTTCACCGGCACCGGGATCGTCGCGGGCAGGCCAAAGCGGATATGCACCGCCGCAGCAAGCCGCTTGTCGAGCGCGTCATAGCCCGGCCCGACCGCGTTCTTCACCGGCGAGATCATGTCGCCGATCACGTATTCTGGCGCATCGTGCAACAGCGCCGCCAGCCGCCATTTGGCGGGCGCACGCGGATTGAGGCGCGAATAGAGCCGCTCCACCAGCAGCGAATGCTCGGCCACGGAATAGGCGAAATCACCCAGCGTCTGCCCGTTCCAGCGCGCCACAAAGCTGAGACCATGGGCGATATCCTCGATCTCGATATCGACCGGGGTCGGGTCGAGCAGGTCGAGCCTGCGACCCGAGAGCATCTTTTGCCAGGCGCGGGGTGTGGGCATGGGGCCTCCGGATCAGGTGGTGGCCCTGACTAGCCCGAGCGCGCCCAATTTGCAAAGCCCTGCATGATCCGGCCCATAAGCTCCGAGTCCGCTCGCGCGGCGAGAAAGTTGTAACCCTTGTAAGCGTCGGTCTTGCACGCGCGGATGGTGGCGACATCGGGCATCGGGATCAGGCCGGTTCCGATGGAATAAAGCCGCATATCGGGGTCCGAGAGCAGATGCGCGCTGACCGTGCAGGCCGGATCGTTGCCGTGATCCTCATAGATCAGGACCGCCCCATCTTTAAGGGCGCGTGCGGCCCCCTCAATTGCCGCGATCTCGGCCCCTTCGACGTCCAGCTTGATGAGGGCCGCCACACCTTCGGGCACCAGATCGTCAACCGCGCGCGTCCCGACGGTCTCGACGCGGTCCTGCCCCCCGGCAGGCAGATCGGCTTCCAACCGCGCCGAGGCATGGCTGAGATGGGTGTTCACAAACCGCATCTCCTCGCCCGAGCGTGCATGAATGGCGGCACGATGCAGGGTGACATTGGGCACATCGCGGGCGTTTCCCGACAGGTCCGCAAAGGTCGCCGCCGACGCCTCGACCGCGATCACCTGCTCGAACAGCGGCGCGGCGCGCGTGGTCCAGTACCCCTTGTTCGCCCCCAGGTCGCAGAATAGCGGCGTTGCCCCCGAGGCCGCCGTCAGCACGCGGGCGACCTCAGGCTCATAGGGCGCACGGTAGAGCGCAAAGCGCGTCCAGTAGCCGTCATTCAAGGCGATACGGTAGGGCGGCGCGCGCCCCTCATGCAGAAACACCGCCCTCTCCGCACCAAAGACGCGGCCAAGCCCGCGCGCGAACCGCCCATAGAGTCCGCGCGTCACCGCCAGCCGAAAGAGCCCCATCAGAAGTATATATTGCAGTCGGGCTGCCGGGCCGGAGAAGGTCAGGTGACGCTCATTCATGGCCGCAGAGGTAGAGAGAATGCGCGCCCGGTGCCAGTCCGAAACACATCTGCCACACGCGCTTGTGTCGCGAGTTTTAATGCGGCGCGCGTGCTCAACCCCCAGATTCCAGACATGACACCGGCGCATCCGCGCCCCTGATCCAAGGAGAGATCCCATGTTCAAACGTCTTTGCTCCACCGCCATGATCTTTGGCGCCGCCGCCCTCGCCCCGCCGCAAGCAGCGGTAGCGCAGGCGATGACCTGCCTGCCGCGCGACGCGCTCGTCGAACGGCTGGAAGACCGCTACAAGGAGCACCCCACCGGCGGCGGGCTGCAAAACCCGCAACAATTGCTGGAGGTTTGGGCCTCGGACGAGAGCGGCAGCTTCACGGTTTTCGTGACCCGCCCCAACGGCCTGAGCTGCATCCTCGCGACCGGCCAGAACTGGACCGGAGCAGCCAGAACGCAGCCCGACGGCGTGGCCGGGTAATCGCACGTTGCCCAATCACGGGGTGAGTGCTATCTGCCTTGCAAAATTCTCATGCAAGGAGCCACTTCGAGATGGCAAAAGATTACATCGTCAAGGACATCAGCCTCGCCGCTTACGGCCGCAAGGAACTGGATATTGCGGAAACCGAAATGCCGGGGCTGATGGCGCTGCGCAAGGAATACGGCGAGGCCAAGCCGCTCAAGGGCGCGCGGATCGTCGGCAGCCTGCACATGACCATCCAGACCGCCGTGCTGATCGAGACGCTGGTCGATCTGGGCGCCGATGTGCGGTGGGCCTCGTGCAACGTCTTCTCGACCCAGGATCACGCGGCAGCGGCGATCGCCGAGGGCGGCACCCCGGTCTTCGCGATCAAGGGCCAGAGCCTGGAGGAGCATTGGGACTATCTCGACAAGTCCTTCATGTTCGAAGACGGCCCCAACCTGATTCTCGACGATGGCGGCGATGCCACGCTCTATATCCTGCTCGGTGCGCGCGCCGAAGCGGGCGAGGACATCATCCCGGTGCCCGGCTCGGAAGAGGAAGAGGTGATCAAGGCGCAGATCGCCAAGCGCATGAAGGCCAGCCCCGGCTGGTTCACCAAGGTGCGCGACCAGATCAAGGGCGTCTCCGAGGAAACCACCACCGGCGTGCACCGTCTCTATGACCTGCACAAGAAAGGCTTGCTGCCCTTCCCCGCGATCAACGTCAACGATTCCGTGACCAAGTCGAAATTCGACAACAAGTACGGCTGCAAGGAAAGCCTCGTCGACGGCATCCGCCGCGCCACCGACACGATGATGGCGGGCAAGGTCGCCGTGGTCATGGGCTATGGCGATGTCGGCAAGGGCTCGGCGGCGTCATTGCGCGGCGCGGGCGCCCGCGTCAAGGTAACCGAGGTCGATCCGATCTGCGCCCTGCAGGCCGCGATGGACGGGTTCGAGGTGACGACGCTCGAGGATGTGGTCGAAAGCGCCGACATCTTCATCACCACCACCGGCAACAAGGACGTGATCCGGATCGAGCACATGCGCGCGATGAAGGACATGGCCATCGTCGGCAATATCGGCCATTTCGACAACGAGATTCAGGTCGCCAGCCTGAAAAACCACAAGTGGACCAACATCAAGGATCAGGTGGACATGATCGAGATGCCCTCGGGCAATCGCATCATTTTGCTCAGCCAAGGGCGCCTGCTGAACCTCGGCAACGCCACCGGGCATCCCTCCTTCGTGATGTCCGCGTCCTTCACCAATCAGGTGCTGGCGCAGATCGAATTGTGGACCAAGGGCGATCAATACGGCAACGGGGTCTATGTCCTGCCCAAGCATCTCGATGAAAAGGTCGCGCGCCTGCATCTCGACCGCATCGGCGTGAAACTGACCGAGCTCAAACCCGATCAGGCCGAATATATCGGCGTCAGCCCCGAAGGCCCGTTCAAGCCCGAGCATTACCGCTACTAGATTTCGCATCATGCGCAGGAACACGCCCGTTGGCCACATGGCCAGCGGGCGTTTTTCGTCACCCCTACGCCGAAGGGGAGAGCGCGGGCAATTTTCCCTTTGTGCGCGCAATAACAGCCGCTATCGTGCCCAAAGCGCCATTTTCGGGGCTGGGTTGAAACAAAAGACCGACAGCACGGTCGGGTATTCGGGAGAAAGTTAATGGGAAAGCGTGACGATCTGATCGCACAATATGCAGATGACCTGCGCAACAAATGCGGCATGCAGCCGGACATGAATCTGCTGACCAAGGTGACCATCGGCTGCGGTCCGGCGATCTACAACGCGGATGCCTCGACCGTGGCCGCAAGCCAGCCCGCCGAGTTGGAAACCGTGAAGAACAATTTCCTCGTCAAGAAACTGGGCCTCGCCGACAGCCCCGCGCTGATGGATGCTATCAACCAGGTGCTCGAGACCTATGGCCGCTCCGAGCGCAACAAGTATCGTGTCGTGGTCTACTACATGCTGACCAAGCATTTCGGCAAGGAATCAGTCTACGGCTGATCCGCCCGCAACGGCAATGACAGTGCGCCCGCCCCTCGTGGCGGGCGTTTTCATGCGCTGCGCAGATCCCCGGTATCGAGCACCGGCGACGCGTCGATGCCCTCGGCGTCGAGCATGGTCGCCACCCGTTCGAGAGAGGCCACAAGCTGCGCCTGCTCCCAATCCTCCAGCGCCTCGAACTTGCGCACATAGCGCTGTTGCAGCGCGTCGGGGGCATGCAGAATGATATCGCGCCCCTGCTTGGTCACTATGATGTTGGTCTGACGCCGGTCGGTCTGCGATTTCTCGCGCGTGACGACACCGTGTTTCACCAGCTTGTCCACCAGCGAGGTCACGGTGGCCTGACTGACGCGCATCTGATGCGCGATCACCGTCGCGGTGCAACTGCCGCGCTCCGCGACGATCTGCAGCACGCGAAACTGCACGGCTGTCAGCCCGGCGGCATTCGCCAGCTTGCGCCCATAAATTTCCGTTGCGCGCAGGATGCGCCGCAGGGCGATGAGACTCTGGTCGGTGCGATCCATTTTCGTTCCTTCGGTAATCGAAGTTATGGTCGCAAAGCTGTCGCTTAATTGCAATTTTATTCCTCCTGAGCCACACTAATTTAGTTAGCTAATTAAATATATAGCGCATTCCCCCCATAATTATAAGGGCGAAAGCGATTTTTTTCGTATAGAACGGCAAATCGACCTCCGTGGTTGATTTTTCAGATCGTCTGATATATTTAGTTAGCCAAAGCAAATAGAGAGGTCATTGATCCTATGCGACATGCGATGGAAATGTTTCGTAAAGCTCTTCCCAGCCTGCGCAAGCCGAGCGCAGAGGATGGTGCTGCGATCTGGGAACTGATCCAGGAGTGCAAGCCGCTGGACGAAAATTCGATGTATTGCAATCTGATCCAATGTGATCATTTCCGCGATACCTGCATCGTCGCCGAGCTGAATGGCGAGGTGGTTGGCTGGGTGTCGGGCTATATCCTGCCTGACGATCCCGAGACGTTCTTTGTCTGGCAGGTCGCCGTGTCGGAAAAGGCACGCGGCACCGGGCTTGGCACGCTGATGCTGCGCGGGTTGCTCTCGCGTGAGAATTGCGAAGGCGTTAAGCGTCTCCAGACCACGATCACCCGCGACAACCCCGGAAGCTGGGCGCTGTTCCGCAAGTTCAGCGACTACACCGACGGCGAGCTGTCGAGCACGCCCTATTTCGCGAAGTCGCAGCACTTCAACGAACAGCATGACACCGAATACATGGTGACCATCACCATGAAGGCGCGGACGAAAAAGGCGGCCTGATCCCAGGCCCCCGCCGCCCTGCACCCCAATTACACAAAGGAATACGTTATGACGACTGACATGTCAGCCGATCTTGCCATCTATACCCGCCGCGAATCCGAGGCGCGCAGCTATTGCCGCAGCTTCCCAACGTCCTTCGTCAAGGCACAGGGCTCGGAACTGACCGACGCGTCGGGCCGCACCTATATCGACTTTCTCGCCGGGTGCTCGTCGCTCAACTACGGGCACAACGACCCCGACATGAAGGCCGCGCTGATCGAGCATCTCAATGCCGACGGGATCACCCACGGTCTCGATATGCACAGCGGGGCCAAGGCCGATTTCCTGACCGCGTTCGAGGACATCATCCTCAAACCGCGCGACATGGACTACAAGGTGATGATGACCGGTCCGACCGGCACCAACGCCGTCGAGGCCGCGATGAAACTCGCGCGCAAGATCACCGGTCGCCGCAATATCATCGCCTTCACCAACGGCTTTCACGGCATGACCATGGGCGCACTCAGCTGCACCGGCAACGCCGGCAAGCGGGCCGGTGCCGGTGGCGGGCCGCTCTGCGGCACCACCCATATGCCCTTCGAGGGCGCGTTCGGCGATGGCATGGACAGCCTCAAGATCATCGAAGAGATGCTGTCGAACCCGTCGAGCGGCGTCGATGCGCCTGCCGCCTTCATCATCGAGCCGGTGCAGGGTGAGGGCGGGCTCAACGCCGCGTCGCCCGAGTTCATGCGCGGCATCGCCAAGCTGGCCAAGGATCACGGCGCGCTCTTCATCGTCGATGACATTCAGGCAGGCTGTGGCCGCACCGGCACGTTCTTCAGCTTCGAGGAAATGGGCATCAAGCCCGATCTCATCCCGATGGCCAAGAGCTTTTCCGGCATGGGCCTGCCGTTCGCCGCCCTGCTGATCAAGCCCGAGCACGACATCTGGGGCCCGGCCGAGCATAACGGCACCTTCCGGGGCAACACCCACGCCTTTGTCACCGCGCGTGTCGCGTTGGAGAAGTTCTGGAAAGACGACACCTTCCAGAAGGAAATCGCAACCAAGGCCGAGATGCTGCGCGAGGCGCTGGAGCAGATCGCCGACAACGTCCCCGGTGCTCGGCTAAAGGGCCGTGGTATGATGCGCGGCGTCGATGTCGGCAATGGCGATCTGGCGGGCGAGATTTGCGCGCGGGCCTTTGAAAAAGGTCTCATCATCGAGACCTCGGGCGCGCATGACGAGGTGGTCAAGGTTCTGGCCCCGCTCACCACGCCCGAAGCGACCTTTGCCAAGGGGCTGGACATTCTGAAAGAGGCCGCGCGCGACGTGACGGCCACAACCAAATACGCAGCGGAGTAACACGAATGATCGTCAGAGACTTCAACAAGATCATCGAGGAAGAACGCAACCGGGTGGTCTCGGATGCACAATGGTCGAGCGTGCGGATGCTGCTCGCCGATGACGGGATGGGGTTTTCTTTCCACATCACGTTTCTCGAGCCGGGCTCGGAGCACACGTTCGAGTACAAGAACCACTTCGAGAGCGTCTATTGCATGCAAGGCAAAGGCTCGATCACCGATATCGCCACCGGCGAGACGCATGAGATCAAGCCCGGCGTGATGTATGCGCTCGATCAGCATGATCGCCACATCCTGCGCGCCGAGGAAGAGCTTGTGATGGCCTGCTGCTTCAACCCGCCGGTGACCGGCAAGGAAGTGCACCAGGCCGACGGCTCCTACGCGCTGGAAGACAGCTAACAAAGGCTCGGGGGCGCGTCCCCCGGGAAGAGGGATATGACATTTCCAACCCATACCGTCGAGAAAATCGGCGGCACATCCATGAGCCGCGTGGGCGAGTTGCTGGACACGCTCTTCATCGGCGACCGCGAGGGCGAGGCGCTCTATCACCGCGCCTTCGTGGTCTCGGCCTTTGGCGGGATCACCAACAAGCTGCTGGAGCACAAGAAATCCGGCACGCCGGGGGTCTATGGCCTGTTTGCCAATGACGATGACGATCACGGCTGGCTCGATGCGCTCACCGAGACGGGTCGCGCGATGACCGAGGCGCATGGCGACATCCTTGAGCATCCCGGCGACCGCAGCATGGCGGATGAATTCGTGCGCGAACGGATCGAGGGCGCGCGCTCGTGCCTGTTCGACCTGCAGCGGCTGTGCTCTTACGGGCATTTCCGCCTCAGCGATCACATGCTGGTCATCCGTGAATTGCTCTCGGGCCTGGGCGAGGCGCATTCCGCCTTTGTGACCACGCTGTTGTTGCAGCGCGCAGGCGTCAACGCCCGCTTCATCGACCTCAGCGGCTGGCGCGACGAGACCGAGCACACCCTTTCCGAGCGCATCGCGCAGGGCCTGGGCGACGTCGACCTCGCCACCGAGATGCCTATCATCACCGGCTATGCGCAATGCACCGAAGGGCTGATGCGCGAGTTCGACCGCGGCTATTCCGAGGTGACCTTCGCCCGCATCGCCGCCCATACGAGCGCATCTGAGGCGATCATCCACAAGGAATTCCACCTGTCCTCGGCCGATCCCAACCTTGTCGGTGAGAATGCTGTTCGCAAGCTGGGCCACACCAATTACGACGTCGCCGATCAGCTCTCGAATCTGGGGATGGAGGCGATCCACCCCAAGGCCGCCAAGACCCTGCGTCAGGCCGAGGTGCCGCTGCGCGTGACCAACGCCTTCGATCCCGGCGACCCCGGCACGCTGATCGACGATCAGCCCGCCAAGGAGGCCAATGTCGAGATCGTGACCGGCCTCAAGGTCGTCGCACTAGAGCTGTTCGAGCAGGACATGGTCGGCGTCAAGGGCTATGACGCAGCCATTCTCGAGGCGCTCAAGCGGCACAATGTCTGGATCGTCTCCAAGACCTCGAACGCCAACACGATCACGCATTATGTGCATGCCTCTCTCAAGGTGGTGCGCCGCGTGGCGCGCGATCTCGAAGAGCAGTTCACGTCGGCCACCGTCTCGGCGCGCACGCTCTCGCTCGTGTCGCCGATCGGGCGCGATCTGAGCGGGCTCAAGGTGCTCAGCCGGGGCCTCTCGGCGCTGGAGGACGCGGGCATCGAGGTGATCGCCGCGCATCAGACACCGCGCGGGGTGGACGTGCAATTCGTGCTCTCCTCGGCGGATCTGGAGCCGGGCATCACCGCGCTGCACCGCGCGCTGATCGAAGGTACGGTGGCGCAGGTCCCTAAGAAGGCCGCCTGACCCGGGATCATCCGGTCTAGCCGGATGATGACACCGCGCGAACGTCATCCTCGGGCCTGACCCGAGGATCTCCACCTCGGCCCGCGTCAGTCGGCCCATTACAATTTGAACCAAAAGCGCGGCACTCTCGGTTTGGAGAGGCCGCGCTTTTTGTGTAGGGTCAAGAGGTCAGGGCCAGGATGGCCGAGACCCAGTCAGTTACACGTGTGGTGCGTAGGGAGCACGTGGGGTAACGGAGGGTGTCGGCCGGGTGGCTGGCATCCTCCGTTCGGGTTTTGAAGGGGGATTTGGCGTAGAGCGAAGATATGCTCGAAAGATCCGGCGCGGAATCAAGGCCGAAGGCCGCCGCGCCATCGCCAGGCCGCCCCCACGGACTGGCGATTTGTCTAAGTCATCGCGCCAATTAGAGTTTTTCGGATTTGGCAGACATAAAGTGCTCTGAAACAGCGTTAGATCGCCAGCCCGCGGCCTGGCAATGGCGCCGCTCACGGCAACGGCAGCTTCAGGCCATTCGCACTTCAACACAACGACCACCCCTACCCCGACACCCCCGCCATCTCGCACACGATCCGCCATTCCTCCGCCGTCACCGGCTGCACCGAGAGGCGCGAGTTGCGGACCAGCACCATCTCCGACAGGCGCGGATCGGCCTTGATCATCTCCAGCGTGACAGGCACCTGCGCCGCCTCCAGCGCCTTTATATCCACGCACTCCCATCGCGGATCATCGGTGTTGCTGTCGGGATGCGCCCCGGCGATAACCTCGACCGTGCCCACGACCGCCTTTTCCTTTTGCGAATGATAAAAGAACCCGCGATCCCCCACCGTCATCTCGCGCATGAAATTGCGCGCCTGATAGTTGCGCACGCCGTCCCATTCCTCGCCCGCATCGCCCTTGGCCACCTGATCGGACCAGCCCCAGACCGACGGTTCGGACTTGAACAGCCAAAACCGCATCAGATCACTTTCTTCCACGGGATCAGCTCGACCCCCGAAAAAAGTTCGGCCTTGGCATAGGGATCATTGTTGGCCCATTCCTGCGCCGCCTCCATATCCTCGACATCGAGGATCACCAGCGAGCCCACCATCTCGCCCTCGTCATTCAAAAGCGGCCCGGCCTGAGACACCACGCCGGTCTCCTTGAGATAGGCGATATGGGCGTCGCGGTTGTCGAGACGGGTTTGCAGGGCACCGGGGTGGTCGCGGGCAATCAGGGCAATCAGCATCATTCTTCCTTCAATGGACGTGAGAGCAGCATATCCATCGCCTCACTCACGCGCAATTCGCCCGTGACAAGCGCGGTGATGGCATGGGTGACAGGCATGTCGAGGTCAAGTGCACGGGCGCGGGCCAGCACGGCGCGCGCGGTGGCGGCCCCTTCGACGGTGACACCTCCATCGAACGCCTCACCTCGCCCGAGGCTCTGACCGTAGCCGTAATTGCGCGACTGGCCACTGGTGCAGGTCAGCACCAGATCGCCAAAGCCCGACAGCCCCGCCAGCGTATCGGGCTGCGCACCAAGCGCATGGGCAAACCGGTGCATCTCGGCGAAACCACGGGTCATCAGGGCCGCGCGCGCACTCTCGCCCAGCCCCGCACCCATCACCGCACCGCAGCCGATGGCGATCACGTTCTTGAGCGCACCGCCCAGTTCCGCGCCGATGGTGTCGGTGGTGCGATAGAGGCGCAGGGTGGGCGTGGTCAGGTTGGCTTGCAGCCGCTCGCCCACCACACCGTCAGCACAGGCCAGCGTCAGCGCCGTTGGCAAGCCCAGCGCGATATCGCGGGCGAAACTCGGCCCGGTGAGGATCGCCGGAATGGCCTCTGCACAGGTCTGCGCGATCAGGCCGGTCGGGCCAAGCCCGGTCGCAAGATCCATCCCCTTGCAGCAGGCGACAAGGGGGCGTGCGCCAAGCGTGCGGTGATGCGCCGTCAGAAACCCGCCCAGCGTCTGCATCGGCATCGCCAGCAGGCAGGGGGTATCGTCTTCGGGCAGATCGCCCGAGATCACGGTGATCCCTTCGGGCAGCGGAATATCCGGCAGCCGACGCGCATTGACGCGGCTTGCCTGCATCTCGGCGGCGTGTTCGGCATCGCGCGCCCAGAGCGTGACAGGCCCGTTTTGCGCCAATGTGACCGCCAGCGCCGTGCCGAACGCGCCCGCGCCGCAAATCAGCGTCATGCCTTGGCCCCCTTCTTGCCACTGCCCAGCATCGCCGGGCTGGCGCGGTCCAGCGGCCAGCGCGGTCGGGCCGCAAGCGTCATGTCATCGCGATGGCCTTGGGCGTAGAGTTCGGCCCCCGCATAGGCGATCATCGCCGCGTTGTCTGTGCAAAGCGCGAGGGGCGGCGCGAGAAACCGCGCACCCGCCTCTGCCGCCACGTCCGTCAGCGCCGCACGAATGGGGCCGTTGGCGGCAACGCCCCCCGCCACGGCGATCAGCGGCACCGCAGGGCCCTCGGCCATGTACAGGCTGAGCGCGCGGCGGGTCTTTTCGGCCAGCACGTCGCAAACCGCCGCCTGAAATCCGGCACAAAGATCGGCACGGTCCTGTCGGGTCAGCCCGGATTTTTCCGCCACAATCTGATCGCGGGCGCGCAGCAGCGCGGTTTTCAGCCCCGAGAACGACATGTCACACCCCACCCGGTCCAATAACGGACGGGGAAAGCGCAGGCGGCTGGCATCACCATGCGCGGCCTCCCCCTCCACACTCGGGCCACCGGGCTGCGGCAGCCCAAGCAGACGCGCAGTCTTGTCGAACGCCTCGCCCGGTGCATCGTCGATGGTGCCGCCAAGCCGGGTAAAATCATCCGGCCCGCGCACGATCAGGAACTGGCAATGCCCGCCCGAGACCAGCAGCATCAGGTAGGGATAGGCGACCAGGTCAGTCAGCCGCGGGGTCAGCGCATGCCCGGCCAGATGGTTGACGCCCACCAGCGGCAGGCCCGCCCCGGCGGCGATCCCCTTGGCGCACATCACCCCGGCGATCACCCCGCCAATGAGGCCCGGCCCGGCGGTGACGGCAACAGCATCCACATCGGCCAGACCCAGCCCCGCCTGCCCCAGCGCCTCACACACGCAGATATCGAGCTTTTCGGCATGCGCCCGCGCCGCGATTTCCGGCACCACCCCGCCGTAATCGGCATGCAGCATGGCCTGCCCATGCACCACCGAGGCAAGGATATCAGGGCCCCCATCCCGACCGATACGCACAAGCGCAGCGGCGGTATCGTCGCAGCTACTCTCAAGTCCAAGGAAGATCAGCGGCTTGCTCATCGCGCCCATGCGTTGCGTGACAGGTGCAAGGCAGGTAACACCGAATGAGGCAGCCAACAACTCTGGATGATCCATGCCCGTGACGATCCTCATCACCCGGCCCGAGCCGGAGGCGGGCCGCTTCGCCGCGCGGCTGAGGACGGTGTGCGGACCGGAGACAGAAGTGCTCTGCGCCCCGGTCATGCGAATCGCGTGGCGCGGGACACTGCCACCCCTGCGCGGCGACGAGGTGCTGATCTTCACGTCGCGGCATGGTGTGGCGGGATTCTGTCACCAGACCGCGGCCCGTGATTTCACCTGCTACTGTGTCGGCGAGGCCACGGCCAAGGCGGCGCACGCACAGGGCCTGACGGCGATCGCCTGCGATGGCGATGCAGCGGCACTGCTCGACCGGATTGCACAGGACGCGGCCACCGGCCCGTTCCTGCACCTGCGCGGCGCGCATGTGGCCGCCGATATCACCGGCGCGTTGCAGGCGGCGGGGCATGTGGCGCAAGAGACCGTGGTCTATGATCAGCAGCCGCAGGACATGGGCGAGGCCGCCCGCCGCGCGCTGGCCGGGGAGGGGCCGGTGATCCTTCCCCTGATGTCACCACGCAGCGCACGGCTAGTCTTCAGCCAGGCGGATCACATCCATGCGCCGCTCTTCGTCGCGGCGATCAGCCGCAATGCGGCAGAGGCGGTGCCAGAGGGGGCCGCGCAGAAACTGAGCATTGCGCAACGCCCCGACGCAGAAGCCATGGCCGATGCGGTGCACGATCTGGTGAAAACGGCCAAGCGGCTTGAGGGTGGAAAACGGGCGCAGTAAGGTCAGGTTGACAGCTTGACGTGATAAGATTCGAAAAGGTGGCGGGACGTGGCAAGAAAAAAGACTTCAAAGACGGACCAGACCGAGGCGCAGGACACGGTCGCCCAAGGCGCGCCCGCACCGGAGACCGAGGTGCCACCCACCGAAAAACCGTCGAGCGATGCCCCGAAGGCGACCTCCGTAACCGAAGCGCCCGAGCAATCGGCAGACCTTGAGACAACGGCGCAGGACGCCCCCACGGAGCAGCCAGAGCCCGCCGAGAGCACGACCGAAACGGACGGCACGCCAGAGGACACATCCCAAGAGCCGGAAACCGACGACGAGATCACGACCCGCCCCGAAGACGATGACCCGATGGCAGAGGTCGCGACCATGGCCGAGGCCGAAGAGGCGCAGGCCGCTCAGCAGACCGACGAGGCCGAGACACCTGCCCCGGCGGCCCCGGTGACGAAAACCGAACAGGTCACGATCCGGCAGGGCGGGTTCTGGTCGATGCTCCTTGGTGGCGTCGTCGCCGCAGGCATCGGCGTGATCGCCGCCCCCTATGTCCTGCCCGACCACCCGCTGCGCCCGGCCGAGGACAGCGTTGACACGGATGCGCTGCAGGACCGCATCGCAGCGCAGGAAACCGCGCTGGACGATTTGCAGTCCACGGTCGAGGGCATCGAGCCCGCTTCTGAACCCGCCCCCGACCTGAGTGGCGAACTGGGCGGACTGCGAGACACGCTGAGCGATCTTGCCGAGCAGGTCAGCTCCATTGAAAGCCGCGTCGCCGAGTTGGAAGACCGCCCCGCCCCCGAGACCGGTGGCAGCGATGTCTCCGCGTCGCAGATCGAGGAATTGAGCACGGCACTCAGCGAACAGCGCGAGACGCTTGACGCACAGCGCGCCGAAATCGACGCCCTCAAGGGCGAAGCCCAGGCACAAGAGGAAGCCGCGCGCGACAGCGCGCGCGCCACCTTGCAGCGCGCCGCCCTGACCCGGGTGATGACGGCGCTCGATACCGGCGATGATTTCAGCGCCGCCCTCGCCGATCTGCGCGAAACCGGGGCCGATGTGCCCGCCGCGCTGGCGGACGCCGCCGAAACCGGTGTCCCGACGCAAGAGGCGCTGATCGAAAGTTTCCCAGAGGCGGCGCGGGCGGCGCTCGCCACCGAACGCAATGCCGATGGCGGTGCCGCGTCGAGTGTCGGCGGCTTTTTCAAGAGCCAGCTTGGCATCCGCTCGCTGGAACCGCGCGAGGGCGACGACCCGGATGCCGTCCTGTCGCGCGCCGAGGCGGCGCTGCGCGACGGACGGCTGGGCGATGCACTGGCCGAGATCGAGACCCTGCCCGAAGGCGCGCGCACCGCGCTCAGCGATTGGGCCGCCGACGCCGAGCGCCGCAGCGCGGCCCTGTCGGCGGCCAATGCGCTGGCCGGTACGATGAATTGAGTTAGAAAAGGCGATCCATATGCTTTGGTCGATTATCAAGATAGCCGTTTTCATCGCCCTGGTGGCTGGCGTGACCTTCGGTGCAAGCTTCCTGCTGGAACTTGATGGCGGTGTCCGCGTCGTCATGGCCGGGGTCGAGATCAACCTGACGCCGATCAAGGCGGTGATCGCGCTGGTGATCCTGGTGCTGGCGATCTGGGCGCTGATGAAACTGGCGGCGATGCTGGTCGCGCTGCTGCGCTTCATCAACGGGGATGAGACCGCGCTGTCGCGCTACTTCGACCGCAACCGGCAGGAAAAGGGCTATCGCGCGCTGAGCGAGGGCATGCTGGCGCTGGCCTCGGGCGAGGGCGATGTGGCGATGGCCAAGGCCGCCAAGGCCGAAGGTTATCTGCGCAAACCCGCACTCACCGACCTGATCACCGCGCAGGCCGCCGAAATGGCGGGCGACAAGACCAAGGCGGAAAAGGCCTTCAAGCGGCTGCTGACCAATGAGAAAACCCGCTTTGTCGGGGTGCGCGGCATCCTGCGGCAAAGGCTTCAGGATGGCGATACCGAGACCGCGATGAAACTGGCGCAGACGGCCTTTGCCCTCAAGCCGCGCCATGCCGAGGTCCAGGACACGCTGTTGCAGTTGCAGGCCGGGTCGGGCGACTGGAAAGGCGCGCGCGCCACCCTCAATGCCAAGCTGAAATACGGCAATCTGCCACGCGACGTTCATAAACGGCGCGACGCCGTGCTGGCCCTCTCGGAGGCGCGCGATGTGCTCAACGAGGGCAAGAGCATCGAGGCCCGCGAGGCCGCCATCGAGGCCAACAAGCTCTCGCCAGACCTCATTCCGGCGGCGGTGCTGGCGGCGCGCGGCTATGTCGAGCAGGGCAAGAAACGCAACGCCGTGCGGGTGATCAACAAGGCATGGCTGGTACGCCCGCATCCCGACCTCGCCGCCGCTTTCGCCGCCATCGAACCCGACGAAAGCCCGGCGCAGCGGCTCAAGCGGTTCGGCAAGCTGTTGAAGGTCCATCCCGACAACCGCGAAACGCGGCTGCTCGAGGCGGAACTGAACCTCGCCGCCGAGGATTTCCCGGCGGCGAGGCGCGCGCTCGGTGATCTGGCCGAGGTCGAGCCGGACGCCCGCGCGCTCACTATCATGGCCGCCATCGAACGCGGTGAAGGGGCCCCCGACGCCGTGGTCAAGGGCTGGCTCGCGCGCGCGCTCAGCGCGCCGCGCGGTCCGCAATGGGTCTGCGACAAGTGTCAGCATATCCACGCCGAATGGGTGCCGTCCTGCGAGAATTGCGGCACCTTCGACACGCTCAGCTGGCGCGCGCCGCCGAATTCTCCGATGGCCACGCCCACCGGGCTCGAAATGCTGCCGCTGATCGTCGGCGCGATCGAGGACCACGGCGACGACGACGAAGATGTGGTCGAGGCCGAGGTCGTCGACGAGGCTGAGAGATCCGAGGACACCGCCAAGACCTGAGCCGCAACGCGCGCCTGCCCGACCCATGCCGGAGACCCCGATGCCACATCTGCACTTCGCCGACAGCCTGTCGCGCCTTGGCACCGAGTCGGCCTTCACCGTGCTGGCCCGCGCGCAGGCGCTGGCGGCGCAGGGCCATGACATCATCAACCTCGGCATCGGCCAGCCCGATTTCCAGACGCCCGACCATATCGTCGAGGCCGGGATCAAGGCGCTGCGCGACGGCCATCACGGCTATACACCCGCCAACGGCATCCCCGCTTTGCGCGAGGCCGTGGCCGCCGATCTGCACACCCGCCACGGGGCCGAGGTGAACCCCGACAACGTCGTGGTGGTGCCCGGCGGCAAGCCGACGATGTTCTTTGCCGTGCTGATGTTCGGCGAACCGGGCGCCGAGATCATGTATCCCGACCCCGGCTTCCCGATCTACGAAAGCGTGATCCGCTATTCCGGGGCCACCCCGGTGCCGATCGCCCTGCGCGAGGAAAACAGCTTTGCCTTCGACGCCGAAACCGTACTGGCACAGATCACGCCCAAAACCCGCCTGATCATCATCAACAGCCCCGCCAACCCAACCGGCGGCGTCACCCCGCGCGCAGAGGTCGACAAATTCGTGGCCGGTCTGGCGGACCATCCCCACGTGGCGGTGCTCTCCGACGAGATCTACAGCCGCATGCTCTATGACGGCCGCGAACATGTCAGCCTGCTACAATACCCCGAGATCCGCGACCGGCTGATCCTGCTCGACGGCTGGTCCAAGACCTATGCGATGACCGGCTGGCGGCTGGGCTACGCGGTCTGGCCCGACGCGGCGGTGGGCCACGCCACGCGGCTCTGCATCAACGATCATTCCTGCGTCAACGCCGCGTCGCAATATGCCGGGCTCGCCGCACTCACCGGGCCGCAGGACGCGGTAGACGAGATGATGCGCCATTTCGATGACCGGCGGCGGCTGATCGTCAAGGCGCTGAACAGCCTGCCGGGCCTGCGCTGCACCGACCCGGGTGGCGCGTTCTACGCCTTCCCGAATATCGAAGGGACGGGGATGACGTCGGGAGAGGCCCAGGACCGCTTCCTCGACGAGGCCGGTGTGGCGACGGTTGCCGGCACCTCCTTCGGCCGCCACGGCGAGGGCTATCTGCGGTTTTCCTATGCCAATTCGGCGGAGAATATCGAGACGGCGATAGAGCGGATTCGCGCGCTGCTTTGAGTGTGCGGAGCGGGATTGCCCGTTAAAGATAACTGGTCGGTTTTGGCCTAGACCCGACATACGCACCACCCGCGCGAAACGCACCGAAGGTGCCGCGCGATCGCCGGGCCGTCCCGCGGCACCTTTTGGCGGGGTGCTATGTCCGCTCACGGTCAAAAAAAACCCAAAACCGCGTCACAACTCCCCCGCCCTCACCAATCCATCACCACTTTCCCCGAGTTCCCCGAGATCATCGCGGCAAACCCGGCCTCGAAATCGTCGATCCCGATCCGGTGGGTGATCAACCCCGACACATCCAGCCCCGATTGCACCAATGCGATCATCTTGTACCAGGTCTCGAACATCTCGCGGCCATAGATGCCCTTGATATGCAGCATCTTGAAAATGACCGCGTTCCAGTCCACTGCAAACTCGGTCGGCGCAATCCCCAGCAGCGCCAGCTTGCCGCCATTGTTCATCCGTGCGATCATCTGCTGCATCGCGGGCGCGGCCCCGGACATCTCCAGCCCGACGTCGAACCCCTCGGTCATCCCGATCTCGTCCATCACGTCGCGCAGCTGCTGATTGCCCACATCGACCACATGCTGCACCCCCATCCGCCGCGCCAGATCAAGGCGGTAAGGGTTGATATCGGTGATCACCACCTTGCGCGCGCCCACCTTCTGCGCCACCAGCGCGCCCATGATCCCGATCGGCCCCGCGCCCGTCACCAGCACATCCTCGCCCACCAGATCGAAACTCAGCGCGGTATGCACCGCATTGCCGAACGGATCAAAGATCGCCGCGATCTCGTCGGGGACGTCCTCGGGGATCGGCACCACGTTCATCTCGGGAATACAGACATACTCGGCAAATGATCCGGGCCGATTCACGCCCACCCCCTTGGTATTGCGGCACAGATGCCCGCGCCCGGCGCGGCAATTGCGGCACGCCCCGCAGACGATATGCCCCTCGCCGGAAACCCGCTGCCCGATCCGGTATCTCACCGCCGCAGGCCCGGTATCGACGATCTCGCCGACGAACTCATGCCCCACCACCATGGGCACCGGCACAGTCTTGGCCGAGAACTCATCCCATTTCCAGATATGCACATCGGTGCCGCAAATCGCCGATTTCTTCACCTTGATCAGCACATCCGCCGGGCCGACCTCGGGCACCGGCACATACTCCATCCACAGCCCCGGCTCGGGCCGCGCCTTCACCAGCGCCTTCATTTCATTCTGCATTGCCCTGCCCCCACAAATCGGTGCTCAGATATTTCAACCCGCTGTCGCAAACCACGAACGCCACGCAACCACCCCGCTCCGGCCCTCGCAACAGCCGGATCGCCGCCGCCAGATTGGCCCCGGCAGAATAGCCGCCAAAAATGCCCTCGGTCCGGGCCAAAAGCCGCGCATGCTCCGCCGCCTCTTGCCCCGTGATCGTCACATCGCCCGCCAGATCGGCGCCGCGCAGATGTACCAGATCGGGCATCGAGTATCCTCCACCCTGAATCGGATGATCCGCCCGGTCGGGATGCACCGCAAAGCAGCGCACCCCCAGAGGGCTGAAAAACCGTGCTGCGCCGCCGATCGTGCCGCCAGAGCCGACGAAATCGCAGAACGCCGTCACCGCATGGCCCGACTGCTCCCAGATCTCGGGCGCGGTGCCGCGCGCATGGGCGTCCGGATTGCCCTCCCGCGCAAACTGATCGGCCCGGAACGCGGCGCGCGTCTCCGTGATCCGCCGCGCCTCTTCCTCGACCAGGGCAAGATCCGCCCCCGACACCTCACCGGACCGCGACCCTTCCGCCTGCGGCACCAGCACGACCTCCGCGCCAAGTGCCCGCATCATCCGCGCCCGCTCCTCGGAATTGCCCTCGCTCATCACCGCGACAAACGGATGGCCCAGCACCGCACAGACAATCGCCAGCCCGGTGCCCATGTTGCCCGAGGTCAGTTCCACCACCACCTGCCCGTCGCGCAACTCTCCAGTTGCGCGCGCCGCCTCGATGATCGCCCGCGCCGCGCGGTCCTTCTTGGAAAAGCCGGGCGTGAGATAATCGAGCTTGGCCAGCACCCGCCCCTCAAGGCCAAGCGCCGCGCGGATGCGATGCAACTCGACCAGAGGCGTGTCGCCAAACGCCTCGATCACCGACGGCAGCGGCGTCATACAATGACCCCCAACTCGCGCCCGACCGACTCAAAAGCGTCAATCGCCCGGTCCAGCATGTCGCGGCTCAATGCGGCACTCATCTGCGTACGGATGCGGTCCTGCCCTTTCGGCACCACCGGGAAAGAAAACGCGGTCACGTAAACACCGCGCGCGTTCAGCTTGGCCGCCATCTCCTGCGCCAGTTTCGGGTCCCGCAGCATCACCGGGATGATCGCATGTTCGCCGGGCAGCAACTCGAACCCGAGCGCGCCCATCCGCTCGCGAAAATACGCCGCGTTCTCCCACAGCCGCGCGCGCAGCGCCCCGCCATCCTCCAGCATATCGAAAACATTGAGCGACACGCCCGCGATGACAGGCGCCAACGTGTTCGAAAAGAGATAAGGCCGCGAGCGTTGCCTTAACCAGTCCACAACCTTCGCACTCGCCGCCGTATACCCGCCCGAGGCCCCGCCCAGCGCCTTACCCAGCGTGCCGGTCAGGATATCCACCCGGTCCATCACCCCGAAATGCTCCGGCGTGCCGCGCCCGGTCGCGCCGACAAACCCGGTGGCGTGGCAATCATCCACCATCACCATCGCGTCATAGCGCTCGGCCAGATCGCAAATCTCGTCAAGCGGCGCGTAGGTGCCATCCATCGAGAACACCCCGTCGGTGGCAATCAACCGATGCCGGGCGCCCTGCGCCTCCTTCAGGCACCGCTCCAGATCGCCCATGTCGCGATTGCCATAGCGCCAGCGCTGCGCCTTGCACAGCCGCACCCCATCGATGATGCTCGCATGGTTGAGCGCATCCGAGATGATCGCATCCTCCGGCCCCAGGATCGTCTCGAAGAGACCGGTATTTGCATCGAACGCGGCGGCATAGAGGATTGTATCCTCCTGACCCAGAAACCCGGCAATCCGCGCCTCTAGTTGCTTATGCTCCTCCTGCGTACCGCAGATGAATCGCACCGACGCCATACCGACGCCATACCGACGCAATACCGACACGGCTTCGTCGATGAGTTCGGGGTTGTCCGCCAGCCCGAGATAGTTGTTGGCGCACAGGTTGATCACCTCCCGCCCATCCGCCAGCCGCACCTCGCCCAACTGCATCGAGGTGATCACCCGCTCGGTCTTGTAAAGCCCCTCGTCGCGCAAACCCGCAAGCCGCGCCGCTATGTCATCGTTGAACCGACCCGCCGCCGTCATCGCCTTCCCCCCCCTGAACGGGCCTCTCGATAAGCAGAGGCCGCACTTGTCCTCTTCGCGTTTAACACGAAGATCGGTGCGGGAAATAGCGGATGGCAGACTGCTATGCGAGAAACCGTCAGTCCGGTCACAGCACATAAATATGCCCGCGCACTACGCTGGGGGACGTAGCACGCGGGCAGTCGTGTGAGTGATGGTCTTTGCCTATCAGCCCAGGCTGGACACAGGACGACCGACGAAAAGGCGATCGTCAACACGCACCTGCATGAAACCATTCTCTAGAAGCTTAACAAACATTCCCTGGATCAAGGTGCAGGAGCCTGTCTGGATGGTGCGGATCATCTTTACAATTCCTCGTCTAAAACGCGCCGTCAGGCGTCCGTTGCTCTGGTAGTTTTAGAATGCCAAGAAAAGTGCGGAACGGCCAATGGCCAAAGGGATCAGCGGCAGGCTCTTTCGATACCCCGCACGCCTTTGGCTCTGCCCGGCGCTGTCAGAGCCAATCGCGCAGGATCGGGATCAGTGGGATATCAGCAGGCGGCATGGGGTAGGATTTCAGATCACCCACGCGCACCCATTTGAGGGCCTGCCCTTCGCGGCCCTGCGGAATGCCCTGCCATTTGCGACATGCAAAGAGCGGCATCAGCAGGTGAAACTCTTCATAGGAATGGCTGGCGAACGTCAAGGGGGCAAGGCAGGACGCCCATGTGTCGATGCCGATCTCTTCCTGTAATTCGCGGATCAGCGCGTGTTCCGGCGTCTCTCCCGGCTCCACCTTGCCGCCGGGAAATTCCCACAGCCCGGCCATGGATTTGCCCTCGGGGCGCTGCGTGAGCAGGATGCGCCCATCCACGTCGATGAGCGCCACGGCCGAAACCAGAACCGTCTTCAAGACCGGTAATCCGCGTTGATGTCGATATAGCCATGGGTCAGGTCGCAGGTCCAGACGCGCGCCGTGCCGCCACCGAGACCCAGATCGACATGAATCACAATGTCCTGGTTCTTCATGTAGGCTGCGGCCCTCGCCTCGTCATAATCGGGGCTGACAAATCCCTCGCGCGCCACCTCCAGATCGCCGAACCAGATGGACAGACGGTCACGATCTGCCCGCGCGCCGGATTTGCCCACCGCCATCACCACGCGGCCCCAGTTCGGGTCTTCGCCCGCCACCGCCGTCTTGATCAGCGGCGAATTGGCAATGGATTTGGCATGCACATGGGCCTCGGCATCCGAAGCCCCGCCGGTCACCGAGACCTCGACGAATTTCGTGGCACCCTCACCGTCGCGCACCACCTGATGCGCCAGATCGAGCATGACGCGGCGCAGCCCCTCCATGAACCCGACATTGGTCTCGGTCACGCGTATGCCCGACGCCCCGGTCGCGGCCACCAGAAGCGTGTCGGAGGTCGAAGTGTCGCTGTCCACGGTGATGCAATTGAACGTCGTGCGGTTGAGCGCACTGACCATGTCTTGCAGAATGTCTTGCTCGATCGCGGCATCGGTGAAGATATAGACCAGCATCGTCGCCATGTCGGGCGCGATCATGCCCGACCCTTTGGCGATGCCCGCGATATGCACGGTCTGGTCGTCGATCGTGACCGTGGTGCCCGATCCCTTGGGAAAGGTGTCGGTGGTCATGATCGCATGCGCCGCAGTTTCGATGGCATGCGGCGAAAGTGCGGATTTGAGATCATCAAGGCATCCGGTAATGCGGTCATGCGGTAGCGGCTCGCCGATCACACCGGTTGACGAGGAAAAGACCCGAGCCGCGGAGATGCCAAGCGTTTCAGCGACAGCGCCGGTAACGGCGCTGACCGCTTCTGACCCGCGCCGCCCGGTAAAGGCATTGGCATTGCCGGAATTGACGAGGATCGCGGCCCCGCCCGCAGGCGTGCCGCCGATCTTGTCTTGGCAATCCAGCACCGCCGCCGAGCGCGTGGCAGAGCGGGTAAACACCCCCGCCATCGCCGTGCCCGGCGCAAGGCTGGCCAGCATCACGTCGGTGCGATCCTTGTAGCGCACCCCCGCCGCCGTGGTGGCAAAGCTCACCCCGGCGATCTCGGGCAGTTCGGGAAATCCCGCCGGGGCGAGCGGGGAAAGCGGCGGTTTGGCGCCCATGGCTCAGTTCTCCAGAAGGTCGGTCTGGTTGATCAGCGCGGGGTCGAGCGCGTCGCCCGCGTCACGCGCGACGCTGCTTTCGGCCTCAAGCTCTGCGATATAGGCATCAAAGGCCGCCTGACGCAGTTCACCCGTCAGTTCGTCACGCACCTCGTCAAGCGCGGGGCGTTCCTTGACCCGGGTCTCCTTGAGCTGGATCACGTGCCAGCCGAATTGCGTTTGCACCGGAGCCGAGACCCCGCCCTCACCAAGAGCCGCGACCGCGTCGAAGAAAGCAGGCACCATGACGCCATCGCCGAACCAGCCCAGATCCCCGCCCGAAGGACCGGAAGGACCGGTGGAGTGCTCTTGCGCGAGGGCCGCGAAATTGGCCCCGTCCTCGATCTCCTCGATCAGCTTTTGCGCCTCCTCCTCGGTTTCCACGAGGATATGCGCGGCCTTGTATTCGGTCTCGGGCTCGGCACCCGAATAGCGCGCCTCATAGGCCTCTTGCAGCGCCTCATCGGTCAGGGCGTCGTTCAGCACATCATCGGCCACATCCGCCGCGAGGATCGCGCGGCGCTCATTCTCGAGTTGCACCTGCGCGGCCAGCGACGGCGTGCCTTGATGCGCCTGCATCAACAAGGTCTGCTGCACCAACTGATCCAGCACGCCCTTGAATAGCACTTCTGGCGGGATCTGATCGTATTGTTGCGGAAGGCCCGCGCGCAGCGCCAGCATGTGCCCCAGCGTGATCTCGGTGTCACCCACGGTGGCGACGACGGTTTTGGCGGAGGGGTCATCCTGCGCCATGAGCGGCGTGCCCAGCATCAGCCCGGCAGCAAGCGCGGTCGAGGTCATCATACGGCGAAACATGGAAACATCCCTTTATTGCGTGACGCGACACCGGGCGTGACGGCGCGCGACGTTGACACTTTTCCGGCGGCCCCTTACATCGCCTCGTAACCAAGGCGCGAGCCGACAACTTGCGCCCGTTTTAGGGCGCGCGGGCGAGCGGGGCAAGCGATTGCCTGTCACGGACAGTCAAAACACCAGAACGGATAAAACATGTTGGGTATTGGAACGGTCGCGCGAAAGATCTTCGGCACACCGAACGACCGCAAGATCAAGGCGACGCGCCCGCTGGTCGAAAAGATCAACGCACTGGAACCCGAATACGAGGCCCTGAGCGACGACGGGCTTATCGCCAAGACGGAAGAGTTCCGCAAGCGTATCGCCGACGGCGAGAGCCTCGATGCGCTCTTGCCCGAGGCCTTTGCCAATTGCCGCGAGGCGGCCCGCCGCGCGCTTGGACTGCGCGCCTTCGATGTGCAGCTGATGGGCGGCATCTTCCTGCATCAGGGCAACATTTCCGAGATGAAGACCGGCGAGGGCAAGACCCTTGTGGCGACCTTCCCCTGCTATCTCAATGCGCTTTCCGGCAAGGGCGTGCATGTGGTCACCGTGAACGACTATCTTGCCCGGCGCGATGCCGAGTGGATGGGCAAGGTCTTTGCCGCGCTCGGCATGACCACGGGCGTCGTCTATCCGCAACAGCCGGAAGCCGAGAAAAAGACCGCCTATGGTGCTGATGTCACCTATGCCACCAATAACGAGCTTGGGTTCGATTATCTGCGCGACAACATGAAAGCCTCGCTCGAAGAGATGAACCAACGCGCGCATAATTTCGCCGTGGTAGACGAGGTCGACAGCATCCTGATCGACGAGGCGCGCACACCGCTGATCATATCGGGCCCTAGCCAGGACCGCAGTGAACTGTATCAGACCATCGACGCACTGATCCCGGAATTAAGCGACGATCACTATTCGCTCGACGAAAAAACCCGCAACGTCACCTTCACCGATGACGGAAACGAGTATCTGGAAAACCTCCTCAAGGAACGTGGCATCCTGCCCGAGGATCAATCGCTCTACGACCCCGAAAGCACGACCATCGTGCACCACGTCAACCAGGGCCTGCGCGCGCACAAACTGTTCAACAAGGACAAGGATTACATCGTGCGTGACGGTGACGTCGTACTGATCGACGAATTCACCGGTCGCATGATGGCGGGGCGCCGTTTGTCGGATGGCCTGCATCAGGCCATCGAGGCCAAGGAAGGCTGCCAGATCCAGCCCGAGAACGTGACCCTCGCCAGCGTGACCTTCCAGAATTATTTCCGCCTCTATGACAAGCTGTCCGGCATGACCGGCACCGCCGTCACCGAGGCCGAGGAATTCGCGGAGATCTACGGCCTCGGCGTGGTCGAGGTGCCCACCAACCAGCCGATTGCGCGGGTTGATCAAGACGATGCCGTCTATCGCACCCAGCAGGAAAAATACGACGCCATCGTCGAGGAGATTCGCGACGCCCATGGCAAGGGACAGCCGATCCTCGTCGGCACCACCTCGATCGAGAAATCCGAGATGCTGAGCACGCTGCTGACCAAGGCGGGGATCACGCATAACGTGCTCAACGCCCGCCAGCACGAGAAAGAGGCGCAGATCATCGCCGATGCCGGCAAGCTGGGTGCGGTGACCATCGCAACCAACATGGCCGGGCGCGGCACCGACATCAAACTCGGCGGCAATCTCGATTTCCAGATCATGGAGGCGATTGCTGCCGATCCCGAGGGTGACCCCGAGGACATCCGCCGCCACATCGAAGAAGCACACACCGCCGACGAAGAGGCCGTCAAGGCCGCAGGCGGGCTCTTCGTGCTCGCCACCGAGCGCCATGAGAGCCGCCGCATCGACAACCAGCTGCGCGGTCGCTCGGGCCGTCAGGGCGATCCGGGGCGGTCGGCCTTTTTCCTCAGCCTCGATGACGACCTGATGCGCATCTTCGGCTCAGAGCGGCTGGAAAAGGTGCTCTCGACGCTTGGCATGAAGGAAGGCGAAGCAATCATTCACCCTTGGGTTAACAAATCGCTGGAACGCGCCCAGGCCAAGGTGGAAGGGCGCAATTTCGATATCCGCAAGCAATTGCTGAAATTCGACGACGTGATGAACGAACAGCGCAAGGTGATCTTCAAGCAGCGCCTCGACATCATGAAGGCCAAGGATCTCAGCGAGATCATCAGCGACATGCGCGCCGAGGTTATCACCGATCTCGTCGACCAGTATATGCCGCCCAAGACCTATGCCGATCAATGGGATACCGAGGGCCTTCATGCTGCGGTGATCGAGCATCTCAACATGGATCTGCCGGTGATTGATTGGGCCGCCGAGGAGGGCGTGGACGACGAGGAGATCATCGAACGCCTGGACAAGGCCGCCGACGAAATGATGGCCGCCAAAGCCGCCCAGTTCGGCCCCGAGAGCATGCGCATGATCGAGAAGCAGGTGCTCTTGCAGACCATCGACGGCAAATGGCGCGAGCATCTGCTGACGCTCGAACACCTGCGCAGCGTCGTTGGTTTCCGCGGTTATGCTCAGCGCGATCCGCTCAACGAATACAAGAACGAGTCGTTCCAACTCTTTGAGACCATGCTCGACAGCCTGCGTATGGACGTGACCAAGAAGCTCTCGCAGATCCGTCCAATGTCGGAAGAAGAGCAACAGTCACTGATGCGCGAATTGCAGGAGCAGCGCGCCGCGATGGAGGCCGCCGCACAGCCCGAAACCCCCGCCGAACCATCCGCAGAGGGTGCGCCGGGCTTTGTCGAGAGCGATCCCTCGACATGGGGAAACCCGGGCCGTAACGAGCCCTGCCCCTGCGGCTCCGGCAAGAAATTCAAGCATTGCCACGGACGGCTGAGTTGAGAAAAATCGCCTGATTGAGACCTTTTCCCTGCCATTGGGAAGCCATTATTAACGCCTAGCCTCTATACCAACCGTGTTTTGGTATGGAGAGCACTATGTCAAAGGCTCGACGTTACATCATTGCGGGCGGCACCTTTGCCTGCGCGCTTGGAATTGGATTTTTCATGCAGGCGCAGGCGCCGTCGCACCAAGTGGCTGCGATGCAATCGGTCTCGGTTCCGGTGCTCAACAAACCAGTGGAAATTTCCCAGATCGAACTGACATCTGCCGCGCCCACACCTCCTGCGGCGATGCCGGGCCCGGTCGCGCTCCCGGCGGTACCGGTTACGCTCGCCGTGGCCGAGGAGACGGTGACACCCGACATCCTGCCGCAGGAAGAGGTCGCCCCGACCTTCACATGCGACTACGAGATGGATGCCGCGCTGCGCAAGGGCGCGATGGTCGAACTGGCCGTGTCAGCCCCCTGCCGCATCAACGAGCGTTTCACGGTTCATCACAACGGCATGATGTTCAACGCCGCGACCGATAGCGCCGGGCAAAGCAGGCTTGAAGTGCCGGCGCTGAGCGAGAGCGCGGTTTTCATCGTGTCTTTCGCCGACGGCGAGGGGGCGTTGGCGACGGCGGATGTCGATACGCTCCCACTCTACGATCGCTTTGTCGTGCAATGGAGCGGCAGTTCAGACAGCCTCTCGCTGCACGCCCTCGAATACGGCGCAGATTTCGGTGAGGCGGGTCATATCTGGGCCGCATCCACGCAGGACAAGGCACGCGGAATCGCAGGCGAAGGTGGGTTTCTGACGCGTCTTGGCATCCCCGGCACCGATCAGGGCCTGATGGCCGAAGTCTACACCTTCCCCACCGGCACCGCCACGCGCGCCGGCGACGTGACCCTGCGTGTCGAGGCCGAGGTTAGCGCGGCAAATTGCGGCCGCGACCTCGAGGCGCAGACCATCGCCACCGGCGATGCTGGGCTCAAGGTGCAGGATATTGTGCTGGCCATGCCCGATTGCGAGGCCGTCGGAGAGTTTCTGGTGTTGAAAAACCTGTTCAATGACCTGAAGATCGCGCAAAACTAAGACCGCGTTTTTCAGGGGGGCAGGACATGACAGCATTGCGTGCGGCGATCCTCGCCGCACTTTGTCTTCTGGTCATTCCGATCGCGGTCGCAGCACAAGATGTGACGCTCCGCTCTCATGATGGCTCTGTCGAAATATCCGGCAACCTTCTGGGCTTTGACGGCGAATTCTATCGTGTCGATACGGTATATGGCGAATTGACCGTCGATGGATCAGGCGTCGCCTGCGAGGGGCCCGGCTGCCCCAATCTCGAGGCCTATGTCGCGCGGCTGGTGTTTTCCGGCGCGCCGGCAGTCGGCCGCATTCTCATGCCCGCCCTGCTCGAAGCCTTTGCCATTCGTGGTGACTACGATCTGCGGCGCGTGACCGACACGCCGACGGAACTGCGTTTTGATCTGCATACCGGTCAGGACGCCACCCTGATCGGGGAATTCACCTTTCGCCTGACCAATACCGATGAGGGGTTTGCCGACCTTCTCGCCAACGAGGCGGATATCGCCATGACATTGCGCGAGATTCGGCAAGGTGAACTGGAGCGCGCACGAGAGGCAGGGCTTGGCAATCTCTCGGCACCGGGACGGGCGCGAGTGCTTGCGCTGGATGCGCTGGTTCCAGTCGTAGCTCCAAGCAACCCCACGCAAGGCATCAGCCTGCGGCAATTGTCGCGCGCATTGGCGGGCGAGATCGTGAACTGGGCCGATCTGGGCGGCCCGGATGCGCCAATCGATATTCACCTGTGGTCGGCGGAAACCGGGATCGGACAAGCCAGTGTCGATCAGGTGCTTGTCCCCGAAGGCCGCCGCCTGCTGGAACGTGTCGAACGGCATGCCAATGGTGCAGCCTTCGCCAAGGCCGTCGCGAGCGATCCTTTTGCGCTCGGTCTCACGACGCGCTCCGAGCAGGGTGACACGTGGGAATTACCCATTACCGGGGCCTGCGGATTTGCGCTGCGCGCGACGCGCCGGGCGGTCAAGACCGAGGATTACCCGCTGACCGCGCCACTCTTTCTCTATCTCCCCGCACGCCGTCTGCCCAAGCTGGGCCGCGAGTTCATCGCCTATTTGCGCGATCCCTCGGCGCAACTGGTCATCCGTCGCGCGGGATTTGTCGATCAGACCCCCGAGGAGATCGAGATCAACGCGCAAGGCGACCGGTTCGCGAATGCGATCGCGCAGGCGGGCGACGAACTGGGGTTGGGCGAGTTGCAGCGCATGGTGCGCACGCTTGCCCCGCTCAAGCGACTGACCACCACGTTCCGCTTCGAAACCGGATCGGTCCGGCTCGATGCCCAGTCCCGTTCCAACGCGCAGCAACTGGCAAGGGCACTGGAGCTTGGACTGTATGACAATCGCCGTTTGGTCTTTGTCGGGTTCTCCGATGGCGAGGGCCCGGCCGAAACCAATCGCGAGATCGCCCTGCGGCGGGCCGAAACGGTGCGGCGGGCCGTTGTCCGGGCCGCTGAAACCGCCCGGCTCGAACAGATCGACCTTGCCGTTGAGGCGTTCGGCGAGGCGATGCCCATGGCCTGCGACGATACCGCCTGGGGCCGCCAGGTGAACCGTCGGGTCGAGGTCTGGCTCCGCTAGAGATAGCCGTCCGCGCGAAAGCTCACCTCGCCTGCACGCCCGATGACCACGTGATCGTGCAGCGTGATACCCAGCACTTCGGCCGCGCGACCGACCTGCGCGGTCATGTCGATATCCGCCGCCGAGGGTGTGGGATCACCCGAGGGGTGATTGTGCACGAGGATCAACGCGCTCGCATTGAGTTGCAGCGCGCGCCTGACCACCTCGCGCGGATAGACCGGCACGTGATCCACCGTTCCGCGCGCCTGTTCCTCATCCGCGATCAACACGTTCTTGCGGTCTAGATAGAAAACGCGGAACTGTTCGGTCTCGCGATGTGCCATGCTGGCCCGGCAATAGGACAGCAGCGCCTCCCAGGACGAGAGCACGGCTCGGTTCATCACCCGCGCCTGCGCCAGCCGGTGCGCCGCCGCCTCGACCACCTTCAACTCGCAGATCACCGCTTCGCCCACGCCAGCGACCCCCGAGAGCCGCTCCGCCGGGGCGGAGATGACCCCGGCGAAATCACCGAACATGTCCAAGAGTGCGCGCGCCAGCGGTTTCACATCGCGGCGCGGAATGGCGCGAAAGAGAACGAGTTCCAGCATCTAGTAATCCGGTACCGCCTGTGCGCCGCCATCAAGGAAGCGCGCACGCAATCGCTGCCGGTGATCGCGGATATAGGATGGCTGGGCGGCGGACAGGGTGACTGGCGTCGCCGTCTGGGGCGCAAAGAGCGGCAATAGCCGCTCGGAAAAGGCAGGGGCATCTGTCATGCCCCTACCCTGCCAATGGAGCGTTAGAAAACGGTTAACGCGCGTCCAGCATCAGCTTTTCATCGAATCCCAGAAGTTCTTGACCGACGAAAAGAAGCTCTTGCTCTCGGGGTTGTTATCCTCGCTCAGCGCATCGAACTCACGCAACAACTCTTTCTGCTTCGAGGTGAGGTTGACCGGGGTTTCCACAGCCAGTTCGATGAACATGTCGCCGGGCGCACCGCCGCGCAGGGCTGGCATGCCCTTGCCGCGCAGCCGCATCTGGCGACCCGACTGTGACCCTGCGGGGATCTTGACGCGGCTGCGCCCGCCCTCGATCGTCGGAACCTCGATGTCGCCGCCAAGCGCGGCCTTGGCCATCGACACCGGCACCCGGCAGAAGAGGTTGGTATCCTCACGTTCGAACAGCTCGTGCTTGGTCACCTCGATGAAGATATAAAGATCACCCGCCGGACCGCCGCGCATACCGGCCTCACCCTCTCCGGCGAGACGGATGCGCGTGCCGGTCTCGACGCCTGCGGGGATGTTCACGCTGAGCGCGCGATCCTTCTGCACACGACCCTGCCCCTGGCAGACCTTGCAGGGATTCTTGATGATCTGGCCGATCCCACCACAGGTGGGGCATGTGCGTTCGACGGTGAAAAAGCCCTGCTGCGCACGCACCTTGCCCATGCCCGAACAGGTCGGACAGGTTGTAGGCTGTGCGCCACCCTCGGCCCCCGAGCCATCGCATTCGTCGCACGGCACGGCAGAAGGCACCTTGATGCTTTTTTGCAGGCCTCCATAGGCCTCTTCCAGGGTTACGCGCAGGTTATAGCGCAGGTCGGCACCGCGGGCCGCGCGCTGACGACCGCCACCACGGCCGCCACCCATGAAATCGCCAAACAGATCGTCGAACACGTCCGAGAATGCCGAGGCGAAATCGCCCTGCCCTGCCCCGCCGCCGAACCCGCCGCCGGGACGCGCGCCGCCGCCGCCCATACCGCCATCAAAGGCGGCATGGCCGAACCGGTCATAAGCGGCCTTCTTCTCGGGGTCTTTCAGGACGTCATAGGCCTCGCCCGCTTCCTTGAAATGCTTTTCGGCGTCCGGATTGTCGGAATTGCGGTCGGGGTGAAGCTCTTTCGCCTTGGTGCGGTAGGCTTTCTTGATCTCGTCTGCCGAGGCGCCCTTGGAAAGCCCGAGCACTTCGTAATAGTCACGTTTGGCCATCTGGGATCTCCTTGATGTCGGAGCGTGGGGGCCGGTCCGGCATTAAACCGAACCGGCCCACTTGGTCCGAAACGTGCCTCAGGCGCGCTTGTTGTCGTCGAGATCCTCGAAATCGGCATCGAGGATGTCATCTTCGTCACCCCGCGCCTGATCGGCTCCCGCAGGCTCATCCTGACCGTCGTCCTGGCTGGCCTTGTAGATTGCCTCGCCCAGCTTCATCGAGGCCTCGGCCACGTTCTGAATACCGGACTTGATCTTGTCGACATTCTCACCCTCAAGCTCGTCCTTGAGCGCGGCGACGGCCAGCTCAATCGCCTCGACGGTCGTGGGGTCGACCTTGTCGCCATGCTCCTCAAGCGATTTCTCGGTCGAGTTGATAAGGCTCTCGGCCTGGTTCTTCGACTCGACGAGTTCGCGGCGGGCCTTGTCGGCCTCGGCGTTTTCCTCGGCCTCCTTGACCATGTTCTCGATATCTTCTTCCGAGAGGCCGCCCGACGCCTGAATGGTGATCTTCTGCTCTTTGTTCGTGCCCTTGTCCTTGGCCGAAACAGAGACGATGCCGTTGGCGTCGATATCGAAGGTCACCTCGATCTGCGGCATGCCACGCGGGGCGGGCGGGATATTCTCGAGGTTGAACTGGCCGAGCATCTTGTTGTCGGACGCCATCTCGCGCTCACCTTGGAAGACACGGATCGTCACGGCCGACTGATTGTCTTCGGCAGTCGAGAAGATCTGGCTCTTGTTGGTCGGAATCGTGGTGTTGCGGTCGATCAGACGGGTAAAGACTCCGCCCAATGTTTCGATGCCGAGGCTAAGCGGCGTGACGTCGAGCAGCACCACGTCCTTGACGTCGCCTTGCAGCACGCCCGCCTGAATGGCAGCCCCCATGGCCACGACCTCGTCGGGGTTCACACCCTTGTGCGGCTCTTTCCCGAAGAACTTCGTCACTTCCTCGACGACCTTGGGCATGCGGGTCATGCCGCCCACCAGAACCACTTCATCGATCTCAGAAGCCGACATGCCGGCATCCTTGAGCGCCGCAGCGCAGGGCTTCATCGAGGATTTGATCAGGTCGCCCACAAGGCTCTCGAGCTTGGCGCGGGTCAGTTTCACCACCATGTGCAGCGGCTGACCGTCCGACCCCATCGAGATGAACGGCTGGTTGATCTCGGTCTGGCTTGAACTGGACAGTTCGATCTTGGCCTTTTCGGCGGCTTCCTTGAGACGTTGAAGCGCCATCTTGTCCTTGGTCAGGTCGACGCCATGCTCTTTCTTGAACTCGTCGGCGAGGTAGTTGACGATCCGCATGTCGAAATCTTCACCACCAAGGAATGTGTCCCCGTTGGTCGCCTTGACCTCAAAGAGGCCATCGTCGATTTCGAGAATGGTCACGTCGAACGTGCCGCCACCAAGGTCATAGACGGCAATGGTGTGCGTTTCTTTCTTGTCCAGACCGTAGGCGAGCGCCGCCGCCGTCGGCTCGTTGATGATGCGCAGCACTTCAAGACCGGCAATCTTGCCGGCGTCCTTGGTGGCCTGACGCTGCGCGTCGTTGAAATAGGCGGGAACGGTGATGACGGCCTGCGTCACCTCTTCGCCGAGATAGCTCTCGGCGGTTTCCTTCATCTTGCCGAGGATGAAGGCGGAAATCTGGCTGGGCGAGTATTTCTCGCCGCGCGCCTGCACCCATGCGTCGCCATTGCCGCCATCAACGACGGTGAACGGCATGTTCTTCTTGTCCTTCGCGAGATCGGGATCATCGACGCGACGACCGATCAGGCGCTTGACGCCGAAAATGGTGTTTTCGGGGTTGGTGACGGCCTGCCGCTTGGCGGGCTGACCGACAAGGCGTTCATCCTCGGTGAAAGCCACGATCGAGGGCGTCGTGCGTGCGCCTTCGGAATTTTCGATCACGCGCGACTGAGCGCCGTCCATGATCGCGATGCAGCTATTCGTGGTGCCGAGGTCAATACCAATCACTTTGGCCATGTTTTCGATCCCTTCTACTTAGGCGATATGACGAAGGCCCGACCCGTTTCGGCATCCGGCCCCCGATGAGGAGCAGACCCGCGACGTGCCGCAGTGCCTGCGTTTCTGCGCGTATATAGGCAGCGCCGTGTGGGGCTGCAAGCATTGGGACGTAATGGAATCGTGCAATTTGGTATAAAATGACCATCTGGCACAAAGAGGAGACCACATGCCCCAACCAACCCTGACCCTGCGCGGCGTGGCAATCTACAAGGGCTGGCTGTCGCCCGAGACGCAGGCAGCGATGGTGGACGAATTGCGCGGTGTGGTCGCGCAGGCCCCGCTCTTCACCCCCGTTACCCCGCGAGGCAAGGCTATGAGTGTGCGCATGACCTCTGCCGGACGCTATGGCTGGGTCACCGACCGGCATGGCTATCGCTATGAACCGACCCACCCCGACGGGCTGCGCTGGCCGCCGATTCCAGAGAGCGTGCTGACCATCTGGCGCGCACTTGTAAGCGAGGCGCGGCTGCCCGATTGCTGCCTGATCAATCATTACACCGAAGGCGCGCGGATGGGATTGCATCAGGATCGTGACGAGGCGGATTTCTCATGGCCGGTCCTGTCGGTGTCCCTTGGCGACGACGCGCTCTTTCGCGTCGGCAACTGCACACGCGGAGGCCCAACCGAATCGGTCTGGCTGAATTCGGGTGACGTGCTTGTCATGGGTGGTGCGGTGCGCCTGATCCATCACGGGGTTGATCGCATACGGCCCGGCACCTCGTCGCTGTTACAGGGCGGCGGACGGATCAACCTGACCTGCCGGGTCGTGGATTAACGCCGCGCATCCCAACTGCGCGAGGCATATTGCCGGGTATAAAACTCGCCCATCAGCCCGACCACCAATAGAACGATGCCCACATAGATCGGGTATTCCAGCGACGTCTTGTGCGGGAAATAGTTGATGAAAACGAACCCCCTCGCCTGATCGATATTGTGAAACAGCGGGTTCCAGGAAAACATGTTGTACATGAAGGGCGGCAGGGTGTTGACCACGAACATCTTGCCCGAGGCGATCATGTTGGCGCGCTGGTAGACCGTTGCAAAGATCGACACGAAGGTTGGAAGCCACGGCTTGATCGCCAACAAAACCAAGCCCACGGCCACCCCTGTGAACCACGCCAGCAGGACCATGCCGAAGGCTGCGATCGGCTGATAGATCGTGATCGGCGTGAATCCCACATGGTAGACGAACAGGATGACGAACATCGACAACACCTGGATGTAGAGTGCCCCAAGCGCCGAAGAGGCGATCGCCACGATCGTGTTCATGGGTGCATGCTGCATCATCGGCGAGGATGGCCCATCCGCCCCGAGAACCGCACCCATGCCCTTGATATGCGTGAGATACAGAAAAATCCCCGACATCATGAACAGCAAGAAGTCACCGCGCAGCTTCGCGCCGCGAATGCCAAGAACCGTGAACATGAGATAGAACGCCAGCACCATGATAATCACGGTCATGATGTTCAACACGAGCGCGATCACCGCGTTGCCATGCGCCTGACGCACGCTCCGCACGGTCGCATGGTAGATCACGTCAAGGATGATGATCGCGGAATGCAGGCTCGATCTTGGGCGTGCGGTCTTGAACATCGGAAAAACTGCCTGAATGCCGTTGGATTTCTTGCGCGGGTTTCTTGCTGTCCCATTCAGACCCTATCATAAGGGGCACCGGGTAATCCATTCATTAAGGGCGCAAAGTGGCGTCTTCCGGGCAAAGGAGCGACAATTTGGAGTACGACACGCTTGTGGCAGAGATGCGGCGACTGGCATTGGAAGCTGGCGACCGGATCATGGAAATCTACGAAGCAGATGATTTCGACGTGAAGGTGAAGTCTGACGCAAGCCCCGTAACCGAGGCCGACGAGGCCGCCGATGCGATCATTTCCGCCGGTCTGCGCGCAGCCTTCCCCGACGTGGCGCTCGTTACCGAAGAACAGGCCGCGTCGCATGGTCAAAGCGTTGACACGTTCCTGATCGTCGATCCGCTCGACGGAACCAAGGAATTCATCAACCGGCGCGGCGACTTCACGGTGAACATCGCCTATGTCGAGAACGGCACGCCTACCCGCGGTGTCGTCTATGCCCCGGCAAAGGGCCGCATGTTCTACACCCTCGCCGATGGCACTGCCGTAGAGGAGGACGGCCCCTTCGACAAGGCAGCCCCCGGCCCACAACGCGCCATCCGCGTCACACGTCCTGACAATGACGCGCTAATGGTGGTGGCGTCGAAGTCGCACCGCGATCAGGCAACCGACGACTATATCGGCAAATACGCCGTGAAAGACATGACAAGCGCGGGGTCTTCGCTCAAGTTCTGCCTTGTCGCCACCGGCGAGGCCGATCTCTATCCCCGTGTAGGGCGCACCATGGAATGGGATACCGCCGCCGGGCATGCCGTCCTGTCAGGGGCCGGCGGGCATGTGGTGCGCTTTGACGATCACACACCGCTGCGCTACGGCAAGGACGGCTTTGCCAACCCGTTCTACATCGCCCATGCGCCGGGCATCGACCTCAAGAAAGCCTGACATGAGCGTTCTCATTGCCATCCCCGCCCGCTACGCATCGACGCGCTATCCCGGCAAACCCCTCGCCGAGTTGCGCGGGACAAGCGGAGAGGCCCGGTCGCTCATCCGCCGCTCATGGGAGGCCGCCTGCGCGGTCTCGGGCGTCGACAGGGTGGTCGTGGCCACCGATGATGACCGGATCAGAACCGCCGCCGAGGCATTCGGTGCCGAGGTGGTGATGACCTCGCAGGAATGCGCGAACGGCACCGAGCGTTGCGCAGAGGCGCATGCCGCCCTTGGCGGCGGCTTCGACATCGTTGTGAACCTGCAGGGCGACGCACCGCTGACCCCGCACTGGTTCGTCGAGGACCTGGTGGCGGGCCTTCGCGCCGACCCCGCGGCAGAGGTGGCAACGCCGGTGCTGCGCTGCGATGGCGCGGCGCTCAACGGGTTTCTGGCCGACCGCGCGGCGGGCCGCGTGGGCGGCACGACCGCAGTTTTCACCCGCGACCGCCACGCGCTCTATTTCTCCAAAGAAGTGGTGCCCTTCACCTCTCAGACCTATGCCGACGATGCGCAGACCCCGGTCTTTCACCATGTCGGCGTCTATGCCTACCGCCCCGAGGCGCTCGCCGCCTATCCCGGCTGGGCACCGGGGCCGCTCGAAGGGCTGGAAGGGCTGGAACAGTTGCGCTTTCTGGAAAACGGCCGCGCCATACTCTGCGTCGAAGTCGAAGCCCGCGACCGCCAGTTCTGGGAGTTGAACAACCCCGAGGACCTGCCTAAGATCGAAACGATGATGCGCCAGATGGGGCTGGACTGACCGCCGCCTGACAGGGACGCAAGGCGTCCCGCACCGTCGGTTCCTTGGACCGAAGCAATGACGGCAAGTCATAGAGACATTTGGTAACATGGTGCCGGGGGCGGAATCACACTTATCGATCAAGATCTTGTATTTTATTAATTTCATGAATCCTCTTGTGCCCCTCCTACCCCCATATGTACCCCTGTGGCGGCATCCATTTGATTCCAAGTATTTGAAAGATCAGTGTGATTCCATGTTTAGGAACCAAATTGAATGTCCAGTTAAGTCTCAGTTTGTCCAGCATCGTCTAGAGTAATTCGAAAATTGTAGCGCGTCTAGAAGGACGGCGGGAGAAGCCTCGCTGCTGCTCCGGACGCACCCGACCAGAGCATACCCGTACGTGGAGCTCCAGTCATCCATTGCCAGTACTGAGATTGACGATCGCACAAACGGCCCATTCCGGACATTGACCGGCTCCGTCAACGCTGCGGTGCGGCTTCCCAAAAACAGACATTGATCATTTGGTCAGGGATTTGGTTCAGCGGTGTCTGGTGTGTGGGCAGACTCGTCGTCTCAAATCTTTTGAACCAACTGCTCGCTCCCTCTCCCGCTCGCATCTTCTTTCGGAAAGGCTTTTGTAGAATGATCTGATTATTTACACTGTATCCATGGCTTACCTCTACTTGGACGATAGTAAACATCACCCACATGGGTTTTCCCTGGCGGCTTTCGCGATCTGTGACGCTGACCCACACGAGGAACTCGAGGCGCTTTTTGTGGAGTGTGGGTTCGATTTATCAAGCTACGAATACAAATCCTCGACAGCAATGCGCGACAATCCAGGTCTGCAGCGCTTGCGCAACGCACTAAGGGGTTTTGTAAGCTCCAAGTGCCAGATCGCCGTCTGCATTGTTGATGGCGACAAGCAGATCGGCCCCGCGTCTCTTGCGCTCCTGAAGAAAGCGATCTTGCACCCAAAGCTGCGAGGTCAACGCCATCAAGTTTTCTTTGATGAAGGTCTTTTCTCATCGGAAAGCAGAGCAAAAACTATTGCTTCAGAAATTAGCGGTCTTGACGATTGCACAATTCATTTTGAACAGGACTCGCAGCGCGTTTCAGGCATCCAAGTGGCTGATCTCATTGCTCACACTTGCGGAACGATGCTTCTCGACGCACTTGGGAAAATCAACAAGATCGTCAACGTGCCAAACTCAGGGTATGACGACGGTGTTGAAATCGATCTCGGGTTCGAGATGTGGGCAGGCATACGCTACTCGTTTTTGAGCGTGGGCAGCGGCGCAGATATCGACGATGAAGACTTTGCTGTCGTGCTAGTCGAACCACACGGATTGTACATTGATCCAAGTGCATCCCCAGAGGTTTCAGTAGCCGCACCTAAACGGTTCGGCTCGATGTATCTCGGGTGCATCCATTGAGCGATCATCTATCTAGAGTATCTTCGTGCTCGGCCCAAAGCCGACCTTCACGGCCAAAACAGAGAACGGCAGGTTTGAGCCCAAGGCGGACATGCCAAACGAGGTCCAGCGAGCTTCCGTTGCGAAATGGTGGAGCGTTGCCTAACCTGCCGGTATGAAACACAGCGCCGCATCATTTTTTCGGGTGTGCTTAGTACTGACCTGTGCAATCGCCTGGAGCGCAAAGCCCGCCCGGAGTTTCGAGACGCCAGATATTCTGGTTCTCGGTGACAGTCAGATCACTTTTGGGGCGGGACCAGCTTACTTAGCATTTTTCCAATCTTTGTCTCGGCGCTGTGCCAGTCAGACGAACTGGCGGCAACGACAGGTGCTGCGCCGCCTTAAAGCGACAGCAATAATCGGGGTGCGTTCGACCGCGCTTAGGGAATGGTCGGCTCGTAGTACAAAGGGTAAGGCAGATGTCTGCAAAATTCACCCACGTTTCAAAAGGAACGCCGGCGCATTTGGCACTGTTAATCGCGAACGAGAGAAGTATGTGCAGATTGGCGTTGGTCCGGACTTTCAGTTCTGCAAGCCAGGGCTGTCCCCGATGGAAGCTGCAATCACTCCCGGATATTATCAGCCAAAATTGCTGGTCCTCTCATTTTTGGGAAATGCTGCGGCTGATTGGGCAGCCGACCCTGCCACCGCACAGCGTGACGTCCGGCGGGCGATATCACAGGTACCAAAAGGATTGCCCTGTGTTTTCATGACAACCGCACCCAGCTTTCAGTCTGCAGCCAACAAACTGCGATTGACGGCACAATCCAATGTCCAAGCGGCTTTTGAACAGGAGGGGGATAAATGCCGATTTGTCGGCGGAGTGCGCAAGGACACAATAGCCCTCATGATGTCGAACAAGCGCAATTTCCGTTTGTCCGAGCAAAACAAGGTGAAAGACCCATTTCATCCTACTGACCGCGGAGCCCGGCGATATCTGAAGGCGGTCAAACCGCAATTGTGCAGTGCAATTTTATCCGCTTTGGGCGAGTAGATCAGAAGCGGGGTGCGCAACGCGCCTCACAGACTGGGTACAGTTTTCAGCTCCCTGCGTCGTAGAGATTGTCACCATAGCTTGGTGCAGGTTCAACTTGCGCGCAGGCGGCAAGGCCAAAAAGCGCAATGAGCAATATTGATTTCGCGACTTTCATAAATTGGCATCCTTTTAAGTGGTGTCCTTACGAGTTGACTTCCCAAACAAATGAACTGTGGATAACTCAATTACCAAGGCTTGGTTAAGTCGTTCTCGGTTCGAAGGTTACCATGAAACGTGATGTAGTTGCTGATTTTTTGTAGTCTTGGAAATGGTCACTTGTAGGTACTTTAGCCTATGAGCGAATCATAATTCGCAAATCCACACATATCGCCAAAGGCTGGCTCGAAAAGCATAGAAAAGCAAAGTCCGCTTCGTCCCGCTCAGCGGAAAAACAGCAATCCCCAATGAGGGGATTGCCGCACGCATCATGCAATAACTGGTACCATCACTGGTTACACGGTGCATCTTTGCAGGTGGAAGCTGTCCAAAGGGAGGTCCGTTCTAGCCACAAACGTGAAAGATTGAGCCAATTCGGAAACACTCGGTTTCTGAACATGAAAGAACTGACCCGAGTCCGCTAGCCCCTTCGCTAAGCTTGGTTCGTGTAGCGGTACCAGGGATTGAGACCCGAAGAGTGCGCCAGAAAAAATGATAAGCGCCAAGTGATATTGAAGTCTGCTTTGTCCGCAACCCGGTCATAGCCGTGTTTCCTGCCAGTGTCTGGCCTAGGTTAAAGCAGTGGTTTACGATGCGACCAGTTTATAGGTCCAGAGCCTAGGTAGCTGTTGACTTGCATAAATGAAAGCGGACCCCAGTCTGAGGGTGATTATGACCATAGCGAAGTGGGTTCTGAAATGCTTCATGTCTCGAAACCGTCAACCAACCGTCTGAACATTGAACTGTCGGGCGCACTTGATGCAGAAGCTATGGGGTCAGCGCTCCATAACCTCATTGAGAAATCCGAAGGCATCACCAACGGTAAGATGCTCTACAGAATCTCTGATTTTGAAATGCCGACTTTGAGTGCGATGGCTGTCGAACTCCAGCAGATGCCGAGGCTTTTTAGCTTAATCAACAAGTTCGAAAAATGCGCTGTGCTCTCGGATACAGCTTGGATCCGAACCGCAGCAGAGATTGAGGGCGCCATGTTTCCTTCACTCGCGATAAAGAGCTTTGCAATGAAAGATATTAAGGCGGCTGAGGCTTGGCTAGACGACCAAACGCATGAAGAAAGTGACAGGGACGACGATGAGAACTTTCCAGTCTAAAATCACACGCTCGCGGGTGTCCTGCTCTGGGCGACTGCTGAAGAAGCTTAACCCAGATGAAACCCAAGAAGTTCTGATGTGCCGTTAGATTGGCAAGGGCGCAGAACGCTTTTGGTATGCGACTACCTTTGCCTTGAGCATAGGAGTGGCAGTGCTGAAGAACTTTGGAATGCTTATCAGGGAACCTGAATGGAGGGCGCCATTAAAATGGAAACCTGGCTTTTTACAGAAGAGGAACCACCAGAAATGAGTAAGCACGTCAGGCCTGAGTATGTCTAAGACTGTTCCTTCCAGAACTGATATATCCCGGCCACTGATTTTGGGATTTCCTGCGCAGCAGCGTTCAGTGTCTTGTCTAGTTCCTCCTGCGGTATGCCCATCACTGAGTTTCCGTTGTCGTCCAGAATGTGAACCAGAATAGGCGTCAAAAGGCGAACACCATTGCCGCTCTCCGTAAGTCTCAGCCATTCTTTGTTACGGAGAGCAACTGCCTGCATGAACCCCTCACACCAGTCCATCGCAATCACATGGCCCTCTTTGGCTTGCCAAAATATCGGCTCTACCTCAGGTGGGTCCTTTGACAGATCAGAAATTGAACCGCCGTAGAGAGTGATGATGGCTTCAATCACCCAATCGGGGATGCCTTCAACGTGCCCACCTAAGGCGACTGGCACCCACTCCTCTGGCTGGATCGTGACAGGCGAACAAGCGATTCCATGAATGAACCCATCCAAATCTGAAATACACATGCAGTCATCCGGCATTTCATCCGAAGACAGGTAATCATCAAGCTCATCAAGGCTGACCATATGGCAATCTCTAAACTAGAGTGGAGAGGATCATGGTGGTGTCGCCAAGCATAATTACGGAGCAAAGCATGCGCAAATCTGTCGATCAAGGCGTTCGCATTTAAACTTCTTTCATTAACGTGGTTATCGACGGTGACAAGAATGGTCGAGACTTGACCGTTGTCTCAACTAGATCAGACCTTCGCCAACGACTTAGCCACTGTCCGGTCTGCGGGACTTAGCCGACCTTGGAGCCCAATCCGCAGCGCTGCTGTTCAGCCCGCCATACCGGACATTCGCTGCAGTCGATCAATTCGCCCGGCAACCTAATCGCACAGCTCAGCCACGAAGACGGATCAGACGATCCAATGTGCGGCACGCAGAAGGTGCATCCTCGAACACGAGGTCGATGTCCACAAGGTCCGTCAGGCGTTTTGGGTCGACCTTCGAAGCCGGTGCGACGCCGATGATTGCTTCAGGCATGATGATGCGCATCCCCACGACCAGCCGCACCAGCGCTTCCAGCCTTTGTTCAGTGCTCAGTGAGAGGCCGATGAAATGCGGCCGGGTATTCTCGACATGCGCGATGAGTGCTTCGTGATCGGTGCAAGTCTGAAGGTCAATCTCCCAGCCAACGTCTCGGAACATATCCGCGGCGACGGTGATCCCTATGCCGTGATCCTCACCCGGAACGGTCGCAAACAGGGCGTAACGGCGATTGTCCAATGCATGGTGCTGCACTGAATGACTTTCGGCCCTCAAGGCTCGCATCAGGGCGTAAAGGTGACCGGTTCCGTATGTCACTTGCAGTAAGGATAACCTGTCCTCCTCCCACCCTTCTCCCAGGTAACGCGCTGCGGCAGTGATATAGCTTAGATAAACGCCTTGCCGGGTCAGGCCCTCGGCACGGCGGTTTTCAATGAAGTGCAGGGAGACTTGAGGATCGGGCTGGATTAGCGCGTCGCAAAAGGCGGAAATGTCCTCCTCAGGTATAACAGGAATGTCGAATGCCGGACCAAGTAAATTGGCTGAGACAAGACGTCTTGCGATGTCGTCGGCAAGCGCCTCGACCGCATCGGGAGGAAAGGTATCACGCTTTGATGCAAAGAGAGACGTCGTCCGTGAGAACACTTCTGCGTCGAATGCAGCCTGCGGTTTGCCCATTTAATATTCCCCCCGGGAGTTGAGCTTAGCGTAGCCTGCGATTCGTTCAATAGGCTCATGTTGACGTGAGAAGAACTTCGCATGGATGTCGGCTTTCCGTGCTTCACGTCAGATGCTGCGCTTTGGTGCAATGACGGGATTGGGCTCTAAGCGGTCATGCGGTAGCTCGGCGGGGACCTTCCGGTTCGGGCTCGCCCGCTATCGCTCAAGGCCCATATTGGATCTCGCGTATCTGCAGCGAAGTTCCGCTTCCCGCCCGACCTGCATTCTGCTCGTCGATGCATGTATAGATATCCGGCTCTCCTGCTCATAACGAGCATAGCGTCATTCGCGGACATGATATGCTAATTCCTAGCGCGGTATGTGAAGATTGCCTCGGTAGGGATTTGCCCTGCTATCCAGACCATGACCTTTATAATTGCACCTCTGGGGTCCAGCCGACTGAGAAGAGATCAACCACGGGTTTTGGTGTCAGGACACTAACCTCTCTCGATTCATTTACTTCAGCAACTCGATAACCGGAGAAACTCCATCTCAGGAAGTAGCCGTTCCACCGCAGAATCGGAGCCTCATCGCCGACAAACATCGTGCCATCCGGAAGCTCCGCAGGCTTGGCTTGAAATGTAACCTTTGCACCATTTCGAGAAATGCGTGCTGCATGCAGAATCTTATCGATCAACTGCGGCACGGAGCGATTGCCTGCAGGGCATCCATGGACCTGACACCAGGCGTCAACGAATGATCTGTAGCGGTCCCTCCGACACGTCGCGCAGGGGCGATGCCCAGCACTAAGCGCGGTCGCCTCATCGAGAAAGAACAGCCGAGTATAGCGTCCGGGGGTCATTACGACCTGTTTGCGCCCCTTATAGTTAAGCGCACATGTTACCCAATTCTGATGTGCATGGGTCCGGAGGATGTTACCCTGGTCATCATGAATGATACCCCGGTTACCCATTAGGGTTCCTCTGGATGAGGCTGCGTGAAGTGCGCCTGTGGGTGCGACGCGATTTCGAAAGGCCATGGTGCCTCCGGTGTTCGAAAAACAGTTCGTAGGTGTTTAGACGCGATAGAATAGCCTTTTAGCTATCGCCCATATTGCTGAGAATGCTCTCAGCATTGATAATTGATTGTGCAATTTCTGTTGTTGTGGTCCGCTTGGCCATAGCTTGTTTGCGGATTAGATGATATGCTTCGCGTTCGGTAATTCCGCGATGGCGCATCAGAATGAATTTTGCATCATTGACCTTTTGCACATTCTCGAGCTTTTCCCGTAGCTTGGTGAGGTCCTTGGAAAACCTTTCTTGCTCGGACTGAAATCGCCGCGCCATGAGCATACTGCTCAAGACACCCGCTGCGCGGACTGGTTTCGTCAACACGGCATGTGCTCCGATCTCAAGAATGATGTCCAAGACCGAAGGATTTTCATATCCGATGATTGTAATGATTGTTGCACGCTTCTCGCGTTTGTCGAAAAAGCTCTTCAACTTACTGGCGGACTGATCGGTAACATCGACAAAGACCATGTCGAACTTATCTGGTAAAGCGTGTGGCACCGGCCACATGTGATCGAAACTACATCCGATCCGATTCACTTGTTGCAGAAGTTCGTCTGCACTCCGATCACGCGGATGGATCAGCAGAACATTCTGATCGCGTAGGTCGCGGATCAGGTCATGCATGGTGACCGCCACCCCCGGAAACTTTTTGAGTGCGGAAACTCCAGTCATGGATCGCCGGATAGACGAGGTAGGGGTCTGGTTTGATCGCGCGACGGACTTTGAGGTCTATTACGAACTCGCCTTCGCCATTGACCATTGCGATGCGCGACTGAAGATATGTGTGATTGTTTTCCGGGTCGATCTTGATCTGGCCCTGGGGCGCATCAAACGCCTCGCCCAACAGGGCCTCGCGCAAGCAATCTGTGTCCATTTCACCAGTCTCCTCCAAGGCTGCCGCAAACAGATGCACTTGACTATAAGCAGCTTCGCAGCAGCTTGTAACATCAATTGTAGAACCAAATTTTTGTTCATAGGCCTTGAGAAAGCGCCGGTTCGCCACGGAGTTGATCGATCGGAAATAAGGTGCTGCGGTTATGTGGCCAACAGCTGCATCTGCCCCGATTGCGCTAATCTCACCTTCGTTCGTTGTGAGGCTGGCTATGGGGCAGATACGTCCGTCACCTCCCGCTGCATGGTAGGCGCGATAAAACTCAATGCATGATTGCCCCACGATTGTGGAAAAGATCGCGTCGGGCCGAACCTCCATGATTTCCTTGACTACATCAGTGAAATCTTCTGCGCAGGTAGTGAGATCAAAATAGCGTTCGCCAACCACTTCACCGCCACCTTGCCGAAGAACGTTTCGCATTACTCGATTGGATTCATAGGGATAGATGTAGTTGGAGCCTACGAAGAATATGCGATGGCCAAAGGCGCTCATCAGGTAGTTAGCAAGCGGCACACTGTTCTGGTTAGGGCAAGCCCCACCGTAGATGACGTTCGGAGAATATTCAAAGCCCTCATAAAGGGTCGGATAGAAGAAAAGGGCATTGCGCCGCTCGACCACGGGCAAAACCTCTTTGCGTGAAGACGACATGTAGCAGCCAAAGATGACACTCACCTTATCTTCCACGATCAAGCGCTCGGCCAATTCACCGTAGCGAGGAACGATGGAGCCAGGATCGTAGCTGACCGCCTCTAGCGGAAGCCCGCGAATTCCACCCTTTGCGTTGATCTGATCGATGGCCAGTAACGCACCATTGAGTTGCGACTGCTCGATTATCGAGGTCACACCTGATGTCGAAAAGAGCAGTCCGATCTTCCAGCTTTCGGTTCTTGTCACGAAGAGGCACCTTTATTCAGGAATATTGAAACTGGACCGTTCCATCTTTTCGGTCCGCAAGAATTTGGATCACATGCTGGTCCGGTCCAACAGCTGTAGGGGAAGGCCCGTTCAGTAGAAAACCGGCCAAGGGAAATTCGAGATGCCGCCGTATCGCCCGTCTTAAGCCCCGCGCTCCGAACTGCTTATCATATCCTTCGGATGAAAGAAAATCCCTCAGGGTTGTAGTGATGTCCAGTGAAAGGTCGTGTTTGCGAAGGCGCCGATTGAGCCGCGTCAACTCGACATCTACGAGTGCAGGAACCTTGTCGCGGGATATCCAATTGAACGTATCGACATGGTCGATTCGATTGACCAATTCCGGCGGAAATCTTTCAAGAAGGCATTTCATGACTATGTCGTGGGCCTGTGACCGACGGCTCTTGCGGGCTGAGAGGAAACGATGCCACAGGCGGCTACGTTGCTCATCAATGTCCATCAATTCGCGCGCGCCGAGGTTAGAGGACATGAATACCAGGGCATTGCGGAACGAGTAGGTTTTTTCTCCTGAAGCGACAGTCAGCAAGCCATTGTCAAACACATTCATGAGCGCCAGAACGACCTCGTCGCTGGCCTTCTCCAACTCGTCAAACAGCACAAGCCCCGGAAGGTTGCGTGTGCCTTCGATCTTCTCTTGATCAAGGATCGTGGTGCCTTCTTTGGAGCCGACATATCCGGGAGGCGCCCCTGTAAGAGCAGCCGCATAATGCTCTTGGGACAATGTGTTCATGTCAATGCGACAGAAAGCGTCTGCATCGCCGTAGAGTGCACGCGCAAGCGTTCGCACCGTTTCAGTTTTGCCCACTCCCGTTGGACCGCAGAACAAAACCGTAGCCAGAGGCTTGCGTGGGTCGCCAATATCGGCTCGAACGACTTTGAGGATATCGAGCAACTCGTTGATACTTTCATCCTGTCCGATGATAGCCGCACGCAATTCAGCTTCGACCATCTGGAGGTCGAACGAAAAACGAGATTGCAACCCTGTCTCGGGCTGCTTTGTGGTATTCGCCACAGTCATGCGTGCATTTTCATCGGCCAAAGCCGAGGTCAGTTTTTCCTGACGTGCACTATCATGCAGTCGATCAGTCAAAAACGGCATTATAAGTCCACCATTCCGGGGAAGATCTGGAACGGCGCAGCTTGGCGCCGTTCCAAAGCGGGAGATTGAGCGAGATCACTTCGCTTCTTTTTCTTTTGCACCAGTGGGCAAGCCGCCGACCGGGCAGCAGGCCACGCCGACGGTCGAACGGGTAAAGGACTCGACATGCTCCCGTGTCTTTTCCGCGTCGTTCACCCAGTTGCGATAGAATTCGAACGGACATTCGGCCACACCCTTGTCACCATCGCCCGAGGCATGAATACCGGTATAGCCGCGGTGCAGAAGCTTGAAGAGGTGGTTCTGGGATTGATCGTTGGCACGGGCGTCGCGGATCTCGGGGATCGAAAGCTGTGCATATTGGATGCCCATGTCCTCTTCGCCGCATTCACCCAGCGTCCGCCCATCAAAGCCGATGATCGCTGAATGTCCGAAGTAAGAATAGACCCCGTCAAAACCTGCGGCATTTGAGACAGCGACGTAGCTATTGTTCGCCCAGGCCATCGCCTTTGCCATGACCACCTGCTGTTCTTTTGCAGGATACATGTAGCCTTGGCAGCGCACGATCAGTTCGGCACCCTTCATGGCGCAGTCGCGCCAGATCTCCGGATAATTGCCGTCGTCACAGATTATCAAGCTGACCTTGAGGCCCTTTGGGCCTTCACAGACGTAGGTCTGATCGCCCGGATACCAGCCCTCGATCGGATTCCACGGCAGAACCTTGCGATACTTCTGCACGATCTCACCCTTGTTGTTCATAAGGATGAGCGTGTTGTAAGGTGTCTTCTTTGGGTGCTCTTCGTGGCGTTCGCCGGTGATCGAGAAAACGCCCCAGGTGTTCGCCTTGCGGCAGGCGGCGGCAAAAATTTCGGTCTCTTCACCAGGTATCGTGGCCGCGGTCTCCATCATCTCGTCGGGATCATACATGATCCCCTGAGTGCTGTATTCCGGGAAGACTACCAGATCCATCCCGGGAAGGCCTTTCTTCATGCCGATGATCATGTCGGCGATGTTCTGTGCGTTGTCTAGAACCTCCGCCTTGGTATGCATCCGGGGCATCTTGTAGTTGACGACTGCAACGCCGACGGTGTTGTCGCTGCTTGAGATGTCACCATGTCTCATGTCTTATCCTTTTCTTGAGTTACTGCGGTGCTGATTGCCTGACCGTCAGAAGGTCAGGTGCTTCTCCACGACGGAGTCGGTGAGATCGGTGCTGTGCCCGCTCAGGACTACACGGCCCTTGTCGAGCACCAGGAAACGGTCTGAAGCGCGTCTTGCGAATGGCACGTTTTGTTCCACGAGAATGATGCCGAGGCCTCGCTCCTTGTTCAGCCGAATGATCGCCTCTTCGATTTGCTTGACGATGTTGGGCTGAATGCCTTCGGTCGGCTCGTCGAGGATCAGAATCTTAGGATCCATCGCAAGCGCCCTTGCGATAGCCAGTTGCTGTTGCTGTCCTCCGGACAAGTCCCCGCCTTTTCGGCCGATGAACTCGTCCAAGATCGGAAACATTTCGAAGAGATAGTCGGGGATTTCGCGCCCACCGTCAGGGCGGGCGAAGGTGCCCATCAGAATATTCTCACGGACCGTGAAGTCAGGAATGATCTCACGGCCCTGCGGAATGTAGGCAATGCCGAGTTGCGCACGCTGCGATGTGCTCAGACCAAGCAATTCATTCTCGCCGAAGACAAGCCCTCCGTCACAGCGGTCGGTGAGCCCCATGAGAGATTTCAGCAGAGTGGTCTTGCCGACACCATTGCGTCCCAGGATGGCGAGAAACTCGCCAGGTGCCAGATCAAAGGTGACACCCTGTATCACCGGGCTCTTGCCATAGAACGAAAATAGATCCTTTGCTCGCATGGTTTCCATGATCAATGCCCCAAATATGCAGTCTTAACGTCGTCGTTCGTCTCGATCTCTTCGATCGTGCCCTCAGCCAGCATGGCACCGCGGTTCATCACGACGATTCTGTCCGCGACGGTGCGAACAAAGGACATGTCATGCTCCACTACGATGAGGGTGTGGCTGGTGCTGAGCGATCGAAATATCTCGGCAGTGCGTGCGGTTTCCTGAATGGTCATACCGGCCGTTGGTTCATCCATCAGGATCAAGCGGCTGTCCTGAGCGATCAGCATGGCGATCTCGAGCCATTGAGTTTCCCCGTGCGAGAGATTGCCCGCGATCTCGCTTGCCCTGGCTTCCAGGCCAACACGCTCCAGGATCGGCGCTGCCACGCGGCCGTCGGATAATGAGAAGCGGGTAAGCGCGTGCCAAATTCCAGGACTGCGTGAGCGAGCGACTGAGAGGTTCTCGGCTACGGTCAGCTCTTTGTAGACAGATGGCACCTGAAATTTGCGCCCGATACCCAAGCGCGCCCGCCGGAATTCAAGCAACTGAGAAATATCAGTGCCTTCGAACCGGATCGATCCGCTTGTGGGCTGAGTCTTCCCACAGATGAGGTCGAGAGTAGTCGATTTGCCTGCTCCATTCGGGCCAAGGAGACAGAGTATTTCGCCTTCGTTCACGTTGAAGGAAAGCCCATCAACGGCGCGAAGCCCTCCGAAATCGACATGCAGATCGGTTACCTGAAGCTGGGCCATGATTATTTCTCCTGACCGGATTTAACCGGTTGTGGCTGCAATTTTGGCTCAGCTTCATTGGCGCGCTGTTTGTGGGATTGGTTATTCAGTGCCTTCCACAAGTCGCCGATCAATCCGTGCAACCCGCGTGGAATGAACATCACCACAAGAACGAAGATGACGCCGAGCATAAGGTTCCAGCCTTCTACGAAGACGTCCGAAAGGCGCCCCTCGAGAAGATTCACGATGATTGCGCCAATGGCAGCTGCAATCACGGAATCCCGCCCGCCAACCGCGCACCAGATCACGATGGCGAGGCTGAACGACACACTCATGTAGGTTGGGGATGCGAACTCGAGAACGAGTGTGTAAAGCATGCCTGCCCAGCCAGCCAGTGCTGCTGAGATACAGAAAATAACGGTTTGGTAATTGGCCACATTGTAGCCAAAAAACCGGGTGCGGTCTGCGTCCTCGCGTATTGCGCGCAAGATCAGTCCGAACTTGCTGTGCGTTAGGTAGAGTCCGACTGTGATTGCCGCCATCAGGCAGCCTGCGACAAGGTAGTAGAAGCTCACGTCATAGGTGTCGACGCTCCAGCCAAGCAAGCTCAGCGGGGCGAGCCCGGTCAGACCATTCTGACCTCCTGTAATACCCTGTTGTTCAATTACAACCAGTTGGAACGCTACCAGGAATGCAAGTGTGATGATCGCGACAAAGACGCCGGCAATCCGTGCGCGAAACATGAACATAGCGATCAGTCCGCCCACGAATGCCGGCACCAGTAGCCCGGCCAACAGGGTGAAGCCGAGTGAGTGAAAAGGAATCCAAATAAGTGGCAGTTCTGGGACATTGTTCCATCCCATGAAGTCAGGCAGAGCGTCGCCGCTCGCCTTGAGCTTGAGATGCATGGCCATCGCGTAAGAGCCCATGCCGAAAGTCGCAGCCTGGCCGAGGTTGAGCAGCCCGGCGCTTCCCCACGAGAGCGCTAGCGCGAGTGACACTATGCCGAGCGCGAGATAGCGCGCAAAGGTGTTCAACTCGAACCCGTCGAACCCCATTAGGAATGGGACCCCGACTACGATAACCACTGCAAAGACTGCGAGTGCAAACAGGTCGTAGAATAGTTTCGTTGTCATTTTGCTCTCCTCAGCGGCGGGTGTTGGACGGAAATAGGCCCTTTGGGCGGAACCGGATAAGCACGATAATTCCAGCCAGCACGGCGATCCGACCAAGCGTATCGTTGAGCAGCATCGAGAAAAGTGCAGTTGCTTCGCCGATGAGCACGGAGGCAGTGGCAGCACCAAGCAGGCTTCCCAACCCACCGACGATCACAACAAGGAATGCGTCAACCACAAGCCCTGTCCCCATTGTCGGAATGGTGCTGAAGAGTGGTGTGATCAGCGCCCCTGCGATGCCAGCAAGCCCAGCTCCATAAGCGAACGTGATCGAGTATATGTGTTTGGCCTCAATGCCATAGCACTCCGATATCTGACGATTTTGGATCACGGCGCGGAGTTTCATGCCAAATTCGGTTCGCGTCATGAGTGCCCAGGATGCCGCCAAAATAGCCAAGGAGAACACGATCACAAAAATGCGGTAGTTGGACATGATCAGTCCACCAATCTCAATGTTGCCACTGAGGATTTCCGGCCCTTTCACGAAACGTGACTCCGCTCCGACGAAGAGTCTCACCAACTGCTGCAAGACAATACCAATTCCCCATGTCGCGAGAATCGTGTCGAGAGGACGATGATAGAGCCGCTGAACAATGACCCTCTCAATGATCCAGCCAACTGAAGCAACGGCGAGGAATACAAAGGGGAGAGCGACGATGATGCTGAACCCTGCATAGGTCTGTAGCGCCCATGCCGCATAGGCTCCAAGCATTACGAACTCACCATGCGCGAGATTGATGACACCCATCGCACCATAAATTATGGCCAAGCCCAAGGCGATCATCAGCAGGATTGAAGCCATGCTGAGCCCGGCGAATATCTGGTTCAATATGACGTCCATTGAGACACCCTTCCCGTTGACCCGGCTCCAATGGTGGAGCCGGGCAGTAGATTGCTTCTGTCGGAGTTTGCGTGTCGGGGCGTCAGCCCTGCACCAGGCCTTCGCCAGTGCAACGCTGTCCCTCGTAGGCAGCGTAGGGCAAGGGAGCGACGCGATTCTGCGATTCCAGCATTACCTCGGCCTGACCGTTTGCCTGCCACTGACCAATCTTCGGCCAGAGGTGAGTGTGCAAGTTTTCATCGATGAGAACTTCACCTTGCGGCGCGTTCAATGTCAGCCCCACTGCGGCGTCGCGGATCGTTTCTGGCGTGATATTTGCCGGATCAAGCTTCTCCAGGGCTGCTTTGAACTGATACACCTGAAAGTAAGCTGCTTCGCTGACGAAATGGGTGACCTGATCTGCGCCATAGCGAGATTTGTAGGACTCGACGAAACGCTCGTTTTCCGGCGTCTGGGTGCCCATGAAGTAGGGAGCAGATGAGAAGTGCCCGGCCGCAGCTTCGCCGCCTATAGCCTTCACTTCGACTTCCGAGCGTGTGAGGCTGATAACCGGCATCTTCGCGGGATCAAGCTCTGCTGCATGATACTGCCGCGCAAAAGCGACGTCGGAGTCTCCAACCACTGTTGCAAAGATGACGTCCGGTTCTTCGGCTCGGATACGGTTGATGACCGAGCTGAAGTCGGAGTGGCCCAAGGGCACATATTCTTCGTGCACCACTTCGCCCCCGTGCTTCTCCAGCAGCGTCTTACAGTAGTTGTTCTCCTCTTTCGGATACACGTAGTTGTTGCCGATCATATAGAAGCGCGGCCCGAAATTCTCGATGGCCCACGGAATCAATTCATCCTGCTGCTGGTTCGGCACAGCACCGCCATACATCACGTTAAGAGAGCACTCGCGACCTTCGTAGAGCGTTGGATACCAGTAGAGGTTCTTGCGCTGCTCTGTGACCGGCAACACGGCCTGGCGGCTGGCTGACGTATAGGAGCCGAATACGCTCACGCATTTGTCACGGATCATCAGGCGACGGGCTCGGTCAGCATAGGTCGCAGGATCAGAAGCGGGATCTTCAATGATCGGGCGCAATTGACGACCATGCACGCCACCTGCCGCATTGATCTCCTCAATCGCCATCAACGCCGCGTCATGCAGTGTGCTCTCGACCACGGCCACGGCCCCAGTCAGTGAAAACAGCAAGCCCACGGGAATGTCAGTGCCCTGCGCAGCAGCGCGGCTCACCGTCGTCAGGAAGGCCGGAGCCGACAGCGCGCTGGCTGTCCCAACTGCGCCGACGCCTCTCAGAAAATCGCGACGTTTCATTCTTACTTCTCCTCTGTTGGATCCGAGCCGCCGTTTCATTCGGCAATAAAAAAAGGCCCTTCAACGCGGTTGAAAACCGCAGTCGAAGAGCCTCTTTGCTCATTTGATTTTTAGACTCGCATTTGAGCCTGAAATAATCGTTATCCAGAAGGGATTTTTTTGCAAGATTATTTATTTATTTAATTTGAGTGACTTACGGTTAAAACTCGTTGAATCTTCGGGCTTGGTGTGGAATCGATCACGACTTCTGGAAAGTAATGTTATGCGACTGGAGGTTAAGGAGACCGCCCTGGCTTGGCGTCTTCTGTAGAGACTTCCGAGAGCATCAAGGTCTGACGCTTGATGTGCGAGGCGGGCAACGAATGGCTATAGTGCTGCCCCTCCCCTGTAATTGCGCCCTACGCATCACGCCGTGCAACCACCGCCACATTTATTTTTAACTTCCACCCGTCACCGTCAGACCAAGTAGACGCCAGACCTGCATGCCGCCGCGGTAGTATGAGATCTGCTCAGCCGGGTAACCGGCGTCGATCATGTTGCGGATCGCCGTCGGCGACTGGCCGCACCAGATCCCGTTGCAGAAAAGCGCGACCCGCTTGGCCTCCGCACAATCCCAGCCGTCGAAATCTGGCTCACACCCGAGCAGACCGAGCTCATCGACGACATATGTATAGGGGATGTTGATGGCGCCGGGGATTGTGCCACCCTGAAACCAGTCGGGCGTCCGGCTGTCCACGACCACTGACTCTGGGTCTTGCAACATCTCCAGAAGCTCAAGCTCCCCAATCGTCGACACGCCCGGAGCTGGACTCATCGGCTGGATGCAGAATTCCGGGCACGGCCGTGACGTGCGCGCCCACTCGTCCGTGATCTCGTGCGACGGATCCTGAACGCGATTGATCACCTGCGGACCATTTTCGGTCTGCACTGTCACTTGGGGCATCGATTTCGTTATGCCAACTGTAGGGTCGGCCTGCGCTGATCCGGCGATGAGTGCGGTTGCGAAAGCCGTGGCAAATGTATTCATTTTGTCCTCCAGTCTGTGCAAATCAAAGCGCGCCGAAAGGATCCCGCAAAGAACCTCTCCGACCGAGTCATGCTTGTTGGTCACGACAACCTCTGACGCACGCCACGACGCCGACCTAGGTTTGAGCAAAACACGCTCTGGCGTCAGACAGAAAACCTCGCGCAAGCCGGTGTTCCGAGTGACGACGTCATCTGCCTTGTTCGCACCTCCGACCTCGTTGCCGAAATCGCGCCGCTTCTGCCCGTCCGGGTGATGCCCATGCACGAAGCCAAGGGGGCTGAATACCGTGCTGTCGCAGTGCTGGCACTCGATCAGGATATCGTCCCGCTCGAGGAGCGCCTGATGTCCGCGAATAACGAGGCGAGGCTCGACGAGATCATGAATACCGAACGACACCTGCTCTATGTCGCTGCATCTCGTGCCCGGGATCACCTTTGGATGTCCGGGGTGAAACCTGTATCAGAATTCCTGGAAGACGTTTTCAAATTGAAAGCCCACTTATTGGCTCGATGAGCGCCTCTCCTTCATCCTGGATGCCAAACCGCACGACCGGATGGTGCTTGACTTGATAGCTTGCACCGAGGTCGGTCCGGTCGCTCCCGGTCAGCCAGTCGTCGCGCTCTGCGCTGACGAGGATCACCGGCATGCGGTCATGGATCGGCGTGACGGTGTCATTCGCCGCGCGCGTCAGGATCGCGCAGGTGCGCAGGTCGTTCCAGACCGACAGCAGGCCCGCGAACCACAGCGTCTCCTCGTTGCCGGCGCTGGCGAAGAAATGCGGCTGCTTTGGGCTCTTGCTTCCGGTCCACTCGTAATAGCCACCCGCCAGGATCAGGCAGCGGCCATAGCGCCACGCGCCGCGAAAGCTGGGCTTGGTCGCGGCCTCCTCGATCCGCGCGTTGATCGTGCTCGCGCGCCAGTCCTTGAGATCACCCTTGTGCCAGCTCGGGATCAGGCCCCATCGGGCGCAGGTCAGCTCCTGTCCCAGGAGCACATAGACCTCCTGCGTCGGCTTGATGTTGAACCGTCGCGGGAAGGGCGTGATCTTGAGATCGGCGAACTCGAACTCGGTGCCGCGCAGGTTGGGGTCTATGAAGCGTCCACACATGAATGAAAGATGACGGGGCATCTAGTGATTCTACAAGCTCGTGCTCTTTGAACAGCAGTGCTTTCTCTGCCTGTGCACGGTCCACGCAATCCTAATAGCGCGGCCTTTGTGCTCGGCAGGTCCGCAGGTGCAAGACGCCATACTGATCTGCCGCCATCTCCCTTCGTAGACGGGCCGCCTCGACGGCCTATATCCAGCCCTGCAAAGGAGAAACGAATGTCCCTTCTCGTCCTCGCCCTGGTCACCGGCGTGATCTTCCTGATCGCCGACGCCATCATGCTCTCGACCGTCATGCAGCCGCTCTTCGCTCAGCACCTGGGCGATACGCTTCGCGAGGGCATACGGCCCCTCCCGGCCGTGCTGTTCTATCTCATCTACATGGTGGGCGTGGTCTGGTTCGCGGGCTGGCCGGCGCTGCGCGATGGCACGCCCGTCACCGCGCTCGTCAATGGCGCGATCTTGGGCTTTGTCGCCTACGGCACCTACGTGCTGACCAGCTGGACGGTTATGCGCGACTGGCATCCCTCGATGGTGGTCGCCGACATGGCCTGGGGCGCGACACTCACTGGCGTATCTGCCTGGGCCGGAGTTGTGAGCGCCCGGGCAATCGGCTGAACGGACCACACGCCCGTCAAGTGACTGCGCCGCGTCCGGTGACGAACCTCGCCTACTCCTGCATCATCTCGCGTCGGGGTGCGTGATTTCGGGTTTTGACGGAGGTCAACGTGCCAAAGCGTCATTTGTGGTCATGATCCAAGCTGGTCTATAGGAGCGCACAGAATGACGATCTTGATCGTAATTTGCACCATGCTGCTGGTGTGCATTTCGACTTTAGCGCTGCTTCTTGTCTATGATCGGCGGGCCGATCGCGCCGAATGGCAGCGGCTGGCGGCGTTGCAGCCCGCCGATCCGGCGCGGTTCGATCCTGAGATGGTCGCGGACTTGCCTGAACCTGCGCGCCGCTATTTCATGTTCGTGATACAGCCCGGCACCCCGCTGTTGCCCGTGTCTGAAATCGACATGACGGGGAAATTCAGCCTTGGCAGCAAGCAGGCCCCTGCCTATCGACCGATGGCGGCGCGCCAGATCCTGTCCGTGCCGGAGGGATTCGTCTGGGCGATGCGGACGCGCAAGGGGATGCCGGTGTCGGGGTCAGATTCCGCATTCTGGACACGGTTTCGCATTTTCGGGCTGATCCCCGTCGGGCGATTGGGGGATAATGCTGACCACAGGCGCTCGGCCTTTGGGCGCTATGTCGCCGAGGCCGTGATCTGGTCACCGGCCGCACTCCTGCCGGGTCCGGGCGTTTCCTGGGAAACGGTGGATGACAGCACCGCGCGCGTGACCGTGCGCCGTGACGCGTTGAGCCAAGCGGTCGATGTGACGCTGGACCATGAGGGCCGACCGGGTGTCGTTTCCTTCCAGCGCTGGAGTGACGCGAACCCGGACCGCATCCACCGCTTTCAGCCATTCGGTGCGAACCTGTCGGACTTTCGCGAGGTCGAGGGGTATCGGCTGGCGTTCCATGTCGAGGCGGGCAACATGTTCGGCACGGACGACTATTTCCCATTCTTCATCGCGGATGTCACCGAGATTCGCTTGCCGAGGGGTGTGCCATGACGGTGATGATCCTGTCACTTCAGATAGCGTTGCCGCTCGCTTTGATCGCGTGGGTAGCATTTCTTCCGGGTAGCACTTGGTCCAGATTCGGGCTTCAGGCGGTGGGCACCGGTGCTTTCCTGTTCGCGCTGGCCCGGGTCGCGCAATGGGCCGTTCCGGTCTGGTGGTTGCCTTGGGTCTATGGCGGGCTGTGGCTGCTCGCCTTGCTGGCTGGACTGGTGCGCAAGGGCAGGGCTGCGCCACCCAGGGTGCCGAATGGGCTGGCCGGATGGACCGGGATAGTGCTGTCGGTCGTGCTTTTGTGCGTCGGCGGCTGGTATGGCGCACGCGCAGTGATGGGTCGCAGCCTGCCAGAGGTCGAGATCGTCGATATCGGCAATCCGTTCGGACCCGGTCACTATCTCGTGGGTAACGGGGGCTCGAACCGGATCGTCAACGTGCACATTGCGACACTTGATCGAAGCGTTGCGCGGTTTCGTCCGTGGCGTGGCCAGTCCTATGCGGTGGATTTCTTCGGTCTAGGAGCTTGGGGGCTGCGCGGGCAGGGCTGGCAGCCTGCCGATCCTGCCGCCTATGCCATCTTCGGAGCGGAACTGCGCGCTCCCTGCGCCGGTAGGGTGGTCGCTAAGGAAGGGGACATGCCGGATTTCGAGGTGCCAAATAGCGATCAGGTCAACCGTCTTGGCAACCACGTTATCCTGCGCTGCGGCGAGGCCGAGATCGTATTGGCCCATATGCGACAGAGTAGCGTGACCGTGGCATCTGGCGATCAGGTCAGGGTCGGGGACCTGCTTGGGCAGGTTGGTAACTCCGGTGCCTCGACCGAGCCGCATCTGCATATCCACGCGCAGCGTCCCGCAGCCCTTGGTGCGCCGCCGATCTCGGGCGAGCCGCTGGCCCTACGCATCGAGGGCCGTTTCCTCGTGCGTGGCGATCATCTTTCGGGGCATCCGGTCAATCCATTAAGGTAAAAGCCGAGGGACACCCCGGATTGGGGTCTATGAAGCGTCCACACATTGGCAGACGATGACGGGGCATCTAGTAATTCTACAAGCATCGCTGATACGATAGAAGTGGATGTGTTCTGATGGCAGACGCAGTCATATTGACGCAACGTCATTTACCCATTTCAAATGCGGTTACATGGTTACAAAACTACACCTAACTTATTGTTTTTAATGCACACTGGTCGTTGTCCAACCTCTCACCCTTTTCCCGACATCGGCAAAGCATTAGTCGCGCAGCGCCCAGGCCATCTGCGCCTCGGTCTCGACGGCGCACGGCCGCACCGACCGTAAGCGGCGCAGCGCGGCATCAGGGGCCTCTCCGGTTTCGATCATCAGGCGCAACGCCACCATCCCGGATCGGCCACACCCGCCCCGGCACTGGATCAGCACCCGCCCGCCGCCCTGCAGCGCGGCGCGGGCCGCCTGGCTGGCGGTACGCCAATCCATGTGTTGATCAGGGCTCGGCACGCCGAAATCCGGCACCGGAAAGGCAATCCATCGGGTGCCGGTATCCTGTAGGTCCGCACCGAACCCGGACGCCCCGGCCACGGCACGTTCCGCCGCCTCGGTCAGGCTGATGACCAGCGCCGGTTTCCAGTCACGTATATGGCTGAGGTCGCACGCATAATCCCCCGCAACACCGGGCAGCGGCGCAAGCGCCAGCGTACCGCCGCCCACGTGCAGGGCATGGATCACGAAGCCCGTCACGTTTCTACCTCTTGCACAGCATCAGTCATCACCACCCCCAACTCGAACGCACACAGCTTTGCCACGCCGCGTGCAAAAAGCAAGGTGGACGCCCCGCCTGCCCCGCTTTACCTTGCCCCAGACCCCCGAATCCGAAAGGCACCGCGCATGTCCGACACCCCCGATACCGGCTATCAGGTTCTGGCCCGCAAATACCGGCCCGAAACCTTTGCCGATCTGGTCGGGCAGGATGCGATGGTGCGCACGCTCAAGAACGCCTTTCAGGCCGACCGCATCGCGCAGGCCTTCATCATGACCGGCATTCGCGGCACCGGCAAAACCACAACCGCGCGGATCATCGCCAAGGGGATGAATTGCATCGGCACTGACGGCGCGGGTGGCCCGACGACCGATCCCTGCGGCGAATGCGAGCATTGCCGCGCAATCATGGAGGGCCGCCATGTCGACGTGCTGGAGATGGACGCGGCCTCCAATACCGGAGTCGCCAATATCCGCGAAATCATCGACTCCGTTCACTATCGGGCCGCCTCGGCGCGCTACAAGGTCTACATCATCGACGAGGTGCACATGCTCTCGACGGGCGCGTTCAACGCGCTCCTGAAAACGCTGGAAGAGCCGCCCGCGCATGTGAAGTTCATCTTCGCCACCACCGAGATCCGCAAGGTGCCGGTCACCGTCCTGTCGCGCTGCCAGCGCTTCGACCTGCGCCGGATCGAGCCCGAGGTGATGATCAGCCTGCTACGCCGCATCTCGGACAAGGAAAGCGCGCAGATCACCGACGATGCGCTCGCCCTCATCACCCGCGCCGCCGAAGGCTCGGCACGCGATGCGACCTCGCTTCTGGATCAGGCGATCAGCCATGGCGCGGGCGAAACCGGGGCCGATCAGGTCCGCGCCATGCTGGGGCTGGCCGATCGGGGCCGGGTGCTCGATCTCTTCGACATGATCATGAGGGGCGACGCGGCAGGTGCACTCTCGGAACTGGGCGCGCAATATGCCGAAGGGGCCGATCCATTGGCCGTGCTGCGCGATCTGTCGGAGATCACCCATTGGATTTCCGTGGTCAAGATCACGCCCGACGCCGCCAACGACCCCACGGTCGGCCCGGATGAGCGCACCCGTGGGCAGGAGATGGCCGAAGCCCTGCCGATGCGTATCCTGACCCGCATGTGGCAGATGCTCCTGAAGGCCCTCGACGAGGTGGCCGACGCCCCCAATTCGATGATGGCCGCCGAGATGGCGATCATCCGCCTGACCCACGTCGCCGACCTGCCCACGCCCGAAGACCTCGTGCGCCGCCTGCAGGACAGCCCGCCGCCGCCGGGCGGCGGTGGCGCGAGGCCGCAGGCGCAGGGCCAAAGCACGTCGGCGCACGGCAGCGCCATGCCCCGCCCCACCCATTCCGGCCCCTCGGGCCCAAGCGCAAGGGGTGCGGGGCCGGTCACGGCTCTTGCGCAGGATACAGAGGCGGCGCTCGCCCATTATCCCACCTTCGAGCATGTGCTCGACCTCATCCGCGCCAATCGCGACGCCAAGCTGCTGATCGAGGTCGAGGGCTGCCTGCGCCTCGCCGCCTACCGCCCCGGGCGGATCGAGTTCACGCCGACGCCCGACGCGCCGCAGGACCTCGCGCAGCGTTTGGGCGGCGCGCTGCAACGCTGGACCGGCAACCGCTGGGCCGTCACGCTGGTGAATTCCGCCTCGACGCCCACGATCCGCGAAACGCGCGAGGCCGAGAGCGACGCACTGAGAGACGAGGCGCGGGCGCATCCCCTCGTGCGCGCGGTGTTCGACGCCTTCCCCAAGGCCGCGATCAAGGAGATCAAGACCGCCGAGGACATCACCACCGACGCCGGGGTTGAGGCCCTGCCCGAGGTCGAGGATGAATGGGATCCCTTCGAGGAGGACTGATCCCGCCGCTTGCCTGTCGCCTTTGCCATGCCAATATGCTTAAAGACGGCAGAATCTTTCCCGGCCCCGTAAGGGGCCACGATCCAGAGGAGATCATTTCATGTTCAAGGGTTTGGGCCAGATCGGCGATATGGCCGGAATGATGAAAAAAGCGCAGGAAATGCAGCAGAAGATGGCCGATCTTCAGGAAGAGATGCACAACATCATGGTCGAGGGCGAAAGCGGCGCGGGCCTCGTGAAGGCGACCTGCACCGCCAAGGGCGAGTTGAAGGGCCTCGATATCGACCCGTCGATCTTCAATTCCGACGACAAGGAAGTGGTCGAGGACCTGATCCTCGCCGCCATCAAAGATGCGCAATCCAAGGCCAGCGACCGCGCTCAGGAAGAGATGAGCAAGCTGACCGAAGGCATGGGTCTGCCCAAGGACATGAAACTGCCGTTCTGATACCCTGCGACCCATCTTTCCGAAGATACGCGCGCGACGCGCGGCAGCCCACGACACGGATGTGACGATTGAACAGCACCCGCGACATAGACGCCCTGATCGACATGATGGCGCGCCTGCCGGGGCTTGGGCCCCGATCGGCGCGGCGCGCGGTTCTGCACATGATCCGCAAGCGCGCGCTGCTGCTCACGCCATTGGCGGATCTCATGCAGTCCGTCGCCGCCACCGCGCGCGAATGCGCCGCCTGCGGCAATATCGGCACGATGGAAACCTGCGATATCTGCGCCTCGCCAAAACGCGCCAACGGCCAGATCTGCGTGGTCGAAGACGTGGCCGACCTATGGGCGATGGAGCGCGGGCAGGCCTTCAAGGGGCGCTATCACGTCCTTGGCGGCACGCTTTCGGCGCTCGATCAGATCGGGCCCGAGACGCTGCGCATCCCGAAACTCGTGGAACGGGTCGTGACCGAAGAGATCAGCGAGGTGATCCTCGCCCTCAATGCCACGGTGGACGGCCAGACCACGGCGCATTACATCGCCGATCAACTTGACGGCAGGGTTACGCTCACATCTCTCGCGCAGGGTGTTCCCATTGGCGGCGAGTTGGATTATCTCGACGATGGCACCATCAGCGCGGCGCTCTCGGCGCGCAAAAGCCTCTGAGCCGCCGCGCCACGCGGCATCTGACACACTCAAATACCTGAAAACATTGCCATGTCTCCGCTGACCCTCGCCCTTGTCTACCTTTTCGGGCTCAACCTCGTCACGCTTGGCCTGTTCTGGTGGGACAAGCAGTGCGCGATTCACAGACGCTGGCGCGTGCCCGAGAGCACGATGCTCACACTTTGCCTCGTCGGCGGTTCTTTCGGTGCCAAGACAGGGCAGGGCCTGTTCCGCCACAAGACCCGCAAGGAGCCGTTCCGCACCTCGCTGAACGCGATCATCGTGCTGCATCTGGGGTTCTTGTCGGCCCTCGTGCTGCCAGGCTTCCGCGGCTCGGTGGTGGCCATGCTGCATGACGCCTCGGCGGCACTTTTCGGATGAAACCGCTCAGGTGACCTCTTCCTGAAGGTGCAGTTTCATCTCGATCAGAACCTGCTGCAATTGCGTCGTCTCGCGCAACAGGCGCTTGGCCTCGTTCACGGTGATACGGCCATCTTCGATGCTCTGCTGATATTCGGCCATCAGCATCGCGAAACGCTGTGACAACGCGATCACGTCGCTGTTCACGTTGGCCTTCTCATCGGCGTTGCGCCGCTCTGCGCTCAGACTGAGGTGAATACCCTTCAACTCGGCAAGGGCACTGGTGACATGCGGATAGCTGGACGCCTCTTCCAGTGCCGCCACCGCATCGACCGGAATGAAACGATCCGAATGTTCCTCGTGATCGGAATAATAGCGGCCAAGCGTGGCCTTGGATTTCCCGGTCAGCTTGCACGCCGCCTCGATGCCCACATCCTTCACGAGCGCCTCGGTGTGCTTTTTCAGATAGCTTCGCATCGTCGACATACCCGACCCCCAATTCTCCCCGAACCGCCCGGGGCACCCAGAACCTGATTTTTCCTTACTGACTTTGCCCTGCAATGTCATTTGCAAATTATTGCGCAGGCTTGCAGGGGGCGGCCGTCACACAGGCCCGGCCCGTTCCACCAGCACCGAGCCCACCGAATAGCCCGCGCCAAACGAACAGATCAGCCCCCTGTCGCCGGGTTCGAGATCGCCCGAATACTGCGAAAACGCGATGATCGATCCAGCCGACGACGTGTTGGCATAATCCTGAAGGATATTTGGCTGCTCGCCCGCCTCGGGCACACGCCCCATCACCTTGCGCCCGATGAAATCGTTCATCGTCTTGTTGGCCTGATGCAGCCACAGGCGGCGCAGGTTATCCGCCTCGACACCTTCGCCCTCCAGATGCCCCAGAATATGCGCCGAGACCATCGGCAGAACCTCTTTAAACACCTTTCGTCCCTCCTGCATGAATTGCATGTCGCGCCGGTCGGCCACGCCATCCGGGCGCGTGCGCCGCAGAAAGCCATTATTGTTGCGGATGTTGTTCGAGAACTTGGTCGCGCAGCGCGTCGAATGGATCAGAAAATGTGCGCCTTTCGCGTCCTCTGCCGGCTCGATCACCACGGCGGTGCAAACATCGCCGAAAATGAAATGGCAATCGCGGTCGCGCCATTCCAGGTGACCCGAGCAGATCTCGGGATTGACCACTATGGCACGCCGCGCGCTGCCCGCGCGGATCATATCCGCCGCCGACTGAATGCCGAAGGTGGCCGAGGAACAGGCGACGTTCATGTCGAACGCAAAGCCGCCCGCGCCCAGCAACTCCTGTATCTCGATGGCAATCGCCGGATAGGGCCGCTCGTGGTTCGAGGCGGCGCAGATGATCAGGTCGATCTCCGACCCGTCGCGCCCCGCCTGCGCCAAAGCCTTGCCACAGGCATCGAGCGCCATTTCCGCCATGATCCCCGGCTCGTCATCACGCCGCTGACGCAAGCGCGGATGCATCACCTCCGGATCGAGAACACCGCTCTTGTCCATCACATGACGCCGCTCGATCCCCGAGGCGTTGTGAATGAACTCCGGCGAGGACAGGCCCTTGGCCTTAACCTCACCCGCGACGATGGCGTCGGCATGGGCCGCGTTGAACCGCTCGGCATAGGCGTTGAAGGCCTCGACCAGTTCCTCGTTACTGATCACCTCGGCGGGCGTGAACACACCCGATCCCGTTATCGCGGGCTGAGCCATAATCCGTTCTCCTCAAAGTTCCGGCCAGATCAACGCGTCCTCCCGCCCCCGTCAAGCACGACGTGGCGCGAAATCGGGCAATCGGAGTTTCTTCTTGGCAAAAATACTCAAAAACACCCGCTGTGGCTCAGTTCACCTGATTGGGCGGGGTTTCTCCGTCGAAAAAGGCACGCAGGTTGTCCACCGCCATCAGCCCCATCGCCTCGCGCACGTCCAGCGCGGCGGTCCCCAGATGCGGCAGCAGTGTCACGTTCTCCATCGCCTTGAGCGCGTCTGGCACCTCCGGCTCGCGCTCGTAGACATCAAGCCCCGCCCCCGCGATGCGCCCGTCCTTCAGGGCCGCGATCAAGGCCGCCTCGTCCACCACGTCACCGCGCGCGATATTGACGAGATGCCCCGTCGGCTTCATCGCGGCCAGCACCTCGGCATTGATGATATGCTTGGTCTCGGCCCCGCCGGGCAGCGCGATGACAACGATATCCGCCTCGGCCGCCACGTCCTCGATCCGTGGCAATTGCCGCGCCTCGAACTCCATCTGCTTGTCCGAGCGGTTGTAATAGACCACCTCCATGCCAAAGCCGAAATGACAGCGCCGCGCGATGGCCTGCCCGATGCGGCCCATGCCGATGATGCCCACGGTCTTGCCGGTGACATGCAGCCCCAGCATCTGCGTCGGGTTCCAGCCGGGCCATTTGCCCGCGCGCACCAGCCGCTCGCCCTCGCCCGCGCGGCGCGCGCTCATCAGGATCAGCGTCATGGCGATATCGGCGGTCGCATCGGTCACGGCACCGGGCGTGTTGGTGACCGCAATGCCCACAGACCGCGCAGCATCCGCGTCGATATGATTATAGCCCACCCCGAAATTCGCCAGAATCCGGCAGCGGCTGCCCTCGGCCTCGGTGAAAACATCCGCGCTGAACATATCGCCAAGCGTCGGCAGGATACCGTCGTAAAGCGCCAGCGCCCCGCGCATCTGTCCGGGCTTCAGCGGCGTGTTGTCGTCGCGCATCTCCACGTCGAAATGCGCGCGCGCGGCCTCGGCGACGCGGGCGGGCATGGGTCGGGTGATCAGGATCCGTTTCAATGCAGTCTCTCTCCGATGGGAACGTCCATGTCAGGGCGTATCAGAACAATATCGCCCTTGCTATCGCTCAGCCCCAGAACCAGCACTTCGGACAGAAACTTGCCGATCTGACGGGGCGGGAAGTTGACGACTGCCAGAACCTGTTGGCCGATCAGCGCCTCGGGCTCATAATGCGCGGTGATCTGCGCGCTCGATTTCTTCTCGCCAAGATCGGGGCCAAAATCCACCCAGACCTTGATCGCGGGCTTGCGCGCCTCGGGATAGGGTTCGGCGCGGGTGACGCGGCCGACCCGGATATCGACCTTCAGGAAGTCGTCGAACGTGATCTCAGCCATTGCGCAATTCCCGCGAACGCTCTGCCGCGGCCTTGACCGTGCGCGCCATCAGCGGCGGCAGGCCCGTGTCCTCGTGCATCAGCACCTCAAGCCCCGCCTGCGTGGTGCCCTTGGGGCTGGTGACGTTCTGGCGCAGTTGCGCGGGCGTCTCATCCGCCGCCTCAGCCAGCGCCCCGGCCCCCGCCACCGTCGCCTGCGCCAGTTGCATCGCAAGATCGGGGGCCAGCCCCTGCGCCTCGCCTGCCCGCGCCATGCATTCGATCATGTGAAAGACATAGGCCGGACCAGAGCCCGAGAGGCCGGTGACCGCGTCCATCTGACCCTCATCCTCCAGCCGCACCACCTGCCCCACCGCCTGCAACAGCATGTCGGCCAGATCGAGTTGCTCAGGCGTGGCATGGGCATTGCCGATGATCGCGGTGATGCCGCGCCCGACGGCAGCGGGGGTATTGGGCATCGCCCGCACGATCGGGGTCTGCCCCCCAAGCGCCTGCTCAAACGCGGAAATCGGCGTGCCGGCGGCGATCGAGACGAAAAGCGTGTCGCCATTGCCCCGGTCGCGCATCATCGGCAGGGCGTCGCCCATCATCTGCGGCTTGACCGCGACCAGCACGATGGCGGGCAAGGCGGGCAGGTCAGCGTTGATATGCACGCCGGTGCCGCGCAGCCAGTCAGACGGATTCGGGTCGATCACCCAGACAGAGGCGGGCGGCAATCCGTCCCCCAGCCAGCCCTGCAACATGGCGCTGCCCATCTTGCCGCAGCCCAACAAAACAAGGCCTTTCTCGGCCACGTGATCCATGGTCATGGTGATCCCCCGCGTCTGATTAAACCGTTTCGCGGGGGTCAGTGTTACGCGCGGCCGTACGCCTCTGCAATGGCGACTTGCATGGCTTCCTGCGGGGTCTGATCGCCCCAGATCGCCAGTTGGAACGCCGGGTAATACCGCTCGGCGCTCAGCACGGCGGCGCTCAGCAGGACATCAATCTGCTCGGGCGAGGGGGCCTGCGATCCGGCCATCACAAGGCCGTAGCGATAGACCATCAGCTTCTGCTCGCCCCACCATGTAAAGGCGCCTGACCAACATTGGTCGTTGATTTCATTGAGAATTTCATAGAGCGCAGGCAGCTTATCCTCGGGTGGCTCCATGTCGAAGGTGCACACCAGACGCAGGGTTTCGTCATGGTGCGACCAGGCGAGGGTCAGTGAATAGGTGCGCCATTGTCCCTCGACCGCCATGGCGATCTGATCGTCGCCGATCCGGTCGAAATCCCACTCGTGATGCTCAGCGATATGCTCAACAATATCAATGGGATGGAGATCTTCTTGAAAGAAGCTTTCGGAAAGTGCCATGGCGCCGCCTCATTTGCTGTAGCGCGGGGGATGGCTACGCACCCCCAATGCTAGGTGCCTGCTCTACGGGCGGGGGCCATTCCCGCCGCCCATACAAGATATGGTGCGGGCATTCTTTCGGCCTGTAAAGCAATTTGTTGGGGATACCTGCAATATGTTGTGGATGAATTCGCGGATGCCTCAAGCAGAGACAGCTGCAGAAGGCGACATGGCGCCACTCGTTCGGGGGCCGGGGGTTGAGTTCCGCCCCCGCTTACCCCACTCTTGACGCTTGCCGGGACAGAACCGCCCCCCGGATGAAAGGGACCAATGCGCGACGCAACGGATGACCTGGACGATCTGATCGTCTGCCCGACCTGCGATCTGGTCTATCGGGCGCCCGCTGTGGCGGCGCGCGAGCGGGCCTATTGCGCACGCTGTCATACTGTGCTCATTGCGCCTCGGCGCAAGGCGGGCAAGCAACTGATCGCGCTCGCCCTCACCGTGCTGATCCTGATCGCGGCGGCGACGGTGTTTCCGTTTCTCGCCATCGGCGCGGGCGGGGTCCGGCACGAGGCTTCGGTACTCGACACCGCCTTTGCCTTTTCGGGGCTGCTGTCGGTGCTGGCCGTGGCGGTGCTCCTGTTCATCGTGATCATCCCGGCGCTGCGGCTGATCTTGCTGATCTACGTGCTCGCCCCGATCATCCGCGACCGGCCGCCCGCACCGCATGCAAAGGCCGCGTTCCGCTTCTCGGAGGAGCTTTTGCCTTGGTCGATGGCGGAAATTTTCGCGCTTGGCTGTGCCGTGGCCCTTGTCAAGCTGAGCGATCTGGCCGAGGTGTTCTTTGGCCCTGCGGCCTGGCTCTTTGCTGCGCTCGTGGTGATCGTGGTGGCGAGTGACCGATTGATGTGCAGGTATTCGATATGGACCTCCCTGAAGGAGTGAACACTGCGCGGGAACAGGGGCTTGTCGGCTGCACGCGCTGTACCCGCCCCTCGCCCACAGGCACCGCGCGCTGTCCGCGCTGCGGCAGCCGCTTGCAGTCGCGCGATGCGATGTCGTTGCAAAAGGTCTGGGCCTGGTGGCTGGTCGGGCTGGCCTGCTATGTCCCGGCCAATATCTATCCGATGCTGGAAACCCGCACCCTGGTCAGCACGCAAAGCGACACCATCGTCGGCGGCGCGGTCGATCTGGCGCGGCATGGCAACTGGGGGGTGGCGGCGATCATCCTGATCGCCAGCGTTCTCATCCCGGTGGGCAAGTTCGTGGTGCTTGCCGGTCTCGCCATCGGGGTCCGGCGCGGGCCGCAAATCTCCGAGGCGTGGCGGCACCGGCTCTACGAGGTGGTGGAATATATCGGGCGCTGGTCGATGATCGACGTCTTCGTGGTGGCCATCCTGTCCGCGCTGGTGCAGCTTCAGGCGCTGGCCACGATCACGCCGGGACGGGCAAGCCTGTTCTTCGCCCTATCTGTCATATTCACCATGCTGTCGGCGCAAAGCTTCGACAGCCGCCTGATCTGGGACAGCGCCGAGGGCGCGCGCCCTGCCCGCAACCCGAAGGAGCGTATCGCGTGAGTGACGAGACCACATCCCCACCCGAGGCCCCGGTCTCCCCGGCCGGCCGGCCGGTCTGGCAACGTCTGTCGATTGTCTGGATCGTACCGCTCGTGGCGCTCGTCGTGGTTCTTGTCATCGCCTGGCAGAACTACGCCGATCGCGGACCGCTGATCGAGATCGGATTTGAGAACGCAAGCGGCGTGCGCGCGGGCAGCACCGAGGTACGCTACCGCGACGTCAAGGTCGGGCTGGTCGAAGAGGTGGGCTTTGCCCAAGGTCTCGGGCAGGTGCTGGTCAAGGTGCGGCTCGATCAGGCCGTGGCACCTTACGTGGACAGCGACGCGCGCTTCTGGGTGGTGCGTCCGCAGGTCACGACGCAAGGTGTCTCGGGGCTCGATACGGTGCTCTCGGGCGTCTTTATCGAAGGGCTGTGGGACAATGAGCCGGGCCCGGCGACCACGCGCTTTGAGGGGCTGGCCGATGCCCCGCTGGAGCGGCTGGGCGAGCCGGGGCTGCGCCTGACTCTGCGCGCCTCGGGCGGCGCCGCACTGACCGAGAATGCACCGATCCTCTATCGCGGGATCGAAGTGGGGCGCATCGGAAAACCGGTCATTTCAGACGAGGGCAGCACCGCTGAGGCAGAGGCGGTGATCTACGCTCCGCATGACCGCCTGATCAATAGCGCAACGCGGTTCTGGGATGCCTCGGGGTTCTCGTTTTCCTTCGGGCCGGGCGGCGCTGCGGTCGATTTCTCGTCCATCGCCTCGCTGGTCTCGGGCGGCATCACGTTCGATACCATGCTGTCGGGTGGCACCTCCGTCGATCCCGGCGCGCGCTTTACCGTCTTCGCCGAGCAATCGGCGGCGCAGTCCAGCATCTTTTCCCGCAACGAGGGCGAGGCGCTGACGCTTTCGGTGCTTTTTGACGAGAACATCACCGGCCTGTCCACCGGCGCGCCGGTCGAATTGAACGGGCTGCGCATCGGCGAGGTCGAGGCGCTCAACGGCCTGGTCGACGAGGCGCAGTTCGGGGATGGAAACGTGCGCCTTGCCGTCACATTGGCGATCCGCCCCGGGCGGCTTGGCCTTGCCGGCGAGAATGGCACCGGCAACGCGCTCGATTTCCTGCGCGCGCGGGTGGCCGAAGGTCTGCGTGCGCGCCTTGCCACCGCATCGATCCTCACCGGCGGGCTCAAGGTAGAACTGGTCGAGGTGCCGAACGCCCCCGAGGCGCAGATCACCGAGACCGAGGGCGCGCCACCCGTCCTGCCCACCACCGACAGCGAGATCGCAGACGTCTCCGCCACCGCCGAAGGCGTGTTCGAGCGGATCAACGCCCTGCCGGTCGAGGAGGTGATGGCACAGGCCATCACCCTCATGCAGAACGCCAACACGCTGATTGCAAGTGACGACACCCGCGCGGTGCCGGGCAATGTGAACGCGCTTCTGACCGAGGCACAGGCCCTGCCCGCCCGGCTCGATACAACATTGGCGGAACTGGAAACCCTGGTCGCGCAGATCAACGAGCAGGCGCTTGCGGCCCGCGTTTCCAGCCTTCTTGATGAGGCGGCAGAGGCCGCGCGCAGCGTCGGCAGCGCGACCGAAGGCGTGCCGCAACTCATTGACCGGCTCGATACGGTCGCCGCCCGCGCGGGCGAGGTCGAACTCGATGTGCTTGCGTCCGATCTTTCGGCGCTGCTGGCAAGTGCCGAACGCCTGATCGGACAGGACGACACCCGCGCCCTGCCCGGCCAACTCAACGCCACGCTTGGCGAACTGGCCCTCGTGCTGGAAGAATTGCGCGCGGGCGGCGTCGTGGACAATGCTGTCGCCGCGCTCGATTCCGCCCGTAGCGCGGCCGACACCTTCGCCGAGGCCGGAGGCGACCTGCCCGGCCTCATCGCCGAGGCGCGCGGCGTTCTGGCCCGCGCCAATACCACGCTCGAAGGCTATCAGGCACAGGGCGGGGTCGGGCGCGACGCCCGCGCCGCCCTGCGCGAGGTCGAGGCCGCCGCCAAGGCGGTCGCCTCGCTTGCCCGCGCCATCGAGCGCAATCCCAATTCCCTGATCCGAGGACGCTGAGCCATGTTTAAATCCCTCTCTATCATCTGCCTCGCCGCCCTGCCCCTGCTGGTCGCCTGCGCCTCGGTGCCCGAAGAGCGCATCGCCGTGCCCCGCGCGCAAGCCACGGAAAAGCAGCGCATCGCCTATGGCACGGTTGCCCTGCGCAACGTCTCGCTGCCGACCTATGCGGCGGGCGAAGCGATCTTTACCGCCGACGAAACCGGCCGCCTGCGCGACAATGGCGGGCTCTTGTGGGCCGACGACCCAAGCCGCGCAATGACATTGGAACTGGCGCGGCATCTGACCGGGATCACCGGCGCGCGCGTCGCCTCTGAACCCTGGCCGTTTCTCGATCCGGCGGCGGCAGAAGTCGAGATTCGCGTCGAGGACATGCTGGCGCGCGCCGATGGCACGTTTCAGTTCTCGGGGCAGTATTTTGTCGCCACCGAAGAGGGCCGCGACCGCGCGCGTCTCTTTGACCTGACCACGCCCATCGCCGGTGAGCGAACACCCGCCGATCTGGCGGATGCGCGGGCGCGGCTGGTCCGCGATCTGGCGCTTGATGTGGTGCAGCGGGGTCTGAAGTGAACTTTGGCACCCGGCAATGCTTGATTTGTGCGCGCCAAAGCAGTCACATGAACGTGACTTGAGGTTGCGCCCTTTGCGATCCGGCCCGAGGCACCTACATCTGTACCCAAGGATAGCGCGCGCGGCGCGCCCCGTTTGACACGAACCAAAGGAGATATTGGCGTGAACCTCCCGATGATATCCGACACACGATCCCGGGCGACGCCGCTCAGGTCGCTCTGGCTGATGGCCCTGGTTGTGGGCCTTCTGCTGGCACAGGCGATTGCGGCGCAGGCGCGCCCAGAGAGCTTTGCCGATCTGGCCGACAAGGTCAGCCCCTCAGTCGTCAACATCACCACCTCGACCGTGGTCGAGCGCGGCACCGGCCCCTCGCCGATGGTGCCCGAAGGCTCGCCCTTCGAGGACTTCTTCGAGCAATTCCGCGACCGCATGGGCGAAGGCGACCGCCCGCGCCGCTCTTCGGCGCTCGGCTCTGGTTTCGTGATTTCCGAGGACGGGTTTGTTGTGACCAACAACCACGTCATCGAATCCGCCGACGAGATCAGCATCGAGTTCTTCTCGGGCGAAACGCTTGCGGCAGAGGTGGTCGGCACCGACCCCAAGACCGATATCGCGCTCTTGAAAGTCAAGGCCGACAAGTCGCTGCCCTTCGTCAATTTCGGTGACAGCGACACCGCGCGCGTTGGTGACTGGGTGCTCGCCATGGGCAACCCGCTCGGTCAGGGCTTCTCGCTTTCGGCGGGGATCGTCTCGGCCCGCAACCGCGCGCTCTCGGGCACCTATGACGACTACATCCAGACCGACGCGGCCATTAACCGTGGCAACTCGGGCGGCCCGCTATTCAACCTCGATGGCGAGGTTGTGGGCGTCAACACCGCCATCCTCAGCCCCACCGGCGGCTCGATCGGGATCGGCTTTTCGATGGCCTCGAACGTGGTCAAGCGCGTGGTCGATCAGCTTCAGGAATACGGCGAAACACGGCGTGGCTGGCTGGGTGTGCGCATTCAGGACGTGACCGATGACGTGGCCGAGGCGATGGGCCTCGAAGAGGCTGCAGGCGCGCTCGTCACCGATGTGCCCGAAGGCCCCGCCGCTGAATCCGGCATGCTGGCCGGTGACGTGATCGTGTCCTTCGACGGCAAGGAGGTCGAGGATACCCGCAGCCTCGTGCGTCAGGTCGGCAACACCGCCGTGGGCAAGACCGTGCGTGTGGTCGTGTTCCGCGACGGCAAGACCACGACACTCAAGGTCACGCTTGGCCGCCGCGAAGAGGCCGAGAACGCGATCCCGGTGGCCCAGCCCGGCGAGGATCCGTCCGAGGAACATCAGCAAAAGGACATCTTCGGTCTGACCATTCAGCTGCTTGATGACGAGTTGCGCGCCCAGCTGGAACTCGACAGCGATACGACCGGGCTGGTCGTGACGGATGTGGACGAGTTGTCGGAGGCCTATGAAAAGGGCCTGCGCGCCGGTGACGTGATCACCGAGGCCGGGCAACAGAAAATCGCCTCGATCAGCGATCTCGACGACCGCATCGCCGAGGCCCGCGAGGCAGGGCGCAAATCGCTCCTGCTGCTGATCCGCCGCGCCGGTGAGCCGCGCTTCGTCGCGCTGACACTCGAAGACAGCTAGACCACGGTCCGGCAAAATCTTGAAAGGGGCACCCTCGGCGGTGCCCCTTTTCATGTCCGGGCAATGACAGCCCCGCGATGCAGGCTTCTCACAACCAGAACGATTGGCTATCAAGGCAGCGCAACCAAATTGGTTTCCCGGAGTGTCAGATGAGAGTTTTGCGCGTTTTGTTGATCGGAATCGTCGGTGGCGCGCTCGCGCTTGTCCTCGCGGCGCTGTTGACGACACCGGGGACCGAACAGGCGGCCCCCGCCCCGGAACACCCCGCAGCAACGGCCCCCGAGATACGTCCCGGCACGCTGATCGAACGGCCACGTGGCTTTCTCACACCCGCGATTCCGGATAAGTTCGATTACAGCCCTTCTGCCGAGATCGCACGGCAGAGCACCCGGTATCAAAGCGACGGCCTGTCCTGGCACGCCCTCTTGCCACCCGGCGATGCGGCGGCGCCGGTGGTCGTGCTGTTGCACGGCGCCAATCGTGACGGGCTGTCGATGCTCGACATGTGGCAGCGGGTCGGGCGCACGCGCTCGGTGGTGCTGATCGCCCCGGATGCGCCGGCCAAGACATGGGCGGCACAGGACATCACGGCACCGCGCATCGCGGCCATGCTCGACACCATCGCCGCGACGCGCGCCATCGACCGCGCGAAGGTTTACCTCTTCGGCCACTCGGCCGGGGCAAGCTACGCCGCATTGCTCGTCAATCGCGGCATCGGTCCCTGGCGCGCGGCAGCACTGCATGGCGGCTATGGCCCCCCTGAACAGTATCTGCCCACGCCCAAGGCACCCCCGCTGCGCCTCCATCTCGGCGAGGGCGATCACATCTTCTCGGTAGACGGCGCGCAGGCGGCAGCGGCGGCGCTCGCGGCGGCAGGGCATGACACGGAACTGCACCTCATCCCCGATCACACCCACTGGTTCTACGAAATCGGCCCCAACCTCGCCGCAGATGTCTGGGGCTGGTTCGACAACCTTGATGATCCCTTCTGACTCGCGAGGTCAGGCCAGCGCGGGGAAATCCATCAGCACGGTATCCTTGCGCAGATAGAGCGGATGCTTGGCCGATCCGTCCTTGTTCAGCCCGAGGCATTTGAGCGGGCGACCGGTCTCGGCAACCGCGCGCAGGACACCGCCCACCACCTCCGCGTAGCGCGCGTGTAGCTTGCCATAGGCCATCACCACGCACTCCGCCTCCTGCGCCATCGCCACCAGCGCGGGGATATTCGCCGCACTGCACGCAAGGGCCGGATCGTGCGGCAGGTCACGCGGCGAGGTGGCCCGCCAATCCAGCACATTGCCCTTGAGATAGCGGGTAAAACCCCAGTCGCGGGCGAACATCAATTCCCGGTGGCAGGTGGGGTCCGACACTTCGGCCCCGGCCACCGACGGGTTCATCCCCACGAAAAGCACCGCGCGCGGGGCCTCGCCCGCAGCCGTCCAATCACGGGTCAGCGCCTGCCGATATCGTCCGCAGTCGGAAAACGTCGCCCCGCCGATTACCCCGTCGGGCAGGCGCAGCCGCACCTTGCCGCCCGGATCGTGCAGGTGCTCGGGGGCGTTACCGGTCATTGGTTGAACACGCGGCTCGGGTGCAATTCGCCTGCCTTGAACCGGCCCACGGCCACAGCGCGCCCATCCTGCGCGGCCCAGCATTCCTCGCCATATTCCACGTCATTCGCGATCACCATGCCGGGGTTGCCGTTGCGCAGCCGCGCCGCGCCCTCCGGCGTGGCGGTGACCATGGGCAGGTCGCTCAGCCCGTCTTCCAAGGGTCGCAGATATGCGTCTAGATCAGCAGACTGCGCCATCGCCTCGATCTGCTCGATGCTCAGCCCGTGTTCGGCCTCGAACGGCCCCGACCAGACCCGCCGCAGCGCCACAACATGCCCGTGACACCCCAACACTGCGCCCAGATCCCGCGCGACCGAGCGCACGTAACCGCCCTTGCCGCAGACCATTTCCAGCACCGCGTGATCGGCATCCGGCCGGTCCACGAGCAGCAGTTCCTCGACCCAGATCGGGCGCGCGGCGACCTCAAATGTCTCGCCCTCGCGGGCCAGCTTATAGGCGCGCTGCCCGTCAATCTTGACGGCGGAATACTGCGGCGGCACCTGCATGATATCGCCGACGAACGCCCCAAGCGCGGCCTTGATTTCATCATCCGTAGGGCGCGCATCGCTGCTGGCGATCACCTCGCCCTCGGCATCGTCGGTATTGGTGGCCTGCCCCAACCGGACAGTGAACTCATAGGCCTTGAGCGCGTCGGTGATGTAGGGAACGGTCTTGGTCGCCTCGCCAAGCGCCACCGCAAGAACCCCCGTCGCCTCGGGGTCGAGCGTGCCGGCATGGCCTGCCTTTTTCGCCTGAAGCGCCCATTTGACCTTGTTCACCACGCTGGTCGAGGTCATGCCCGCAGGCTTGTCGACCACCAGCCACCCGTTTACGTCGCGCCCCTTGCTTTTGCGTGCCATCTGCGGCCTTTTCCTGCTTTTGAACGAAGCGCAGGGCTAATCCAGCGGGGTGTCCGCGTCAACCACAAGCCCCACCATCGGCCCCAGCGGAAACCCCAGATCATTGCGGCCCAGCCGGGGCGCATAAAGCCGCGACACCTTGCCATCGAAATAGAGCGCCTGCTCGGCACCCAGACGATCGCGGAACACCCGCCCGAAGCGATGGAAATTCACCGGCGCATCGGAAATCACGAACCACGCCCGCCCATCGTCAGAGGTGCCCACACCGTTGCGGATATAGCGGCTGTCGCTGTCTATGAGGAACCGCGGATGCAGCGCGCCGTCGATCACCAGCATCGGCCCCGACTGGCTGGCATAGCTGCACTCGGGCCGCTCCTGCGCATAGCGCAGCGTCTCGATCACCTCCACGCGCCCGCCGCGCAGGCAAAAGACGCCGTTCGGCAACAGCCCGAAATTCCCGGGCCCCTCGCGGGTCACCAGCGGCGCAATTTCCAGCCCGTCCTCGATATAAAGACCCACCGGACGACGATCACCGTGATACATCCCCGCATTCATCGCAAAGGCCAGACGCTCGCCCGCCTTCCCAAGATGCGCATCGACCCCCGCGAAACTGCCAAGCAGCGTGCCGGTCTCGGGATCGTTCAGAAAAAGCCGCAGATCGGCGGCGACATCGACCGCGCAGATCACATAGCCCTGCCCCTCGACCTGCTCCGCCCGGCACTCCGCCACCGCAGGGACCGCCAACAGACAGGCCCCGAGGGCGGCGCAGAGCCTAGTCCTCCACATCCCGGCGCACCTCGTCCTGCGAAAACAGCCTGCGCGTCTCGTCGATCTGATCGAAGGTCTCATCAAGCCGGAACCGCAGATCGGGGGTGAACTTGAGCCCCGCCTTGCGCCCGATGATCCGGCGCAGCTCGGCCTTGTTGCGGGCCAGCAGCTCGATCACCTCACCCTGCCCGCTGCCGCCCAATGGCATGACATAGGCGGTCGCGATCTTGAGATCGGGCGAGGTCCGCACCTCGCCCACTGTCACCGACAGACGGTTGAGATCCGGGTCATGGATGTCACCCCGCATGAGCACATCCGACAAGGTCCGCCGGATGAGTTCGCCAACCCGAAGTTGACGCTGCGAAGGGCCGGGCCCGTCATTGAACTTGTTCTTTGCCATGTGACGCATCTAAGCTCTGACACGCGACATTCCAAGCATAGAATATCCACAGATAAGGTTTGAGGAGAGGTACATTTGTTTGCCGGGGTGTGGCGTGGTCTGTGCCGAACCACGCCCGCCGCGTTCAAGAAAGAAGTTTCGGGGTCGTGTCCGGACCAGTTTCCTTTTCCGTGCGCCGCAAACCCGCAGTCCTCACGACAACAGCCGGACTATGGCTGTGACGTCTCCGGGATGTCGTATTCTGCAAGAGGATATCGCAAACCTGCACGTCAAGGGCCTCTGTCCCTCCCAGACTGGACTGGAAGGAGACCCGCCATGACAGTCTTGACCAAGCCCCGCGCCCGCGCCGGGGGCCGCGCCGCCCGGCGCAGCAGCCGCAGCGCGCCGAACTTCGACATGCTCCCCGGCCTGACCCGCGCGCTGCCCACCTGCGAGGTGATGGACCCAGACCAGATTGCGCGCATTGATGCGGCCTCCATGGACATCCTCGAAAACGTCGGTGTGGTCTTTCGCGACGAGATCGCGCTTGCGGATTGGAGGCGCGCAGGGGTCAAGGTCGTGGGCGAGCGTGTCCATCCCGACCGTGGCCTCGTGCGCGACCTCATTGCCACGATCCCTGCGGATTTCACCTATCACGCCCGCGATCCGCAAAAGAACGTCCGCCTCGGCGGGCCGCATTCGATCTTCGTGCCGATGACCGGCGCGCCTTATCTGCGTGACCTAGACGATGTGCGACGTAACCCCACGCTCGACGATCTGGCGATGTTCCACAAGCTGAGCCACATGATGCCCGCGCTCCATTCATCCGCGCATCACATCGTGGAGCCCTATGATCACCCGATCAGCCAGCGCCACCTGCGGATCACCTATTCGTCGATGAAACACTCGGACAAGACCTTCATGGGGATGACGACCAGTCCCATGAATGCCGAGGACGTGATGGAGATGTGCGCCATCCTCTTCGGCGAGGCGTTCATGGAGGAGCACCCGGTCACCACCGGCAATTGTAACGGCAACTCGCCGCTGGTCTGGGACGAAACGATGCTGGGCGCGATGCGCGCGTTTTGCCGCCGCAATCAGCCGGTGCTCTGCTCACCCTTCGTCCTTGGCGGCGCAAACACGCCCGCCTCCGTCCCCGCCACCGTGGCGCAACTCAATGCCGAGGCGTTGAGCGCATTGGCCTACACACAGCTGATCCGGCGCGGCTGCCCGGCAATCTACGGGCATTACCTCTCGACCGTATCGATGCGGTCCGGCGCGCCGATGGCGGGCACGCCCGAGATCAGCCTGATGAACTTCATGATCGGCCAGATGGCGCGGTTCTACGGCGTGCCGTGGCGCACCTCGAACACGCTCGGCGGGGCCAAGACCTTTGATGCACAGGCAGGCTATGAGAGTGCGACGACCCTCTCGGCGGTGATCCATGCTGGGGCCAATTACATCTGGCATTCGGCCGGCTGGAACGAGGCGGGGATGCACTGCTCCGTCGCCAAGTTCGTGGTGGATGCCGAACAATGCGCCATGGCGCATCGCATGGCCTCAGGCCCGTACTGGGGCGATTTCGACGCCGCGCTCGCGGCGATCCCCGATGTCGGACCCGGCGGGCACTACCTCGGCCATCCGCACACGCAGGAGAATTTCCAGACCGCCTTCTTCATGCCCGACCTCTTCGACAACAACTCGATCGAGCAATGGGCCGCGGACGGATCAAAAGAGACCACCGAACGCGCCCTCATCCACGCCCGCCGCCTGCTCGACGCCTATGAGGAACCGACACTCGACGCGGGCGTGAACGAAGCGCTGCTCGACTATATCGCGCGGCGCGAACGCGAAATCCCCGCCGCCGACGCGCTCAACCAGGAGTATTAAGCCCCTCACCGGGCCGTTTTCGGGGCTTCATCTTGCCTGAAATATTCCGGGGGAGACGCGCCAAAGGCGCGGCGGGGGCAGCGCCCCCTCTTTCACTCCGCGCCCGCGCGCCATTCCTTCCAGCGCAACACCGCATTGGCCCCGGCCTCGGCAAAGGGTTGCGGCGGCAGGCGCTTGGGCTCTGCATGGTCGGTGAAATGGCGGGTGATGGCGCTGGTCTCACCACAGGCAAGCTCTGCCGCGCCCATCCCCGTCAGCGTGCCCCGCGCGGTGCCAAGACCGTTCTGCACGCAACCCGCATATAGCCCCGGCTCGATCTCGCGCATCACCGACACCCCGTTGAGGCTCAGGCACAGATGTCCCGCCCAGGCATGTTCCATCCGCATGCCCGAAAGCTGCGGAAATCGCTGATCGAACTTGCGCTGCATGACCCGGGCGGCGCGGGTCATGTCGGCACGGCTCGCCACCATGCCGGGGCGCAGCACCGCACAGGTGCGAGTCACGATCCGGTCGCCGCCCTGCGCGCTGTCGATCCGGCGCAGGGTGGTGCCCATCGGGTCCGACGGCGTAACCCCCCAACGCGGCTGACCGCCGAGGCGGGCAAGCGTCTCGGCATCAAGCTCTGGCGTCATGGTGGCAAAGAGAAACACCTGCATCAGCCGCCCGCGCGCGATGCCAAAGCTTTCGAGATGGCCATTCACCGTCAATATCACCTTGCCTGCGCTCAGCCGTCCCTTGGGCGTCTCTACCTGCCACGCATCGCCCTGCCGGGTGAGGGCGGTGACGGGGCTGCCCTCATGCAGCGCCACACCGGCGCGCCGCAGCCCGTCCGCCAGCCCGCGCACATAGCCCGCGGGCTGCAACATCACGGTGCCGGGGGTATAAAGGCCCGAGCGGTAATGCGCGCTGCCGGTCAGCCCCTGCATCGCCTGCGCGTCGAGCATCTCGGACGGTTCCCCGAGGCTCGTGAGATGGCGTGCGTAGCTTTCGTTATGGGCATGCGCCAACGCGCTCGCCGCGCCGTTGACCTTGCCCGCCGGGTCGAAATACGCGGGCGCGACGCCATACTCTTCAACGGCATCACGCCCGAAACCCTGCGCCATGCGATTGAGGGCGATCATCGTCCGATCATCGCCCGCCCCGGCATAATCCTCACTGGTCAAGTCATGCGGCAGGTCGATCATGAAGCCCGAGTTGCGCCCCGCCGCCCCATCGGCCACACGGCCCGCCTCCAGCACGGCGATGCGCGCGCCCGGAGCAAGCTGGGTCAGCCGCCGCGCCGCGGACAGCCCGGCAAAGCCCGCACCGATCACCGCGAAATCGGCGGTGGCGTCACCCTCCAGTGGATGCGCGGCCCCCTGTGGCCCCAGGATAGCGTTCCACGCCGCTGGCCCAAGATGCGCGGGCAGCCGTCTGGCGCGGTGCGCGGTCATGCCAGTGGCAATCCCAAACGCTCCCGCAGACCGTCGAGGCCCTCCAGAAGCGCATCGGGGGCACCGGCCTGCGCCATGGTGTTGCGCAGGCTGTCGTTCAGGCCGCCTTCGGTGCCCAGATCTGCCATAAGCGCGTCGATGCCGCCGGACCCGTCCTTGCGCATTGCCGCAAAATAGGCCCCGAACATCGCGGTCACGTAAATCTCGGCCCCGGCCCTGTCGCCGGTCTGCGCGGCCAGCCAGTCTATGCCGGTGCGCAGTAACCCCATCACCGGAAGCGACACGGCGCAGGCCCCGAAATGCGCGTTGAGAGCCGCCTCGCTCTCGACGGCGATCACCGGGTTGCGGTCGCCGAACACCGCCCGCACGCTGCCAGTATCCGGCCAGACCGGCAGCGGGCAGCCGCCCGTCGCGATGGAGGGCAGGGGGATGGTCAGGCTCAAATCGGCAACACCCGGGATCAGCGCCGCCAGCTTGTCACACGGCATGTCGGCCATGACCGAGATCACCTTGTGATCGGCGCGGAACGGCAGGTCCGGCAGCACCCGCTCGGCGATGCCGGACATCAGGCACAGGATCACGATATCCGACTGCGCGACCACCTCTGCATTGGCAGCGACAGACACACCGGCAAAGTCACGGGCGAGCCGCTGCGCCGTCGCCGCGTTGCGTTCGGACACGAGGATGTCGTGCCCGAGCCCGTCCAGCCCGCGCACCATCGCCTCTGCGATGGCACCCGTGCCGAGAAATCCGATCCGCGCCATCAGGACACCGCCTCATCCGAATCATCCGCCAGATCGAGCCAGATGGTCTTCACCTGGGTATACTGGTCATGGGCGTGCAGCCCGTTGTCGCGCCCGCCAAAGCCTGATTGCTTGTAGCCACCAAAGGGCGTCGAGATATCGCCCTCGCCAAAGCTGTTGACCGTCACGGTCCCCGCCCGCAGCATCCGCGCGCCGCGCAGCGCAAGCTTGGTATTGGCGGTAAAGAGCGCCGCACAGAGGCCGTAATCGGTGTCATTGGCCACCGCGATGGCCTCGTCAAAGCTGCTGACCTCGATCACGCTGAGGACGGGGCCAAAGATTTCCTCGCGCGCGAGCGGATGATCGTTGCCCGGCAGCATCACCACCGTCGGCTCGACAAAGCCCTTTTCAGCCTTGCCGCCGAACACGATATTCTCCGCCTGATCGAGATAGCCGCAGACCTTGGCAAAATGCCCCTCGCTCACCAGCGCGCCGACGCGGGTCTCGGGATCAAGCGGGTCGCCCACCACCCATTCGCGGGCATGCGCCTCGATCCGTGACAGCAGCGCCTCCTTGACGTCGCGATGCACGATCAGCCGCGAGGTGGCCGAGCAATTCTCACCCATGTTCCAGAACGCGCCCTGCACGACATGCGCCGCGACACGGTCGAGATTTTCGGCGTCGTCCATGACGATGGCGGGGTTCTTGCCGCCCATCTCCAGCACGATTTCCTTGGCGTTCGATTGCGCTGAATAGCCCAGGAACCGCTTGCCGGTCACGGTGGAGCCGGTGAAGCTGACCATGTCCACATCCGTGTGGCGGCCCAAAGGCTCACCCACCTCCGGCCCGCTGCCGGGCAGCACGTTGAGCACCCCGCGCGGCAGTCCGGCCTCATGCGCAAGTTCAGCCACGCGCAACGCCGTGAGGCTGGTCTCCTCCGCCGGTTTCACGATGACCGAGCAGCCGGCGGCCAGTGCCGGGCCGACCTTCCACGCCAGCATCAAAAGTGGGAAATTCCACGGCAGCACGAGGCCCACCACGCCGATAGGTTCACGCAGCACCATGGCGATGTGATCGTCCGAGGCGGGGGCGACCTGATCGTAGATCTTGTCGATCGCCTCGGCGTGCCATTTGAGGCAATGGATGGTCTCAGGCACATCCACCGTCTCGCAATCGTATATGGTCTTGCCCGCGTCGAGGCTCTCCATAACCGCCAGTTCCCGCGCATTGCGGGTCATCAGCTTGGCAAACCGGATCAGCACCTCCTTGCGCGCGGAGGGGTGCAGGCGCGACCAGCGGCCATCGTCAAACGCCGCGCGCGCCTTGGTCACGGCAAAATCCACGTCCTCGGCGCCGCAGGCGGCGATCTCGGCCAGTGTCTCGCCAGTGGCGGGGTTCAGCGTGGCAAATGTCTTGCCCGAGATCGCGGGGCGGTAGCCGCCGTCGATGAACGCCCCCGTGGGCAGGTCGAGCGTCGCGGCGATGGCCGCATATTCGTCGCGTGTCAGCAAGCTCATGTCTCAGCCCTCCGCCGTGATGGTTGCGATGGTGGTTTTCAGCACGCGCACCACTTGTTCCAATGCGCGCTTGTCGTCCTTGTTCAGGCCTTTCAGCGGGGCGCGCACCTCGCCCGCGTCGATGCCGCTCATGGTCACGCCATGCTTGATCGTCTGGATGAACTTGCCGCCCTGCTCCAGCACATGCATCAGCGGCAGCATCGCCGACATGATCCGCCGCCCCTTGGCGAAATCACCCTCGACCACGCAGGCCTGATAAAGCGCCACATGCTCGGCCGGCAGGAAGTTGGAGCCGCCGCAAACCCAGAACGGCGCGCCCCAGGCAAAGAATTCCAACGCCTGATCGTCCATGCCACAGCCCATCTGGATATGCGGGTAATCGCGGGCCAGCAGGTGCACCCGGTTGATATCGCCAGAGCTTTCCTTGATACCGCAGAAATTGCGACTGCGTCCGACACGGTCGAGAAACTCCTCGCCCATCATCGTGCCGGTGCGACCGGGGTAGTTATAGAGCATCACCGGCAAACCTGCCGCCCGGTCGATGGCGAGCGCGTTGAGCGCATTCTCGCGGTCCGTGGGCACGGCATAAGGCGGTGAGGCCAGCAGGATCACATCCGCCCCGATCTCGCGCCCGGCCTGCGCCAAGGCTATGGAGTCACTGGTCAGCATCGCGCCCGTGCCCATCACCAGCGGTACACGGCCCCGGATCATGTCATGCGTGAGCCGCGCCAATTCCACCCGCTCAGCCACGGTCTGGGCATAGTTCTCACCGGTCGAACCGCCGGTGATGATCCCATGCACACCGCTGGCGATCAGGTGCTCGATCACCGCACCCAAGGCATCACGGTTCACCGTGCCGTTAGCGTGGTAGGGGGTGATGACCGGGGTATAGATCCCGTCAAAGCGAAAGAGTGGCGTCATGGCGGTCCTCATGCGGGGCTGGAGCGGGTGAGGCGGCCCATCGGCACATCAAGGGCCGTGGGCATCACGAAGCGTTCGATCTCGTGGCGCGACAGGTTCCAGTGATCCTCGGCCAGTTGCGCGGCCTGCGCCTCGTCCCGCGCCGCGATGGCCGCGATGATCGCGTCATGCTGGCGGCTGGCCTCGGCCACGTTATCGGCCATGGTGGTGTTTTTCGGGCGGTAAAAGGTCATTGAAATGCGCGCATGGTCGATCAGCAACCGGTGGAACGAGGGCAGCAGATAGATATTGCCCGCCATCTCACCGGTGATCTCGTGAAAGCGGTTATTGGCGAGCGTGCGGTCAGCGGTTGCACCGGTGCGCAGCGCGGCGCGGAACCTTTCCTGTGCGGCGCGCAGTGCCGCGATCTGGACCTCGGTGGCGTTGTGCGCGGCAAGCCGCAGGATCGCGCCGTAGATCATCGGCGCAGCAAGGAAGAAATCGCGCAGCGTGGTATGCGACAGGTCCGCGACGCGCGGCCCGCGATTGTCGCGCAGGTCGATATAGCCAAGGCCTGCCAATTCGCGGAACACCTCGCGCACCGGGGTGCGCGACAGGTCGAACTCAGCGCAAAGCGCGGCCTCGTCGAGATCGACACCGGGCCGGAGCGTAGTGGTGAGAATCGCGTGTCTGAGATGCGTCGCAAGCGTGGTCTTGCGGTCTTTGGCGGCCATGTCCGGGCCTCCTCTGGCGTGAATTTCACCTTGCCTTTATAATATACAACTTGTATACGCAATGAATAATTCTTGTGTTTTCATAATATCATCGCCAGACAGGTCACAGCCCGCCGATGGACATGCCATGATCGCACCCCAGCATTTCACTTTTGTTCTGGTCGAGGAATTCTCGCATCTCGCATTTTCCTGCGCGGTGGAACCTTTGCGCATCGCCAACCTCCTGAGCGGCGAGACGCTCTATCGCTGGTCCTTCGCGTCAGAGGACGGACAGAGCGCGAGCTGCTCCAACGGCTCGGTCACGCTGGTGCATCACGGGCTGGACACCCTGCCCAAATGCGACCGCTTGTTCCTCCTGTCGGGGATCAACATGCGCGCACATCTGACCAAGCCACTGATGACCATGCTGCGCCGCGAGGCACGGCACGGCACGCCCATCGGGGCGCTGTGTTCAGGCGCGTGGATCCTGGCCGAGGACGGGTTCCTCAACGGCATGAAGGCGGCGATCCACTGGGAATTCCACGACAGTTTCATGGAGCGCTTTCCCGAAGTGAATCTCGTGCGCAACGTGTTCGTGGCCGACGAGCGGCACCTCACCGCCTCGGGCGGCACTGCAACGGCGGATCTGATGCTGCACCTGATCGAGCGCGATCATGGCGCGGACCTGTCGATGGCGGTGGCCGACCAGATGGTCTATAGCGCCGCGCGCGAGGCGACGGCGGCACAGCGCGTCTCGCTGCAATCGCGCAACGGCATCCGCAACGTCCACCTGACCCGTGCCATCCAGCGCATGCGCGAGACCATCGAGGAGCCGCTCAGCCCCGCGCAGATCGCCTCCGAGATCGGCATTTCAACACGTCAGTTGGAGCGGCTCTTCGGCAAGTTCCTCAACACCTCGCCCAAGAAATATTTCATGGACCTGCGCCTCGAACGCGCGCGCCATCTGCTGATCCAGACCGAGGCGTCGGTGATCGAGATCGCACTGGCCTGCGGGTTCGAGAGTTCCGGGCATTTCTCCCGCGTCTACCGCGCGGCCTATGGCGTGGCCCCGATGCAGCAGCGCGGACGGTTGAGCTGACCCCGTGCCTCAGACCAGACGGTCACCCGGCTCATGCCCCGCAAAGAACGCGTCGAGATTATCGAGCGCGCGAAACCCCATCGCGTCGCGCGTCGCGCGCGTGGCGCTGCCGATATGGGGCAGCATGAAGATGTTCTCATGCGCCGCGAAGGCCGGGTTACCGCCCGGCTCGACCTTGAAACAATCGAGACCGGCGGCGGCGATGTGGCCCGATTCGATCCCGGCCAATAGCGCGTCTTCATCGACCAGCGCGCCGCGCGCGGTATTCACCACGACCGCACCCTTGGGCAGCTTGGCAATGCGCTCAGCATTCAGCAAATCGACCGTGTCAGGCGTCGCCGGGCAATGCAGCGACAGGAAATCGGCAACCTCCAGAAGGCTCTCCACATCCTCATGAAAAACAGCGCCCTGCTCAACATCCGGCGCAAGCCGCGAGCGGTTGTGATAGTGGATCTCCATGCCGAAACCGCGCGCCTTTTCGGCAAAGGCGCGACCGACGCGTCCCATCCCCACGATGCCCAGCCGTGCGCCGGTCATCTGCTTGCCCACCATGAAGGACGGCGACCAACTGTCCCACTGCCCCTGCCGCACGAGGCGATCACCGCGCACCGCGTGGCGCGCCGCACCCAGCATCAGCAGCATGGCGATCTCGGCGGTGGCATCCGACAGCACGTCGGGCGTGTTCGTCACCACCACGCCCGCGCCTTTCAGCGCCTCCAGATCACAATGATCGACGCCCACCGAGTGATTGGCAACGATCTTGAGCCGCGGATCAAGCCGCGCCACCACATCCGCGCTGAAATGCTCGGAATGGCAGGGGATGATCCCATCCACCTTCGCACTCATCGCGACGATATCCTCGGCACTGCCGGGTGTATCCGCCTCGTTCACGATCACCTCGTAATCGCGGCGCGCACGCTCCAGCGTCGCATCCGACAGGCGGCGCGGAATCCAGATCACCTTCTTGGACATGACTCAGCTCTTGTTTTTGCTGGAGGTTATGAAATCATAGGCCGCGAGCCCGGCGGCGAACACCGTCACGATCCACAGGTCGGTCTCGCCGATCTCGCTGGCGAGGATATAGAGAAACGCCGCCAGCACCACAAAGGCGAAAAGCGCCAATAGCCTGTTCATGTCATCATCCTTTCGTCATTCCCCGGCCTCGAGCAGCCAGGATTGAAACCAATTCGCCGTGCGCAACAGCCGTGCGTCTTGGCCGCGCGCGGCGACCAACTGCACGCCCATCGGCAGGCCGTTCTCGGCGGTGAAGGCAGGCACCGTCACGGCAGGCACGCCGGTCAGTGTCCAAAGCCCGTTGAAGATCGCCTCGCCGGTGAACTCCAGTCCCTCGGGCGCGGGTCCGGTGGCGGCGGGGCACAGGATCGCGTCGCAGCGCTCGAAGATCTCGTCCAGCCCGGCATAGAGCACATCCGGCCAGTCGAGCGCCGCAAGATAGTCGCGCGCGAGGATCGCGTTGCCCTTGGTTAGTGCCTCCTGCGTGCGGGGGCCGAGCGCGTCGATCTGCTTGCCATAGCGGTAGTAATAGCCCGCCATTTCCGCGAAATTGATGCGCTCGCGCACCTCGGCGGCCTCCTCGAACGCCTTGGGCAGCGGGGCCTCGAACACCTGCTCGCCTAGCGCCTCGGCCAGTTCGTCGAAGGCGGCGTGCAACTGCGGGTCGGCCTCGTCCCAGCCCGGCGGTTTCACCAATGCAAAGACCGGCTTCACCAACGGTTTCGACTGGGCGATGGTCAACAGCGCCGGGGTCGGTTGCGGTGCTGTGGCCGTGTCCCCCGCATCATGCCCAAACAGCACCTCCGAAAGGAGCGCCGCATCGGCAGGCGTGCGGGCAAACACCCCCACGGTGTCGAGCGTTGGCGATTGCATCAGCACGCCGCTGCGCGGGATCGCACCAAAGCTGGGCTTGAACCCGGTCACGCCGCAGAAAGAGGCAGGCCGGATCACCGACCCACCGGTTTGCGTGCCCACGGCCAGCGGCACCATCCCGTCGGCCACCGCCGCCGCCGACCCCGAGGACGAGCCGCCGGGCGTATGCGCGGGGTTATGCGGATTGCGGGTCTTGCCCGCCTGCATGAAGGCCAGTTCGGTCGTGACCGTCTTGCCCATGATCACCGCACCTGCCGCTCGCAGCCGTTCGACCACGGCCGCGTCCTTGATCGGCACACGCCCCTGATCCAGCGCGCAACCGTTCTCGGTGGGGATTTTCGCGGTGTCGATCACATCCTTGAGCGCCACCGGCACCCCGTGCAACGGACCGACCGGCCGCCCCGCCTGCCGATGCGCATCAAGCGCCTTGGCCTGATGGCGGGCAAAATCGGGATCGAACCAAGCCCAGGCCTGCACCTCGGGTTCACGCGCCTCGATCCGGGCGATGCAAGCCTCGATCAGTTCAACAGCCTTGATCGCGCCCGAGGCCAGACGCTCGCGCAAGGCGCAAGCGTCCAGGCTCAGCATGTCGATCTTATCCGCCATACATCAGCTCCGGCAGATAGAAGACGATCTGCGGATAGATGTACATCAGCGCCATGGAGATGAAGACGCAGAACAGGAACGGCATCACGCCCGAGAAGATCTGCGTCAGCTTGATTTCCGGTGGCGCGATCCCCTTGAGGTAATAGGCCGACATCGCCATCGGTGGCGTCAGAAAGCTGGTTTGCAGGTTCAGCGCCACGAGGATGCCGAAGAACAGCGGATCGACTTCGAAGAACTGCAGGAGCGGCAGGAAGATCGGCACGAAGATGATGATGATCTCGGACCATTCCAGCGGCCAGCCGAGCAGGAAGATGATCAGCTGCGCCAGAAGCAGGAATTCCAGCGGGCTCAGATCCAGCCCCTGCACGAATTCCGAGATGATATGCTCGCCGCCCAGATAGGAGAACACCGCCGAAAAGGTGTAGGAGCCGACAAAGAGCCAGCAGACCATCGCCGTGGTGCGCACCGTGAGATAGACGCTTTCGCGCATCCGCTGCCATGTCATCGCGCGGTAGACGAAGGCGAGGAAGATCCCGCCAAGCGCGCCGATCGAGGCCGCTTCTGTCGGTGTCGCCAGACCAAACAGGATCGAGCCGAGAACCGCCATGATGAGAAACGCGAGCGGCACGAAGGAGGTCACGATCATCAGGATGAGCTTGGTCATCGGGATGTCGGGCACTTCTTCCTTGCTCGGCTTCGGTGCCACCGACGGCTGAATGATCGCACGCCCGATCACGTAGGTCAGGTAAAGCCCGACCAGAACCAGCCCGGGCAACAGCGCCGCCGCGTAAAGCCGCACGATCGACACGTTCGAGGCCGCCGCATAGACGATCAGCATGATCGACGGCGGAATGAGAATGCCCAGCGTGCCGCCTGCGCAGATGATGCCGGACGCGAACGACGGATCATACCGCGCCTTGAGCATCGCCGGCAGCGCCAGCAGGCCCATCAGCGTGACAACCGCGCCGACGATGCCGGTGGCGGTCGCAAAGAGCGCACAGGTGATCAATGCGGCCACACCCATCGAGCCGGGCATGTTCTTGGCCGCGACGTTCAGCGTCGAGAACAGGCGGTCCACGATATTCGCGCGTTCGACGATATAGCCCATGAACAAAAACAGCGGCACGGCGGTCAGAACCTCATTCGACATCACCGTGAAGGTCTGGTTCACGAACAGATCGAATATTCGGTTATTGAAGAATCCCTCAATCCAGGTTGACCATTGATCCCATGTGGTGGCCACCGTCTCATCGAGACGGTTGAACTCGCGCCACATCCGGCGCTCTTCGAAATAGGCATAATAGCCAAAGCCGATGCCCATGGCCATGAGCGTGAAGGCAATCGGAAAGCCCAGAAACACGAAGACGATGAACAGGCCCAGCATCATCAGGGCGATTTGCGGATCGGTCATGGATGTGCGTCCTTTTCGGCCTCGGCGGCCTTTTGCATCAACAGGTCTTCGGTCTCGAAGACATCCTCGTCAGCGGGGAGCCATTCATTTGTGCGCATGCAATGGAGGCAGCGACACACCTGCGCCAGCCCCTGAATGAACAGCAGAATACCGGCAGCGACGATCACCGTCTTGAACTGGTAGATCGGCACGCCCGCCGGGCTGTTGACCGACACCTCGCCGTAGGACCAGGACTTTGCGGCATATTTCCAGCCTGCAAAGATCAGCGCGGTGACGCCCGGAAAAAAGAACAGGATATAGAGCACCAGGTCGATTTTGGCCTGGTTGCGCGGCTGCCACAGGCGATAAAGGAAATCACCCCTAACATGCCCGCCACGCGACAGCGTATAGGCACCGCCCATCATGAACAGCGTGCCGTACATGATGAAGGACACATCGAGCGCCCAGGCCGTCGGCGCGTTGAAGAGATAGCGCGAGACCACCTCATAGCCGGTGCCCACCGACATCAGGATGATGAGCCAGGCGAAAGCCTTGCCAAACCAGGCCGACAGGCTGTCGGCGAAGCGTATGAAACCGATCACGAGATGCCCCCGTTAGTTGGAAAGCGGCCCCGGCGTTTTCTGCGCCGGGGCCTGTTTCAATCAGGTCTTTGCCCGAACTCAGAGCTTGAGCTTGCCCGGGAAATAGTGATCGTAGGCCAGCTCCAGATCAGGCGCGTTCATCAGCTCATAGAAGGTGACCTGCTCGACCCAGGCACGCTGGCTGTCGAGAGTCTTCTTCATGAACGGATCCTGCTCCAGTTCCGGGATCAGCTTGTCCCATGCGTCGAGCTGTGCCGCCAGGATGTTTTCCGAGGTGCGGTGCACGGTGACACCGGCCTCTTCCTGCAGCCACTTGAGGTCGGCCGAGTAACGACGCATCGCCTTGGCGGTGTTCGCGGTCGACACGGCCTCGACGCCGTATTTCAGGATCGCGCGCAGATCGGGGTCCAGCTCTTCCATGGTGAATTTGGAGAACAGGAACTCGAAGCTTTCCGATGCCTGGTGGTAGGAGGACAGGTAGTAGTTCTTCGCCACGTCATGCGCGCCGAAATCCTTGTCCGAGGACGGGTTGTTGAACTCGAACGCGTCGATCACGCCACGCTCCATCGCGGGGACGATCTCGCCACCCGGAAGCTGTGCCACCGACATGCCCATGCTTTGCAGCAGGTCCGCCGCAAGGCCCACGGTGCGATACTTGAAGCCGTTGAGGTCTTCGGCGGTGTTCACCTCGTCCTTAAACCAGCCGAAGGGCTGCGCGAACATCGGGAAGCCGAGATAGCCATCGACATCCATGCCCAGGATATCCTGGGTCAGCTCGTCATAGAGCGCCTTGCCGCCACCTTCGTAGAACCAGCTCAGCATCGTGGTGGCCGAACCGCCGAACACCGGGCCGGTGCCAAAGAGCGAGGCCGCCTTGTTCTTGCCGTACCAGTAGACCGGCACCGAATGCGCGATGTCGAGAACACCGTCATTCACGGCATCGAGCACCTGGAACGCGGCCACGACGGCGCCCGCGGGCAGAACGTCGATCTTGAGACGGCCACCGGACATTTCCTCCACCCGGTCGGCATAGTCCTGTGCGAATTCCTGCCAGATGTTCCCGGCACCCCAGGATGTCTGCATTTTCAGCACGATCGGCGCTTGCGCCAATACCGCCGGTGCCGCGAGCGTGCTCGCAGCCGCCACCGGTCCCCCTACCGCTGCGCGGCGCAGGAACGAACGGCGGTCAAACTTCGCCTTATCTGTCATGTTATCCTCCCATTTATGCGTATGCATCAATCGTGTCGGATGGCAGGCGCACGTCAGTTGCAAAGGCGATTCGGTGCTGAATGCCTACCACACGCAGGCCATCGTAAGGATTGGCTATGCAAAAACAAGTATTCTGGTAAGATAATCTGACCAAAGGCCCTGATTCAGCGGTTTTCCTGGGTTTTCACCCCAATTCGCGCCCAGTATACACAGCCTTGGCTGGTGAAATCCGCAAATATTTCGCGCATAAGATGCAATTGGTCCACCGCCCGGCCTCAGGCCTCGCGCGGCGGCACCACGCCCTGATCCGCGAGACGCTGGAAGAACCCCAGTACCTCAGCCTCGTCCGTCCGCTCGATGGCACCGCCCCGCACATCCTCGATGCTCCAGACCCAGCTTTGCGCCGGATCGTCGCGCATCGCCCAGCCGGGAAACAGCCGGGTCTCTATGGTCCGCTCCACCAGCCGCGTGACCTCGACATGACGGTCATCATGGCGGATACGCTGATAGGCCGCCTCGACCTTGTCGCGCGGCCCTTCCAGCAGTTGCAGGTAGAGATCATGCCGCGCAATCAGCGCGCCGGTGATATCGTCCCGCGCATTGGCCCGGCGCGCATCCATCAGGATCGCCGAGAGCGTCGCCTGATCGAACCCGAAGGGCCGCGAGGCATAAACAAGCTGGGTCAGCGGCATGAGGCGACTCCCTTTCAAGCAGAGCCTAGAGGGGTTGCGGCGGCCTGTCGATGCGAGAAAGAGAACCGCCACACTTTAGCAAACCCAGCGCGGAATCGAGGGCGAAGCCCGCCACGCCATCGCATGTCCGCCCCCCGGACAGGCGATTTATCCAAGTTAGCGCACCGATCAGGTCTTTTGCGGGAAAGCAGCCATAAAGTGCTGCGAAACAGCGTCGGATCGCCTGCCCGCGGACATACGATGGCGCGGCTTGAGTTACCGCGACAACCCACCATGCAACGTCGGCACGTCTAAACTCGCGAATCCGTAATGCCGTAGCCAGCGCAGGTCCGAGTCAAAGAACGCCCGCAAATCCGGTATCCCGTATTTCAGCATCGCGATCCGGTCGATGCCCATCCCGAAGGCAAAGCCCTGCCACTCGTTCTGATCGATATTTCCGGCCTCCAGCACCTTCGGATGCACCATGCCGGAGCCTAGGATTTCCAGCCAGTCATCGCCCTCGCCGACCTTCAGCGTGCCGCCTTCCCAGGAACACCGGATATCCACCTCTGCCGAGGGTTCGGTGAACGGGAAATGCGACGCGCGGAACCGCAGTTCCACGTCATCCACCTCGAAGAACGCCTTGACGAACTCCTCCAGCACCCATTTGAGATTGGCCATCGAGATATCGCGGTCAATCGCCAGCCCCTCGACCTGATGGAACATCGGGGTGTGGGTCTGGTCGTAATCCGCACGGTAAACACGGCCCGGCGCGATCACCCGGATGGGCGCGCCCTCGGCCTGCATGGTGCGGATCTGCACCGGGCTGGTATGGGTGCGCAACACATGCGGCGGGCGGTCGTCCCCGTCCGCGCGATGCGTATAGAACGTGTCCATCTCGGCTCGCGCCGGGTGGTGGCCGGGAATGTTCAGCGCGTCAAAATTGTACCAGTCGCTCTCGATCTGCGGCCCTTCGGCCACGGCAAATCCCATATCGGCAAAGATCGCCGTGACCTCTTCGGTCACCTGAGACACCGGGTGGATGGTGCCCTGCCTGCGCGGCCGCCCCGGCAGCGTCACATCGAGCCATTCGCCCCGCAGCCGCTCATCGAGCGCGGCATCGCCCAGTGCCTCTTTCTTGGCCGCCAGCGCCGAATTGATCTCGTCCTTCAAGGCATTGAGCGCCGGGCCCGCCACCTGCCGCTCCTCGGGCGTCATCTTGCCCAACTCGCGCATCTTCAGGCTGATCTCGCCCTTCTTGCCCACGGCCTGCACCCGCAGATCCTCGAGCGCGGATTCGTCGCCCGCATTGGCAATCGCCGTCAGATATTTGTCCCGCAGATCGTTCATGGCTCTTATCCCGCTGATGTCAGGGGCGAGTTACCGCGCCTTGCGCGTGCGTGCAAGCATATGGGGCGGTCACGCGATATTGCGCAGCGACACCTCGACCGCATGCAGGAAGGATCTGGCCGAGGAACTCGCCGACAGCAGCAGGTAATCATCGGCCCCGGCACGCAGGATCAGCACCCCCAGGTGCTCCATCACCGTACGCGCGGCATGATCCACGCCAAACACCTCCGGGTGCAGGTCAACCGGGCAAATCCGCTCCAACGCGCGGCGTGTATTCGGGCCCGAAAGGGCCAGCGCAACCCAGACATCGGTCTGATCCGTGGTATAGACCGCGCCCTTCAGCCCCTCCGCCACGACGCGCTCGGCATCGGGGGTCGCATGAGTGAAAAGCGCAAAGACAAGATCAGGGGCCAGCCGGATGAGGCGCGTGCCATCCCCGGCCAGAGCCGACCGGCCAATCCCGGGAAAATCCAGCCCATAGGCGTCCTTCACGGCCTCCTCTGCCGCCGACTCGCCCCCCAAAGGCAGCGCCAGCGACACCACCGCCAGATCGGCGGGTGCCGATAGCCGCACGCCCGCAATCTCCATCTCCGTGCCCGCCAGTGGCGGCTCTGCCTGCAAGGTATACTCAGCCACGCAACCGCTCCCCGTCCGGGTCGATGAAATGCGCCGAGACCACCTCGACCTCCATCTCCCTGCCATGCACCGGGCTCACCGCACGCAGGATTTCTCCCATCCGCGCATCGCCCCGCTTGAGAAAGCCCAGCCCGATGGAATGCCCGAGGCTCGGCGAATAGGCGACCGAGGACATCCAGCCCTGATCGTTCTCCATCGTCGCGGCATCCCCCTGCCCGATGAAATGCGACCCGGCAATCAGCCCCGTCGCGCGATCTACGGGCCGGAACCCGACCAGCTTGACCGCATCCTCGCGCAGCATCTCGGGGCGTTGCGACAGCACGTTGCCGATGCAGTCTTTCTTGCGGCTGACCATCCGCCCCATCCCGAGGTTATGCGCCGTGGTCTGACCATTCAGCTCATTGCCCGCCGCATGCCCCTTTTCGATCCGCATCACGCCCAGCGCCTCGGTGCCATAGGGCACAGCGTCGAACTCACGCCCGGCCTCCATCAGCACGCCCATCATGGCATTGCCATAGCGCGCGGGCACCGCGACCTCATAAGCCAACTCGCCCGAAAAGGAGATCCGAAACAGCCGCGCCGGCATCCCGTCGCAAACGGTGACCTCACCGCAGGCCATGAAGGGAAACGCCTCGTTCGACAGGTCGTGCGACTCATCCACCACCTTGCGCAACAGATTGCGCGCGTTCGGCCCGGCGACGGCGAATTGCGCCCAGCCGTCGGTGGTGGAAATAAGATGCACATCCAGATCGGGCCACAGGCATTGCCGCGCAAACTCCAGCCGTCGGAACACCGTCACGGCATTGGCGGTGGTGGTGGTCATCACGTAATGATGCTCGCCCAGCCGCGCGGTGGTGCCATCGTCATAGGCAATGCCATCCTCGCGCAGCATCAAGCCATAGCGCACCCGGCCCACCGCCAGCGTGGCAAACCCGTTGCAATAGACCCGGTTCAGAAACTCCCCGGCGTCACGCCCCTGAATGTCTATCTTGCCCAGCGTGGTCACGTCGCAGATGCCGACCGACCCGCGCGTCATCAGCACCTCGCGATCCACCGAATCGCGCCAGCCCTGTTCGCCCTCCCGCGCGAACCATTGCGCCCGCAGCCAGTTGCCGACCTCGACAAAGGTTGCGCCATTGGCCTCGGCCCAGCGATGCGAGGGCGTCAGACGATAGGGCCGGAACTCGCGGCCCCGGGCACGGCCCGCCAGCGCGCCGATGGGCACCGGCGTGTAAGGCGGGCGAAAGATCGTCGTGCCGGTCTCGGGGATGGTCCGGCCGGTGCAGTCTGCCATGATCGCAAGCGCCGGGATATTCGCCGTCTTGCCCTGATCAGTGGCCATGCCAAGCGTGGTGTAGCGCTTGAGATGCTCGACCGCGCGAAAGCCTTCCTGATGCGCCTGCTTGACGTCCTTGACGGTCACGTCGTTCTGCAGGTCGAGCCAGGCGCGCGCCCGGCTCTGCGGCACATGCCACACCGGCGCACAGTCGCGCGGCTCGTCCTCGGCGCGGGGCAGGTCGCTCTTGTCGGCATAGCCCAGACGCTCCGCCACCACGCGGCCCTCGCGCAGGGCCGCCGCCAGCGTCATCGCGCCGTTGGCGGCACCCGCCACCACCATGCCCGGCGGCAGATCGTGCCCGGGCACAAACGCCGCCAGATCGTCGCGCCACGCGGGCCGCCCGCGCTGATGGCAGGTCAGGTGCACGTTGGGGTTCCAGCCGCCCGACACGGCGAGGCAATCAACGTCGATCATCTGCCCGTCGGTCAGCGTGATCTGCCGCAGCCCCTTGCGCCCTTTCGTGTCCATCACAGCCGCGCCGCGCATATGCCGTGCGCCGGGCACATCGCAGACGGCGGGCGCGTCGCGCGTGTCGATCACGGCGGGCACCTCGACCCCCTTGGCAGCAAGGTCGGCGGCAGTGCGCCAGCCGTCGTCACTGTTGGTAAAGACCGCCACGCGCCGCCCCGGGGCCACGCCCCAGCGATTGGCATAGGCGCGCACGGCCCCGGCCAGCATCACGCCGGGCCGGTCGTTGTTGCCAAAAGCGATGGGGCGTTCGGTTGCCCCCGCCGCCAGCACCGCATGCCGGGAATAAACGCGCCACAGCACCTGCCGGGGCTTGCCGCCGCTGGATGCCAGATGATCGGTGCAGCGCTCAAGCACGCCGTAAACCCCGTGATCATAGGCCCCGTAGACCGTGCTGCGCGGCATCAGGCGCACGTTCGCCATCGCCGCCAGTTCGGCCACGACACCGGCGGCCCAATCGGCCCCGGCTGCGCCGTCCACCTCCAGCGTCTCGGCATTGAGCCGCCCGCCCAGGACGAAATCCTCATCCGCAACGATCACCCGCGCGCCCGCCCGCGCCGCCGTGCGCGCTGCCATCAGCCCGGCAGGCCCCGCGCCGATCACCAGCAGGTCGCAATGCAGATAGCCCTTGTCGTAGGTGTCGGGATCCTCCTCCATCGACAACCGCCCGAGACCGGCAGAGGCGCGGATCGCAGGCTCATAGAGTTTTTCCCAAAAGGCGCGCGGCCACATGAAGGTCTTGTAATAGAACCCCGCCGACAGGAACGGCGACAGCAGGTCCGTCACCGCCATCAGATCGAATTCGAGCGATCCGCGATGGTTCTGGCTGCGCGCGCTCAGCCCGTCGAAGAGTTCGGCCACCGTGGTGCGGGTATTGGGCTCCTGCGCGGCCCCCTTGCGCAGCTCCACCAGCGCGTTGGGCTCTTCCGACCCGGCGGTGAAAATGCCGCGCGGGCGGTGATACTTGAACGACCGCCCCACCAGCCGCTGCCCATTGGCCAGAAGCGCCGAGGCCAGCGTGTCACCCGGATGCCCGCGCATCGCCTTGCCGTTGAAGGTAAAGCTGATCTCGGTGGACCGGTCGATCAGCCCGCCCTTGATGCGATGGATCTGGCTCATCGGCTGCGTCCCCGGGCACGGGCCACGTCGCGCGCCAATTCCACCGCCGTGATCTCGTGGCTCACCGTGTCGCGCGTGACCACCAGCCAGGACCGGTCGCCCTGCTCGTGATACCAAAGCTCTTGATGCGCCCCCGCCGGGTTATCGCGCAGGTAGCCATAGGCGTGAAAGGCCTCGGCGGCGTCCTCTGCCTGCCAGTCGGGGCGGTCGATCAGCGCGGCATCGCCCAGATACACGAATTCGGCAGCATCGCGCGGGCCCAGAAGCGGGTGATTGATGATCATGCCGGTGCCCCTTGAGTATTTTTGGCAAGATGAAGCATGGCGCGCGCCCTCAATGCAGGTTGGGCTGGTTGCCCATGCCCTTTTCGTCGATCAGATGCCCGCGCGCGAACCGGTCGAGGCGCATTTCCGTCGCCACAGGATGCGGCGCGTCCTTGGCCAGCAGATGGGCGTAACACAACCCGCTTGCCGGGGTCGCCTTGAAGCCGCCATAGCACCAGCCGCCGTTGAAATAGAGCCCGTCGATATCGGTGCGGTCGATGAAGGGCGAGCCATCCATCGACATGTCCATGATCCCGCCCCAGCTGCGCAACAACCGCGCGCGTCCGATCATCGGCATGATCGCCATGCCGCCCTCGGCCACGTCCTCGACCACCGGCAGGTTGCCGCGCTGCGCGTAGGAGTTATAGCCGTCGATATCGCCGCCAAAGACCAGCCCGCCCTTGTCCGACTGGCTGACATAGAAATGCCCCGCCCCAAACGTGATGACGCCGGGCAGTATCGGTTTCAGCCCCTCGGTGACGAAGGCCTGCAAGACGTGCGACTCAATAGGCAGGCGCATCCCCGCCAGCGCCATCACCCGGCCGGAAGAGCCCGCCACGCAAACCCCCACCTTGCGCGCGCGAATGGCCCCGCGCGTCGTCTCGACACCCCGGCAACGACCCTCTTGGATGTCGAACCCGGTGACCTCGCAATTCTGGATGATATCGACGCCCCGCGCATCGGCACCGCGCGCATAGCCCCAGGCCACCGCGTCATGCCGCACCGTGCCGCCGCGCCGCTGATAGAGGCCCCCCTTGATCGGAAAGCGGGCATTGTCGAAATCGAGAAACGGGAGTTCCGCGCGCAACTGATCGGCATCGGCCAGTTCCGCATCGGCCCCGGCCAGAAACATCGCGTTGGCCCGCCGCACGAAGGCATCGCGCTGCGCATCCGAATGGATGAGGTTCAGGATCGAGCGCTGGCTGACCATCGCATTGTAATTGAAATCCTGCTCCAGCCCCTCCCACAGCTTGAGCGACATCTCGTAGAACGGCTCGTTCCCGGGCAGTAGGTAGTTGGAGCGGATGATGGTGGTGTTGCGCCCGACATTGCCCGACCCGATCCAGCCCTTTTCCAGCACCGCGATATTGCGCAGACCGAACTCCTTGGCGAGGTAATAGGCGGTGGCCAGACCATGCCCGCCGCCGCCGATAATGACGATATCATATTCGGGTTTCGGCTCCGGGTCGCGCCAGGCGGGTGTCCAGCCCTTGTTGCCGGTCAGCCCCTCGCGGAGGATCTTCAAGGCGGAATAGCGCATCGGGTCTGTCCTGTGGCTCGCTCTGGTGTGATCATGGCCGATCTGCGGGGGCTATACTTGCCCCAAACAGTCATTTAGATGATGAATATGGACAAACCTGCCCGACACACCCCCGGCCCACATCGAATCGGCATCCTGCCGATCCCCGGTTTCGCGCTGATGTCGCACGCCGCCACGGTCGAGCCCTTGCGCGCCGCCAACCTGCTGGCGGCGCGCACGCTCTACGAGGTGATCCATATCGCCCCGACGCCTGACCCGGTGTGCAGTTCCGGCGCGGCACAGGTCAGGCCCGAGGCGACGCTCGCTGACGATCTCCACCTCGATCATCTCTTTATCGTGGCGGGGGGCGATCCGGCCACCTACCCGGCCCGCGCCCTCACCCCGTGGCTCGCCCGTCAGGCGCGGGCAGGCGTGGTGCTGGGTGGTGTCTCGGGCGGGCCGATCCTGCTGGCGCGCGCCGGGCTGATGGGCGACAGGCGGATGACCGTGCATTGGGAATATGCCACAGCCCTGGCCGAGGTCGCGCCCGATCTGCGCATCGAGCGCACGCTCTATGTCATCGACCGCGACCGCATGACCTGCGCGGGCGGCACCGCGCCAATGGACATGATGCACGCACTCATCGCCAGCCATCACGGCCGCGCCTTTGCGCGTGAGGTCAGCGACTGGTTCATGCATACCGAAATCCGCCCGCCCACCGGCCCGCAACGCTCAAGTCTGGTGGAGCGTGTCGGCACCCAGAGCCCGGCAATTCTCGATGCGGTCGAGGCGATGGAGGGCAATATCGCCGATCCGCTGTCCCTGCCTTATCTGGCGCAGATTGCCCGGCTCTCGCCGCGACAGCTCAACCGGGTGTTCCGGCAGCATCTTGGCCAAACGACCCATGGCTATTACCGTCGCCTCAGGCTCGACAAGGCGCGCAACCTGTTGCGCAATTCGGCGCTGTCGCTGACCGAGGTGGCGCTTGCCACCGGCTTTGCCAGTTCGTCGCATTTCTCGCGCGCCTACCGCGCGGAATACGGGCAGCCGCCGTCTCGCTATCGCTCGTCCTGATCGCGCCGCTCGCGAATGAGCGCCTCAAGGTCTGCCAGTCGCGTCAGCACCTCGTCGCGATAGGTGTCGGTCTTTTCCGCGTCCTCGGCGTGATGCGCGTCCTGCATTGAGTTGACGATGAGACCGACCAGAAGGTTCACCACCGCAAAGGTCGTGACCATGATGAAGGGAACGAAGAAGCCCCAGGCATAGGGAAACACCTCCATCACCGGGCGTACGATGCCCATCGACCACGATTCCAGCGTCATGATCTGGAAAAGCGAATAGGCGCTGCGCCCCAGATCGCCGAACCACTCCGGAAAGGCCGCGCCAAAGAGCTTGGTCGCCATGACCGAGCCGATATAGAAGATCATGCCCATCAGCAGGAACACAGACCCCATCCCCGGCAGCGCCGTCACCAGCCCCTCGACCACCCGGCGCAGCGACGGCGCGACCGACACCACCCGCAACAGACGCAGGATGCGCAGCGCGCGCAGCACCGACAATCCTTGCGTCGCTGGCACCAGCGATATGCCGACGATGATGAAATCGAAGATGTTCCAGCCGCGCCGGAAGAACCCGGCAACGCCGCGCGCATAGAGCTTGGCCACGATCTCGACCACGAAGACCGACAGGCACAGCTTGTCGAGCAGGGTGATCACCCCGCCCGCGCGATCCATGAGCGGCCCGGAGGTTTCCATCCCGAGGATCACCGCGTTGAACAGGATCACGCCAAGGATGGCGTTCTGGAAAAGCGACGTGTCGAGAATGGCACCGATACGGTTTCGAAATGTCATGGCCTGCCTGTGGGTTCGCGCTGCAATCGCGGGTGATATGGGCGCTGCACTGCGGCACCGCAAGCGAGAGCGGCCTGCCTACATCTTTTGCAGCATTCGCCCCAACGGACGCCCGCCCATGATATGCAGGTGGAAATGCGGCACCTCCTGCACGCCGTTCTCGCCGGCATTGGTGATCGCACGGAACCCGCCATTGCCCAATTGCACGCCGGTCTGACGACATATCTCCGCCACGGCGCGGTTGAAATCGACGATCTCGGCATCGCTGGCCTCAGCCGCGAAATGATCGTAGCTGACATAGGCCCCCTTGGGGATCACCAGCACATGCACCGGGGCCTGCGGCTGGATATCCTCGAAGGCAAGGGTGTGCTCGGTCTCCAGCACGGTCTTGTTCGGGATCTCGCCGCGCAGGATCTTGGCAAAGATGTTCTGGTCGTCATAGGCATAAGACATGGCGCGTCCTCAATCTGCAAAAAGATGGTCGAGTGCGACGATTTCCTGCGCCTTTTCAGGCGGAATATCAAGGAACCGGGACAAAAGATCGGGATAGCGCGCGGCATCGTCATTTTCGCGCAGGATCAGGTGGTTCTCGAATTCGGAATCGCGGATCTGGTCGCTTTCATGGGTCATGTCGCCCCGGATCGTGGGCAGCAGGCGTTCGAGCGTCTCGGCCGGGGTCTGTTCTCCGGCAAGGCCGACGCGCATGGCGTGACCGCTGAGATAGGAATCGGTGAAATGGCACTGGATCTCCAGCAGCTTGGTCACTGACCGGTCGCCACAGAAATCCTGCAACAGGTCGATGCTGCCCGGGTCCATGCAGACGATCAGGCGGTCGGTCTCGTAATAGTCGAACAGCATTCGCATCAGCGCGCGGCGATGCCGGGTGCGCTTGGCCAAGGTGCCCTGGATACCGCCCAGATCAGGCAGCGCGGCGCCTTCCTCGTTGAAGAGATACTCGATCGCGGGCAGGTTGGTGACTTGCCGGATCCGGTCGAGCAGGCGCTTGGCAACATGCCATTTCTTGCACACCACGATCATGAGCTCGCGCTCGCGGCCCAGCGTGCTCTCGTTCTCCCAGAAGCGTTGCGCAAACCGCCGCCCTTCGCGCCCGCGCCCGGTCAGGAACTTGAACAGGCTGCGCCCCTCGTTCGAAATCTGGAACGCGGCCTCGGTGTTATTGTACAGCGCACCGAGACGGCGCTTGAGTTCCAGCGACTCGGGGCTGATCTTGCGGGCAAAGAGATAGTCCTGGCTGAGCAACAGGTCATAGTGGTCGTTGTAGAACGTGACCGGCATGCCGTAATCGGTGAACATCAGAAACGTCAGCGTGCGCGTCTCGATCTCGGTCTCGGGCACGAGATGGCGCACCAGCGTCTGAAAGAACGTCTCGTCGGGGATCCAGGTGGTGCGGAAAAACCGCATCACGTCACGCCGCCGCCGTGTGAAATCAATGATCCACTCCACCGTGCGGCGGCGCAGGCACCACCACTGGCTGCCGATCTGAATCTGGATGTCATGCGGGATCTCGCGGGTCAGCCGCAGACGCTTCTGCGCCTCGAACGCGGCATAGAACCGCTTGGGCTGTGTCCGCTCGTTAAAGAAATGGCGGTAGATCAGCCGCTCTTCCTTCATCCCGGTCTTGATCCAGTCGCTTTCGAAATAATCAAAGCTCTCGACATAATCGACATCGCGCGCATCGAGGAAGTCATGCGCGAAGCGGGCGGATTTGATCGGCGCGCAATCGCCCGACAGCATGTAGAAATGCGTGGCGCGCGGAAACTGGTCGACGGCGGCCTCAACGGCATGGAGCGTCGCCTGCACCAATGACCATTCACCCCAGCCACACTTGATGCGCTTTTTCGCGAAGGTCACGTTGGGGTTGTCCGCCAGCGCCTCGCGAATCTGTCGGAACGCCTCGGGCTTGGCGCGGGCGTCGAAATGGATCGACATGTAATCCCCGGCAGCCGTCAGCATCTCGGCCTGACGGATGATCGCCTCGGGGTCTTTATGGCACAGCAGGATGAACGCGATTTTTGCCATATCAGAAACTGTGCAACCCTTTTTTCAGATATTGTGTATAGCAATACCCTTGAAGACCGTTTGAATAAACAGGCTTTCTTTGGTTTTTTGAACAGGTTACAAAGCATGGAGCCCATAAAAATCGGGCCGGGACGCGCGGAGGCAGCGACAAATGGGCTTTCCAGGGACATGGATGACCGAGAGCGAGAGCGTGGTTTACCGCGTGGTGCCGAAATGCGCCTGCTCGACCATCGGGCAGATCATGTACTACTCCGATCACGGTGAGTTCTTCGACGGCGACATCCACGATGCCACCACCGGACTGCATAAATGGGCGCGCGAGGACAGCCAGAAACTGATCAACGCCAATGTGCGCACCCATACCTCCTATGCCTTCACCTGCGTGCGCAATCCCTATACCCGCATCCTGTCGTCCTTCTTCGACAAGATCTGCGGCATCCAGCGCAACGGCAAACGCTACCGCGGCAAGCTGGTGCCGATGCTGATCCAGAAATACGGCATCGAGGTCGGCGGCGAGGACGGCAAGCAGGAGTTCGACCAGATCAAGAGCTTTCGCCGCTTCCTGCTGTTCGCGCGCGACTCGATCCGCTTCAAACGCCCGATGGAGCCCGATATCCACTGGTCGGCGCAGGCAGGCCACGTCTCGACCTTCATCGTCAATGGCGGCACCTATGACAAGATCTTCTGGACCGAGGCGTTCAACGACGGCATGGGCGATGTGCTCAAATCCATCAAGACGCCGCACAAGGTGAACCTCAAGACGATCCCGCGCTTCAACGAATCCGAAGGCCACGGACCCAAGCGCGCCCACCCGGTCGAGGACTATTTCGACGACCTGTCGATGCATCTAGTCTACGAGATCTACAAACGCGATTTCGAGGTCTTCAAATACGACTTCGAAAATCCTGCCAACAAGATGCCGAAGGGCGAGATCGACCTCGAAGAAGTCCACGCCAAGCTGGGCGAATAGCCGGGGGCTTGCATTCCGCGCCAAACGGCGTAAAAGGCCCGCCATACATGCGCGTGATGCCCGCTTAGGCAAGAATCATCACCCCGGAGATCGGGGGCCCGGTTGGGTATCCGTGCGTCACACCTAGATACCGAACCTTGAAAGGGTCTGATTCACATGGCCAACACACCCCAGTCCAAGAAGCGCGCACGCCAGAACGAAAAGCGCTTTGAAGTCAACAAAGCCCGCCGTTCGCGGATTCGCACCTACCTGCGCAAAGTCGAAGAGGCGATTGCCTCGGGTGACAAAGATGCCGCAGTTGCCGCACTTCGTGCCGCCCAACCAGAGCTGATGCGCGGCGTCACCAAGGGCGTCTTCCACAAGAACACCGCATCGCGCAAGGTTTCGCGCCTGGCATCGCGGGTCAAGACGCTCGGCTAACGCTTTCGGCTAAGTCGTTGAAGGATAAAGGCACCGCCACGCGCGGTGCCTTTTTGTTTTTCCAGCACCCTTCGGGGGCGGATAGATTCTTTTCTGTCAAAGCCGCTGTCAAGCGCATTGATCAGTTGCCCAGACGGCAGCGACGTTGCTAATTTCGGACCTGCGATTCACGCTTGGGGGGACAGGCTGCACAGAGGCAGGATCAGACACGATTGATCCGACGCGCTTCTGAAACGAGCATTACTGCTTTGGCTTTGTCCATATAAACGTATTTTGAAAGTCGTAAGACACAACGGCCTCTTGGGACAGGCCGTCGCGTTCCGCGTCTTTCGGAATATACGATGATCTGTCCGAGGATCCTGCGGCTGTTGCCATGCGCAACGGGTCAGTCCGTCCTTTGCCCTATACGTCGATCGCGAACACGAGTGAGCCTGCCAGCGGATCAGCCGTCTGGAGGATACGAGAGAGCAGCGGAACGGGGTATCATGACGCAAGAACAATGGGGCCGACTGAAACAGAAAATCCAGGACTCTGTCGGGCAGAGCAATTACCGAAACTGGATCGAACCACTGGAACTGGCCGAAGTGTCAGGCGGCATTGCGACGTTTCAGGTGCCCACCAGCTTTCTCGGCAATTATGTCTCGCAGCATTACGGTGATCTGATCCTCTATCAGATCTCCAGCATCGACCCGAAGGTGCGCCGCCTGAATTTCCGTGTCGCCGCCAATTGCGCGGCCCGCCCGTCACAGCCCGACGCGCCAAGGACCGCCGCCGCCGTGCAGCCAGTCCGGACCGACGGTGCCCTGCCCTCCGCCCCGCTGGACGATCGGTTCCGCTTCGACACCTTCGTCGTCGGCAAGCCCAATGAGCTGGCCCATGCCGCCGCCAAGCGCGTCGCCGAAGGCGGGCCCACCACCTTCAACCCGCTGTTTCTCTATGGCGGTGTCGGACTGGGCAAGACCCACCTGATGCATGCCATCGCCTGGGACCTGACCACCGCGCGCCCCGACATGAACGTGCTCTATCTCTCCGCGGAACAGTTCATGTATCGTTTCGTGCAGGCCCTGCGCGATCGCAAGATGATGGATTTCAAGGAGATGTTCCGCTCGGTCGACGTGCTGATGGTCGATGACGTGCAGTTCATCGCCGGCAAGGACAGCACGCAGGAGGAATTCTTTCACACCTTCAACGCGCTGGTCGATCAGAATAAGCAGATCGTGATTTCCGCCGATTGCGCCCCCGGCGAGATCGCCAATCTCGAAGACCGGATCAAGTCGCGCCTGCAATGCGGCCTGGTCGTCGATCTGCATCCTACCGATTACGAACTGCGCCTCGGCATCCTGCAATCCAAGCTGGACCGCCACCGCGAGCAATATCCCGACCTCATGCTCAACGACGGCGTGCTCGAATTCCTCGCCCACCGGATCAGCACCAATGTCCGCGTGCTCGAAGGCGCGCTGACCCGGCTTTTCGCCTTTGCCTCGCTGGTGCGCCAGCCGATCACCCTGGAACTGACGCAGGACTGCCTTGCCGACGTGCTGCGCGCCTCCGAGCGCAAGGTCTCGGTCGAGGAGATTCAGCGCAAGGTTTCCGATCACTACAACATCCGCCTTTCGGACATGATCGGGCCCAAGCGCCTGCGCGCCTTCGCCCGCCCGCGCCAAGTGGCGATGTACCTGTGCAAGCAGATGACCTCGCGCTCACTGCCCGAGATCGGTCGCCGGTTCGGCGGGCGCGACCACACCACCGTTATGCACGGGGTCAAGCGCGTCGAGGAGTTGCGCATTCAGGACGCCCAGATCGCCGACGATCTGGAGCTTTTGCGCCGCACGCTCGAAGGCTGAGCGCAGCTTTACCGCCGCAAACGCCCCCCGCGCGGCATGCCGCGGGGCCTGTGGCCCTTGACGCTGCCAGATTTCCAGCCGAAAACACGATAAAGCGCTTGAGCCGCAGGGGAATATTGCTACCGTGCCCCTCCCGGCGCAAGACCGGCACCTGACAGGAGCGAGGGCATGAAACTCAGCATCGAACGCGGCACGTTGCTCAAGGCCGTGGCGCAGGCACAATCCGTGGTCGAGCGGCGCAACACCATCCCGATCCTCGCCAATGTGCTGATCGAGGCCGAAGGCGACGCAGTGCATTTCCGTGCCACCGATCTCGACATCGAGGTGGTCGACAAGGCCACCGCACAGGTCGAACGCGCCGGTGCCACCACCGTCTCGGCGGTGATGCTGCATGAAATCGTGCGCAAACTGCCCGATGGCGCGCTCGTCACGCTGGCCGATGACGGCAGCGCCGGTCGCCTCACGGTTCAGGCTGGCCGGTCGAACTTCAACCTCGCGACTCTGCCCAAGGAAGACTTCCCGGTGATGGCCTCATCGGAATATGCCAGCAACTTCTCGGCCCCCGCGCCGGTGCTGCGGCGGCTCTTCGACAAGTCGAAATTCGCCATTTCCACCGAGGAAACCCGCTATTACCTCAACGGCGTCTACATGCATGTCTCCGAGGTTGATGGCGGCAAGGTTCTGCGCTGCGTCGCCACCGACGGCCACCGCCTTGCCCGGATCGACGCCGACCTGCCCGAAGGGGCCGCCGACATGCCCGGCGTGATCGTGCCGCGCAAGACGGTGGGCGAATTGCGCAAGCTGCTGGAAGACGACGAGATGAAGATCGCCGTCTCGGTCTCCGAGACCAAGATCCGCTTCGCCACCCCCGACATCACGCTCACATCCAAGGTAATCGACGGCACCTTCCCCGACTACACCCGCGTCATCCCGCAGGGCAACACCCGCCGGATGGAGGTGGACGCTGCCGAATTCGCGCAGGCCGTGGACCGCGTCGCGACCGTCAGTTCCGAACGCTCGCGCGCGGTGAAACTGGCGCTCGACGAGGATCGGCTGATCCTCTCGGTCAACGCCCCCGACAGCGGCGCCGCCGAGGAAGAGCTTGCCGTGGCTTACGGCGACGAACGCCTGGAAATCGGCTTCAACGCCAAGTACCTGCTGGAAATCGCCAGCCAGGTCGACCGCGAGAACGCCGTGTTCCTGTTCAACTCCTCGGGCGATCCCACGCTGATGCGCGAAGGCAATGACACGACGGCGGTCTATGTCGTCATGCCGATGCGGGTGTGACATCTGTCGGAGCCTCCGGCGGGAGTATTTTCGGAAAGATGAAAGGGCGGTGAATGCCCGGCCTTTACCTGTCGGAATTGACCCTTTCGCATTTCCGCTCGCATAAATCCGGGCGGCTGGCGCTTGATGCGCGCCCGGTGGCCATCCACGGCCCCAATGGCGCGGGCAAGACCAACCTGATCGAGGCAGTCTCGCTCCTGTCGCCCGGGCGCGGGCTGCGGCGCGCTGCGGCGCAGGACATGGCGCGCCGCCCTGAATCCCTCGGCTGGAAAATCACCGGCCTCCTGCACTCGCTGCAACGTGTCCACGAGGTCGAAATCCTGTCGGAAGAAGGCGCGGCGCGGCAGGTGCGCATTGACGAGAAATCCGCCACCCAACTGGCGCTTGGCCGGATCGCCCGTGTCCTCTGGCTGATCCCGTCGATGGACCGGCTCTGGATCGAAGGAACGGAGGGGCGCAGGCGCTTTCTCGATCGGATGACGATGAGCTTCCTGCCCGATCACGGCGATGCGGCGCTGGCCTATGAAAAGGCGATGCGCGAACGCAACCGCCTGCTCAAGGACCAGGTGCGCGACGCGCATTGGTATCTGGCGCTGGAGCGTCAGATGGCCGAGGCGGGTGCGCAGATCCACGCCAATCGCAAGCACGCGCTTGCGCTCATCGCGGGGGCGCAGATGCAGGCCGAAACCGCTTTTCCCACCGCCGAACTGGAGCTGACTCAGACCGAGGGTGAGATGCCCGAGGGGGCGGACGACCTGCGCGAGGCACTGGCCGAGAGCCGGTTTCGCGATCTGATCGCCGGGCGCACCCTCGTTGGCCCGCACCGCGCCGATCTCTACGGGGTCTATGCCGCCAAGGGCGTGCCCGCCGCCGACTGTTCCACCGGCGAGCAGAAGGCGCTTCTGGTCTCGCTCATCCTTGCCAATGCCCGCGCGCTCGCCCGCGATTTCGGCGCGCCGCCGATATTGTTGCTGGATGAGGTCGCGGCCCATCTTGACGCCACCCGCCGCGCGGCGCTCTATGACGAAATCTGCGGCCTCGGCGCTCAGGCTTGGATGACCGGCACCGGGCCGGAACTCTTCACCGAACTGGGCCCGCGGGCGCAGCATGTTCACGTCACCGACACCGACGGCACCAGCCGGATCACATCAGAGGCCCCATGACCCCGCAACGCGTCACCCTCATCACCCTTGGCGTCGCAGATCTCGACCGTGCACGCAGCTTTTACGCCGCCCTAGGCTGGACCCCGGCAGAATCGCTGGACAAGGTTGCCTTCTACCAGATGAACGGGCTGGTTCTGGGGCTGTTCGGCACATCCGACCTCGCGGCCGATCAGGGCCGCCCGAATGCCACGCTCGGCACCGGCGCAATGACGCTGGCGCAGAATTTCATGACCGAGGCCGAGGTGGATAGCGCCTATGCCACAGCCCTTGCCGCCGGGGCGACCGCGCTCAAAGCCCCGGAAAAGGTGTTCTGGGGCGGCTATTCGGGCTATTTCTCCGATCCCGACGGCCATGTCTGGGAGCTGGCGATGAACCCGTTCTGGCCGCTCTCCCCCGATGGCAGCCTCACCTTACCCGACGCCCCATGATCGTCAGCCTTTTCGATCTGATGCTTTACGCCGCCGCCATGGCGGGGCTCTGGGCTGTTCCCGGCCCGGTCTGGGTGGCGCTGACCGCGCGGTCGCTTTCCGGGGGCATGGCCGGAGCCTGGCCGCTGGCGGTGGGCGTCGCATTGGGCGATCTGATCTGGCCGCTCTGCGCGATCCTCGGGCTTGCGTGGGTGCTGTCGGTCTATGGCGACGCGCTGGAACTGCTACGCTGGATCGCGGCGGGGGTGTTCATCGTGATGGGGCTCTTGCTGATCCGCGCGCCCTCGCGTCCGCCAAGCGCCGACAGCCGCATGACCCGTCCCGGCCTCTGGGCCGGGTTCTCGGTCGGCATGGCGGCGGTGATCGGCAATCCCAAGGCGATCCTCTTCTACATGGGTTTCCTGCCGGGCTTCTTCGATCTCTCCACCGTCACCGTGCCCGACATCGCCGCGATCCTCGCGGTTTCGGCCATCGTGCCGATGCTGGGCAACCTCGCACTGGCCTTCTTTCTCGACCGCGCGCGCCGTCTCTTGCAGAGCCCCAAGGCGATTGCCCGGCTCAATTTCGGCTCTGGCATGCTGCTGATTCTGGTGGGGCTCGTGATCCCGTTCACGTGATCCCATGACATACGCAAAATATAGCGGTTGGGCGTGACATTCCCCCCAATAAAACGTATAAAATCACAAAAATACGAAGGAACACACGCATGTCCGAACCCGCCGTCGCGCCCGAAGAATACGGGGCCGATTCCATCAAGGTTCTCAAAGGGTTGGAGGCTGTCCGCAAACGCCCCGGAATGTATATCGGGGATACCGACGACGGCTCCGGTCTGCATCACATGGTCTACGAGGTCGTGGATAACGGCATCGACGAGGCACTCGCCGGTCACGCCGACGCGGTCAACGTCACGATCCACGCCGATTCGAGCGTCTCGGTCAGCGACAATGGCCGTGGCATCCCGGTGGACATGCATGAGGGCGAAGGCGTCTCGGCAGCCGAGGTCATTATGACCCAGCTGCATGCGGGCGGCAAATTCGACAGCAATTCCTACAAGGTCTCGGGCGGTCTGCATGGCGTCGGCGTGTCTGTCGTCAACGCGCTGTCGGAATGGCTCGAATTGCGGATCTGGCGCAACGGCAAGGAACACGTCGCCCGCTTTGAGGGCGGCTTTACCACCGAGCCGCTGCGCGTCGTGGGTGATGCCAACGGGCACAAGGGCACCGAGGTGCGCTTTCTCGCCTCGCTTGAGACCTTCTCGAACCTTGAATACAGCTTCGAGACGCTGGAAAAGCGCCTGCGCGAACTGGCCTTCCTCAATTCCGGCGTGCGCATCATCCTGCGTGACGAGCGTCCCGCCGAACACCTTGAATCAGAGCTGTTCTACGAAGGCGGGGTCAAGGAATTCGTCAAGTATCTCGACCGTCACAAGACCCCGGCCATGCCCGAGCCGATCTTTATCACCGGCGAGCGGGACGAGATCGGCATCGAGGTGGCGATGTGGTGGAACGACAGCTATCACGAGACGGTGCTGCCCTTCACCAACAACATCCCGCAGCGCGATGGCGGCACCCATATGGCGGGCTTTCGCGGCGCGCTGACCCGCACCATCAACGCCTATGCCCAGACCACCGGCATCGCCAAGAAGGAAAAGGTCAGCTTCACCGGCGACGACGCTCGCGAGGGGCTCACTTGCGTGCTCTCGGTCAAGGTGCCCGATCCGAAATTCTCCAGTCAGACCAAGGACAAGCTCGTCAGCTCCGAGGTGCGCCCGGCGGTCGAGGGGCTGATGAACGAAAAACTCGCCGAATGGTTCGAGGAAAACCCGCAGGTCGCCAAGGTCATCGTCTCCAAGATCATCGAGGCCGCCCACGCCCGCGAGGCCGCGCGCAAGGCCCGCGAACTCACCCGGCGCAAGAACCCGATGGATGTCAATTTCCTTGCTGGCAAGCTCAAGGATTGCTCAAGCAAGGACCCCTCCAAGACCGAACTGTTCCTCGTCGAGGGTGACAGCGCCGGCGGCTCTGCCCAGACCGGGCGCGACCGGGGCACGCAGGCGGTGCTGCCCCTGCGCGGCAAGATCCTAAACGTCGAGCGGGCGCGCTTTGATCGAATGCTTGGGTCACAGGAAATCGGCAACCTCGTGATGGCGCTTGGCACCGGCATTGGCCGCGACGAATTCGACATCTCGAAACTGCGGTACCACAAGATCGTCATCATGACCGATGCCGATGTCGACGGCGCGCATATCCGCACGCTGCTGCTCACTTTCTTCTACCGGCAGATGCCCGAGCTGATCGAGGGCGGATATCTCTATATCGCGCAGCCGCCGCTCTACAAAGTGATGCGCGGCAAGTCCGAAGTCTATCTCAAGGACCACCCCTCGCTCGAGGATTACCTGATCGACCAGGGCACCTCCGATGCCGCGCTGCGCCTCGGCTCGGGCGAGGAAATAGCCGGTCCCGATCTGGTGCGCGTGGTCGAAGAGGCGCGCCAGGCCAAGCGCAGCCTCGAGGCCTTCCCGACCCATTACCCCCGCCACATCCTCGAACAGGCGGCCATCGCCGAGGCATTCCTGCCCGGGCGCGTTGACAGTGACCTGCAAGGCGTCGCCGATACCATCGCCGCCCGGCTCGATATGATTTCCAACGAATACGAGCGCGGCTGGCAGGGCCGCCCGACGCAGGATCAGGGCCTCCGCCTGACCCGCGTGGTGCGCGGTGTCGAGGAAATGCGCACGCTTGACGGCCCGGTGCTGCGCGGTGGCGACGCCCGCCGCCTCGCCCAGCAGACCGAACAGCTGCGCGCCGTCTACCGCGAACGCGCGACATTGCTGCGCAAGGACCGCTCACAGCCCATCTTCGGCCCGCTCGACCTGCTCGACGCGATCCTGAAAGAGGGCGAAAAGGGCCTGACGCTGCAACGCTACAAGGGCCTGGGCGAAATGAACCCCAATCAGCTTTGGGAAACCACGCTCGACCCGGACGCGCGCACGCTTCTGCAGGTCAAGATCGACGACGTGGCCGAGGCCGATGATCTCTTTACCAAGCTAATGGGCGACGTGGTTGAGCCGCGCCGCGAGTTCATCCAAGCCAACGCCCTCAACGTCGAGAACCTCGACGCCTGATCGCATTGCAGGTGAGCCCATATTTCTTCGCGGCACGCATATTTGTTGCGCCGCGAGACGTCTTCTATCAGAAATTTCGACCGGTTTCTGGCACTTCGGTCAACCGGTGATGCGCTCAGCTTGGCGCAAGGCAAGGGCCTGGATCGTAAGCGATGGGCCTTCGCCTCCACCGGAAGATGGAAACACGCTTGCATCGGCTATCCAGAGATTCGGATGATCGTGGCTGCGACCAAAGCGATCCGTCACCGAGGTGGCACTGTCGGCACCCATGCGGGCAGTGCCAAAAACATGGGTCGCCGTGAATTCATCCCAAGACCCGAACTCTTCTACAATCATTTCAGTTCCGGTCTGGCGCAACAACTCGCGCGCATTGCTCGCCATGTTTTGCAATAACTTCAGGCTGTTTGAGCTCAAGACCGAATTGATTACGGGAAGGGGCAAGCCATCGCTGTCGTTTTCATTGTCGGACAAGGCGATGTAACTGCGCGCGTCGGGGATGACCGCGCCTGTTGCGCCGACTGTAATGGCAGAGCCGAAACTGGAGCGCAGTCGCGTTTTGAACGCCGCGCCAAAGCCGGAGAGAAGCCGCGATGCATAGGCGACCGGACCGGTCAGCCCTATCTCTTGAACAGCCGAGGTATAGCGACAGCCACCCAAGGCGCCGGGTGCGCCGTCCGGAGCGCTTTGCGACCATGCGATCGCATCGGCGGGAAGACCCATGTGGCTGTTGCGCAGTCCAGGCAGCAGCGCAGTGCTATGCCAGGACAGGGTTTCCATAAAATTGCGCCCGACCTGACCCGACCCGTTGGCAAGCCCGTCAGGCGTTTGCGTGCTATGCGAGGCAAGCAGGAGCCGAGGTGTCTGCACCGCTCCGCAGGCGAGGATCAACTGTGGGGTTTCCTGTCGTATGCGACGTTTCTCGTGGACATAATGCACTGCGGCAATCCGGCCGTCGCGCGCGGCCTCGATGTTTATTACCCGGGCCTCGGGTATCAGCTTGAGGCGTCCGGTCACCTCTGCGTGCCTTAGAAACGTGACATCGGTAGACCCCTTGTCGCCCAAGGGACAACCGCGGCTACATTGCCCGCAATAATTGCAGCCAGGCCGTCCATAAAATGGCTGTGACAGCGCCGCGCGGGCATTCGGCTCGAATGGCAGACCGATGCGCTGACCAGCCTCTGACAGACGTCGGGCGGCTGGACTGAGCGGGTGGGCCGATTGCGGATAGGGGGCAGAACGCCATCGCGCACCGTCAGCCTCTGGTCCGGCAACGCCGATCAGGTATTCGGCTGTCGTGTAGTAGGGCTCCAGCTCTTGATACTCCAATGGCCAGTCTGCCCCAATCCCGTGGTCGCGTGCGAGTTTGAAGCTCTTCGGATGCAGTCTGTGCGCCTCACCGACGTAGTGAAGCGTGGAGCCGCCGACGCCCATCACGTGCGAATAGCCTGACCGACTGGGCTGGCGACGGGCATTCAGGGGGCGCTTGCCCTGAACGGCGTTCCAGCTCTGTAGGTCCGCGTTTGCAGGATCGAGCCGCCCGAGATCGCCGTAGAGGATTCGCGCGCGACTGCCAGACTTGACCGGAAAGGTTCGGCGCTCCCATCCCGGCTCTGTTAAGGGATAGTCTTGCGACGGGTCAAAACGCGGACCTGCCTCGAGAAGAAGGACCTTCAGCCCGGCTGTTGTATGGGCCCATGCCGATGCGGCTCCGCCAGCCCCCGAGCCGACAATCACGACATCATATACCTCACCGCTCATTTCCACGGCGGAGGGTACCCCTCCGGCTGTGGGGCCGGGTTGAGTGAAAGCCCGGCATAAGTCTGCGGCTGGGCGTAGTATATTTCTACAGTCATCTGGCGCAGCAATTGAAAGAAGCGCCCCGGAACTTCGTTGTAATCTGCGCGCTCCATGTATCTGAGAACATCTTGACGCGTTTCAGAGGGCAACTCTGCAAAGCTACGTGCATCCAGTGTGTCGAGCCATGTCGTCCCAAGCGCGAATAGACGGTGCAGCGAGCTGCCCTTTGATGCAAGCAACATGAGCTCGTCGCTCACGCCAAGCTCCGTGGCCGACGGCGTCAGGTCATCCGCTGGCAAGAGAGTGTCGATCACGGCATCCAGGGTCTTGCGTTCGATTGTTGCAGTTTGTCCGACCGCCGGCGAAGACACCAGCGACACCAGGCAGCCAGATGCCAGTCGCAAAATCGCGTCTCTACGGCTTACGGCCAATGCGCTCTTCGAGAGAGGCGCAGATTGGTTGTCAGGCGCGCGTTTGCTGTTCATAGTTCGTTAAAGCCGCCTTGTGCCGTAGCAGACGAAATTCTGATGCAGCGGACCTCTATGCCGCGACCGGCTGATGAGCCGAGTCAGGTCATGTCGGAGGTGGCAATAGCGGAGCCGGAGCATCCGGTTTGTCGTAAAACTCGCCGTAGGAATGCGTCCCAATGTAGCCGCCAACAGTTCCGTCGAAGCCTAACGTCCCACCAAAGTTGTAGTAGTTTCCGATACCGCCCAGAATGCCGAACGGGGTGCCATCAAAGCCAAGGCCAAGCCCAGCCTCTGCGGCAATGTCATCGTCGCCGAGAATGCCAGTCAGGCGTACATTCGGAGCAACGTCACGACCGAGCAAATCGAAATGCACGGACAGGCGGCCGCCTTCCACGTCGCCATCTCTATCAACACTGCTGTGAACCACGCCAACAATGCCTTCGAGTGTGGCGCGGGAGCCAATACCTCAGTTCAGACCAACAAAGAGCGATGTATCGTCATTGCTGCCGGCAGAATTGACCGCCGGCGGCGGGAGAGGAGTTCCCGCGAAACCATGGCTAGCGAGAAGCGTACTACTAAGAAAGATAGTGAATAGCCGTATCATCTTCATATTAACCTCCGAATGACATAGCTAATTGTTAACATTTCAACTTTTCATGTCGAGTCTTGTCATCAATGTGGCGGACCCTCGCCTCGAACAGGGAAAGTTTCATGCATTAGATCAAGAACTTGAGCATGAACAGTGTGACGATACAGGGCAAGACCAGTGCCTGCGCTGAGGGATGGATTGGACCTGCACCTAATCATATCACGGAGCTACTCCCCAATTTTCAGACAGGTTCTGGCGTAGATTGGCCATGAAAGAGCAGCGAATGACCGCCCTTGCCGTGACTCCCCGGCAAAGGGACGGCATCTGCTCACGGCGCGGCGCGATATCGCCACTCCGACGGCCTGACGTGCGAATTTCTTGATTTCCGCACCTCCGGCTGGCACCCTTTCTTCAAATTCTTCGAAATCGCATTTGAATAAAGAGGTCCTCATGAAGCCCTGGCTCGGTGCGCAGGAAGTCTTGTATGAAAGCCTGCTCTGGCACCTGAAAGTCCCAAAGGACTACACGTCGCAAGTGTCGGCAAACAAACTCGTGTTTCCCGGCGAAAGCATGGTGAACATCGCCAATCCGCCCAGCACCTATAGCGCCGTCAGCCTTGAGGGCTATGCCGATGCCTGGATCACCGATATCGAATGCGCCACCAGCCTGCGGCCCAGGCTCTACGGCTTCGACTACGGGCGTGTCGCGGATATCTTTTATCAGGGCAACGACAAGGTTCTGCTAACCAGCAAGCCCCAGAACCAGCGCAGCGGCACAGGCAGCATCCCGTCCGAAAAGGCGATGATGAAGGATCTGATGCTGTCATGCTATGCCAAGGGCGGCGAAATCTGCCTCAGCTATCACATGCTCAACCCGTTTATCACGCCTGCCCAAAGCGCCCTTGATCCGCTGAAGTATCACACCGGCGAAACCGACACACATCTGGGTTCCGCGAACTTCCAATCAGAATTCACCTCTCAAAGCGCCACCGTCACCCGCGGCGGGCGCGAAATGGGTGCCTTCCTCGAAGATCTGCTGTCCCACCCCATGGCCGACGGCAAGGACATCTATGTCCGCCTGTTCCACGAACCCAATATCAGCTATTTCTGGTGGGGTGAGGCAGGCGGAAACACCGCCGCCCCCTACATGGACAATTTCATTGCCCTGTGGAACCTCATGGTCAATGCCATCCGCGCCGAGGTCGACCAAAGCCGACACCCGCGGATCAAGTTCGTGTTCTGCATCAACGGAAAACCAACCGATACCGAATTTAGTGATGATCTGGATCGCTACTTCCCCACAGGTAACGCCACCGCACCCACGGCAGCGTTTTCGAGTTTTCTGAACACCATCTCGGTGCTTGGGCTCGATCATTACGAGGATTGGGTAAAAGTCCCGGCAGACTCGAACCTGATCGCCGAATATCAGCATGTCATCGCTAAAGTGAACGCGGTAAACGCACAGTACGGCCTCAACTGGGAGCACGCCCTGACCGAAGTCAGCATCAGGACCGCCAACACGGGCAAGCTCTACGGTGCCTACAAGACCGATGCAGCCTGGCCCGAGAGCAACCGCTCCTTCTTCAAGGATATCGTTTTCGAGCTGGCCCGCACGAAATCACCGAAATGGGTGATGTTCTGGGTCAACAGGCTGGGAAATTCGGCGATTTCCGCGATCACGCCGTCAACATCGACCGGTGCCAGCCTGCGATACGGCCAGGCCAATGTCTTCACCAGCGCGAGCGGCGAAATGTATTACCCGATGCTGCCCGCCGAACCGTTCTACGTCGAGACCTTCAAACACGGCCATGTTGACGGCAACGGCGTGCAGCAAAAGACCTTCATGAAAATCGCCGCCACCAATCCGGACCTTCTCAACCAGATACCCGGTGCCATGACGGACGGCGACAGGAACGACCACGGCACGGCCTATCAGCATGCCGTCACGGATTTTTTCGATCTGGTGCCGGACCATATCAAGACGTGGAACGCCGGAGGCATCCTCGCCGTCGAGGCGTTTGAGGCAGGCGTCCTGTCGCGCCCCGACTTCGGGCAGCCCCCCCTGCCGCCGGACCCCAACGCTGCCGACATCATCTTCGACACGCTTTAATCGTCGCCCTCTACATAATCAAAGCGCAATCCTGGCCCGGCATGGCCGCGCCCGGCATCCTTGTGGCGACCCACCCAGAAATGATTGCTGTCCTCGCCCGCACCGCTGGCAAACTTGGCGATGCGCCGTACGCGCAACCCGGTGCGCGGCACTTCCTCTTCCATCAGGCGCACCGCCTCGGCCACCACGGTCGAGCGGTATTGCGGAGTGTCGCGGCTCGCCTCCGGGTCAGTCCGGCCCCGCCGCAGGAACACCTCGCCATCGGTCGGGGTCAGGTCGATCTGCACCGGCAGATACGGAATCCAGTTCCGGGGCACATCCGACATCAGGCGAAACCCAGCAGGTTCCGGCGCATCGCTGCTGTCTTGCGTTTCGGCCTCGCGCGCATCGCCGTTCATCACGGTCTCGCCGGTTTCGGTGGTATAGACATGCTCCCACGCCCAGACCAGATTGGCCTGCTCGTCCCGCACGAAGCGGACATCCTCCAGAACGTCATTGTAAAGCACGTCGATCGCGACATTGGGGGCATAGAGTTGCCGGCCCGAAATGCCACGCCCTGCATCGGGCAGCGGATCGACGGCAAACACCCTCCAGCCCTCCTCCTCCACCGGCTCCAGCTCGGTCATCACCCCGAAACTGTCGGTCACGCGCAGCGAAAGGATGTCCCGAACCGCGCCCGCAGGCATCGGCGCGGGGATCATGTACCAGTTGTTGATATCGGTATAAAAGAACTCCGGCAGCAGGGTGGAGAGGATATTGGGCTCTGCCTCGCGCGGGGCATCGAAATATGCCCCTGCCTCCTCCAGCCGCCACCAGCGTGGATCGGGTGCCCCGGGAAAGCTGATCTGCGTCGGCACATAGCTGCGCGGCGCATCCTCCTCCGCGCCGTCACCGTCGAATTCTTTTTCAAGGTCGAACTGATACCAATCAAGTTGAAACCCGGTGTAGTCGCTGGCCCGCAACCGATGCCCGGTGGTCTCCAATCCGAACGCGTATTCCAGCGCCTCACTGCGCCAGGCGGCGGCCTCGTCACGGCCCGCGCTCTCGGCCTCGGCCTCGATGAACGGCTCCAGCGGCTCCTTGGGGTCAAGCTCCAGCATCTCTTCCCCGCGCTGCAACCGAGCCACCGGAAAATGGCGGCTCTCCAGATCGACGCTTGCCAGCGCGCCGCCGTTTTCCGCCTCAAACTCACCGGTCTGCCATTGCCGCGCCAGAAACCACAACGGATCCTTGACGCGCGCCGACAGCGCCTCGGCAATGTTGACCGAGCGGTTCGAGCCATGCAGCTGCTGCTTCTTGTCTCCTGCCATCGGTCTACTCCTTCACCACGCCAAAGCCGCGCCGTTCGGCCACGGCCAGCGCATTGGCAGAGGTACCGAGACGCAGCAGATCGTCAAGCCCGTCAACCAGCCGGAACGCCAGCCCCCCGGTGCCCAGCGCCAGCCCGGTATTGCGCAGCCGGAATTGCGGAATGCGGGCGCGGTCCTGATCTCCGTCGGTCTTGTGGGCGATCACGTTGGCCCCCGGCAATGCCGCGCCCGGAAACGCCCGCTCATGGCTCGAAAGCGCACGGATTTTCATCCAGTTGATGGTCTCGAACACCAGCCGTGCGGCGCGAAGGCCGGTCCAGTTGCGCACCCCGTCATGCGGTGCCACCCCCAGCAGGATCGCATGCGGCGCCTCGCTTTGCGGACTGTCATAGTTGATGGCGATCCCCGCAGGCTGGGTCTGGCTCGGGCGTTGCAGGCTCCATTCATCGCAGACAATGCCACAGACCGGCATCTTTCTCTCCATCAAGGTGTCACCGCTCAGGAACATTCCGTGGTGGCGCACTTGCGGGGCCTCCTCGACCGGGCGCGGATCGGCCTGCAGGTCATCCGGATCAATCGTCGCCTCACGGCGCGACCTGAACCCGCTGCGTCCGGCAAGGGATGCCAATTGTGCCGCCCGCCCGGTATTGGGACGACGCGCGCCCCAGGGATCAAGCGCCTCGGACACCCCGGCCGCTGCATCCACGACAGGCTGCAACGCAGGCAGATTGCGCGGCACCGGCGGCAGGATGATCATCGCCTCGCCATCCAGCGCCTGCTGCAATGCCGCCACGCAGCCCTGCAAATCACCCTTGGCATCGGCCAGCGACGCGTGCCCCGTCGCCGCAGGATCGCGCAATGCCGCCGCCAGCCGCGCCTTCTGCGTCTCCATCCGCGCGGTCATGTCCCGCAACCGCCCGATCACGGCCTCTGGATCTTCGACCGCCTCTGCACTGGTGAAATGACGCAGGGCACCGGGCATGCCGTAATCCGCCAGCGGTTCCAGAAACCGGCCAAGCAGGACCGCGCGATGCTGCTCGACGCGCTCCATCGCCCGGTCGATCTCGGGCTGACCGACCCCGCTGTCGATCACCCGAAGGGCCTCCAGCACCTCGGTTTCAAACACCGAAATGGCGTTATTGGCGGCATCGAGCACCGCCTTCATCCGCGCATGTAAAAGCTTGATACGCTCTCGCAACGCCGAAATCCCGTAGGCGACCGCCATGATCGCCTCCGCCTCGGGCAACTCTCCGTTGCGGATATCAGCACTGGCATTCAGGTCCGCATGATCCAGACTGCGGCCGTTCTTGGCCGTCTTGCGGATCAGCTCGGCCCGCTGCAGCAACTCTTCGAGAGACGGCTGCCCGGCGCTCAGGTTCACGTCAAAGGCCAGCCCGTCGCCGGGTTGCACATCGCCCAATTGCGCCAGCAGGGCCGGCTGTTGCATCAGCTGCCGTGCGATGGCCGCCTTGGCCCTGACCTGCACTTCGCTGGCACCGCCGATCACCAGATCAATCGGTGCCATCCCCAGATCTTCGGCCAAACGCAGCGAGACCGTGGAGGTGGGCCCCGGCCCGCCCGCCGTGGACGCGGGCGCGCTCAGCGACATCTCGAGCCGCGCCTCGCCGAACCCGTCGAACACCTGCGCGGCAAAACCCGCCAGCCCCGGCTCGGCAATCTCGCGCGGGCGGGCCTTGGGTTCGGGCGCAACCTCGTCCAGCATCAGGCTCACCCGGTAGGACGACCCCTGCCCCAGCCGCTGCGTCTTGAGGAACAGCGGCTGCCCCGGCGGCGGATGGCCCGACAACACCTGCAACCAGGCATTGGCGGCATCCCCCTGCCCGAGGGCGCGGCGATGCACCGCCTCGGCCATCACGATATCCGCAAGCGCATCGAGATCATCCGCCAGCACCGCCTGCAACGCCTTGAGCGGGCCCTGCGTTTGCGGATCGTCGACAAAGGCAAGCCCGTTGAACACGCGGCGCGCGGTGATCCCGTCCTCGCGCTCGCCCTCCAGCGGATAGCGCGCGCGCAGCTGCAGGATCAGCGCATCATGCTTCATGTCATGCAGCCAGCGTTCCCCGCGCAGGCCCAGCCCTTCCTGCAGGTCGTGGCCCTTGCCGATCAGGTCCATCAGCCGCAGCGCCCGCCGGGTGCGCCCTGATCCGAGGTCGATGCTGAACGCGCCGCCGCCCCGGTGCCGCAGATAGGCCGAGCGCAACAGCGCCGCCGTTTGCGCCTGCGGCACCGACGGGGCCTGAATGTATCCGTCGCTCCCGCCGGTCGCACTTTCGGGGCGCAGCTTGCCGATAAACCCGTAATACCCCCCGGCCAGCCCGGTCTGCCCGGCCTGCCGGTCGGCCTTCAGCCGCGCATAGGCGAGCCCAGTGGCAAAGGCATCCACCCGGTGCTGGAACAGGTCGATCACCTCGCACAAGAGCACCTCCAGATGCGCGCGCCCCTGCGGACGCCGGGCAATGCTCTCCAGCTGGCGCAGCGCCGCCGCAAAATCCTGATTGAGCCGCGACACCTTCTCGATCACACGGCTGTCGATGGCCTCAAGGCCGATGCCACCCGGTCCCAGCCGACCCGCCGACCCGGCACTGAACCCTGACATCGTCTTGTCGATCACCTGCAACTGCCGCCGCAGCTTGAGGTCTGTGACCGTGTTCAGTTCCAGATCAAGAATATGCGGGCGTCCGCCACCCGGCCCTGAACCGCTGTCGGACGTCTCGAAAACATCCTTCAGAACCCATGACTTGATATTGCGCTCCAGCGTCAGCCGCGCCAGCCGATAGAGCAGCGGCCAGCGGCGATTGCGCAGGTCCGGGTCCGGCAAATCCGCCAACGGCGTCTCGCGCAGCGCCACCAGATAGCTGGACGCCCGGTATTTCGCCTGCCCGCCATCCACATAGGGGCAGCCAAGCCCCTTGATGTCATCCGCGTTCGCGCCCACGCCCGACACGTCGATGCGCTTGGACACCCGCGTCGTTGACAGGATATCGAACAGCGTGTCGGCGCTTTCCGGATCGCCGGGCTTGATCACCGGCACGCTGGCATCGGCCTGCGGCGGCAGAAAGGCCCGGTTGAATTGCGAATAGCGCGTCAGGAAATCATGCACCTTTTTCGTCGCGTCATCCTGACCCGGCGCATCGGGCTTGAATGCGCCGATCTCGGTCATCGGCAGCACGCCCATGGCATTGCGCCCGACCCGAATGGCAGGCAGCGCCCCGCGCGCAGCAATCGACGCCGCCATGATCTCGATGAACGCGTCCTCGGTGACACCGGGCACCTGGCTGACACCGTCAAGCGCACTGTCCAGCAAGGCCGGGCCGATCACCCGCAACATCGCCCTCGCATCCTCGAAGCCGGTATCATCCCCGTCGACCGCCTTGCGCAACTCCGCCTGCGGCAGGTCGAACGCCTCCGCCAACAGGTCTGCGGCATGGGTCTTGCCACTGCCATAGCCGCCCCCCTCCAGCGCGGTGGCGCGCGGGGTGAACCCGGCCAGATCCGCCTCGGGCCGGTTGAGATAGGACAGGCCATCGGGCGAATTGTTGGTCGCACTGTCCTGCGGAATGACCCCGAACGCGCCGGTTGCCACATGGCTGCGCAGCAACGCTTCGATCTCATCGCGCGCGCCACTGCCCGCAAGCCCGACAGCGATGATCCAGTCCGCCGCCCGTGCCCGCTTGATCGTCTCGGGATCGTCTATCCTGACGCCCATGCCGTGGTTGACGGCGGTTTCGAAATCCACCAGCCACCCACCCGGATCGGCCGCCTCGGGCGTGTAAGAGACCACGCTAGCGGCAGCCTTGGTATTGGCCGGAATCTTGCCACCCTCCGCCAGATACTCGACCGTGCCCTCGATCACCCCGTAAAGCGCCACCTTGCCCGGCAGCGCAGCGATGCGCCCGATCCGCGCCTGATAGTCCGCGTCCCCCGCCGCATCGCCCGCGCGCATCAGATGCACCGCGCGGCAAGCCCCCACTCCGCTGACGAAATGCTGCCACTGCGCGCTGACCTCGGCATCGGACATGTCCCACCAAGGCCTGCCGCCAATCGCCTCCTCGAAGGCGCGCTTCGCAGCGGCCTCGTCTTCGCTCATCGGGGCGATGCCCTCCTCGGCAAAGCCTTCATCGGGATACCACCGCACCCAAAGCTGCTCGGCCTGCTCGAATTTTCGCGTCTCGAACTTTGCCGACCGCTTTGCAAACCGGTCCAGCGTCGCGGCCTTTTTCGCCGCCGCCTCCTGCCGCTTGGCAAGCGATTTCAGGCCGCGCGCGGCCTCGAATGGCTTGATCGCCTCGCGGATATCCCCGGTATCCTTGATCTTGACCGGCACGTTGACCTTCATGAACCGGTATTCCAGCGCCAGCGGCAATAGCGCCAGCGGCACCGCGCGCCTCTTCAGAAAATCGGCGATCCGGTCCCGCACCTCCGGCGTCAGACCGATATCCGGCACCTCGATCCGGTCGGGCGCCCCCCTGATCCCGATACGCCGCCGGGTCGCGGCCCTGCGCCCGACACGAGGTGTCTTTGGCCGACGCCCCATTACAACACCCTCCTGAGCGGCAGCACACCGGCAACAGGCTTTTGCCAGAATGCCCGCGCCAGCGACGCCGATGTGCGCGACCCGCCAAGGTGATTGGGCGAAAGCGGCACAATCCTGCTCGCCGAGACGTCGATATACCCCGAGGCGCCCGGCACCAGATGCGACCATGACAGCTGATCCCAGCCGGTGATCTGTGACAGCGGCGGCGCGTCGGTCTGCACCTGCCGCGCCCGTCCTTCAAACGGCAGTTTCGGCCGGTAGGGGCGCGCCGTCAGGCTCTCCATCTTGAACCCATAGGTCATCATCGTCTCGTCCCGCCGCGCCTGCCGCACCGCGAGCGAGCCCACATCGAGCCCGAAGCGCAACCGCCCGGCGGGCTCGTAGATCACGAAGAAGACCCGGTCGCGCAACGCCGGGTCCAGCACCTCCTCGCGCGATATCTCGAACCCGTAATAACTGGTATCGCCGCCGATCTTGCCGATGAACGCAGGCGCAAGATCGCGCCCCGCGCCCGCAGTGAACCCGGCATCATCCCCGGCGATGTTGATCGCAAGGATGGGATCGCCCAGCTTGCGCACGATGTCGCCTCGGATCACCACGATCAGGTTTTCTTTCGCATTGCTGGCCGCGTCCGGCACGTTGCGGCCCAGCCGCGCGTCCCATTCGTGGATCGGGCCGATATCGTCGCCCGCCGGGTCGCCCTTCGGGTGGCCCCTGTCCCAGAACCGCCGAAAGATCGTGCCGCGCATGTCTGTGGGAAACTCGCGCCAGCGCAGTTCACGGTTCATCTCGTGGTTCATGCCCAGCAGGAACGCCTCGACAAAGGGCCGGTTTTCCTCGACCACCGCGACGCTGTTGTCGGGCAGCTTTTCGGCCCCGGCGAACAGCGCGGTTTCGCTGACCTGCCTCAGCATCGCGCTCATCGGATAGGCGATCTCGGGCGCGCGCCAGACCGGCTTGACTTGGGCACGCTCGGTCTCTTTCAGGCCGCGCACGCTGACCAGCGATTTGTAGACAGGCAGCCGCGCAAGGGTGCGCGCCAGCGGCGCAACCAGATCGTCGCTTGAATAGGTGCGCACCGTGACCGTCGGCACCTTGGCCGGTCTGATCCCGTCTATCCGCTTAAGGTCAAAGAGCGGGGCCAGACCCTCGACTATCTCCGGTGACAACCGCAAGGACGCGCGCCGATCCGTGATCCCCCGCTCCGCCGCGCGCGACATGTCGCCCAGCGCCGCGGGCATCGGCACCACATCCTGCGCGATGTCGGCACGCCGCGACACCGGCACGCTGCGCTTGGCCGCGACATGGCGCAGGCTGCGCGCCGCAGTGCTCAGCGGGACACCGTTTTGCGACAGTCGCTGCGCCACGGTCATGCCCTTAGACACTTCGACCGCGCCATGCAGCCCCTGCGACAAAGCCAGCGAAACATCGCTCGGCAAGGTCTCGAAATGCCGCGCCGTCAGTCGTTCGGCCATGCGCTTGGCCGCCTGCAACCGCGCCAGCCGTTCATTGGCCTCGACGATCTCTTCATACTGGGTCCAGGCCAGATGCGCGAACATCTCCTGATTGCGCTGCACCACCCGCGCGCCCAGCCCTGCCACCTGCCGGAACTTCAGGTCAAGGTTGATCTGATCGAACCACGCCCCCCGCCTGGCCCGCTGCTCGGAAATCTCGGTTTCCGGCTTGTAGCGAAAGCCATAGGGCGGAAACGCCACAAGCGGGTCCTCGTCCTCGTCGCCCACATGGGTCTCGCCGGTCATCACCTCGGTCAGCGTGCCGGTCATCGGTCCGATCAGACCCGCCGGGGTATCGAGGTCGGGGTGGCCGCTGCGCGGCACCTGCATCGCCGATTGCCGGGCAAAACCCGCCCCCGGAAACGTCTTGTCGTAATATCCCGGTGTCTCGGCAGAGACACCCACATCCCCGATCAGGTCCTCCAGATCGTCCAGATCCAGCGCCCTGAGCCGCCGCAGCAAAAGCTCGACATCCTCCTGCGCATCGGTGGTAAAGCGCCAGTCGAAATAGACCGGAAGATCGACCGGCCCGGCAGTCTGTGACCAGGCGAAGGCATCATGCGGCGTGGCCGCGCCGCCTTGGCCCAACCCCGCCAGCCGTCCGGCCTCATAGACCGGCACGAGAAACCCGAAATAGCTCGTCACCGGCTTGAGCTTGCGCAGACACATCAGCCGGGAAAAATTGGCGTCGGCATCGCTTTGCAAGACCGCTTCGGCGTTCTGTGCCGCCGTTCCCGTGGCATCATCCGGGATATTGGCCTGCACATGGGCGCTGGCCCATAGCTGCGCGGGATCCGGCAGCGATTGCGCCGCATCACCCACCTGAATCCGCCGCAGCGTCGAACGCCCGCCCTGCACAAAGGAAAACTCGCCCGCCTCCAGCACGATCAGCGCCAGCCACGGCATCTTGCGCGCGCCGCTCCCGGTATCGAGCGAAAACCGCCACGGAAAATCCGCATCGGCAAACTCCAGCAACGGAAAGTAATTCGGCTCGAAGCCGCGCAGGCCGGGGCGCGGCTCGATCCGCGAAATGGCGGCGCGGTCGATCGACTTGATATCCCCCGGCCCCCGCAGCGCGGATCTGACCGGCACGCGCGCGCCCTGTGTCGTCCCATCCTTCTCGATCGCGAACTCATAGCTCAGCGACAGCCGCGCCTCGCCCGCAGCGGGCGGCCGCGCCAGCGCCGACATGCCCGATTGCGCATGCGGCAGAAGGGTGAATTTCTCTGGCATCGCGTCCTCCCCTTCCTAGAGCCGCCCGGCGGCAAAGATGTAATCGGTCATCACCGGATTGACCTCGTGCAGCATGTCCACCGGCGGTTGGCCCAGCGGCTGCACCTGATGCGCGGCCTGCGCGAACGAGCCATTGGCCAGCCCCGCCGTCAGCAATTCGTCACGAATGCCAGCCCCGGCCAGATCCGGCGCAGGCGGCAGCGTGTCAAAGAACCGGCCCGCCTCTTCGAACGCGCTTTCGGACACGAAGATATCAGGCACCGGTGCCGGAGCCGGGGTGTCGGGCTGCACCAGCAGATCCATGCGCGTTGCCTGCGCCCGCAACTCCAGTTCCCGTGCGTTGAACCGGCGCAGCACGTCGCCCAGAACATCGGGCCGCTGCGGCGTGACCCGCGCGGCCAGCGGCGGCGCATCCGTCTGCACCGGGATTTCCACATATTCGTAGGCGTAATCGCTCTCGATAGCCGCCTCCGTGGCCCCGCTCAGCCCCGGTCCGGCAATCTCGACACCGGCCTTGTGATCCTCGAACACCGTTGCGCGCAGGCGTTCGGCATCGGACAGGTTGAAGAAATGGCCATGCACGAAACTCTGCTCGGCCGCCTGCGCCTGCACCGCCTGGCCATTGGCGTCGAACACCGCCAGATCCATCCTGGCCGAACCGCCAGCGATCTGGCCTTCGCCGACCTTCTCGATGGTGATATCCAGCGGCACCGCCGTCTGCACCAGCCGCGCCCCGCCCAACGGATCGATCAGGCTCTCGCTCTCGTCGGCCTGTACGAAACTGACCCCGCCGGTGCGGTTGACCGGTGCCACCGGCTCGAACCCGCGTGCCTTTTCCAGCGCCTGCCGCAACAGCGCCACCGGGTCTGCCGTCGGCACAGGCAGGCTCTGCTGCGATCCCCAGCGATGGGTGATGCCGAACTTGATATCCTTGCGCAGGATCGTCGCCCAGACATTGCCAGAGATGTAAAAGGTATTCGGCCCCTTTAGCCGCAGATCAAAGCCAAGACTCAGCGCCACATTGCCATTGCGCAACAGGCTCAGCCCACCGCCCAGCGCCACATCAAACTGGAACGGATCGAAATAGACCAGCGCATCGAGATAGACATATCCCTCCGCCGCCAATTGCCCGATGATCCAAAGGTCAGGGCCCCTCGCATAAAGATCGGCCCGCGCCCCGAACTGCAGCGAGTTCGAAGTGATCGCGGTATAGCCCGAAATCGTGACGCGCGGGTTGTCGCTGCCAAAGGCGAGCGTGATCGCCCGCAGGTCCGGCAGGTTCGACGGCTTCGGGAAGGACGGGTGCAGCCCCCCGAAGGACGCCACATGCTCCAGCCGCGGCGCCCAGCCGGTGCGCACCGCCGCATCCCCCGAGATCGTGTAGGTCAGGATCCGCGAATTCAGCAGCGTCGCGTCAAAGCTGATCGTGCGGGCACTGAAATCAATCTCGCCAAAGAAGGTGATGCTGATTTCGACAATCGCCGCCTCCTTGGTCGGCAGTGCCATGCCCAGCCCGCCCAGGATGATGATGCGCACCTCCGCGCCAACCTCGAGGATCACCCCCAGCTTGATCTCGACCAGCGCCGGCTGACCCCAGCCGATCCGGACCACCGGCCCGATGATATGCTGCCCGCTTTGCGGCGGCATCACATTGGCCATATCCTCCAGAATGCGGGCCGCGTTCTCGATCGGGTCCGCTGGAAAGATCAGGTTATCCAGCCGCCCCTCATACAGCACGCTGCGCAATTCTTCGCTGTTGATGGTGCGGTTGACCCCGATGAACCCACCAACCCCGGTCAGGAAAAAGCCGAAGGCCAGCGGCACGTTGAATTCACCAAAGATCGACGCGGCAAAGCTGAACTTGCCCGGCTCGTCGGGCAACTCGGTGTTGAGGATCGCAAAGGCAGAAAACCCGAAGGTCTGGAATTTCAGCGCCAGCGCACCGCGATATTCGCTCTCGTCGATCGACAGGAACCCACCGCCGCTCACCACGTCGCTTTGCAAGGCGAGGGCATAGCCCGAGGGCGGCACAAACCCGAACTCCACATCGTGACGGCCAAAGATCCCGTCGGCCTGTGGTGCCTCAACCAGCGCTGCAGACACCCCGATATCCTCGGCATAGGCAAACAGCGGTCCGATGGTCAGATCGCCCGTGGTGGTCAGCTTCAGCGTCATCGGTTCGTCAAAATCGAGTTCGACGCCGAACTCATAAATATTGACCGGCCCAAGGCTCAGTTGCACCGGGATCACGATCCCCAGATTCGAGCCGCCTTCGAAATACACCCCCTTGCCCGGTCGCCAGCCCAGCGCCAGATCACCGGCATTGATCTCCAGCGGTCCACTCAGCACCGCATTGAGCAGCCCGTCATCGCCGGGGTCGATCACCATGGTCAGCTGCGTGACCCCACCCGCGACATAGCCATCGAACGCCTGTGCCGACGACACCGACCCGCCCGCCTTCACGCTCACTCCGTCGATCTGCACCCGGGTGCCGTCGGCCTCTCCAATCAGCACGATTTTTTGCGCGCCCTGCGGCGGCGAGAGCGTCATCTCGGCCCCGAACTCGCCGTTGAAAGCCGCCGCACCAACCCCCAGATCGGCCCGCAACCCCGAGGGCCGCATCGACAGCACCGCACCGCCCAGCGCACCGACATTGCCGTCAATCGACAGCTCACCCTGCCCGCCGAACAGGCTTGTCGTCTGGCTCAAGCTGCCTTTCGAGTAGGGCCCGAGCGCCATGCCCCGATCCGCCGGCGGATGCCCCGCGCCCGCGCCCGACACCGGGAACAGCGCCGCGCCGAACTCGGCCACGCCGCCATTGTCAGCCGCCGCCGCAATCGGGGCCACGATCATGGTGCGGCCATCGCCGTCATCCGCCGCACGTGGAAGAAACCACTGCACCTGAACGTCGCTCATCCGCTCCATCCGGGTCAGAGAGGTGATCGTCTCCAGCACCGCCGCCAGCCGGAACAGCGCGGCATCGCTGTCGAAATCATCCCCCCAGCCATAGACCTCCCGACCCCAGCCTTGCGGATCACGAAACAACTGCCCCAGCCGCGCCCAGTTCAGCAGGTAATAGTCATACGCCGCACCACGCCAGCGCGGGTCGGTATCGTCGCGCACGGAAACGGTCTGATGAATGCCCAGAAACTGCAGGATACGCAGCGCCGTATCCGCCCGGCCACGCAGATATTGCGTCAGCAGATCGGCCAGCACATCCCCCGGCAACCGGCCAAGGTTCTCGGTCTTGTTGGGCAGGCCCGCCAGATCCTGCAAACTTGAGAACGCATCGCCGAACTCATCCAGCCCGGTAAAGCTGTCGCGCGCCAGAGCAATGACCGCGTCAACGTCGATACTCTCGACACCGCCCTGCGCGATATCGCCATCGACCTGCGCGATCAGATCAGCGGTCGATCCAGCCAGCGGGGCAAGGCTCTGCACCGATCCACTCAAGGCCGAGACATCGACATCGTATCCGAATTTCAGCAGATACTGCGCAAGCGCCTCTTCGGTCTCTACAGCAGCATTGAGCGGCGCAATGAACCGCGCCATTTCCGACAAGACTGATTTCACAAAATCAGGCACGGGCTCCAACCAGTCAGCAACAAAGCGGCTGTTTTCAAAGGGCTTCAAAATAGCATTGAAGATCAGCCTAAGCGGCAGCCGCAAGACCTGTCCAGAAAAATCCCGACATCCCTTAGGTTGAGCAGATTTCCGGCGAAATGACGCCCATGCGCCTCCCTGTGAGACAACCTATCGGAATCGCCGCGTGATGCACTATATTGCGCAACAGACATGCCACGTACGTCTCAAACCCAAGAAAGGACGCGACATGCCGACCAGTTTCTTCACCCGCCGCGCCTTTGTCGCCGCCGGATGTGCCATCGCCGGGGGCGCGGCCTCCGGCCTGATCGTGCCCGCCCGCGCGGCGGGGCTCGACCCCACCCGCACCATGCGCGGCGGCGCCAACAACTACCTCCCCGATGCACCCATCGTTGACCGGATCGGCGGCGGCGGCTTCTGGATGACCGGCACCGTACGCCGCGCCGGTGACGGCGCGCCGCTGCCCGGTCAGCGCATCCAGATCTGGGCCCACACCACCGAAGGCCACGAACGCGATCCGCACAGCCACGGCGCGACGCTCACCGATGAGAACGGCCAATTCCGGCTCGAAATGCCCCAGATCGTGCCCGCCTTCGGCCAGCCGCACGGCCATCTCGCCTATGACAGTGGCGACTTCGAGACGGTGTTCCTCCGCCCCGTGATGCCAAGCGCGAGCGACACCAGCCTCGAGGCGCATTTCGTCCTGCAACCCGCCTGATCCGGCGGATTGCAAGGCATGCCGCATATCCGGACCCTGCTGATCTGGGGCGCACTTCTGCTGGCCACCGCGATCCCGCTCATCGCCGCCGGTCAGAGCCCGCTTCTGGCATGGCGCAGCCCGGTCTATATCGCGGCCGGGTTCGCCGGGGTCGTGGGCCTTGTTCTCATCCTGCTCCAGCCGCTGCTGATCGGCGGCTACCTTCCCGGCCTCTCGCAAACCCGGCGACGCCGCCTGCATCGCATCGTCGGCACGCTTCTCCTGATCATGGTGATCGCCCATGTCGCGGGCCTCTGGATCACCAGCCCGCCCGATGTCGTCGATGCCCTGACATTCACCTCGCCCACCCCGTTCTCCGCCTGGGGCGTGATCGCCATGTGGATGGTGTTCCTCGCCGCACTCCTGGGCCTCGTCCGCCGCCGCTGGCCCTGGCGCCTGCGCAGCTGGCGGCTCGCCCACACGGCCACCGTGGTGGTAATCGTGACCGGCACCGTTGTGCATGCGATGCTGATTCAGGGCACGATGGGGACAGTCTCCAAGACCATGCTGTGCCTGCTTGCGCTGATCGCACTCGCCAAGGTCATCTTCGACCGACGCGTCTGGCGTTCCGGCCTGCGCCTGGGCGGCTGAACCGCGCGCTCAGCCCGCGATACGCGGCCGCCCGCTCGCTTCGACCACGATCTCGGCCTCCAGAAACACCCGCCGCGCCTCGGCCTGTGCCTCTTTCACCTCGCGCCGCGCGGTGACGTGAATATCCACCGCCCCCGCTGCCTCGGCCTCCGCCCGCGCCTCGGCGCTCAGCGCCGCCTCCAACGCATTCATCGCCGTATCAGAGCCTGCATAATCCTCCGGCCCACTCTCCAGATGCACACGGTATTTGCCCTCGGATGGCGAGGTCACTGTGCCGCTCCGCCGGATCGTCACCCGCCCGACAACGGCCCCGATGGCATTGGCCACCCCGGCATGCTCCGGCAGGATCATCTGACAGTCCAGCCGTTCCCCCACCGCCGGGTAGTAACATCCGGCAGAGGCCCCCAGCCCCACCACCGGCACGCCGAGCCCGGCACTCAGCCGCACCAGCCCGTGATGCCGGTCGAGCCCCTTCTGCATCAGAACATGCGCCGCCAGGGCCTCGGGCGGCAGGCCAAACTCCACGTCATCTTCGGCAAAAGCAGTCTCTAACAAGGCCAAACTCGTCTGATGCATCAACCGATCCACGATCATCCGCGCCAGTTGCTCCGCCCCCTGCGCCAGCCGGTTGCCCGATCCCGTCCGCTTGCGCGCCACCACCTCCAGCGCCATCCGCGCGGCCTCGGCATCCCAGCCAGCCTGCTGCCCCAGAACATGGCTCGCATCCGACGGCGTGACGCCCGCCACCTGCACCAGCCCCCGCCGCACCAGCCGCGCCAGCGCCGCATTGTCCATCCGCGACCGCAGCACCTTGCCCACTGGCATGATATCGTCTCTGATACGGCCCAAAAGCGTGGTTTCGCGCTCGCCCAGCCCTCCGGCCTCGATCCCCGGCACCGCCCGCACAAACCGCGCGTCATGCTCCCCCGGCGCACTTGCGCGCAGCTGATCCTCCAGCGCGGCATGCACCGCCGCGCCCGCCTCCAGCGCCATCAGGCTCACCGGCACCACCCGGCGCGGGCCAAGGGTCACGCCACCCGTAAGCCCGGCATCCTGCACATGCACCTCGCTGTCGCCGCCCAGACCAAAGGTGCGCATCGCCACCGCCTCGACCATCGTGCGCCACGGCCCTACCCGTGCGCCTTGCGGATCAATCGCGGGCCGCCCGCCGGTCAGCACCGCCACATCGGTCGTCGTGCCGCCGATATCCGACACCAGCGCATGATCCGCCCCGGTCATCCAGCGCGCGCCCACAATACTCGCCGCAGGCCCGCTCAGGATCGTCTCGATGGGCCGTTCCCGCGCCTGATCGGCACTAATCAAGGCCCCGTCGCCGCGCACCACCATCAAGGGTGCAGTGACACCCAGATCGCGCAGCTTGCCCTCCGCCCGGTCGATCAGCCGCGCGATCATCGCGATCAGCCGCGCATTGAGCAGCGCCGTCAGCGCCCGCTTCGGCCCATTGAGCTTGGCCGACAGGTGATGCGACAGGCTCACCGGCTTGCCCGTGACCTCGCGGATCATCTCCGCCGCCGCCAGCTCATGCGCAGGATTGCGAGTCGCAAAAAGCGACGCCACCGCATAGGCCGACGCGCCTGTATCAGTCTCTAACCATGCCAAAAGCGCCTCTCGATCCAGCGCTTCTGCCTCACTCCCGGCATGGCTGTGCCCGCCCGAAATCACCAGCGCAGGATCGCCACCCAGCGCCTCGGCCAGCCCATGCGCCTGCAAATCCGCCGCGCGAAACCCGATATAGACCAGCCCCGCGCGCCCGCCCTGCCCCTCGACCAGCGCATTCGTCGCCAGCGTCGTCGACAGCGACGCCAGCCCGATCTCGGCCACATCCACACCGCTCGCAGCCAGCACCGCCTCGACCGCCGCGCCGATCCCCACCGCCAGATCATGCCGCGTGGTCAGCGCCTTGGCGCTCGCCACCACCTCGCGCTCATCCCGAATGAGCACGGCATCCGTATAGGTGCCACCCGTATCCACGCCCAGAGCCAATGCCATGCGTCCGCACTCCCGTTCCGCCTTGCCAGCGGTGTACCGGGTTTCCCGCGCTATTCCAGCCCGTTTGCGTCACGATCCAGTCGCTTGACCGCCCAACGCGCCGCATCCGCCACCGCCTCGTCGGGATCCTCGCAATGCCCCTGCGCCACCGCACACAGGGACGCATCCCCCGAATTGCCGATCGCATAAAGCACATTGCGCAAAAACCGGTCGCGCCCGATCCGCTTGATCGGACTGCCGGAAAACCGCGCCCGAAACCCGGCATCGTCCAACGCCGCCAACTCCGCCAACTCCGGTGCCACCAGATCGTCGCGCGCATGATACTTCACCTCGCGCGCCTCCACCGCGAACTTGTTCCACGGGCAGACCGCCAGGCAATCGTCACAGCCATAGATCCGGTTGCCCAACAAGGGCCGCAACGCCTCATCGACCGGCCCCTTATGCTCGATCGTCAGATAGGAAATGCAGCGCCGCGCATCCAGTTGGTAGGGTGCCGGAAAGGCATTCGTCGGACAGATATCGAGACAGGCCCGACACGACCCGCAATGATCGATTTCCGCCGGATCAGTCTCTAAATTCAGCGTCGTGAACACCGATCCGATAAAGAACCAACTGCCCAGATCGCGGCTTACCAGATTGGTATGCTTGCCCTGCCAGCCAAGCCCCGCCGCCTCGCCCAACGGCTTCTCGGGCACAGGGGCCGTATCGACAAACACCTTCACTTCGCCACCCGCCTCACTGATCAGCCACCGCGCCAGCCGCTTCAGCCGCTTCTTGACCGTATCGTGATAATCGCGCCCGCGCGCATAGACCGAGACATTGCCCCGATCCCGCTGCGCCAGCCCCGCCAGCGGGTCTTCTTCGGGCGTATAGCTTTCACCCAGCACGATCACCGTGCGCGCCTCGGGCCAGAGCACCTCCGGCGCCCCGCGCCAATGCGCGCGCTCCTCGAGCCAGCCCATCTGCCCGTGATAGCCCTTCTGCAGAAACGCCGCCAGCCGCTCCGGCACGTGGCCCACATCCCACGGACGACACAGCCGGCAGGCATCGAACCCCTCGGCCCGCGCCTGTGCAACCAGTCTCTGTTTCAGCCCATTCTTCATCTTTCCGGCAAATACTCCGGGGTGAATTGGCCGAAGGCCAAGAGGGGCGGCGCCCCTGAACTAGAAATCCAGATCGGCATAATGCGCCGGCGGCGGAAACCCCGAAACCTGATCCGCCAGAATCCCCCGAAACGCCGGGCGCGACTTGATCTTGGCATACCAGTCCTTGACCGCCTCAGAGCGATGCCAGTCCACATCCGAGATATAATCCAGCGCCGACAGATGCGCGGCGGCGGCGAAATCCGCCAGCGTCATCACATCTCCGGCCAGCCAGCGCCTGTGATCCAGCAGCCACGCCATGTAATCGAGGTGATACTTGATGGCCCGCGCCCCGTCCTTGACGTTGCGACTGTCGGGAAAACCCTGTTTCATCACCTTCTTGTTGACCCGCTCATAGAGCAGCTTTGAGGTCACCTCGTGATGAAACTTGTCATCGAACCACGCCACCAGCCGCCGCACCTCGTAGCGCGATTCGGCGCTTTTCGGCATCAGCGCCGGTTCGGGATATTTCTCTTCTAGATATTCGCAGATCGCCGCGCTTTCGGCCATGGTCTTGCCGTCGATCTTCAGCACCGGCACCTTGCCCGCCGGATTGCGCCGCAGGAAATCTGGGTCCTGTTCCCAATAGCGTTCCTCGGCCAGTTCGCATTCGATCTTCTTCTCCGCAAGGCTCAGCCGCACCTTGCGGCAAAACGGTGAGAGCGGGACGTGATAGAGCTTGGCCATCGTCAGACTACCTTGGAAAACGGGAACCGCCCCTCAATGCCCCCTTTGGACCGGATTTTCAATCCTCGAAACAGGCCGCGCGCCCGTCCCGGTCAATCGTCGCCGCACCGTCCATGATGCTGGCCGCCCGCTTGCGCAGCCCCGGGCCGGGCGATTTGGCCGAGCGGTCCTTGGGGTCGGGCAGCACGGCGGCCAGGCGTGCCGCCTGCACCGCGCTCAGATCGGCGGCGCTGACGCCAAAGTAATGCCGCGCCGCCGCCTCGACGCCGAACACGCCCGCGTCAAACTCGGCCACGTTCAGATAAACCTCGACGATCCGCCGCTTCGGCCACAGCGTCTCGACCACCGGGGTCAGCACCGCCTCCAGCGCCTTGCGCGCCCAGTTGCGCCCGTGCCAGAGATAGACATTCTTCACCACTTGCTGGCTCAGCGTCGAGGCGCCGCGCCCCGACCCTTCGGCAATCGCGGTGCGAATGGCCCCCATGTCAAAGCCCCAGTGCTGGCAGAAATTGGCATCCTCCGCCGCCACCAGCGAGCGTGCCATCACCGGCGCGATCCGCGCCATCGGCACCCACTCATGGCCGATCTCCCCCAACCGCCGCTCTTCCTGTCCCATGAAGTAAGTGCGCGGCGGCTCGAGCACCCGATGCGCCGCGATTACCCCGGTCACGATCAGCGCCGAGAGCAGCACGTAATACATCAGCCACCGCCGCAGCCAGCGCAGCGGTCGGATGCGATCCTTTCGCGTTGATCGGGATGATGTGCGCGCCCGTGCCATGGCCTAGCTATAGCCGCCCGATGCGCGCGGCAAAACAGCTTTGGCACGCTCAGGCCCGTTTTCTTGAAAAGAAAACGAACCGGACCCTTTGAAAGGATCCGGCCCTAATCAGACCCTATTCCGCCTGAACAGCTTCCGGGCGCGTGCCCATTTGATCTTCATCACTCCGTTTTACCGGTCTCAATCAAACCCCGGAGCCGGTCCTCATGTGCCCCCTCAAGCGGCGACTGGATCAAATGACCCTTTTGGGGAAAGGCGGCAATCTCCTCCAGCAGAGCATCTTTATCCATGTCGCGCACCAGCAGGCAGAGGGCCGATCCTCCCTTTGGCAATTTCTCGGCGATCTCTTTCAGGAATGCGCTGTCCACGCCGGGATCGCGAAACTGTCCCACCACCGCGCCCGTCGCGGCCCCGGCCACAGCGCCGGCAACAGGCACAAGAAAGGCTGCCCCGAGGACCAGACCCCAGATCGTGCCGCCGACCACCTGCATCGCGGGCACATTGGCAGGCCCGTTAAGCTCTACCGCGCCGGTCTCGTCACGGGTCGCCACCTTTATGTCTTGCGTCTCCAGCTTTTGCAGGCGGCGCAATCCACGCAGATGCGCGTCAAGCTCGAAGGCCCCGTCGGATGTCTCGAAGGCAATGATCAGCAGGTCAGACACGGGATCGTTCTCCTCTCGGCTAGGCGCGGCACGATAAGACGGGGCGGATCAGCCCCGGCACGTGCCCGCCTCGCCAAGAGTAACGCAGCAGGCAAGGACGGAAAACCCGCCCCTGCCTGTCAGGCGCAACGCCTCCGCCTCATTCCGCCGGAACGGCCTCCGGACGCGTGCCCAGCGGATGCTCCAGCTTGTCGAGCATTTCCTTCGGGCAGAACTGCACGAAGCGGTCCTTTTCGAGATCCCAGTATTGCAGGATATCCTGCCCGCGCTGCGATCCGGTCTCGGCCACGTGCCGCTCGATCAGACCCTTGAGTTCGGCCTCCCAATGCGGCTCTGATACGGGGCAACTCACCAATGTCTCGCCATTGACCAGCGTTTCCGCGCGGTCGTCAGGATCATAGACATAGGCCATGCCGCCGGTCATGCCCGCGCCGAAATTGGCCCCGATCTCGCCCAGGATCACCGCAGCCCCCCCGGTCATGTATTCACAGCCGTTGGAGCCGCAGCCCTCGATCACCACATGCGCGCCCGAGTTGCGCACCGCGAACCGCTCCCCGGCACGCCCGGCGGCAAAGAGATAGCCCGCTGTCGCCCCATAGAGCACCGTATTGCCGATGATCGTGTTCTCGGCCGCCACCAGCGGGCTCGCCATTGGCGGGCGTACCACGATTGTGCCGCCCGACAGGCCCTTGCCGACATAGTCGTTGGCGTCGCCACTGACCTCGATCTTCAGCCCCGGTGCTGCGAACGCGCCCAGCGACTGCCCGGCACTGCCGCTCAGCTTCACCGTCAGGTGATCGGGTTGCAGCGAATTGCGCATCCCGAATTTCCTCACGATATGGCTCGAGACCCGCGTGCCCACCGTCCGATCGGTGTTCTGCACCGCATAATGCAGCTGCATCTTCTCGCCGTCATTCAGGAACCGCTGCGCATCACGCACGATTTCCGCGTCCAGCGTGTCGGGCACCTCGTTGCGCGGGCGGTTGCGGTCATAGCGAATGTCCTTCGCACCATCCACGGTGATCAGCATCGGGTTAAGATCAAGATCATCGAGATGCGCCGAGCCACGGCTGACCTGCGTCAGCAGATCCGCCCGCCCGATCACCTCATCAAGACTGCGCGCCCCGATGCTCGCCAGCAATTCCCGCACCTCCTGCGCGTAGAATGTGATGAGGTTCACCACCTTCTCGGCATTGCCGGTGAACTTGGCGCGCAAATCCTCGTCCTGCGTGCAGACACCGACGGGGCAGGTGTTGCTCTGACACTGCCGCACCATGATGCAGCCCATGGAAATCAGCGCGGCGGTGCCGATGCCGTATTCCTCGGCGCCCATCATCGCCGCCATGACGATATCGCGCCCGGTGCGCAGCCCGCCATCGGTGCGCAGGGTGATCCGCTCGCGCAGGTTGTTCATGCTCAGCACCTGATGCGCCTCGGTGAGGCCCATCTCCCACGGCAGCCCGGCATATTTGATCGAGGTGGCGGGCGAGGCCCCGGTGCCGCCGTTATGCCCCGAGATCAGGATCACATCCGCCTTGGCCTTGGCCACACCGGCGGCAATCGTGCCGACCCCCGACTGCGCCACCAGCTTGACCGTCACCTTCACGGTGGGGTTGATCTGCTTGAGGTCATAGATCAGCTGCGCCAGGTCCTCGATGCTGTAGATATCGTGATGCGGCGGCGGAGAAATCAGCGTGACACCCTCCGTCGAATGCCGAAGCCGCGCGATCAGCTTGGTTACCTTCATCCCCGGCAACTGCCCGCCCTCACCGGGCTTGGCGCCCTGCGCCACCTTGATCTCCAACTCCTCGCAATGGTTCAGATATTCCGCCGTCACACCAAACCGGCCAGAGGCGACCTGCTTGATCTTGGCAGACGGGTTATCGCCATTCGCCTCGGGCGTGAAATGCGCCGGGTCTTCGCCGCCCTCGCCACTATCCGAGCGCGCGCCGATCCGGTTCATCGCCACATTGAGCGTCTTGTGCGCCTCGGGGCTCAGCGCCCCCAGCGACATCCCCGGCGTCACGAACCGCTTGCGGATCGCGGTCACGCTTTCCACCTCTTCCAGCGGCACCGCCTCGCCCATCGGCTTGATCGCCATCAGGTCGCGCAAATGCGTCGGCGGGTTGTTCTGCATCGCCGCCGAATAGCGCTTCCACAGCTCGTAACTCGCCTTGTTGCAGGCCATCTGCATCATATGCATGGTCTGCGCGCCCCAAGCATGGGTCTCGCCCGATTTGCGCGCCTTGTAAAAGCCACCGATCGGCAGGATATCCTGCCCGCCCTTGAAGGCCCGGCCATGCACCTCTTCCAGCTTGGCCTGAATGCCCGACACACCGATTCCGCTGATCCGACTGGTCAGGCCCGGGAAGTACTCGGCGCACATGGCGCGAGACAGCCCCACCGCCTCGAAATTCAATCCGCCGCGATAGGACGAAATCACCGAGATCCCCATCTTCGACATGATCTTCAAGAGACCCTGATCAATCGCCGAGCGATAGCGCGCCACCGCCTCGGTCAGGCTGCCGTCGATCAGCCCCCGGTCGATCCGGTCACTGATGCTGTCCTCGGCCAGATAGGCGTTGACCACGGTCGCCCCCGCGCCGATCAGCACGGCGAAATAATGCGGGTCGATGCACTCCGCCGAGCGCACGTTCAGCGAACAGAAAGTCCGCAGCCCCTTCTGCGTCAGGTGACTATGCACCGCACTCGTCGCCAGAATCATCGGCATGCCGACACGGGCTTCGCCAAGGTTCTGATCAGTCAGGATCAGATGCCCGGTGCCCGAACGCACGGCATCCTCCGCCTCGGCCCGGATCCGCTCCAGCCCCTTTTGCAGCGCGTTCTTGCCCGCGCCAAAAGTGCAGTCGATCACCGCCACATCGGCGTTGAACTGCCGGATCATCTCGTCCCATTGCGCATTGCCGACAAACGGGCTTTCCAGCACCAGAATCTCGGTCTGCGCGCTCGACTCGTCCAGCACGTTCTTGAGGTTGCCGAACCGCGTCTTGAGGCTCATCACCCGGTACTCGCGCAAGGAATCAATCGGCGGGTTCGTCACCTGGCTGAAATTCTGCCGGAAATAATGGCTCAGCGGGCGATACTGCTTGGAGAGCACGGCACTCGGCGTGTCGTCGCCCATGCTGGCAATCGCCTCCTTAGCGTCCTCGGCCATCGGGGCAAGGATCTGCTCCAGCTCCTCGATGGTATACCCGGCGGCGATCTGACGCTTGCGCAACTCTCCCGCCTTGTAGATCGGGGCTTCGGTCACGGCGGCCAGCTTTTCATCCAGCTCGTTGATCTTGCCGACCCACTCGCCGAACGGCTGCGCATTGGCCAGTTTGTCCTTCATTTCGGCGTCGTGATAGAGCTTTCCTTCTTTCATATCCACGGCCAGCAACTGACCGGGGCCAAGCGCGCCCTTTTCCTTCACCTTGGTCTCGTCAATCGGCACCATTCCGGCCTCAGACCCGGCAATCAGAAGCCCGTCACCCGTCACCACATAGCGCATCGGGCGCAGCCCGTTCCGGTCGAGGCCCGCACAGACCCAGCGGCCATCGGTCATGGCAAGGGCTGCGGGGCCATCCCACGGCTCCATCACTGAGTTGCAATAGGAATACATGTCGCGCCATGCCTGCGGCAGTTCCTCGCGCTGCTTCGACCACGATTCCGGCACCAGCATGGTTTTCGCCATCGGCGCATTGCGCCCGGCGCGCACCAGCACCTCGAACACTGCGTCGAGTGCTGCACTGTCCGAGGAACCTTGCGGGATGATCGGCTTGATATCCTCGGCCCGCTCGCCAAACGCCGACGACGCCATGCGGATCTCGTGGCTCTTCATCCAGTTGGTGTTGCCCTTGAGCGTGTTGATCTCACCGTTATGCGCCAGCATCCGGAACGGCTGCGCCAGCCACCATTGCGGGAATGTGTTGGTCGAATAGCGCTGGTGATAGATCGCGAATGCGCTCTTGAACCGCTCGTCCATCAGGTCGGGGTAAAAGACCGCCACCTGCTCGGCCAGCATCATGCCCTTGTAGATGATGCTCCGGCACGACAGGCTCGCGATATAGAGACCGTTGATCCCGGCGGCCATCACGGCCTTTTCGATCCGGCGGCGGATCACGTAAAGCTCGCGCTCGAACTCCTCTTCCTCCATCCCCTTCGCATCGGAAATCAGGATCTGCTCAATCTCGGGCCGGGTCGCATTGGCCTTTTCGCCCAGGCAGGTGATATCGACCGGCACGTGCCGCCAGCCATAGATCGTGTGCCCCATGCGCAGCACTTCGGTTTCCACGATGGTCCGGCACTGCTCCTGCGCGCCGAAATTGGTGCGCGGCAGAAACACCTGCCCGACCGCGACCAGACGGCTTTCATCCGGCTCGTGCCCGGTGCGGCGGATCTGATCATAGATGAACGACACCGGGATCTGCACATGGATACCCGCGCCATCGCCGGTCTTGCCATCGGCATCGACAGCACCCCGGTGCCAGATCGCCTTGAGCGCATTGATCCCCGCCTCAACCACCCGGCGCGACGGCTTGCCATCCACCGACACGACAAGGCCGACACCGCAAGAGGAATGCTCTTCCTCATGGGCATACATGCCATTCTCGGCCATCCAGTCGCGCTTGGCCGCCTCACGTGCTGCCCATGTGCTATCGAAGTTTGACATCGCGATCACTCCTCATCCTGCGCCGCAGCGCATCCGTTTTATTCCTCATCACAACCGGTTCGGCACGGCGCGCTCGGACGCCTCGTAGTCGACCCGCGTCACGCGCTTGTGTCCGCCCGCCAGCGTTACGCTGGTAAATGCTTGGTCGATGTAAATCTCGTGCGACAGGGGCAGGCCCCGCGCGTCGTCGAACAGCCCCGGCATCAATTCATATGGACCGTCATCATCCTTGATCCAAAGTTGCGTGCCACACGCAGAGCACCAGGCGCGTTCGGCAAAAGACGATGAACGATAGTGCTGCACGGGCCCTGCGACCTCGACCGATTCCGCAGGAGCCTCCAGAACCCACATCGCGGCACCGCTCCAGCGGCGACACATAGCACAGTGACAGGCACTGACGGCACCGGCATGCGACAGCACGGTGAGTCTCACCGCGCCGCACAGGCAATGTCCTGTCAGTTGTCCCGTCATTGGTCTTCACCCTTCCTTTACCCGGTGGGTCAGATTGTCTGTCTTATCGCCTCAAAGCGTTCCGCCGGGGAACCGCCGGAATACCGACGCTTTACCGCTATTCCGCCGCAACCGCCTGCGCATCGCCGAGATAGTCGAGAATCGCTGCCGCGGAATCGCGCCCGTCACGGATCGCCCACACCACAAGGGATGCCCCCCGCACGATGTCGCCAACGGCGTAAACACCCTCCATCGTGGTCTGCCCGGTGGTGAACTCCGCCTTGACGGTGCCCCAGCGGGTGACCTCCAATTCCTTTTGATCCCATAGGGCTGGCAGGTCTTCGGCCTCAAAGCCAAGCGCCTTGATCACCAGATCGGCAGGTTCGTCATGCTCAGCGCCTTCGATGGGCTCCGGGCTTTGGCGGCCCGTCGCATCCGGCGCGCCGAGGCGCATCTTCTGCACCTTCACGCTCGCCACCGGGTCACCAGCAAAGCCAATCGGCGCGCTAAGCCATTCAAACTTAACGCCTTCTTCCTCGGCATTGGCCACCTCACGCTGGCTGCCGGGCATGTTCTCACGGTCGCGGCGATAGAGGCATGTCACCGATTTGGCCCCCTGCCGAATGGCCGTGCGCACACAATCCATTGCGGTATCGCCACCACCGACCACAACAATTCGCTTGCCGGTCGCGTTCAACTCGCCGCTGTCATATTCCGGCACGCTGTCACCAAAGCCGACACGATTGCTCGCCGTCAGGTAGTCGATCGCCCGCACGATGCCGTTCGCACCCGATCCCGGCCCTTGCAGATCACGGCTCTTGTAGACCCCGGTCGCGATCATTACCGCGTTGTGTTTGTTACGAATTTCCTCGAACGTGATGTCCGTGCCAACGTCACAGTTTAGCACGAATTCGACGCCACCCTGCGCCAGCTGCTCGACACGGCGCATGACCACGTCCTTCTCCAGCTTGAAGCCGGGAATGCCATAGGTCATCAGCCCGCCACCCCGGTCATAGCGGTCATAGACCGTGACCTGAACACCCGCGCGCCGCAGCACGTCAGCAGCCGCAAGGCCGCCCGGACCGGCACCGATTATCCCAACGGATTCAACACGTTCCGCCGCCGGCTTGATCGGCTCGACCCAGCCTTCTTCCCAGGCCGTGTCGGTGATGTACTTCTCCACCGCGCCAATCGTGACCGTCCCATGCCCCGATTGCTCGATCACGCAATTACCCTCGCACAGCCGGTCCTGCGGGCAAATACGCCCGCAAATCTCGGGGAAGGTATTGGTCAACTGACTGATTTCATAGGCTTCCTTAAGCCGCCCTTCAGCAGTGAGACGCAACCAGTCAGGGATATTGTTGTGCAGCGGGCAATGGGTCTGACAATAGGGCACGCCACACTGACTGCACCGCCCGGCCTGTTCCTTGGCCTTGGCATCGGCATACTCGGCATAGATCTCATGGAAATCCTGCCGACGTGCCTCTGCCGTCCGCTTTTCAGGCATGTCCCGCCCGACACTCACGAATTTCAGCATGGGTTGCTTAGCCACTACGTGCCCTCCCGAAGTCTTTGCACCGCATGTCTCTACTCCAACGCTCATGGGATTAAAAGTCAGAACATATGACCTATATGCAAATTATTCGCCGGACAGTTTTGATAAAAGTAAAAACTTCATGAATACTAGGTCCGATTCGGACCCGTATTGCCGATTGCGCCACAAACACAAAGGTTTATAGCTGCACGCGTAGTAAGTAAGGCCTCCAAGAATGACGCTATTTCATATCTTCCTCGTCGCCATCATTCAGGGAATCACCGAGTTTCTGCCGATCTCCTCCTCCGGTCATCTCATCCTTTTGCCGAAACTCACCGGCATGGCCGATCAGGGTCTGGTCATCGACGTGGCCGTCCATGTCGGCACGCTCTTCGCCGTGATCCTCTATTTCTGGTCTGACGTCCGGAGCGCTTTGATCGGCCTGCCACGGGCGCTTTCGGGCCGGGCTGACACCCCCGGCGCGCGTTTGGCGCTCCTCCTGCTGATCGCGACGATTCCGGTCGTGGCCTGCGGTCTCTTGCTCAAACTCTCGGGCTATGACGAGAACATGCGCTCCATCACGGTGATCGGCTGGACAACCATCATCTTCGGCCTGCTTCTTTATTGGTCCGACCAGATCGGCAGACGCACTAAAACCACCCAGAACTGGACGATTACGGACGCGATCATCATTGGCCTCTGGCAGGCCATCGCGCTCATCCCGGGCACGTCGCGCTCGGGCATCACCATCACCGGCGCGCGCTTTCTGGGATATCGACGGCAAGAGGCCGCACGCATCTCAATGCTGATGTCGATTCCCACCATTGCCGCAAGCGGTATTCTGCTTGGCGCCGAAGCAGCGCTGGAGGCCGAATCCACCGTCCTCATCAGCGCCGCGACCGCCGCCACATTCGCATTTCTGGCAGCCCTCGCCGCGCTTGGCCTGATGATGCGCCTTTTGCAAAGCGTCAGCTTCACACCGTATGTAATCTACCGGCTGGTGCTTGGCGTGATCCTGCTGGGAATTGCCTATAGCTGATGGTCAGAGAACCCGAAGGTTCTTGGCCGATTCCTTGATCGCCTCGTATTGCCCGGCAGGTCGAAACCGCCAGAGGTAATCGGGCAGCACCGCCTCGATCGCCGCAGGCTCGATGCCCAGATCAGCGAAACCCTTGGCCCCCTCGCTCGCCACGTTATCCACCCGCAGGCTGCGCACCTGGTCACGAGTGATCTGTGGCGGGATCAGGCCAAATGTCACCGTTTGCACCAGTTCCATCACCCAGGCCATCGCGGCGGCGATGCCAAAAGGAATATTCAAGATCAGGCGGCGCCTACGGATGATCTTCAGCATCACCTTCATCAGGTCGCGGAACGTCGCCACCTCCGGCCCACCAAGCTCGTAGATGCCCGGGCCGGCACGGCCCTCGGCACCCAATGCCGCGGCATGGGCCACGTCATCGGCATAGACCGGCTGAAACTTCGTGTCGCCGCCCACCACGGGCAACACTGGGCCAAAGCGCGTCATCGCCGCGAAGCGATTGAAGAACTGATCCTCGGGGCCAAAGATGACCGACGGGCGCAGGATCACGGCCTGCGGGAAATGCTCGAGAATTCCGGCCTCCCCGGCCGCCTTGCTTTGCGCATATTCACTGTCCGATTGCGCGTCTGCCCCGATGGCCGACAGATGCACGAGTTGGCTCACCCCCTCCTCTGCGGCAAGACGCGCGATGCGCGTGGCACCCTCGGCCTGCACGGCCTGGAAATTGTTGCGCCCCTTGCGGTCAAATGTGCCCACGCAGTTCACCACCGCATCTGCCCCGTGCATCACCGCACGCACGCTGTCATCGTCACGGATGTTGCAGAATACCGGCTCGACCTGGCCGACATTGCCATAGGGTTTCACGTGCATCGCCTCGTTGGGCCGTCGCACCGCGACCCGCACCCGCCATCCCGCCTGCGCCATGCGGCGGGCGATGTAGCGGCCGACGAAACCTGATCCGCCATAGATGGTGACAAGCTTGGACATGTGGGGCCTCCGGAATGCGCGCTTTCACTCCCTTTCCTATCCCCCAACACCGCGCTGGACAAGATGATAAGGCAGTTGCGACAGATCGCCCAAAATCGCCGTTGACACCGGATCGGTCGACGTCTAAACGCCTGCCTCACGACACCTGCCCAGGTGGCGGAATGGTAGACGCGCTGGCTTCAGGTGCCAGTGGCCGCAAGGCCGTGGAGGTTCGAGTCCTCTCCTGGGCACCACTCTCTCCAATAAAACATAATAAAATCAGTAGATTGATTAATTGTGTGATTTTTCAATCCACCTTTCTGTCCACCTTCATATGTAAAAGCAACTCGCGAAATGTGCTTGGCGGTCATCACAATTGAATCGCGCTATAGGTCAGTTGTTCTCAAAGAAATGCGATATACTCATTCAAGATACTGGCAGTTTCCGGAAGTCCAACTTGTTCGCACCGAAGTAGCAACGCTTCGGATGAGTATTTTGGATCTTACAGCCTCTCCCTCATAAGACGCAGTTGGTAAACCGCCGCTGTTTCAGACAGCGAGATTGTGTTCGAAAAGAAATGATCCGCTGAGATAGCTTCTATCTCGTAGGGCTCGAGAAGCTCAGAAGGAAAATCTTGCAAGTTATCCGTGACAATCTGAGCGGCACGAGCCTTTATCGCCGCGGCAAGCACGTGATTATCTCCATCATCCGGAAGGGTTAGTCTAGCTTCCGCTTCAGCAGAGATTTCCACCTCACCCTCTGGGAAAGCAGTTTCTACCCGCTTTCGCTGAAGTTGAGCCTTGTCTGAATCGTTAAGCCTTACTGCGAGGTGTCGCTCAAATTCTTCCAGAATCTTCGTTGACCACCGAGGGCGGTAAAACCCACCCTCGGCTAACGACAGGGCAATATTGCGGTGCAGGCCACCGAACAACACATTCGTATCCAAGATGACCGTGAAGCGATTTGCGATCAAAACTCAAATCTGCCCTAAGCTGGCGTCTTCTTTCGCAAGTTCTTCTAGAGCCCGCGCGCGACTTTGGTCTCGCTTATGTTTGTATTCAAACAAGTCTTCAGCTTTGATCCGCCGATGCCGACCAACCCTGTCATACGCGATATCATGTTGCTCGAGGAGCTTGATGAGAAATGGTCTCGATACATTCAGAAAATCAGCGGCTTCTTGTGTGGTGAGTTCGGCCTTGTATGGGATCACATGGAAACCTTGTCCATTTGAGATTAGCCGAAGCACCTTGATAAAAGTTTCAGCGATGCTTGGTGTCAAAACAACTTCGGCCAGCTTTCCCTCTTGATTGGCAAACTTGATCTTCGCTCCGTCAGTGCCTGCATCAAGAGCACCGGCGATTATCTCACGCAAATTGTCGGCACTTTTGATGTCTATTTCACTAGGTAGACGCTCGTCAAAGGCTTTCATAGCAGTCATTGTTCTCCCTCCGTTTTACTAAGATATGAGATTTATTCGAAATATTCGCAACAATAATAATGCATGTTGATCGGTAACACGTTGTAAATAGATTCAATTTTTTTAGGAACTTGGAGCTCAGAGCTTCTTTTTTGCCCTTAGCTCAGAACCCAGTTGTCACTATCTCAAGGTGACCTCGCCACCACAAGCGCCGGATCATCCGGAAAGCTGCGAATATCAACCCACGTAAACCGCGTTCCATCGGGATTGCATTTGTTGCCCCACGATAGGCCTTGAGCCCCTTGCCGGATCAGCGCAGCCCGGAATGCGTTAAGGTCGATCAGGTACCAGCTTTCAATCGCCGTCTGAGAGGCGTCAGCGTGGCCGTAGAACAGCCAGTCACCTTTGCCGTTCACTATCTTGGAAAGTTCTGTCTCCGCGCCGCTTGGGACGCGTGAGCGGATCGTGAATTGATAGGGGTATCGGTCGGCATAACCCGGCCTGGGCACGCGGGCAGCAATCCGCATATCGCGCGCATCGAGCATCAGAAGATCCGTTGCTTGCCGCATGTCCAAGAGGTCGGGGCGGTCTCAAGCATGCCAGCGCCGAGGCGATACGAAAAACCATAGAAGCAAATCGCATCCAGTTCATTGATGGCTGCCAAGTTGCTAGTGGTCCGGGAATCACCATGAAGCCAAAACGAAATGAGTCAAATGAATGATGTACTGCCCCAAGTTGCCCTGATAAATCTCTGGTATGTTTCGGAATAAATTCACAGGTCGCACAATCGCGTTCGTTATTTGGGTCCTTTGGCTACCCACGGCGGCTGTAGCTGGCCCAGACAAGACCACCGAATACTTTATGAACACCTCACCTACTCTGTTAGATTTCGGAATATACAGACTTGAAAAACGACTAGAGCGTGAGTTGGACCGTTTTGTCCCTGTTAGCTATTCATGGGACGAAGATGAGATTTCGATAACACTGATTAGCTTTGATAGCGAAGGATACTCTGAGCCGGTGTGCAGAGCCCTAATCGAAAAACTTCGCCGGTCCGCTGGCTATCGAGATGGTCAACTGCTGGATTTTTACGAAGGCACTTCAAGTTTTACAGCGCCATTCACTCACGAAGGATTCGTAAAAGGTGACGCCGAAGAAAATAACAAGCGGCTGAAGGAGTTGAGCAAAAAGTTCACCATTTATTGCTTCGCGGAATCAAAGCGCTTTTCAGCAAAACTTGCCGGGACTCTGATTTCAATTACAGAACTGGACTAGCCTTGTGACACGTATTCGCGTTCCTATCCTCATAGCTTGGGCGTGCGCCGTTATAGGAATGGCCTCAGAAGTTCTCGCAGGCCAATGGATCGAGGGAAGCGTAACTCACGTCCGCGATGTTGACACAATCGAAGTCAGCAACCTTCCGGTTAGGCTCAATGGCGTTGATGGCCCGGAACTTGATGAGCGCGGGGGACTGGCTGCAAAGCGTTGGATGCAGAAGCTGATACTGCGTAAGCCGGTGAAGTGCTGGTTGACCGGAGACAAGACATATGACCGCTGGGTCGGCACTTGCTACACATCTTCAGATGAGGATATCGGCGCGCTTGCTATCCAGGCCGGGCAGGCGCGAGACTGCCCTCGTTATTCCGGCGGTAAGTATCTACAGCTTGAAACGCAGGAGAGCCGTCGCCTGCCGCAACACGGGTACTGCCGTTAATCCTCACCCATCACAGGCGCAGCCTTTGCCTTTCCGGCAAGTGTAACTGCGATTTATGCACGAGTTCCCGCACGCCTTGCCTTTCCGGCAAATCTTGCAGCATGCCGCATTGAAGTAATGGCTCTCTCTGTTGCTGGTGACGTCGAGTAGCTTTTGCACGTAGGTTTCTGGTGCGGATGGAGAAGCCCAAGGCACGGCAGACATTGAGCCTGCAGCGCCCGCTACTGCAGGCAGCCAGCACATTACGGCCAGCACGAAAGCTTTGACCAGCCAACTCACCGCCAGGTTCTCCCCTTGGTCAGGCGTGCTCCGGTTCCGGCTTCCTGTCATACTGAGCCGCATTCTCGGGTCTGGACACCGGCCAGCCTTTGAAAATGCGGTCCCCGACATTCACGCTGACTTGCCCGTCCTCGTGTGCCTCAACGATCAAACCTTGAACCTGACTGTACGCATTCACCATAAGCGTTGCGAACATGTTGCCTCTCGCATGTTATTATTGATTACTGCTCTATCTATGATTGCGCGTCATAGGGACGAATGCAACAAATTTCGCGAATCAACTGCTACTTTCCGGGAGGCAAACATGACCAACGCGGAGGCTTTAGTTGCCTGTAGGGAGGAGAATGAAAAGCTGATGGCGGTCCTCGCCGAATACATCGAGCGCTATGGTCTGACGGACCAAGCGAGGGCTTACTTTCTAAAACCTATCGTGCCCTCATCACCTTAGGCAGTGGCAAGTTGATTGAGTTTCATAACGATTTTGTTGAGAAAAATATACAAAGTGTTGAACACGGGCTTTTCAACATTTCCGTTATGCAATGTAGGAGTAATGGGGAGAGAACGGCTAGGAACGCGCGGCGGGATTGCTGTCAATTCCCTACCGCGCGCTTTTGTGCAACCACAACTGCCATCTGAAGAAGACTCATTACTTCGCCAAAAGCGAACTGGGACAGATCAGTGAAACAGCCCTCATCTGGTTAGCGGGTTGGAGCCGAAAAGTATTTCAGCCGCTGAGGTTTCATCTGGCGTCAAGGCCCCTTCAAGAACGCGCATCGTAGCCGTCGAGGGGAGGCCCCGGTTGCAGTCCCTACCAAGTCAGCCAATGCGCGGCGCAAGGCCGGGTCATTCTCCCCCTGAACCGTTTGCTGGTAAAGGTTCGCCGGGATCTCGAGAACCGATCCATACGGTTATATCGAACTTGAGCGAGCGCCCGTCGCTAGTTGCCTTGCGCTCAATCGTCTTACCGTGCGTATCATTCCTGGTGAGGCTACAGCGCCTATTTGACTCCAACCTTCCGTTCGGGCGGGCGACAGGCAAACCTCAGGCCAGTCCGCATATAGTCTTTCCGTTGGAGGGACACCGGCACAAGCTGGCGCGCGCCCCCCCTGCTGTGGTAATAGTCGGTCATCATTGGAGATCCTCTGTTGTCGGGAACAGAAAGGACAGAAACGAATGTCACTGCGAAGCCGCTTTGCCGCCCTAGTCCTTTTTATCACGGTCCCGCTGACCGCTGCTTCACAGGAACCAACCGTTGTTCAGCCCTTTGCGGGTTCCGAAGCAATAGGAAGTCAGTATGCAACGGACTTTGATGTCTTGCGGTACATCACCAGTCTCGAGGAAGGCGCAATCGAAACAGAGGAGATCGAAGGCCAGCTTCTGTCGAGCCTCTATCGCTGGCCGGAAAGCAAGAACAGGATCGAGATCCAGCGCAGTTTCGAGCGGGCGCTGGAGGAGGCAGGTTTCGACGTTCTCGTCAGCGCCGATATGCCGGGCGCGATGGGTCATCCTCCTGAATATCTTGCCCTGAGAGACGTGCAGGAGGCGAACCGTCTGGGCGAACGCGGCTTCAACCTCGCGCTGCAGCAGGTCACTGTCAGCCCGCCGGATTACTACATCGCGGCGACCCGGACCCAGGAGGGTCGGCAGACGGTATTCACGCTGACCATTGGTGACAGAAACACCTACATGACCGAAGAGGCGACCACCGCTGCAATGGAGGAGGGCACCGTTGAGATCAACGCCGAGGCCCTCAATGCCGAGATCGAGGAGGCGGGCAAAGCCATCCTCTACGGCGTGCAGTTCGACACGGGCAGCGCCGTAATCCGCCCGTCATCGGCCGGATCGCTCGAGACAATCGCCGATGTGCTAAGCACACGCGAGGGTCGCTTCTACGTCGTCGGTCATACGGACGACTCAGGCGGCTTTGAGATGAACATGCGCCTGTCGAACGAACGCGCTGAAGCCATTGTTCTGGCGCTCGTCACGGAATACGGCATTGATCCAAACCGCCTTCGGGCGGCTGGCGTCGGCCCACTTGCGCCTCTGGCCCCTAATGACAACGATGCCGGCCGACAGCTCAATCGGCGGGTGGAATTGGTAGATCGGCTAGAAAATTAGAAAGTGACCCCTAGCACATGCGATTGGCCTGTATCCGAACCTGAAAGCCGAAATCTCGCTGAGAATTTCCATACCAGGCCCTGTCAGACGAGCCTTGCTGAAGCCGGCGCAGTGCAGTCTTATGCAGCGCGGGGACGGTATTGACTGGTGGATGTAGTTTTCTTCTCCTCCCTTTCGGTGAAGCTGGGGGCTGACAGCGCGGTTAGAACAGGCGGCGGGTCCCGTAAGCAGAAGATGCCGGGACGGCGGCTCCGTCCCGCTGACCGGGCCTTAGTGCTCGCCGCAGCTAATGACTGCTTTCTATCTCCTAGCCCTCAAACCTGAAAATTCTTGGTCTTTTATGGAACGAAGGCTCTATGCCGCTGCCGCTTCGGGCACCGGCTGGGTGAAGTAGGCGTGACTGGGGGTTTTTGCCTGTCATTGAATTGCACCCCTGCTCTGAGCAAAGATCTGCCGACAAATCGTTAATGCCAGGCTCAATCCGTTAGTGAATTTATTTTGAACACTTTTTTAGACTTTCGGCGCTTGCCACACACATACATATCCGTGTGGCAAGCTCCACCCACCCCAGAAGTCGTCACGCATGAAAACAGTCGCTTTCATGCTCATCAAGGATCAAGCGAACAAGCTCTTTGAGAACGCGAGTTGAGCGATGTTTTGGCATCGTTTCCCGTAGATACTCTAGATCACCTGCAGTGATACTGAAGAACCTTGGATCAACACCAAGTTCGGCGGCATAGTCATCCACAACGGATGCAACCAGCGCGCCGACATGCGCGACATCAGGCGCTGGTACACGATAAACGGTACAGCGCGACACCAAGGGTGCTGGAACGCGATCAATGTCGTTTGCAGTCAGGATCCAATTTAGATGAGAAGCATCGACTTCGGCTTGGAAGAACTTCTCATGCCATGCACGTGCCTCAACGGGCTCCAATACAGATAACAAGCCATCAACCAGATCGCCGTTAGAGCTACCCTGGGTAGCCTTATCCACTTCGTCCAAGACAATCCCCGGATTGATGATTGTTCCATTCACAATCGCTGTCGTAATCAACGACGGCATTGCACTCGAATACCCGGCGGATGTCCCGAAAAATGTAATGTCAGCAACCCCGGCGGCACTCGCGCGGGTTACTGGAAGCCCAAGCGATTTCATGAGATCTGCAGCAAGCGTGCTCTTCCCTGTTCCAGGCTTCCCCACCAACAGGATCGGCCGAATCGTGATCTTGCTTTGACCGAACCGGAAACCTCGACGGACACCCCCAAGAATGCCATCGACCACATTGACCGCATGCGGATACTTATCTGACAGCGTTTCCTGAACGGCATCCAGCTTTTTGAGATCATAAAGGCCAACCGCAGGCAAAGGGACATCAATAACCCTTTTCTGCCGGTCATTGAGGTTCTTTTTAACTGTTGAGGGCAGCCGTTTCGCAACTGTCGGGTCCGTCAGGAAACTGAACTCGTGCCGTTCAGCGCCCTGGTTGCCTTTATCGTCAAGGTCTTCCAATTCTTTTTGAAGACTGGAGACATCATTCCGAGCGTCTTCAGTATTTTCTTCGGGAAATCGCTCCTTGATCTCTTTAAGATTTAAGCTGTGCACAATGATTTTGTAGCACTCATTGCGCAGCAAGAGGTCCGCCCCAGCATCAGGATCCGGCAACGGTTTCTCACCTCGGCTCTCCAGCCGTGCGTTGATGATATCGTAAATTTCCATGAGGTCGACATGCCCCGCATTCTCTTCCAGATACTTCAGAGCATGCTGTTTAAAACTCCGTTCTACGCGTTTCTCGCGCTCGTCGCGGGTCGGGCAAGCCAAGATGACGTCTGACATCGACATGCGGTCGGCGAGCAACGAAATCAACAGGTTCCGATCCTCAAAGCCTTTGCGACCGACGCTGGTATTAAAGTCCTGCAGGTCTTCACCGAGTTCTCGCATCCGCGATTCGAGTAGCCCATATACGCCCCAGACAGACCAGTCCTTGGTCCGTTCGTCGAGCAGCTCTTCGATTTTTAGGACATCTGATTTCTTGCTTCTTCCCATGACTTCTGCCCTCACACACCTTCAGTAATAGTCAATCTGTTCGCCGAAAATGGTCGTCCCTGGCTCGACCTCGTGCCAGTGTTTGTTCACGGGGAGCTTCTTGGAACGTCTCTCGATCTCATCGAATGATGCGGGGTAGAAATCCCAGACATCGAGCCCGACGTTGACGCAGTTTCGCGTGCCTAGAAAGTTGTCGTGCACATGGCCAAACAAGCAGTACGCTCCTCTCCTCGCATGGTTCCATGTGTGCATGGGATAATGAAAAAGCGTGTTGAACTGCCGCTGTGCTCCGTCCCGAACCTCGGCGATATGTGAAACGCTTGCCCACGGCAGAGATTGGATGATTTCGTCATCATGGTTGCCGACAATCAGGTGCTGTTCAGCTCCCGGTAGTCGATCAAACATCTCCCGCAGCCACTTTTTATCCAGCTTTTTGTGGCCAAGGGCGAAATCTCCCAACAACCACAATTGGTCTTCAGGTCCGACCCGCTCATGAAGGTTTCTCAGGATGATTTCATCCGCTTCGTCAGCATTTTTGAATGGCCGATTGCAAAACTCGACAATGGCATCATGGCCAAAGTGAGGATCCGCGCAGTACCACTTTTTTTTGTGTAACTCGTTTCGTCGCATGTCGATTTCTCCTTAAAAACAAGGCGAGCGACAGCGTGAACGTTGGCTATTTGGGAATGTGACACAAGCAGACGAACACCAGTCGCCCGCAGTTACCTGGGGGCGATTATCTGGTGGCTGGTATCGTCTTCAGATGTGCCATGACGACATTATCTACATCAGAACTTCGCGGATTTCCAGTACTGCATCGGTGTGAAATCGCTGCTATTGGCCTTGCCCAATCAACCGCTGCATGCACCTATAACCTGGAGCCCCTCGGTCAGGCGCTTGCTCCAGAATAGGATGCCCTTGCAGAAAGTGATCGCGTCCCTAGGGTGCCCTACGTGAACGCAAGACCGTAGCCCACTGGGTAATTGAAAAGATCAAATCCTTTGTGGAAACCTTCGTCGAAGGCGTCGATTAGACAACGGCGCCTTGATGAACTTCACTTTGCATTCGGAAATCTCGGTCGGATTGTTGCAGGGCCACAAGAACAGCGCTTACGGCCAATCGCGGTTTACGAGGAACTTCTTCGCTGTCACCCCGCGCTTGGCACCGGCATCCGCCGTACTCTCGAACGGCGGATGTGCCGGGCGTGTGAAAAGGTCTTTTTATCCTCAAGGATAAATTTCACACATAATAGACGCAGGAGCAGCGTTTTTATCCTGCGCGATAAAATGGTCTTGATATCGCCCGAATGGCCTCCTATTTATCCCGCATGATAAGGAGGGCCACATGAAGCAGTCGACTGAAACCCTGGCATGGGCAGAAAAAATCGGGGCACATATCAGGTCGCGGCGAAGAAGCCTCGGCCTGAGCTTGGAGGATTTGTCGCGCCTCTCTGGCTCCACCGTGCCGACGCTCTCGCACATTGAGCGCGGCACACGAGACCTTAAACTATCTACTCTGGTGTCTCTTTCGCTTGCGCTCAGGACCGAGCTTCCAACTCTCTTCCAGGCCGACACGCTCTCGCCCGCCAAGACGACTTCGCCTGATCCTGGGCAGGACGGCTATGACTTGGAAGATGACTGATGGCAGGGAGCGAAACCATCATCGTCTTCTACGAGAAATTTGCCATCGGGAGCATTAATCTCTCTGCAAGCGGAGAGCTCTCCTTCGAATATGATTCTCGATGGCTCAGGACTCGCGGCAACTTCCCACTGTCGTTAACGCTTCCGCTTCAACCTGGCCTTTTTGCCCACAAGATCATCACGCCCTGGTTGGCGAACTTGCTGCCCGAGGAAGAGCAACTGGTCTCATTGTCACGTGCCTTAGGGCTTGCGACATCAGATGCGCTCGCCATCCTGCGCGAGATCGGCGGAGATACCGCAGGCGCAATCTCGATTGGTGAGCCGAGTATCCGGAAGGACTGGAGCTACGCGAGCTTGCAGGATCACTACAGTCAGACCACGGAAAGCGAAGCACTGGCACGCCACTTCGAGGATCTCGGAAAGCGACCATTTTTGGCTGGTGAAGATGGGGTGCGCCTGTCACTCGCTGGCGGTCAGAAGAAAACCGCACTGGCCGCACTCGACGAGGAGGGGAAGCCAAGGCTCGGCCTACCGCAACCGAGAGATCTTCTCGCGATCCCGAAAAATGGAGCGCCCTCAACCATCATCATAAAGCCCGACAATCCCCGCTTGCCCGGCATCGTGGAAAACGAGGCATATTGCTTGACGCTGGCTGGCCTGATCGGCCTGCCAGTCGCTGAGTGCACCATACTTGAGGCTGATGGCCGGACCGCGCTGACCGTCGCCCGCTATGATCGCACCCTGCGCTCTGATGGCACCCTTCGCCGCCTGCACCAAGAGGACTTCGCTCAGGCTAACGGCATCTATCCGGAGCAAAAATACGAGCAGGGCACCGTTCCGGGCCTCGACATGGCAGGCCTCCTGCTGACAGGTGACCACCTGCCACCGGCCGACGCTCTCGCACTCCATGACCAGGTGATCTTCAACATCCTCATCGCCAATACTGACGCACACGCCAAGAACTACTCCATTCTCATTGGCAATGAGACCTCCATGGCTCCGCTTTATGACGTCTCCTCGGTATTCCACTGGGATCACGTTAATCAGTATCACGCCCAGAAGATCGCTGGTAAACGGCGCAAGCCAGCCGATGTCGCTCCGCGCCACTGGGACGAGATTGCCCGAAGCGCCGGACTGAACGCCGCCGCCCTTCGCCGTAGGGTAAGCGAGATCATCGATGGTATGGTGGCAAATCGCGTCGAAGCAACCAAACGCATCTCGTCTCTTCCCGGAGCGACGCCCGAGATGGTCGAACATGTGGCAAATCTCGTGGAAGGCAACGCGTTGCGTGTCGGCGAACGCATCAAATACAACTATTCCCTTTAGTTGTAATCGGCGGAGCAATACTCGGCCACGGCAGCAGCGGCGCTCGATGCGGACCAGATCGTTCACTTCGCCGGTCGCAGTATCCCACAGACGCTTCAGGACGTCGTGGTGCTCGATTTTGAGCTCCTCGGCGGTCTCGCGCTGCAACTCCCCAATGCGAGACCGGATTTCAACATTTCTGAACAGACGGTGACCCTCAGAATAAGCGGTTTTTTCCGAATACCCAGCCTGGATCGCGGCACGAGTCGCAGTTCCGTCCTTGATCTATTCGAGACAGAACCACTCGCGATTCCAAGGGAGGATCGATGTTGCCATTTTCGCCTTCTTCGAGGGTATTCCACTCCGTTTGCGGCGCGCGCCCGAGGCGCAGCGACGGTCGATCTTGTTAGTCACGCTTTGTCCTCCAGGCGCTCAGACGGTCATACAGTTACAACTGTCACTCAAGTAACAAGACGAAAATTGCGGGCCGAATTCAGCCACATTATTGCCCATTTTGCGACAGGCTTTTTCTAAAGTGCCTGTATATCGAAAGTGTCTCTTTTGATACGGTTCAATAAGGAGATGCTACCCGTTACCTGTCCTGCTATTTTTCATCCCAAAATTTTTTGGTGGCATCTCCACAAAAACCCCAAAATTATGATTGCCTTGGCAGAAAACGAAAAAGCACTGCTTTGGCTGGCTGCGTATCGCGCTGACTGTAAGCCACATCCTATGGCACTTCGTGAGAGGGTCGTCGCGTTTGTGGAGGAAGGGCATTCGCACGGCGCAGCAGCCGCGCGGTTTAAGGATAGCCTTATTCTGTAGCAGCGGCTTCGGCCAGATTGCGGTTTCAACCTTGCCGACCTGCTTCCAGCCAACCCCATCGTGAGCCAATGAGCTCGAAGTGAACGAAGGAAACCTCAGACATCGACGGAAATCGAAAAGCGCATTGACAGATTAGAGAACAAAATACGCCCTCCCCGCCGACGATGCACTACCCACCCGGTCCATCTAGCATCAGCCAGTAACGCGTATATCGGCGTTCGCCGGTGCGTGTGAGAGCACCGATTTCAACAAGACCCTGAAGATCTCGGGTTGCCGTCGCGCGCGATGTCCCCGTGATCGAGATATAGTTCTCGGCGCTTAGTCCACCCTTGAAGCCATCTGGCCCTTCGCGGAACATTCGCTCGATCACCTTGGACTGCCTGACGTTTAGGTGCTCACGATGCCTGTCATAAAAATGTGCCTTGGCAATGAAGAAGCCCACGCGGTCCAGGGTGACCTGCTGCGCTTCCAGAACGATCTCTGCAAACCACACCAGCCAAGGCGTGACATCCAGTGTTTTCTGGTGCCACTCAAGCTGATCGTAATAGTCCTTCCGCTTTCGCTCGATGGTGAAGGCGAGCGAGATCAGGCTAGGTTGGCCGATATTCTGAGCCAGGGATTTTTCGGCCAAGGCCCGACCCAAGCGACCATTCCCATCTTCAAACGGATGAATGCTCTCAAAGTAGAGATGGCTGAGACCCGCACGCGTCAGTGCCAGCAAGGGCTCTACGGCACCCGGCCCTGTCCGATTGAACCAGTCAACATACCGGTCCATCTCATCTGGAACCTGCGCGGATGGCGGGGCCTCAAAATGTACAACCGGACGATCAAGACGGCCAGAGACGATCTGCATGGCATCCTCGTGCTGCCGGTATGACCCGATGGCCTCCAGGCTCTTGTCGAAGGCCAGAAGCATCTCATGCCACCGAAAAAGCGTGCCATGCTCGAGCGGCTCCGCATAGGTTGAGTAAACATCGACCATCATCTCGGCCACACCCTGCTCGCGAGGTTTGTTCGGATAGCTGTCAGGTTCCAATCCAAGGTGCCGACGGAGTGAGGATTGCACGCTGCGCCGGTCCAGCATCTCGCCCTCGATGGCACTGGTCTTCATGGCTTCATCGCTCAGAAGGTCGATGCAGAGTTGATCACGCTCGGACGGGTTCACATGGTGGAGGGCCCCCAGGACTTCGCCCGACGACATCAGGAAGCGCTGCTCGAGCGGTGCCAGTGCGGCCTCGTCATACCGGAATTCCGGCCAACCGGATATCTGCCAGTTCCATGCCATGAGTTATAGAATCCTTTTCTATAACTCACTAATAGACCGCGTTTGAGGTATAGAAGTCAATTCTATGGCTCACAGGGTCGTGAGGTAGTTTGTGAACTGGCGCCCATTTCGACCGGACACCTTGGCCTGATCAGGAAGGCTTAATGATAGCCTTAAGTACGTGCTTATGTCTGAGATATAAATCATCACAGATGGCGGTTGTTGTCGGCGCTGAGAGGCCAAACAACACACACCTATTGAATAGTGGTCACGAAGACCGGAACCGGGATGGGAAAACCAGATAGGGCCTACGAGCTCAAAGCTCCCTCTACAGATTTGGACCCGTTCCGTGGATCACCATATCTGCCAGCGGCTTCTGATAGCGCCGCGTTGAAAGGCCTTACAGAAGACTGCATTCGATCACATGCCAATCGGGTCAAAAGCTACTTGCACTACGGACGGCAGCCACAGAAGGCCCTAGTCGCTGCAGGAAGTGACAAAATTCTTGAGCTGCATAACGATTTTGTTGAGAAAAGTATACGACATGTTGAACGCAGTTCGTTCAACATATTCGTTATGAAATGAAAGAGTAATGGGGAGAGGAAGGCTAACTGAGTTATAACCGAAAGTTGGTGACGGCCCGAATGGGCGGCATATCATGGCGTTGTTGAAGCGCCGCAATTCTCATTGAGAAAAGGATATGCCACATGACCAAGAATACAGTTATCGACTTCGCAAAACCAAGCGATTTTTCACCTGATCCGCTGACGGATCTTCTGCGAGCAGGTGCGCAGGAACTTCTGGCTACTGCGGTGCGCGCGGAGGTGTCCGAATTCATGGGCGGTCACGCGCACCTTTTGGACGACGAGGGCCGCCAGCGTTTGGTGCGCCACGGGTTTCTGCCGGAGCGCGAGGTTATGACCGGGATTGGCAAGGT
>NZ_FOBO01000005.1 GCF_900109855.1 Roseovarius tolerans | reverse complement strand
CGCCGTGTGGCCGGATTGAAATCCAGCCGCTGGCGCTGGCACCTGGATGAGATGTTCGTGAAAATCAACGGTGAGAGACATTATCTGTGGCGAGCCGTTGATCACGAAGGCGAAGTTCTGGAAAGTTTCGTGACCAAGACGCGCGACAAGAAAGCCGCGCTGAAATTCCTAAAGAAAGCAATGCGCAAGCATGGTCGACCAGACGTCATTGTCACGGACCGGCTGCGCTCGTACGGTGCTGCGATGAAGGAAATCGGCAATGCCGATCGACAGGAAACGGGGCGTTGGTTGAACAATCGAGCCGAGAATTCCCACCTGCCGTTCCGAAGGCGTGAGCGAGCGATGTTGCGGTTCAGACGAGTGCGAAGTTTGCAGAAATTCGCCGCCGTACACGCCTCGGTCTACAATCTGTTCAACTCGGAGCGCAGCCTCTACTCAAGATCAAATTTCAAACGGAACCGCGCCGCCGCTCTCGCCGAGTGGCGCAATCTCTGCACGGCATAAAGGACAGCAACCCTGCCCTTCCTGAGACGAGTTCGAATTTGTCTGACACCACTCCCTGACCGCCTTCGAACCGCTCGCTCTCGCCCGTGCCGATAAAGGAGTCGTTCCCCTGCGCGCCGCACGCTCGCGCCTCTACGCGCCGGTGCGCGGCATAGTCAACCGCATCCACAGCCCTACCGTAGGGGCATTGGCCCGCCCCGGTGAGGAACTGATCGAGATCGTTCCGCTTGACGACACACTTCTGGTCGAGGCATATGTGCGCCCCGACGACATCGCCTTTCTCTATCCCGGCCAGCCCGTGAAGGTGACGATCACCGCCTATGACGCCTCGCGCTATGGCAACCTCTCGGGCGAGATCGTCCGCATCGGTGCCGACACAATCACCCGCACCGAGCGCAGCGAGGAAGAGGTCTTCGTCGTGGAAATCCGCACCACCGACACGATCGCCGATGGTGTCGAGGTCGAGATCATGCCGGGCATGGTCGCGCAGGCCGATATCCTCGCGGGGCGCAAGACCGTGCTCGATTACATCCTGCGACCCGTCGTCCGGGTCAAGGAGCGTGCCCTGCGCGACTGAGGCCGCCCGGCCCCGCGCTCAGCCGCGGGCGGCCCGGATCAGGCGCAGGATATCCTGTGCCGCCTCGGGGATATTGGTACCGGGGCCGAAGATCGCCTTGACCCCCGCCTTTTTCAGGAACTCATAATCCTGCTGCGGAATGACACCACCGCAGATCACGAGAATATCCCCGGCATCACGCGCCTCCAACTCCTTGATCAGGCGCGGGGCCAGCGTCTTGTGCCCTGCCGCCTGGCTGCTGATGCCCACCACATGCACATCGTTGTCTATGGCATCTTGCGCGGCCTCTTCTGGGGTCTGAAAGAGCGGACCGACATCGACATCGAACCCGATATCGGCGAAGGCGGTAGCGATCACCTTGGCACCCCGGTCATGCCCGTCCTGGCCCATCTTGACCACTAGCATGCGCGGCCGCCGCCCCTCCTCCTCGGCGAACGCCTCGACCGATTTCTGAATGGCGGCAAAGCCCTCGTCGCCCTCATAGGCCGCGCCATAGACGCCGGCCAGTGTCTTGACCTCGGCGCGGTGACGTCCGAATTCCTTTTCCAGTGCCATGCTGATTTCCCCCACAGTGGCGCGGGCGCGGGCGGCCTCGACCGCCGCGTCCAACAGGTTGCCGCCCTCGCGCGTGCGACGGGTCAATTCATCCAGTGCCGCGTCGCAGGCCGCCTGATCGCGGGTCGCGCGGATACGTTCCAGCGCCTTGATCTGGCCGTCGCGCACCTTGACGTTATCGACATCGAGAATGTCGATCGGGTCTTCCTTGTCCTTGCGATACTTGTTGACGCCGACGATCACCTCGTCACCCCGATCGATCATCGCCTGCCGCGTGGCCGCTGTTTCTTCGATGCGCAGCTTGGGCATGCCGCTCTCGACCGCGCGGGTCATGCCGCCCATTCCCTCGACTTCCTCGATCAACTCCCAGGCCTTTTCGGCCAGATCGTGGGTCAGCTTCTCCACGTAGTAGGAGCCCGCCAATGGGTCGACCACGTTGGTCACGCCGGTTTCCTCCTGCAATATCAACTGTGTATTCCGCGCGATCCGGGCCGAGAAATCGGTGGGCAGGGCAATCGCCTCGTCAAGCGCGTTGGTGTGCAGCGATTGCGTGCCGCCCAGAACTGCGCTCATCGCCTCATAGGCGGTGCGCACCACGTTGTTATAGGGGTCCTGCTCCTGCAAACTCACGCCACTGGTCTGGCAATGGGTACGCAGCATCTTGGATTTCTCGGATGTGGCGTTGAATTCGGTCATGATCCGGTGCCACAGCAGCCGCGCTGCGCGCAGCTTGGCAGCCTCCATGAAGAAATTCATGCCGATGGCGAAAAAGAACGACAGGCGTGGCGCGAAGCTGTCGACGTCCATCCCCGCCTCAATCGCCGCCTTCACATATTCGCGGCCATCGGCCAGCGTATAGGCGAGCTCCTGCACGAGGTTCGCGCCCGCCTCCTGCATGTGGTAGCCGGAAATCGAGATCGAGTTGAAGCGGGGCATATGCTCGGCGGTGTATCCGATGATGTCCGAGACGATCCGCATCGAGGGCGCAGGCGGGTAGATATAGGTATTGCGCACCATGAATTCCTTCAGAATGTCGTTCTGAATGGTGCCCGACAGCGCCGCCCTGTCGTGCCCCTGCTCTTCGCCCGCGACGATGAAGGAGGCCAGCACCGGGATCACCGCGCCGTTCATGGTCATCGAGACGCTGACCTTGTCGAGCGGGATGCCGTCGAAGAGGATTTTCATGTCCTCGACGGAATCAATCGCCACGCCAGCCTTGCCTACATCGCCCTCGACACGCGGATGGTCGCTGTCATAGCCGCGATGTGTCGCCAGATCGAAGGCGACAGACACGCCCTGCTGACCAGCAGCCAGGTTGCGACGGTAAAAGGCGTTCGATTCCTCTGCCGTCGAGAAACCGGCATATTGCCGGATCGTCCAGGGCCGCCCAGCATACATCGTGGCCTTGACGCCACGGGTGAACGGCGCCTCTCCGGGGATGCTCCCAAGGTGCGGCAGGTCGGCCACGTCCTCATGGGTATAAAGCGGCTCCACCTCGATGCCTTCGAGCGTCTTCCATGTCAGATCACTCAGCGGCCGCCCGCGCAGTTCACCCTCTGCAATTTTACGCCAGTCGTCTTTCTTCGATGCCATTCTCTTGTCCTCTTGTCGTGCGATCATCGGGCGGCTGTAGCCCCGCCTCGTTTGATCCGGTTTCCTCTATCAGTCGGGCCAGACCATCCGCCCCGGCACTCAGCCAGAAGAGATCGTCTGCATAGGCCTCTTGCAAGGCCTGTTTCTGGTATCGGTCAAAGGGCTGCCAGCGCCCCTCACCCTCGGGCAGAAGGGCCGCATCGCCACCGCGCGCCGCAACCGCCCGGCGCAACGCAGACAGATCCGGCGCGCGGCCCAGCCAGACGCGCGCGGCGCGGCGAGGGGCTTCGTCAAGTCCGGTCATGTGGCGCAATCGCTCTTCGGGGCGTGCGGCATGGGGCTCGTGGGGCAGAACCAACAGATCGACCCCGGGCAGCGCACAGGCGATGTCGCGGATCACCTCGCGCCAGTGCCGGTTGACCGTGACCAGCCGGTCGAGATCCCCCGCCTCCGGCAGGCGGTGCCCGCGCGCCACGCCATAGGCCAGCGCCGAGGACCACCAAGCATCCTGCCCCCGGATCGAGACCGCCACTCGGCTGATCCGCCCGTCAAAGGCATGGGCAAACCGCGCCATCTGCTCGCCTGCACTGTCATAAAGCCGTCCCTGCCGCAGGTTGCGGCGGGCGGCGCCGATCATGTTCTCGTCACTCACCACGATCCGGCGCAGCCCCGCCTTGCGCGCCTGCGCCAGTCGCAGCGCGATGCGCCCGCGCGCGCGATCCATCTGACGCCTGGCACTTTCGCCGCCAGGCACGGGAATGACCCCGGTCAGGATACCGTCGCGCGTCACGTCAGGGCCCCAATAGCCCACGCCCCGCGCCGCCAGCGTTACGGCATTCGCCCGCATGTAATGTTGAAAACTCGTGGTTGCGGTGCGATGTGCCCCCAGATGCAGGATGATCTCCATGACCGGTTTCGCCTTTCGCCGATATGCCACACACCCCGTGCGGTGCGTGATCCCACGCCACAGGCTGCCCGCGAAAGCTGACGATCCGATTAATCCAAACGATTCCGTCCGCCGCCTGCATTCCCCCTTCGCAATTGTGCGCACAGGGCCTATATCTTGGCCAGCAGGAGAACCCATGAAACATATCTTATCGCTTGTTTTCGCAGTCTTTACCGCCAGTGCCGCGTTGGCCCAGCAGGATGCAGACGCGGGCCTCGACGGCATGATCTTCAGCGCGGATGAGATCAATTTGAGTGATTTGATGTGGATAAAACGGCCACTCGTGGTCTTTGCCGACACTCCCGCCGACCCGCGCTTCGTCGAACAGATGGGATATATCTCTGAACGGCTCGACGCGCTTGAAGAGCGTGACGTTGTGGTGATCACCGATACCGACCCGGAGGCACGCTCCGACATCCGACGCAAATTGCGACCGCGCGGCTTCGGCCTAGTGCTGATCGGCAAGGATGGGGTGATATACCTGCGCAAGCCCGCGCCATGGCACGTGCGCGAGATCGTGCGCTCCATCGACAAGCTGCCCGCCAGACAACGAGAACTACGCGAGCGCCCCGCCGCCGACAGCTGATCCCACACCGCCATCACGCCTCTCCCTGCACGACGATGACATATCCGGCCCCGCGCGCCATCAGGATCAACGCGTGCCGCGTCTCGTCCCAGACCAGAACGGTTGAACTGTCATCGAGCGCATGGCGAAACGCGCTCTCGCTCACCTCGGTCATGCAGGCCCGCGCCTCCAGCCCCGCGCGTCGCATCGCCATGCCGGTGGCGCGATGATGGTTGACCATGGCCACCATCGCCATATCAACCCCCTGCCCCGGCATATCGAGCGCCGCTGCCCCGCGCAGCGCAATCTCGCGCTGCATCCCGGCCACGCTGTCGGTCACAGCAAGCGCCGATTTCACCTGCCCGGTGACCAGATCGTAAAGCCCCACGGCGCAGCCGCGCCGGGCGTCAAACGCCAAGGTTTCACCGATGGCGAACCACTGCCCAAGCCGCCCGCGCTGCGCCGCCTCTTCTTCACGCTGACACGCCGCCAAGAGGGCAAGCGCCGCCAGACAGGCGACGGGCACGCGATTATGGCGCAGGGCGCGGGTCATCCCCTCACTCGAACTCCATGATCACATCATCCACCGCCAGGCTGTCGCCCGGCCCGGCATTGACCTTCGAGACCACGCCGCGGCGTTCCGCGCGCAGGATGTTTTCCATCTTCATCGCCTCCACCGTGCAGAGCGCCTGACCCTCCTGCACCTCGTCGCCCTCGGCCACGTTGACCTTGACGATCAGCCCGGGCATCGGGCAGAGCAGCAGCTTGGATGTATCAGCGGCAAGTTTCTCGGGCATTAACGCCGCCAGTTCCGCCTGCCGGGGCGTGCGCACATGCACCTTGAGGTCGGCACCGCGGCTGCGGATGCGGAAACCCTGGGTGATCTTGCCCACCTTGAGCACCAGCGCGTCGCCATCAACGTCAAGCCGCGCCAGCGTGTCCCCCGGGGTCCAGTCGCTGCTGACGCGCAGGGTGCTGCCATCCTCGAAGCGCACGCTCGCGCCCTCGCGGTCGGCGGCGACGGTCACCGGATAGTCCTGCCCCTGAAGGCTCACCACCCAATCCTCGCCCACATGCCGCTCGTGATTGTCCATCCGTCCCGAGACGCGCGTGCGCCGGATTTCCGCAACCCGGTGCATCGCTGCCGTGCTGGCCGCGATCCGGCGCAGCACGTCCTCGGGCAGTTCCACCCCGCTGAAGCCTTCGGGATATTCCTCGGCGATGAAGGCGGTGGTCATGTCGCCGCTCACGAATTTCGGATGATCCATCACCGCACTGAGGAACGGCAGGTTGTGGCCGATCCCCTCCACCTCGAAGGCGTCGAGCGCGTTGCGCATGCCCTCGATGGCCGCCGCGCGCGTCGGGCCCCAAGTGCAAAGCTTGGCGATCATCGGGTCGTAATACATGCTGATCTCGCCGCCCTCGTAGACGCCGGTATCGTTGCGCACCACGGCACCCTCGATATCGAGCTCTTCGGGCGGGCGATAGCGGGTCAGACGACCGATCGAGGGCAGGAAGCCGCGGTACGGATCCTCGGCATAAAGCCGGTTCTCGATCGCCCAGCCGTTGATTGTCACATCGTCCTGGGAGAGCGCCAGCTTTTCACCGTAGGCCACGCGAATCATATGCTCGACCAGATCGACGCCGGTGATCAGTTCCGTCACCGGGTGTTCCACCTGCAGACGGGTGTTCATCTCAAGGAAGTAGAAATTGCGGTCGCCATCGACGATGAATTCCACCGTGCCCGCACTGGCATAGCCAACGGCATGGGCAAGTGCCAAGGACTGCTCGCCCATGGCGCAGCGGGTCTCCTCATCAAGGAACGGGCTTGGGGCCTCCTCCACGACCTTCTGATTGCGCCGTTGGATACTGCATTCACGCTCGTTGAGGTACACGCCGTTGCCGTGATTGTCACAGAGCACCTGAATCTCGATGTGGCGCGGCTGCGTCACGAATTTCTCGATGAAAATCCGGTCATCGCCAAAGGAACTTGCCGCTTCGTTCTTGGAGCTTTGAAAACCCTCGCGCGCTTCGTCGTCACTCCACGCGATGCGCATGCCCTTGCCGCCGCCGCCGGCACTGGCCTTGATCATAACCGGATAGCCGATCTCGTTGGAAATCTTGACCGCCTCATCGGCATCCTCGATCAGGCCCATATACCCCGGAACGGTGCTGACATCCGCCTCCTGCGCGATCTTCTTCGAGGTGATCTTGTCGCCCATCGCCTCAATCGCCTTCACCGGCGGGCCGACAAAGGCCACGCCCTCGGCCTCCAGCGCCTTGGCGAATTTGGGGTTTTCCGACAGGAAGCCGTAGCCCGGATGCACCGCCTCGGCCCCGGTCTGACGAATCGCCTCCATCACCTTGTCGATGACGATATAGCTCTCATTCGCGGGAGGCGGGCCGATATGCACCGCCTCATCCGCCATCTGCACATGCAGCGCGTTGCGGTCGGCGTCGGAATAGATCGCCACGGTCGCAATCCCCATCTTGCGCGCCGTCTTGATGACGCGGCAGGCGATTTCGCCCCGGTTCGCGATCAGGATCTTCTTGAACATGCTATCGGTCCCTTCTTGAGAGTCTTGGCCACGCGACAACGTCAGTCGCGGGGCCGGTTTGGCGCTTGGCATAAAAAAGACCACCGCTGCCCGAGGCAGCGATGGCCGAATTGGAATAGGTCCGCGCGGCGCGCGTGACCGGGCTCAGATCATTAGCAACGGCCTGGATAGGCCTGACAATAGACGACGTTGCCCGCAGCCCCGACGGCTGCACCTGTGATGACGCTGCCGCCGACCACGGCCCCGGTGACGGCACCCGCCCCGCCGCCCAGAAGGGCCTGTTCCGGCACCGTGTCACCACAGGCCGCAAGCCCGAGAAGGGCAATCGCAGCAATGGCAGACGCAATCTTAGGTTGTTTTCTCTGCAGCTTTCTAGTCTCTTGCATGGGCCTGCGGCTCCTTTTGTAAGCGCGTTTTGATCCGCGCCACAAAAGCGCAGTCCGCGCGCTGCGTCAAAGCGGTCCTGCCTCCACGCAGCGTAACCGGCGAACTGCCGCTCACTTCTGTAAGGTTCTGCAAAAATTGAAAAAGTGGGCGGCGTGAGCAAGTCTGCACACAGCCGCCCAACAGGGGAAGGGTAACGGAAATGACATATGGTCAAAGCCGCTGGGGAACGGGCCTCCATTACCTGCTCTATGATGGCATCGCTTGCAGCGCGCGCCAAACCCAAACCGCAACGCAGCGCTGTATCGGCGAGGCTTTGCGCATTTCCGCACGCATTGCGCGAATTCATGCCGATCCGGGCATCGCTCATTCGTCCAGACCCTCGAAGATCTCGGGGAAATTCGCCCGTGCCACAGGAACGTCGAGCACCAGTAGCGCCTCGTAACTTTCGGGATCGAACGAGTCTTCTGCGGGCTTGACCTCGCGGCCCAGAAACCAGCTCAGACGCCCGGCATCGAGGTTACCGCGCTCGAACGGCTGATCGCCGAAACACTCCCACAGCGCGCGCAGAAACCCGACATCGGCCCGCTTGTCAGCGGGGCGGCGATCCCGGTAACGCTCGCGCGGGGTTAGCGGCGTGGCCCCCTTGGGGTTGGCGCGGCGAATGGTGAATTGGTAATCCGTACCCGGCAGACGCCCGGGAAATCCGCGATGCTTCAGCATATCGCGCCCTCCGGATCACAGGGGCGCATCGGCGGTCGTAGTGCCGGAGCGGATGGTGACACCCGCTCCGGAGCAAGCCCGATGGGCTTACTTGTACTTGCCAGTGCTGACCGGCTCGGTCGAGATGGGCTCGGGTTCAACGACCACGAACTCTTCTTCCGCGGGCTGTGCGCAGGCTGCGACAAAGGCGACGAGGCCGATGGCGATAACGCTCTTGATGCTGTTCGACATGTATAACTCCTGTCTCTCGTATCTTCGAAAACTGGCGCGCGCAGACATAGTGCCGACGCCCGCCAAGTGGGCGAGGTAAAGGTTGCTTGGGTGCAACCCTCAGGCAAGCTAGCCGAAAATTCAAGATTTGAATACATGCAATCCGCAAACCGGCGCGCATGTGTCCGCAAAGTCGCAGTCCTCAATCCCGGAAGATCCGGCCCCGCAAGATATTGCGTTCGCATCAAAACATCTCCCAGATGCAGGTATCGCCCTCGGGCCGATATGCCTCGAAGACCTGTATGACGGCGGGATCGTAAACCCCGAATTCCGAGGGCCGATCGGCGAGCGAGATCACCACGCGGCCCGGTCGCGGCCCGATATTGGACAGCCGGGGCAAGGCATAGGTCACGCACAGCCATTCAAGATCCTCCATCACCCGTTCCAACCCGGCCTCACCGCCCTCAAACCCCTCCGCCACAAAGCGGAACCTGTAGGTCAGACCGCCGCCGGCGGGCCGATCTGTCAGCACCTCGTGAACCCGTGCCTCCAGCCCCGATGGCAGCCGCAGCACCTCCTCCTGCGCCGCGGCTGCAAGGGGCAGCGCCAGCAGCACGAGCGCCGTGCCCGCCGCCAGCCTCACCGCCCCGATCCCGTCCAGCGCGCCACGCGCGCCGGGTCATCGAAGAGCGCGGCGATCCGCGCCTCGGCGTCAATACGGGCAAACCGCCCTGCCACCGCACCGCCCGCCCGGAGCCGGAGACCCTCCTCCTCGCGCCAGACACGCACCACCGGGGCAAAGCCGCGCAAATGTTGCAAGGCACGCCACATGTCCTGCCGCACCCGATGCGCCACGCGGACGCGCGATGCCTCTGGCAGGTGCCCCTCGACCGCCAGATCGAAGCGCGCGGGCAGGCGCCGCGCCAGCGTCACCGCGCCGTCCTCCTCGCGGATCAGATGCCAGCGGTCGCGGGCCATGTTCCTCCTCGTTTCTTCTCGCCATGAATATCCCCGTGGAGTCACCCGGCACCGGCGACGGGGGCGGCGCCCCTTGTCATCACAACGGGATATTATCGTGCTTCTTCCAGGGCATCTTCTTCGTCTTGTTGCGCAGCGATGCAAACGCCCGGCTTACCCGCATCCGCGTGCTGCGCGGCTGGATCACTTCGTCAATGAACCCGCGCTCGGCAGCGACGAAGGGGTTGGCAAAGCGATCCTCGTAGCTATTGGTATGCGCGGCGATCTTCTCCGCATCGCCGAGGTCAGAGCGATAGATGATCTCGGTCGCGCCCTTGGCCCCCATCACCGCGATCTCCGAGGTGGGCCAGGCATAGTTGAAATCGGCGCGCAGATGCTTGGAGGCCATCACAACATAAGCCCCGCCATAGGCCTTGCGGGTGATCACCGTGACCTTCGGCACCGTCGCCTCGCCATAGGCATAGAGCAGCTTGGCGCCATGCTTGATCACCCCGCCATATTCCTGCCCCGTGCCGGGCAGGAAGCCGGGCACGTCGACCAGCGTCAGGATCGGGATCTCGAAACAGTCGCAGAACCTTACGAAGCGTGCCGCCTTGCGGCTGCTGTCGATATCGAGACAACCCGCCAACACCATGGGCTGATTGGCCACGACGCCGACGGTCTGACCCTCCAGCCGGATGAATCCGGTGATCATGTTCTTGGCGAATTCGGCCTGAATCTCGTAGAAGTCCGCCTCATCCGCGATCTTGTGGATCAGCTCCTTCATGTCATAGGGCATGTTGGGATTGTCGGGGATCAGCGTATCAAGGCTTGTCTCCACCCGGCCCGGCTCGTCAAAGAACGGGCGCTTGGGCGGTTTCTCGCGGTTGTTGAGCGGCAGGAAATCCACCAGCCGTCGCACCTCGGCCAACGCCTCGACATCATTCTCGAAGGCCGCATCGGCAACCGAGCTCTTGCGCGTATGGGTCACAGCCCCGCCCAACTCTTCTGCCGTCACCTGCTCGTTGGTCACAGTCTTGACCACGTCAGGGCCGGTAACGAACATGTACGAGCTGTCTTTGACCATGAAGATGAAGTCGGTCATTGCAGGGCTGTAGACCGCACCACCCGCACACGGGCCCATGATGACGCTGATCTGCGGCACCACGCCCGAGGCCTCGATATTACGTTGAAACACCTCGCCATAGCCCGCAAGGCTATCGACGCCTTCCTGGATTCGTGCGCCACCCGAATCGTTGATGCCGATGACGGGCGCACCGTTCTCGACGGCCATATCCATGATCTTGCAGATCTTCTGCGCATGGGTGGCGCTGACCGATCCGCCCAGCACCGTGAAGTCCTGGCTGAAGACATAGACCTGACGGCCGTTGATCGTGCCCCATCCGGTCACGACGCCGTCGCCATAGGGGCGGTTCTTTTCCATGCCGAAATCGGTGCAGCGATGCGCCATGAACATGTCGAATTCCTCGAAACTGCCCTCGTCGAGCAACAGTTCGACGCGCTCGCGCGCGGTCAGCTTGCCGCGCCCGTGCTGCGCCTCGATGCGGGCCTCACCGCCGCCCAATCGCGCGTCTGCACGGCGGCTTTCGAGTTCCTCCAGAATGTCTTTCATGGCACTCCCCTCTCTCATGTTGCGCGCAGCATAAGGAGTGCGGCGCGCAGGACCAAACAGAATCCGGCAAATTTGCAAATTTACGCAAATACACAGCTGCATAACTGTAAAACTGCAAACCATCCGTGGATTTGCGCGTCGCCGCGATGGACATCTCCGCAAGACCCGCCTAGCCATGAGCGCATGAGCCCGGAACCACGCGTCCGCTACCTGGACCGCGCCACACCACCGCATATCTCGACGCTGATCCTGCTCGCGGGGCTGTCGGCGCTTGCGATGAACATCTTTCTCCCCTCACTGCCGGGCATGGTCGCCTATTTCAAGAGCGAATACCGGCTGATCCAGCTTTCGGTGGCGCTTTATCTGGGAGTAAACGCCGCGCTTCAGCTTCTGATGGGGCCGATTTCCGACCGTTGGGGGCGACGCCCGGTGATCCTCTGGGGGCTGGGGTTGTTTCTGGTGGCGACGCTTGGCTGCCTTGCGGCACCCAATGTCTACGTCTTTCTCACCTTCCGCATGGTGCAGGCCAGTGTCGTGGTGGCCATGGTCCTGTCCCGCGCCATCGTGCGGGACATGGTGCCACAGGATCGCGCAGCCTCGATGATCGGCTACGTCACGATGGGCATGGCGGTGGTGCCGATGATCGGCCCGGCCTTTGGCGGGCTGCTCGACGAGGTCTTCGGCTGGCAGGCGAATTTCTGGGCGCTGTTCCTCCTCGGTGCCGCCCTGTTCGCCCTCTGCTGGCGTGATCTTGGCGAGACCGCCCCGCTGACCGGACGCACCCTGCTGCAACAGTTCCGCGACTATCCCGCGCTGCTGACCTCGCGCCGGTTCTGGGGCTATGCGGCGGCGGCGGGGCTGTCGTCGGGCTCGTTCTTCGCCTATCTCGGCGGCGCGCCGTATGTCGGCGATCAGGTTTTTGGCCTGCCACCTTCGACCTTGGGGCTGCTATTCGGCGCGCCTGCCATCGGCTATTTCCTCGGAAACTTCGCCTCGGGCCGCTACTCGATGCGCTTCGGCGTCAATCGGATGGTGCTCTGGGGCGCGCTCTTCAACGCAGGCGGCATCGGGCTCAACCTCGCGCTCTTTCAGCTCGGTCACGGCTCACCGCTCACATTCTTCGGGCTGATGACCTTCATGGGGCTGGGGAATGGCATGGTGATCCCCAACGCCACCGCAGGGGCGCTTTCGATCCGTCCCGATCTTGCGGGCACTGCAAGCGGGCTTTCGGGCGCGCTGATGATCGGGCTGGGCGCGGCCCTTTCAGCTCTGGCGGGGATGCTTCTGACACCGGGCAGCGGAGCGGTCACGCTCCTGTCGATCATGTTCGCCACCGGGCTGGCAGCGGTACTCACCATCCTCCTGGTCATCCGCCGCGAACGCCGATTGGGCTTGACGCAATAGACCGCGCAACCTTCTTCGCTCAGAGACCGCCGTCGCTTACTCCTGCGCGCTGCGCATCTGCTCTGCGATCTGAGATGCCCATTCCCCGATGATCGGCAGGAACTCTATCTGGCTCAGAGCCCAGAGGATGAGCGACAACAGCACTGTCGCGCCCAACACCGTACCAAGCCCCACCGCCAGCCCACGCGCGAAGTTGAACGCCAGAAGGCGCGGCATGTTGTTATGGATGCGCACGAAGCGATGCCGGTTCAGGGTCTGAAGCTCGGCCCGCAGGGCGCGCAGTTCCTCACTCAGATCGTCGCTCTCGGCGGGATCATCCTTCATCCGAACGTCGCCACCACGTCATACATCACCGGCTCGAAACTCTTGCACAGCTCGTTGATCTTGCGATTGCGCGCGCGCATCTCGTCGCTGCGCAGCATCGCCTGAAAATCCTCACGCGACCGCCATTGCGAATAATTGGCGATCCGGGTCTGTGCGTCGTTCACATGCAGACCGGCGGCGATGAAACCGGGCTGCTTCGAGATGAAATCGCGATAGGCCTCCTCCAACAGGTCAAGCAGGTCCTGACAGGTGCCCGGTGTCGCCTCGAACGTCGTCAGCACGGTCTGATGGCTGGTCTGGGATGTGATATGCGGCATGGCGCACCTCCTTTGAGTTGAGCCTAGCACGCAGCCGCGACACGGTAAATTCTCCACGCGGCTTAACCCTCGCTTCACCCTTTTTACCGAGAGTTAACGCGGAGGTAACCATGTCGCGATGCCTGGCTCTTGCCGTGCTGCTCTCGCTCTGCCTGTCAGGCCCGGCCCTGCCGGGGGCCTGGCCACGCGAAAAGGGCACCGCGTTCCTGTCTCTCTCCAGACAGGCGGAAGGGCCGGACGACCACGGCATCTACCGCCAAAATTTCACCCTTTATGCCGAATATGGACTGACAGAGCGGCTCACGCTCGGGGTCGATGCAGGCGGCGACGCACTGCGCATGACCAAGGCCATCGGCTTTCTACGTTGGCCGCTGGGACGCGCCGACCGTGGCGTGAAACTCGCCTTTGAACTGGGGGCCGGTCAGGTGGATGGGGAAAACGCCTTGCGCCCGGGCCTGTCGCTTGGGCGCGGCGTCGAATTCGGCAAACTTCAAGGCTGGCTGGCCGCCGATGGCCGCGCGATTCTCTTCACCGGCGGAGGCATGACGCTGGAGACCGACCTGACATTCGGCCTGTCCCTCACCAAACGCAGCAAGGTGATTCTGCAAATACAGGCCGGGCAGCCCGACCTCGGGGGCGCCTACACCCGTTTCGCCCCGTCCTTCGTATTCGAGACCAAACCCGGCGCACATATCGAATTCGGCCTGACAGAGCCGCTCCTCGGCGACGGTGATCGCGGTATCAAAATGGGGCTCTGGCGCAAATTCTGAACGCCAGAGCCCGCCCATCCTCAGAGCGCATCGTCAATGCGTACCCGCAGGATGACCCGGCCTGACACAGGCGTTGGCCAGCGCAGATTGACGCGATCGTTCTCCGCACCCTGGCTTGCCTCGAAATAGGGCACCACATGCGTCACCTCACCACCGCCACTGCGCAGCGGCCCATCGGCCAGAACAGATTCGACGGTCTGTGCCCAAGCCCCGAACGGCAGGCGCGGGGCCGGTTCGATGACCCATACGGCGCTCGCACTCGCCTCTTCTTGCGCCATGACAAGCGGGCTTTCAGCCTGAACGTCGATGTTGTGAAAGGTGTTCTCGACAAAGGTGATGCCGCGCACCCGGTCGAAATCCAGATCGGCAAAACTGGTATCCACCGTCTCCACCCGGTCAATCGACCCGATCGCACGAAACGTATTGCCGGTCACGGTCATGCCATTCAGGAAATGCCCTGGGCCGTGCGGCTTGACCGTGATGAAGGTGAACCATGGTGCCATATCGCTCGCAAGAAAGACATTGCCGGTGACGCTCAGCGCGCTGAACGAAAACTCCCCCGAGAAATCCGGCGCAGAATCGTGCTCGTTCGCCCATTCAAGGAAACAGTTGTCGATATAGTTGCCGCTGATCATACCGCGATTGTTGGTGCGGGTCAGCACGAAGCCCGCGCTACGCACGCCGTTCGACGCCGAATCCCCCTGAAACACATGATTGTCGGTGATCAGCGAGCTTGATCCGGCCATCACCGCGAAATGCCGAAAAAACGTTGCGCGGTTGTCGCGGATCTTGAGGTCGTTGGCATTGGCGTTGAACCCGATGCTGGCGCGTTCGGTCACCAGAAGCGGGCTCTCGTTCGAGAGAAACTGGCAGCGGTCGATCATCATACCCTGATCGCCTTCACCGTGGCTGGTGATGCCGCGATCCTTGGGACGGGTTATGAAACAGTCGCGAAAATGGTTGGCCGAGCCCGAAGGCGGCAGCAACACGGCGCTGCAATCACCCGAGCACTGGAAATCCACCTCCGAAAACACCATGCGCGACACGTCCTGAAAGCCGCTGAAATCGAGCATGTACTTGAACCGGCGAAAGGTGAACACCTGCGTGCCTGCGGCATCAAAAAGCGGCTGGCTAAGCGTCAACCGCCCGGCGGCGATGTTGCGCGACGTGACATAGACCTCGCGGCCCACGCCATTGCCCTCGACCAGCGATCCCACGGCAATATTCGCCACATTCGCCACATTCGACAGGCGTTTATCGTTGCTGTCGGGATCATAACTCGCCTGCGATGTGACTGTATCGGTCTCCCATGCCGGTGTCGGAAAAACCGAGAATTGGCCGTTCTGGATCACGTGACGCTGATTGAACGTGCTGCGATTGCCCACGGCGGCGGCCATGTCTATAGGTTCGCGCAGCGCAATCTTGCGCCCCGCCAGATCGAGCGTCACGTGTCCGGCATTGTTCAAAAGCGCCTGATACGCCTTCTTGAAGGCCAGCTCGCTATCGCCAAAAGCATCGATATAGGCGGGCAGGTCGTAATTCTTGGTCAGAGACAGGATCGCGGCATCGGGCATCGCAAGCGTCCCCTCGAACCGGATCCGGCTCTGGATCGTGGTGCTTGCCCCAAGAAAATCCGTGCCCGCCGGGACGATGATCTCGCGCCCGCCCGCCGCCGTATCGGCCGCCTCAAAAGCGGCGTGATCGTCCGTCACCCCGTCGCCGATGGCCCCATAGTCGCGCACATCGACCATGGCGATCACGTCGCGCAGAAAGAACCGGCTGACATCCTCGATCTCGATATCGTCGATCCGCACGACACCGCCCGACGGGCCGGTGAGGTCGATCCCGAAATGGCCGAACACCGCCTGCGGCCCCCAGACCATGTCAACGCCCATGCGCTGCCCTATGCCGACGATGGCCGTGACCTCGACAACCTCGCCATAGGTGGTCAGCGTGACCTGTGCGGCCTCGACCGTCACACCGGTAAGCGCACTCCCACCCGCATGCCCGGCAAAGGCAGCGATCCGCACATTGGGCAGGTTGCCCGCTATGGCCTTGACCCGCGCGCGCACCTGCAGATAACAGCCGGGCAGGATCGGCGTCTCGCCCATGAACCGCAGGCGCTGCACGGCGTCGATCTTCTGCAATTCCAGCGCACCACCGAAATCCTGATCGGCCGGAACAAAGGCCGCATCTGGAGCATTCTCATAGGTATCCGAGCCGGGACGCCCGTCGCCACTCGACCATTGATCGAGCCCTACCGCAAAGGGCCGGGGCATGAAAACGATGCCTTGGGTGATTGCCTTGTTCATGGATATCCCTTTCTCGCTCCCGCGCCGCGCGTGATCGAGTGGGGGAATAGTCACAAGGTATTAACCACGTGTCAGTGCACCGTCACGGTGCCCCGTACCAGGTTCAGGCTGCCACCTCGGGGGCCGCGCGCACCTGCACGCCGTTGATTTTCCAGCCGTCCTCCAGCTCGACCATCTCGTAATCGACGATCCAGGCCTTGCCCGCCGGGCCGCGCACCATCACGCTCTGCCACAGCTTGCCGGCGATCACCTCAGCGTCGAGAAAGGTCACATCCGAGGGCCGCCAGACCATCGGATAGCCCTCACGCACCATCGTGCCAAAGGTCTCGGGCGTGCCGAATTTACGTTGAATGAACGGGCTGGCGAAACTGTAGGCGCGATCCACATCTTCGGCCAGAAACGCCTCGATCTGCGATGAGATCACCGCCCGCAGCGCTGCCTCGTCCGCCTTTGCACCGCCGCTCAGTCCGAGGACAAAGATCAAGGATAAAATGAAATACCGCATGGGAACACCTCCATGCACTAGAGAAATAGGTCGCCATCCTAGCGTTGCAAGCTCTCCAGATAGGCGACCAGATCGGCCATCGGCGGGCTGACCCTCAAAGTCTCGCCTCGTTCAGTGCGCAAGGGCACGCTGCGCGGCTCGAACAAATCACCATAGATCGGCATCTCGCTGCCATGCGCCACAATCGGATCGCGCCCGTCGATACGCTCCACCACCCGGGCCAGCGGAAAATGCCCGCCATTGGCACGCTGCAACGCGGTCAGATCGGTCGGATCAATGGTCAGCACCATCTTCATCGGGCCATTGCCTTGGGCGGCCGGACCGTGACAGGCCGCGCAGTAACGATCATAGACCGCCTTGCCACCCCGCACATCCTGCGCCTGCGCAGCGCTTGCCAGAATTGCGAGGGCCAATAGGAAAACGATGGCTTTCATTGCGGCCTCCTTGCACGCTGTCGCCAGTCTTACCCGAGACAGTGCCGCCCGCCATGATCAAAGTCAAACACCGGCCCACCAGTCCACGAAGCCGTTTGCAAACGGCTTCCAAAGCGGCTTGCAAGCCGCTTGTCACGCGCTTTGCAAAGCGCGTGACAAGGCCTTTGCAAAGGCCTTTTCGCCCTCACCCCGCGAGGTCGAGCACCTGCGCCCAGACTGCATCGGTCACCTCGACCGGATCGGCAGGCCGCTTGCCCTGCCCCGGCAGGCGGGCCCCCTCGTCCTGCGTCGCCCCCTCGGCCACCTGTGCCAGCCGGTCAAAGAACACGCCCGAGACCTCCGGGTCCATCAGCAGGTAATACTGCCCCAGATCATGCGGCGATCCTTCGGGGGCCTTCAGCGGTTTGACATCCTGGCTCAACACGCCGCCGGTCATCCCCGCCGCCAGCAGCTCTGCCATCAGGCCAAAGCCCCAGCCCTTGGGCCCACCGATACTGACCAATGAGCCACCAAGCGCCGCCTCGGGGTCTGTGGTGGGGCGGCCTTCGGCATCGACGGCCCAGCCTTCGGGGATACGCTCGCCTGCGGCCTTGGCCATGGTGATCTTACCCAATGCCACCACCGTCGTCGATTGATCGAACTGCATGGCGATGCCCCCCTGCCCGTCCGGGACCGAAAAGGCGATCGGGTTGGTGCCAATGACCCGCGTCTTGCCACCCGGGGCAGCCACGATGGGCGAGGCATTGGTCATCCCAAGACCAATCAGGCCGCGTTCGGCGATCTGTTCGGTGAAATACCCCAGCGAGGTGCAGGTATGTGCGTGCCCCACCGCAAGGCTCGCCACACCGCAGGCCCGCGCCGCCCCCGCCGCCCGGTCGATCCCCCGGGCAAAGGCGGGCTGCGCGAAGCCGAATTTCGCATCGACCGTCACCACGCCCGGGCGCGGCTGCGTCACCTCGGGCTCCACATCGCCCTTGACGCGCCCGGTCTGCAATTGCCGGCAATAGCTTTCGAGATAGTAGAGCCCGCAAATCCGATTGCCGACGCTTTCCGCCTTGCGCACCGCGCGCGCGACCTGCTCGGCGATCCACGGCTGCGCACCGTGCCGGATCAGCGCCGCGCAGGTCCTTGCCTCGATCTCGTTCAGGGAAATTTGCACCATCCCGCCTCCGCTTGTGTCAGGGACAGCTATGATCGGTGCCCTGCCAGAGGTCAATTCAGACCTTCTGAACCAGCCTTCAGCGACGGCGAAACGCGCGTCGCTCAGCCCGCCACGATCTGCCCCTGGTCGAGCTTGACGACCCGGTCCATCCGCGCCGCCAGATCAAGGTTATGCGTGGCAATCAGGGCCGACAGGCCAGTGCCCCGCACCAAACCCGTCAGCGCCCCGAACACCTGATCCGAAGTGCCGGGATCAAGATTGCCGGTCGGCTCATCGGCCAGCAAAACGCGCGGGCTATTGGCAAGCGCCCGGCAAAAGGCAACACGTTGCTGTTCTCCACCGGACATGGCCGAGGGGCGGTGTCCGGCGCGCGCGCCCACGCCGACCTGCTCAAGCAATTCTTGCGCCCGCGCCTGCGCGGATTTGCGCGCCACACCATTGGCCAGCTGCGGCAGAACGATATTTTCCAGCGCGCTGAACTCGGGCAGCAGGTGGTGGAACTGATAGACGAACCCGACCTCCTGCCGCCGCACCGCCGTGCGCCGCCGGTCGCTCAGCCCGGTCATGTCCTCGCCGCCGACCTCGACCCGGCCCGCATCAGCCACATCCAAGAGCCCCGCGATATGCAAGAGCGTCGACTTGCCCGCCCCCGAGGGCGCCACGAGCGCCACCATCTCGCCCTTCGCCAGCGTCAGATCGGCCCCCGCCAGCACCTGCACCTCGCCGGTCTGCCCCTTGTTGTAGGTCTTCTCGATCCCCGTCAGCCGCAGCATCGCCTCACTCATAGCGCAGCGCCTCCACCGGGTTCATCCGCGCCGCCCGCCGCGCCGGAAAGATCGTCACGACAAAAGACAGCCCCAGAGACAGCACCACCGCAGACAGCACATCGCCCGCCTGCAACTGTGCCGGCAGATGATAGATGCCGCGTATCGACGGATCCCAGACCTGCCCGCCCATCAGCACATTCACAAAACTGAAGATCGGGTCGATATAGATCGCGAAAAGGCACCCCAGAATGACCCCCGCCGCCGTGCCGATCAGCCCGGTAAAGGCACCGCAGATGAAGAAGATGCGCAGCACCGACCCCTCGCTCAACCCAATGGTGCGCAAGATGCCGATGTCGCGCCCCTTGTTCTTGACCAGCATGATCAGCCCGCTTGTGATGTTCATCGCCGCGATCAGCACGAGGATCGAAAGGATCACGAACATCACGTTATCCTCGACCTCCAGCGCGCGCAGGAACGACCCGCTCGAATCCTGCCATGTCCAGACCTGCGACCGCTCGCCAGCCGCCCGCAGCAGGGGTAGCGTCATGTCATCGACGTTTTCCGGGGCCTCGACCATGACCTCCAGCTCATCCGCGCGCCCGTCGCGGTTGAAGAAGGATTGCGCCTCGGCAAACGGCAGATAAACGCGCACCCGGTCGATGTCATAGCGCCCTGCGGTGAAGATATAGACCACCTCATAGGCATTGATGCGCGGGCTTGTGCCAAGCGGTGTCTTGACCCCGTTGGGCGAAATCAGCTTGATCCGCTCGCCGACCGTCACGCCCAGTTCCTCCGCCACCCCCGAGCCGATGGCGATGCCCTGGTCAAACTGCGCGATATCGCCCTGCGAGGCCTCTGGATCGGCCACGCGCGGAATGGTGCGCAGATCTTCCGGCGCGATGCCGAACACCTGTACCCCCGCGTTGCGGTCACGCGCACTGGCCATAACCTGTCCCTTGACCAGCGGGGCTACGCGGGTAACGCCCGATACGTCGCGCACCCGCGCCGCCATCGCCTGGTAGTCCTCGATGGTGCGATCTATGCGGCCTGTCTGGGCATCGACCGTACCCGCATTGTAGATCGTGACATGCGCATTCGCCCCCAGGACCGTATCGACGAATTCCGCCCGAAATCCCGAGCGGACGGAAAGCGTCGCAATCAGCGCGAATACCGCCAACGTGATGCCGACCAGGCTGATCCAAGTCATCACGCTCACGCCCCCCTCGGCGCGCTTGGCGCGCAGATAGCGCCACGCGATCATCCACTCAAAAGCGGCAAAGGGGGCGGTCGATCTGGCCATTCCAGCTCCTTGGTCAAGTCGCGCGGACAGTGCTGTTTTCGATAGGGGGCGTCAAGGTCGTGCGGCGCATCTGCGCGGCGGCGGCCAATGCGCCGCTGATGCAACCCGGCGGGCAACACCGAAGCACCTGCATCACGAGACCTCACATTCCGCCGAGCGGCTCTGGTACGTCCCCTGACCGCGACCACCTTGTAAGAGCAACCACACGAAAGGTGCCGCCATGCAACGCCCCAGCTACCCGTCAAACCTGGCGCAGCCGCCGGTCTATCGTCGCCCCCTGCCGTGGCGGTTCGACGCCTGGGCCGCCATCTGACGCGACCGCAAGGCCACAGTTGGCAACGCGTGGCAGTCCCAAAGCACATTTGGTTTTTGCGCTCTTGCATCGCCTCGGTATAACGACGACATCCCGTTCAGGAGGTTTGTCCATGACCCATCGCCGCCATTTTCTCGCGACCGGCCTTGCCGCCATTGCACCTGCGCTTGTGCCGGGCCTTGCCCGGGCCTTTGAGCTTGATGCGAAATTCACGCCCCAAGAGGTGACGTTCGACACGAAATACCAGCCCGGCCAGTTGATCGTGCTGCCGCGGGCGCATTTCCTGTATCTGGTCACCGAACCGGGCCGCGCCCGCCGCTATGGCGTGGGGGTGGGTCGTGCGGGACTGGAATTCAGCGGCACCGCCACCATCGACGTCAAGAAGAAATGGCCCACGTGGCGCCCTACAAATGAGATGATCGAACGCGAGCCGCGAACCTATGGCCGCTTCAAGGACAACGACTACGTCCAACCCGGCGGCCCAGAGAACCCGCTCGGCTCGCGTGCGCTCTACCTATTTCAGAACGGGCGTGACACCTATTACCGTATCCACGGCACAACGCAGCCATCCTCAATCGGGCGCTCGGTCTCGAACGGCTGCATCCGCATGATCAACGACCATGTGCAGGATCTCTATGAACGCGTGCCTGTCGGAACCGTGGTCACCGTTCTCTAGGACAGCGGATAACACCACCGGACCGGGGCGCGCGTCCCGGTTCATGAATGGAAAAAATTTCAGGCTGAATTCTGCAACTCGCCCGACGGCCCTTCGCGATCATACTTGATTTTCAAAAGTCTCAATCCCATAATCGAGGTCGCGACGTTACCACTATCGACCATCTGCTCCTTCTACGGCTCAGTCACTCGATCTTGCACGACAGAGCCGGGCTGCCGCAGTCCCGCGGGCAGCAAAAAAATGAAGGAGATCAGAACGATGGCTTCTGGCACCGTAAAATGGTTCAATTCCACAAAAGGCTACGGCTTCATCGCTCCCGATGGCGGCGGCAAGGACGTGTTCGTCCATATTTCCGCCGTTGAGCGCGCCGGTCTGACCGGTCTGGCCGATGACCAGAAAGTGAATTTCGACATCGAAGCCGGCCGTGACGGTCGCGAATCCGCGTCGAACATCACCCTCGCCTAAGGCGTTGACAGATTTGACGGAATTGGGCCCCGCGCGGGCCCTTTTTCATTGCGCGGTTTCATTTCGTGGTAGCGATCAGATCGGCCACATGCGGCCCCAATGCCTCAACGATCCGCCGCACGCCTTCGGCATTGGGATGGATGCCGTCGGGCTGAAAATAGCGCTGCAACGTCGCCGGGTCGCCTTCACCCAGCCCGGCAAAAAACTCCGGCGCCAGCATCGCGTCGTAAGCCTCCGACAATTCGGGGTAAATCGCGTCGAACTCGGCCTTGTAAGTGGCCCCGTAATTGCCCGGCGCAGCCATCGGGACCAGCAAGACCCCGACACCGCGCTCCTCGGCCACCTGTAGAATTGTCTCTATGTTTCCGCGACTTACCGCCGGGTCAATACCACGCAATAGGTCATTGCCGCCAAGCGTCACGATCATCGCGTCAATCTCGGGCGTCAGGCTCCAGTCCACCCGCGCGGCCCCGCCCGCCGTGGTATCCCCGGATACGCCGGCGTTGATCAGGTCGGCCTCAACCTCTTGACCTTTCAGCCAATTCCGCATCTGGGGAACAAAGCCATCTTCCTCGGGCAACCCGTAGCCCTGGGTCAGACTGTCACCCAATGCCAAAACCGTGACCGGTTCTGCCGCGCTTGCCGGGCTGACAAGCGCGCCGATCACGGCTAAGACCTTGCCCATCCCCCGCAGGGCCCCATATGTCAAAAAACCCTTTTCAATCAGGCGCAAACGCATGAACTCTCCTCTTCTGTCCCTCTCCGATGCCTCGCTTGCACTGGAGGGGAATACCGGTCTCGTCCGGATACTCCACGGGATCACGCTGGATGTCCACCGGGGCGAGAGTGTCGGTCTGGTCGGCCCCTCCGGCTCCGGCAAATCTTCGCTGCTGATGCTGATGGGCGGGCTGGAGCGCGCCACCGGCGGCACCGTCCGCGCGCTCGATCATGATCTCGGCGCGCAGACCGAGGATCAGCTTGCCCGCCTGCGCCGTGACAATTTCGGTGTTGTTTTTCAATCCTTTCACCTCATCCCGACGATGACCGCGCTGGAAAATGTCGCGACACCGCTGGAACTCGCGGGCGCGCCCGATGCCGATGCCCGCGCGCTCGAGGAACTCACCACCGTCGGGCTCGCGGACCGCGCCGGGCACTACCCTTCGCAGCTTTCGGGCGGGGAACAGCAGCGCGTGGCGCTCGCCCGTGCCGCTGCACCGCGCCCGGCGATCATCCTTGCCGATGAGCCAACCGGCAACCTCGACAGCAGCACCGGCGAGACGATCATCGAGTTGCTGTTCGGATTGCGCGACCGCCACGGCGCGACGCTGGTTCTGGTGACCCACGATTCGGATCTCGCCATGCGTTGCGACCGCGTGATCAGCCTGCGCGACGGGCGCATCGAGGCAGCCGCATGAGTGTGAGAACAGCGGCGAAATTCGCCCGGCGAGAGCTACGCGGCGGCCTGCGCGGGTTTCGCATCTTCCTTGCCTGCGTGATCCTCGGGGTGGCCGCCATCGCCGCTGTCGGCACCCTGCGCGAAAGCGTGCGCGCCGGGCTTGCCGATCAGGGCGCAGCGCTTCTGGGGGGCGACGCCGAACTCGAACTGACCTACCGCTTCGCCACCGAGGCCGAGCGAGACTGGATGGAGGGCGCGGCCATTGAGGTCTCGGAAATCGCCGATTTTCGCTCCATGGCGCTCGGACCCGAGGGCACACGCGAACTCACGCAGATCAAGGCGGTCGATAGTGCCTATCCCCTTGTCGGAGAGATAGAAATATCCCCCGACATGCCGCTCAAGGCGGCGCTTGCCGGGGCGAATGACCTGCCCGGCGCGGTGATGCAGCCGCTCTTGATCTCCCGCCTCGGCCTCGACATCGGCGATACGTTTCGACTTGGAGAGCAGGAGTTTCGCCTCATGGCCGAACTGGTGCGCGAGCCCGACCCCTCGCGGGCGGGCTTCGGTCTCGGTCCCCGCACCATCGTCGCGCGCGCAGCGCTTGACGGCTCCGGGCTGTTGTCACCCGGCTCGCTCTTCACCTCGAAATACCGGCTGACCCTGCCCCCCGGCACCGATCTCGCCGCGATGGAGCGCCGCGCCACCGAAGAACTAGACGGCAGCGGCTTTCGCTGGAACGACGCCCGCAACGCCAGCCCCCGCGTCGCCGAATTCGTCACCCGCCTCGGGGCGTTCCTCGTGCTCGTTGGGCTCTCGGGCCTTGCCGTGGGCGGCGTCGGCATCTCGGCGGCGCTGCGCAGTTATCTGGCGGGCAAGGTGCAGGTCATCGCCACATTGCGCAGCCTCGGCGCGGATCAGCGGACGATCTTTCTGACTTACTTTCTTCAGGTCGGTGTTCTGGCCGTTCTCGGCATCATCGGCGGGCTGATCCTCGGCGTTGGTCTGCCGGTCCTGCTCGGGCCGTTCATCGCCGCGCGCCTGCCGGTGCCTGCGGTCTTTGCCGCCTATCCCGCCCCGATGATCGAGGCGACGCTCTACAGCATTCTCAGCGTGCTGATCTTCACCCTCTGGCCCCTTGCCCGGGCGCGCGAAGTGCGCGCAGCGGCGCTCTACCGCGAGGCGGCGGGCGCGCGTCACGGCTGGCCCGGCACGCCCTATGTCATTGCCACGCTTGTGCTTATCGGCCTTTTGCTGACTGCGGCGGCGCTCTTTTCCGGCAACCTGACGCTCACCCTCTGGACGGCGGGCGGGATCATCGGCGCGCTTGGCGCGTTGAGCCTCGCCGCCCTCGCCGTGCAACGCGCCGCCCGCGCCCTGCGCCCCCGTCTGCGCACCCGTCCCGCGCTTGGCTGGGCGCTCGGGGCGATCGGCGGGCCGGGCAGCACCGCCGCCCCGGTCATGCTCTCGCTCGGGCTGGGCCTCACGGTGCTCGCCGCCGTCGGACAGATCGACGGCAACCTGCGGCGTGCCATCGCCGGAGACCTGCCTGAGCGCGCGCCGTCCTTCTTCTTCGTCGATCTGCAAAAGGACCAGATGGCGTGGTTCCTCGACCGGCTGGAGACCGACCCGGCGGTCAGCCGCATCGACCATGCGCCGATGCTGCGCGGTATCATCAGCCGCATCAACAACCGCCCGGCGCGCGAGGTGGCCCCGGGGCATTGGGTGGTCGAAGGCGACCGCGCGATCAGCTATGCCGAGACGCTGCCCGCACGCACCACCCTCACCGCAGGCGACTGGTGGGGCAATGATTACACCGGGCAGCCGCAGCTCAGCTTCGCTGCCGAAGAGGCGGCGGAAATGGGCATCGGCCTCGGCGACGAGATCACCGTCAACATCCTCGGACGGGATATCACCGCGCCCATCACCTCGCTGCGCGAGGTCGATTTCTCCAGCGTCGGCATGGGCTTTGTCATGCTGATGAACCCTTCCGCCCTCGCCGGTGCGCCCCATACCTTCATCGCAACCGTCTACGCCGACAGCGAGGCCGCCGAAGAGATGATCCTGCGCGAGGTCACCGACCGCTATCCCAATGTCACCGCGATCAACGTGCGCGATGCGCTGACGCGGGTGACCGATCTTCTGGCCAGCCTCGCCTCTGCCACCTCCTGGGGGGCGTCGGTCACGCTGCTCACGGGCTTTCTGGTGCTGATCGGGGCGGCGGCGGCGGATGCCCGCGCGCGCACCTATGAGGCCGCGATCCTCAAGACGCTTGGCGCGGCGCGCGCGCAGATCCTGACCAGCATAGCGCTGCGTGCCGTCCTGCTGGGCACAGCCGCGGGCGGCGTGGCGCTCGCGGCGGGCATCGGCGGGGGCTGGGCGGTCAGCCATTTCGTGATGGAGACGCCCTTCACGGTGATCTGGCCCTCGGCGCTTGCCATCGTGGCGGGCGGCATCGCGGTCACACTGCTGGCCGGGCTCGCCTTCGCCCTGCGCCCCCTGCGCGCCCGCCCCGCCCGCATCCTGCGGGCCCGTGAATAGCCCCTTTTTTTGGCAAAAATACTCTCGGGGGTCCGGGGGTGAAACCCCCGGCGGATAGGTCGGCGTAAGCCGGTCGATGATCCCGTCACCAAACGCCACGTTGATTTTGCGCAACCCGGCTGGCACTGCATGCGCGCATCGAAAGGAGTGCTCATGAGTGATTCGCTGCCCATCCCGCTTTCTCCCCCGCTGACGCCCGCGCAGCAGACCGCGCTGGTCAATCTCGTGCGCCGTGCCGCGCGGGCCGAGATCATGCCGCGCTTCCGCACGGTGACCCGCGCCGAGGCCGACACCAAATCCGGGCCGACAGATCTGGTGACCGAGGCCGACCGTCAGGCCTAGGCGATGCTGGCGCGCGGGCTGCAACGGATGTTTCCGCATGCCCTGATCGTGGGCGAAGAGGCCGTGGCCGAGAACCCGGATTTGCGCGATGCGGTGGCCGAAGCAGAACTCGCCTTTATAATTGACCCGGTCGATGGCACCTGGAATTTCGTCCACGGCCTGCCGCTCTTCGGGGTGATCATCGCCGTCACCCGCTTTGGCCGCCCGGTTCTGGGGTTGCTGCATGATCCAGTCTCCGACGATTGGATCATCGCCGATGAGGCAAGCCCCGCGCGCCTTACCGCAGCTCTCGGGTCCGAACGCGCGGTACGCGTCTCAAAGGGCGGCGACCTGGCGGATCTGCAAGGCTACATCCATTTCTATCTCATGCCACAGGATCAGCAGGAGCGCGTAGCCCCGCTTCTTACGGCACTGGCCCGGTGTTTTGCCTTGCGCTGTTCGTGCCACGAATACCGCCTGCTGGCGCAGGGCGCGGTGGATTTCACGCTGTCCGGCGTGCTCAACCCTTGGGATCACGCAGCGGGCGTGCTGATCTGCCAACAGGCGGGAGGTGTCGCGCGGATGCTTGACGGGCGCGACTACAACACAGCGATCACAAAAGGGTTTCTGCTCTGCGCGTCGAACCAGCCCACATGGCACCGCTTGCGCGATCATTTCGCCTGCCTTCTCGAGGATTGAGCGGGAACCATCAGTTTTTCATTGCCGTAAATCCGCCATAACGGCATGTATAAATGGCCCTCGGGGCCTCAATCATGTTAGTTTTCGGAATTTTCTTATGACGTCCAGGCCGCGCGCTACGGGTGAAGACGAGGAAATAACCCTGTCCGATGAGGACCGGGCTGCGACGCTTGATCGTCTCTACGATGTCGCGCTTGATCCGGCCGGATACGAGGCCCTTCTCGACCATTGGGAGAGCACGGTCGGGCCATTGCGGGCGCGGGTCGATCTGAACGCGCCGCGCCTGCTGGACGACCCGCGTATCGCCGCGCATTTCCGCCGCGCGACCGAGTTTCTCGACCGGGTCAAGGTCACGGTCCCGACGCCCGGCACAACAGCCGAGGATCTCGAAACCATCCTGGCGCCGTTCGACCGCGTTCCCGCAGCACTGCTCGACCGCAACAATGATATCCGCGCCGCGAATGCCGCTGCACGCGTGGTGATGCAATTGCCCACACAGGCACATCTCCGCGATCTGCCGATTCATGACGCCGACAGGGAGGCGGTCGCCGACACGCTCGCCCTGCTCTTTGAGGACCGCGCCAAAGACAGCGCCGTCCTGCGCGTCCGCTCGCAGCGTGCCGATCACCTGATCGTCTTTCGCCTGCAACGCTGCATTGCCGCCGATGGCACGGTGCTGGTCCTCGCGGCCTCGAACGAGGTCAGCCTGCCCAAGGGTTTCTGCGACATCCTGCGTCAAGCCTTCAATCTCACGGCCACTGAGGCCGATATCCTGTGTCATCTGGTCGATTGCCGCAGCGTGACTGATATCGCTATGGATCGGGACCGGTCGGTGGATACGATCCGGGCGCAGATCAAGTCGATCCTCGCCAAGACCGAAACCCATTCGCAACTTGAGCTGGTGCGTCTGGCGCTGTCGATGATCGACATGACGGCGTTGACGGTGCGCTCGGCCACAGGCCGACACGACGTCTGCCGTGGGTCCACCACCCTCGCCGAGCGTGATTTTCATTCGCTGCGGGCCTTTGATGGACGGCGAGTGGACTATCTGGTGCTCGGCGCGCCGCAGGGACGCCCGGTGCTCTACCTGCCGCTTGATTTCGGACTGGTCCGCTGGCCCGCCTCAGCCGAGGCTTGCGCCACCGCGCGCGGCTTGCGGATCATCGTTCCGCTGCGTCCGGGCTATGGCGGTTCCGACATGGTGGGCCGGGGCGTGGATTATGATACCGCCCTGGTTCAGGACACGATGCTGGTGCTGGCCGCCGAAGGGGTGGGGCACTGCCCGATCATCGCGCTCAGCGGGGATACATATTATGCGGTACGATTGGCCCGCGCCAACCCCGGGTTCTTCACCGGGATCATCGCTTGTTCCGGCATGCTGCCCCTCACCCGCCGCGAACAGTTCGAGCGGATGGATAAATGGCATCGTTTTATCATGGCCGGTGCCAAATATACGCCCCATCTGCTGCCGTTCATGGTCAAGGCCGGCTTTCTTCTGGCACAGAAGCTTGGCAAGCGCGGGTTCATTCACGCGGTCTTTGGGAATTCCGCAGCCGACATCGCCACCTTCGAGGAACGCGAGGTCTACGAAGCCTTCGTCACCGGCTCGGACGTCGCGCTTTCGAAGACCCATTGCGCGCACGAGGCGTTCTCTCGTCAACTCGTCGCCGGGCAACTGACCGACTGGACGAGCGATCTCACCGCGCTGCGCGGACAGGTGCCACTGATCCTGATGAACGGCGCACAAGATCCGCAGGTGCCCGTCGCCACCTATGACGAGTTTCGCCGCGATCATGACTGGATCGAATTTCACCTTTTCGAGGATGCCGGACAGCTGGCTTTCTTCCGCCGCTGGCGGGATGTGCTTGATCGGCTCATGCCTCTTCTCGGGGATTGAGTGTGAAATGGCGGCCTCATACCCTAATTGGGGTATGACAGCCTAAGCATATTCACATTAGCGTGAGGGTACGTGAACAGATCGGGTGATTGTGAGTGATGGCGCAACCGTTCCTGTCGCGTATTCGGCGCGTCTGACGTGCCGAATGCCATTTTAGACAGATATTTGATAGTAAAAAGGCGGCCCCGTAGGGCCGCCTTATTTCTTGCAGTCCTATTCCGCCGCCTCGGCATAGTCCTCAAGCGGCGGGCAGGTGCAAATCAGGTGCCGGTCCCCATAGACATTGTCCACCCGGTTGACCGGCGGCCAGTACTTGTCCACCCGGAACGCTCCCGGCGGGAAACAGCCCTGTTCGCGGCTATAGGGCCGGTCCCACTCGCGAATGAGATCCTCCATCGTGTGCGGCGCGTTCTTGAGCGGGTTGTTCTCGGCCTCCATCCGCCCCTCTTCGATGTCGCGGATCTCCTGACGGATGGCCAGCATCGCGTCGATGAAGCGGTCCAGTTCGGCCTTGGTCTCGCTCTCAGTCGGCTCCACCATCAGCGTGCCGGGCACCGGAAAGCTCATCGTGGGCGCGTGAAAGCCGCAATCCATCAGCCGCTTGGCGATATCGTCCACGGTGACGCCCGCGCTCTTCTCAAACGGGCGGGTATCCAGGATGCATTCATGCGCCACCCGTCCCGTCGGCCCTTTGTAGAGCACGTCATAGGCCCCCTCCAGCCGCTTGGCGATGTAGTTGGCATTGAGGATCGCCACCCGCGTCGCCTGCGTCAGGCCCGCACCGCCCATCATCAGGCAATAGGCCCATGAAATCGGCAACAGCGAGGGCGAGCCATAGGGCGCGGCACTCACCGGCCCCTCTTCGCCGCCCGTCGCCGGATGGCCCGGAAGATGCGGCACCAGATGCGCCTTGACTCCGATGGGTCCCATGCCAGGACCGCCGCCACCATGCGGGATGCAGAATGTCTTGTGCAGGTTGAGGTGGCTCACATCGCCGCCCACATCGCCGGGGCGCGCGAGACCGACCATGGCGTTCATGTTGGCCCCGTCGATATAGACCTGCCCGCCGTGTTCGTGGGTAATGGCACAGACCTCGCGCACCGTCTCCTCGAAGACGCCATGCGTCGAGGGGTAGGTGATCATGCAGCCGGCGAGGTTTTCGGAGTATTTCTCGGCCTTGGCGCGGAAATCCTCCACGTCGATATCGCCGTTCTCGGCGGATTTCACGACGACCACATCCCAGCCCACCATATGCGCGCTCGCCGGGTTGGTGCCATGCGCGCTCACGGGGATCAGACACATCTTGCGATGCCCCTCGCCATTGGCGCGGTGATAGGCCGCGATGCTCAAGAGGCCCGCATACTCCCCCTGCGCGCCAGAATTGGGCTGCATCGAAATCGCGGCATAGCCGGTGATGTCGCACAGTTTTGCTGACAGATCGTCGATCATCTCCTTGTAGCCAAGCGCCTGATCCGCCGGGACAAAGGGATGCAGCAGCGAGAATTCGCGCCAGCTGACCGGCATCATCTCGGCGGCGGAATTGAGCTTCATCGTGCAGGACCCAAGCGGGATCATTGCCCGGTCGAGCGCCAGATCGCGATCCGCCAGACGGCGCATGTAGCGCATCATCTCGGTCTCGGCCCGGTTCATGTGAAAGATCGGATGGGTCAAATAAGCACTCTCGCGCTGCAGCACCTCAGGGATGCGATACTCGGGTGTGAAGTCGCTGTCTTCCATGATGATGCCAAAGGCGCGCCAGACCGCCTCCACGGTCTTGGTGCGGGTGCGCTCATCCAAAGTGATGCCGATCTTGGTATCGCCGACGCGGCGCAGGTTCACGCCCTCGCGCACCGCCGATTGCAGCACGCCGCGTTGCAGAAGGCCCACATCGACGGTGATCGTATCGAAGAAATCACCCGGCTCGACGTGAAAGCCCGCCGCCTCCAGCCCCTTGGCCAGTCGCACGGTCTTGCGATGGATGCGCTGCGCGATGGCGCGCAGGCCCTTGGGCCCATGGAAAACGGCATACATCGACGCCATCACAGCCAAGAGCGCCTGCGCGGTGCAGACATTCGAGGTGGCTTTCTCGCGGCGGATATGCTGCTCGCGGGTCTGCAGGCTGAGGCGGTAGGCACGGTTGCCGTGGCTGTCCACGCTCACCCCCACGATCCGCCCCGGCAGGGCGCGCTTATAGGCGTCTTTCGTGGCCATATAGGCGGCATGCGGGCCACCATAGCCCACCGGCACGCCAAACCGCTGTGTCGACCCAACGGCGATATCGGCCCCCATGGCCCCCGGCTCCTTCAGCAGGGTCAGCGCCAGCGGATCGGCGATCACGATGCCGATGGCCTTGACCTCGTGCAATGCCGCGATCTCGGCGCTGAAATCGCGCAGATGCCCATGCGTGCCGGGATACTGGAAGATCGCGCCGAACACCTTGTCGGCCTCCATCTCTTCGGGCGCGCCGACGATCACCTCGATATCCAGAGGTGCAGCGCGGGTCTGCATCACGGCGATGTTCTGCGGGTGGCAATTCTCGTCGATAAAGAACGCCCGAGCCTTGGACTTGGCGACGCGCTGCGCCATGGTCATCGCCTCGGCCGCCGCCGTCGCCTCATCGAGAAGCGAGGCATTGGCGATCTCCAGACCCGTGAGGTCGCTGACCATGGTCTGAAAGTTCAACAGCGCCTCAAGCCGCCCCTGGCTGATTTCCGGCTGATAGGGGGTATAGGCGGTGTACCAGGCCGGGTTCTCGAAGATATTGCGCTGGATCGCCGGGGGCGTGACGGTGCCATGATAGCCCTGCCCGATCAGCGAGGTCAGCACCTTGTTCTTTGAGGCTGTCTGCCACATGTGATGCAGCAATTCGCTTTCCGACTTGGGCTTGCCGAAATCGAGCGGAGCCTCCTGCCGGATGGATTTCGGCACAGTCTCGTCGATCAGCGCCTCAAGCGTTTCCACGCCCAGCACCTCGAACATCTCGCCCATCTCCTCTGGCGAGGGTCCGATATGGCGGCGATTGGCGAAATCATAAGGCAGATAGTCGGTCGCTTTGAACGGCATGGCGGTGTCCTCATCGCATCCGGGGGCGGCGCGCGCCGGCCCCCTGCTTCATCTTTCCAAAAATACTCTCACTGAGGGCGAAACCTCAGCCGATGTATTTCTTGTAGGCGGCCTCATCCATCAGGTCGTCCATCTGGCTGGGCTCGCTCGGCTTCATCTTGAAGAACCACGCATCGCCCTGCGGGTCGTCATTGACCTTGCCGGGCTCATCGGTGAGCGTCTCGTTGACCTCGACGATCTCGCCGTCGATGGGGGCGAGGATGTCCGAGGCCGCCTTGACGCTCTCGATCACAACGATCTCGTCATCCTTGGTGACCTGCTTGCCGACCTCGGGCAGTTCGACAAAGACCACATCGCCCAACTGTTCGCTGGCATGTTCGGTGATGCCCACGACAATGACACCGTCCTCGTCGCGCAGCCATTCATGTTCTTCGGTGAATTTCATCTTGTGCTCCCTGATGCTGGTTCAGCGTTTGAAATTGGCGGGGATGAAGGGCAGCTTTGCCACCCGGACAGGCAGGCGCTTGCCGCGCACCTCCCCGAAAAGCTCGTTTCCCTCGGTGGCCATGTCAGCGGGGACATAGCCCATTGACATCGGCCCTTCGATCGTAGGCCCGAAGGCACCGGAGGTGACATGGCCGACTGGATCGCCACCCTCGGCTGAGGCGAAAAGCGGCGTGCACTCGCGCATCGGCGCGCGGCCTTCGGGGCGCAGGCCGACGCGGGCGCGGGCTGCGCCGGTCTGCAGCTCATTCAGAATTCGCGCGGCCCCCGGAAAGCCCCCGGCCCGGTCGCCGCCTGCGCGGCGCACCTTCTGGATGGCCCAGTTGAGACTCGCCTCAACCGGGCTGGTGGTGGTGTCGATATCGTGCCCGTATAGACACAGGCCCGCCTCCAGCCGCAGGCTGTCACGCGCGCCGAGGCCGATGGGCGCCACCGCCTCATGCGCTAGCAGCGCACGCGCCAATGGTTCAGCCTGATCTTCGGTCACGGAGATCTCATAGCCGTCCTCGCCGGTATAGCCCGAGCGAGAGATCCACAAATCCGCGAACTCGGACCCGACAATGCCAACATCCATGAAGCGCATCTCGGCGACCCCCGGCACCAGCCCCGCCAGCACGGCCTCGGCGGCAGGCCCCTGAAGGGCCAAAAGTGCGCGGTCGGTGACCTCCTCGACCTCGACGCCAGACAGCCCGGCCCGCATATGCGCGACATCGTCGGCCTTACAGGCGGCATTGACCACGACAAACATGTGATCGCCACGATTGGCCAGCATCAGGTCATCGAGAATGCCGCCATCCTCATTGGTGAAAAACCCGTAGCGCTGCCGCATCACGCCCAGACCCAGCAGGTCGACCGGCACCAGTGCCTCTATCGCGCGGGCCACCTCTGCATAGCCGCCCGGCGCGCGCAGGATCACCTGCCCCATGTGGCTGACATCGACCAGCCCCGCGCTGGCGCGGCAATGCAGATGTTCCTTCATCACGCCCATGGGATATTGCACCGGCATGTCATAACCCGCGAAGGGCACCATTTTGGCCCCCAATTCGCGGTGCAGCGCGTTGAGCGGTGTGATTTCCAGATCAGCCATCAGCGTCCTTCCCTATCCCTCCGGGCCGGATCATGTGCTGATCGCTCCGGCACCGACAAGACGCAAGCCGACAGGCTGCGCCGCGATGCCCCCTCTGTCCTTTCGCCTGAGATCGCTATCCCTTCGGCGCCCCGCATGTCGCAGCCGGGTCTCTCCAGAGTTCATTTGACCGGGCAGGTCCCTGTTGCCTGAGAGTTTCCGGGGCGGTTGCTCCTTCGGCACTGGCACGCGCCAGTTCTCCCTGTCCAGTCAGCGTGCACGCTAGTATACCGCGCGCAGGCCTTCAAGCCCGTTTCATGCAGGGCACGGCTGAAAAAATCGTGAAAAGCGCCTCGTTGTCGCAGACCAGAGCATCGAGCGTCACCTCGTCGAGATGGGCATAAAACGCCTCGACCGCGTCCACGAGCGCCACCCGCAACCGGCAGGCTTCGGTCAGCGGGCAGGTATTGTCCACATCGGCAAAGCACTCGGCGACGGGGGTGTTTTCTTCTAGCCGGCGAAACACCTCGCCCACCCGGATCTCCGACATCGGTCGGCCAAGGGTCACGCCGCCGCTACGCCCGCGTTGCGTATGCAGGAACCCAAGCTGACCCAATTTGTTGATGATCTGTGCCAAGTGGCTTTCAGAAGTGTTGCACCGTTCTGCGATCTCGGACTTGGTGACCAGACGCCCCTCATTGGCGGCGCAGAACATGAGCAGGCGGATGGCGATATTGGTGCGTTTGGTGATCCGCATGGTGTCTGGTTCCCTTGCTTGAATTCGGCGAGGATTGCCCCGAGACTACTAAAAAACCATGATTCAGATCAAAGGAGCGGCGAAACCTTCATGCAGGATGCATATTTCTTCGGCTATGGCAGCCTCGTGAACCGAGCCACCCATGTGTTCGACGATGCGCAGGCGGCCCATCTCAGGGGCTGGCGGCGCATCTGGCGGCACACCGATCTGCGACCGGTGGCCTATCTGACGGTGGTGCCCGAAGAGGGGTCTGAGATCGACGGCCTGATCGCGCCGGTCCCCGGGGCAGACTGGCCCGCGCTCGATGCGCGCGAGGCGGCCTATATCCGCGCACCGGCCGCGCATCAGGTGCGCCACGCCCTGCCCCACGCGCCCGAGATCGCGGTCTATACCATCCCCGACGGCCATCACGGCGCACCGACCGAGGCGCATCCCATCCTGCTCAGCTATGTCGATGTCGTGGTGCAGGGCTATCTGCGCGAGTTCGGCGAGTCCGGGGTGGCGCGGTTCTTCGAGACTACCCACGGCTGGGACGCGCCCATTCTGGATGACCGCACCGCCCCGCGCTATCCCCGGCATCAGGTTCTGAGCGGCGCAGAGCGAGAGTTGACTGACCTGCACCTCGCCCGGCTTGGCCCGCCGATTATCGCGGCCCAAGAATGACGCAAGGCCACCCATCGACAGGCCCCGGCAGGCGCGTCACTATCGAGTCTCAGATCGGTGACAGAAGGCGCGTGCGGTGAAGTTCAATTTCCTCTCGACATGGGTCATGACCCTCTTGCGGCTCAGCCGCAAGCTCTGGCTGCGGGTCAGCCTTTTCGCCCTGCTTGCCGTGCTGGCGGCGGCGGTATCGATCCTGCTCGAAGACCAGATCCCCACGGCGCTGAAAGACCGCTTCACCACCGAATCGGTGATGCCGATCCTGTCGATCCTTGCCTCTGGCATGCTCGCGGTCAGCACCTTCTCGCTCAACGTCATGGTGACGGCGCACAATGCTGCGGCGCAGCAGACCACCCCGCGCGTGCACCGTATCCTGCTGGCCGACACCACCACGCATACTGCGCTTGCGGTCTTTATCGGGGCCTTCGTTTATGCGCTCAGTTCTATCATCCTGATCAAGTCGAACGTCTATCCCGAAGGCTCCAGCGTGCTGGTTCTCGGCTTCACCGTGGCGGTCGTCGTGCTGGTTTTGCTGGCGCTCCTGCGCTGGATTCACCACCTGAGCGATCTCGGCAGCATGGATGCTACGCTCGAGGCGACCGAGGCCGCCGCGCGCGCCTGCCTCATTCGCGCTCGCCGCCTGCCCTCTCTCGGAGGGGTGGTGATGACGCAGGAGACGGCCATTCCCGCACAGGCCAGCCCGCTCACGGCCCCGGCGACGGGCTATGTGCAGTTCATCGATATGCCGGGCATCAACGAGCGGCTGAAATCTGATCAGACGCGGGTCTATCTCTATGCCCGTCCGGGCGACTATCTGATCGAGGGACAGATCATCGGCCATGCCACCGGCGTCAAGGATGGCGAGACCGGGGCCATCGCGCGCCGCCTGACCATCGGTACGCATCGCACATTTGAGCAGGATGCCTCCTACGGGTTGCTCGTGCTGTCCGAGACCGCCTCGCGCGCCCTCTCGCCCGGGATCAACGATCCGGGCACCGCAATTGCCGTGATTTGCCGTCAGGAAAAGCTGCTGCTTGAATGGGCACATGCCGAGCCGAAAAAGACCAAGCCGCTTTTCCCGCGCATCTTTCTGCCAGATACCGCACGTCACGCGATGATCGAGAACGCCTTTGCCGGGACGGCGCGCGACGGAGCCGATCAGATCGAGGTGGCCTTGCGCCTGCTCGACGCGCTCGGGCGGATTGCAGATGCCCCGGATACAGACTTGGCCGAGGCCGCGCGCGACATGTCGGCGCGCGCGCTCGAGTATGCCGACGCGGCGCTGCCGCTTGACCGCGAGCGCAGGCGTCTGCGCGACGCGACCGGCGGGATCAGTTTCTTGCCTTGATCACCTGCAAAAGCGGCAGAACTTTCGCCATCTCCGGCCCGCGCGCCTGTCCGGTCAATGCCAGACGCAGCGGCATGAACAGGCCCTTGCCCTTGCGCCCCGTGGTGTCCTTGACGGCCGTTGTCCACTTGCCCCAGGTCTCATTGTCATGCGGCCCCTCTGGCAAGAGCGCCATCGCCTCGGCGATGAAGGCGCGATCCTCCTCTTCGATCACCGGCTCGGCCCCGTCGCGGAACATCGCCCACCACGCCTCGAGATCATTGAGCGTGGTGACGTTCTCGCGCGTGACCTCCCAGAATTGCGGCGCAAGATTGTCGGGCACGCCAATCTCTGCGATGGTCCCGGCCACCGCCTCATAGGGACGCGCACCGATGATCCGGGCGGTGAGCGGAAAGAGGTCGTTTTCGTCAAACTTGGTCGGCGCGGCACCGAACCGCTCGATGTCGAAGCCCTCGATCAGCTCTGCCATGTCGCTGCGCAACTCCACAGGATCAGCCGAGCCAAGCCGCGCCATCAGGCTCAGGAGTGCCATCGGCTCCACCCCACGCGCGCGCAGATCGCGCAAGCTGAGCGTGCCGAGCCGTTTCGACAATGCCTCGCCCTGCGGTCCGGTCAAAAGCGAGTGATGCGCGAATTGCGGCGGTGTACCGCCAAGCGCCTCGATGATCTGGATCTGCGTCGCGGTATTGGTCACATGGTCCGAGCCGCGCACCACATGGGTTACACCCATTTCCACATCATCCACCACGGAGGCCAAGGTATAGAGCACCTGCCCGTCGCCGCGAATGAGCACCGGATCAGAGACCGAGGCCGCGTCGATGGAAATCTCGCCCAGAATACCGTCCTGCCAGATGATCCGCTCCTGATCGAGCTTGAAACGCCAGACGCCGTTACCGCGCTCGGCGCGCAGGGCCGCACGCTCCTCTTCCGACAGGCTCAGTGCCGCGCGGTCATAGACTGGCGGGCGGCCCATGTTGAGCTGCTTCTTGCGCTTGAGGTCAAGCTCCGTCGGCGTCTCGAACGCCTCGTAGAACCGGCCCATTTCACGCAGCCGGTCAGCGGCTTCGGCATAGCGGTCAAGCCGTTCGGATTGCCGTTCAACCCGGTCCCAATGCAGGCCCAGCCATTCGAGATCGTACTTGATCGCGTCCACATATTCCTGCTTGGAACGCTCCGGATCGGTGTCGTCGATGCGCAGGATGAAGGTACCCCCCGCCTTGGCGGCGATCATGTAGTTCATCAGCGCGGTGCGCAGGTTGCCCACATGGATGTATCCGGTGGGCGACGGGGCGAAACGGGTGGTGGTCATGGGCGTCTCCTGACTGTCGCGCGGGCTTTGTCACAGGCGCGTGCGATTGTCCAGATTGCGGCGGTCCTAGCCGTGGATGGGCCAGACGCGATGTTCGTCGTCGATCACGAAGGCATGCGTATGCCGCCGCCCGCCATTGGCGCGCAGATGCGGATGATCCTCGGGCAGGTCCGGATGGTCATGCTCGGGCGCATCCGGCAGACCGTCGGGCCAGTGCCGTGACGCTACAGCCAGCCCGACCACCGCCACGCCTGCGAGCAGCATCAGGGCAGGCCCCATGCCCATCGCCTGTCCCGCCCAACCGGCCAGAGGGTAAGTCAGCAGCCAGCACGCATGGCTCAGCGCAAATTGCGCGGCAAAGATGGCCGGTCGGTCCTCGGCGTGGGCCGAGCGCCGCAGAAGGCGCCCCGAGGGCATTAGAATACTGGAATAGAGAAAACCGATAGCCGCCCAGACGAGCAGGAAGACGCCCCAAGCGGGCAAACCGTCAAGCCAGACCAGCGTCCCGACCACCAGCGCCACCGCGATCAGGCCGCGTGCGCCCGCCATCATCACCCGCCGGTCGGGCAAGTGATCGAGCAAGCGCGGCAGGACCAGCGCCGCCGCCATGGAACCCGCGCCAAAAGCCGCCATCGCAATCGCCAGACCGGTCTCGCCCGCGCCATAGCCGCCCCGGACCATAACCACGGTGTTCACGAGCACAAAGGCCCCGACCGAAGCCGCAGCAAGATTGAGCGCCAGCAGCCCGCGCAGCCGCGGCGTCGCCAGGTAGATGCGCAAGCCCCGCGACAGACGCTCGCGGAACGGGCGCGCCGCCGCCGGGCCACGCAGGGCGGGGATCACCGATACCGCCACCAGAAGCGCCGATCCGACAAACCCCGCCACGGTGCCCAGAAACAACCAGTGATAGCTCATCACCGTCAGCAAGAGACCGGCCAATGCCGGGCTTGTCAGGTTCTCCAGATCATAGGCCATGCGCGACAGCGACAGCGCGCGGGTATAGTCGCGCTCCTCGGGCAGCACATCGGGCAACACCGCCTGATAGGCCGGGGTGAAGGTGGCCGAGGCCGCCTGCAACACGAAGATCAGCCCGTAGACCTGCCACAGATCAGTGACAAACGGCAGGCAAAGCGCCACCCCCGCCCGAATGAGATCGGTCCCTATCAGCACCGCCTTGCGCGGCAGGCGCTGGACCACGGCCTGCGCTATTGGGGACAGGCCCACATAGGCCACCATCTTGATCGTATAGGCCGTGCCCAGCACCAGCCCGGCGCGATCACCCGCGAAATCATACGCCAGAAGGCCGAGCGCCACGGTCAACAGCCCCGTACCGATCAGCGCAACGACCTGCGCGCCGAACAGAAATGCATAGTCGCGGTTCTGGAACAGGCTCAACATGGCTCGAAAATAACCTTCCAACACCCGTTTTAGAAGGGATGATGACACATCCACAGACGTCTCAATTTTGCGTGAACGTCAATCACACTACATACTCCGGCGCTATAATGCCTACGAACCAAATCAACTGGAGGTTTCAATGTCCCGCACCACCCTGTCCCGCCGTGCCGTTCTGGGATCGGCCGCCGCCCTGCCACTGGCCGGGCTCGCGACCACATCCGCGCGCGCAGCCGCGCCGATGATGGGCGCGGCCACCACCCGTTTCAACCGCGTGACGATCGGCGACTTCGAAGTGACGACGCTTCTGGCCGCCACCACGCCCCGGCCCGACCCGCATTCGATCTTCGGCCTCAATGTGGACAAGGCAACCTTCGACGAGGCCTCCGCCGCGGCCAACATCCCCACGGATCAGGCGCAGTTCTTCTTCACTCCGACGGTGATCAATACCGGGAGTGATCTGGTGCTCTTCGACACCGGCCTCAACCCCGAGGGCATCACCTCGGCGCTCAACGCGGCGGGCTACACGCCCGATCAGGTCGACGTGGTGGTGATCACCCACATGCATGGCGACCATATCGGCGGGCTGATGGGTGAGGGCGGCGCAACCTTCCCCAATGCGCGCTATGTCACGGCAAGCGCCGAATTCGACGCTTGGGCGGCAATGGACAACGGAACCTTCCACGCCAAGATGCGCCCGCTGGCCGAGCAGACCGAGATGATCGGCGACGGGGCGAGCGTCGCCTCGGGCATCACCGCGATGGCGGCCCATGGCCATACGCCCGGCCACACCGCCTACATGATCGAGAGCGGCGGCAGCCAACTGCTGATCGCGGCAGATTTCGCCAATCACTATGTCTGGTCGTTGGGCTATCCCGATTGGGAGGTCAAGTTCGACATGGACAAGACCAAGGCCGCCGAAACCCGCCGCCGCCTGCTTGGTATGCTGGCCACCGACAAGATCCCCTTCGTCGGCTATCACATGCCCTGGCCCGGCACGGGATATGTCTCTGCCAAGGGTGACGGCTTCGTCTACGAGCCGACCAGCTATCAGCTGATGCTGTAAGATCGGAACGGGGGCGGATTTACTTTCCTGCCCCCGCGCCCCATATCGCCGGGATGAAAGACCCGGCCCCCACCCTTGCAGAGATCGAAGACATCGCCCGCAGCGCCCTTGCGCAACTGCCCGAGGCGTTCCGGCAGGCGGCGCGCGATGTGGCGCTGATCGTGACGGACTGGCCGCCAGAACATATTCTTGCCGAGATGGAGATCGACGACCCGCTCGATCTGACCGGGCTATACGAGGGTGTTCCGCTCACCGAGAAATCCAGCTTCGATCAACCGCTCGGCCCCGATACGGTCTGGCTGTTTCGCGCGCCGATCCTGGCGGAATGGCGCGACCGGGGCGATGTGAGCCTGGAAAATCTGGTGACCCATGTGGTGGTGCATGAGTTCGCGCATCACCTCGGCTGGTCGGACGCGGATATCGCCACGATAGACCGTTGGTGGGAATGAGGCATTCCCGTTTCGAATGGCTGCCGCCATCCGACCCGCCGGGGGCGCTGCCCCCGGACCCCCGGAGTATCTGTGCCAAAAAGAAACCTGGGCCGGATCAGAGCTGACCTGCCGCGTGCAGCCGCTCCCATGCAAATTTTACATAGCTGCTCCGGAAGGAATGCCCGCCGGGATGCAGACACAGCTCGAGGATCTCGCCGCGCGGATTGCGGCGGCTCTGGCATTCGAGGTCTCCCTCGGTCAGGTCACCCGCCGGACTGAACCCGCCGAGATGTTCGTACATGTCCATCGACTCCGAGACCTTGCCCTGCCAGGTCTCTCTGATGGGTCGCCCCTCAAGCGGCACCGTGGGGTCGCTGCGCCCGTGGATATGAACCACGCTCGCCGCCGGTGTCTCGCAACTTTCAGGCGGCCCTTTCCAGAACGTGCCGGCAATGGCGGCAAAGCCTGCGAAACGATCTGGCATGGTGCAAGCAAGGTTCCAGACCATCATTCCGCCCGCCGAGAACCCCGCCGCCATGAGGCGGCCGGTATCGATGGGAAACCGTCGCGCCGCATCCTCAATCACCGCCTCGACATAGCGGTATTCGACCGATCCGTCGGCCTCCATGTGGCTGGGAGACGAGGGAATGACCCAATCGTCATCGCCGGATTTGAGCGCGATCAGCGCCAGCCCCATATCCGAGACCATGCGGCGCAGGTTGGCGTTGCGCATCACCGCCGCCGCCGATCCGCGATAGCCATGCGCGTAGATGATCGCACCGATCGGACCCTCGACCTGCCCCTCGGGCAAGGCGATGCGGTAATGCCGGTCACCGATGCGACAATCGGTCTCCGGCCCACAGGCCAATGCGCCGCCCGTCCAGAACAGGACGAACAAAACAGGCAAAATCCTTAGATGTCTCATCACCGGCTCCCTCGCGCTTGGCATCAGATTGCGCCTTTCAGGACGCACATGACAAGTCACAAGCACGTGGCGCGCGCGGCGTTATCACGGTTTTGTGAACGCAAGTCGCGATACCGGGAAACGGAATGGTAACTGTCATGGTCCTTGATGTGTAAGGCGATGCGGGACGGAGGAAGACCCATGAGGATACGCTTGGCTTTTTGCGCGCTATTGGCGCTTGCTCTGTTCGACGGAGTGGGTGCACAGGCGCAGTCTCTGGCCGAGTTGCGGACAACACTGCAGGCGGCGTTGCAGCGCAACCTTGGCCGTTCGATGCTTGGCGGCGCGTTGCCGCATGTAGACCTGAAAACGGGAACGCTGACCCGGTTCTATCCAACCGAGAATCACCAGGTGATCCTGAAAATGGGTGAAATCTATGTGATGTGTTCCACCCTAATGAGCGAAGATGGACGTGAGGCGCTGGTTGACTATTACATCACCCAGAGCGACGGGCGGTTTGGCGTCATTCGGACCGAGATCGACAACCGTGCGCCACTGCGCGCATTGATGGAGGCGGGGCACGCCACGCGGCTGGAGTGAGCCGATGACCCTGGCCGAGACGACCGACCCGCGCACACCGACCCTGGGGCTTTATTTGCGGCTGACAGCGGTGATGGTACCAACCTTCCTGATCTTCGCCGCCTCGGGGCTTATGTGGCTCAGCGAAAAGAACCTTTTGCGCAGCGAAGAAGCTATGGCGATGCGGATCGGCAATGCCACCGCGCGCGTCGGCGGGGCGCTGGAGCGGTTCAGCGATCAGAACCCGGGGCCGGTCGATTGGCAAAGCCCCTATGTCACCGATCTCATGCAGACCCTATTGGGCGATCCCGCGATCCGCTGCGTGCAACTGCGTGACGCCGAACGCGGCGACGTGCTTGCCGTCGTGCCAAAGGGGCTTGGCTGCCAGGGAGCCGAGCGCGCGCTGTCGCTGCCCTACGAGGTTTATTCCTGGCCGATCACCGAACTGGTCACGCGCTTTGACGAGCGCGAGATTGCAACGGTGAAACGCTATCAGCGCGATTTTCTGCTGCTTCTGCTCGTTGGAGGCATCCTGATTGCGACACTCGCCAACTGGGTGTCTTTTCGGGTGATCGTGGGGCGCCCTCTTCGCCGCCTCATCGGACGCCTCGAAGACGCGCGTGAAACGGCGATTGCCGCGAACGAGGCCAAATCCGATTTTCTGGCCAAGATGAGCCATGAAATTCGCACCCCGATGAACGGGATCATCGGCATCGCCGACGTGCTCTCAGAAACCGATTTATCGCAGGAACAGGCCAGCTATGTGCGCACGATCACCCGCTCCGGCGATGCGCTCCTGACGATCATCAACGACATTCTCGATTTCTCGAAAATCGAGGCAGGCAAACTCACGCTCGCGCAGGAGCCCTACCGGTTGCGCGACCTTGTCGAGGATGTGACGCAGCTTCTTGCTCCGCTCGCCGCCCGCAAGGGGATCGCGCTCTACGGCCATGTTTCCCCCGACCTGCCGGACGTGATGCTAGGCGATGCCGGGCGCTTGCGGCAGATACTGGTCAACGTCGCGGGAAACGCCGTCAAGTTCACTCTGGAGGGACATGTTGCGCTCGAAGTGGCACGGGGCACTGTCGGCGAGGTTGTTTTGTCGGTCACCGATACAGGCGTGGGCATCCCGAAAGACCAACAAGCCAACGTATTTGCTGCGTTCGAACAAGCGGACAACAGCGCCGCACGAAACTTTGGTGGCACCGGCCTCGGCCTTGCCGTCAGCCGCCAGCTCGTCATCCTGATGGGCGGGCGAATTACCCTTCAGAGCCGCGAAGGCCGCGGAACACGGTTCGATATCATCCTGCCGCTCGTGCCGGACGGCGGAACAAGAGACGGGCTCTGTGCCGCCCCCCTCGTCTTGCCGGGTGTCGAGCCGCCGATGATCTGGGTGCTTGACCTTCTCGCTGGCCGCAAAAAGGCGATGACGGATTTACTCTTTCATCTCGGGGCCTCGATTGGGGACACCTCACAACCCGACAATGCGGCACCCGATCTTCTGATTGTCGATGAGGCAGCCGCAGTGCCCACGGACACGGCGCATGTGCCCCGCATCGTTCTATCGGACACCCCGACCGCACCGCCACCGAACGGGGCGATCCTGCGCAAACCCTTGCAAGAGGGGCTTTTCCTGGAAACGGTGCGACGGGTTCTCGAAGGGCAACAAACAGTCTCTGAGGGTAACACCACGGCAGGCCATCGCGTTGCCCCGCGGATCACCTCCACGATTACACCACCAGGTTGGGCAGAAGGGCTGGATGTGCTCGCGGTTGATGACAACGCAACGAATCGGCTGTTGCTTGAACGCTATTTCACCGGTTCCGGGGCAAGGCTGCGCCTTGCCAGCGGTGGAGCGGAAGCCGTCGCACTCCAAAGCGAGCGGCAGGCCGATCTGGTGTTGATGGATGTCTCCATGCCGGGGATGGACGGGCATCAGGCGACCGGACTGATCCGCACGCATGAGGCGGCACATGATCTGCCATCCGCACATGTCGTGGCAGTCACCGCCAATGTTCTGGACCAGCATCGGCAGGCGGCACATCTGGCAGGGATGGACAGTTTTCTGAGCAAGCCACTTCGAAAGGCCGAGTTGATCGCCTATGTAAGCCGCTATCTCGAAACATCGGCTCAGCTAAGCCGTCCAACCGGTCAGACCACATGGCCGCGCGCCGCAGAGTAGCCGCAGCTTACACTTCGCTCGCGCTGTCACGCCAACGATTCACGATGGGATACCGTCGGTCGAGCCAGAAGGCGCGCTTGCTGAGCCGTGCGCCCGGCGCCGACTGAAACCGCTTGTATTCGCTGATATAGAGCAGGTGTTCGACCTTGGCCGCGTCCGCCGCGTCATAGCCCGCCGCGACGCAATCGGACACTGACCCGTCCTGATCCACGAGGATGTGCAGGATGCCGTCCAGCACCGGGTAATCAGGCAGCGAATCGCTGTCCTTCTGATCCGCGCGCAGTTCCGCGCTCGGCGGCTTGTCGATCACGCGTGCGGGGATGACCGCGCCCTCGGGCCCCTGCATCCAGCCCCGGTGATGCGCATTGCGCCAGCGGCAGATCTCGAACACCCGCGTCTTGTACAGATCCTTGATCGGATTGTACCCTCCGGCCATGTCGCCATAGATCGTGGCATAACCCACGGCCACCTCGGACTTGTTGCCGGTGGTTAGGAGCATCTCGCCGAACTTATTCGACAGCGCCATCAGCAACAGCCCGCGCAACCTTGACTGGATGTTCTCCTCGGTGAGGTCCGGTTCGGTCCCCTCGAAAAGCGGCGCGAGCGTCGCGGTGATCGCCGCGCGGCCCTCTGCAATGGAAACAAAATCGTAGCGGCAGCCTAGGTTTTCGGCGACCGCCCTGGCATCCTCCAGCGACTCTTCCGACGTATATTCCGAGGGCAGCATAACGCAGCGCACATTCTCCGGCCCTAGCGCATCGACCGCGATGGTCGCGACGATAGCGCTGTCCACCCCACCCGACAGCCCCAGCAAAACGCGCGAAAACCCGGCCTTGCGCAGATAATCGCGCAACGCCAGCACCATCGCGTTGTAATCCTGTTCCAGATCATCCGGCAGATGCGCCAGCACGCCGGGCACGGCCTGCCAGCCCGCACCCACCCGTTCAAAATCGACATGCGCCACGGCCTCTTCGAACATTGGCAACTGCACCACGAGGCCACCGCCCGGATTGAGCACGAAAGAGCCGCCGTCAAAGATCTGGTCGTCCTGCCCGCCCACGAGATTGAGATAGACCAGCGGCAGGCCGGTCTCGATCACCCGCGCCACCATCAGGTTCTGGCGAGTGTCGATCTTGTCGCGGTAATGCGGCGAGCCATTGGGGACGAGCAGCATCTCGGCCCCCGTCTCGGCAAGGGTTTCGGCCACGTCATCGTGCCAGGCATCCTCGCAGATCGGGCTTCCGATGCGAAGACCACGAACGGTATAGGGGCCCGTCACGTCGCCGCTTTGATAGATGCGCTTTTCATCGAACACGGTCTCATTGGGCAGGTGATGCTTGAACACCCGCGCCGTCACCTGCCCGCCCTGCAGGATATAATAGGCGTTATAGAGCCCCGCCCCTTCGAGCGCAGGACCTCCGATCGCGATAGCGGGCCCGTCGGCACAGTCCCGCGCCAGCCCCTCGATGGCAGCGATCGCGGCCTGATGAAAACCCGGCTTCATGACCAGATCCTGCGTGTTGTATCCGGTGATGAACATCTCGGGCAGCGCCACGAGGTCCGCACCCGCCGCGCGCCCCGCCTCCCAGGCGGTCTGCGCGCGCGCAGAATTGCCAGCAAGATCGCCCACCGTGGCGTTCAACTGTGCCAGTGTCAGGCGGAACCGGTCAGCCATGCGCGTGCCCTTCATCTTGTCCTGCGCCTGATTTAGCAGATCGCCGCGCGAGGGAAAGCCGATTTGCCCGAAACCCGTTGTCACGCCTGCCTGCGTCCACTAGATTTGCCGCATCCGTCAGGCAACCGGGCGGGATCGGGCATCGGGGCAGACATGACGCGCTTGTTGACACGGACGATTATATTGACCGCCACTCTTGCGGTCGCAGGCGTGGCCACCGCACAGGATGGCGAGGTCGAAACCAAGCAATATGACGATGGTGGCATCTATGAGGGCACGTTCAAGGACGGGCTCCAGCATGGCACCGGCACGTATACCCTGCCCAATGGCTATGAATATACCGGCGAGTGGGTCGAGGGCGAGATCAGGGGCCGCGGCGTGGCGCGCTTCCCAAACGGATCTGTCTACGAGGGCGAGTTCGCGCGCGGAAAACCCAATGGCGTCGGCAAGATCGTGTTCACCGATGGAGGCACCTATGAGGGCGAGTGGAGCGACGGCAAGATCACCGGTCAGGGCGTCGCCGTCTACGCCAACGGCGTGCGCTACGAGGGCGGCTTTCTGAATGCGATGCATCACGGGCGCGGCCGCATGGAAAGCCCCGGCGGCTATCGCTACGAAGGCGATTGGGTCAACGGGGTCAAGGAAGGCCAGGCGACGATCACCTATCCCGACGGCGCGATCTACGAAGGCGCGGTGGCGCGTGGCGCGCGCGAAGGCGACGGCAAGCTTACCATGTCCGACGGGCTGATCTACGAGGGCACTTGGAAAGCAGGCCAGATCGACGGCACCGGCAAGCTGATCCAGCCCAACGGCGATGTGTACGAAGGTGATCTCGTGGCCGGACGACGCCAGGGCACGGGCCGTGTGACCTATGAGAACGGCGATGTCTATAAGGGCGAGTTCCAAGATGATCGCCGCCACGGGCAAGGCACCTTCACCGGCACCGATGGCTATCACTACGAGGGCGAGTGGCGCGCCGGCAAGATTTCCGGCGAAGGCCGCGTGACCTATCCCGATGGCTCGGTCTATGTGGGTGAGTTTCGTGATGACCTGGCCAACGGTCAGGGCAAGATCACCTATCCCGACGGCTCCACCTATGAGGGCGACTGGGTCGGCGGCGTAATTGAGGGCAGCGGCACCGCGACCTATCCTAACGGCCTGGTCTACGAGGGCGAATTCGTCGATGCCAAGAACCACGGCCAGGGTGTCATGACCTACCCCGACGGCTATCGCTACGAGGGCGCGTGGCAGAACGGGCAACGACATGGGCAAGGCACCGCCACGTATCCTGACGGCACCGTCTATGAAGGCGAATTCGCCGATGGGCAGCGCCACGGGCAGGGCAAGATCACCATGCCTGATGGCTTCGTCTACGAGGGGAAGTGGCAAAACGGTGAGATTTCGGGCCCGGGCGTGGCCACCTACACCAATGGCGATGTCTACGAAGGCATGTTCCGCGCAGGCAAGCGTCAGGGCGAGGGCACGATGCGCTATTCCAGCGGACAGGAAGCCACCGGCACATGGGAAGATGGCGCGCTGACCCGCAACACAGAAACGGCGGACTGATCACAGGGTGATTATACCACCCGCCCGGCGTCGAGGTCTTTCAGCACCTTAGCGGCCCCGTCAAGAACGGCCGCCCGCCGCGTCTCGTCCATCTTCTCCCATGTACGATAAACCGGACCCATGCGCGGATTGCGTCCGAACCGATCACGGTGACGGATCAGGAAATCCCAGTAAAGCAGATTGAAGGGGCACGCCCCCTCGCCCGTCTTCTGCTTCACCGAATAGGCGCAGGTGGCGCAGTAATCGGACATCTTCGCGATGTAATTGCCCGATGAAATATAGGGCTTGGAGGCGATGATGCCGCCATCGGCGAACTGGCTCATCCCGATCACGTTGGGGGCCTCGACCCATTCGAACGCATCGGCGTAGACGGCCAGATACCACTCATGCACCTGGCCCGGGTCTATGCCCGCGAGCAGCGCAAAGTTGCCAGTCACCATCAACCGTTGGATATGGTGGGCATAGGCCTCTTCCTTCGTCTGATCAACGGCTTGCGCGACGCAGTTCATCCGCGTCTCGCCCCCCCAATAAAACCAAGGCAAATCGCGGGTCTGGCCCAGCGTGTTGCGCGCCGTGTAGCCCGGCCCCTCGCGGAAGTAGATGCCGCGCATGTATTCACGCCAGCCGATCACCTGCCGGATATACCCTTCGGCAGCATTGATCGGCACCCGCCCCGCTCGCCATTCGTCAACCACACGATTGCAGATATCCACGGGATCGAGCAGGCCGATATTAAGATACATCGAAATGACCGAGTGATGCACGAAGCGGTCATCCTGTAGCATCGCATCCTGATAATCGCCGAACCCCGGCAGCAGGCTCTTGGCGAAATGGTCGAACGCGCGTTTAGCCTGCCCCGAGGTCACACCGAACCAGAACGGGTGAAGATCGCCAAAATTTCCGCCAAAACGCGCCTTGACCAGATCGAGCACCTCTTGGGTGATCTCATCGGGGGCAAACTGCATCGGACGGGCGCGCAGCATGTCGGGTTTCGCTGGCTTACGGTTGTCGTGGTCATAGTTCCATTTGCCGCCCGCCGGTGTGTCGCCGTCCATCATCAAGCCGGTCTTGCGTCGCATCTCGCGGTAGAAATACTCCATCCGCAGTTCCTTGCGGCCCTCGGCCCACTGATCGAATTCGTCCAGTGAACAGATGAAGCGATCATCGGGCAGTTGCGTCACGGTCAGCGGCGCGTTCCCGAGCGCCTCGATCAGCCGCCATTCGCCGGGCTGCGTGGCGATCACCTCTGACGTGCCATGCGCTTGCCCCCGGCGCATCAATTCACCGACGATGCTCTTGCTGGCGTCGGGATCATCCAGCCGCGTATAGGCGACCTGCCAGCCGTCATTGCGCAGGTCTTCGGCGAAATGACGCATGGCCGACAGGATCAACGCGATCTTCTTGGGGTGATGCGGGACATAGGTGCCCTCGTCCATCACCTCGGCCATCACAACGATATCGCGGGATTTATCGGCTGCCTTCAGCGCCGAAAGATCACGGCTCAGCTGATCGCCAAGCACGAGCACAATACGCCCTACCATGGAACCCGCGCGCCCTGCCAATCAAAGAACTGCCCGCTATCCTCGACTGTCAAATCGTCGATCACCGACAGCAGGTTCTGCGCCGCCTCTTCGGGCGGCACCGACGGATGACGGCCCAGGTATTTCTCGGTGAACGGCGTCTGAACGGTGCCGGGGTGCAGCGCCGCGCAAATGGCGTCACGGTGGCTGCGTCCCAGCTCTATAGCCCCGCTGTGGATCATCTGGTTGAGCGCGGCCTTCGCAGTGCGGTAACTGTACCAGCCACCAAACCCGTTATCCCCGATCGAGCCAACCCGCGCCGAGAGCGCGGCAAACACGCAGCGCCCGTCACGTGGCAGAAGCCGCACGGCGTGTTTAAAAACCAGCGACGGCCCGATGCAATTCAGCGCGAACTGATCCATCATCGCCTTGGGCGTCACCTGCTTGAGCGCCTTTTCGGGCCGCGCGCCGTCGATCTCTAGCGCACCGGTCGCGACGAGTATCAGGTCATAGGGCCCTTCAAGCCGCCCCAAAGCCGCCTCAACCGAACCCTCGTCAGTCACGTCAATCCCGTCCGCGCTGCGCGAAAGGCCGGTGACCGCCACACCGCGGGCAATCAGCGCTTCGGACACCGCATGCCCGATGCCTCCGGATGCACCTATGATCAAAGCCTTTTCCATGATCGCAGAGCTAGCCGACTGCGCGAAAGCTTCAAGCCCGTTCCACCTGCGCCCCGAAATTTCGGGGTTTTCATCGCGCGACGCCGCTCTTATAGTTTCACTCATGTTGATGCAGAACCATATCGCTCCCGAAGCCCGCGCCCTAGTGCGCGGCCTGCGGGCTGTTCTGCTAGGCCTAAGCCGCCTCTGAGCGTGCCGTCATGGCGCGACCGCTCAGAGGATGTGCCATTTTCGCGCCGCAGGCTTAGGATTCAGTGAAAGAGACCCGACATGACAGATCAGACCAAAGACCGCGTGGTGATTTTCGACACCACCTTGCGCGACGGTGAACAGTCGCCCGGCGCGACCATGACCCACGCCGAAAAGCTCGAAATCGCGTCGATGCTTGACGAGATGGGCGTCGATATCATCGAGGCGGGTTTTCCCATCGCCTCTGAAGGGGATTTCCGCGCCGTCAGCGAGATCGCCAAACAGTCCAAGGATGCCACGATCTGCGGCCTCGCCCGCGCCAATCTCAAGGACATCGACCGCTGCTGGGACGCGGTGAAACACGCGAATTCCCCGCGCATCCACACCTTCATCGGCACCTCGCCGCTGCACCGCGCCATACCAAATCTCGACATGGACCAGATGGCTGAGCGCATTCATGAGACGGTAACCCATGCGCGTAACCTCTGTGACAACGTGCAATGGTCGCCGATGGATGCCACGCGCACCGAGTGGGACTATCTCAAGCGTGTCGTCGAAATCGCCATCAAGGCTGGCGCCACCACGATCAACATCCCCGACACGGTAGGCTATACCGCCCCGGTAGAGAGCGCAGATCTGATCCGCCGCCTGATCAACGAGGTGCCGGGGGCTGACGAGATCGTCTTTGCCACCCATTGTCATAACGATTTGGGCATGGCCACCGCGAACGCCCTTGCGGCCGTGGCAGGCGGCGCGCGGCAGATCGAATGCACGATCAATGGCCTTGGCGAGCGCGCGGGCAACACCGCGCTGGAAGAGGTGGTGATGGCCCTCAAGGTGCGTGGCGACATCATGCCCTATGAGACGCGTATCGACACCCGCAAGATCATGAACATCTCACGCCGGGTGGCCGCCGTGTCGGGCTTTGCCGTGCAGTACAACAAGGCCATCGTCGGCAAGAACGCCTTCGCGCATGAGTCGGGCATCCATCAGGACGGAATGCTCAAGAACGCCGAAACCTTCGAGATCATGCGCCCCGAGGATGTGGGCCTTGCCGCGACCAATATCGTCATGGGCAAACATTCGGGCCGCGCCGCACTCCGTGCCAAACTGCATGACCTTGGCTATGACTTGGCCGACAATCAGCTGGGCGATGTGTTCGTGCGGTTCAAGGAACTCGCCGACCGCAAGAAGGAGGTCTATGACGAGGACCTGATCGCCCTGGTGAATGCTGGTCTCGACGATGAGAGCGACCGCTTGCAGATCAAGCATTTGCAGGTGATCTGCGGCACCGACGGGCCGCAAAAGGCGACACTGACCATGCTGATCGACGGCGAGGAAAAAACGACCGAAGCCACAGGGGATGGCCCGGTCGACGCGACCTTCAACGCGGTCAAGGCGCTCTTTCCGCATGAGGCGCGGCTGCAGCTTTATCAGGTGGCCGCCGTGACCGAGGGCACCGACGCGCAGGCCACCGTGTCTGTGCGGATGGAGGAAGACGGCCGCATCGTGACCGGGCAGTCCGCCGATACCGATACCGTCGTGGCCTCGGCCCGCGCCTATGTCCACGCGCTCAACCGACTCGTGGTGCAGCGCGAGAAGACCGGGGCAGACAAGCGCGAAGTCAGCTACAAGGACGTCTCATAAGGCCGCGCTGCGGCCCATCTCGCGCGCCCGTGCGATCCAGCGGGCGCGCTTGGCCTCATCGGCGGTCTTGACCGTTCCCAATTGGACCAGCTTGCGCATCTTGATGCCGCAAAATCCCAGTACCTGATTGCGCAACACCCGCCGCCCCGGCTTGCGGTAGACCAGCGTGTCGTACCAGGGCGGCGTGTCGGAGGTGATGATCGCATCCGCCGTGCGCCCGGTCAGCAGCTTGTCCCAGAACACGCCGCGTTTGTGATAACGAAAACCGAAGCCGGGAATCAGCGCACGGTTCAGAACCGCCTTGGCCTGAGCGGGCATCGACCCCCACCAATAGGGATGCACGATCAGCAGGTGATCGGCCCAGGTGATGGCCTCCTGCCACGTCAGCAGATCGGGCTCGAGCGCGGGCATGTCCTTGCCGTAGCCTTCGAAGTCGAGGGCAAAGCGCATGGCGTGCAGTTCTATCCGCCGGATGTTGGCGCCTCTCTCCTCGGCCCCGGCTTGATAGGCATCGGCCAGAGCGGAACAAAACGAAGTTTCGCGCGGATGGGCCACCCAGATGAAGATTTTCTGAGGCATGGGCCGTCTCCTTGTAGGCTTGGGCGAAACACATGACCGGACTTTGGTCCCGAATGCCGTATTACCTCCGCATATGACATTCCGGTGACGCCCGACCTATCCTTTGATGCCTACTCCGCCCATTCCCAAGGGCGCACGAATTGCCCGAGGACGTGACCAATGGCCTCTTCATCCGCGTCACCCTTGCGGGTGAGTTGTGCCACCAGCCCGCGTTTCTTGTCATCCACGACCGAGGTCACCTGCGCGGCAAGACCCGCCTTGTCCAGCGCCGAGTTGTATATGCGGGTGATCGCGTGCTTGCGCAGGTCGGGCTTGAACACCTTGCCGACGGCGGTTTTGGGCAATTCGTCCAGCACCTCGATATATTTCGGGATGGCCGCGCGCTCATGCACATGGATCTTGCAATGCTCCAGCAGGTCCGCCCCCGTCGCCGTGCCGCCCTCGACCAGTTCGACATAGGCGCAGGGCATTTCACCAGCATGGGCATCGGGCTGCCCGATGGCCCCGGCCATGGCCACGTCGTGATGCGCCATCAGCGCCTCTTCGATATCCGCCGGGTCGATATTATGCCCGCCCCGGATGATCAGATCCTTGGCACGGCCGGTGATCCACAGATAGCCATCGCCGTCGATCCGCCCCAGATCACCGGTGCGCAGGTAGGTTTCGTGGTGATAGAGGCCGGCATTCTTGGCGGCCTCGGTATAGGTGTTGCCGGCAAAGACACCGGGGTTGGAAATGCAGATTTCGCCCACTTCGTCTGTGTCACATTCCACCGGCTGCTCGTCCACCACCTTGTAGATGCGCACATCCGTATAGGGAAAAGGCACTCCGACAGAACCCACTTTCTTCTGCCCCTCGGGCGGGTTGGCCGAGACAAGGCAGGTCGCCTCGGTCAGCCCGTAGCCCTCGATCACGGTCATGCCGGTGGCACTCTCGAACCGGGTAAACAGCTCCATCGGCATCGGCGCAGAGCCGGAGAAAGCGTTCTTGACTGTGCTGAGATCGGCATCCACCTTGCGCTGCATCAGCGCCGAGACGGCGGTCGGCACGGTGATCACGAAGCTGATCTTCCAGCGCTCGCAAAGCTTCCAGAAATTGTCGAACACGCCCTCGCCGCGATAGCCTGCGGGCGTGGGAAAGACCACATGCGCGCCGGATTTGATGCAGGCCATCAGGATCACGTGGCAGGCAAAGACATGAAACAGCGGCAGCGGGCACATCACGTTGTCGTCTTCGGTGAAGAGCAGCGTGTGCCCGATCCAGCCGTTATAGATCATGCCCGAATATTTATGCTGCGCGACCTTGGGCATGCCGGTGGTGCCGCCAGTATGGAAATAGGCGGCGACCCGGTCACCGTCGCTATCCGCAAAAGTCAGGGTCTTGCTCTGCCCCGCCATCGCCTTGTTGAAATCCAGCACATCGGCATGGTGGCCGGTCGGGTTTTTGGGCCGGACCAGCGGCACGATCCAGCTTTTCGGCGGGGTGAGATACCGGTTGAGGTCAATCTCGTAGACGGTATGCACATCGGGCGCGTGGCGCACGGCCTCGGCGGTCTTTTGCGCGATGTCGGTCTTGGGGAAGGCCTTGAGCGTGACCACCACCTTGGCCCCGGTCTCACGCAGGATCGCGCTGATCTGTTCGGGTTCCAAGAGCGGGTTGACCGGGTTGACGATCCCGGCAATGGCCCCGCCGATGGTTGCGACGGCGGTCTCGACACAGTTGGGCAGGACCAGGGCGATCACATCGTCTTCGGCCAGCTTCAGGCTGCGGAAAAGATTGGCCGCCTGACAGCATTGATCGTGAAACTGCTGCCATGTCAGCGTCTGCGCCTTGTCGGTAGGGCCCGAAAGCAGCTGATAACTGAGCGCCGGACGATCCGGAAAGGCCTGCGCCGTCGCGCTCAGCATCTTGTAAAGCGTCGCCGGTCTGTCGCGCGCCTCCCAAGGCATCTCGTTCTGAATGTCGAGCGCATCCTGCCGCGATGTGAAACCCATCGGTCCGTCCTCCCTTTATGTCCCGCCTCTCCCGCGCGGGTGATCCCTGCGCGACAGAATGTGCGGGAATGCGAGGCGGCGCAAGTTTTACGCTGCGTATCCGGCTGCCTTGGTTAGAGACTCAGTCCTGCGTACCTAGGCATTCTGTCATAGCGCGCGCCATACCACGCAATATTTCCGAATAGAGTGCAGGGCCGGGAACAACATCACTTGCGAGGGGGTCAAGCACACCATGCCCGATACTATCACCAAAGACGTTGCGGACCAGCTTGGGGTCGAATTGCGGCTCGGAAAAGACGCAGGCAATGTCACGCTCTTTCGCCATATCCCGAAGCGCTGCGACCCGCGCAGGCCCTGGATCCGCGGCATCCCCGAGTGCGATGGCCCCCGCCGCAGCTATGTCGAACCGCGTTTCGAAATACTGGTACGCGTCGTGAAACACGAGAAACGGCACGTCGCGCAACGGCGCAGTTTGTTCGGCGATATCGACCTCAAGAGCGGCAATCTCTGCTTGTGCCGCTGCGGCATTTGCCTTGTAGAGCGCTGCGTTTTCCGGATCGTGCTCTGCCAGTTCTTCGGCGATGACACCCAGCCAGACCCGTGCGTTCGCCGGATCGAGCCAAGCATGCGGGTCGGCCCCGTCATGGGCGTGGCCGTGATCATGGTCGTCATGGCCATGGTCATCGTGGCCGTGGTCGTCGTGGTCATGGTCATCGTGGTCATGGTCATCGTGGCCATGGTCGTCGTGGTCATCGTGGCCGTGGTCGTCGTTGTCCTGCTCGTCATGCTCATCAAAGGCAATGCCCTCGCGGAATGGTAAAACGCGCGTCTCGGCGGCCCCCAGAAGGGCAATCACATGCGCATCCCCGGCCAGCGAGGCGATCGCCCCTTCAAGCCAGGGCGTCAGCCCCTCCCCCATCCAGAAGACAAGGTCGGCTGCCTCCAGTGCCGACGCCTCGGACGGGCGCATCGCGTACCCGTGTGGCGATGCCCCCGGCGCAATCAGCAGAGCGGGCGCGCCTGCCCCTTCCATGACCTGTGCCACGAGCGAATGCACTGGCGTGATATCGGTTGCAACCTTGGGCGTCTCGGCCAGTGCGGCACCAGAAAAACCCAAGCCGACACTCAGCGTTGCAATGACTCGGATAGACATGGAAGACCCTCATTGTATGTAATATCATAACGCATCAGCAGGCTTGATAATTGTAACTCTATAACATATCAAGCCCAAAAATTACCGCAGTGGAGGCCCGGCATGGACACCATCGGATTCGAGCAGCATGACCACAAAAGCTGCGTGCAGGGTGCCCTTTCAGCCGTCGAGGCGCAGTGCGCCGCGCACAAACTGCAATTCACCCCCGTGCGCCGCCGGGTCCTGGAAATCCTGCTCAGTGAGCACCGCGCCATGGGGGCTTATGAAATTCTCGACGTGCTGCGCGACGAAGGTCTGGGATCGCAGCCGCCGGTCGCCTATCGTGCGCTCGACTTCCTCGTCAGCCACCGCTTCGCACACAAGGTCGAACGGCTCAACGCCTTCATCGCCTGCACCCATCCGGGCCAGACGCACACCCCCGCCTTCCTCATTTGCCGCAATTGCGATGCCGTGGCCGAGGCCCATGCCGAACCGACGCGCGGTATTCTGGGCAAGGCCGCCGACGAGGCGGGTTTTGCCATCGAACAGGCCGTGGTTGAGGCCGTCGGCCTGTGCCCCAACTGCCGCGAGGGACATCCCGCATGCGCCTGATCGAGACCAATGGGATCGCGGTTCGCCTAGGCGGGGCCATGGTGCTGCACGATGTGAGCCTCGCCATCGACAGGGGCGAGATCGTGACCATCGTCGGCCCCAACGGATCGGGCAAATCAACGCTCCTGCGCACCATCATCGGCGCGATCAAACCGGCGAAGGGGCAGATCCGCCGCTCGCCGGGGCTGCGCATCGGCTATGTACCACAAAAGCTGCATATCGACCCGACCCTGCCCCTCACCGTGGCCCGGTTCCTTAGCCTGCCGCGCCGCCACGCGCCCGCAACCGTGCGTGCGGCGCTTGAACAGGCAGGGCTGCCCGACCTGCGGGACCGTCAGATGACCGATCTCTCGGGCGGACAATTTCAACGGGTGCTTCTGGCCCGGGCGCTGATGGAAAATCCTGACTTGCTGATTCTCGACGAGGCCACGCAGGGCCTTGATCAACCGGGCTCCGCCGCGTTCTACCGCCGGATCGAAGAGGTTCGGCAGGAAATCGGCTGCGCCGTGCTGATGGTCAGCCACGAGTTGCACGTGGTGATGAGTGCTAGCGACCGGGTGATCTGCCTCAATGGTCATGTCTGCTGCGAGGGCCGCCCCGAGATTGTCGCTCAGGCCGAGGAATACCGCGCCATCTTCGGCAGCGGCACACAGGGCGCTCTTGCGCTTTACCGCCACGACCATGACCACGGCCATGATCATGATCACGACAATCCGCACAGCCATGAGGCCGCCGAATGATGCTTGACGATTTCCTGATGCGCGCGGCCCTCGCCGGGCTTGGCGTGGCGATTGCGGCTGCACCCCTTGGCAGTTTTGTCGTCTGGCGGCGCATGGCCTATTTCGGCGACGCCACCGCGCATGCCGCGATCCTCGGCGTGGCCGTGGCATTGGCCTTTTCGATGTCGGTCTTCGTCGGTGCACTGGTGATGTCCCTGATTATGGCCACCACCGTCTCGACGCTGTCGGGGCGCGGCTTTGCGATGGACACGCTGCTTGGGGTTCTCGCGCATTCCGCGCTCGCCTTTGGTCTCGTGGCGGTATCGTTTCTGTCGGGCGTGCGGATCGACCTGATGGCGTATCTCTTCGGTGACATCCTCGCGGTCAGCCAAGGTGATCTGGCGGTGATCTGGGGCGGCGCGGCGCTCGTGCTGGGGCTGCTCGCATGGCGGTGGCAGGCGCTCCTGACCGCGACGCTCAGCCCGGATCTCGCCTATTCGGCGGGGATTGATCCGCGTCGCGAACAATTGGTCCTCACGCTCGCGCTTGCCGTGGTCGTAGCGGTGGCGATCAAGGTGGTGGGCGTGCTGCTCATAGCCGCCATGCTGATTGTGCCCGCCGCCGCCGCCCGCCCTCTGGCCTCAACACCCGAACGAATGGCGCTCATCGCAACCCTGATCGCCGCCGCCTCGGCGCTAGGCGGTCTGCGGGCGTCCTTCGCGATGGACACGCCCACGGGACCAACCATCGTCTGCGCAGCCGCGATGATCTTTGCTGCAACGACGCTCGGCAGCAGCCTCTGGCGCAGACACCGCAGCCCGTCTGTCTTGTGATCAGCTTTTCCATTTAGTGACCCGACTGATTTTGTCGGAAATACTATTGACTCTTTTAGTCAGTAATTCGTAGGAATACCCCACGAATTCACTCGGAAACCTGAAAGGACTCCCGATGCACCTGTTCAAAGCCGCGATGAGCGTCACCGCCCTCATGGCCCTGACCGCCCCTGCCTTCGCGCAAGAGGTCAACCTCTATTCCAGCCGCCACTATGACAGCGACGATGCACTCTATGCCGCCTTCACCGAGAAAACCGGCATCACCATCAACCGTATCGAGGCCAAGGCCGACGAGCTGATGGCGCGGATGGAAGCCGAGGGTGCCAACAGCCCCGCCGACGTGTTCATGACCGTCGATGTGGGCCGCATCTCGCGCGCCGAAGAGCGCGGTCTTCTCCAGCCATTCGAGTCCCAGACGATCGAGGCCAACGTACCGGCGCATCTGCGCGACGATGAAAACCTCTGGACGGGCCTTTCGCAGCGCGCGCGCATCATCTTCTATTCCAAGGAGCGGGTCGAAAACCCGCCGCGCACCTACGAAGACCTGGCCGACCCCGCCTACAAAGGGCAAATCTGCATTCGGTCGTCCTCGAACATCTACAACCAGTCGCTGATGGCCTCGATCATCGAGAATCACGGCGAAGAGGCCGCCAAGGACTGGGCCGCAGGCATCGTCGATAACATGGCGCGCGAACCGCAGGGCGGCGATACCGACCAGCTGCGCGGCATCGTCTCGGGTGAGTGCGACATCGCCGTGGCGAACACCTATTACTTCGCCCGGGGCCTCGCCAGCGACGTGGACGGGCTGACCAGCGGCATCGACGGCATCGGCTGGGTCTGGCCGAACCAGAGCGGACGCGGCGCACATGTCAATCTTGCCGCCGCCGGCATCGCCGCCAATGCGCCCAACAAGGATGAGGCCACGGCACTTCTTGAATACCTCGCCAGCGAAGAGGCGCAGGCGCAGTTCGCCAATGCCAACAACGAATATCCCGTCATGTCCGGCGTGCCGATCGGCGAGCATGTCGCCAAGATGGGGCTGTTCATCCCCGACAACGAAACGCCGACCGCGTCGTTCAAGGCCCATGCCGCCGATGCACAGACCATCTTCAACGAGGTTGGCTGGGACTGATCGGGCAAGACCCTCTCACTGGGAAAAGAATGCCGGGTTCGGGAATGAACCCGGCATTTTCAATTCTGGCGCAGCGGGATCAGATGCCCCAGGCCGCACATTTGCGATCCACGGTCTTGCGCGCCACGCCCAATCGCCGCGCCGCCTCGGCGCGGTTGCCGCCACAGGCGTCGAGCACGGACATTATGTGTCGCTGTTCGACCAACTCCAGCGTCTCGATGGCCTGTGTCCCGGTGACACGTCCCGATCCCGCGAATTCCTCGGGAAACTCACCGAGGATCACCGAGCGTTCGATCAGGTTGCGCAATTCGCGCACATTGCCGGGCCAGTCGTAGCGGCTGAGCTTGAGCAGAACCTCCTCGTTCAGTTCCAGCGCCGGCATGCCGAGCGAGCGGGAAAACTCGCTCATGAAAAGGGCGGCCAGTTCAACGATATCCTCGGCGCGCTCCTTGAGCCGGGGCATCTCGACATTGACGATATTGATCCGGTGGTAGAGATCGGCGCGAAAACGCCCTGCCCGCACCGCCTCTTGCAAATCGGCATTGGTGGCGAAGAGAAAGCGCAGGTTGAGCGGGACTTCCCGTTCCGAGCCCAAGGGCCTGATCCGCTTGTCCTCCAGCACACGCAAAAGCCCGGCCTGCACATGTTCGGGCAGTTGCGCCACCTCATCCAGCAGCAGCGTGCCACCATCGGCATGCAGCAACAGCCCATCCTTGCGCGGCCGCCCATCCTCGACCACACCGAACAGTTCCTCGGCGATGCGGTCTGAAGAAATCGCGGCGCAATTGACCGCGACAAAGGGCTTTTCCGCCCGGTCCGACAGCCCGTGCAGGGTACGTGCCGCGATCTCCTTTCCGGTCCCGCTCGCCCCGGTGAAGAGAACGGATGTGGGCAGGGGGGCCAGCTTGGTCAGCATCTCGCGCACCGCCAGCACGGGGGCGGAATTGCCCAGAAGCCGCCCACGCGCCGCCTGCCCGCCCTCCGACAGCTCGTGCCGCAGCAGGTAGTTCTCGCGCGCCAGATACTTGCGGTCGAGCGCGCGCGCCACCGCGTTCAGGATCTGGTTGGCGCGGAACGGTTTGAGGACGAAATCGCTCACGCCCGCGCGCAACGCCTTGATCGCGGTATCGAGATCGGCATAGGCGGTGATCAGGATCGTATCGGCAAAGAGCCCGACCTGCCGCTGCTCCTCCAGCCAATCAAGCCCGCTCTTGCCCGGCATCACATTGTCGAGGATCACCAGATCGAAATGCACCTGATCGAGGATCTCGCCCGCCTCCTCGGCAGAACGCGCCTGTTCCACCCGCTTGCAGCGCGGCCCGAGCGTCTTGATCAGAAAATTCCGCATCCCCGGCTCATCGTCGATGATGAGCACGGCGGCGCGCGACAGGTTCTCACCATAGTCGTCGCGGGTCTCATCGGGCTCAGGCTTGGCCGTCATTCAGCCGCGTCACCCAACCGGACAGCATCGCCCGCGCGCTTGGCTTCGGATGTGTAACCCAACTCACTCAGGACGGTAGGTGCCGCAGCGGTAATGATCCCGCAGGCGACAAAGGCCGCAATCATGACTTTCATTTCTCAGTTCCCTTCTGTTGCAGTGGCCCGGCGCAGGTAGTCTATCATATCCTGCCGGTCCTCAGGTGCCGTGATCCGTTGCATCGGCATCTTGGAGCCGGGGATGTAGTGATCCGGCCCAAGGTCGAACAGCGCGTCTATGGTCTGTTCACTCCAGACGATATCGGCACCGTCCAGCGTGTCGGAATAGGCATAGCCCGGCAGCGTTCCGGCGCGTCGCCCGAAGATACCGTGCAGTGTCGGCCCCGCCTTGCGCGACGGCGGTGGCGTCAGTGCGTGGCAGATCGAGCATTTGCGCATGAACTGCCGCTCGCCGTTGTCCATCTCTTCCGCCGGGCGCAGAAAGCTGTGCTCGACAGCGCCCGCCGGGTCGTAATCGTCGAGCAGATCCACCGGCCAGCCATAGATCACCTCGCTCAGCCCCCCGGCATAGATCATGCCACCATCGGGCGAGAATTCGAGCGCCCAGACCGGGCCGCGCGCCATCGCCTGAAAATCCCGCGCGATGTGCCAATCGTCGGTGTCGATCACCATGATGTAGCCGTGCCCATCCCCAGCCGCGAGCTGCGCCGTCTCGGCATGAAAGGCGAGCGACAGGACCGGGCGGCGGTCGAGCGTGAAATCGGCAATCTCGCGCCCCGTTGCCGGGTCCACGACACGCGTCGCGCCATCGACCGCGCCATAGGCCAGCCACGTATCCCCCGACCCCAGCACGATGCGGTTGATGCCAAACCCCTGATTGAGCAACTCGCGCGGCGGCGCGCCGAACTCGCGCCACTGCCATTCGCGCAGGGTGCCATCGGCGGAAGAGGAATAGAGAAGGCTGTTATCTTCACTGAACGCCACATCGGTGACCGCCGCATCATGACCCTTGAGAAACCGCGCCTCGCCCCCCGCCACGGGCCAGAGACCGATGGAGCCGTCCCAGCTTGCCGAGGCGATCCAGTCACCGTCAGGCGACACATCGAGGGCCGCGATCTTGCCTTGATGCCCTTCACGGCGCTGCCCCTCGCCGGTGGCCCGGTCCCAGATGATGACCGCGAAATCATCGCCCCCACTGACGACACGGTCTTCGTCCAAAGGCTCTACCGTCACGACCGCCGCCGCGTGCCCTTCGAACCAGCGCGGGGCGCGGCCCTGCCAGAGACCCACGGAATTGTCGAAACTGGCCGACACCACCTGACCACTGCCCGGCAAGACGCTCAGCCCCATGACCGGCCCACCATGCCCCTTGAGCGTGGTGAACTCCTGCGCCGCCAGCGGGTAGACCCCCGCCAGCCCCATGAGCCAGAGACCGAGCACTAGCACGCGCATGGCTATTCCGCGGGCGTGCCGGCCTTGGTGCGATTTGGGCCGGGGTCGGGCGCGTGGCCCTTCTCCTGCAACTCCTCGAGCCACAAACCGTGATGCTCGCGCGCCCATTGCTCCTCGACCTCGCCCGAGCCCATGGCGTCGAACGCGCCCTCCATCCCGACAGAGCCGATATAGATATGCGCGAGGATGATCGCGGTCAGCACGAAGGCCATGATCGAATGCCACAGCGTCGCCAGCTGCATTTCCTCATGCGGAGCAAGCATCTCGGGCAGCACCCCAAAACCCACGGCCTGCGGCAAGCCGGTGTCGTTGAGGATCACAAAGGTCTTGGCAAACATCGGCAACTCGAACGGGAAGAGCAGCGACAGGCCCGAGGCCGAAATCGAGGCCCCAAACACGATGGTCGCCCAGAAAATCATCTTTTGCCCGGCGTTGAATTTCTTGGCGGGCGGATGCACGCCCTTGGTGAAGATGCCCCCGCCAACAGCCAGCCATTTCAGGTCGGTCCGGTTGGGGATGTTGTGCAGAACCCACATGAAGAACACCATCACGAGGCCCAGCATGAAGGCCCATGAGATGTTGTTATGCACCCATTTCGAACCCACCGCGATGGTCGAGAAAGCCTCATGCCCCAGAAGCGGGATAACCACCATCCGACCGAAAAGCACAACCAGCCCTGTGATGGCCAGCACGATGAACGAGCCCGCCATGAGCCAATGGCCAAACCGCTCGACGGCCTGAAACCGGGTGACAGTGCGGCCGGTCTTTTCACCGTCGATCCGAATACGGCCACGGATCAGGAGAAAGAGCGCAAGCAGCGCCAGCGTGATGCCAAGGAGATAGGCGCCATAAGTCGCAAGCGGTCCTTGGCGGAACGCCAGCCAGGACATGCCGCCATCCTGAATGAGCACGCGTGCCTCCGGCCCGCCCGACGACACCTTGACGTCATCGAGCCCGTAGCGCAGCGCGCGCCAGACCTCGGAATCGGATGCCCCGCCAAGCGACCCTAACTGCCCGGCCATGCCCGCGGCATCATCGCCGCCCGTGGCATTGCGGCGAAAGCTGTCATCGACCGGCTCACCGCGTTGGCGGGCGAGAATATCTTCAAGCGTCTGCGCCCCCCCGGTGGCCGAGCGGTCGGGGCCGGACGGGGCGGGCGTGTCCTGTGCCGCAGCGGGCAGGGCGAGCAGGAGACATAGAGCCATGCTGAGTAAAGCGCGCATCATATCCTCGATCATTGTATAAGGCTCCGATTTCCTTCTAGGAAATCGGATCGGAAACCTTTAAAGTTTCCGATGCCGGGCGTCTCTAGGACACCCGGCATCGGTCCCCGGCCGGGACAGTGCCCGGCCGGTCCGTGACGGAATTAGCCGCCGCTTTGCTGGCCGTAGGCCGAACCCCAGCCCCATGCGCCCGAGCCAAAGCCGCGCGCCACGACGCGTTCGCGGTAGATGCTCGAGACGACATCGCCATCACCGGCCAAAAGCGCCTTGGTCGAACACATCTCGGCGCAGATGGGCAGCTTGCCCTCGGCGATCCGGTTGCGCCCGTACTTCTGGAACTCGGCCTGGCTGTGGTTCTCTTCCGGGCCACCCTTGCAGAAGGTGCACTTGTCCATCTTGCCACGGCTGCCGAAGTTGCCCGCCTGCGGGAATTGCGGCGCACCGAACGGGCACGCGTAGAAGCAATAACCGCAGCCGATGCACAGGTCCTTGGAGTGCAGAACCACACCCTCCTCGTCCTGGTAGAAGCAATCCACCGGACAGACGGCCATGCAGGGCGCGTCCGAACAGTGCATGCACGCGACCGAGATCGACCGCTCACCAGGCTTGCCGTCGTTGATCGTCACCACCTTGCGGCGGTTGATCCCCCACGGCACCTCGTGCTCGTTCTTGCAGGCGGTGACGCAGGCGTTGCATTCGATGCAGCGTTCGGCGTCGCACAGAAACTTTGCTCTTGCCATATCAGTATCTCCTTATGCTGCAACGATTTTGCAGAGAGTCGCCTTGGTCTCCTGCATTTGCGTGACCGAGTCGTAGCCATAGGTCTGGGCGGTGTTCGTACTCTCGCCCAAGACATATGGATCGGCCCCGTCGGGATAGTTCTCCCGCAGGTCCTTGCCCTCGAAATGACCGCCGAAGTGGAACGGCATGAAAGCCACACCCTGCCCCACGCGCTCGGTCACCATCGCCATCACCTTGACCTTTCCGCCCTCGGGCCCTTCGACCCAGACCTGCGATCCGTCCCGCACGCCGATATTGTTGGCATCATGCGGGTTGATCTCGACGAACATGTCCTGCTGCAATTCCGCAAGCCATGGGTTCGAACGCGTCTCGTCGCCGCCACCCTCGTATTCGACCAGACGGCCGGATGTGAGGATGATCGGGTAATCCTTCGAGAAGTCATTCTTCTGGATCGAGGCATACATGGTCGGCAGGCGGTAGGCGTGCCGGTCCTCGTAGGTCGGATAATCCGCCACCAGATCGCGCCGGTTGGTATAGAGCGGCTCGCGGTGGATCGGCACCGGGTCGGGGAAGGTCCAGACCACAGCGCGCGCCTTGGCATTGCCGAAGGGGGCGCATTCATGGGCAATCGCAACCCGCTGGATGCCGCCCGAGAGGTCGGTTTTCCAGTTGGTGCCTGCGCCCGCGACCGCGTCGATCGCACTGCGTTCCTCGTCGGTCAGCTCGCTGTCCCAACCCAGATCCATCAGCATCTGCATGGTGAATTCCGGATATCCGTCCTGGATATCGGAGCCCGCCGAGTAGACGCCTTCGGCCAGCAGGTTGTCGCCATCCCGCTCGACGCCAAAGCGCGCACGGAAGGTCAGACCACCCTCGGAGACCGGCTTGGACATATCGTAGAGGATATGCGTGCCCGGATGCCCCATTTCGGGCGTGCCCCAGCAAGGCCACGGCAGACCGTAGGTCTCGCCATCAACAGGACCGCCGACCGCGCGCAGCGTGGTGCGGTCAAAGGTGTGCTGATTGGCCATGTGCAGCTTCATCCGCTCAGGGCTCTGCCCGGTGTAGCCGATGGTCCACATGCCGCGGTTGAACTCGCGGGTGATGCTCTCGACATTCGGCGTCTCGGGGTCGTCCATCTCGATATTGCGGAAGAACCGATCGGCCCAGCCGAACTTGTTGGCGAACTTGGCCATGATGACCTCGTCCGGCTTGCTCTCGAACAGAGGCTCAACCACGCGGTCACGCCACTGGAGCGAGCGGTTCGAGGCGGTGACAGAGCCGCGCGTCTCGAACTGGGTACAGGCCGGCAGCAGGTAAACGCCATCGGTGCGATCATGCATGACCGCCGAGACCGTCGGATAGGGATCGACCACGACCAGCATGTCGAGCTGTTCCATCGCCGTCTTCATTTCCTTGCCGCGCGTCTGGCTGTTGGGCGCATGCCCCCAGAGCACCATGGCACGCACCTTGTTGGGGTTGTCCATGTTGTCGGGGTCTTCGAGCACGCCGTCGATCCAGCGGCTGACCGGGATACCGCTCAACTGCTGGAGCGACTGATCCTTGCCATCTTTGTCTTTGATCGTGGCGAACTGGGCGTCGAGCCACTCCATATCCTCGCCCCAGACCCGGCCCCAATGCGCCCAGGACCCTTTTGCAAGGCCGTAATAGCCCGGCAGGGTGTGGCTGAGAACGCCGAGATCCGTCGCACCCTGCACGTTGTCATGGCCACGGAAGATGTTGGTGCCGCCACCGGCGGTGCCCATGTTGCCGAGCGCCAGTTGCAGGATGCAATAGGCGCGGGTGTTGTTGTTACCGTTGGTGTGCTGCGTGCCACCCATGCACCAGATCACGGTGCCGGGACGGCTATTGGCGAGCGTGCGTGCCACGCGGCGCAGCTGGCTGCCCGGCGCACCGGTCACCCGCTCCACCTCTTCGGGCGTCCACTTGGCCACCTCGTCGCGGATCTGTTCCATGCCCCAGACACGGGTGCGGATGAACTCCTTGTCCTCCCAGCCGTTCTCAAAGATGTGCCACAGGATACCCCAGACGAGCGCCACGTCCGACCCGGGACGGAAGCGCACATATTCATCGGCATGCGCGGCCGTGCGGGTAAAGCGCGGATCGCAGACGATGAGGGGGGCGTTGTTCTCTTCCTTGGCCTTCAGCACATGCAGCAGGCTGACGGGATGTGCTTCCGCCGGGTTGCCGCCAATGATGAAGATCGCCTTGGAGTTGTGGATGTCGTTGTAGCTGTTGGTCATGGCGCCGTAGCCCCATGTATTCGCAACGCCTGCCACGGTCGTCGAGTGACAGATGCGCGCCTGATGGTCCACGTTGTTGGTGCCCCAATAGGCGGCGAACTTGCGGAAGAGATAGGCCTGCTCGTTATTGTGCTTGGCGCTGCCCAGCCAATAGACCGAATCCGGGCCGCTCTCTTCGCGGATCTTCATCATGCCGTCACCGATCTCGTTGATCGCCTGTTCCCAGCTGATGCGCTTCCACTCTCCGCCCTCTTTCTTCATCGGATACTTGAGGCGGCGTTCGCCATGCGCGTGCTCGCGCACCGACGCGCCCTTGGCGCAATGCGCGCCCAAGTTGAAGGGGCTGTCCCAGCCGGGCTCCTGACCCGTCCAGACACCGTTTTGCACCTCGGCCACGACCGTACAGCCGACCGAGCAATGCGTGCAGACGGATTTCACGGTTTGCACCGCCTCGACGGCGGCGCTTTGGGCATTCGCGCGGGTGACTGTGCCACCCATGGCCCCGATGGCAGCCAGGCCACCGATGGCCAGACCGCTGCCGCGCAGGAACGCGCGGCGGTCGACCGACTTGTCGGCGACCTCAGACAGGATACTGGTCCGCTGGGGGCGTCGCGCAACCCCGTTGGTCTTTTTCCTAAGCATGTTTCTCTCTCCTCCCTGGGCCTGAATTCAGGCTGGGTACTGCGGTTTCCCCTGACAGTCGGGCGTCACGCAACCAGTCGTCAGCGGTGTTGGACGGCGTCCGGAACTTAGAACCGGGCGCTGTCGAAGTAAGCGCGGGTATGCGCGGTGTCCTGCATCTTGTCCGATGTCAGGTCGGGCTCGGCGGCTTCGGCCTTGCCTGCGGTCACCACGCTTGCGACCGCGACAGCGGGCGCGCCGGTGGCGGCCATCTTGAGGAAATCGCGGCGGCTGCTGCCATCCTCGGGTTTCCGGGTCATGAAGGTTCCCCTCCTCTGGTTATGGTGAGCGCGTGCCCACCGGTTACGGCGCGGGATCAGCCCGCGCTCATCCGAAAGCCCTGCGCCTCGATCTCCATGAACACCCGGCCGACAACGCCGACCGAGGCATAGAGAACCGAATTGCGCGCAGCCTCCAAATCGCTGAAAAAATGCCCGGCCCATGGGCCGACATGCTTGGCAAAGAAAACCTGTTGCTCGGCCAGCGTGGCGGGTTTGCCGAAGCGGCCCCGGATCAACCCCGCCATCATCTCCATGCAAGACGCGATATTGTCCTCGGGCTCATAGACATTCTCGGCCCGCGTCATGCCGCGCGCGGCCATGTCCCGGCGCAGCCCGGCGAGCGGCTTTTCGTTGAGAAATCCGGTCAGGTAGTAGCTGGCATAGGGCAGCAGTTCGCCCCGGCCCAGCCCGATGAAAAGCGCGTTGAACTCGCTCTCGACCGCGCCGGGTTTGCTGACGCGCGCGACGCGGGCCAGCGCCGCGATGGCCTGCCCCATATCGCTCTGATCGCCGCTCAGCGCGGCGGTCTTGTCGAGCAGGTCCTGCCCCGGCGGGCGTGCAAGAAGGGCGGCAAGGAAATCATAGAGATCGGCACGCAGCGCGTCCTCCTCGGTGATCTCCGGCGTGGCGGTCTGGTCTTGCATAAAGGCCTCTTGCTGGGTCATGCCGATGCTCCGGCTGTGTCGTCAAACTCGAACCGCATGCGGCGGCGGGGTGGCGCGGCCTCTTCAGCCTCAGATGTGTCGGCCCAGACATACGGCTCCGCCACCTCCTGCGGCTCCTCAGCTTCGGCCACCTGCGGCGGTGTCTCGTCTTCCGTCTCCTGCGGGGCCTCCTCTGGCTCCGGCTGCTCTGCAGCTTGCGCCTCGGCCTCGGCCTGCCGCGCCATCTCCTCGACATGGGCGGTCATGCCCTTGCCCACCTGATAGGCGGTCTGCATGTTCTCGATCACCGTCGCACTGTCGGTGAAATCCTCACCGTAATCGATCAAACCATCGAGATTGGCGAGCGCCGGGTTGCTCAGCCACAGACGCCGCAGCGCCCGGCGGCGCAGCCGGTCGGGCACGGCCTTGGCCATGAAGGCGCGGAAATCATCGCCGGGCTGCAACGTGTCGGGATCGGGCAGGCCCAGCTCTTCGCAGAGGTCGTCATCGCTCTTCTCCGCCTGCTCCGCGTCCTGTACCGCGCGCGCCTGCGCCTCCGTCGCGCGGGCCTGTGCCTCGGCCTCTGCCTCGACCTGCGCCTTGCGGCGCGACCAGAAATCGCCTCCCCGGCTCAATGCAGCCTCCCTTTGCGCGCCATCACCGGCGCGCGATACACGTCGCTCATCTGCGGTATGCGCGGATCGCCGATGCCATCCTGCGCGTCGCCGATGGTGCGCTTGTCGCGGCGACGCTTCTTGAATTCCTCGTCCTGATGGTGCGCCTCGACAAAATCGCGCACCCACGCCACCAGACCTTCGGGCATCGGCACCTTCTCGACGATCTCTTCGCCGGTATCGGCATAATCCTGCGCCTCAAAGGGTGATGCGGTCGCCAGAAGCACTTCCAGCGGCGCGCCATCGCGATGCGCCGCTGGGCCGTTGCGCATCACCACGTAAACGGCGGGAACTTTGGCTGAAATGCCTTGCAGATACGCTTCTGTCTGGGTGTGGTGCAGTTCGACCTGCACGGTCGCGGCATGGTACTCCACCGCCTCGCCCTCGCGGCGCAATTCGCGCCACTCAGCAGGACCGGCCCCGGGCAAGACCGCTATAGCCCGCCACGACCACGCCGCCCACCGGGTTACACCGGGCGACTTTCGGATCACGATCCCCACCGGCATCGTCACCTCTTTTTCGTGGCTATGGGTCACGCGCTGTGCCATCCCCTTGCTGCGTAAACCCAGATTGGTTCAGTTTCCTGACCGGGCAAAGCCTTTTCTGTGTGCAAAGGTAGACTTTGACGACCGCCCGGACATTTTGAACCGGCAACAAGACGCTACAAGACAGGATTGGACATTTTGTCCACATGAACCCTCTCGATGCTGCGATGCCGCATTGCAAGACCTTGAATCCAAACAGAATCAATCGGGATTAAAATCACCCTCTCTGCGCCGAGCCCGGACGGATGGCGTGATTCGAATTGCTGTTTACGAGGGCTTCGAATCGTGCCTAATCTTGCGCCGAACAGACCGAAAACGTCGCCTTCCCAGCCGTGCAAAACACCCGGGGTGAAAATGCCTAAGCAACTGATATTGTGTGACTGTTCTGCGTCACAGACGCTCGACGCCGAGGGGCTGGAGACGGCCACCGGCTTGCCCTGCTCGCGGCTCCACAGCGCGCTTTGCACCGACGAGATCGGGTCGGCGGCCAAGGCGATCGAGGGCGGCGAGGCAATTATTTGCTGCGCGCAGGAGGCCCGGATTTTCGAGGAGCTGGCCACCGATCTGGAAGCCGACACCCCCGCATTTGTCGATCTGCGCGACCGGGCGGGATGGTCCGAGGATCCGGCCCCGAAACTACCCAAAATGGCCGCATTGCTGGCCGAGGCGGCGCTGCCGACACCCCCGGAAAAGACCCTGGACGTAATCTCCGAAGGGCTGTGCCTGATCATCGGGGCCTCCGACGTGGTGATGCCCGCCGCCGAAAAACTGGCCCCGCTTCTGGGGGTCACGGTGCTGCTGACAGACGAGTGCGACCCGCCCGAGGCCCGCGATTTCGATGCGATCCGGGGGCACATCACGCAGGCAAGCGGCGCCTTGGGCCAATTTGAATTGCGCCTCGACGCGCTACAACAGGTCAATCCCGGCGGGCGCGGCGCGCTGCGCTGGACCGCGCCCCGCGATGGAGGGCAGACACAGTGCGATGTCATTCTCGACCTCACGGGAGGCACGCCAATGTTCCCCGCCCCGCAGAAACGCGAGGGCTATCTGCGCGCCGATCCGGGCAGCCTGACGACGGTCTCGGACGCGGTATTCGAGGCGGCGCAGATGATCGGCACGTTCGAGAAGCCGCTCTATGTGGCGCTCGAGCCGCTGATTTGCGCGCATAGCCGCGCCGAGCAGACCGGGTGCAGCAAATGCCTTGATATCTGCCCCACCGGCGCAATCTCACCCGATGGCGATCATGTCAGCATTGACCCGATGATCTGCGCGGGCTGCGGGGACTGCGCCGCGCGCTGCCCCTCGGGCGCGATCACCTATGACGCGCCGCCGCCCGACATGACGTTTCGGCGCATTCAGACGCTGGCCTCGGCCTATCGCAAGGCTGGCGGCGCGGCCCCGCGCCTGCTGGTGCATGATGCAAGCCATGGGGCCGAGATGATCCGCCTCGCCGCCCGCCACGGGCGCGGGCTGCCCGCCGATGTGATCCCGCTGGAAGTGTCGGCGCTCTCTGGCTTTGGCCATGCCGAGATCCTCGCGGCCCTCGCCTCGGGCTTTGGAGCCGTTTCGATCCTGCTCTCGCCGCGCACTGAGCGCGACGCACTCGACCAAGAGGTGCCACTGGCGCAGGCCATGGCAGGCGGCGCGCCTGTCGGGATGCTCGACCTCGCCGATCCCGACGCGCTCTGCGATGCGCTCTACGATGCAGGACCAGTCCACACCCTGCCCGAACCCGTCTTGCCGATGGGCAGCCGCCGTCAGGTGGCGCGCCTCGCGGCCAAGGCGCTCAACACCGAGGGCGGCACCCTGCCCCTGCCCGACGCCGCCCCCTACGGCGCGGTGCTGGTCGATCAGGATGCCTGCACGCTCTGCCTCTCCTGCGTCTCGCTCTGCCCCTCGGGCGCGCTGATGGATAACGAGGATCTGCCGCAACTGCGTTTTCAGGAGGATGCCTGCCTGCAGTGCGGGATCTGCGCCACGATCTGCCCTGAAAAGGCGATCACGCTGGAGCCGCAGATGAATCTCGATGACAGCGCCCTCACCCAGGTCGTGCTCAACGAGGAAGAGCCCTTTGCCTGCATCGAATGCGGCGTGCTTTTCGGCTCGAAATCAACCATCGCGCGGATCACCGAGAAACTTGCGGGCAAGCATTCGATGTTCGCCACCTCGGATGCCGCAAAGATGATCCAGATGTGCGAAGGCTGCCGGATCAACGCGCAGTTCCATTCAGACGACAATCCGTTCGCCGCAGGCCCGCGCCCGCGTGTCCGCACGACCGAGGATTATCTCAGCAAGCGCAAGGATCACTGAAATTGAATCGGCGCGCCCAGATCGGCGGGGGCCATCTCCGCCACATAGGCCAGGATCGCCTCCACCTCGTCGAGCGTCACTTCGACGGGCACGATGGGCGAGGGCCGGTTGATCGGGAACGGCGCTGTGACATCCTCGACCTGCGTGAAAGCGGCATGCGGCCTGAGTGCGTAAAAGCTCTGAAACCGCGCGGCCCAATCGGGCAGCGTGCGCAGTACGGCAAAGGACGGGGTGGAGCCCATGGCGTTCATTCGGTTCTCGAGCGCGACCACGTGACAGCGCCCGCATTGCGCCAGCGACACCGCCTTGCCCTCGGACGCGTTGCCGTCAAAGTCAGGTATGGCCTCGGCCTCTTCGACCACCTCCGGCAGGGTAAAGGGCGCGCGGCCCGCAACCTCATAGCTGGTGACAGTGCGCTGCCCGATCTCGGAGGTCAGCCACTCGGCAAACCGCGCCGCCCCGGGGTGATCGCCGTTGAGGGCCATGCGCCAAATATTGGCTTCACCCTTGAAGACAGGCCGCCCCGCCTCGGGGCCAATCGTCATCTCTGTCGGATCAGCCGGGCCTACGATCTCGATCCGCACCCCGGTCTTGAGCGAAAATCGCGGCAGCAAGTAATCGAGCAAGCCAGTCTCCACGAGGGCGGCAGGCGCGCTCAGCCGAAATCGCTTGTCATCGGCGCACGCCTGCTCCACGTCCAGCATAAAGCCAAGAGACGCAACCACGATCCACAGCCGGTTTGCAATATGAGAGATCACTCCACGCATACCCAAGCCTAGAAAAGCGCCACTATCGGCGTCAAGTCGTCTGAACCACGAAGGGAGAAACCGATGAGCGATGAGTTCAACATGTCGATGCGCAAATTCCTCAAGCAGGTGGGCGTCACCTCGCAGCAGGCCATCGAGGAGGGGCTGCGCAAAAAAGGCGCCACAGCCGGGCAGGAGTTTCAGGCCAAGGTGGTTTTGACCGTCGAGGGTCTCGATATCGAGCATGTCGTGACCGGCACGATCAAAGGGCAGGACTGACGTGGCAGTGACAAGAGAGAGCGTCCTAGCGGCGCTCAAGACCATCACCGATCCGCTCAGCGGGTCGGATATCGTGGCGGCGGGCGTGATGCGCGCGCTGACGGTAGAGGGCGGCTCGGTACGCTTCGTGCTGGAGATCGACCCGGCAAGCGCCGAGGCCTACAACCCCGTGCGCGATGCCGCCGAGGCCGCAGTCAAGGAACTGCCGGGGGCCGAGACCGTCTCGGTCGTGCTGACCGGCCATTCCGCCAAGGCCCCGCCCGATCTAAAACCCGGCAAAAAGGCCGAACCAAAAGGCCCCGAGAAAGTGCCCGGCGTCAATCACCTGATCGCCATCGCATCGGGAAAGGGCGGCGTCGGCAAATCCACCGTGTCGGCCAATCTCGCCTGCGCGCTCGCCGCCGAAGGCCGCCGCGTGGGGCTTTTGGATGCGGATGTCTACGGGCCCTCGCAGCCACGCATGCTCGGTGTCTCGGGCCGCCCCGCAAGCCCCGACGGCAAGACCATCCTGCCGATGCGCAACCACGGTGTCACCATGATGTCCATCGGCCTGATGACCAACGAAGGGCAGGCGGTGGTCTGGCGCGGCCCGATGCTGATGGGCGCGCTGCAACAGATGCTGATGCAGGTGCAATGGGGTGCGCTCGACTGTCTGCTGGTGGATCTGCCGCCCGGCACCGGCGACGTGCAGATGACGCTGGCGCAAAAGGCGCAGGTCGATGGTGCAATCATCGTCTCCACCCCGCAGGACGTGGCGCTTCTGGATGCGCGCAAAGGGATCGACATGTTCAACCAGTTGCATGTGCCGGTGCTTGGCATGATCGAGAACATGAGCACGCATATCTGCTCCAATTGTGGCCATGAAGAACACGTTTTCGGACATGGCGGCGTCAAGGCCGAGGCCGAGAAACTGGGCGTGCCGCTGCTGGCGGAAATCCCGCTGCATCTCGACATTCGTCTCGCCTCGGATGGCGGCGCGCCCATCGTGGTCTCAAAGCCCGAGAGCGCGCAGGCACAGGCGTTTCGCGACGTGGCGCGGCAACTCATTGCACAGGGCATTGCATGACCGAGCCGAGCTTTCCGCCGCTGATGTCAGGCCTTGCGGTCGAGGGTGCGATCGACCCGTTCGAGAAAGCCTGCGCCATGGCCGCCTTGGGCTGTGACGCAGGCCTGATCGTGCATAATGTGACGGCCAATCACCTGTTGGCCGCCCTCGTCATCGCCCCCGAAGTCCCGCTTGAAGACGCGATGGCGATGGTACCTGTCTGCGGCGTGGGTTTTCAGAACGCGCTCGGCGCGCTCGCCCCGCCCGAAGTGGCGGTGCATCTGGAATGGGCAGGCGGCCTGCGCATCAATGGCGCGTCCTGCGGGCGGCTGCGCGTCGCGGCGGGTGGCACCGCACCGGATGCCGAGCCCGGCTGGCTCGTCGTCGGCCTTGAACTGCCGTTGATCCAGATCACCGAGCGGCCCGGCGACGCGCCAGATCAGACCGCGCTCTATGACGAGGGCTGCGCCGAGGTCGATCCGGTGGGATTGCTTGAGGCTTGGGCCCGGCACACGCTGGTCTGGATCAACCGTTGGGAAGACGGCGGCCCCAAGGTGCTCCATGCAGAATGGCGCGGTCTGGCCCATGGCATCGGCGAGCACATCACCCTCGACGGACGCAGCGGCACCTATCTCGGCGTCGACGATCGCTTTGGCATGCTCATGCGCGAAGGCGAAACCACCCATCTCATCCCCCTCAGCACCCGTCTGGAGACCCCGCAATGAAACTCGCCCGCGCGATCCATTTCGACGAAAGCGACCAACGCGTCTATCACAGTCCGGCGCGCACCGGCGAATGGTGCATCTCGGGCGGGTTCGAGTTTTCCAACTGGTCCGAAGCGGATCTGACAGGCAAATCCCGGCAGGCATTTGCAAATGGCTGGTTGGGGTTGGAGACATTCGGCCGCGTCACATTCGTCGCGGTCACGCAGATCGAGGAGGCCGAGGTCGAGACACTGACCCGCGCCCTCGCGCAGCATTTCGTGGACATCTACGGCGCCCCCTCCATCGACGCCGCCTTGCCCGTGGCCCGCGACGAGATCACCCAGATGATCGAGCTTTGCGAGGATCACGCGCCCAACACGCTGCTCACCGTGCTGCGCGAGTTGACCGAGGCGGGCGTGCGCGAGACCTACAGCATGATCGAGGCGCAGGAGGCGGGGTTGGAGCAATTCGCGATCCACGGCACGCTCGACGAGTGACGCTCACCGCCTGGTGCCCGCGGCCGGACTCGAACCGGCACGGCCTTTCGGCCTGGAGATTTTAAGTCTCCTGTGTCTACCATTCCACCACGCGGGCAAGGGCGACCAGACGCGCGCGGACAATATCCGCTTTGACCGGGGTGTAAAGCCATAGCGGCGTGTCAAATGTCGTCTTCCAGCGCCTCCAACCCGGGCAGCAGATGGCGCTCGGTCAGCCACGGGTTGAGGTCGAGCGCGCGGCGCAGGATCAGCGCCGCCTCGCCCGGACGCTGCAAAGCCACAAGCGTCAGCGCCTGCCCGGTCATCGCCGCGATATGGCGCGGCGACAATTCCAGCGCACGCTCCAGATCGGGCAGCGCCGCCGCATAATCCTGCCTTATGAAATTGACAAAGGCGCGTTGGTTGTAGCCCTCGGCATAGTCCGGGCAGTAGGCGATCAGCGCGTCGAACGCATCTACGGCCCCGGCGAAGTCATAGGCCTCGCGCCGCGTCATGCCCTCGTCGAGCAAGTCCTGCGCGCGCACGTCTGGCGCGTCGGCCCAGTATTCCCACATCTCGTTTGAAATGAGCCGAGCGCTGCGCTCGTCCTCTGCCTCCTGCACATCCTCGATCAACCCACCGATGGCCGCGCGGTGATCGGGCGGCTCGGGGCAGGTCTGGGCAAAGGCCGGTCCGGCCATCAGTGCAAACGCGGTCAGGGCAAGTTTCATGCGACTTATAATGGCGCAGGCCGCGCCCAGGTCAAATCACGTCCGAGAGCGCGTTTTCCTTCACCGCCTGCATCGCCACATAGGTCGAGGTATTGGCCAGATGCGGCAGCCCCGAGATATGCTCGGCCAGAACCCGGCGATAATCGGCCATGCTCTGCGTGCGGATTTTCAGCAGGTAGTCGAAACTTCCGGCGATGAGATGCACCTGCTCGATCTCGGGCACCTTGGACACGGCGGCATTGAACTCGGCCAATGCTGCCTCACGCGTGTCATGCAGCCGCACCTCGACGAAACTGACGTGATCCAGCCCCAGCCGGATCGGATCGAAAAGCGCGCGGTAGCCGGTGATCACCCCGTCCCGCTCCAGCCGCCGCAACCGCGCCTGCGTGGGCGATTTCGAAAGCCCGATCGCCTTGGCCAGGTCGGTCACGCTGATCCGCCCGTCACCCGCCAGAACACGCAGAATCGCCCGGTCGAAACGGTCGAGATCAAGCTGTTCACTTTGGTCCACTTTTCTCTCCAATTCAATGCAACCGGCCTGCGTTTCAACCCTAATCGGGAAAAGTCACTTAGACAATGATGGTAGCATCATGCGATCAATCATGGGGGAGTAGCCATGCCGTATGACACCGATATCCGCCGCGCCATCGACCTTGGCACCTATGCCGACGAGGCCGAGACGCTCGCCCGCCTAACCGAGATCGCCGACCTCTCGCCCGAAGATCGCGCGCGCATCTGCGCCCGCGGCGCACAGCTTGTGCGCGACATTCGCGGCCGGTCCGATACCGGGTTGATGGAGGTGTTTCTGGCGGAATACGGCCTGTCCACCGACGAGGGCATCGCGCTGATGTGTCTGGCCGAGGCGCTGCTGCGGGTGCCAGACGCCGAAACGATAGATGCCCTCATCGAGGACAAGATCGCGCCCTCGGACTGGGGCAAACACATGGGCCATTCCACCTCGCCGCTGGTCAATGCCTCGACCTGGGCCTTGATGCTGACCGGCAAGGTGCTCAAGGACGAACAACCCGGCCCGGTGGGCCACCTGCGCGGTGCAATCAAACGTCTGGGCGAGCCGGTCATTCGCACCGCCACGGGCCGCGCGATGAAGGAAATGGGCCGTCAGTTCGTGCTGGGTGAAACCATTCAGGCCGCGATGGACCGCGCGGCGGGGATGGAGAAGAAGGGCTATTCCTATTCCTACGATATGCTCGGCGAGGCGGCGCGCACCGATGCCGACGCCACCCGCTATCATCTCAGCTATTCCCGTGCGATCAGCGCCATCGCCAATGCCTGCACCAACAAGGACATCCGCGACAATCCCGGCATATCCGTGAAACTCTCGGCGCTGCATCCGCGCTACGAGGTGGCACAACGCGACGAGGTCATGAACATCCTCGTGCCGCGCCTGCGCTCGCTCGCGCTGCTGGCGAAATCCGCGCGTATGGGCCTCAATATCGACGCCGAAGAGGCCGACCGCCTCGCGCTCTCGCTCGACGTGATCGAGAGCGTGCTCTCGGAGCCGGCACTTGCCGGTTGGGACGGGTTCGGCGTGGTGGTGCAGGCCTACGGGCAACGCGCCGCCCATGTGCTCGACTACCTGCACGATCTGGCAACGAAACTGGACCGCCGGATCATGGTGCGGCTGGTCAAGGGCGCCTATTGGGACACCGAGATCAAGCGCGCGCAGGTCGAGGGCGTGGACGGCTTTCCGGTCTTCACCTCGAAACCGGCAACCGACATTTCCTATATCGCCAATGCCCGAAAGCTCTTGGCGATGACCGACCGCATCTATCCGCAATTCGCCACCCATAACGCCCATACGGCAGCGGCGATCCTCGACATGGCGACGGATAAATCCACCTTCGAATTCCAGCGCCTGCACGGCATGGGCGAGGCGCTGCATGACATCATCCTGAAATCCGAAGGCACCCGCTGCCGCATCTACGCCCCCGTGGGCGCGCATCGTGATCTGCTGGCCTACCTCGTGCGCCGCCTCTTGGAAAACGGTGCCAATTCCAGCTTCGTCAATCAGATCGTGGATGAGGATGTGGCCCCCGAAACCGTGGCCCGCGACCCGTTTGAGGCGGTGGATGATCCGCAGCCGCACCTGCCCACCGGGCCTGATCTGTTCCAACCTGAACGACCCAATTCGCTTGGGTTTGACCTGACACACCAACCGACGCTCGACGCCATTGAGGCCGCGCGCGCGCCCTATGCCTCGCAGGCATGGGAGGCCGCGCCGCTGCTGGCGGGCAAGGCGCAGCCAGAGACGCCCGAGCGCGTCGAGAACCCCGCCGATCCCGCCGACAGCCCCGGCACGGTCGCCTGGGCCTCTGAGGCGGATATCGAGACGGCGCTTGCGGCAGCCAAGCCGTGGGACGCCACAGCGACCGAGCGCGCCAAAATCCTCAACAAGGTGGCCGATCTCTACGAGGAGAACTACGGCGAGGTCTTCGCGATCCTGCACCGTGAGGCCGGGAAATCCATTCCCGACGCCGTGGCTGAGTTGCGCGAGGCGGTGGATTTCCTGCGGTACTACGCGGCCAACGCGCCCGAAGCGGAACCGGTTGGCACCTTCACCTGCATCTCACCCTGGAACTTCCCCCTCGCCATCTTCACCGGCCAGATCGCGGCGGCGCTTGCGGCGGGCAACGCGGTGCTGTCGAAACCCGCCGAGCAAACCCCGCTCATCGCGCATCTGGCCGTGCGCCTGATGCACAAGGCAGGCGTGCCCGACACGGCGCTGCAACTCCTGCCCGGCGCGGGACAGGTCGGCGCGGCGCTCACCTCGGACGCGCGCGTCGGCGGCGTGGCCTTCACCGGCTCGACCGACACGGCGCTGAAAATCCGCGCGGCAATGGTCAAGAACCTCGCCCCCGGCGCGCCACTTATCGCCGAGACCGGGGGCATGAACGCGATGATCGTCGATAGCACCGCCCTGCCCGAACAGGCGGTGCAGGCGATCGTCGAATCCGCCTTTCAGTCCGCCGGGCAGCGCTGCTCGGCGCTGCGCTGTCTTTACGTGCAGGAGGACATTGCCGAGGGCTTTACCGAGATGCTCACCGGCGCGATGGACGCGCTGCATGTCGGCCACCCCTGGCACCTCTCGACCGATTGCGGCCCGGTGATCGACGAGGAGGCCCGCGCAGGGATCGCCGAGCATATTCAGCAGGCCCGCAGCGACGGGCGGCTCCTGCATGAGCTCAAGACCCCGAATGCCGGAACGTTCATCGCGCCCACGCTGATCAAGGTCGGCGGCATCGAGGAAATCGAGCGCGAGATCTTTGGCCCGGTTCTGCATCTCGCCACCTTCAAGTCGCGCAACCTCGACAAGGTGATCGGTGCGATCAACGCTACCGGCTATGGTCTCACTTTCGGTCTGATGACCCGGATCGACGACCGCGTTCAGCACGTGACCGAGGCGGTGCATGCGGGCAACATCTACGTCAACCGCAACCAGATCGGCGCCATCGTCGGATCGCAGCCGTTCGGCGGCGAAGGCATGTCGGGCACCGGCCCCAAGGCGGGCGGGCCGCATTACCTCACGCGGTTCTGCGCGCATACGGCGCCCGTGGAGGGACAGAAGTGGGACGAGGCGATGCCCGTGGCCACCGTGCAAAAGGCGCTCGATGCCGCCAATGCCGCGCCGCACAGCCCGCGCGAGGCGCTCATCCTGCCCGGACCTACCGGCGAGTCGAACCGGCTGACCACGCATCTGCGCCCGGCGGTTCTGTGCCTTGGGCCGGACAAGGAGGCAGCAACAGCTCAGGCCCGTGCCGTGCGTGATCTGGGCGGGGTCGCGGTCGAGGCGTCAGGCCGTGTCGATCCGCATGCGCTCAAGACCATGGGCGGGCTTTCGGGCGCGCTCTGGTGGGGCGACGACCGCGACGCCCGCGCCTATGCGCAGGCGTTGGCCGAGCGCGCGGGCCCGATCCTGCCGCTGATCACCGGGCTGCCCGATACCGGCCACGCCCTGCATGAGCGGCATGTCTGTGTCGATACCACAGCGGCCGGGGGCAATGCGGCGCTCTTGGGTGGCATGTCCTGAGCGCAGCCGTCTAGGCCAGAAGCATCCACACGGCCACAGCCCCAAGGGTCAGACCGAACCCGATATTCATCGCCCGCGCACTCCCTGCGCGGGCGAAAAGCGCCCCCAACTGCGCGCCCATCATCGTCCAGACCGTGAACGCAACGAGATTGTTGAGCGTGAACAGCGTGGTGATCCCCAGAACCAACAACGTCCGGTCAGGTCCGGGAACATCGAGGAATTGCGTGAACATCAGCGCGATGATCACATAAGCCTTGGGATTGAGCAGCAACAGCATCGCGCCGTCACGAAACAGCGCCGGTTGCGCGTCATCGCTGGTATCGTGCCGTCCCGCGCGCAGCAGCCCGACCGCGATCCAAAGGACATAGAGCGCGCCTGCGATTTTGAGCACACTGAACATCGCCGGGGCCGCGTCAAATGCGCGCAGCGCACCAAAGCCGATGGCTGCGGTGACCAGCCATGTGGCGACGTGATAGCCAAGGCTTGCCGGGAGCGTCGCCCAGACGCCGAAACGTGCCCCATTGGCGGCAAAGAACAGGTTGCCCGGGCCGGGACTGTAGGCCAGCGGCAAGAGAAACAGGAACAGGGCAATCGCGGTCTGGGTCATTGGCACACCTCTTGATCTCTGGCGATTTGAGCACCGAACCGCACAGACCGCGACCCGGTTCCTGCGCAAATTGCACAAGGGCATGCACGCGCCGCCTTTTCGTCGCTCGCGTTCCGCGCTAGCTTCCCCTCATGTTCCCGATCCGCGATCATAACCCCTCGGGGCGCACACCCTACGTGACCTACGCACTGATCGCGCTCAACGTGCTGATCTTCCTCAGTTACTGGTCACTGTTCTCGGATCAGCGCGCATTGATGCTGTTTTTCGACGACTGGGCGATGGTCCCGGCCAAGGTCACACAGGCAGGCAATTATACTGGCCTGCTCACCTCGATGTTCCTGCATGGGGGGGTGATGCATCTGGTCGGCAACATGCTGTTTTTGTGGATTTTCGGCGACAACATGGAGGATCGGATGGGCCACCTGCCCTATCTCGGTTTCTATATCGCGTCGGGGCTGGCGGCGAGTCTTGCGCAGATTCTCGGCGGTCCCGGGTCGATGGTGCCGACGGTGGGCGCATCGGGCGCGATTGCCGGGGTGATGGGAGGATATCTGTTGCTTTTCCCCCGCGCACGGGTCGATATCCTGCTGATATTCATTATCTTTTTCCGGGTCATCACGATCCCGGCGGCACTGATGCTGGCGTTGTGGTTCGGGTTTCAGGTGTTCGCGGGGCTGGGGACCAGCGCCGAGACCGGCGGTGTCGCCTATTGGGCGCATGCCGGGGGGTTCGTGGCCGGTGTCGTGCTGACGCTGCCGGTCTTCCTGCGTTTGGGCGGGCCGCGCTTTTGGGAGTTGCATGACGGCAAACCGCCCTATCCGCAGACCGATTACACCACCCGGCGCACCCCGATCCCTCGGGTTCGGAAACGCCGATGACCGAGCCGCTGAAAGCCACCTGCCATTGTGGTGCCGTCGAATTGCGCGTGCGGCTGTCGCAGGCATTCGAGACCGCCCGCCGCTGCGATTGTTCCTTTTGCAGACGGCGCGGGGCCGCTGCGGTTTCGGTGCCTCTCGACCAGTTGGAGATCGTGCGGGGGGCCGAGAACCTAACCCTCTACCAATGGGGCACAGGGACCGCGAAACATTACTTCTGCAAGACCTGCGGGATCTATACGCATCACCAGCGCCGCTCGGACCCGACTGAATATGGCGTCAACCTCGGCGCGCTTGACGGGGTAAACCCGCGTGACTTCGATCCGATTCCGTGGGTCGACGGGGTGAATCATCCGTCAGATTCGTAAAAGGTTGGTTAAGCCCGGGGCCGTTCAGCCCCGGATCGCCTTGGTGAACTTGTCGAACAGGGCCTCGTTGGCACAGATCACCTCGCCGTCGCCCAGGATGTCGGCCCCTTTGGTGATCGGCTCAACGAAACCGCCCGCCTCGCGCACGATGATCACGCCCGCCGCCAGATCCCAGGCGTTCAGGCGCCGCTCCCAGAAGCCGTCATAGCGCCCCGCCGCCACATAGGCCATGTCGAGCGCCGCCGATCCCCACCGCCGCACGCCCGCACAGCTGGGCAGCAGCCGGGCCAGATCCTGCAAGGTGTCGGGCAGGTCCGCGCGCCCGCCAAAGGGCAGGCCGGTGGCAAAGATCGCCTCGATCATCTTGTGACGGCCAGAGACGCGCAGCCGCCCCTCGTTCATCCAGGCCCCGGTGCCCTTTTCGGCAAAGAACGCCTCATCCTTGCTGGCGTCGTAGATCACGCCCGCGACCACCTCGCCCTTATGCTCCAGCGCGATGGACACCGCCCAATGCGGCAGCCCGTGCAGGAAATTGGTGGTGCCGTCCAATGGGTCGACGATCCAGCGGCGGGTGGGGTCCTTGCCCGGCTCCTCGCCGCCCTCTTCGGCCAGCCAGCCATAGGTCGGGCGCGCGCCCATCAATTCGGTCTTGAGGATCTTTTCGGCGGCGATATCGGCGCGGCTGACGAAATCGCCCGCACCCTTCATCGAGACCTGAAGGTTCTCGACTTCGCGGAAATCCTTGGCCAGCGCCCGCCCCGCCTTGCGCGCGGCTTTCAGCATCACGTTGAGATTGGCACTGCCTACCATGGCTTTCGCTCCTTCTGGGTCAGGGCGCGCGTATACGCCGGGCCGTGCCCCCAGACAAGGGGGCAGGATCAATAGGGCATGGGATGGGCGCGGTGTGCCGCGTCGAGATCAGAGAGCACCTCACCGCCTAGCGTGATATCCGCTGCACCAAGCGCCAGATCGAGCTGATCCATGCTGGTGGCCCCGAAAATGGCCGAGCACATGAAGGGCCGCGTCAGGCACCAGGCGAGCGCCATCTGCACCGGATCAAGCCCGTGTTTGCGCGCCACGCCGAGATAGGCCTCGACCGCCTCAAAGGCGCGTGGCCCCTTGCGCCCGCCCAGATCGGTGTTGATCGTCATGCGAGAGCCTTCGGGCAGCGCGCCGCCCTGATATTTGCCGCTGAGCAGCCCTGCCGCGAGCGGTGAAAAGGCGAGAAGCCCGACATCCTCGTTCACGCTCAACTCTGCCAGATCGGTATCGTACAGGCGACACATCAGCGAATATTCGTTCTGGATCGAGGCCACGCGCGGGCCATGCCCGGCCTCTGCCAGCCGCAGCCATTGCGCGGTGCCCCAGGCGCTCTCATTGGAGAGGCCAAAGGCGCGGATGCGGCCCTTGTCGACCTCGCGCTGCAACGCGTCGAGCGCCTCTTGCATATGTGCCAGCGTCTCGGCGCGGTCCTGCCCTGAGGGATCGAAACTCCAGTTCTGCCGGAACATGTAGCTGCCTCGGTTCGGCCAGTGAAACTGGTAGAGATCGATGTGGTCGGTCTGCAGCCGCCGCAGCGATCCCTCGATCGCCTCAGGGATAGTCGCCGCGGAAATCGGCGCGCCGTCGCGGGCATTCGCAAAACCGATGCCGGAATGCTTGGTGGCGAGGATCATGTCCTGCCGCCGCCCCGTCCGCGCAAACCACTCGCCGATGATTTCCTCGGTGCGCCCGGTGGTTTCGGCGCGGACGGGGGCCGTGGGATACATCTCGGCGGTGTCGATGAAATTCACCCCGCGCTCCAGCGCGCGGTCGATCTGCGCGTGGCCTTCGGCGGGGGTGTTCTGCGCGCCCCATGTCATCGAGCCGAGGCAGAGCGCGCTCACCTCCATGCCGGTGCGCCCCAGTGGTCTTTTCTGCATGTCCTGTTCCCTCGTCGCGGTTTTGTGCGGCACTTTAGGGTGTTGGACCGGATGTGCAACGGGGAGCGCGCGACGGGCACTTACGCGGCGAAGACCGCGTCCATCTCGGCAAAGCCTTTCAACTCCAGAGGGTTGCCAGACGGGTCGCGGAAGAACATGGTCCATTGCTCGCCCGGCTCTCCCTCGAAGCGCACCGAGGGCGGGATCACGAAATCGACCTCCGCCGCGCTCAGCCGTCCGGCCACGCGCTGCCAGTCAGACAGGGGCAGCACCACACCGAAATGCGGCATCGGGACCATGTGATCGCCGACCTTGCCGGTGGCCTCGGTGGCAAAGGGCGTGCCCAGATGCAGCGACAGCTGATGCCCGAAGAAATCGAAATCGACCCAGGTTTCGGTCGAGCGCCCTTCGACGCCACCCAGAAGCCCGCCATAAAAGCGCCGCGCCGCGTCAAGATCGGTCACGTTGATCGCCAGATGAAACGGGTGTGCCATGTCGAGACTCCTCATGCCTGTTGCGGGGCACCTTTCAATGGCTTAACCCGGTTTGCAAGTATTTCCCAAGGGAGGATCCTTCACATGGCTTACGGTTTCGACACGTTGCAAATTCATGCGGGCGCGCGGCCCGATCCGGCGACCGGCGCGCGGCAGGTGCCGATCTATCAGACGACCGCCTACGTATTCCGCGATGCCGAACACGCGGCGGCGCTCTTCAACCTGCAGGAGGTGGGTTATATCTATTCCCGCCTGACCAATCCGACCGTGGCCGCGTTGCAGGAGCGCGTCGCGACGCTGGAAGGCGGCGCGGGGGCGGTGTGCTGTTCCTCGGGGCATGCGGCGCAGATCATGGCGCTCTTTCCGCTGATGGGGCCGGGGCTGAACGTGGTGGTCTCCACCCGGCTCTATGGCGGGTCGATCACGCAATTCAGCCAGACGATCAAGCGGTTCGGCTGGTCGGCGCGGTTTGTCGATTTCGATGATACCGATGCGATCGAGGCGGCCATCGACAAGGATACCCGGGCGGTGTTCTGTGAGTCCATCGCCAACCCCGGCGGCTATATCACTGATCTTGATGCGATTTCTGCCATCGCGGACAAGGCCGGGCTGCCGCTGATCGTCGACAACACCTCGGCCACGCCGTATCTGTGCCGCCCGATCGAGCATGGCGCGACGCTGGTGGTGCATTCGATGACCAAGTTCCTGACCGGCAACGGCACGGTGACGGGCGGTGTCGTGGTCGATTCCGGGCAGTTCGACTGGTCCGCCTCGGGCAAATTCCCGTCACTCAGCGAGCCGGAACCGGCCTATCACGGGCTGAAGTTCCACGAGACCTTCGGGCCGCTTGCCTTTACTTTCCACGGCATCGCCGTGGGGCTGCGCGATCTGGGCATGACGCTCAACCCGCAGGCGGCGCATTACACGCTGATGGGGATCGAGACGCTATCCTTGCGCATGCAGCGGCATTGCGAGAATGCCGAGCGGGTCGCCGGATGGCTGGAAAAACACGAGGCCGTCGAAGGGGTTACCTATGCCGGGCTGCCCTCGTCGCCGTGGCATGACCGGGTCGCGCGGATCTGCCCCAAGGGGGCGGGGGGCCTGTTCACCGTGGCGCTCAAGGGCGGCTATGATGCCTGTGTGCGGCTGGTGGACAGCCTTGAGCTGTTCAGCCACGTCGCCAATCTCGGGGACACCCGGAGCCTGATCATCCATTCGGCCTCGACCACGCATCGGCAGCTGTCCGAAGAGCAGCAGGTCGCGGCGGGGGCGGCGCCCAATGTTGTGCGGATTTCCATCGGGATCGAGGATGCGGATGACATCATCGCCGATCTGGAGCAGGCGCTGGCAAAAGCGGCGGGCTAAGCCGCGCCGGGTGTTGGTTAACGAAACCTGACCCGGGGCGCGCGGCATGCGCGAATCGGGGCAGGAGTCGCCTGATTAACAAGGGCGATCCGCGATTTTGGTTGGTCTGCATCGCGTCGGTATTCTGTCGGTATCGCGACGGTGCCGATGCGGCGCGCGGGCGGGTGAACAGGGCGCGCGGTTCGGGGTTTGGCTCAGGGCAGATTGGCGATGTGCCCTTCGACCGCCCCGATATGCGGATGATCGGGCGGCAGGGTGGTGCGGAAAATCTCCAAGGCTTGCTCAAACAATGGCCGCGCCACCTCGGGCTTGCCCTGCTTCACCAAAACCCCGGCGAGGTTGTTGAGGCGGGTGGCATAGTCCGGATGCCCCTCCCCAAGCGTCGCGCGGCCAATCTCAAGCGCCTCGCGGTAAAGCCTTTCGGCCTCCGCATACCGCCCCTGCGCCTGCACCACCACGGCGAGGTTGTTGAGGCCGATGGCATAGGTCTGATGCCTCTCCCCAATCGTCGCACGATCAATCGCAAGCACCTCGCGGTAGAGCCCGTCGGCCTCCGCATAGCGCCCCTGCGCCTCCACCACCAAGGCGAGGTTGTTGAGGCTAGTTGCATAGTTCGAATGCCCCTCCCCAATCGTTGCACGATCAATCTCAAGCGCCTCGCGGTAGAGCCCCTCGGCCTCCTCATACCGCCCCAGACTTTTGCTATTTACGGCATGCTCATTCAGTGCAATCGAGTATCGTTCCTGCGACTCATGCTGCTTTGCAAAACCGACAAGCCGCGCACTCCAAGCCAGAGCCGCTTCGTATCGGCCCGCTCGCTCGCAATAGTCGCTTGCCTTTTGCAATGCTTCAAAACTCGGGTGCAGTTCCGCGGAGCGTTCGTAAAATCCGGCGGCATCCCCCCACCGCACCTCTGCCTCGGCCACTTCGCCGCGACCATAGGCGGCGCGGGCTGTTTCCTGGACGGCGAGTTCGTTTTTCGCCTCGATCTCGGCGAAGATCTCGTCGGCGAGAGAATAGTCGCCCTGTTCCAGTGCCGCCTTGGCCTCGGCGATCCGGTCCGCGCCGATCTGGTTGGCCTCGCGGTCCAAGATCGCCTCAAGGTCTTTGATGCGTTTTTGGGCCTCGGCGAGGGCCTCATCAGGGTTGGCGATTTGCTTTTCCAACTCGGCGATGCGGGCGCGGAGTTGCGATTTCTCGGCCTCTGCCGCCTCGGCCAGTTCAGCCTCAAGGTCCGCCTTGAGTTCACGGCGCAGGCGGATGAATTCCGGCACGGTGAGGGCGGGGCCATCCTTGGCCTGGGGCGGTTTGATCTGGTCGATGGTATCGGAGGCGAGTTGGGTGGGTTTAGGTTTTGAGAAGGGTTTTTTGACAATGGTCCAGACGAACACAACAATCGCAACCAAGCCCCCTGCGGAGCCCAATTCAACAGCATACGTTCGCAAGAACCCTAAAAAAGCGTCCAACATCACCAACCCACTCGATTGCCCTCGGCCCCCACCATACCCGCCAGAGGCGATGTGGGAAGGGGGGCCGCGCCAAGCAATTGGGTTGGTTGGTGCGCATTGAATGCGGACACTGCGGAGGTGCCGGGATCGTCGCGGTGCGCATGACTGTGCAGCCTGCGGGGTTGGTGCTTTGACATCGCGTGAGGGCTATTATTCTACCTCGCTTCAACCCTTTGCCTCGGCGATTTGGTGCTGTAGGATCGGGGTTCGACGCGGGATGACTCCCGCATGACCCCGAGCGGTGTTACAGCGTTGCGCATGAAACCGAACTTTGCCCTTTCCCTGTCTTTCGACGGTATCCGCCTGTTGCATCGTGCAGGTGCGTCGGGCTGGCATCTGGTGGGTGAGGTCGCGCTCGATTGCGATGATCTGAACGCGGACCTCGCGGCGTTGCGCGAAAAGGCGGCGGCGCTGGATGCGTCGGGTCTGTCGTGCAAACTGATCATTCCCGACGAACAGATACGCTATCTCGATCTGCCCGCGAGCAGTGCGCCCTATGGCGATTATGACGCGGCGGCGGCAGAGGCGCTTGACGGGGCGACGCCCTACGCGCTGGAGGATCTGGCGTTTGACTGGAATGTCGAGGGGGCGCGGCTCTATGTGGCGGCGGTGGCGCGCGAGACGTTGCAGGAGGCAGAAAGTTTTGCCACCGATCACCGGTTCAACCCGGTGAGTTTCGTGGCCCAGCCAATGGGCGACGGGTTCGGCACGGAGCCGTTCTTTGGCGAGACCAGCAGTGCCGAGACCCCGGTGGAGCGGGACGCAGCACCGATCGAGATCATCGGCGCGGCGCGGATGCCCGAGCCCGAAGCGGTGCCGGACCCGGTGGAGGAGGAGGCGGACGGTTTGGCGGATGCGCCGGACGCGGAGGAGCCGCCCGCGCCGGAGCCCGAGGGTGATGCGGCGGAGGCGGCAGAGACGGTGGAGGCCGATACCGGGCCGGCGCAAGAGGCCGAGCCGCGACCCGAGGCCGAAAGCGCAGTCGCCTTTACCTCGATCCGGGCGGAGCGCGATGCGCCCGCAACCGGTGCGCCGATATTGGCCGGGGCAGCGCGCGCAGCCCCCGAGAGCCGTGAGACGACGCCGGTCGAGGGTGAGGCCACCCCCGGACCTGCCGCTGCGAGCCTTGCGCCGACGCCGGACAGCGGGCCGGATGACGCGGTCGCCGGTGACCGGGGCGCTATTGGGTTCTTTTCGCGTCGGTCGCGGCGGGCAGAGCCCGTGCCGCCCGCGCCGGTGGCGCGCGCCGAGCCGGGCTTTTTCGGCGTCGAGGATGACACGCCCCCTGTCGCGTCCACCAAAGGTGCCGGACTGGCCCCGCCCGAGGACGAAGCGGACCGGATGACGATCTTTGGCGCGCGCAGTTCGCAGCGCGGACAGCGGGGCAAGCCAAGATTCCTGGGGGTGATCCTGACGGCGGCGCTGATCCTGCTGATGGTCGGTGTCGCGGCCTGGGCGACGATCTTTCCCGACTCGGGCGTGGGGCGGCTGTTGCGCGGGGCGGAGCCGGAAATCGCGCTCACCCCGGAGATCCCGGAAATCGCCGCACCGGCATCTGTGCCGGAGGCGCCTGAGACTGCCGTGCCGGAGCCGCGTGACACCGTCGTCGCGGACCCGGTTCCCGAGGTCGCGCCGCGCGCAGCCCCGTCGGAGCCCGAGATTGCCCTTGCCCCGGAGCCCGAGACCGGCCCCGAGGTCGCGGCGGAGCCCGAGCCGGTCGCCGGGCCGCTGACCCCGGAGGAGGCGCGCGCGCGCTACGCGGTGACGGGCATCTGGCAGACCCCGCCCGCGCCGCCACAGGAGCCCGAGGCGGGCACGATCGACGATTTCTACCTGACCTCGATCGACGAGGATGTGCCGATGGGCGATGCCGTGGCGCTTCCGGCCGTGCCGGAGCTGGCCCCCGATGCGCGGCCCGCGACGCCCGCCGCACCGGCCCCGCCCGGCACGCAGTTCACGCTTGATGCGCGTGGCTTCGTGGTGGCGACGCCCGAGGGCGCGCTGACCCCTGACGGCGTCGTGGTGCGAGAAGGGCCGCCGCCGGTGATCCCGCCCGACACGCCCACGCGTGCGGTGCCGGTGCCCGGTCTCACGCTGACCGCCGAGGCGGCGGCCGAACTGGAGCGGCTGTCGGGAATTCGGCCCCGGTCGCGGCCCGGCGACCTGATCGAGCAACAAGAGCGCGGCGCGCTTGGCGGGCGCACCCGGACCGAATTGTCGGACCTGAGGCCACGCACCCGACCCGAGGTCATCGTGCAGGCCGCCGCCGCTGCCGTGACGCCCGATCCCGATGCCGTGGCTGCCGCCCTTGCCGAGGCGGTGGAGGACGCGGCATCTGACGCGACCCCACAGGCTGTCGCCGCCTCGCTCAAGCCGCGCACGCGGCCCGGTGATTTCGAGCGGATCGTGCGCGAGGCGCCGCAACAGAGCGCCGCTGCCGCCACCGTGGCGCCGCGCATTCCAAGCTCTACCTCGGTCGCGCGCAGTGCCACCGAGCGCAACGCGATCAACATGCGGCAGGTCAATCTGATCGGCGTCTATGGCAGCCCGTCGAACCGCCGCGCGCTGGTGCGGCTGTCGAACGGGCGCTATCAAAAGGTGCAGGTTGGTGACAGAATGGACGGCGGGCAGGTCTCGGCCATCGGTGACAGCGAATTACGCTACAATAAACGCGGGCGGGATGTGGTGTTGCGGATGCCGAAGGGCTAGGCTGCGCACACCTCGCATATTCTGACCCGGTAGGCCCCGATGGAAGGTTTCCTCTTTCAAGCCACGATCCTGCTCGGCGCGATGGTGATCGCCGTGCCGATCGCCTCGCGTCTGGGGTTTGGCTCGGTGCTGGGCTATCTGGCTGCCGGGATCATCATCGGCCCGATTGCCGGGCTGGTGGGCGGACATCAGACCACCGAGTTGCAGCATGTGGCAGAATTCGGCGTGGTGATGATGCTGTTTCTCATCGGGCTGGAACTGGAGCCGCGCGCGCTATGGGACATGCGGCACCGGCTGCTCGGGCTCGGGGGCTTGCAGATCACGCTGACCACGCTCGCCGTGATGGGCGGGGCGATGTATTTCGGGCAAGGCTGGAGCGTGGCGCTCGCCATCGGGATGATCTTTGCACTGTCATCGACCGCCATCGTGCTGCAGACCCTGTCGGAAAAGGGGCTGATGCAGACAGGCGGCGGGCGGTCGTCCTTCTCGGTGCTGCTGACGCAGGATATCGCGGTCATTCCGATGCTGGCGTTCCTGCCGCTGCTGGCGCTGCCCAAGGGGGCCGACGCGGTGCTGAGCGGTGTGCTACTGCGCGGGACCCAAGCGGATGCGGCGCATGGCAACGCGACCGCCACGCCGCATGAGGCCGCGCAAAGTTTCATCGCCAGCCTGCCGGGCTGGGGCGCGACGCTGGTGACCATCGCGGCGGTGGCTGCGATCATCCTGACAGGGGTTTACCTGACACGCCCCGTGTTTCGGTTCATTCACGCAGCGCGGCTGCGCGAGATGTATACCGCGCTGGCGCTGCTAATCGTGGTGGGCATCTCGTTCCTGATGATGCTGGTCGGGCTGTCGCCCGCCCTGGGTGCGTTCCTGGCAGGGGTGGTGCTGGCCAATAGCGAATTCCGGCACGAGCTGGAGAGCGACCTTGCGCCGTTCAAGGGGCTTCTGCTGGGGCTGTTTTTCATCACCGTGGGCGCCGGGATCAATTTCGAGGTGCTGTTCGGCGCACCGGTCATGATCTTCGGCATGGCGGCGGCGCTCATCCTGGTGAAGGGCGTCATTCTCTACGGGCTGGGGCGCATCTTTGCGCTGCGCGGGCGGGATCTGTGGCTCTTTACTCTGTCGCTGGCGCAGGCCGGGGAATTCGGGTTCGTGCTGGTCTCGTTTTCCAATCAGCAGAACGTGCTGCCGCGCGGCATGGGCGAGATCCTGCTGCTGGTGATCGCGCTGACGATGCTGATCACGCCGCTGTTGTTCATCCTCTATGACTGGCTGTCCAAGCGCATAACCGAGACCGCCGAGACGCCGGACGCCGACGAGATCGACAGCACCGGGCCGGTGATCATCGCGGGCATCGGGCGGTTTGGGCAGGTGGTCAACCGGCTGGTGCGCTCCAGCGGCTTCGAGACGGTGGTGCTTGATCATGATCTGGCCGCGATCCAGCGGATGCGGCGGTTTGGCGTCAAGGGGTTCTTTGGCGATCCGACGCGGCCTGACCTGTTGCATGCGGCGGGGCTGGCGGAGGCCAAGGTGCTGGTGGCCACGCTCGACAGTCCCGATGCGGTGGTGCGGCTGGTCAGCTTTGCCCGGCGCGAGCGGCCCGACCTGCATATCATCGCCCGCGCCCGCGACCGCACGCATGTGTTCCGGCTCTATCAGGCGGGGGCAAATGACATCGTGCGCGAGGTGTTCGACAGTTCGCTGCGCGCCGGGCGCTACGTGCTGGAGAACATGGGGCTGACCGAGTTCGAGGCGGCGGAGGTCGAGAAGACCTTTTATCAGCATGACCGCAGGTCGGTGCGCGATCTGGCCGCGCTATGGGATCCCGACACGCCCACCGTCGAGAACGCGGCCTATATCAAGCGCGCGCGCGAGTTGGAGCAGGAATTGCAGACCATGCTGCTGTCGCAACTGGAGGAAAGCAGCGATCCGGGTAACGGGCGGCAGAAGTCTGAGGGATAAGGGCCTAGAGCGGATATTGAAATATGCCCGCGACACGCACCAAGGGTGCCGCGCGGGCAGGCTTCAACGGCAGCATCAGGCCAAATGCGCAGATCGACCCGACCGCATGATCTCACATCCGGCCTTGGGTGTTCACCCGCGTCTGCGCTTGCGCCGTCCGCCGTCGCTGCCGTCGCCATGCGTGTTGAAGGACGGGTTGGGCAACGGCACGATCTTGGCCAGTTCCGGGAACGGATCGGTCTTGTGCGGAATCGCATTCGCAGCAACGAAATGCTCCTGGAATTTCGGCTCGATCGCGGTCTCGACCTTGGTGATCTCGCCGACCACGCGCTCGATCTCGCGCCGCGCAGCAACGTTGCAGAGCGCGATGCGCGCTCCGGTTCCGGCGGCATTGCCTGCCGATGTCACCTTGTCCAGCGGCACATCCGGGATCATCCCCAGCACCATCGCATGCTTGGGCGAGATATGCGCGCCAAAGGCCCCGGCCAGCACCACCCGGTCCACCTTGTCCACGCCGCGTTCGTCCATCAGCAACCGCGCGCCCGCATAAAGCGCCGATTTGGCAAGCTGAATCGCGCGGATATCGCCTTGGGTCACGGTCACACGCGGCCCGCCATGCTCTGTGCTGTCATGGATCAGGTAGGAATGCGTGCGCCCCTCGGGGATCATGCGCGCGGTGCCGGTGGCCTCGGCCGATCCGAGCAGGCCGCTCTCGTCCAAGAGCCCCGCCATGCGAAGTTCCGCCACCGCCTCGATGATTCCTGACCCGCAGATGCCGGTGATACCGCCCGCGCCGACCTCCTCAAAGAACCCATCCTCGTCCGACCACTTGTCAGAGCCGATCACGCGAAAGCGCGGTTCCTTGGTTGCCGGGTCGATGCGGATGGCCTCGATCGCCCCCGGTGCCGCACGCTGCCCCGATGAAATCTGCGCGCCCTCGAACGCCGGGCCGGTGGGCGAAGAGCACGCCAGAACGCGGGTCTTGTCGCCCAGCAGAATCTCGGCATTGGTGCCCACATCGACGATGAGCGCGAGGTCTTCGGACTTGCCCGGCTCTTCGCTGAGCGCCACAGCCGCGCAATCCGCCCCCACATGGCCCGCGATACAGGGCAGGATATAGACCTGCGCACGCGGGTTGATCGCGGCAAGATCAAGCTCTTTCGCACCCAACGTCATGCTGCTTGAGGTGGCGAGCGCAAAGGGCGCCTGCCCCAGTTCCACAGGGTCGATCCCGAGCAGCAGGTGGTGCATCACCGGGTTGCAGACGAACACCGTCTCGACGATCAGGCCCGCATCAATCTCCGCGTCCTTGGCGATCTCATCGGCCAGCGTGTTGATGGCATCACGCACCGCCGCCGTCATCTCCTTGTCGCCGCCGGGGTTCATCATCGAATAGCTGACCCGGCTCATCAGGTCTTCGCCAAAGCGGATCTGCGGGTTCATGATGCCCGACGACGCCTTGACCTCGCCGGTCACCAGATCGGTGAGATGCGCGGCGACGGTGGTCGAGCCGAGGTCGATGGCGAGGCCATAAAGCCCGTCCTCATGCAGCCCCGGCCAGATTTCCAGCACCTGCGCGGCATCCTCGGCATGGCCGCGATGCAGCGCCACCGTCACCTGATACTTGCCCTTGCGCAGCACCGGTTGCAGCTTTGAGAGCAGCGAAAGATCGGCGCGGATGGCGTCGATGCCCCATTCAGCCTTGAGTGCCCGCGCCAGCCGTTCCAGATCGCCGGTCGGCTCGTGCATGTCGGCCTCTTCGACCTCCACGAAATAGAGCTTGGTCGCCGGGTCCATCTCGATCACACGGGCCGAGGCCGCCTTGCGCACCACCTGCTTGTGGACCTGAGACTCAGCCGGCACGTCGATCACCACGTCGCCCATCACCTGTGCCTGACAGCCAAGACGCCGCCCCGGCTTCAACCCGCGCTTCTGATCATAGCGCTCCTCGACGCTGTTCCACTCCGACAGCGCGCCGTCCTGCACCGTCACGCCATGCTTGGAAAACTCGCCATAGCCCGGCGTGATCTGACATTTCGAACAGATCCCCCGCCCGCCGCAAACCGAGTCGAGATCGACCCCCAATTGCCGCGCCGCAGTCAGAACCGGCGTGCCTTTGGGAAAGCGCCCGCGCTTGCCCGAGGGGGTGAAAACGACAAGGGGATCGGTGGACATCTGGCTGTTCCTGTTGCTGACCTGCGCGGAACATAAGCCATAGGACGGGACCGAACAGCCTGCAACCGTCAGAAAATGGCCTTGGCGCGGCATCGCGCGCGCAGGCGCCTCACAGCCAGGGCATCTGCCAGCCGAAGAGCCAGATCGCCAGAGGGATCGGTGCCGTGGCGATCACGATGGTCAGCACGGTCGGGGGGAACCGGAACACCCCCGACAGGCCCGAGATCAGGGCGATGCCACCCCCGCCGCCGATCACCGAATTGCCCGGCACGTTGATCAGAACGGCAAGGTTCACGTAGCGATATTTGACGATCCAGCCGCAATAACGCGCGGGCAGGAAGCTGTGGACAAAGGCGGCGCGCTCCACGGGCGGCACAGCTTCGAACCGCGCGATCATATCAGCCGCGCCGGTCAGGTGCAGATCGAGCAGGAACCGGTGCAGCCATTTCAGCGGCACGAAACAGCCCACCATATAGGCCAGTGTCAGGCCCGTGGCCGTTGCCAGCCACACGAGCGGCGCAATCTCGGGCCCGCCTGCCGCCAGCACGCTCAGCCCGATCTCGACCCCGGGCACGAACGGGATGGCGATCAGCAGCGCATAGATCAGCAGCACCGCCACCAAGAGCCCGGGCATCGCCCAGCCATATTCGCTCTGCAATATCCAGCCTTCGGCCCAGACAAAAACCCGGTGCAGCACCACTGCCAGACCGCCGATCAGCAGCAGCCGCACCAAGGTGCGCGCCAGTCCGATCTTGACCGGCGGCGGTACGGGCGGGGCATGTCCAGGGGTGGCGCTGTCATCCATAGACCGACTCTACGGCCTATGCCGGGGCGCGCACAATCCGGCTCACGCGCGGATCACGGTGATTTCAACCAAAGCGGGCATTGCAAAAAGGCGGCCGCGATGCCCAGCCCTTTGCAATAAATGATGCAGCGCAGAGCTGAGAGCCATTCAGGGCAACACGATGACAAAGATCCAGCTTCCGAAGATTTTCTCGGGAGGTGGATGCGATGAATGTCAGCTGTGCGGGACAGAGCGGACATTGTCCTTTTTCTCAGTTACCGGAGACCAGTTGCCTGTTGTGGAGTTAGTTATCAGCGCTCTGAGAACCGTTTAAACATCGCTTGTGCAAGATCCAAAGCATGTCCGCGCTTTTCAGCGGCTGTAAAGTCGGGTGCCTTCAAACCAGACAAGCATTGCATCGATCCGCCAGTGTACTCACCAATTTCATCCGGACCGACGTATCCCATAACCCAATCCGCGAACGAACGAACCTCCACCGTTTCATCTATCGCGTCTGAAACGCCGAAGTGACGCGGATCTCCACAAATCCGCCCGTAGCATTCCTCTACAGCCTGACTCTCACCTTCCAGAACCTGAAAGAACAAATCGTTATGGTACATTAGCACCCCACTGATACCATCGCGCTCATTATTTCGGACAGAGACCTCGAGTATATCTGACAGAGTCTTCGCTTCTAATGGGGAGCGGGACACGCTCACGTATGCAATATGACGAAGCATTTCTGAAAATTACCCCTTAAAGAAGTTCGGGCAGCTTAGCTCCGGTATCCAAATTTGTACAATCAGGAAAAATGGGCGCGTTCCGGCCGTTCGCTGTCCTGCGCGCCAAGGTCTGCTCATATGCGGGACCTTGCGGTCATTCGGTTTTCAACCGGTATTTGAGAAAGACCGATCCATCGTAATCCACCTCGTCGACAAATATCGCCCCAAATCTTGTAAGTGCGCTCAGATTTTTGCGCGACGGTGGCAATAGAAAAGTCACGAACGGAATGCGCTCATCAGCGACAGCGAAATCGATTGCTTTTTTGGAAATGAGTTTGCCTAGTCCAAAGGCGTTTGGCTTGAGAACCAATCCATAGTCCCACTCGTCTCCCTCCCTTTGAAAACCACCCCAGCCGACATAGTCATTGTTCGACAATATGGCCCAATGACCAAGCCCATCGCGGCTCCAGCACTCTTCTTTCGCGGCGACAAATTTTGCCACCGCCGTTTCATCCCATTCAAATGTCAGAAGGGGCATATGCTCTGCAACACGAGGATCGGACATGTGTTCGATGATTTCCTCAGCATCAATCTGAGGCAATCGGATGAATTTGATCTGTTGTTTCAATTGGGATTCCACCTATCCTGATCTCACTGTTCCCATCTGCGGATAGGTGCTTCCTAACAATATCAGGAAACTTAGATACCTCCTAACTTTGGATGTCTTAGAAGGGCTCGAAGCGGTCATTGCGCTTCGAGCCCACTGCGTGTTTTAACCTGCATCATTTACTGCAAGGGGCTGGGCCGGGATGCCAGCCCCCTTTTGAGTTGGTCAGAGTGACAGGCCGGTCAGACCCGGCCTTTCCACGGCACCAGCCAGCTTTCGGCCTTGCGCATCAGGATGTCGATGCCGTAGCCGATGATCCCGATCAGGATGATCCCCATGATCACGATATCGGTCAGCTGAAACCGGCTGGCCACCATGATCATCATGCCGGCACCCTTTTCGGCGGCGACAAGTTCAGCGGCCACCACCGTGCCCCAGCAGACCCCCATGGCGACACGCGCCCCGGTGAAGATCTCCGGCAGGGAGTTCGGCACGATCACGTGGCGCATGAGCTGCCATTTTGATGCCCCGAGCGAATAGGCCGCATGCACCTTGGAAATCGCCACGCCCGAGACACCCGCACGCGCCGAGATGGTCATGATCCAGAGCGCCGCGAGGAACAGCAGGATGATCTTACCCGACTCCCCGATACCCGCCCAAATGATCACCAGCGGGATCAGGGCCAAGGGCGGCACCGGTCGCATGAATTCGACGATCGGATCGAACCAGCCGCGGAACCAGTCGCTCAGCCCCATGGCATAGCCCAGTGGAATGCCCACAGCGGCCCCGAGCGCAAAGCCCACGATCACCCGGAACAGCGACCAGTAGAGATGTTCCCACAGGGTGAAGTTCTGATAGCCCTCGCTTGCGATCTCGCCCACCCGCTTGACCACGGATTCGGGCGGCGGCAGCCAGATCGGCTCCATCTGCATGCCGCCCGAGGGCGTGAAATTGAGCGCGCCCTTGGCGGTGACCGTGACCTTACCCGCCGCAACCGACACGGTGCTACCCTCGCTCACCGGCTGTCCGTCGATGGCCACGACCTTTGCCCCGTCATCGCGCTTTGTCTCGTCGTTCTTGTCCATCAGAATGAGGTCGGACCGCCATGCACCGACCGCCGAGGCATCATTTTTGGCAAACCCGTCGCCCGGCTCGATCTCGGGCTTCACGATCTCCTCGCCCACCTCGAAGACACGCACAAAGACCGTCGCATCGTCACGATCCCCATTCGGGGCCTCGAGCGTATAGGTGAATTCAGCATCGCCCACAAACGGGCCGGGCGCGTGAACGGGCACCCATTTTGACCCGGTGAACGCGCCCCAGAGCAGAAAGATCGTCACCACCGAGATGACGCTCGCCCACCGATCGGGGCGCACCGCGCTTTCATCCCCGAAGGTGACGGTCTTGAGCGAGGTAAAATCGTTCATCTGCCGGAACTTGCGCACGCCGAAGCGCACCAGAAAGAAGGCAGCGGCGAAGATCACGATATATATGACGAGGATGATCATGCGTCGGCCTCCTCTGTGCGTCCCATGATCTCTTCTTCCATGTCCCAGATCATCGACAGGATTTCCTCGCGTTTCTGCCCGAACTCGGGGTTCTTCTTGACCTCACGCAGATCCTTGCCCACGCCATCATCGGCAAAGGGCAGACGGTATTCCTTGTGAATGCGGCCCGGACGCGGCGCCATGACCAGCAAACGCTCGCCCAAGAGCAGTGCCTCCTCGACCGAATGGGTGATCAGGATGATCGTCTTGCCGGTCTCCTTCCAGAGCTTGAGCACCAGCCCCTGCATCTTTTCGCGGGTCAGCGCGTCAAGCGCGCCCAACGGCTCGTCCATCAGGATCACGTCGGGATCGTTGGCAAGGCACCGCGCCAGCGCCACGCGCTGCTGCATGCCGCCGGACAGCTCATAGACCGCCTTGTCCTTGAAACCCTGAAGGCCCACCACATCCAGCAGATGATCGACGGTGCCGCGCCATTCCTTCTCGCGCTTGCCCGCCATGCGCGGGCCAAAGCTCACGTTGTCACGCACGCTCATCCATTCGAAGAGCGCGCCTTGCTGAAACACCATGCCACGCTCGGCATCCGGCCCGGTGACCTTGTGACCGTTGAGCGTGATCTGCCCTTCGGTCGGGGCGAGAAAGCCGGCGAGGATGTTGAGAAGCGTGGTCTTGCCGCAGCCCGAAGGCCCCAGCACGCTCATCAATTCTCCGGTATTGAGTTCGAGCGAAACGTCCTGCAACGCCTGAACATGGCTGCCATTCGGCAGGTCGAACCGCATCGAGATGTTTTCGATTGATAGTGTCGACATCCCCACCCCCTGTTGTTCATTGGGTTTGTTGGGCAAAGGCCCGCCCGGTCTTGCGGGGCGGGCCTCGTTGAGAGTGTCAGCAGGGATTACATGCCGTTAGCTGCGGCGAGCGGTCCGGTGTTGACGTTGCTCTCATAGGTGGCCTGCGCCGAATCGATGCTGCCTGCCTCGACGAACACTTCGGCGACGCCCTTCATGAATTCCTGCGCGCCGCCACCCAGCCATTTCTCGGTCAGCTGGTCCTCGACGGTTGGAAAAACGAACGTGTCGATGGTGGCCGCCGTGGCTTCGACATCCATGCCGCTATCCTTGGCGATCACCGGCAGCATTTCGTCGCGATTGGCGGGGTCCGCCCACATCGCGTTCGCCTCTGCCGTCACCGCGAGGAACTTGGCCACCACGTCGGAATTCTCGGCGATGTAATCGGCGGGGCCGGATGTCACGTCAAACACCAGAATGCCCAGCTCTTCCTTTTCCGCCCCGGTCAGCAACACGTTGCCATGCTCCTTTGCCCGGCGCAGCGAACCGCCCCAGCCGCAGAACATGTCGACCGCACCCTGCGCGATGGCGGCGGCCCCTTCGGGCGGGGCCATGTTGACCACGTCCATGGTCGAGATATCGACGCCGAAGTGGTTCATCTGCTTGAGGAACCCGTAATGCGCCGCGGTGCCGAGCGGTACGGCGACCTTTTTGCCCGCAAGTTCCCCGGCGCTGTCCTTGTCGATCTCGAGCGCCTCGGCGACGACGCAGTTGTCATTGTCGGAATAGCTGACCGCCACATCGACAGTCTGAAGATCCTGACCGGCGCTGGTGGCGACCACGAAGGGCGGCACGCCCTGGCTCACCGACAGCTGGATATCTCCGCTGGCCATCGCCGCACTCATCGCCGTGCCGGTGTCGAACGCGCGCCAGTTCACCTTCATGCCAAGCGCCTCTTCATACATGCCCTTTTCCTTGGCATATTGGAACGGCATCGGCCATTCGAGGAAATAGGCGACGGTGATTTCCGCCTGCGCGGCACCCGCGCTGGCCGCAAAAGCCGCACCGGCGACGGCGGACATCAGTTTTGCCTTGAGGTTCATTTGTCTGGTCTCCCGTTGGTTATGTTGACAGGCTTTGCGCCTTGTTGATTAACCGGCGCGCCCGGCATGATTGCCCGACACACCCGCATTGATGAGCCCGACCGGCCCCATGGACCGCCCACTGCACGAAAGAGTGCACCCGATCCATGCGTCCCGATCAACGCCATAGTGCAAAGCCTAGAGGCATTTCAGTAAATCCGAAAAGAGCTTTTCGGATCGCCCGAAAGAGAGCCGCTGCGCAGGGCCAGAGAAGAAAACTGCTACTTTTCAGGGGATTGACTGCAAATTCTCTGCCGACCGGGGTAATCTGGATATATTTAATGCCGTTATTTGGCCCTATCGTGTGCCTAAATTTCAAGGCTGATATGAAGCATGAACGAACGCTGTTACAGCCTTGGCTCCGCGCGCCTGCGCCGGGCCTCAACCTGATGGAGCATCCCCATGGACGGCAAACTTCGCGACAATGACATCAGCCACGTGGTCGAGGCCGACCGCGCGCATGTCTGGCATCACCTCATTCAGCACGCAGCCTGGACCGGGGCCGACCCCAAGGCCGACCCGCGCATCATCGTCGAAGGGCGCGGCATGCGCGTCTGGGACCAGAAGGGCCGCGAGCATATCGACGGCGTCTCGGGCGGGGTCTGGACGGTCAACGTGGGCTACGGGCGCGAGCGCATCGCCAACGCGGTGCGCGACCAGCTCATTCAACTGCCCTATTTCGCAGGCTCCGCAGGCTCGATCCCGGGCGCGCTTTTTTCCGAGAAACTGATCTCGAAAATGCCGGGGATGAGCCGCGTCTACTATACCAACTCAGGCTCCGAGGCGAACGAGAAAGCCTTCAAGATGGTCCGCCAGATCGCCCACAAGCGCTATGGTGGCAAAAAGCACAAGATCCTCTACCGCGACCGCGATTATCACGGCACCACCATTGCCTGCCTCTCGGCGGGCGGTCAGGATGAGAGGGGCGCCCAATATGGCCCCTACACGCCGGGTTTCGTGCGGGTGCCGCATTGCCTTGAATACCGCGCGCAATGGGATCTGGAAGGCGAGGATTACGGCATCGCCGCCGCCAACGCGATCGAAGAGGTCATCCTCGCCGAGGGTCCCGATACCGTCGGCGCGCTCTGTCTTGAGCCGGTCACCGCAGGTGGCGGCGTGATCGTCCCGCCCGAAGGCTACTGGCCCCGCGTGCAGGAGATCTGCCGCAAATACGACATCCTGCTGCATATCGACGAGGTGGTCTGCGGCGTGGGGCGCACCGGCACATGGTTCGGCTATCAGCATTACGGGGTCGAGCCCGATTTCGTGACCATGGCCAAGGGTGTGGCCTCGGGCTATGCGGCCATCGCCTGCTGCGTCACCAACGAACGCGTGTTCGACCTCTTCAAGGACGACGCCACCGACCCGATGAACTATTTCCGCGATATCTCGACCTTCGGCGGATGCACGGCGGGGCCTGCGGCGGCGCTCGAAAACATGGCGATCATCGAAGAGGAAAACCTGCTCGAGAACACCAACGCCATGGGCGACTACATGCTCGATCAGCTACGCGCCTTGCAGGACAGGCATGCGGTGATCGGCAATGTGCGCGGCAAGGGGCTGTTTCTTGGGGCCGAACTGGTGGCGGATCGCGCGACCAAGGAACCGGCGGCAGAGAAGATGGTGCAAGCCGTGGTTGGCGATTGCATGGCAAATGGCGTGGTGATCGGCGCGACCAACCGCTCGCTGCCCGGCTTCAACAATACGTTGTGCTATTCGCCCGCTCTGATCGCCACCAAGGATGACATCGACCAGATCGTGTCGGCCACCGATGCCGCACTGACCCGCGTGTTCGGCTGAAAAACGAACCGCCCCGAAACACCGGTTTCGGGGCGGGCCAGAGCCGGAATTTTCAAAAAATTCCGGACCGGAAACTTTTAAAGTTTCCGGCGCGCGGCTTTCCTCAGATCACCACCACATCCAGCGGCGGGAACCCGTTGAACCCGACCGAGGAATAGCTCGACGTGTAGGCCCCGCAGGCGCGGATGATGATCCGGTCCCCGGCCCGCAGGCCCACCGGCAGCGCCACGGGGCGTTTCTCGTAAAGCACATCGGCGCTGTCGCAGGACGGCCCGGCCAGGATGCAGGGCCCCGTCGCCTCATGGTCGCGATCGGTCAGGAACTGATAGCGGATCGCCTCGCCCTCGGTTTCGGCCAGCCCGGAAAAGCGCCCGATATCGAGATAGACCCAACGGCACAGATCCTCGTCCGACTTGCGGCTGACCAGCAGCACCTCGGCGGCGATCATCCCCGCGTCGGCGACCATGCCGCGCCCCGGCTCTGCCATCACGCGGATAGCCCCGGGAAAGCGCGGCTCGACCATCGCCATCACCTGCGCGGCATAGGCCTCGGGCGCCGCGATCTCGTCGCCGTAAAAGGCCGGAAAACCACCGCCGATATTGATGAGGCTGAGCGCGTGCCCGGCCGCGCGCGCCTCGGCCCAGACACCGCCCACCTGATCGAGCGTGTCGCGCCACATCTCCGAACGTCGCGTCTGGCTGCCGACGTGGAACGACAGCCCCACGGGCTTGAGGCCAACCGAAACGGCACGATCCATCAGCTCCACGGCCCGCTCCGGCGCGCAGCCGAACTTGCGGCTCAGCGGCCAGTCGGCCCCCGTGGCCCCCACCAGCAGGCGGATATAGACCTGCGCGCCCGGCGCATGCTCGGCGATCTTCTCCAACTCCATTTCGGAGTCCGCCGCGAACAGCGTGATCCCGGCCGCATGGGCAAAGGCGATGTCGCTGGCACGTTTCACCGTATTGCCGAACGAGATATGCTGAGGCTGCGCACCAAGGCTCAGGCAAAGCTCGATCTCACCGCGCGAGGCCGCATCGAACCGGCTGCCCTCGGCAATCAGCGTCTCGATCACTTCGCGGGCGGGGTTCGCCTTGACCGCGTAATGGATATCGGCGCGGCCAAGACCGGCCTTCAGCGCGCGGTAATTCTGCGCCACGATCACGCGCGACAGCACCAGCGTGGGGCGGTCGAACGTGTTTTGGCGGATGAAATCGACAAGGGGGGTGGCTGCGAAAACGGCATCGCCGCCCGCGACGGGGGTTACGTAAGCGTTCATGGTCATCTCCGATCAAGACCCGGGCTTTCACCCGACCAGTTCCAAAAGGAGACGTTACCGTCGCTACGTAAACACGGGTGGCGAACCACCGGCCAGAGGCGCGTGCGTTGGCGTCTATGAAAATCGCAGGTAGGGCTTTGGACTGACTCGCGCAAGAGATTTCTGAGGGCCGCGAAAAATAATTCCGAGGCGCGGATGTCACGCCATGGCAGGCGCGCCCTCCGGCACATCATCGGCAATGAGCACGGCCCCGAGACGCCCCAATTCGTCACTGCATTTCGCGCCCCGCCCACAGCCCGCCGTGGCCACGCCGATGCGCGCCGACACCATCTCGATCCGCGCCTCGTCCTCGGGGGTGAATGTGGTCACGCAAGCCATGTGGGTCATGCACCGGATCGTCAGATCGGGCATCCGGTCGCGCAGCTGCGCCTCCAGCCCGGCGGCCACCTCCGGATCACCATTCGAGCGGAACCAGTCGCTGATCTCGGCCCCTGATCCAAGCACCCGATCCACCGGATCACCGCCCATCTTGAGGTAATGCCGCCCGTCAGGATAGCGGATCGGCGGCAACAGGTATGGCCCGTCGCCATGCGCGTGCAGGTAGATCAACGGCGGCATCGAGGCAAAACGCGCCGCCTCGCCCTCGTCCACCTCGAAAAGCGCCACCGTCCGCGCCATCACCGTCAGCGGCAGCGGCTCTGCGAGCAGAGTGTTGGTATAGCCCCCCGCCGCGATCAGCACCCGGTCGACGCGGATATCGCCCGCCGTACTGCGGATGCGCACACCCTGCCCATCCTCCTCGACCGACTCGACCGTCGCGCGCAAGATGCGCGCCCCCGCCCGCTCGGCGGCCGCGCCTTGTGCGGCAACCAGACGGCGCGGGCTGATGAACCCCGCTTGCTGCGTCTGGTGAAAGGCGCAGGTTCCGGCATCAAACCGGAAATACCCGAACCGCGCCGCCAGCCCCGCATCGTCCAGCCGGTCATGCGGCACGCCGTCCCGCGCCGCGACCTCCCCGATCCGGTCCATCGGCGCGCTGCCCTCGGGCCCCGCCATGACCACACCGCGTTCGGTATAGAACCGGATGCCGCTCGCCGCTTCGATCTCGGCATAGCGCGCGATAGAGGCACGGCTGACCCGGCTCCAGAACGGCGCGGGGTCAAGGCCCCGCGTGATCCGCCCCTCGTCATAATGGCTGGCGAAAACGCCGGGATGGCGGGCCTTTTCCTCCGGCTCATCCGGCCCGATCAACACCACATCCTGCCCCGCACGCGCCAGATGCCGCGCCGCCGCCGATCCGATCAGTCCCCGGCCAATCACCGCAACGCTCATGCCTGCCTCCCTCATCTTGCGCGCGCAGTCGAGCGTGCGACCGCGCCCGCGTCAAGACACGAAAAGGCCCGGCACGCTGATGCGTCCGGGCCTGTCATTCATCAGAGGTCAGCGGCGTTCAGCGCTGATCGTCCTCGTCATCCTCGTCATCGTCGCTGTCGGGCAGGTTGAAGACGCTGTCGACGTCATATTCCTTTTCCGGCGCGTCCTCTTCGTCATCCTTGTCCTGACCGAGGGTAAACGTCTCCAGTCCCTCGATCGCCGTCGGCATGCGCGGCTCCGCATCCGCCCCAAGGCTCTGCTCGGTGCTCAACAGCTTGCGGCGCTCGTCATCGCTCAGCGCGGCACCTTCCTTGGCCTTCTTCGCGGCGGCCTTCTGCACGGCGGCATCCAGCTCGGACTGCTTGCACAGACCCAGGGCCACCGGGTCGATCGGCTGCATGGCTGAAATGTTCCAATGCGTCCGCTCGCGAATCGAGGTGATCGTCGGCTTGGTGGTGCCCACCAGCTTTGCGATCTGGCTGTCGGCCAGTTCGGGATGGAACTTCACCAGCCACAGGATCGCATTGGGCCGGTCCTGCCGCTTCGACAGGGGCGTATAGCGCGGACCGCGCCGCTTTTCCTCGCCCTGTGCTGCGGCATAATGCTTGAGCTTGAGCTTGTGCATGGGGTCGGCCTGCGCGCGGTCGATTTCCTCCTGCGTCAACTGGTTGTTCGCAATCGGATCGAACCCCTTGACGCCCGCTGCCACATCACCGTCGGCGATGCCCTGCACTTCCAATTCGTGCATGCCGCAGAAATCGGCGATCTGCTTGAAGCTGATCGTCGTGTTATCCACCAGCCATACGGCTGTGGCCTTGGCCATGATCGGCAGTGACATGTCTCAGGTCTCCTTTACCCAAATCTTCCCCGTCGCCTGAAAGGCGGTTCCAGCGGGCCGGAACGGTTTCCATTGTCGGGGAAATTGGGCGCTGTATACTGCCCCCGACGGCAAAATGAAAGACCAAAGAATGCGCCTTGTGCTGTTGATCTGCCTGGCCCTGTTCGGCCTTCCCGCCACCGCACAGACGCACCGCGCGGGCGTGTTCGACTATTACGTCCTGTCGCTCAGCTGGTCGCCCACATGGTGTGCGCTCGAAGGCGATGCGCGGGGGGCCACGCAATGCGACCCGCAGGCCGATCACGGCTGGGTGCTGCACGGGCTCTGGCCGCAATACCACCGTGGCTGGCCCGAGCAATGCCAGAGCCCGCACCGCCCGCCCTCACGCGCGATGACCCGCGACATGGCCGATATCATGGGCAACGCGGGCCTCGCCTGGCATCAATGGAAGAAACACGGCACCTGCTCCGGTCTTTCCGCGCCCGATTACTATGCCCTGTCGCGCGAGGCCTATGCCCAAGTCACCCGACCAACGGTGTTCCGAAACCTCACCAAACCCGTGAAACTGCCCACCAGCGTGGTGGAAGAGGCGTTTCTCAAGGCCAACCCAAGATTGGAGGCCGACATGCTGACCATCACCTGCCGCGCGGGCCGCATCCAGGAGGCGCGGCTCTGCCTCTCGCGCGATCTCAGCCCTGTGCCCTGCGGGCGTGACGTGATCCGCGATTGCCAGATGAAAGACGCGCTTTTCGCGCCAATCCCCTAGGGTTTCTTCTTGGCAAAAATACTCGAATCCCGCCCTGTGCCCCGACGGGCGGCCCGGCTCAGCCGACCCTAAGGACGATCTTGCCGATGTGGCCGCTCGATTCCATCCGCGCATGCGCCGCCGCTGCGTCCGCCAGCGGGAACTCGGAATCCATCACCGGGGCAACCTTGCCGGCCTCCAGCAACGGCCAGACATGGGCGCGCAACGCCTCGGCAATCCGCGCCTTGGCCAGATCGCTTTGCGGGCGCAGGGTGCTGCCGGTGATCGTCAGCCGCCGCATCATCACCTGCGCGAAATTCAATTCCACCTTGGGGCCCTGCAGGAAAGCGATCTGCACCAGCCGCCCGTCATCGGCGAGACATTTCACGTTGCGCGGCAGGTAATCGCCGCCCACCATGTCGAGGATCAGGTCGGCCCCGCCCTCGGCGCGCAGCACCTCGACGAAATCCTCCTCGCGGTAATTCATTGCGCGCTCCGCACCCAGATCGGTGCAGACCCGGCATTTCTCGGCATTGCCTGCGGTGGTGAACACCCGCGCGCCGAATTCACGGGCCAGTTGAATGGCCGTGGTGCCGATACCCGACGATCCGCCATGCACCAGAAACCGCTCGCCGCCCTTGAGCCCGCCACGCTGAAAGACATTCGACCAGACGGTGAAAAACGTCTCAGGCAGGCAGGCGGCCTCGCGCAGACCCAATCCCGCCGGAATGGGCAGGCAATGTGCCGCGGGCGAGGCCACGTATTCGGCATAGCCGCCGCCGGGCAGCAGCGCGCAAACCTGATCGCCGATGGCCCAATCTCCGACACCCTCGCCAAGCGCCACGATCTCGCCCGCGCCCTCCAGACCCGGCAGATCGCTCGCCGTGGGGGGCGGCGCATACATGCCCGCACGCTGCAATGCATCAGGCCGGTTCACCCCGGCATAGGCCAGCCGGATCACCACCTCGCCCGCGCGCGGCGCAGGAACAGGCCGCGTGGTCGGCTGCAGCACCTCCGGCCCGCCTGCCTTGGTGATTTCGACCGCCTGCATGGTCTCGCTCATGTCCTGTCCCTCTATGCTTTAGTTGGGGCCGGTCCAGCGCCCCGGCATGCCCGTCTGTTGCCGTGCCTGCGGCGCGCGCACGCGGCCCAGAAAGGCCAGCGGCCCGGCCATCAGCCCTGACACCGCGCGGTTTTCACGCGCGCGCGCTTTCAATTTCTCGATCTGCATCACGTCCTCGATCCGCCGGTCGAGAAACTCCCAGGTGCGCACATTGCCCTCGCTGTCATCGCCCAGCCAATAGAGCACCGTGGCCCCGTAGACACCCGACAGCGTGGCGCGCTTGGTGTACCAGTTCACATCGTCCGAGGTATCGCCCAGCGCGGTCCAGATGTGATCGCAGGTCTGCCAGATCGCTTTCGCACCATCGGCGGCATGATTGGGCAGGGAAAACAGCGTGGTGCCGCGCCGCACCAGTTCGCGATCCTCGACCGCCTCCAGCCGCGCGCGCACGGCGAACGCAATCCGATCGCGAAAGCGCATCGCGCTCAGGTCAGTCTCTTCCAGCCGTTTGAGCATCGCGGCATCGCCCTCGGCATGATAGGCCAGCGCCAGATCGACCGCCCCACGCGGGCAGATCGCAGCCACCAGACCGGGCGCGATATCCGCGTCCTGCGCGGCCAATCTCAACGTGGTTTCACTCCATCCGTCAAACGGCACATGCGGCTTGGCAGCCTCCAGCAGACGGCTCATCAGATCGGCATCGGACATCAACTATCCTCCTTGCGACGCACCCTAGACAAATCCGGGGCGCTTTGCTATACGAACGCTTCCTGCAATCTTGCAACTTTAACTTAGGAAGGTGGTGACACCACATGCAGGTTAGTGTTCGCGACAACAATGTCGATCAGGCGCTCCGCGCCCTGAAGAAAAAACTGCAGCGCGAAGGCGTTTTCCGCGAAATGAAGCTCAAGCAACATTTCGAGAAACCGTCCGAGAAGAAAGCGCGCGAGAAGGCCGAAGCGATTCGCCGTGCCCGTAAACTGGCACGTAAGAAAGCGCAGCGCGAAGGCATGCTCTAAGAGCTTTATCCGCAGTTTTTCGCGGCACGATTTGACGACCCCCGGGCATCCGCTTCGGGGGTTTGTCGTTTTCAGGGGGTCTCGTCAGGGGGCGTTGCCCCCGTCGCTCCAAGCGGCGACTCCCCCAGAGTATTTTCGCCCAGAAGAAAACGAGTTCAGCTCAGCTGGCAGAGCGGCGCATCTTTCAGAAGTGACGTGACAAAGCGGCCCTCGGAGGTGTCGCAAATGCCGTAGCCATAGCCGCGCAGGCGGTGCTTCCATTCGCGCTCGGACACGGCAAGGTGACGCTCGCGCAGGACAAGATCGCGAATCTCGCGGTTCGTCGTGGTGTGGTTCAAGTTCATCGTTTCCATCCCTGTTACGGTTTTCCGATAATCACGGGATAGTTGACGCATGTGGCGTCAATCGCGCCGGATTGTGGCGCGGTTTGGGAAATGTCGCGACCGCTCAGTTGGTTTCGGCATCGACCCGGGCCAACTGCGCCGCATGCTCCTGACGCGCCCGCGCCGCCGCAATCAGCGCGCGGAAAATGCCCATCTGCCGATGCGCGTAAAACAAATGCTCCGGGTGCCATTGCACGCCGAGCGCAAACGGCTCTTCAACCCGCTCGATGGCCTGGATCATGCCGCCCTGATCACGCGCCGCGACGCGCAGCCCCTCGCCCAACCGGTCCACCGCCTGGGTGTGCAGCGCGTTGACCTTCATCGGCTCGGTGCCCGCCAGATGCGCCAGCCGCGTGCCCGGCTCGATCTGCACGGTCTTGCGCGGCAGCACGGTGCGGATATGGTCGCTCGCCTCGTAGGTCGCATAGGCGTCCTGATGCAGCGTGCCGCCCAGCGCGATATTGAGCATCTGACTGCCCCGGCAGATGCCCAGCACCGGCTTGGATTTCACGAAGGCCCCCAGCAACACCCCCCGCTCCAGCGCATCGCGCGCCGGGTCGAGCCGGGCCGAGGTGACGATCCAGCCGCCATAGAGATCGGGTGAGATATCGTCGCCGCCGCCGATGATCACCCCATCGACACTGTCGATCTCGGCCCTGCGCCCGGCCTGCCAGCGTCGCGCGCAGCCCCCCGCAAGCCAGACATTGAGCGCAATGAGCGGATAGATGCGCCAGCCCGAGCGGCGCGACACGGTGACCCCGATCACGGGGCGGTTGGATCGGGTCATGTCCCGGTCAGCCCCGCCGTTTGCAGGATACGCCCCGCCCGCGCGGCCCAGCTTTGCCGCGAGATTGTCAGGAGGCCGTGATCGTCCTCCCAGGCCCGCGCCAGCCGGTCGAGCAACGCCGCATTCGCGGCAACCCGTTCGACCGTCAGCCAGCGCCGCCATTCATCGGCGATCGACCAGTCTGCCTCGTCAATCCGGCAATCGGGCAGGCGGAAATGAAAGGTCGGGCGCGCCGAGGTCTTGTCGGAAATCGCGGCCTCGATACGGTCAGGCTCGAACTGCGCAAAGATCGGCAGCATGTCGAGGCCGCGATTCCGGCTCGGCGTATGCTCCAGATAAAGGCCCGTCACATGGTCGCGCGTGGCCCCCGGCCCGGCCTCGATTAGCGCTCGCACGAAATCGGTGGGATAGGGATCCGTGAACGGCAACAGGCGGCGCGACTCGTCGATGGGATTGTTGATGCGCAGCCAATCCTCGATCAGCGCATAGGCCAGCAGCGGCCGCACGATATCGGCGTCCTGCTCGCTCGCGATTTCGATATTGAGATGCAGGCCAAAGCCAAAGAACAAGCCCGCGCCACTACCCAGCGCCCCGGCCGCGCGCAAATGATCGCGCAGCCCGTCGAGTTGCGCCAGCCCCTCCATATCGAGCGGTTCGCTCACGATCTCGACCGGCACCACCTCGCGCCCCAGATCGAGCGCCAAATCGCGCAGCTTGCTCTTTTGTGCCTTGCGCAGGAAGATATCGAGATAGACCTCAAGCCGCCCGATGCGGCTGTCCTCGACATGCCAGATATGGCTGTCGACCTGTTTGATTGTCCCGCCGACCGCCTCGGCACAGAGCCGCGCCACCTCGGCCTCGGGCAAGCCGCCCAGCTCGATCTCGACACCCACAAGGCGCGGATCACCCTTGGCGTTGAGGGGCTGCGGCAGGGGGGCGAATTCCGCCACCGATCAGAGCCCCGCCTCGGCCTCGATATCACGACGCGGTTTGCGGGCGCGTTCGGTCGCGGATTTCAACTGCCCGCAAGCGGCCATGATATCCTCGCCGCGCGGCGTGCGGATGGGGCTGGCATAGCCCGCCTTGTAGATGATGTCGGCAAACCGCTCGATCCGCTCCCAGTCGCTGCGCTGATGCGGCGCGCCGGGCCATTCGTTGAACGGGATGAGGTTGATCTTGGCCGGAATGCCCTTGATCAGCTGTACCAAACGGCGGGCATCGGCATCGCTGTCGTTGACGTCCTTCAGCATCACATATTCAAAGGTGATCCGCTCGGAATTGGACAGGCGCGGATACTCGCGCAGCGTGTTGAGCAATGTCTCGATATTCCATTTCTTGTTGATCGGCACCAGCCGGTCGCGCACCTCGTCGGTGGTGGCGTGGAAGCTGACAGCGAGCAGACAGCCGATTTCCTCTGCCGTCTTGGCGATCTCCGGCACAACGCCGCTTGTCGACAGCGTGATCCGGCGGCGCGACAGCGAAATCCCCTCGCCATCCATCGCGATCTTCATCGCGTCGCGCACATTGTCGAAATTATAAAGCGGCTCACCCATGCCCATCAGCACGATATTGCTGATCAGGCGCGGACGCTCGCCTGCACCCTCGCCGGGGCGCGGCCATTCCTCCAGATCGTCCCGCGCCAGCATCACCTGACCGATGATTTCTCCGCCGGTGAGGTTACGCACCAGCTTTTGCGTGCCGGTATGGCAGAACGAACAGTTCAGCGTGCAGCCCACCTGAGAGGAAATACACAGCGTGCCCCGGTCGGTCTCGGGGATATAGACCACCTCGACCTCATGGCCGCCCGCGATCCGCACAAGGTACTTGCGGGTGCCATCGGCGCTGACCTGTCGGCTCACCACCTCGGGGATCTCAATCACGAATTTTTCGGCCAGATCGGCGCGATAGGCCTTAGCGAGATTGGTCATCGCGTGAAAGTCGCGCACGCCCCATCCATAAATCCATTGCCAGATCTGATTGACCCGCATCTTGGCCTGTTTCTCGGGCGTGCCGTGCGCGATCAGCACCTCGCGCATCCGGTCACGGGTCAGCCCGACCAGATTGATCGGCCCGTCGGGCAGCTTGCGGGGAATGGTCATCACGTCCTGCGTGATCGGTGCGGTCTGTGTCATGGCTCTTTCGCGCGTCTGAGGGAATGTCCCGTCATATAGGGGTTCGGCACCGATTCCAAAACCTCTTTGCGCCGGGGCGCAGGGGATGAGCCATTTTGGTCACCTCGCGGGACGAGATGGGTTTTAGCGAAACATCCCTAGGCATGAAGCTGTTGAAAATCCGACTCCACAGTCAACGCGCCGCCCCACCGACGCAATACCGACAGAATACCAACGCGTTACAGCCCCCTCATCCCAGCCGCGCCACCCGCTCGTGGCAGGGGCAGGTGACAACGTGATCGTTGACCATGCCCACCGCCTGCATGAAGGCATAGACGATGGTGGGGCCGCAGAACTTGAAGCCGCGTTTCTTCAAATCTTTCGAAATTTTTACGGAAAGATCGGTCTGCGCAGGCACCTCCGCGAGGGTCTGCCAGCGGCTCTGAATGGGTCGCCCGCCGACATGATCCCAGAGGTAACGGTCAAAGCCCTGCTCGGCCTCGATCGCCTGCCACGCGCGGGCATTTCCGATGGTCGCCTCGATCTTGCCCCGGTGCCGGATGATGCCGGGATCACAGAGCAGCCGGGCCACCTCCGCCTCGCCCCAGCCGGCGATCACATGCGGGTCAAAGCCTTGAAAAGCCTCACGAAAATTATCGCGCTTGCGCAGGATGGTGATCCAGCTCAGCCCCGCCTGAAACCCGTCGAGGATCAGCTTTTCCCATAGCGCACGGCTATCGTATTCAGGCACGCCCCATTCGTTGTCGTGATAGGCCTCGTAGAGCGCATCCGCCCCCACCCAACCGCATCGCTCCATGGCCTGCCCCCGCGATTTCATTCAAATTCGCCCTTTAAACTGTCCTTAAGGGATCTGCCGCAGTTTGGGAACACGCCAGTCTCGGAGGGCAAGATGGGCAAGACACGCAAATGGGTCGATATACCGGCAGGCCACGACAACCCGCTCACCTATGCCGTCTCGGCCCGTGATCGCTCGGTGATCGAAATGGTCGATCAGGCGGTACGCCACAAGCAGGTGATGCTCGCCTATCAGGCGGTCGTCACCGCCGGACAGCCGGACAGGCCCGCCTTTTACGAGGGACTGATTCGCGTCATGGATGCGACGGGAAGGGTGATTCCGGCGCGCGACTTCATCACCCAGATCGAAGTGACTGAAACCGGGCGCATAATCGACTGTCTCGCCTTGGAAAAGGGTCTGCGCACGCTGACCGAATATCCTGACCTTAGATTATCCATCAACATGTCGGCGCGCTCCATCGGCTACGGGCCTTGGCTGCGTATTCTCAAGAAGCGGCTGTCGAACGACCCGACGATCGCCGAACGGCTGATCCTCGAAATCACCGAAAGCTCCGCCATGCTGGTGCCGGAACTGGTCACCGGTTTCATGACCGAATTGCAGCGCAAGGGCATCGGATTTGCCCTCGACGATTTTGGCGCGGGATACACATCTTTCAGATTTCTAAAGGATTTCTACTTCGACATCCTCAAGATCGATGGTCAGTTCATTCGCGGCATCGCCCGCGATCCCGACAATCAGGTGCTGACCGCCGCGCTGCTGAGCATCGGTCAGCAATTCGACATGGTGACCGTCGCCGAAAGCGTCGAAAAACCCGAGGATGCCGCCTATCTCACCGCGCTCGGGATCGACTGCCTGCAGGGCTATTACTTCGGTGCCCCGACGATCCACCCGCCCTGGCTCGACGAGACACTTGACCGCGCGACCGCGTGAATGTGACACTCCGCCCGTTGCCGCAGCGCGGCACCTACGATATGACGCCGCGTAACGGCGGAGGAAAAGGCGGGGCGCGCATTCCATGCGGCGGCCCCACTTGCTTCTTCGGCCCGGGCAATTCCTGGTGGAGGACACTAATGACCAACGTAGTAATCGCATCCGCAGCACGCACCGCTGTCGGGTCTTTTGGCGGCGCGTTCGCCAACACCCCCGCGCACGACATGGGCGCCGCTGTTCTGGAGGCCGTGGTCGCGCGCGCGGGCATCGATAAATCCGAGGTCAGCGAAACGATCCTCGGCCAGGTTCTGACCGCCGCACAGGGTCAGAACCCGGCACGTCAGGCGCATATCAATGCCGGGCTGCCCATCGAATCGGCAGCCTGGGGCATCAACCAGGTCTGCGGGTCGGGCCTGCGGGCCGTGGCTCTGGGTGCGCAGCACATCCAGCTGGGCGATGCCAGCATCATCTGCGCCGGGGGCCAGGAAAACATGACGCTCAGCCCCCATGCCGCGCATCTGCGCGCCGGGCACAAGATGGGCGACATGAAATATATCGACACCATGATCCGTGATGGTCTTTGGGATGCGTTCAACGGCTATCACATGGGCCAGACCGCCGAGAATGTCGCCGAGAAATGGCAGATCAGCCGCGATCAGCAGGACGAATTCGCCGTCGCCAGCCAGAACAAGGCCGAAGCCGCGCAGAAGGCGGGCAAATTCGACGACGAGGTGATCGCCGTTACCGTCAAGACCCGCAAGGGCGATATCGTTGTCGACAAGGACGAGTATATCCGCCACGGCGCGACTATCGACGCGATGTCCAAGATGCGCCCGGCGTTCACCAAGGACGGATCGGTCACCGCCGCCAATGCCAGCGGCCTCAATGACGGTGCCGCCGCCACCCTGCTGATGAGCGCCGACGAGGCCGAGCGCCGCGGCATCGAGCCGCTGGCGCGCATCGCCTCCTATGCCACTGCCGGGCTCGACCCGTCGATTATGGGCGTGGGCCCGATCCATGCCAGCCGCAAGGCGCTGGAGAAGGCCGGTTGGAGCGTCGGCGACCTCGACCTCGTGGAGGCAAACGAGGCCTTTGCCGCGCAGGCCTGTGCGGTCAACAAGGACATGGGCTGGGACCCGTCGATCGTGAACGTGAACGGCGGCGCCATCGCCATCGGCCACCCGATCGGGGCCTCGGGCTGCCGGGTTCTGAACACGCTTCTGTTCGAGATGCAGCGTCGCGGGGCCAAGAAGGGTCTGGCCACGCTCTGCATCGGTGGCGGCATGGGCGTCGCCCTCTGCGTCGAGCGCCCCTAAGCCCGGGCGCGATAGATGACAGGAAAGGGCGCCCCGGGCGCCCTTTTTCATGCCCCACCCCGCATCGCGGAGATTTTACCACGCAACAATGTTGCGCTTGTCCCATCAAGAAGATAACCAAGTTACCAAAGCATTAGCCAGATTGGAGGATACCATGGCAAGAACTGCACTCGTCACCGGAGGATCACGCGGAATCGGCGCCGCCATTTCAAAGGCGCTCAAGGCCGACGGCTACAGCGTCGCCGCGACCTATGCCGGCAACGATGAGGCCGCCGCCAAGTTCACCGAGGAGACCGGCATCAAGACCTACAAGTGGAACGTCGCCGACTATGACAGCTCCAAGGCCGGGATCGAACAGGTCGAGGCCGATCTGGGGCCAATCGAGATCGTGGTGGCAAATGCCGGCATCACCCGCGACGCGCCGTTCCACAAGATGACGCCGGATCAGTGGAATGCCGTGATCGACACCAACCTCACCGGCGTGTTCAACACCGTCCACCCGGTCTGGCCCGGCATGCGCGAGCGTGGCTTTGGCCGGATCGTGGTGATTTCCTCGATCAATGGCCAGAAAGGACAGTTTGCGCAGGTCAATTATGCCGCCACCAAGGCGGGCGATCTTGGCATCATCAAGAGCCTCGCACAGGAAGGTGCGTCCAAGGGCATCACCGCGAACGCGATCTGTCCCGGCTACATCGCCACGGAAATGGTGATGGCGGTACCGGAAAAGGTGCGCGAATCGATCATCGGCATGATCCCCGCCGGTCGTCTGGGCGAACCCGAGGAAATCGCCCGCTGCGTGAGCTTCCTCGTCTCCGACGACGCAAGCTTCATCAACGGCTCGACGATCTCGGCAAACGGCGGTCAGTTCTTCGTCTGACCCGACCCGCGACAGACCACGAAAAAGGGCCGGTCCATGGTGACCGGCCCTTAGTTATTTACGTCTATCTGGCTGCACTGTCAGGCGTTTTCCGACAGGCGCTCGATCTCTTCCTTGATCTTCAATTTCTGTTTCTTGAGGTCCGCGATTTCCAGCGTGCTACTGCCCGGCGCGCGCTGCGCCTGTTCCACCTTCTCCGAGAGCGCGTGATGTTTCTTCTTCAGTTCCTCGATATGCGAACTCAAGCTCATGGGCAGTCTCCTCTGATATGGATGCGTCTCAAATCGACATGGGAAGTGCAGCATATTTTTACAATACTGTCACGCTGCGGTTGCAAAATGAGCGGGTGTTTTCCGATTGGATTTGAATCGACTCAGGCGGGAAAGGGCAAACCTGCCGCATCTCTGAGCACCGCGGAAATCGCAGGCGTGTAATCCTCGCCGTCGCGGCCATGCGCGGCCGCTGCGTGCAGGCGAATACCATCGTGCAAGCGAAACTCCGCGCGCCCACCTTTGCGCCCACGTATCAAGATGAGCCGCGCCGCCCGTCCCTGCCGGGGGATGAGCGGCAGAACCTCAAGCGATCCCAGATGCGCGACCATCGCCGGGATCAGATCGGGCAGGCGATCGGCGCGTTGAATGAACGTCACCTGACCCTTGGGGGCGACCCGGCGCGCGGCGGCGGTGACCCAGTCGCCAAGGGCACAGGTTTCCCCCATGCCGTGCTCGCGCCCCGGATCACGCGCGGGCGTGCTGGCTGCCCGGTCGAAATAGGGCGGGTTAGCGATGACGTGGTCGAACTGGCGCTGCCGCAGCGGGCCCGGCATATCGGTCAGATCGCCGATGAAAACCTCGAGTGCCTCGCCAATCTCCACCGCGTTGCGTCGCGCCAGATCGGCATAGGCGGGCTGTATTTCCAGCCCTGCGAGGACGAGGCCCGGCACCCGCGCCCCAAGACAGAGCGTCGCGATGCCGGAGCCGCAGCCGAGATCAAGCACACTCTGCCCCGCCCGCGCCGGGATGCTCGCGGCCAAAAGCACTGGGTCTATGCCCGCGCGGTAGCCCGCGCGTGGCTGCGCGATCCGAAGCCGCCCGCCGAGAAAGGCATCATGGCTCAGCTCTTTTTCGACAAACGTTTCAGTCCTCAAGCGAGAATCCGTTGTCGATGAGCGCCTCGCGCGCATCCTCGTAATCGGCATCCGCCACCATCAGGCGGCGCGGGAAAATCCCGATAGAGCCTTCGAGGATGCTCATGTTTACGTCCATTTCAAAGCAGTCTATACCCTCGCCCTGAAGCAGCGCCTGAGCGAACGCCATGGATGCGGGATCATTAGTGCGGAGAAGCTGTTTCATAAGGCTGACATAAGGGCACCGCGCGCTATTTGTCGAGCAGTGTTGACGGGAGTGTTATGGGATTGGACGAAGTCGCAACCAAACCGCATGAGGCCCTTGCCGCGCATCTGGCGGACAAGATGGACGCGGTCAATACGCTGATCCGGGCGCGCATGGCCTCGCGCCACGCGCCGCGCATTCCCGAGGTCACGGCACATCTCGTTGAGGCGGGCGGCAAGCGGCTGCGTCCGCTCCTGACGCTGGCGAGTGCGGATATGTGCGGCTATTCCGGCGATTATGACGTGCATCTGGCGGCAACGGTGGAATTCATCCACACCGCCACGCTGTTGCATGACGACGTGGTGGACGAGAGCGCGCAGCGCCGGGGGCGGCCCACGGCGAACCTGCTTTATGACAACAAATCCAGCGTTCTTGTGGGCGATTATCTCTTTGCGCGTGCCTTTCAGTTGATGGTCGAGACCGGCTCGCTGCGGGTGCTTGATATCCTTGCAAATGCCTCGGCGACGATAGCCGAGGGCGAGGTGCTGCAGCTCAGCGCGGCGCGCGATCTGCGCACCGGTGAGAGCATCTATCTTCAGGTGGTGCGCGGCAAGACGGCGGCGCTTTTCTCGGCGGCGACCGAAGTGGGCGGCGTCATCGCCGGCGCGCCCGAGGCTCAGGTGCAGGCGCTTTTCGATTACGGCGACGCTCTTGGGGTTGCGTTCCAGATCGTCGATGACCTGCTCGACTACGAGGGCGACGCCAAGGCGACCGGCAAGAATGTCGGCGACGATTTCCGCGAGCGCAAGCTGACCTTGCCGGTGATCAAGGCGGTGGCGGCGGCCTCGGACGAGGAACGCGCCTTCTGGAAGCGGTGCATCGAGAAGGGGGATCAGCGCGACGGCGATCTGGAGCATGCGCTCGCTCTGTTGCACGCGCATGGAGCGCTTGACCAGACGCGCGCAGATGCAATGGCCTGGGTCGCCAAGGCGCGCGTGTCTTTGGAGACGCTGCCCGCCCATCCGGTGCGCGACATGCTGGGTGGTCTGGCGGATTACGTGGTGGCGCGGATCAACTGAGACGGGTCGGCATGACCCACCAATCGGGATGGTCGCGGCGTAGCGCGTCGGAGGCCTCTTGCGCAAATTGCGGATCGGGGTAGAGCCCAAAACAGGTCGCACCAGAGCCCGACATGCGGGCGAGCGCGCAACCTTCGCTCGCTGCAATCACCTGCAAGACATTCGCGATCACCGGGGCCTCTGCGATGGCCGGTTCCTCCAGATCGTTGCGCTGTGTGGCCAGCCAATGGATCAGGTTTTCCGCCGTGTGCCAGCCCGGCAGGCGTTCGGGCATGGGGGAATTGTCACGCCGCGCCAGTCGTTTGAAGATTGCGGGCGTCGAGACGGCGATGCGCGGGTTGACCAGAAGGGCGTGCAGGAGCGGCAGGCGCGCCAGTGGCGTGACCTCTTCGCCGATGCCGCGCATCCGCGCGGCGCGGGCCAGCAGGCAGACCGGCACATCGGCCCCCAAGCTTGCCACGTCATCGGGCAGGCGCGCGCCAGTGAGCCGTGTGAGCGCGCGCAGGCAGGCCGCCGCGTCGCTTGAGCCGCCACCGATCCCGGCAGCGGCGGGCAGATGTTTGTCGAGCGTGATGTCGGCCTCGGCCCCCATCAGCGCGGCGGCGCGCAGCACGAGGTTCTCAGGCCCCTCTGGCACGCCCGCCGACGTAGGGCCCGTAATCCGCAAATGCGACACACCGGGCCGCAGGGTCACGCGATCACCGATATCGGCAAACACGACGAGCGAGTCGAGCAGGTGATAGCCATCCGCCCGGCGGCCCGTGACATGCAGCGTCAGATTGACCTTGGCCGGGGCAGGCTCAGTTATTGGCCGGGATTGCATTCACGGCTCTCAGCGGCTCGGACCCTTCTTCCTCGAGCACCTGATCGAGCCCGACCTCCAGCTTGCGGCGCACGCGGTCGGCATCGAGATCTGGCGACGGCGCGCTTTCATGAAGCGACAGCGCCCTCCGCCACTGAAATCGTGCCTCGCCCTTGCGATCCACCGCCCAGAGAACATCACCGAGGTGATCGTTGACCACCGGATCGGTGGGCATCAACTCGGCCGCGCGTTCCATCTGCACGATGGCCTCGTCATAGCGGCCCAGACGATAATAGACCCATCCGAGGCTGTCGACGATATAGCCACTGTTGGGCTGTGCCGCGACGGCGCGCTCGATCATGCCGAGTGCTTCTTCGAGATTGATGTGCTTTTCCACCATCGAATAGCCCAAATAGTTGAGCACCTGCGGATGATCCGGGTTCAACTCAAGCGCACGGCGGAAATCGGCCTCGGCTTGGGGCCAGTGATCGAGCCGCTCGTGACTTATCGCGCGCGCGTAGTGGACGAACCACTGCGGGTTGTCGCGCTCCTCCAGCAGCGCAATGGCGCGGTCATAAGCCTCGACTGCCGCGTTGTAACTCTCTTGCGCGCGATGCAGATCCCCGGCTGCGACATGTACATTGGCAAGATCGGGATAGGTCTGCGCCAACTGGTCGAGCACCTCCGCCGCCGCATCGGGCTTGTCCGCGCGGCGCAGGACCTCCGCACGCCCCAATTCGGCCACGTGATAAGAGGGGTGATCGCGCGGCACCTTCTTGTAAGCGGCGATGGCAAGGTCGTGTTGCTCCATATCCTCGAGCAACTCGGCCACCGTGATCACGGCGTCTACATGGCCAGGCCGGATCGCCTCGGCGGCCCGCGCATAAAGCAGCACGAACTCGTCATTGGCTTCTTGCATCAGCGCCCGTGCAAGCGAGAAAAAAACCTCCGCAACACCGTCTTTTGGCCCCGACACCACGTCGAATGGCACGGTTTCACCGGCCTCGATCTGCGCGCGCAGATCAGTGATCTCCGGGTCCGGGTCCCCACCAAACGTGTCATCGATCAGGCCAAGCGCGCGCTCGTGCTCGCCCAATTGGCTCAGGACCTGCGCCCAGGCCATGACACCGCGCCGGGTGGCTTGGACCGGGCCGTCCTCGTCTCCGGCAAACACTTGGTCAGCGCCTTCAAAATCACCGACAGAGGCGAGCGCCAGAGCCTTTTGATAGAGCGCGAAACTGCGCAATCCGCGTTCTTCGGCAACGGTGTCGAAGCGGGCGAGTGCCTCGGTCATGTCGCCCTTGCCGAGATAGGCCCAGGCCGAGATCAGCCCGTCTGCCAGATCGCCCGCGCCACGCTTGTCCTGAAGTCGCGAGAGCAGCCCCTCCCACTCGGCCTTGCTTGCCTGATCGGCCAAAAGCGCAATTTGCGCCACCTGACTGCGCAATCCGTCCGCCTCGATCTTGCGGGCCACGGCGACGGCCCGATCCAGCTGACCCAGGGCCAGATAGGCGATGGTCGCGTTCTCAAGCATTGCCGGGTTCGACGGGTCCCGCGACAAAGCCTGCGCGTAATACTGCGCCGCAGCCGCGAAATCGCCAACGACACGTGCCTGACGGGCCGCAAGATAGGCGCCGGCTGGCTCCTGCGCCGAGACAGGCAGCGGCACCGCCTGCAAGAATGCTGTGAGTGCGAGGGCCGAGAGGGTTCTGATTTTCACGCTGACCTGCCTTTTATCGCGGGAATGTCACGCGAAGGTAATATGCCAGCCCCCCCAAGGCAATGCGGCGCGGCCCATTTGCCGCGCCGCGCCCCCGATCTCACGGGATGGTTACATATTCGGATAGTTCGGTCCGTCCCCGCCCTGCGGTGTGACCCAGTGGATATTCTGGCTGGGATCCTTGATGTCGCAGGTCTTGCAATGCACGCAGTTCTGGAAGTTGATGACGAACCGCGGCTCCTTGCCTTCTTCGTGCACTACCTCGTAGACACCCGCCGGGCAATAGCGCTGCGCGGGCTCTGCGTATTTCGGCAGGTTGACGCTGATCGGCACGTTCGCATCCTTGAGCGTCAGATGCGCAGGCTGATTTTCCTCGTGATTGGTCATCGAGAAACTGACATTAGTCAGGCGGTCAAAGCTCAGCTTGCCATCGGGCTTGGGGTAGTCGATCTTCTTGTGGGTCTCGGCCAGCCCTGTCGCCTCGGCATCGGTCTTGCCATGCTTGAGCGTGCCCAGAAGGCTGAAGCCTACGGTATTGGTCCACATGTCGAATCCGCCGACAGTGAGTGAGGCCAGAAGGCCATATTTGGACCAGAGCGGCTTGACGTTGCGCACCTTTTTCAGGTCTTTGCCGATCGCGCCGGTGCGCACCTCGGTCTCGTAATCGCCAAGTTCGTCACTGGTGCGGCCAGCCTTGATCGCCTCATGCGCCGCTTCCGCCGCCGCCTTGCCCGAGAGCATGGCGTTATGGTTGCCCTTGATGCGCGGCACGTTGACCATGCCGACCGAACAACCCAGAAGCGCCACGCCCGGGGCCACCATCTTGGGCATCGACTGATAGCCACCCTCGGTGATGGCGCGCGCACCGTAGGCCACGCGCTTGCCCCCCTTGAGCAGATCCGCGACCATCGGGTGATGCTTGAAACGCTGGAATTCCATGTAGGGGTAGAGATGCGGGTTCTGGTAATTCAGATGCACCACGAAGCCGACATAGACCTGATTGTTCTCAAGATGATAGATGAACGAGCCGCCGCCCGCGTTGCTGCCAAGCGGCCAGCCCATCGTGTGGGTGACGCTGCCCTCGCGATGCTTGGCGGGGTCCACCTCCCAGATCTCTTTCATGCCGAGGCCGAATTTCTGCGGCTCGTGCCCCTTGGACAGATCGTATTTGCCGATCACCTCCTTGGCGAGCGACCCGCGCACGCCCTCGGACAGGAAGACGTATTTGCCGTGCAGCTCCATCCCCGGCTCATAGCTCGGACCGGGCGTGCCGTCCTCGTTGCGACCGAACTCACCGGCCACGACGCCCTTGACCTCGCCATTCTCGCCATAGACCATTTCCGAACAGGCCATGCCTGGAAAAATCTCGACGCCCAGTTCCTCGGCCTGTTCGGCCATCCAGCGGCAGACATTGCCCATCGAGACGATGTAATTGCCGTGGTTGTTCATCAGCGGCGGCATCGGCCAGTTGGGGACGCGCACCTTGCCGCCTTCACCCAGCATGTAGAAATTATCCTCGCGCACAGGCGTGTTTATCGGCGCGCCCTTCTCTTTCCAGTCGGGGATCAGCGCATCGAGGCCGCAGGGATCGAGCACCGCGCCCGACAGGATATGGGCCCCCACCTCGGAGCCCTTTTCCAGCACCACGACCTGACACTCGGCATCAAGCTGCTTCAGCCGGATCGCGGCAGACAGACCGGCAGGCCCCGCCCCTACGATCACGACATCGTATTCCATCGCTTCGCGCGTCATATCCGTCATCGACATCATCCTTTTTTCGGGGCGCATCACGGGCCAGTGCCGCCACGCAACATTGTTGCGAGAGTGACTAGCCCGCCCGCGCGTCAAGCGTCAATTGAAACACGACGTTAAAACCGCTTGAAACCGGCAATTTGTCACGGCCCTGCGCCTGAATACGCCTGCCTTCGCGATCCACTATTGCAATCGAAGCCCGCATTCGTGCAATCTGATCCAAATTCTGAAACGAGACTGACGGGGCCAGCAAATGCGCGGCCCCGCTTCTGACAATGGACGCGTGAAATGGAAAAAATCCCGATGACTGCAGGCGGCCATGCCGCGCTGGGAAAAGAGCTCAAGCAGCTCAAGTCGGTTGAGCGGCCCGCCATTATTCGCGCCATCGCCGAAGCGCGAGAACATGGCGACCTGAGCGAGAACGCTGAATATCACTCGGCCAAGGAAAAGCAGTCCTTCATCGAGGGCCGGATCAAAGAGATCGAGGGCATCCTGAGTCTCGCCGAAGTGATCGACCCCGCGAAACTCTCGGGTTCGATCAAGTTCGGCGCGACGGTCACGCTCGTTGACGAGGATACCGACGAGGAAAAGACCTATCAGATCGTGGGGGAACATGAGGCCAGTATCGAAAACGGCCTTCTGAACATAAAATCGCCAATTGCGCGCGCCCTGATCGGCAAGGAAGAGGGCGACAGCGTCGAAGTGCGCACTCCCGGTGGTGATCGCGCCTATGAGGTGATAAAGGTCGTATATCTCTGACAGGCAACCACATCATGCCCCCACGCACGCAACCCAGCCCCATGTCGGGGCGTCAGGACAGGCCCCAGGCGGACCGTCTGACCGTGATCGAGGTGATTGCGGTTGCGTTGTCCTTGTTATGGCTGGCAGGAACGGGGCTGTTTTTCCTCGTGCTCGCACCACAGGACAGCGTGGATGGCGCGCTGCAATTCGTGATCGTTCTGATTGCCGTTTTCATGCCCGTGGCCATGATCTGGGTCGGGGCAACCGCTGCGCGCGCAAGCCGCGTCATGCGCGAGGAAAGCACCCGGCTACAGGCGGCAATTGACGCGATCCGCGACGCGTATCTCAATCAAAATCAGTTTCTTGGCCAAACCGTGGACAAGACGGTCAGCCAGAAGCTGGACGAGATCGTGGCGGCACAGCGCAAGACCGAAACCACCCTGGCGACGTTTTCCTCGGTGCGCACGCACGAGGTCGAACCGCGCCCGGTACTGGCCCCTGCCCCGGCACCGTCCGGTGCTGATGATCAAGTTGCCCTGCCACTTGGCACGCCCGCCGAAGAGATACAGGCGCCTCTGAGCCGCGCGGATTTCATCACCGCGCTGAACTTCCCCGAGAGCCCCGAAGACAAGGCCGGTTTTGCGGCGCTGCGACGCGCACTCAAAGACCGTCCCACGGCACAGCTCATCCGTGCAGCACAGGACATTCTCACGTTGATGTCGCATGATGGCATCTACATGGACGATCTGCGCCCCGATATGGCCCGCCCCGAAATCTGGCGGCGTTTTGCCGATGGTGAACGCGGGCGGACCGTGGCTGCGCTTGGTGGCGTGCGCGACCGGTCATCACTGGCGCTGACAGCGGCCCGGATGCGGCAGGATGCGATCTTTCGCGATGCGGCGCACCACTTTTTGCGGCTCTTTGACAGGATGGTCTCACAATTCGCCGAGACCGCGACGGATGCCGAGATATCGGAGCTTTCAGAAACCCGCACAGCGCGGGCCTTCATGCTGTTGGGTCGGGTGGCCGGCACCTTTGACTGAGGGCAGAGCGGGCGGGCAACTCGCTGTTTCTTTTCGGTAAAGATACTCAAATTCGGATGTGGGAACGGCCTCTATTGCCCCGTGCCCATTTCCGCGTCATGATGCGCGACTGAGGGAGATATGAGCGATGCGCAAGTTTCTTGTGGTGCTGGATGACAGCCGCGAATGCCTGAACGCGATGCGCTTTGCGGCGATGCGCGCCGCGCATACGCAGGGTGGCGTCGAAATTCTATCGGTGATCCCACCAGAGGAATTCAATCACTGGATCGGTGTCGGAGACATCATGCGCGAAGAAAGCCGCGAGCGCATCGAGGCGCATTTCGAGGTTTTCGCCAAATGGATGCGCGACAAACAAGGCATTGATCCTGAACTGGTGATCCGAGAGGGCGAGCCGGTCTCTGAGATCATCGCGCAGGTCCATGACGACCCGGATATCGGCGTGTTGGTTCTGGGTGCCGGGACCGGCAAGAAAGGTCCCGGACCGCTGGTAACGCAACTGACCAAGAATTCGGGCACCCTGCCTATCCCGATCACCATCGTGCCGGGTGATCTGAGCAAGGAACGGCTTGAGGCGATCACCTGAGAAATGCGCGCCTCACTACGCAAACGTCACCCTGCCTTCCCTTGCCAACCAGTTTAGAATCGTTCCAATCCTTGACTTGCGGCCATGGGGGGCGCATATCTGGGGACAAGCACGAAAGGGGCGCGCCATGTTCATCCAGACCGAATCCACTCCAAATCCCGCCACGCTGAAGTTCCTGCCCGGACAGACCGTGCTGGACGCAGGCACCGCTGATTTTCCTACCTCCGACGGCGCGGAGGTGTCGCCTCTGGTCGACCGAATTTTCAAGGTTCCGGGCGTCTCAGGCGTCTTTCTGGGCAACGATTTTGTGACCGTCACCAAGGATGAAGCCACCGAGTGGGACCATATCAAACCCGCGATTCTGGGCGCGATCATGGAGCATTACCAATCTGGTCAGCCGGTGATGACCGGCGAGGGCGGCGGCGCGTCGGGCCATGCCGAGCACAGCGGCGAGGACGCGGAAATCGTGGGTCAGATCAAGGAATTACTCGACACCCGCGTGCGGCCCGCGGTGGCACAGGACGGTGGCGACATCACCTTTCACGGCTTCGAGCGCGGGGTGGTCTACCTGCATATGCAGGGCGCCTGCGCCGGCTGCCCCTCTTCCACCATCACGTTGAAGATGGGGATCGAGAACCTGCTGCGCCATTACATCCCCGAAGTGACCGAGGTGCGCCCTGTCGGTGTCTAGGCCGCTTACCCTGGGGTTCGACACATCGGCCGCGCACTGCGCGGCCGCTTTGCTATGCGGTGACCAGGTTCTGACGGCATGCGCCGAAGAGATGGGACGCGGACAGGCAGAACGTCTCATGCCACTGCTGGAAGACGTCTTGGCAGAGGCTGGGGCCACGTGGCGCGATCTGGCCCGGATCGGCGTCGGCATCGGCCCCGGCAATTTCACCGGCATTCGGATTTCGGTTGCCACCGCGCGGGGGCTGGCGCTGAGCCTTGGCATCCCCGTGATCGGCATCAGCACGCTGGAGGCGATCCGTGCAGGCGCGGAGCCTGGCACGCCCTGCGTGCCCGCCCCGCGCGATCAGGGCTACGTGCAGCGTGTCGGGCAAGCACCGGAACTGGTGGCGATGGCGGATGTTCCTGACGCGCTTCTCCCCCCGCCCCCCGTTCTGCTGGCCGAGCAGATCGCCCGACTTGCGGCTCGTGCCCCCGATAACGGCCCGCCCCCGGCGCCGCTTTACGTACGGCCTGCCGATGCGGCCCCGGCAAAGGACGCGCCACCGGTGATTCTGGATGACGCCTGACGACATGGCTGCCTGCCACGGGCGCGCCTTTGCGGGTCAGGGGCGGGCATGGTCGGTCGCGGAATTCACTGAGCTGCTGGAAAGCCCGCTGGTATTCGCCATGGGCGATGCGCGCGCCTTCGCGCTAGGCCGGGTAATCGCGGACGAGGCGGAATTGCTGACGCTCGCCTGCGACCCGGCGCATCAGCGACAAGGGCTGGCTCGCGCATGCCTTGCCGGGTTCGAGGGCGAGGCTGGCGCACGCGGTGCAGTAACGGCGTTCCTTGAGGTTGCGGCAAACAATGCACCTGCGCGCACGCTGTATCAAGCAGCGGGCTATTCCGAGGTCGCCCGGCGCACGGGATACTACGCACGCGGGACGGTCGACGCTCTGATTCTGCGCAAGGCGCTCTGAACGGGGCATGCGCGGCTCAAGCGGCGGCGAACAGATCCGCGTAATCCGCGCGCAGCATGTTCTTTTGCACCTTGCCCATCGTGTTGCGCGGTAATTCGTCGAGCACGATCAGGCGGCGCGGATGCTTGAACCGCGCAAGGCTCTGCGACGCAGCCCCGGCAATGGCATCAAGATCGAGCGTTTCGCCCTTTTGCGGCACCAGAAAGCCCACCACCGTCTCGCCGAAATCGGGATGCGGCACGCCCACCACGGCGCTTTCCAGAACGCCGGGTTGGTCATCGAGCAGCAATTCGATTTCCTTGGGGTAGATGTTGTAGCCACCCGAGATGATCAGGTCCTTGTTGCGCCCCACGATCTGCACATAGCCCTGATCGTCAATCAGCCCGAGATCGCCGGTGATGAAGAAACCGTTGTCGCGCAGTTCCTCGGCGGTCTTTTCGGGCATGTTCCAGTAGCCCTTGAAGACATTCGGGCCGCGCACCTCGATCAGGCCGATCTCGCCCTGCGGCAAGGTCTCGCCACTTTGCGGATCGGTGACCTTGAGATCCACACCCGGAAGGGGAAAGCCCACGGTCCCGGCGCGGCGCGCGCCCTCGTAGGGGTTGGAGGTGTTCATGTTGGTCTCGGTCATGCCGTAGCGCTCAAGGATGTGGTGGCCGGTGCGCTCTTCAAACGCCACATGCGTTTCGGCCAGAAGCGGCGCCGAGCCGGAGGTGAAGAGCCGCATATGTGCAACCAAGTCGCGGGTGAAGCGCGGATCGTCCAGCAGGCGGGTGTAGAAGGTCGGCACGCCCATCATCGAGGTGGCGCGTGGCAGCGCGTCAATCACCGTGTCCACGTCGAATTTTGGCAGGAAGATCATGGATCCGCCCGCCAGCAGGATGACGTTGGTCGCCACGAAAAGGCCGTGGGTATGAAAGATCGGCAGCGCATGCAAGAGCACGTCCTCGGCGCTGAATCGCCAGTAATCCACCAGAACCTCGGCGTTGGAGAGCAGATTGGTCTGCGTCAGCATCGCCCCCTTGGAGCGGCCCGTGGTGCCAGAGGTATAGAGAAACGCCGCAAGGTCGTCGCCATCGCGCGGAGTGGTCTCGAACGTCTCGGGCAGATCACGCGCCGCGTCGGGCAACGTGCCATTGCCACCCGCATCCAGCGTCATCAGCGCGGCCCCCGCCGCCTCGGCCATCGGGCGGAGCGCGTCGGATTTGGCTGGGTCGCACAGCAACAGCTTCGCGCCGCTGTCGCTTACGAAGTACGACAGCTCATCCCCGGTATAGCCGGTGTTGAGCGGCAGAAAGACGATGCCCGCCTGCACGCATGCGGCATAGACCGCGAGCGCCTCGGGCGATTTCTCGATCTGCGCGGCGAGCCGGTCGCCGGACGCGAGCCCCGCCGCGCAGAACGCATGGGCATAGCGCGCGGTCAGCCGCAGGAAGGCGTCATAGCTGAGCGTTTGCCCGTCGCCGAGGTGGAGAAACGGGGTGCTGCGGCCCGCATGGCGACCGAAAAGCGTGTCATAGAGAGGGTTGGCCATGGTCTTGTCCTTCATTCCGTCGTCTTGGCGGCCGCAGAGGCGAGGGCTGTCACCTCTGACGAGGCGGCGATCTCACCCGAGGCCGCAAATCGCTCGTGGTTTTGCGAAATCTGGCGCAGGTCGTAAAGGTAATTCACCATCACACCGCCCGATTGCTTTTGCCCGTTGGGCGAAAGATCCGCCCCCGCATGGATCGCATGGACCGATGCGCCGTTGCCCAAGTGAAACCGCGCCACCGGATCATAGGGCCCGCCCTTGTCGCGCGTGCCGTTCAGAAGGTAATGCGCGGTGATCTGGCGGCGGGCGTCATCCTCCTCGGGCATGGTCTTGTCACGCTCCGACAGCCAGCGGGTGAGGCCGGGAATCGGCGACAGGGTGACAAAGGTCTTGAGATTGGGCAATTCCTGCGAAAGGTCCGCCACCACCTGCTTGATTAGCGAGTTGCCGAAGGAAATGCCCGCCAGCCCCGACTGACAGTTGGAGATCGAGTAGAAGACGGCGGTGTCGGCGGCATCCGGCGCGATGGCTTCGCGGTCCTCCGACAGGACGTCGTGGATCGCACCGGGGACGCCGTGGCTGAGCGCCACCTCGACGAAAATCAGCGGCTCGTCGGGCATTGCGGGATGGAAAAATCCAAAGCAGCGCCGGTCCGTGGGTTGCAACCGGCGGCGCAAATCATCCCAGCTGTCGATGGCATGCACCGCCTCATAGGCGATGATCTTTTCCAGCACATCCGCCGAACTCGTCCAGTTGATCGGACGCAGCACCAGAAAGCCGCGATTGAACCACGACGCAAAGAGGTGCTTGAGATCGAGATCGACGATCGAAAGCCCCGGATTGTCGCGTGCCAGACGCAAGAGATCCGAGCGCATCGCCACAAGCTGCGCCGTTGCCCCCGGCACCTGATTGAGACGGCGGGCAAGCTCCTGTCGCGGCGGCTCGGCGGCGGTCATGAAGGCGCGGTAGGTGTTCCGGTCGGGCGTGGCCTCAAACGCATCGAGCGTGTCGCGCACCGCCTCGGGGTCGACGCCCATATCCTGCGTCAGGAACTCGAAAAACGCCAGTTTGCCCGCGTCATCCATGCCCGCGTAGCGATCAAGGATCAGCCGGGCGAGTGCCATGCCCGACACCTCGCCCGAACTGCCCAGAAGATCACGGCACAGCGCCTCGATGCTGCGGTTTTGCCGGTCGGGTTCGGCGGCACCGCGATAGCGCCGCTCGAACACCGTTGAAAGAAGATCCGCCAGCACGCTCATCAGCCCAGTCCCATCACTGCATTCGGCAACCATGTGGCCAGCCCGGGGAACAGGCACAAGAGGATGATCGCGAGAATCATGCAGCCGACATATGGCAGCGAGCCGACAAGGATCGTCTTGAGCTTGATATCGGGCGCGATGCCGTTGATCACATAGAGGTTGAGCCCCACGGGCGGCGAAATCAGGCCGATTTCCATGTTGATGGTCAGCACCACGGCAAACCAGATCGGATCAAACCCGGCGGTGGTGATGATCGGCAACAGGATCGGGGCTGCCATCAGGATCACCGCGACGGGGGGCAGGAAGAAGCCCGCGATAAGCAGGAAGACGTTGATCGCGCCCATGAGAATCCAGCGATTGACGTCAAGCGTGCCAATCCATTCCGCGATGGATTGGGTGATGAAAAGCGAGGACAGCATGTAGGAAAACACCCCCGCCGCCGCGATGATGAAGAGGATCATCACGCTCTCGCGGGTGCTGTCGCGCAATACCACCCAAAGCGCGCGGGGATCCCACAGCTTGTAGATTACCATGGCGATCACCAGACACAGCAGCGCGCCGACAGCGGCCGTCTCGGACGGTGTGGCGATGCCGCCATACATCGCGTAGAGCACCCCGAGGATGATCGCGAGAAACGGCAGAACACGGGGCAGGATCTCAATTTTCTGCGCCCATGTATAGGGTTTCGCCCCCAGAAGGCGCACATCGCCCGCCTTCCATGTCTGGTAGAGCGACCACGCCATGAAGAGCGCGACCAACAGCATGCCCGGAATGACGCCCGCCAGAAACAGGCGGCCAATCGAGGTTTCCGTCGCGATGCCATAGACGATCATCGTGACCGAGGGCGGGATGAGAATACCGAGCGTGCCGCCCGCCGCGATGGAGCCTGCGGCGACTGAATCAGGGTAGCCGCGCTTGCGCATCTCGGGGATGCCCATCTTGCCGATGGCAGCACAGGTGGCGGGCGAGGAGCCCGACATCGCCGAGAAGAGCGCGCAAGCCCCAAGGTTGGAGATCACGAGGCCACCGGGCACGCGGGTCAACCACCGCTCCAGCGCCTCATAAAGATCGGCACCCGCACGGGTCGAGGCTATAGAGGCCCCCATGATGATGAACATCGGAATCGACAGAAGCGCGAAATTGTCGAGCTTGCCAAAGAAGATTTCCGGCATGAGTTCCAGCGAGCGCATCCCGTCGAAGATGATCAGGAATCCGCCCGCCACGATCAGCAGACCGAGCGCGACAGAGACGCCGGAGAACAGCACGATAATGGTCGCGATGGCGACGATGAGGCCAAGCACAAGCGGGTCCATCAGGCGTCCTCCAGTCCGAATGGGGTGTCGATATCGAGGATCAGCGCCACGAGGTCGGCCACCAGTTGCAAGAGAAACAGGGCAAAACCCACCGGAATGGCGAGGTACGGGATCCACAGCCGCACTGCCCAGATGGTGTCGGAGGTCCAGCCGCGCGCCCAGGCGAAATGCCAGAATTCATAGCCATACCAAAGCATCACACCGACGACGAGGATCGACAGCGAGAGCGTCAGCACCGCCAGCCCCTTGCGCATGCGGCGCGGCAGGGCGAGCGGGATCAGATCCACGTTCACATGTCCGCGCAGGCGCTGCACGTAAGGCAGGCCCAGCAGAGTCGCGGCGATCATGAGATAGATCACCGCCTCGGTCTGCCAGATGGTCGAGCCGTTCATCACAAAGCGGATCCAGATCATCTGGCAGGTGATCAGCACCGCCGAGACGATCATGCCCGCCGAGATCCAGCCCGCAAGGCTCGAGATCGCAGCAACGGCGCGCAAGAAGGGGTTATTGCCGGTGCGCGCGACGGCGCCCGAGGTCTGGCCAGCCATTTGGCACTCCTGATGGTGGTCGGAATTTCAGTCGGGGAATGCCGCGCCCACCAAGGGGGCGCGGCACTTGGGTCACGTCACTCGACGGCGAGCGCCATGTCGAGCAGTTCCTGCCCGTCGGGCACCTGCTCGACAAAGGCCTTGTAGGAGGTTTCCTGAGCGATGGCGCGCCATGCATCGAACTCCTCTTGGCTCATATGGGCGATCTCGACGCCGGCCTTCTCGAACACCTCAACGGAGTTGGCGTCCTGCTTCTTGGCCTCTTCGAGATAGTAGGCTTCGGCCTTTTCGGCCCCGGCCATGAGCGCCGCCTGCTGATCTTCGGAAAGACCTTCGAAGGTGGTCTTGTTCATCAAAAGCGGCTGATACATGAACCAAAGCGCCACGTCGCCTGCCGGTGTGTAGCAGCTGACCTGCTCGTAAATGCGGTAGGAGACAAAGGACGAGGACGAGGTGTTGGCCGCATCCAGAACGCCGGTCTGCATGGCGTTGTAGATCTCGGAACTCGCCATCGAGGCGATGGACGCACCGGCCCCCGCGAGCATCTGTTCAAACGCCTTGCCCGCCGCCCGGGTTTGAAGGCCCTGAATGTCATCTGGTTTTGTGATGCACTTTTCCTTGCCCGCGAAACCACCTGCGAGATAGCCATGCACAAGCACCATCACGTCATCCTCGGCCATCTTGGCCTCCAGCGCCTCCATGAAGGGGCTGTCGGACAGGCGCGCGGCGTGATCGTGGTTCTTTACCAGCCCCGGCATCAGCGTGAGGTTGTACGCGGGTTGTTGGCCGCCTGCATAGCTCAGCGGCAGGACCGTCATGTCGAGCTGACCACGGCTGAGCGGGGTGTATTGCTCGCGCGGCTTGAACAGCGACTTCGAGCCGAAAATCTTGATCTCAAGGTCGACATCGGCGGCGGCCACTTCATCGGCGACGATTTGCGCCACCTTGTGACGCACGTCGTTGTTGGACCACTGATGCGACAGGCGCAGTTCGGCGGCTGTGGCCGTACCGCCCATAAGCAGTGCAGTTGCGGCGGTGGCCGCTATAAACGTGTGTTTCATGTATTCCTCCCATAACTGCCGTGGGCCTGATGACCCGTGAGCATTGATACAGTCTTTGGAGTTTTGAATTCAGAGTCAAGATTTTTGTATACAAGAAATTCCATCTTGCGCACAAAGCCTTTGCCGCCTAGAGTTTTTCGCATGTCACAACGCCGGGCCGATATCATTGCAGATGCGCTGGAAGAGCTTGTCTTCACCGGCGGGTTCAACGATGGCGACCGGCTGGACGAGATCCGCCTTGCCCGTCAATTCGAGGTATCGCGCACGCCGATTCGCGAGGCGCTCGGACGGCTTGTGGCCTCGGGACTGGCCGAGCAGATACCTCGTCGAGGGGTGTTCATCCGGCAGCCCGGCCCGGTCGAACTGATGGAGATGTTCGAGACCATGGCCGAGATCGAGGGCGTATGCGGACGGCTTGCGGCACAGCGTATTTCCGAACCTGCACTACGTGATCTGGACGCGGCAAATGCGCGTTGCACGGCGGCGGTCGAGGCGGGGGACACCGATGGCTACTACCGCGAGAACGAGCAATTCCACCACGTGATCTATCATCAGGCGGGCAATGGGTTTCTGGAGCATGAAGCGCTGCGACTGCACCGGCGACTCAAGCCATTTCGCCGGTTGCAACTGCGTTTGCGCGGACGGATGCAACAATCCATGGCCGAGCACGAGGCGATCGTCGCGGCTCTGCGCGCGGGTGAGGCGGAATGGGCGGCGGAGGCGCTGCGGGGGCATGTGGCCATTCAGGGCGAGAAGTTCCACCTGCTGATGTCGAGCCTGCGCGACGCGGCGGAGTGAGCGCGGCGGTGGCCCTTGGCCGCATGGTGGTGTAAGGCGCGCGCATGTCCGATTATGCGCCGCCAACAGACCCGCTCGACATCCTGCATCACGACCACGAAATCGTCGTGGTCAACAAGCCCGCAGGCCTGCTCAGCGTGCCGGGAAAGGGCGAACATCTGGCCGATTGCCTGATGACCCGTCTGCAGGACGCGTTTCCGACCGCGCTGCTGGTGCACCGGCTGGACCGCGACACCTCGGGCGTGATGATCTTTGCGCTCACCCCCCATGCACAGCGCCATCTGGGCCTGCAATTCGAGAAGCGGCAGGCGAAGAAAACCTATGTGGCACGGGTGTTTGGGCTGCTTTCACCCAAGACCGGCGTTGTCGATCTGCCGCTGACGGTAGACTGGCCAAACCGGCCTTTGCAGAAGGTCTGCCACGAGACCGGGCGCGCCGCATGGACCGAATGGCGGGTGCTGCGGCAGGGCGAAAACGAGAGCCGCGTGCGGCTCAGCCCGAAGACCGGGCGCAGTCATCAGTTGCGGGTGCATATGCTCAGCCTCGGGCATCCGATCCTCGGTGATCCGCTCTATGCCAGCGGCGCGGCGCGGGACTATTCGCGCCTGATGCTGCATTCCGAGGAGTTGCGCCTGCGCCATCCGGACGGCGGCGCGGGTGTGAAATTTCGCGCCAAGGCACCGTTCTAGAGGCCTCGAAACGGGGGGCTGTATCGCGTCGGTATCGCGTCGGTGCCGGGTGCAGATCACGCGAGCCCGCCCTGCACCGGTGCGCCGCTATGGCGCGAGGCGCGGCTGACACTCCGGCGATAGCGATAGCGCGCCCATTCGCGGTGCAGTTTTGCAAGCACGCCGCGCGTGCCGCCCTGAATGGTGGAACCGTCGAGCGTATCGGCGATGTCGCTGATCCCGGAGGGATGGATCGCCGCCGGGCGCAACCCGGTGTGCCAATGGCTTTGCAGGAACGTATCGACCGGGCGGTCGAAACTCTCGGTCAGGTGCAGGAGGTGATCGGCGGCGTCCCAGCTGAGCATTTGCGCGGTGCTGCGCAGCCCGGTCTGTTGCGGTACGCTGAGCACGCTTGCCCCAACCGTATCGACCAGCGTGGCGGGCCCGGCATGGGGCCGCGTCTGGAACTGGATCAGCCCGAGCATGTCGATATTGGCAAGCGCGAGGCGCAGCGCGCTTGCATAGGGTTCGGCCGTGAGGGCGGCGTCATCCTCGAAGATCAGGCCGAAATCGAGATCGCGGCGGACGATCTCGGCCCAGATCTGGCGGTGGCTGAGGAAACGGCCAATCTCGCCCGCGCTGAGATCGAAGGGATAGGCGGGCGCGAAAATCTGCGCGCCCACGCAGGCGGCGAGATCGGTCGAGGACAGCGTGCGGCCGTCGACGGCGGGCCATATCTCGCCCTCCATCCCGCAGTCTGCCAGCACCGCGCGGGCATTGTCACGCCGGGCGGTGGCGCGCGGCAGATGCAGGACGAAGGCGTGGCCCGCCACCGTCTCAGGCGCCGGGCGTCCAGCCGGAGACCGCCTTGACCTCGAGGAAGTCCTCGATGCCCCATGTGCCGCCCTCGCGGCCATAGCCCGACTGCTTCATGCCGCCGAAGGGCGAGCCCGCGCCGCGCGACTGGCCGTTCATCTCGACCATGCCGGAGCGCAGGCCGCGTGCAAGGCGGTTGGCCCGTGCCCCGTCACTGGTCTGGACATAGTTGGTCAGCCCGTAAGGCGTGTCATTGGCGATCGCGAGGCCGTCTTCCTCGGTGTCGAACGGGATGATCGACAGCACCGGTCCGAAGATTTCCTCGCGCGCGATGGTCATGTCGTTGGTCACATCGGCAAAGACCGTGGGGCGCACGTAAAAGCCCTTGTTGAACCCCTCGGGCCGCCCGGTGCCCCCGGCGACAAGGCGCGCGCCCTCGTCGATGCCTTTCTGGATCAGGTCCTGGATCTTGTTGAACTGCACCTCGTTCACCACCGGGCCGATATGGCGGCCTTCCTCGCTGGCGGGGCCGATGGTGAGCGAGGCGGCGACCTCGGCGGCCTCTTCCACGGCGCTGTCGTATTTCTCGCGCTGCACCAGCATGCGGGTTGGTGCGTTGCAGGACTGACCGGTGTTGTTCATGCAGTGGATGACGCCGCGCTTGACGGCCTTCTCATCCGCATCGGCAAAGATCAGGTTGGCGCCCTTGCCGCCCAATTCGAGGCTGACGCGCTTGAGCGTGTCGGCGGCGGATTTGGCAATGAGCTTGCCCGCCCGCGCGGAGCCGGTGAAGCTGATCATGTCGATATCGGGATGCGCCGAAAGCTGGCTGCCGACGCCCGCGCCATCACCGTTGACGAGGTTGAAGACGCCCTTGGGCAGACCGGCCTCATGGATGATCTCGGCGAAGACGACGGCGTTGAGCGGCGATTCCTCGGAGGGTTTGAGCACCATGGTGCAGCCCGCCACCAGCCCGGCGATGACCTTGAGCGTGACCTGGTTCATCGGCCAGTTCCACGGCGTGATCATGCCGACAACGCCGACCGCCTCGTGGATGATCCGGTCATTGGGGGCGTGATCGCCAAGGGGGGCGTCGAATTCGAACTCGCGCGCGGCCTTGAGGAAATTGGTGATGTGCCAGACGCCCGCGCCCACCTGCTGCTGGCGGGCCATGTCGATGGGCGCGCCCATCTCGACGCTGATCGCATGCGCCATGTCCTCGGCCCGGGACTTGTAGACCTCGAGGATCTTCTCGACATGGGCGATACGCTCGGCCACGGGGGTGGCCATCCAGCCCGGCAGGGCGGCGCGGGCGCTCGCGACGGCGGCATCGGTATCGGCCTGCCCGCCAAGCGAGATCACCGCGCAGGGCTCTTCCGTCGAGGGGTCGATGACGTGATGGTCCTGCCCCGCGATGGGACCTGTCCAGGTGCCGTTGATGTAGAACTGTCGTTTCTCGATCATCTGATTGACCTCCGTGAATCTGGCGATACTGTGTCAGCGTGCCGGGCGGCCCGCAAGGCGGGAAAGCGACTGCCCGGGGTGATTTGATCAAATGACCTATGCTCTCGGAACCACCGCATCAAGAAGGAGGCTGAAAATGGGCCTGCGCATCAATGACACGATCCCCGATCTGACCGTGACCACCGATCTGGGAGAGATTTCGCTGCATGACTGGGTGGGCGACGGCTGGGCCATCCTGTTTTCGCATCCCAAGGATTTCACCCCGGTCTGCACCACCGAATTCGGCGCGGTCGCGCGGCTGGCCGAGGAATGGGAAAAACGCGGCTGCAAGGTGCTGGGCGTGTCGGTCGACGGGGTCGAGGATCACGTGAAATGGAAGGCCGATATCGAGACGGTCGGCGGGGCCGCACCGCGGTTCCCGATCGTCGCCGATGAGGGGCTGGAACTGTCCAAGGCCTTCGACATGCTGCCTGCCGAGGCCTATCTGCCCGACGGGCGCACGCCGGCGGACAGCGCGACGGTGCGGTCAGTGTTCATCATCGGACCGGACCGGCAGGTCAAGCTGATCATGACCTACCCGATGACGGTGGGGCGCAATTTCGGCGAGGTGCTGCGCGCGCTCGATGCGCTGCAGACCACGGCGGGGCATGGCGTGGCTACGCCCGCCGACTGGACCGTGGGGCAGGACGTGATCATCCCGCCAAGCGTCAGCGACGAGGATGCGACGGCGAAATTCGGCGCTTATGACGCGGTGTTGCCCTACCTGCGCAAGACCAAGCTGCCCGGCTGACGGGATGCTCCCAAGCGCTTTGGAAAGCGCTTGGGAAGCCGTTTTTCAAACGGCTTTGGCGCGCGGCGTTTACATACCACCACATAGGCCCCCTGCCCGGCGGCCATTTGCGCGGCCTCGATGGAGCGGGTGGAAAACGGCGGCTTGGTGACGACGATGAGCGCGTCGCGCGCATCGAGATCGGCGAGCCCGGCACCGAGCGACGCGCCCATGCGGCTTGCCATGGACCAGTTTCCGGTGCAGAAATGCGCCATGTAGGCGAGGTATTCCACCACCCCCGTCGAGCCGAGCGCGCCCAGCAAAAGCACGTTGCGCGCCGCTTGCAGGTGATCGACCGCGCGTTCGAGCAGGTCCTGATCCATGTCGCGCAAAAGGGTCTGGAGGTTGTTCTGGCAGGCCCCGACATGGGCCTCGAAAAAGCCGCTCTCGCCCGCCTCATGGGCGTTCTGGAGCCGCTCTGCGCGTTCGGCGAAACTGTTGACGCGCTGGCCGATCTTTTCGCGCATCGCCTCGCGCAGATCCTCGAAGCTCTGATAGCCGATGGCGCGCGCAAGCCGCGAAAACGTGGCCGGGGCCAGTCCGCTTTCGTGCGCCACGGCGCGCAAGGACCGGGTCGCGGTGTCGACAGGGTGCGCCGCCACATATTCCCCGGCCTGCCGCAGCTTGTCGCTGAGGCCGTCGAAATTTTTCGACAGTCTGTGTTCGAACGAGGCGTTCAAACGGGCACTCCCTGACGTTGTATTTTTGAAACAATTGGTTCCATCTGTTTCACGTATTGTCAACAGGTGATTCATTTGTTTCAGTGACGCGAACAGCAAGGATACGCGCCATGACCCATGTCTTTCCCCGCCACACCAAGGCCCGCCCGCCCCGCGCGGCACGCGGCGAGGGGGCCTATATCATCGACGAGACCGGCAAGAGATATCTCGACGGCTCGGGCGGCGCGGCGGTGTCGTGCCTCGGGCATTCCGACCCGGACGTGACGCAGGCGATCAAGGATCAGGCCGACCGAATCGCCTTTGCGCATACCGGGTTTTTCACGTCGGAGCCTGCAGAGCGGCTGGCCGACCGGCTGATCGCCCATGCGCCCAAAGGGATCGAGCGGGTCTATTTTGTCTCGGGCGGGTCCGAGGCGGTGGAGGCGGCGCTGAAACTCGCGCGGCAGTATTTCCTGGAAAAGGGCGAGCCGTCGCGCACCCGGTTCATTGCCCGGCGGCAGAGCTATCACGGCAACACGCTGGGGGCGCTTGGCACCGGCGGCAATGCCTGGCGGCGCGAGCCGTTTGCGCCGCTGATGGTCGAGACCTCGCATATCGCGCCCTGTTATGAATATCGCGGGCGGCACGCAGAGGAGACCCCGGAGGCCTATGGCCTGCGCGTGGCCGATGAGCTTGAGGCGGAATTGAACCGCGTCGGACCGGAGAACGTGATCGGCTTCGTGGCCGAGCCGGTGGTGGGCGCGACGCTGGGGGCGGTACCGTCCGTGCCGGGATATTTCCGGCGCATCCGCGAGATTTGCGACCGGCATGGCATCCTGCTGATCCTCGACGAGGTGATGTGCGGGATGGGGCGGACCGGCACGCTTTTCGCCTGCGAGGGGGACGATGTGCGCCCCGATATCGTGACCATCGCCAAGGGGCTGGGCGCGGGCTATCAGCCGATTGGAGCGATGCTGTGCTCGGGGGAGATTTATGCCGCGATCGAGGGCGGATCGGGGTTTTTCCAGCATGGCCATACCTATATCGGCCATCCCATCGCCTGTGCCGCCGCCGATGTGGTGGTGAGCAAGCTGACGGATGGCGGGATGACCGAGCGCGCGGCGCGGATGGGTGAGGTGCTGGGCGAGGCGCTCATAGCGCGGTTTGGCCAGCATCCGCATATCGGCGACATTCGCGGGCGTGGCATGTTTCGCGGGCTGGAACTGGTCGAGGATCGCGAAAGCAAGACGCCCTTTGATCCGGCGCGCGGGATCAACAAGCGGATCAAGGCCGCGGCGTTCGACGCGGGGCTGATCTGTTACCCGATGGGCGGCACGATTGACGGGCGGCAGGGCGATCACGTGCTGCTCGCGCCGCCGTTCATTCTGACCGAGGATCAGGTGGGCGAGTTGGTCGACAAGCTGGCCACCGCGCTTGATGTGGCGCTGGCATGAGGGCGCTGCCCCAGCTGATGGTCGCGCCCAACGGGGCGCGTCGCGGCAAGGCCGATCACCCCGCGCTGCCCATGACCCTGCCCGAGATCGTTGAGACCGCGTGCGCGTGTTTTGAGGCGGGGGCGGATGGGCTGCACCTGCATCTGCGGGACGCAGAGGGGCGGCATCTGCTGGATGCCGGGGCCTATCGCGAGGCGCTGGAGGAACTGCGCCGCGCGGTGCCGGAGATGGCAGTGCAGGTTACGACCGAGGCGGCGGGGGCCTATGCGCCACCCGCGCAGCGCGCGGTGGCGCTTGGCTCGGGGGCCGATCTGGTGTCGGTCGCGTTGCGCGAGATGGCGGCCGAGGAGCCGGAGGCGCCGGGGTTCTACGCCGCCTGCGCCGAGCGCGGCATCGCGGTGCAGCATATCCTCTACAAGGCTGCGGATTTCGATCTGCTGGCGCGGCTGGTGCCGGACGGTCTGCGCGCGGCGGAAGGGCTGCAATTGATCTTCGTGCTGGGGCGTTACAGCGACGGGCAGGAAAGCGATGCGCGTGATCTTGGGCCGTTCCTAAACCGGCTGGCGGCGCGGGAGGCACCCGCCGACTGGGCGCTCTGTGCCTTTGGCCGGGCTGAAACCGACTGTCTGCGTGCCGCGCATGCGGCGGGCGGAAAGCTGCGGGTCGGGTTCGAGAACAGCCTGTGGCACGCGGATGGGCAGGTGGCGCGCGACAATGCCCAGCGGGTCCGGGCGGTGGTGGAGGTGTGCGAGCGGGGATAGGGGTGGATGGGTTAAGGTCTTGAGCAGGCGTTGGACTAAGCCGCGCATCGACGGGCCGCGGTGCGGCGATCCGACGTCAGTTTTGTAGCGCTTTATATCAGCAAAGCCCGAAAAACATCTGAACGCAGAGCAGATTGCAGCCAAATCGCCGTGCCGGGGGGCGGCCCGGCGATGCGCGGCGGTCTTCGACCGCGTATCGCGCGGGTGCTTTGATCCAATGGCAGCAACAGGCCAAAATCGACCCTCACAGCGCCGTCTCGAGCCGCGCCCACTCCGCCTCGCTCCCCGCAAGGCCGAGGCGGAGCCAGGTGCGCGAATAGGGGAAGATGCGCGACCAGATCTGGTGGCGCGCGAGATGCTCCTGCGCGGCCACCGCATCGGGCGTGGCATAGGTGCGAAAGAGCGGCGTGCCCCCCACCAGCGACCAGCCCGCGCGGAGGCCAAGCGCATCGAGCCGGGCGGCGTCGCGGCTGAGGCGTGCGGTCGTCTGAGACTGCCACGCGCTGTCGGAGAGCGCCCGCAGCGCCACCTCGATCGCGGGGCCCGAGACCGGCCATGGCCCGGCCATGTCGGCGAGGGTGCGGGCGATCCCGGGCGATGAGAGCGCAAAGCCGAGGCGCAGCCCGGCGAGCCCGTAGAACTTGCCGAAGGAGCGCAGGACGAGGATATTCTGCGGCCCCGCATGCAGGCGCGGGGCGAGCGACAGGTCGGGCGCGGGATCGGCAAAGCTTTCGTCCACCACGAGCAGCCCGACCTGCGCCGCGAGGGCGGCAAGGCGGTCGGGATCGTGGCGCGCACCGTCGGGGTTGTTGGGGTTCACGACAATGGCGCAGTCGGCCCCGGCGAGCGCGTCAAGCTGTGGCAGATCCTCGACCGTCCAGCCCCGGGCGCGCAGGGCGGCGGCATGCTCGTTATAGGTGGGCGACAGCACCCGCGCGCGGCCCGGCGCGGCCAGATGCGGCACCGCCTGAATGACCGCCTGCGCACCCGCCAAAGGGGTGACATGGGCCCGGGTGCCATAGCAGGCGGCGGCGGCCTCTCGCAGCGCGGTCATGTCGGAGGTGGTGGGCAGGTCGGCAATGGCGTGCCGGGACAGCGGCGGCATGGGGTAGGGCATGGGGTTGATGCCCGTCGACAGGTCGATCCATTGCGCCCTGTCACCGCCGAACCGGTGCATCGCGGCATCGAGATTGCCGCCGTGATCGCGAGGGGTGGTGTCCATGCCGCCTTAGACCAGCCAAAGCCCCAGAAGCGCAAGCACCATGAGCGTCATGGCGCGGGCATAGAGCGACAGCGCGCGGCGCAGATCATCCGCCTGCGGGTCGGGCGCGCCGGGGTTGAGCCATGGCTCATTGCTGACATGGGTGCCATAGGTGCGCGGCCCTGAAAGGCGGATGCCGAGCGCGCCCGCCATCGCGGCCTCGGGCCAGCCGGCATTGGGCGAGCGGTGGTGGCGGGCGTCGCGGGTCATGATGCGCAGCGTGCGCAGGGTATGGCGCGGGGTGGCGAGGGCAAAGAGCAGCCCGGTCAGCCGCGCCGGGATCAGGTTGGCCAGATCGTCGAGCCGGGCGGCGAGTTTGCCGAACGCCTCGTAGCGGTCATTGCGGTGGCCGATCATCGAATCGAGCGTGTTGATCGCCTTGTAGGCGGCGATGCCCGGCAGGCCTGCGACCACGCCCCAGAAGACCGGGGCGAGAATACCGTCGCCGGTATTCTCGGCAAGGCTTTCGATGCCTGCGCGGGCGACGCCTGCGGTGTCGAGCGTGGCCGGGTCACGCCCCACGATCATCGCCACGGCGCGACGCGCGGCATCAAGATCACCGCTGACAAGCGGCGCAGCGACGGCGGCGACATGATCGTGCATCGAGCGCAGTGCGATCAGCGGCCAGGCCAGCATCCCGCCGATCAGCCAGCCGAGCGGGCCATCGGGGAGCATCGCCTGCAGCGTCAGCGCCGGAAGCGTGGCGGCGGCAATGGTGATCAGCGTGGTGAGTGCGCCTATACGCAAGCGTATGGAGTGCGTGCCGCTGTTGAACCGTCCTTCGAGCGCCGCGATCAGGCGGCCGAGCCATGTCACCGGGTGGCCAATCTTTGCGTAGAGGCGATCCGGCCAGCCGAGCAGGAGATCAAGCGCGAGGCCCGCCAGCATCATCGCCGCGAAACTCATGCAGCACCCCCGGTGCGAAAGCGCAGGACGTCGCGCAGCCCGGCCTCTTGCAGCCCGGCCCCGGCCCCATTGGGCACCTTGCCGGGGGCAAAGATCAGCGCGCGGGCGGGGCCGGTATGGGCGCGGGCATATCCCAAAGCGCCCAGATCGCGCGCCAGATCGGGCATCGGATCGGCAGGGCCGCGATGCGCGGTTGAGCGGCGAGCGGATTCGGTGGCGATACCCGCGAGGGCCGCGAGGTCACCGCGCGCGGCGGCCCCGGACCAGAACGCCACCAGATCGGAGATGTCGGGAAAATTCTCATCGCAAGGATCGGTGCGCTCGGTATCCCCCCAGAGCCCACCGACGATCTCGGCCTCGGGAAGGCTTGGCAAATCGCGCAGCACCTCGGCCCGGCGCGAGGCCCAGAGCAGGCGGTCGGGATGGGCATGCATCAAGGGATCGCTTGCGCCTTCGACGCCAAGGCAGGCGCGGGCCAAGGCATCGCGCGGGCCGCAATGGCCCAGCGCGCGGGCCGAGGCCACGAGACAGGCGGTGGAGGCCCCTGCCCCGGCGCCAAGCGGCATATCACAGTCGAGCGCGGGCCAGTCGGGGCTATTGAGGCCGAGCGCGGCGGCGAAGGCATCGAGGCGCGCGGCGTCAAACAGCGCGGGCAGGCGAATGCCCGTCCCCGGTGCGCGCGCCGACAAGGCCGGGCAGGCCAGCGTGATCAACGCGACCGGGCCATCGGGGCCAAGTCGACCTTGAATCCATTCGCCGAAATGGCCGGGCACGGTGACGGGGGTGCAGGGCATGGCGGCGGGGTCTCTCATCTGCTGTTCGGCCTGCGCCGATGTGTCATGGCCCGCGTGAAAAGTCGAGCGGGCGCGGGAGATTTCGATTTGACGCTCTTTATGTGAGATGTAATAACATTACACTAATTCAACCACGAGGTGCCCCATGACCGAAACCGATCCACGCCTCCCCGTCACCGTCCTGTCCGGTTTTCTCGGGGCCGGCAAGACGACGCTGCTCAACCGTGTACTGAACAACCGCGAGGGCCGCCGCGTGGCGGTGATCGTCAATGACATGTCCGAGGTGAATATAGACGCCGATCTGGTGCGTGCCGAGACCGAGTTGAGCCGCACCGACGAGACGCTGGTCGAGATGTCGAATGGCTGCATCTGCTGCACGCTGCGCGACGATCTGCTGGCCGAGGTGCGCCGCCTCGCGGGGGAGGGGCGGTTCGACTATCTGCTGATCGAATCGACCGGCATTTCCGAGCCGCTGCCCGTTGCCGCCACCTTCGAGTTTCGTGACGAGGCGGGCGAGAGCCTGGCGGATGTGGCGCGGCTCGATACGATGGTGACGGTGGTCGATGCGGTGAACCTGTTGCGCGATTTTTCCAGCCACGATTTCCTGCGCGACCGGGGCGAGAGCCTGGTCGGACCGGGGGGCGAGGCGGATGAGCGCACGCTGGTGCATCTGCTGACCGATCAGATCGAGTTTGCCGATGTGGTGATCCTCAACAAGGTGAGCGACGCCGCCCCGCATCAGCGCGACGCGGCGCGCAAGATCATCCGCAGCCTGAATGCCGATGCGCGGGTGATCGAGACCGATCATGGGGCCGTCGGCGCGGATGCGATCCTTGCCACGGGCCTTTTCGATTTCGACAAGGCGCATGAGCATCCGATGTGGGCGAAAGAGCTATACGGGTTCGCGGATCACGTGCCCGAGACCGAGGAATACGGTGTCGCCTCTTATACCTACCGGGCGCGCGCGCCGTTTCATCCGCAGGCGATCCATGACGTGCTGAACGGCCCCCTGCCCGGCGTGATCCGGGCCAAGGGGCATTTCTGGATCGCCACGCGGCCCGATTGGGTGGCGGAATTCTCGCTGGCGGGGAGCCTGTCGAGCGTGACGCCCTTGGGCACATGGTGGGCGGCGGTGCCGCGCGAGCGCTGGCCGGATCACGTAGAGGCGCAGGCATATCTGCGGGCGCATTGGCAGGAGCCCTGGGGCGACCGGCGGCAGGAGATCGTCTTTATCGGGGCGGGCATCGACTGGGCCGCGCTGCGTGGCAGGTTGGACGCCGCGCTGATGCAGGATGAGGTTGGCGCGGATCTGCCCGATCCGTTCCCGCACTGGCGGCGGGCGGAGGCGGCGGCATGACGCTGGCGCGCGAGATCCTGCACGGGGCGGCGATCGGCGTGGGGGTGGCGGACTGCGCCGATGACCTCGACGTGATCGCGCGGCCGGGGGTGGCGGCGGCGCTGTGGCAGCGGCGGGTCGATCCGGACTGGCAGGCGTGGATCAACGGGCTTGCCCCCGAGACGCTACCGCAGCTGCGGGTGATCCTGCGCCCCGGCAGGGTGCGCGATGCCGTAAGCGATGCCTGTGATGTGGCGGGATTGGACGCGAGCGCGGCGCGCGACTGGCTGATCGAGGATATCGGCGGGCTGGCGGATCGCTTTGCCGGGCTGATGCGGGCGCGGTTCCTGCGGTTGCGGCTCGACGTGATCGAGACTGATGCCTGTCGTCGCTTCCATATCGACGCGGTCACCGCGCGGCTGATCTGCACCTATCGCGGCACCGGCACGCAATACGGGATCAGCGTGGACGGCGAGGAGCCGCGCCGGGTGTTCACCACGCCGACCGGTGCGCCGCTGGTGCTGCGCGGCACGCTCTGGCCCGGTGATCCGCCCTCGGGATTGCTGCATCGTTCGCCGCCCATCGAGAGGAGCGGCGAGACGCGGCTCTTGCTGGTGCTCGACCCGGTGGACGATCCGGAGGAAGCGATATGAGCGGCAGAAATACTGGACGGACAAGCCTGCGCCAACGTCGCCGGTGTCGTGATCCGATGCGTGAGTTCGACCGGCTGCCGCCCGCACTGCGGGCCTGGCTGGCGCGGGCATGTCTGCCGTGGGGGCCGCGTTCGGTGCTGCGGGCCTATCGGCGTGCCTTGGGTCAAAGCGGGGATGCGGGCCGGGCGCTGCAGGCGCTGGACGCAATCGAGGCGCGGCTGATCGCGCGGGATGCGGCGCGGGTCTGGGGCGATGCGCATCCGGCGGGATTGGGCGAAAGGTCACCGGGGGCGGAGCCTCCCTGCCCCGGGTGTGGATGAGGGGTTGCGAAAAAGACTCGACATAACCGGAATATTGGTTATGTTTGCGATATGAGTATCACGAGCCCCAATGCCCGCGCGCTGGCCGCCCTTGGCCATGACGCCCGCCTGTCGATCTTTCGCCTGCTGGTCAAGGCGGGGCATGACGGGTTGCGGGTCGGCGATATCGGCGCGCATCTGGGGCTGGCGCCCTCGACTCTGGCGCATCACCTGTCGACGCTGGTCGAGGCCGGGCTGGTGGTGCAGCGCAAAGAGGGGCGCGAGGTGTTCAACAGCGTGGATTACGCGGCGATGCAGCGGGTGCTGGGGTTTCTCACCTCGGAATGCTGCGCCGGTGTCACCCTGCAGGCCGAAGACGATGCGGCGTGAATTTTTGCGCCCTGAAACAACCAGAATTCCGGAGATATGGATATGACCGACACGAGCCTTTCCCCGACCGGCCCTGTTGCATGGGCCCGCATGCTGTGGCGGGATCACCGGGTGTGGCTGGCCTCGGCGCTGATCCTTGCGGTGGTTGCGCTGCTCGATCCGGCGCAGGCGCGCGACAGCCTTGGCTTTACCGCGCAATCGCTGCTGAATACCGCGCCCTTCCTGATCCTGTCGATCGGTGTGGCGGCATGGGCCACGGCGACCGGGGCTGACAACCTGATCGCGCGCGCCTTTACCGGGGCGCCGGTGGTGATGATCGGGCTGGCCGCATTGGCTGGGGGCCTCTCGCCGTTCTGTTCCTGCGGGGTGATCCCGCTGATTGCGGCGCTGTTGGCAATGGGGGTGCCGCTCTCGGCGGTGATGGCGTTCTGGCTGGCCTCGCCGGTGATGGACCCGTCGATGTTCGTGCTGACCACGGGGGTTCTGGGGCTGAAATTCGCGCTTGCCAAGACGCTGGCGGCCGTGGGGCTGGGCGTCTTCGGCGGGGCGGTGGTGCATGTCATGTCCCGCGCCGGTGGGCTGAGCGATCCGCTGCGCGAGGGGATCGGCAATGGCGGCTGCGGCGGGGCCAAGCTGCGCGCGCCCAAGCCGGTGGTCTGGCGGTTCTGGCAAGACCCCGAGCGGCGCGCGAAATTCGGACGCGAGGCGCTGAACGTGACGCTGTTCCTCGCCAAATGGCTGACGCTGGCCTTTCTGCTCGAAAGCCTGATGCTGGCCTTTATTCCGGCAGAGACCGTCACCTCGGTTCTGGGTGGCAGCGGGCTCGGCCCCATTGCGCTTGGCACGTTGGTGGGGGTGCCGGCCTATCTCAACGGGTATGCCGCGCTGCCGCTGGTGGGCGGGTTGATCGCACAGGGCATGGCACCCGGTGCGGGGCTGGCCTTTCTGGTGGCGGGGGGGGTGACCTCGCTGCCTGCGGCGATTGCGGTCTGGGCGCTGGTGAAACCGCGGGTCTTCGCGCTCTATATCGCATTGTCGCTGAGCGGCGCGTTTGCCGCGGGGCTTCTGTTTCACCTGTGGAGCATGGCATGAGACAGTTGGAGATCGAGATCGGCGGGCTGGAGCCCGGCACCCGCCTGCTGGCCCCGGCGGGCATGTGCAGCCCGCATGATGCCGTGACCCGGACGACTGTGACCGGCGGCGACATCTGCGCCGTCACGCTGGAGGCGGAACTGGGGCTGGCGGCGCTGTGGATCGAGGCGGCGGGCGGCCCGCTGACCCTGACCCATGACATCGCGCCCGCGCCCCAAGGGCAGGGCTATCCGGAGGTGATCTTTGCGCCACGAGGCACGCCCTATACCGTGGCCGCCGAGGAGCTGGTGCGTGCCAGCCAGGAGATCGCGGCCCGTGCAGGTGGCGGCATGGCGGGCCTGCGCGCGCTGGTGGCCGAGGCCGAGGCGCGGTTCAGCTATGCCCATCCCGAGATCCGGTTCAACGACGACACCGACGCCGTGCCCTATCTCTCCTGCGGGACGACGCCCGGCTCTTGCGTGGATATCAACACCTATCTCGTGGCGAGCCTGCGCGCGGCGGGGTTTGAGGCGGGCTATGTCTACGGCTACTTCTTTCCGGCGGAAAAGGGCGGTGTGACGGATGATGCGCATTGCTGGGTCGTCACCCGCCACGCGGGCGAGGTGCTGGAATGGGATATCGCGCATCACATCAAGGCCGGGCTTGGCCCGACGCAACCGGCGCTTGATCCGCGCCCCGGCTGGCGCGTGGCGCTTGGGCATTCGATGGGGCATACCTATCGTCCGGATGAGCGTGCGGCCCGCTTGAAACTGCTGTCAGAGCCGATGCGGGCGGGGCCGGATGGCGCGTGGCATCACGTGCCGCTGGTTGCACGCCTGCCCGCGCCCGAGACAGCGGACGCGTTGCGCGAGCTTGCATGACCCCTGCCCCACCCGGGCCGGAGCGGCCACGGATGGGACCGTTCGGTTTGCCGAAAAAACAGGCAAGAGCGACCCCACAAGCTGCATTCGCACGCGCAATCCATGCCTCACCCTATATTTTCTGTTCAAAAACAGCCCCGTTGCGGTGTGAGAATATCGGTGTAAGCTGATCTTCTTTAGATGTGGGACGTGGGATGGCGGAGTGTTTTGACGAAATGTGGGGCGATGCGGGCGGGTTGCGCGCGCCTTATCGCGGCTTTCACGACTGGTTCGCCGAGGAAGACCCCAAACGCCTGCGCGCAAAGCAGCGCGAGGCCGAGGAAATATTCCGCCTGACCGGCATCACCTTCAACGTCTATGGCCGTGCCGAGGCCGAGGAGCGGCTGATCCCGTTCGACATCGTGCCGCGCATCATGTCGGGAACCGAGTGGCACCGCCTGTCGCGCGGCATCGAGCAGCGGGTGCGCGCGATCAATGCCTTTCTGCACGACATCTACCACAATCAGGAGATCGTGAAGGCGGGCCGTATCCCGCAGGAGATGATCACCCGCAACGACGCCTTTCTGCCGCATATGATCGGGGTCGCGCCGCCGGGCGGGGTCTATACCCATATCGTCGGCATCGACCTTGTCTGCACCGGCGAGGGCGAATTCTACGTGCTCGAGGACAATGCGCGCACGCCCTCGGGGGTCAGCTACATGCTGGAGAACCGCGAGACGATGCTGCAGATGTTCCCGGAACTTTTCTCGCGCAACCGGGTGCAGCCGGTGCAGAATTACCCCGCCAACCTGCGCCGCTCGCTCGCGGCCTGCGCGCCGCCTGCGGCGGGGGTCGATCCGGTGGTCGCGGTGCTGACGCCGGGGATTTTCAATTCCGCCTATTTCGAGCATGCCTTTCTGGCCGATCAGATGGGCGTGGAACTGGTCGAGGGGCATGATTTGCGGGTGGTGGACGGGCGCGTCGCGATGCGCACCACCTGTGGCTACAAGGCCATCGACGTGCTCTATCGCCGCGTCGATGACGAGTTTCTCGACCCGCTCAACTTCAACCCCGAGAGCCAGCTTGGCGTGCCCGGCATCATGGATGTCTACCGCACCGGCGGCATCACCATCGCCAACGCGCCGGGCACCGGCATCGCCGATGACAAGGCGATCTATTCCTACATGCCCGAGATCGTCGAATTCTACACCGGCGAGCGGCCGCTGTTGCAGAACGTGCCGACATGGCGCTGCTCAGACCCGGATTCGCTGGCCTATGTGCTCGACAATCTCGCTGATCTGGTGGTCAAGGAGGTGCATGGCTCGGGCGGTTACGGCATGCTGGTGGGGCCGACCGCCAGCAAGAAGGACATCGCGGCCTTCCGCCGCAAGCTCAAGGCGCGGCCCGGCAATTACATCGCGCAACCGACCCTCAGCCTGTCGACGGTGCCGATCTTTTCGCGCATGGGGCTGACGCCCCGGCATGTCGATCTGCGGCCCTATGTTCTGGTCAGCCCCGAGGGCATCCGGATCACGCCGGGGGGGGCTGACGCGGGTGGCGCTGAAGAAGGGATCGCTCGTGGTCAACTCCTCTCAGGGGGGCGGCACCAAGGACACATGGGTGCTGGAGGACTAGGGCGATGCTGGGCAAGACCGCGAATGGAATTTTCTGGATGTATCGCCTGCTGGAGCGGGCCGAGAACACCGCGCGCCTGATCGAGACCGGGCAGCGGATCGCGCTGACCCGGCTGAACGAGCCTGACGCGGAGTGGCGGCCGGTGCTGCAATCGGCCTCGGTGCTGGATGCCTATCTGGCGGCCAACGAGACGGTGACCAAGGATGCCGCCGTGGACTGGCTGCTGCGCTCGCACGAGAACCCGTCTTCGGTGCTGTGCTGCATCGAGCAGGCGCGGCAAAATGCACGGATGGTGCGCACCGCCCTGACGGGCGATGTCTGGGAGGCGATCAACGCCGCCTACATGCATGCGCGCGAGACGCTGGCGCGCAAGGTCGGGGAACGCGATCTGCCCAACGTGCTGCGCGCGCTGCGGCAGCAGGCGGCGCTGGTGCGTGGCATGACCCACGGCACGATGATGCGCAACGAGATCTACGATTTCGCACGGCTTGGCACCTTTATCGAACGCGCCGACAACACCGCGCGCATTCTCGACGTGAAATACTATGTGCTGCTGCCCTCGACCCTTGCGGTGGGCAGTTCCATCGACAATGTGCAATGGGAAAGCATCCTGCGCTCGCTCTCGGCCAAGGGCGGGTTTCGGATGGAATACGGCTCCAAGCTGGCGCCGCGCGAGATCACGCATTTCCTGGTGCTGGACAAGCGGATGCCGCGCAGTCTGGCCTTCTGCACCTCCAAGATCCGCGACAACCTGAGTTACCTGAATCGCGGCAATCGCGAGCCGGGGCCGTCGCTACGGCTAGTATCGCAGATCGAACAGCAGTATCTTTCGCATGACCTGGACCAGATTTTCGAGTTTGGTCTGCACGAGATGATCACCGAATTGTTGGGTGCCTTCTCTGGCCTCGCCCGGCAGATCGAGTTGGATTATCGCTTTTATGAGTGATTCATGCGCCTGACCATTCATCACGTGACCAGCTATCGCTTTGCCGAACCGGTTCGGTTCGGCCTGCAACAGGTGCGCAAGACGCCCAAGACCACGCCGCATCAGACCGTGGTCAGCTGGCGCACCGCAATCACCGGCGGCAAGAAGGAACTGAGTTTCGAGGATCATCACAACAACACCACCGAACTGATCAGCCTTGATCGGGATACGCAGATCCTCGACGTGCTGAGCGAGGGCGAGATCGAGGTGAGCGACACCCATGGCATCGTCGGGCCGCATCGGGGGCCTGCGCCGCTATGGCTCTATAGTCGCGCCACGCCGCGCACCGAGGCGCGCGAGCAGGTGCGCGCCCTGGCCCGCCGTCTGGCACCGGGCAACGATCTCGACCGGCTGCACGCGCTCTGCGGGTTGATCCGCGAGGCGGTGGCCTATGAGACCGGCGCATCCGAACCCACCTGGAGCGCCGAGGACGCGCTGAGCGACGGGCGCGGGGTGTGTCAGGATCACGCCCATATCTTCATCGCCTGCGCGCGGCACCTCGATCTGCCCGCACGCTACGTGTCGGGCTATCTGATGATGGACGACACCACCGATCAGACCGCGATGCATGCCTGGGCCGAGGCCTATCTGGATGGGATCGGCTGGGTCGGGTTTGATGTCTCGAACGGGATTTCGCCGGATGCGCGCTATGTGCGGGTGGCGACGGGGCTGGACTATTCCGATGCGTCTCCGATAACTGGCATGCGGATCGGCGGGCTGTCGGAAACGCTCGGCGTGCAGATCAAGGTTGTTCAGCAGTGAAGGCACAAGATGACCTATTGTGTGGGCATGGCCCTGAAAGACGGCCTGATGTTCATGTCCGACACCCGCACCAATGCGGGCGTGGACAATATCTCGACCTATCGCAAGATGGTGATCTGGGAGGTGCCGGGGCAGCTTTGCCTGACGCTGTTGTCCTCGGGCAACCTTGCCACCACGCAGGCGGTGATCAGCCAGCTTGAGGAACGCGGCAAGGCGCATGACGACCGCAATCCCGATTTGCTGTCGGCCCCTTCGATGTTTCAGGCCGCACGGATCGTCGCCGAGACCCTGCACGAGGTGGTGGCGGCGCATGAAACCGGCGGGATGAAGGCCGACTCAGCGTTTCACGCCACGCTGATCCTTGGCGGGCAGATCGCGGGCGGGCCGCCGCGCCTGTTCCTGATCTACCCCGAGGGAAATTTCATCGAGACCACCGAGGATTCGCCGTTCTTCCAGATCGGGGAAACCAAGTACGGCAAGCCCATCCTTGTGCGCGCCTATGACAAGGATCTGAGTTTCGAACAGGCGATGCGACTGTTGCTGGTGAGTTTCGATTCGACGATGAAGGCCAATCTCGGGGTGGCCCCGCCGTTCGATTATCATTTCTACGCCGCTGACAGCATGAGCCGGGGGCGGTCGGGGCGCATTCAGGGGGATGACCCCTATTTCAACCACATCTCGGAGGCCTGGGGGCAGGCGCTTAAGGATGCGCTCAGGAGCCTGCCGGAATATTCCGAGGGCTGACCAGCCTCAGGCGAACCGCGCGCGTGTCCGGTTGGCGAAGGCCACGAGCGAGAGCATCACCGGCACCTCGACCAGCACGCCGACCACCGTGGCGAGGGCCGCGCCGGAATTGAGGCCGAAGAGCGAAATCGCCACTGCGACTGCCAGCTCAAAGAAATTCGACGTGCCGATCAGCGCGCAGGGAGCGGCTATGCGGTGCGGCACCTTGAGCATCCATGCCGCCGCATAGGCCAGCACGAAGATGCCGTAGGATTGCACGAGGATCGGCACCGCGATCAGCCCGATCACCATCGGCCGGTCAAGGATCACCTGCCCCTGAAGGCCGAAGAGGATCACCACCGTCGCGATCAGACCGATCACCGACCACGGCTTGAGCCGCGCCTGAAACGCCGCGATGCGGGCCTCGGACTCCAGCCTGCGCCGGGTCCAGATGCCTGCCGCCAGCGGCAGCGCCACGAAGAGCAGGACCGAGAGCAGCAATGTCTCCCACGGAACGGTGATGTCGGTCACACCGAGGAGGAACGCCACGATCGGCGCGAACGCAAAGACCATCACCACGTCGTTCACGCTGACCTGCAAGAGGGTGTAGCTTTCGTCGCCCCTGGTCAGTTGCGACCACACGAAAACCATCGCCGTGCAGGGGGCCGCGCCCAGCAGGATCAGCCCGGCGATATATTGCTGCGCGTCGGCGGGCGCGATGAGATCGGCGAAGATACCCTCGAAGAACAGCACCGCGAGGGCGGCCATGGTGAAGGGCTTGATCAGCCAGTTGACCGCCAGCGTGATGCCGAGGCCGCGCGGCTGCCGCAGCACGTCGCGCAGGCTGGACGGATCGACGCCGACCATCATCGGATAGACCATCGCCCAGATCAGCACCGCCACCACGAGGTTGACGCGGGCGACCTCGGCCGCTGCGACGGCATTGACCAGCCCCGGGATGGTGTTGCCGAGGGCTATACCCGCGATCATCGCGAGGGCGACCCAGAGGGTGAGGTACCGCTCGAATGCGCTCATGTTGGTGTCTCCGATCCTAGGGTCGCATCGAGCCGCCCGGATGCGAGGGCCGAGGCGGCGATCATCACGCTTGCCGTGCCCAGCATAAGGGGCAAACCGCCTAGCTGATAGGTCAGCCCCGAGAGCACCGTGCCCAGAAGCCGCCCGCCTGCGTTGGCCATGTAGTAAAAGCCCACATCCATTGTCACCCGTTCCGCCTGCGTGAAGGCGAGGATCAGGTAGGAATGCAGCGCCGAATTGACCGCGAATATCGCGCCGAAGGCCAATAGCCCGGCCACCAGCGTGATCGTCAGCCATGTCTGCGGGCCATCCGCCAGGAGCGCGGCGACGGTCAGGGCCACCGGCACCACGAGCAGGGCCAGGGCCCAGCCCCGCGCCGCGCGAATGAGATCGCCCTCGGGGCGGGAGGCCGCGCGCATCAGGCGCGGGGCACTGGCCTGCACCGCGCCGTAAAGGATGATCCAGCCCGCCATGAACGTGCCGATCATGAAGAACGCGGCGCGGTTTCCGGCCTCGGACCCGTCCGAGAGCACGCTGTAGAAATAGACCGGGATACCCACTACGAACCACACATCGCGCGCCCCGAAGAGGAACACGCGCGCCGCCGAGAGCCAGTTGACGTTGGCGGATTTCGAGAAAACCTCGGAGAACTTGGCCCCCTTGCGGCCCGTCGGCAGGCCCGGCGGCATGGCGAGGGCCACCGCGGCGAGGATCACCGCCAGCACCGCCGCCATCGCCCAGACCGCGCCGACGAAGCCGATCCCGGCCAGCAGCGCTGCGCCCAGCAGGAAGCCCAGCCCCTTGACCGCGTTCTTGGAGCCGGTGAGAGCGGCGACCCAGCGGAACAGCCCGCCGTCGCCCTTGGATGCCAGGAGCTTGACGGCGGATTTCGAGGACATCTTGGCCAGATCCTTGGCCACGCCGGAGGCCCCCTGCACCACCATAACGTAAGCGACCGAGAGCGCGACGGTCCAGGTGGGATCAAGCTGCGCCAGCGCAATGAGCGCCAGCACCTGCAGGCCAAGCCCGGCATAGAGCGTCGAGGTCAGCCCGAACCGCGCGGCGATCCAGCCTGCGGAGAGGTTGGTCACCATGCCCGCGATCTCGTAGAGGACAAAGAGATAGGCCAGCTGCACCGGGGTGAACCCGAGCGTGTGGAAGTGCAGCAGCACCAGCATCCTGAGCGCGCCATCGGTCAGCATGAAGGCCCAATAGGCCGCCGTGACGGCGATATAGGCGCTGAGGCCCTCGGGACGTGCGGTCAAACCGTGGCCCCCACCATCAGCGCTACATCGACAAGGCGATGCGCATAGCCCATCTCGTTGTCGTACCACGCATAGACCTTCACCTGCGTGCCGTTGATGACCATGGTCGAGGGTGCATCGACGATGCCGGAGCGGGTGTCGTTGGTGTAATCGGCACTGACCAGGGGCCGCGTCTCATAGCCCAGGATACCGGCGAGCGGTCCATCGGCGGCGGTCTGAAAGAGGGCGTTGACCTCCTCCACGCTCGTCTCGCGGTCCATCTCGAACACGCAATCGGTGATCGAGGCGTTGAGCAGCGGCACGCGCACGGCGTGGCCGTTCAGACGCCCGGCGAGTTCGGGATAGATCAGCGTGATCGCCGTGGCGCTGCCGGTCGTCGTCGGGATTAGCGAATTGAGTGCCGACCGCGCGCGGCGCAAGTCCTTGGCGGGGCGGTCCACGATAGTTTGCGTGTTGGTCACGTCATGGATCGTGGTGATCGAGCCGTGCTTGATGCCGATGGCCTCGTGCAGCACCTTGACCACCGGGGCAAGGCAATTGGTGGTGCAGCTGGCCGCCGTGACAATGCGGTGGCGGGCGGGCTCATAGATGTCGTGATTGACGCCGTAGACGATATTGGCGGCGTCGCCATCCTTGACCGGGGCGGAGACGACGACCTTCTTCACGCCCGCGTCGAAATAGGGGGCGAGCTTGGCCTCGGTTTTGAAGACGCCGGTGCAGTCGATCACCACATCGACGCCCTCGAGCGGCAAGGCGTCCAGATCGCGCGTGCCGATGAAGGGCAGGCGCGTGCCGTCGATGGTGACGCTGTCCGCGTCATGCGCAAATACGGCATCCCACCGGCCATGCACGGTGTCGAATTCCAGCAGGTGGGCGTGCATTTCCGCGTCGCCCACGGCGTCGTTGATCCACGCGATTTGCGCGCCGCGCTCCAGCAGCGGCTTGAGGATCAGCTTGCCGATCCGGCCCAGACCGTTGACTGCATAGACCGTCATGCCTCGGCCTCGTCGGCCGTGCGGCCGATCTCGTCCACGGCGGCCTGCAGGCTGACGCGGTCGAGCGTTTCGACGGGAAGCGCGGCAAAGGCCGTGATCCGGTTCTTGAGCGCGCCGTAGGCCTGTTGGAAGGCGAGGCTTTTCTGCGCGTCGGTGCCGGTGGCCAGCACCGGGTCGGGGGTGCCCCAATGGGCGCTGACCGGCTGTCCGGCCCAGGCCGGGCAATCCTCGTTGGCGGCGCGGTCGCAGACGGTGAAGACGAAATCCATCACCGGGGCATCCGGCGCGGTGAACTCGTCCACATTCTTGGCGCGCAGGGCGGAGACGTCATGGCCCTTGGATTTCAGCACCTCGAGCGCGAAGGGGTTCAATTCGGAGAACGGCCGCGTGCCGGCGGAATGGACGGTGAACCGGTCGCCCGCCATGTCGCGCAGCAGCGTTTCGGCAAAGATCGAGCGGGCGGAGTTGCCCACGCAGATGAAGAGCGCGTTGTAGGTCTTGTCGGCCATGTCCGGGCCTCCTTGCAAGGTGGGGGGCAGGTTAGAGGTGGGGGCGCAGATATCGGGCCGCCCGCGACAGCAATCATTGAGCAGGCAATCGAAGGTGCGACGCACCTCTGTCATGTTCATGGAATAGCGGAGCGACGTGCCGTTGCGTTCCTGCGTGACCAGCCCGGCGCGCATCAGCGCGCTGAGGTAGGCCGAGAGGGTCGAGGGCTTGAGGCTGAGCGCCTCGGCCAGTTCGCCCGCCGGAACCCGGTCGGGATAGCGCCGCATCAGGAGCCGGAACAGCTCCAGCCGCTGCGGATGGCCGAGGGTGGCGAGCCTGTCGGGTATCTCTTTTTCCATATTTCGTGAATATGTGAAATATAGAGGCGAGTCCAGTAAAGGTTTGATGACAGGGATGTGTCGAAGGGAACGCGCGGGGCGGGGGCCGCTCCGCGCGTGATGGTCGGCGTTACTTGACCGGCTTGCCCGCGATCACCGTGGGGTTTTTTCCGGCGTTGGAATTCGCGGTGGCAAGGACCTTGGGCGTTTCCTTCTTCGGCTTCTTGGCCTCGCGGTTGCCCCGGTTTTTTTCTTTGGACATGGGTTCGACTCCTGAAAGATCCCGGCCGGGCGGGATGCCGGGCCGGTCCGTGCTCAGGGGTTCAGGGGAGCCTGACAGGGTCAGGGCGATGAGCCCTCGGGCGCAGCAGGCACGGCGCGGGGCCGGTGCTGCGAGATGTAAGATAAGGGGGCGGGGGCGTGGCGGCAAGAGGGGTGATGGGGCCGCGCGATCGACGGGCCGCGGTGCGGCGATCTACGCTGGTTCTGGGCACTTTATGGCCGCCAAATCCGGAAAACATCGGGGCGGAGCGCAGGTGGCGGCCAAATCGCCGTGCCGTCACGCCAAAGGCGTGCCGATTATCAATGACGCACCTCCGGTGCGGCGGGCGGCCCGGCGATCGCGCGGCGGCGCAGCAAGCTGCGCCTTGGTTCCGCGCGTTTATAGTTTCCAGATCAAATCTATAGAAAGTTTGACCACTCAAAAAATAAACTGCAAAGTCGAGCGCAATCTTTAGGGGATCTATTTTGAACAGAGTGTTGGTGCATTTCGATGTGGCAGAAGACTACGTTCTGCTCGATACCTTTGTTGCTTCGGCTGAAGCCACCCGTAAAGCAGTCGAGGCCCTTAATCGTGAGTTTTTCAATAATGAACTCCAATTTGAATTTGTTATATTTCCTCCAGAGTCGGGTAGCCTGAAGCAGTATGTTGGAGTTGTATTCAAAGGCGTTAAAAAGCTCTCCAAGCAAATCGCTCCAACAGCCGTCATTCTCTGGGCCATAATTCAAGTGATGGATTCGGAAACAACACAAGACTTAACGCAAGAGTATCTAGGCGGCACACCAAATGAGATGCTTATTGAAAAGATAGATGCCTTTAAGAATAAAATCAAATACTTAGAATCCTCTTCGGACGAACAAATAAACGACGTTGAAACTGAATATCTGCAGCAAGAAGGCACGGCCCTTCTGGAGGAAATTGTATCGCGTTCCGCAAGCCAGTCTTTGCTTGAGCCTGTAATGACCTTTGAGTCTGCGAGAGCCTCTAAACAATTGCGCTATGACTTAGAAGATGCTCAGGCGGACTTGTATGGTGCCGCACTCAATGATCCTACAGTGAGAGGCATTGGTTTCTCGGAAGAAGAGGAATTTCCAATAGAACGGAACAGTTTTGCCGAGAGAGCCATTCGACCAACGGTTTTAAAGGAGGAAGATCCCGAAATTGATTGGATTGTGTCGCTCAGGATTATCAGGGTAACGTCTCCAAACTTTGACCGAGACGACCAGTCAAGCCGCAGGTGGAAGGGCCGAGATAGTTCTGGCCACTCTGTTTTGTTTGAGGTGGTCGACGAAGAATTTTGGCACAAGCTGCTGCGTGATGAATTAGAGTTTGGAGAAGCAACCGTGCTAAAAGTACAGATGGCTTCAAGTATCTCCAAAAGTCGCGCAAAAGAGAACAAAGTCATAAGGGTTCTTGCAATTGACGAAGAAGAACTTGCGGAGCCCCTACAAGATGAAGCACTTAGTGCCGTTCTAGGTTCATTCTCCCACGAACAGAAGCGAGCGACTCCTGATCTTTTCGATGATAATGCTTCCCACTAAACATCCAACTCCTCCACAAACCTTGCATTCTCCGAGATATACTGGAACCGCAGTTCCGGCTTTTTCCCCATCAGGCGCTCCACGAGGTCGCCGGTCTGGCCGGGTTCGTCCTCGTCGATGGTGACGCGGATGAGTTTGCGGGTGGCCGGGTCCATCGTGGTTTCCTTGAGGTCCTTGGCGTCCATTTCGCCCAGGCCCTTGAAGCGGCTGTAGTCGATCTTGCCCTTGCCGCCGAGGCCCTTTTCCATCCAGGCGTCGCGCTCGGCCTCGTCGAGGCAATAGACCCGTTTCGCGCCTTGCGTCAGCCGGTAGAGCGGTGGGCAGGCCAGATAGAGGTGGCCCGCGTCGATCATCGGGCGCATCTGGGTGAAGAAGAAGGTCATCAGCAGCGCCGCGATATGCGCGCCGTCGACATCGGCGTCGGTCATGATGATGACCTTGTCATAGCGCAGATCGTCGAGGTTGAATTTGGTCCCCAAGCCGACGCCAAGCGCCTGTGTCAGGTCGTTGATTTCCTGATTGCTGCCCAGCTTCGAGGACGCCGCGCCCAGCACGTTGAGGATCTTGCCCCTGAGCGGCAAAAGCGCCTGTGTCTTGCGGTCCCGCCCCATCTTGGCGGAGCCGCCCGCAGAGTCGCCCTCGACGATAAAGAGTTCCGTGCCGTCGCGGGTGTTCGAGGTGCAATCCACCAGCTTGCCGGGCAGGCGCAGTTTCTTGGTGGCGGTCTTGCGGGCGGTCTCTTTCTCCTGCCGACGGCGCAGCCGTTCCTCGGCGCGCAGGACGAGGAAATCGAGGATCGCACCGGCGGATTTGGTATCGGCCGCCAGCCAGTTGTCAAAATGGTCGCGCACCGCGCCCTCGACCATGCGCTGCGCGTCGGTGGTGGCCAGCCGGTCCTTGGTCTGGCCGACGAATTCCGGCTCGCGGATGAAACACGAGACCAGCGCGCAGCCCCCCGATATGAGGTCTTCGCGGGTGATCTGCGCGGCCTTGCGGGTGTTGCTCAGCTCGCCATACGCCTTGATGCCCTTGAGGATCGCGGCCCAGAACCCGGCCTCATGCGTGCCGCCCTCGGGGGTTGGGACGGTGTTGCAATAGGACTGGATGAAACCGTCGCGCGCCGGTGTCCAGTTGATCGCCCATTCCACCTTGCCGGGCACGTTGTACTTGTCGCGGAAATCGACCGTCCCGGCGAAGGGACGCTCGGCATAGGTGGTGCTGGTGCCAAGCGTCTCGGCGAGGTAATCGGCGAGGCCACCGGGGAATTTGAACGTCGCCTCCTGCGGGGTTTCACCATCGCTGATCTCGGTTTTCCAGCGGATTTCCACGCCCGAGAACAGATAGGCCTTGGAGCGCGCCATCTTGAAGAGCCGCGCGGGCTTGAGCGTCAGCGAGCCGAAGATTTCGGGGTCGGGGTGGAAGGTGACGGATGTGCCACGCCGGTTGGGGGCCGCGCCGATCTTTTCCAGCAGACCCTGCGGCAGGCCGCGCGAGAACTCCATGCGATAGAGTTCACGGTTGCGCGCCACCTCGACGCTTAGATGATCCGAGAGCGCGTTCACCACCGAAGAGCCGACGCCGTGCAAGCCGCCCGAGGTCTGGTAGCTGTCGCCGGAAAACTTGCCGCCCGCGTTGAGGGTGCAGAAGATGATCTCGAGCGCGGTCTTGCTGGGGTCCTTGGGATGCGGATCAACCGGGATGCCGCGCCCGTTGTCGCGCACGCTGACATGGCCATTGGCGTGCAGCTCCACCTCGATCCATGTGGCGTGGCCCGCCACCGCCTCGTCCATCGAGTTGTCGATGATTTCGGCCACCATGTGATGCAGGGCGCGGTCATCCTTGCCGCCGATATACATGCCCGGACGCAGGCGCACATGCTCCATATCCTCGAGCACCTGAATGGAGGAGGCGTCATACTCGGATTTCGGGGTGGGCGAGAGAAGATCGTTCATGCCGCTGCTCTTTGCTTTTATGGGTTGGCGGGCATTATGGCAGAGGGGACCGGGCGGGGAAAGGGATTGCGCACCGGGCCCGGTGTCGCGCAGTTGTATTTTCTGCAAGAGCGCATTTTGGAAAACTGCAACGCATTTGCCTCAATTCGGCCACACTTAAAAAACAACCTCAACGTGTAGTTGGTTCCGCTTCCTGTTTTGTTTGAACGAAACCTCATTGCGGAGACGAAAGAGAATGAAATACTGGTCAGCCTCGGCGCGCGCCGCCGAAAACTGGGTCGAAGTCCCATCCGGGTATCGCAAGTCCAACGCATGGACGCCGCAGATCGGCGATATCTTTCCCAACTTCAACGTGCAGAGCACGCAAGGCAAGATCGCATTCCACAACTGGGCCGAGGGCGGATGGGTCTATCTGTTCAGCCACCCGGCAGCCTTTACCCCGATCTGCACGACCGAACTCGCCTCCATGGCGATGATGCTGCAGGATTTCGAAGAGGCGGGCGTTTCTGTCGCCGCGATCTCGATGAGCGGACAGGAGGAAGCCGCCCGCTGGGTGGCGGATGTCGAGGACACGTTCGGCCTCGACGTGGACTTCCCGGTGATGTCCGATCCCGGCGGGCGCATTTCGCGAGAGATGGGGCTGATCCATTCCAAGGAGGCTGCCGGTTGCACGATCCGCAAGAGTTTCATCATCGACCCGTCGCTGAAATTGCGGATGATGTTCGACTATCCGCCCTCGGTCGGGCGGTCGAGTGAAGAAGCCCTGCGCTCCACGCTGGCCTTGCAGGCGGTGGATCGCACGTCACTCGGGGTTCCGGCGGACTGGCAGCCCGGCGACGATCTTCTGGCGCGGGCGAGCGATTGCGGCGATGCAGACCTGGATGCGCGGTATGGTCGGAAATGGACGCGCATGTGCGATTACCTGAAGGTTGTCCACGCGGGGGCGGTGGACTGACCGGCGGCGCGCGCGGGGCTCAGACCGCGCGCGCCCTTAGCCAATCGGCCATTGCGCCCGCGTCGATCTGGCCCTGTGCGAGGCGGATGATCTGCTGGCCGGTGTCTTCGACATTCCATTCCATATACACCCCGTGCAATTCGAGGCAGAAGTTCATCGAGTCGAAGGCCGTGCGCTTGTTGGCATCATTGAAACAATGCCCCTGCGCGATTGCCTCAGCATAGGCGGCAGCGAGGTCGAACACGTCCTCGATCATGCCGTAGAGAATGCGGTTGTCGACCCGCGCCAGTGCGCCTTCCAGCGATTTGTCGCGGGCACGACCGGCCAGTTCCCCAGGATTGAGCGCCGCATCGTGAAGTGCCTCCACCAGATCGGGGGTCAGCAGGACAAAGCTCATTTGTCTTTGAGGTAGTCGAGAACCGGCTGCACCCTGTCACGCGACGATCGGAGATAGGCCATCACCTCATCCATGGTCGCGTGGCGCGGCTCGTCCTGGAGGGTGGCGGCCTCGGGCACGAGATAGCCGATGCATTTGGAGTTCTTCATGATCGCCACGGGTTTGCCGCCCGCCGCGTCGAGCACTTTTTGCGGCTCGCGCAGTTCGGTCATGGTGCAGATCTGGTTGGTGAAAAGGCGTTTCATGGGATGCTCCGTATATTACACACCAGAATATACATCTGAATGATCTTTATTTCAATATAGCTCGCAGATGTTGCAGGCACCCAAGCAATGCTGCGTGATCATCGGTGACGAGTGAGATCGGCATATCGCGCATGATCTGCGTATAGGGCCCCTTGGCGCAGAAATGCCGGTGACATCCAAGTTCGTTGAAATGCGGGGCGATTGCGCGGGCCAGACCACCGATCAGGAAGACGCCGCCGGTGCTCATGTGGGTGAGCGCCAGATTGCCCATTACAGTGCCCAATATGCGCCCGAACAGATCAAGCGTTTCGCGCGCCTCCGGCACGCCGACCTCATACAAGGCAATGATCCGGTCAGGTGCCTGTTCTTGCCCGCTGCACAGCCGGTGCAGCCGCGCAAGGCCGGGCCCCGACAAAACCGCCTCATAGGGTTTGTGCGCCACCTCGCGCCCAAGGGCGGCGATCAGGTCATTCTCTGCCGCGCCCATATTCGGCAGGCTGGAGTGCCCGGCCTCGGCGGGCGGCACGAAAAGGCGGTCGCCGACCCGATGCGCGACCGCGATATTGCTGCCGGTGCCCAGCCCCATGACCATGCGCGGGCCATCCGGATCCGGCACACCCGGAACGAGCGGCGTTATGCGCGCCGGGGGCAGATCATCGAGCGCGTGGGCCTGCGCCTGCAGATCATTCAGAAGATGCACCGCCTGCGCGCCGGTCGCGCGGGCGATCTCGGCGGCGTCGATGAACCAGTCGAGATTGGTCAGTTGTGCCGTGCCAGCCCGCACCGGCCCGGCCACCCCGGCGCAGACCGCATCGACCGGTGCGCCATCGAGATAAGCCGCCATGAGGGGGCCGAGACCTGCGAAACCGGCATTGGCATAGCGCCGCGCCGTGCCGGGGCAGAGCCCCTGCCCCGTGCCGCGCGCGAGCCGCGTATGGCTTGCGCCGACATCGGCCAGCAAGACCTCAGCCATCGCGCCAGCGGGCCACGGTCGCGCGTGCCGCCTGCGCTAGCAGCAGGACATCCGCCGCCACCGCGAGGAACTGCGCGCCCCAGTCGCGATAGCGCAGCGCCACCTCGTGATCGGTCGCGAGGATGCCCGCCGCCTTGTCCGAGGCGGCGATGCGGCCCAATGCGTTGCGAATGACCTCCTGCACCTCGGGCACGTCGCTATCGCCGAGATGGCCCATGTCGGCGGCAAGGTCAGACGGGCCGATAAAGACGCCGTCCACGCCCTCGAGCGCAAGGATATCGTCGAGCGCGTCAATGCCCGCGCGGGTTTCGACCTGCACCAGAAGGCACATCTGCGCATCGGCGGTGGCGACATAGTTTTCAACCCCGGCGAACATCGTCGCGCGGGCGATCATCGCGCCCGACCCCCGGATGCCCGCAGGCGGATAACGCATCGCGCGCACCAGGTCGCCGGCCTGATCGGCGCTTTCGACCATCGGGATCAGGAGCGTCTGCGCGCCCGCGTCGAGCACCTGCTTGATCGCCCAATCCTCGCCCATCGGCAGGCGCACCACGGGATGCGTGGAATATCCGTACATCGCCTGTAATTGCGCGGTGATGGTGGGCAGGTCATTGGGCGCGTGTTCGCCGTCGATCACCAGCCAGTCGAACCCGGTCGAGGCCATCAATTCGGTAGCGTATGGATGGGCGAACGCACCCCAACAGCCATATTGCATCTCGCCGCGCTGCAACGCGGCCTTGAAGGGATTTTGCGGGGCGGGCATGGCGCTCTCCTCTGTCAGGGTCAAGCGCAGCATAGACCGCACCGCCGGGAAATGGCGAGAGGGTGGGTGGTTGAAACCCGCAAGGCGCATGCGCAGGTCACGGGGCAACGACATGGCTTTGAAAGGAGGACGACATGACCGCACGCGATGACACGTCCCGGAGCGACGCGGAGGACGATCTCGAGACGCTGACGCCGGACATGGGCTGGAAAGGTCTGGCCGTGCTGGGCGTCGTGATGCTGATCGGCGGCTTTCTGGCGTTTCTCAATCCATTCGCCGCCTCGCTTGCCGCCGAGGCGGTGGCCGGTGCCGCATTCCTTGCGGCGGGCGGTGTGCAACTCTGGCTGGCCGTGACCGACAAGACCAAGACCACCGGCGATCGCTGGCTGTCGGGTGCGCTTGGGCTGGCGCTGGTGCTGTTCGCTGTGACACTGGTGCTCAATCCGCTGGCCGGGCTGGTGACGCTGACCGCCCTTGTGGCGGTGCTCTTCACGGTGCTGGGCGCGTTGCGGGTCGGCTTGGCGTGGCAGATGCGGCCCGTGCAAGGCTGGGGCTGGATCATGGCCTCGGGTGTTCTGTCGCTGGTGCTGGCGGCGCTGATCGTGCTGGGTCTGCCGGGCGCGGCACTCGGGCTTCTTGGCCTCTTCCTGGGGATGGACCTGACCATGGCCGGGGCGGCGTCACTGGTCCTCGCCTGGGCGAAAAAGACCCGCAGTTGAGCCCGCCGCCACCGCATGGACAGCGCCGCCGCTCTGTGGTCTGACTGGCCGCGAGGAGACGGTGCATGTCGGAACATCTCAAGGGGCTTTTGATCACCGCGCTCGGCGTGCTTTTCGTGGTGCCGGATTCGCTATTCGTGCGGCTTATTGACGGGGACGCGGCGAGCATCGCCTTTTGGCGCGGGATCACGGCGGGGGGTGTGATCCTGCTGGGTGTGCTGGCCATAAATGGCGTGCGCGGCTTCGCCGAGGTGGCGCGCACCGGGCGGCCCGGGCTGATCTATACGGTGCTGATCGGGGCCACCGCGCCCGGCTTTGTCTTTGCCGTCAGCATGACAAGCGTGGCCAATGTGGTTTTCATTCTCGCCTCGATGCCGGTCTTTGCCGCGATCTTCAGTCGGGTGTTTCTTAAGGAGCCGATCAGCCGCCGGATGATCCTGACCATGCTGGGGGTGTTCGCGGGGCTGGCGGTGATCGCCCGGGGGTCGGGTGAGACCCATGGCGCGCATTGGAGCGGCGATCTGGTGGCGCTTGGGGTCTCGGCCAGCTTTGCCGCCGCGATAACGGCGGCCCGGCAATTGCGCGCGGTGTCGATGATCCCGGCCATTCCGGTGGCGATGATCGGGGCCTCATTGGTGATCTGGCCGCTGGCGCAGCCGCTGGCGGTCTGGTCGCTGAACTGGCCGCTGATCCTCGCGCATGGGGCGTTCATCAGCGTCTCGACCTGCCTGCTGACGCTTGGGCCACGCTATATCGCCTCGGCGGAGGTTGCGCTGCTTATCTTGCTGGAATCGGTGCTGGCGCCCTTGCTGGTCTGGGCGATGATCGGCGAGGATCCGGGCGGTTGGACCATCGTTGGCGGGGCGGTGGTGATCGGGGCGCTCTTCGTGTCGAACCTCTGGGCGCTGATCTACCAGAGACGCCTGCGCAACCGGCCGCAGCCGCGCACCGGCCCCCCGGTCTGAGCCTTAGCTGTCGCGGTAGGTCACGAAGCAGGACCAGCCGTCATCGCGATGCCCGCGGTCGTGATAGCCCGCCGCGCGCAGGCACCGCTCTGACGCGGGATTGTCGGGATGCACGAAGGCCACCAGCCGGTAGAGCCAGTCGTGATCGGCAAAGGCGCGCTGCGTGGCGCGGCGCACGAGGTCGCGCCCGAGGCCCCTGCCCCAATGCGCGCGGCCCAGCCAGTAGCTGAGTTCGGCGGTGTCCGCGCTGCTGGGGTCAGCGCCGAAGGCAAGGCGCATCTGCCCGACGGGTTTTCCATCAAGAGTCACGGCCAGAACGTCATGGTGATCGCTGAACGCGGAAATCTCGATCAGGTCGCGTGCGAGGGCCTCGGTCATCTCGCCGGGGCAGTCCTCGTGCATGTAGCGCCAGACCTGCGGATCGCCCAGAAGCTGCCGGAAGGCGGGCAAGTCATCGCTCTGCCAGCGCCTGAAATCGAGCAGGCGGGTAGGTTTCGCCTTCCATGACAGCGGCGCGGATGGCACGGCGTTGGGGCAGACCGCCTCCTTGTCGGCGATGATCCAGCCGATCTGCATCGGGTCATAGGCCAGGGGCACGCCATTGGCCTCGCACCATGATTTCTGCTCGGGGTCGAGACGCCCGTCCCAGCGCGACGAAAGAGAGGACGCAGGACCGCGCCCTTCTGGAAACGATTTATTGCTTCGATCCGTCACGTCGCGGCTCCCCAGTCGGCGGCGATACTTGGTCGTATGTTCTAAAGATATGGGGGAGCGCGCGCGCCGTTCAAGGGCACGCATGGCGGGCATGGGGTTGCTGATGGTCCGGCCTGACCGGCGGTGACAGGGACTAGAACTTGGCCGTGACGCCGGGCAGGTTCAGCGCCTTGATCAGATCACGCAATTCCTGACGGGCAGCGATATTCGAGATGTTGAGGCCCTTGACCCCGATATCCTTGAGATCGAGCAGCGTCAGGCCGCGCGGGAAGAGCTCGCGGAAGATCACCCGTTCGTTGAAGCCGGGTGCCACGCGAAAGCCGATCCGGCGCGCGAGATTTTCGATGGCGCGGCCCATCTTTTCCTTGTTGACCATCTGCTGCGCGCCCACCCGGTTGCGCAGGACGACCCAATCGATCGCCTTCAACCCGGCCTGTGCCCGCAATTGACGCGCATTCCAGACCATTTCGGAATAGACCGACGGCCCGAGGATCTTCTGCCCGTCGCCGTCGATATTGGCGAGCAGGTCGAAGTCGATGAAACTGTCGTTGAGCGGCGTGATCAGCGTATCGGCGAGGCTATGCGCCACCTGGCTGAGGCGGGTATGCGAGCCGGGGCAGTCGATCACGATAAAATCGCTGTCAGGCTCCAGTTCCGCCACCGCCGCCGAGAGCCTGCGGTCATAGACGTTCTCGCCCGGCTTGAGCTGATCGGCGGCCACTTCGGGCAGGTCGTGATAGCGCGGGCTGGGCAGATCGAGCCCCTCGGCCGCAAGAAAGCGTTTACGGTTCTCGGCATAGCGGCCAAAGGTCCGCTGCCGCAGATCGAGATCGAGCGCGCTGGTCTTGTGCCCCATCCGCGCAAGGGCTGTCGCCACATGCATCGACACGGTGGATTTGCCCGCGCCGCCCTTTTCATTCCCGACGACGATGATATGCGCCATGGTCCCGTTCCCCTTGGTCGCGGGGTGCGCGGCCTGTACGCCCCCGGTCTTTTTGTGTGACTTTACCTGTTGGTATCGCAATAGGGAAGGTGCGCCAGCCGGGTCAAGCGACATCGCCATGGCGGCTGCGTCTTTCGCTGGCACCTCATCCGCCCCGGCGCTAGGGTCGCGCGCATGACCGAGACCGAACTTATCTATTCTCCCGATCAGGCAGAGGCCCATGACCGCATCGCAGAGGCGTTGCGCGGTGTGGGTGTGGACCTTGACGAAGGGCTGCTGACTCCGCCGCGTGAGGGTAAGCAGGCGGTTCTGGCGGTGGTGGGCAAGGCCGGGTCGGGCAAGACGCTCTTGCTGGCCGCGCTCTACCGTGCGCTGGAGGAAGCGGGGGTGGATGTGGTCTCGGGCGATTGGGAGGGGCGCAAACGGCGCGACCGGCGCACGCTGGCGATTCTCGCGCCGACCAACAAGGCGGCGAGCGTGCTGCGCCTGCGCGGTGTGCCCGCAACAACCATTCACCGCATTCTCTATACCCCGGTCTATGACCCGGAATATGAAAAGATCGCCGAATGGCTGGCCGGGAATGGCGACCGCCCCGAGGTCGAGGGGCTGACCGATCTGGCGCTTGACCGGGCGCTGGCGTTCTACCAGAGCAACAAGTCCATTCCGGGAGCCTTGGCGGCGGCGGGGCTGCGCGGCTCGGATTTCATCACTGGCTGGAAACGCCGGGAAGAGCCGCTCGATATCGGGTTCGTCGATGAGGCGAGCATGCTGGATGGTCAGCAATTCGCAGACTTGCAGGAAATCTTTCCGACCCTGCTGTTGTTCGGCGATCCGGCACAATTGCCGCCCGTCAAATCCAATGACGGGATGGTGTTCGAGACATTGCCCGCCCCTGCCCGGTTGGAACTGAGCCGCATCCACCGGCAGGATGCCGACAATCCGATCCTTGATCTGGCCCATGCGCTCGCTGATCCGGCGCTGGAGTTCCACCAGTTCGAGCGGATGATCGAGGACGCGGCCAAGCGCGACGAGCGGGTGCGATGGGCCGAGCGGGTCGAGGTCGATCTGATGGCGCGCTCGCCGGTGCTGGTCTGGCGCAACGCCACGCGCATCCGGCTGATCAATGCGTTTCGCGCGGTGCATGGCGCGCCCGAGACGGCGCTGCTGGAAGGTGAGCCGCTGGTCTGTGACGGCATCGAGCTGCCGCTCAAACATCGCAAGAAGCGGCTGGATCTGGAGGCGCGCGGGCTGATCAAGGGCGCGCAGGTGATCTATCTCGGGCCCGGCAAGCGGCCCGGGTTTTCGCGGCTGCATGTCATCGGGGCCGAAGACCCGCGACTGTCGGCGGCCTCTATCGTCAAGATCGAGAAGCCCGACGAGGAAGAGCCGTTCATCCCCTATGCGGCCAATATGGGGGCAACCTTCCTGCATGGCGCGGCGGTGACGATCCACAAGGCGCAAGGGTCGCAATGGCGCGATGTGCAGGTCTTTGCCCCCGATATCTATGCCGCCGCCCGGATGGGCCGATCCGAGGCCGGACAACCGCTTTGGAAGCGGCTGGCCTATGTGGCGATCACCCGCGCCGAGGAGCGGCTGCATTGGGTGGTGCGCAACCGGCTGTCGAAACCCACCGCGCCGCTTCGCATCGACGATCTGCGAGCCGCGCCGGTGCCCTTGGAACTCGAACAGGAGGAAGAGACATGAAAACCGTTCTCGTCACCGGCGCAAGTGCCGGTATTGGGGCCGCCTGCGCGCGCGCCTTTCTGGCGGCAGGCTGGCAGGTCGGCCTGATGGCGCGCCGTCCCGAGGCGCTGGAGGCGGTGGCCGAGGGGGATGATCGCGCGGTGATCCTGCCCGGCGACGTGACCGACCCGCGGGACGTGGCGCGCTGTTTCGCAGATTTCACCGCCCGAACCGGACGGCTTGATGTTCTGTTCAACAACGCGGGCAGCTTTGGCCGCGCGGCGACGATCGACGAGTTGGGCTATGACGAATGGCGGCAGGTGGTCGATGTGAACCTGCACGGCATGTTCCTCTGCGCGCAGGCGGCGTTCGGGCAGATGCGGCGGCAATCACCGCAAGGCGGGCGGATCATCAACAACGGCTCGATCTCGGCCCATGCGCCGCGCGAAGGCTCTGTCGCCTATACCACGACCAAGCACGCGATTACCGGGCTGACCAAGACGCTCAGCCTTGATGGCCGCGCGTTTGACATCGCCTGCGGACAGATCGACATCGGCAACGCGCGCACCGAGTTGCTGGAGGGGATCATCGCCGCCAATCCGGGCAACCCGCCGCCCACGATGGACGTGGCCGAAGTGGGGCGCGCAGTGCTGCACATGGCCGATCTGCCGCCCGAGGCAAACGTGCAGTTCATGACGCTGATGGCGACCAAGATGCCATTTGTCGGGCGCGGCTAACCCTGCAATGCCCCTGTCAGAGCTTGTTCGTGTCATCCTGCTGGTCTTTGCCGCCGTCACCTGCGTGGTGGTCGGCGACACGGCGGGCAAGCTGATGACGGCGGGCGGGGTCGATCCGTTCTTCGTGGCGTGGTCGCGCTTTGCGCTGGCGGGGCTGGTGCTGCTGCCGTTCAGCGGGCTGACGCGGGATGAGGTACCGGAACTGTTTCGCTGGCGCATCCTGTTGCGCGCGGCGGCCATCGCGGCGGGCGTGTCATGCATCCTGACGGCGCTGCGGACCGAGCCGCTGGCCAATGTTTTCGGGGCGTTCTTCATCGGGCCGGTGGTGTCCTACGTGCTGGCGATGATCTTTCTGCACGAGCGCCCGACGCTGCGGCGCAGCCTGCTGCTGGCGCTCGGGTTTCTGGGCGTGATGCTGGTGGTCAAGCCGGGGTTCGGGGCGACGCCCGGCATGGGCTTTGCGCTGGCCGCGGGCACGTTCTACGGGGCCTATCTGGTGATGACGCGCACCGTAGCGGGCGCGCACCGGCCCCGGTTTCTGCTGATCTCGCAACTGCTGATCGGGAGCGCGCTGCTGACCCCGTTTGGCGTGATCGGCGAATTGCCTGTGTTCGACATGCGCCTGTCGCTGCTTGTCGCGCTGAGCGCCGGGGCCTCGGCCTGCGGCAATTTCATGCTGGTGATCGCCAACCGCACTGCCGAGGCCAGTCTGATCGCGCCCCTGATCTACAGCCAGTTGGTTTCCGCCACCGTGCTTGGCGTGCTGGTCTTTGGCGACTGGCCAGATGGTTGGTCGCTGTTGGGGTTGGTGCTGATCGCGCTGTCTGGGATCGGATCGCTCTGGGCCAGTCACAAGAGGGCACTGCCCGGCCTGCGCCCGTGACGGTCCGATAGGGCGTGCGGGGAACCGATCGCCCTGCGATGCGTTGGTTGGGGGGACGTTTTCAAAAAGGAGACTGATGTGCCGGCCTCTGCCGAATTGCAAACCGCGAGCGACGTTGTCAAACAGGCGCGCAAGGCGCTGGATGGCGCGACGTCGAGCGTCGGCGAGGTGATCGACGCGCTTGGCGTGGCAAGCTATACGCCGCTGTTGATCGTGCCGTCGCTGGCGCTGGTTTCGCCGCTGAGCGGGGTGCCTGGATTTACCAGCGTCTGCGGCCTGCTGATCGCGGCGGTGTCGCTGCAACAGATCCTGCAACGCCCGAGCCTGTGGCTGCCCGGCTGGCTGCGCCGCGCGACCATAAGCACCGACCGCGCACGCAGCGCGATGCTGTGGTTCACCCGTCCGGCGCGGTGGCTCGATACCTTTACCAAGCGGCGATTGCGGGGGCTGGTAACTCCGCCGCTCGCGCGGCTGCCGCAGGGCATCTGCCTGATCTTCGGGATGGTGATGCCGCTTCTGGAGCTGATCCCATTCTCCTCTTCGATCCTCGGCGCGATCATTGTCGTGCTGGCGACGGGGATGTTCATGGGCGATGGGCTATTGGTGCTGATCGGGATGATGCTCGCCATGGCGGTGACCGGGGGCCTCGTCGTCCTGATCTGAGGTCGGCTCAGTCTTCCTTGCGGTCGGGCAGATGGTCATGCGAGGTCGCCGCGATCTCTTCAAGCTCGGCCTCGGTCATCGTTTCATACATGTCTTTCGAGGCACCTTGCAGATCGGCAACCTTGGTCTCGCCCCGCTTGGCGGAAAGGGCCGCCCCGGCGGCCTTTTGCTGGGCTTCGGATTGTGCGGGCATGGGTGGCTCCTTTGGGTGCACACCAAAAATCAGCCCGCGAGGAGTGTCCCCGCGGGCTGATCATTGCGCTTAATTGTCGGCCTCTTGGGCAGTGTCGGAAATGGCGTCCCCGGCTTTGCCGATGTCCTGCCCGGCACCTTCCACGGTCTCGCAGGCGCTGACGAACGCGAAAGCGATGAGAGAGAGAAGCGAAATGCGTTTGCGTATCATGGTGACCTCCAGTTTAATTGCTGAATAACAAACGCGGCAACGCCCGGATGGTTCCAGAGAAAAACGCGATTACCCACAGTTTTCAGACGGCGTCTTCCCGCGCCTCGTGCCAGGCCATCGGAAAGACCACATGCAGCTCGAAGCGATCCGGCAAATCCTCGGTTTCCAGCGTGCCGTTGAGTTGGGTCGCAAAGGATTTGATGAGGCGCGAGCCCAGCCCGGTGCTGCTGGCATCGTCGGTCGCGGCATCGTCGTCCGCGCTCGCGCGCGAGTTGACGATGCTGAGGCACAGGTTGCCGTCGTCCTGCGATTTCAGCGCGATATTGATCCACGCCTCGCCTTCCGCGTTCACGCCGCAATATTTGACCGCGTTCATCGCCGCCTCGGTGGCCAGCAGCGACAGTGGCACCGATTGATCGGGGTTGATCTCGACCGGGTCGAGTTCTGTCGCGACTTTGATCTGCTGGCCGCTCTCATCGAGGGTGCCGACGATCACAAGTTGCTGGATGATGTCCTCAAGCAGCTTATCGGCGCGCAGCATCGACAGCTTGCGCGCGAGATAGAGGTAGCGGTGAATGGCCGAAAGGGCCATCACCCGGTCCTGCACCCGGCGCAACAGGCGCTGTGCCTCGGCGCTGTCGGTGGCGCGGATCTGCATGTTCATCATGCTGGAAATCAGTTGCAGGTTGTTCTTGACCCGGTGATGCACTTCGCGCAGCAACACGGTCTTTTCCTGCAAGTCCTCCTCGCGGCGGCGGTCCTGCTCTGACAGGCGACGCGTCATCGCGCGAAAGGCATCGGCCATGACCTCGAGTTCCTCGGGGGCGTCATCGAGCCGCGCGTCGCCCAGATCATCATAACCGCCGCTGGCATAGAGCCGCATCCACGAGCGCAACCGCCGCACGTGGCGGATCACCAGACGATGCACGCCGACATAGGCCACGCCGATGGTGATCGCCCACATCGCGCATGGGAAATAGAGCGCCAGCGCCTGCTCGAAGATCGGCATCTGAATCCCGCGCTCCTGCGGCATCCAGCTGCCGAGGACAAAGACCTGCCCCGAAACGATGGGCGACACCGCGAAATCGCGGGTTTCGCCTTCGCGGCTCTTGCCACGAAAGGTCTGCCGCCCGGAGGCCGCGAGATCCTGAAGGCTGTAGTCGGCAGGCAGCACGGAGCGCCGGTTCTCGGTGTAATCCTCGGTGGCGATGATGTCGCCATCGGTCTTGAAGAGCACCAGATTGACGTTTTCGCCGGCCTGCGAGAGCGCCCCGTTGAGGGCCGAAACCGGTACCGCGATCCAGACCGTGCCGACAAAGCGGCCCTCGTCGATGACCGGCACGGTGACGCTGAACGTGGCGATCCCGCCGAGGAATTCGAGCGGGCGCATCAGCACCGCCTCGCTCCGCTGGTCGATTTCCGGAAGGGCATCGAGAGGGCTTTCGGTATTGGCGCTGACGTCTCTTGAGGCGCAGATCAGCCCGCGTGCGTTGTCGCGGTAGCCTGCAAAGGCGAATGTTTCCGAGCGGTCCACCACCTCGGACATGACCGCGCTGCAGGTGTCGCCCGAGGATTGCAGTGCGGAAATCTGGACCGCCAGTGTCTCGGCGGAACTGATTGCCGAACGGATGACCTCGCGGCTTTCGCCGACCGCCTGTTGCGTGCGTTGCAGAAGGGCGGACTCAGAGAGCGACTGGCGCTCTTGCAGGACCTTGTTGGTCTGGTAGACCGAGATCAGCCCGAGCGGCAGGATGGCGATGCTGAGAACCACGATCAATTGCGTGGCAAGGCGGGGTTTGAGAGCGCGCCGGGGTAGCGCTGGGCGGGCGCTCATGCTGCAGGCGTGCCCTGCACGACGGCGAGCGTAGCGGCATCTGTCATCTCTAGTTCGTCCTCGTCGTCGAGATGCATCAACTCGGCCAGACGCTTGCGGGCGCGGTTGGTGCGGCTCTTGATCGTGCCGACGGCACAGCCGCACATCTCGGCGGCATCTTCATACGAGAAGCCCTCGGCACCCACGAGCACCAGCACCTCGCGCTGTTCGTCGGTGAGCTTGGCAAAGGCCTCGCGGAAATCGGTCATCGCGAGATGCCCGTCATGGGCGGGCTTTTCCGACAACTGCCCAGCCATCGTGCCGTCGGGATCCTCGACCTCGCGGCGGCGCTTGCGATAGAGCGAATAGTACGTGTTGCGCAGGATCGTGAAAAGCCAGGCGCGCAGGTTGGTGCCGGGCTGGAACTTGTCGAAATTGCCCCATGCCTTGACCACCGCGTCCTGCACGAGATCATCCGCCGTCGCCGGATTGTGCGTCAGGCTCATCGCGAAGGCGCGCATAGCTGGCAAATGCTCTACCAGCTCGTCTCTGGGATCGGAACTAGAGGTCACGAGTCATCCTTTGACGATTGCTCGGATTTATCCTTGGGTTCTTCGCTCTCTTGCGCGCGCAATTTGTCGAGCAAATGCGAGAAACGGTCCGGCAACGGTTCTTGCACCGTGTCCGAATAGACGCGCCGGAGATTGTCGTCGATCTGCTGTTGCAACCTTGAAGTCCTGCGTTTGTTTGTCATCGTGCCGCTTTTTCTGCCATGCTTGAGCGGGCGGTTTTTTTCGCCCGAGCGGGAACCTAACACGCCAAGCCGCGTTTGGTTCCATGCACAGCAACATTTTTTTGAGGATGCCATGACAGAAACCCAAAGCCAGCCTGACCTCGCGCAGCACATCGCGGAGGAGCTGCCCTATCTGCGACGCTATGCGCGGGCGCTCACCGGCAATCAGAAAACCGGGGACCATTATGCGGCGGCCACGCTAGAGACGCTCTTGGCAGACAAGGAGGTGTTCGATGCGGGCCTGTCGCACAAGGCCGCGCTGTTTCGGGCGTTTCACCAGATCTGGATCTCGTCCGGGGCGCCTGTCGACGAGATGGGCGAGGCGGACGGTGCCGAAGCCCGCGCGCAGTGGCGGCTCTCGACGCTGACGCCCAACACCCGTGAGGCGCTGTTGCTGCACAGCATCGAGGGGTTTCAGACCAGCGACATCGCCGCGATTCTCGATGTCAGCCCCGATGAGGCGGGCGAATTTCTCAGCATTGCGCATCGCGAGATGTCTGGCGATATTTGCGGGCGGATCATGGTGATCGAGGACGAGGCGATCATCGCCATGGACATCACCGCCATCGTCGAGGGCATGGGCCACGAGGTGACCGGCAATGCCCGCACCCGCGACGAGGCGGTGACACTCGCACGGCGCGACCCGCCGGACATGATCCTGGCGGATATCCAGTTGGCCGACAGATCCTCGGGCATCGACGCGGTCAATCACATTCTCGAAGAGATCGGCGAGGTGCCGGTGGTGTTCATCACCGCATTCCCCGAACGGCTGTTGACTGGTGAACGGCCAGAGCCTGCCTTTCTGATCACCAAGCCCTATTCCGAGGATCAGGTGCTGTCTGCGGTGAGCCAGGCGATGTTCTTTGCCAGCACCGAGACGTTGCAGGGCTGATCGCCTGCCCCGAAAGGTGAGAAAAGGCCCCGCACCATCAAGGTGCAGGGCCTTTTTTGAGTTCAGCCCGTGTACGGATGCGAATCAGGGCGAGCGGCCCTTGAGCGCGCGCACGACCATCGCCACGACGAAAAGGACGAGGAAGATCACGAACAGGATCTGCGCGATCCCCGCCGAGGCCGAGGCGATCCCGCCAAAGCCGAAAACGCCGGCGACAAGTGCGACGACGAGAAAGATGAGTGCCCAGTAAAGCATGAGTGCCTCCATTGCTGAGTTGCCGTTGCGTTGAAAACCCCCGGGCAAGGCAAATGGTTCCGAAGAAATTCCAGAAGCCATGGCACGAACCGGATTTTTGACAGGTTTTTCTGGAACTTCCCGGGCGCGCCCGCGTTGACAAGCCAACGCAACTCAAAACGGAGGGCCGCAGAATGGCACAATCGAGAACCACCGACGCATCGCCGCAAAAGGATATCGACCAACTTTCGGAGCAGATCACGACGCTGCGGCAGGACATTTCCGATATCTCGCAAACGCTGTCGGGTTTGGGTCGGTCGTCGCGCGACGCGGCCACCGAACAGGCGCGCCAGAAGGCCGCCGACCTGCGTGATGCGGGCCAGCGACAGATGCACAACGCGCAGTACCGCGCCGAGGAAATGGGCCAGCAGGCCGCCGATCAGGTGCGCAATCAGCCTGCGGCAGCAGTCGGGCTGGCTGTTGGCCTCGGCTTTCTGCTTGGGTTCATGACCGGGCGGAAGTGACCGATGACCGGTTTCTTCTCGACCATGGGCGCGCGCCTGCGCAACGCGGCGCGCGCCACCGCGTTCAGCGTGATGGGCGTGGTCTTTGGCCTTGCAGGGCTGGGGTTTCTGACCGTGGCGCTGTGGATCCTTCTGGCCGCGCATGAAGGCGTACTGATGGCCTATACGGTGATCGGCGCGCTCTATCTTGTGCTGGGGTTCTGCCTGATGGCGCTCGGGGCACAGGGCGGCGGGGCAGAGGAGCCGCGCAGGGCTGCCCCCCCGTCAGAGCCGACCAAAGACCCGCTGGTGCAACTTGCCGAAGGCTTTGCCATGGGCATGCAGGCGGGCCGCGCGATGCGCGAGAGGCGCGACTAGCGCCGACGTTCGATCGTGCCCATGAGCGCCTCGCGGAGCATCTCATCGGTGAAAGGGCGCACCAGCATGCCCCAGCCCAAGGCCTGCGCATGATCCGCGTCATCCTCGCCGATGGTGAGGATGACATGCGCGCCATGTTCGGCCAGACGCCGGTCAAGGCCGAGTTCCAGAACCTGCGTCAGGCGCATTTCCAAAAACACCGCCGAAACGGCCGGCTCCGCGCTCAGATGCGGCGTGATCTCGGACGCGTCGCTGACATGGATGGTACGGCATGGCCCCATATCCGCAAGCGACCCCATGATATCCTCGGCAATCAGCGCGTCGCGCTCCAGCACAAGGAATACGGGTATCACTGGATTCGTGGTTTCGGGCATTGCATTGTTCATTGTATCGATCTCGGGCATGCTCCTTGGGTAGAGCACAATGGGCACCCCCGCATTTAACTGTGACATATTGGGAAGGAAATATTCGATGGCGACGTCTTGCCGAAATTGTCCGCTGCGCAAGCTGTCGCTCTTTGCCCCGATGAGCGACCACGAAGTCGATTTCATGCAGGGTTTCAAGACCGGAGAATTGCAGGTCGATCCGGGAACCACGCTGATGCTGGAGGGATCGAACAGCCCGCAGCTTTATACGGTGCTGGACGGGATGGGCCTGCGCTACAAGACCATGGCATCGGGCGACCGGCAGGTTCTCAACATCGTTCTGCCCGGCGATTTTGTCGGATTGCAGGCCGGGGTGATGAAGGAAATGCAGCATTCCGTTGAGGCGACGACGGCGATGACGCTCTGCGTGTTTGACCGAAAATCGCTGTGGGCACTGTTTCGCGATCAACCGGAACGGGCGTTTGACCTGACATGGATCGCCGCCGTCGAAGAGCATTTTCTGGGCGAGGTTCTGGCGCTGATCGGACATATGAGCGGGATCGAGCGAATCGCGCGCGCCTTCGTGCGGCTGCATGATCGCTGCATGGCGCTTGGGCTGGTGGAGGGATCAGAGATGCCCCTGCCCTACAGGCAACAGGATCTGGCCGACGCGCTCGGCCTGTCGCTGGTGCATACCAACAAGACGCTCAAGCACCTGCGCGAGATGGGCGTGGTGTCCTGGCGCAACGGGAGGCTGCAGTTTTTAGATTATGACAAGCTGTGCGAGATCGCCGACCTCGATGGCGCGCGCACCCCGGTCACGCGCCCGCTGATCTGAGAGCTCAGCCCTGTGTGGCGGCGATTGTCGCACCGCCTTCGACGCGTTCCTGCGGCCACCATTCGGGATGGCTTTCGCGGATGAACCGCAACATCCCCTCACGCAGCCGCATTTCTGTCACCCATCCGGTCGAGGGATCGGGCGACATGGCGTAGAACGATATCTCCACACCCTGCGCGTTGTGATCGGTGACATAGCAGGCGATCTGATCGTGTTCGATCACGCCCTCGTCTTCGCGGGCCAGTTCAACAAACCGGTCGCGCAGCACGTCGCTATCGGCGCTGTGATCGAGCCGGAGGCGGACGGTATGCATGATCCGGGCATCCTTGACCGACCAGTTCTCGAAGGGTTTGGAGACGAAATAGCGCACCGGGACGATGATCCGCCGCTCGTCCCATGTGCGCAGGCGCATGAAGGTATAGAAGATGCTTTCGACATAGGCCCAATCGCCCTCGAAAAGCACGCTGTCGCCGATCCGCACCGGCTTGGCCAGTGCGATCTGGAGCGAGGCCAGTATATTGCCCAGCACCGCCTGCCCGGCGATGCCCAAAAGCACCGTCAGCACACCCGCCGAGGCCAGCAACGTCATCCCGACGGATTGAAAGAGGTTGAGCCGTGCCAGCACGTAAAACGCGGCGAACCCGACCATGAAGAGCACGATGACCCGCCGCAGCGCGTAGATAGAGGTATAAAGCTCGCGCTTGTCGAGACTGCGCGTGTCGTCGATATCGCCGACATAGCGCAGCGTGACGCGATCAAGGATCGCATCGACGATGCGCAGCGCCGCCATCCCGACACCCGAGGCCATGACGATCACAAGCAGCGGCTGCACAATACTGGTGACCGGGCCGGAGAACGAGACCGCGAGGCTGAGCACGACCTGGGCCAACACCGCCACGGCGAACAGTGCCAGCGGAAAGCCCGCGCGTGCGAAGGCGTGCTGCAAGAATCCGTAAGGGGCCTTGCGCGCGAGCATGGTGACCATCGAATTGACCGACCAGCCGATGCCGATAAGCAGGCCCAGCATGATCGGAAGGCCGAGCCACTCCCAGATCCGCAGCCCGCCCAGCTGATCCTTCATCCGGTCGGGAATGTATTGCTCGAAGGCGCGCGGGCCGTAAGCGTCATGCAGTGGCGCGACATCCGCGACCGTCTGCGGTGTAAAGAGCCAGACCGGCTCGCTGTCCTCGCCCGCCTTGTAGCGCGCGATCCGTATTTCGTAGGCGCGGCCGTTCAACTCAAAGAGCTTGATCCCCAGGTCGCGGCGCATCTCTCCGGGGCCGCTGCCCTCACTGGCCGATTGCTCGACCTTGGCATCCGGGCGCGAGGGCAGGTCGGACCAGTCCACCCAGACGCGGCGGTCGATCACCTGATATAGCTGCTGCGCGACGCGAACCGCCCGGTCAGGCTGACGCTCGGGCTCGACCCTCGACAGGTTGAGAACATGCGCTGCCGCGTCGAACCGATCAGCGCGCGCATATTCGACAAAGCTGCGCATCGCCGCGCGCGGTGTCGAAAGATCCAGATCATCAGGAGCAGCGCCAAGCCCCTCATTCAACACCTCGGCAGAATACCAGGCGTTCGACGAGTCTTGGGCCACGGCACCCGTAAAAAAGAGGGCCGTGGCGCAGAGGATCAGCAGACGGAAAAACGATACCATGACAGCCAAACGCCCGAGCGGGCGAATGGTTCCGTCATGGTCGTGCGCTCAGCGCGTGAAACCTCTCAGGGCAGGGTCACCACGTCATGCGTGCCAAGATCGGGCCGAGACTTGGCCCCGAAGGCCGCGCGGGCGATTTCAGCGGCGAATTGCGTGCCGCTTGCCTCAACCGTCCAGATTTCCGCCTCTTCCGGCGTCAACTCCAGCAGCACGGCGCTCGAATCTTCCGGCCCACCCTCGAAGAAGGCGGAGGCAAAGACACTCCAAAGCTCGTTGAGCTTGTCGCGATCACGGCTCACCGTGATGGGGCCGCTGAGGCAGGCGTAAAAGCGTTCATCCGGGCTCTGGATCGTGAAATAGGCGCGACCGCTCTCGGCCCCGGTCTGCGCCAGCTGATTGTCCGAGGCACACAGAAACCAGACCGTGTTGCGCGCCGCATCGGCATGGGGGGTCATCGGCCGCATGTGCAGCCCTGCCCCCTCGATGCCCATCATGCCGGCGGTTTGATCGTCCAGCCGTTTCCAGAGGTCTTGCTTGAGGTCGGTTTGATCGGTCATCACGACACTCTCCGGCACCAGTCGTCAATCTCTTCTTCGGCCTCCTTCTTGGTGCGGCCGTATTTCTCCTGAATGAGGCCCACGAGCTTTTCGCGCTCGCCCGCGACGCGCTCCAGGTCCTGATCGCTCAATTTTGCCCATTCGACGCGGGCATTGCCCTTGAGTTTGTTCCATTTGCCTTGGATTTGTTCCCAGTTCATGACGCACTCCTTTCGGTTGCGATGGTCTGTCGGGGCAACGCGGCCAAGCGGCGCTTTGTTCCGCGCAAAAAGGCAGGGAACATTCCCGCGCGGCGCGCGTTGGCTTTGCATGCTCAGTCCTCATTCCACTGGTGATCCGATCGTGCGGGTGGCCGTCATCGTGATCGCAGTGACGCTCGGCTTCGGGACGTTGAAACTCGGTGCCGACATTTTCGCGCCCATGGTTCTGGGGGTCGTGACCGGCGTCATCCTCGCACCGATGACGGATGTCTTCGAGCGGTGGGGGCTGCCTGCCGGGCTGGCCTCGGCGATCATGCTTGTCCTCGGGGTCTCCGTGATCGCCGTGATGGGGATACTGGTGGAGCCGCTGATCTGGCGCGTTGTCGAGCATCTGCCGACCATCAAATGGGAACTGCGCGCCATCATCGGCGAATTTCGCGGCCTCGTCCGGGGGCTCGACGCGGTCAACCGCGAGGTCGAGGAGGCGCTCGGCACGCAATCTCCGAGTGATGGCAGCGAAGAGAGCGGGCCCGACCCGATGCCGACCCTCACCAGCACGCTGTTTCTTGCCCCGGTGGTGCTGGCGCAGGTGCTGATCTTCGGCGGGACGCTGTTCTTCTTTCTGCTCACGCGCAAGGGCATCTATCAATGGCTGGCGCATTGGATCGGCACCTCGCGGGACACTGCGATCATTCAGCGCCGCTTTGCCACCGCCGAGCGGCTGGTGGCGCGCTATTTCCTGACGATCTCGATCGTCAATGCCGGGCTTGGCATTGCGCTCGGCACGGCGCTTGCCCTGATCGGCATGCCCGCGCCGATCATCTGGGGGATGGGGGCCGCGCTGTTGAATTTCATACTCTATGCCGGGCCGATGGTCGTGGTGGGGGCGCTGTTGCTTGCGGGTCTGATCGTGTTTGACGGGCTGATGATCCTTGCACCGGCGGCGATCTTTCTGATGCTCAACATGATCGAGGCGCAGTTTGTCACGCCCTCGATGGTAGGCAGGCACATCTCGGTCAACCCGCTGCTGATCTTCGTGTCGCTGGTGATCTGGCTGTGGATCTGGGGGCCGATCGGCGGGATCGTCGCGATCCCGGTTCTGGTGATGGTCTTGGTGATGCTGGACATCTTCGAGGTCGACAGCGAGATCGGTGCTGAAACCGCGATGTCGCAGGGCACCGCAGACGACAGCGCCTGATCGTTCAGACGACCTCGTCCGGCATGCCCGGGATCGGCGCGGCGATATCACGTGCCACGTCCGAATCGTAGCGCACCAGAAAGCCCTGCCGCTTGCTGGGCGGCAACGCGCTATTGCTCTCCACAAGGCGCTGCCAGTGCCCAAACGCAGCTTGCGGATCAAGATAGGCGGCATCTGATTGCGGCGGCAGCCAGTGCCCCATCACGCGACGGCGCAACTCCTCGACATGGGCGGTCTGATCGAGGTAGATCCCGGCCTCGCTATCCCAGCGCATGCTGCGACCGTTGAGATTGGCCGAGGACAAGATCGCCCCGAAATCATCAAAGATCGAAACCTTGGAATGCACGTAGACCAGCGGCGCGTTTTCCAGCGCGTCGCGCCCTTCGCTCTCAGTCTTACGCGGCTGCACCGGCGAGGCCACCAGAAACCGATCCGAGCCGAACGCGCGTTGCAACCGCGTCAGGCAGCGCACCTGCTGGTATTCGCCGTAGCGCAGATCGAGACCCTGATTGCTGTCAAAGGCGGCGTCCTCGGGGGCGGCGGGCAGGATCACGATCAGTCGCAGACCGGGACATTCGCGGGCGCGCCGCGCAAGCGCGCGCGCCAAAGGCATATGTCGCAGAAACTGCGTCTCCAGGTAGATCAGGTGGCGCGCCCGGCCGATCGCCTCGATATGGCGGGTCTCGATTTCGCGCAACACGGTTCGGGGCGCAAGGCGGAGCGGCATCCCGCGACGGCGGCGCGACAAGGTGCGCAGAAAACCGGGCGCGGCGGGAGGCGGCGCTGCGCGCCCCGCGACACTGTCGAGGAAACTCTCCAGATGGGCCTGAGCGGCCTGGGCCACGGGCCCCGTTGCAATGGCCTGTATGTCATGCCACGTGCGTTCGGCGGCGCGGCGGTGACGCTTGGTATCGTAGCGCCGCTCGTTCAGGTCGAGCCCGCCGATATACAGCGTCTCGCGGTCGAAAACGGCCATCTTCTGGTGATGCGTTGCCGGAAAGAGATCAACCGGGCGGAGCGGAAAGCAAAGTTTGCCGTCACCATTCTCGTAACAGATTTTCTGCAAGCGGGGGGTTTCGACCCTGAAGCGCTGGCGTTCCGGATCACTCATCTCGTGCCAGGTCCGGGCCAGTTGGTTCATCTTGTGGCGCACGAGGGGATAGAGGATCAGCCGCGGCACCAATCCGGTCCGCGCATCATGCAGCGCGAGGGTGAAGTCGAGCCGCCCGCAATCGCGTGTCAGTTCGCGCACCGCTGCGATCTGGCGCAGCGTGCGCCAGGCCAGCTGGTGCAGTTCCGGCGCAGCCACTGGATCGAAGTCGGAGGTCACCAGACGCACCGCGACACCGCGATCGAGCGTGTGGATCATAAGGTCCATCCAGGTGGTGCCGATCTTGAGCGCCTCGGGCGAGCGCAGTCGCGTGGAAAGGTCGATGACACGGAAACTGGCGATGATCTCGGATTTGGCCGTCAGAAAGGCCCGCTCGAACGCAGGGTATGCCTCTTCGGCGGTGACCAGCACATCGAATTTTTCGACGCTCGCTGCGCTGGCGGGCTCCGGGTCGGCGTCTGGTTTGGTTTGCGATGTTTTTTCCATGATCTCGCTACAACGTGTTGTTTGCCTCCTGCACGTCCAGAACTCATTTCTCGCGCGGGCGGGTCGACCCTGTTTTGAAAAAGCCCCCGCCCTGCTGGGGACGGGGGCCAGGCACCCGATGGTATCGGCGGGTGGCCCAGGCTCATCGGGAATGGGGACAGGGATGAACCTGGACAAACCAGCGTATGTGGCGCTGGCTTCAGTCAACCAACCGCTTGGGGCGGGAAAAGTTCCCAATTCTCAGGTTTGTTTGACGACCTCAGTGCTTCTGGGCATGCGGTGCGCGGTCTGGTACTGGATGCAATTCACCATCGCTGTCGGCGATGTGATCGGCGACGACGGCCTGTCGCTCACCGGCGGGCCGGGGCGCGCCGATCGTGGTATCGCACCCCGTCTCAAGCTCGATCTCGGCATTGAGCAGCGCCCCGAGAAGCACGACATAGGCGCTAAGATAGAACCACAGGAGCAACGCGATTACCGCCCCGATCGAGCCGTAGACCTCGTTCAGGGAGCCGAAATTGCGCAGGTAGATCGAAAACGCGACCGAGCCCGCCGCCCAGGTGACAAGCGAGAACAGAGCACCCGGGCTGATCCAGGCCACCCGCGCGCCGCGCCGGTTCGGCCCGTGCCGATAGAGCAACCCGATGGAAAACAGCACCACGCCCAGCAGGATCACCCATTTCAGCGCGCTGATCAGTGCCTCCACCCCGAACGGCAGCACCATCACCGAGAGCACGATCGGCACCAGAATGACGGCGGCAAAGGCAATGATCGCCACCCCGATCAGCAACAGCGTGAGCCCGATGGCCACGAGGTAGCGCCAGAGCGGGTTGCGGCGGTGCTCTTCGCGGTAGACGGCATTGAGCCCGCGTATGAGGGCCGCCACGCCATTGCGCGCGGTCCAGACCGCCAGCAGAAGCGAGATGATGCTGGTCAGTTGCAGCGTCGAGTCGTTCGAGCGGATCAGCGCATCGATCTGACCCTCGACGATGCCATAGGCGGCTTCGGGCAGGAGTTGCTGCGCCATGCCAAGCTGGCTGGCGATGGTCTGCGGATCGGCGACGATCCCCCAGATCGCGATCAGCGCGGCAATCGCGGGAAAGATCGACAGCATGGTATAGAATGCCACGCCCGCAGAGATCAGACCCAGATTGCGGCTGTCGGATTCGCCCATGACCCGGCGCAGGACACGCCACCAGGCGCGCCCGCTCAAATCCCGGGGGCGTGTCGCGTCGCGTGTTTCGGTCGCTGCGTCACTCATGGCGGTGCCCTAGACCGAGCGCGGCCCGGCGATGAGCCAGATGAGGAAGCCCAGAAGCGGCAGCAGAAGGACCAGCAGGACCCAGAGCACCTTCTTGCCGGTGCTTTCGGCCGATCCGATCACGGATACGATCGCCCAGACGTCGAGGATCAATAGGATGATCCCGCCAATTCCTGTCACTTCCAGCATGTGGTCTCCTTTTCCGTGTTCCGCTTGCCCGCGCGTCCTGTCGGCAGGACGTCTCTGAACGGGCGCGCCCGCGTCACTCGCGCCCTTGTGAAACGCAACAGGTGTCGGTCTGGTTCCCGCGAAAAATATGGAAAATTTTTGGCTGCGGATGAAACAACCGACGCACCCCGAGGGTTGTGATCCCGAGGCGCCGGAATGCATTGGCGCCGACGGAATACAACTCGGAAGGAGTATGACCATGAAACGTTTTCTCGCAACCACAGCCATCGTGGCCCTCGCAGCAGCGCCGGTTATGGCCGACACGAACGCGGACAAGGAAAGCGACATGAAGGCGAGTGAGTCCGCCGAAATGTCCCAAAGCCAGTCTGACAAGGCCGCGAAATCCAACGCAAGCGCCAAGGTCGGCGACAAGACCATCCACGCCGCCGACATGATCGGCGAGCCGGTCTATATCCGCAGTGAAGACGCGTCGGATGAAGAGATCGCCGACAGCGTGAGCCAACCTGCTGACAACTGGGAGCGTGTGGGCGAAATCGGTGACCTCATCCTCACGAAGGATGGCGGTATCGACTCCGTGACGCTTGACGCCGGTGGCTTTCTCGGGATCGGTGAGAAGCATGTCAGCACCAGTATGAATGAGTTGAAGTTCGTCTCGTCCGAAGGTGGTGACAACGCCGAATCCGAATCGGGAGCCGCGCAGCATTTCTATGTCGTGTTCACTGGCGACCGCAGCGCGCTTGAAGACCGTGACGAGGTCGATGAGCAAAGCGAACGCGATAGCGGCAACAGCTTCTGGAGCGACGAGTCCGACAAGCAGCAGTCCAAAGACAAGATGGACGGTCAGGCCAGCAACGAGAACACTGGCAACGCCAGCAGCGAGCAGGCCAGCAACGAGAGCACTGGCAACGCCAGCAGCGAACAGGCCAGCAATGAGAGCACTGGCGACACCACCAGCGAGCAGGCCAGCAATAACGCCTCCGAGCAGGGCACGCAGACCGCGTCTGACGAGTCGGACATGTCCGGTCAGGCCAGCGGGTCGGCCGAGCTGAACACCGATCAGCGTAACGCGCTGACTGCGGATGATCTGCAGGGTCTCTCGGTCTATGGCTCCAACGACGAAAGCATCGGCGAGATTTCGGAACTCGTCCTGAGCGACAACGGCGACATCTCGCAGGTCGTCATTGATGTCGGCGGCTTTCTCGGGCTTGGCGAAAAGCCGGTCGCCCTTCCGTTCGAGGAGGTCACGCTGCGCGAGGGTGGCGATGATATGACCGACACCCTGCGTGCCACGGTCGCACATAGCAGCGAAGATCTCGAAGGCATGAACGAGTGGGAAGGGTAACCCCCTTTAACCCCAGTCTCGTCTTCAGGCCGGGCTCTACGGAGCCCGGCCTTTTTCATGTCTGAAAGCCGGGCCTCGTGGGCCGAACTCAGCCACGCCGCATGATCTGGAATGCTGCGGATGCGCCCCAACCGGCGGCAATCGCTATGGCCAGCGACATCAGCCCGTAGAGCATCGGCTGTTCGCGCGACATGGTAAAGAGCCAGCGTTCCAGCCCCACCTTTCGCACGTCGATCACGGTCTGATACTGCGATACCACACGGCCCTCGCGGGTCAGGAAGATGCGGGTCTGATAAGCGCCTTCGGTCAGGTTGGCGGGCAGGCTGATCGCGGTGCGGAACAGCGTCTGTTCATCCAGAACCACCGCGCTTTCGCGCATCTGATAGGCGTTCTGGTCGCGCTTGATGCGAATGAGCGCATCGGTGAAATTCCCGACATCGACATTGGGGGCCATGCTCGCGGCCCCGACCGAGCGGATCGCGCGCGGGATCGAGATGCGGTGACGCAGATCCTCGGTATTGGACAGCACCTTGTCGAGCGGGCCGGTGGTGGCCACGGCGTAGAAACTGGGCGCGGCATCGAGATCGACCATGTCAGTATTGATCCAGATGCCGAACTGCCGGTCCTTGCGGCGCACCTGCACCGGCAATGACGGCCCGGAGACGGTGATCACCACATCGAGCGTCGTTTCGGGGATCGGGGCCTCGCGCTTGACCGCGCCGAAGATCAGGATTTCCGATCCGTCGAAGGTCGCGGTGATCGCCACCTTGTCGCTGGACAGGCCCAGCACCACCTCTTCGGCGCGCAACGGCGCGGCGGCGAGGATCAGCAGGGCAGCCAGACGCCAGAGCATCAATGCCCCCCCGCCGCGCCGAGCGAGTAAAGCTCGGACGGCTGCAACAGCAGGTCGAGCGCCAGTTTGCCACAGACCACCAGCACCATCATCGCCAGCAGGATGCGCAGCTGTTCGGCCTTCATCTTGGTGCCGATCGAGGTGCCGATCTGCGCGCCGATCACGCCGCCCACCAGCAACAGCACGGCAAGCGCGATATCCACGGTGAAGTTCGTTGTGGCGTGCAGCATGGTGGTAAAGGCGGTGACGAAAATGATCTGGAAGAGCGAGGTTCCCACCACCACCTTGGTCGGCATGCCAAGGAGGTAGATCATCGCAGGCACCATGATGAACCCGCCGCCGACACCCATGATCGCCGCGAGAATACCGACGCTGACGCCCACGAGAAGCGGCGGGATCACCGAGATATAGAGGCCCGAGGTGCGGAACCGCATCTTGAACGGCAGGCCATGCACCCAGCCGTGTTTCTTGCGCTTGGGGGCTGCGCCGCGCCGGGTGTTGCGAATGGCGCGCAGGCTCTCGAAGAACATCATGCCGCCGACGACGCCAAGGAAGACGACGTAGCACAGCTTGACCAGCAGATCGACCTGGCCCATGGATTTCAGGTAGTTGAACAGCACCACGCCCAAGGCGGCCCCGAAGAGGCCACCGATCAGCAGCACCGTACCCATTCGGAGATCCACCGTCTTTCGCCTGAGATGGGCCAGAACCCCCGAGAACGACGAGGCGACGATCTGGTTGGCCTCGGTTGCGACGGCGACGGCGGGCGGGATGCCAATGAAGAACAGCAGCGGCGTCATCAAAAAGCCGCCGCCGACCCCAAACATGCCCGACAGCACACCCACAAGCCCGCCCAACCCCAGAAGCAGGAAGGCGTTGACCGAAACCTCGGCTATGGGGAGGTAGATTTGCATGGTATCCCTTAGCCTCATCCCCGCTTTCATTGCAAGGGAGAGCGCCTTGCGAAACGCCGCAGGCCCGATCAATTCTTGTTATCTGGACTTAACTTTCGTGATCTTCGAATGTTGGTCCGGCATTCAGGAGTTTGCGGAGGACCGAGCCTTAGGCTAGCCAACAGCACGCTCCAGCGCAGGATAGCGCAGGCCGAGGGTTACGCCGCGCGCGACAAAGCTGACCAGAAGCGCCAGCCACAGCCCGTGATTGCCGAGCGACGGCACCAGCGCCGCCGCTGCCGCCACATAGACCACGAGGCTGAGCGCCATCATGTTGCGCATGTCGCGCGAGCGGGTGGCACCAATGAACACCCCGTCGAGCATATAGGCGGCAAGCCCCAGGATCGGGGCGGCGGCCATGTAGATCAGATAGCTGCGCGCCTCGGCCTGCACCTCGGGCACTTTGGCCATGAGATCAATGATCGCGCCGCCGAAGGTCGCAAAACCGACGGCCAGCGCGATACAGACCACCAGCCCCCAAAAGCTGGTCATCAGCGCCCCACGCCGCAGCAGGGCCACTGCGCGGGCACCATACGCCTGCCCCACCAGCGCCTCGGCGGCGAAGGCAAAGCCGTCGAGCGCATGGGCGGTGATGTTGAGGAACTGGAGTAGCACCTGATTGGCCGCCAGCGTCACATCGCCGAAATCCGCGCCCAGAAACAGGAACGAGATGAAGATGATCTGCAGCATCAGCGAGCGCAGCAGGATATCGGTATTCACCATGGCCATGTTGCGCAGACGCGCGCGATCAAAGACGCGCGGCCAGTCGCGCCAGGCGGGCACGCCGAAGGCATCGCGGCAAAACCAGAAGCCGAGCGCCAGCCCGCCCCATTCGGCGATCACCGTGGCCTGCGCCACGCCGGTCACGCCCATATCGAGCCATAGCACCAACCACAGGTCGAGCCCGATATTGACGCCGTTCATCAGCACCTGGATCATCAGCACCGCGCGCGTGCGCTCCTGCGCAATCAGCCAGCCGGTCATCCCGAAAAGCGCGATCATCGCAGGCGCGGACCAGACGCGAATGGCCATGTAGTCGCGCGCGAGAGCCTCGACCTCGGCACTGGCGGGGGAGATCTGGAAGGCGGCCCAGAAGATCGGGACTTGCAGGGCGATCACCATAAGGCCCCCGGCAAAGCCGATCATCAGCGCGCGGGTGAGCAGGGCCGCAACCTCGCCGGTTTGCCCTGCCCCATGCGCCTGACTGGTCAGCCCCGTGGTGCCCATCCGCAGAAAGCCGAAGATCCAGTAGAGCCCCGTGAGGATTACCGCGCCGATGCCGACCGCGCCGATGGGCGCGGCGAGCCCGATCTGCCCCACCACGCCGGTATCCACCGCGCCCAGAATGGGCACCGTCGCGTTGGAAATGACGATCGGCAGGGCGATCTTGAGGACGCGGGCATGGGTGACCGCGCGGGCAGTCTCACTCATCGCGGCGCGGCATCAGGAAATGGCCGGTGGCCTGCGCGAAGGGGCGCGAGCGGTTGTCCTGCCACGCCTCGACATGCACGCTGGCATAGCGACGCCCCGAGCGGTTGACCTGCGCGCGGGCATAGGCATCGCGCGGCAGGCCCGAACGCAGGTAATCGACGGTGAAATCAATCGTCTTGGGCAGGCGCGGCAGGCGGCCCTCCGTCAGTGTTTCCACGTCGGTCTTGCCGCTCTCGATCTCTTCCCACAAATGGCCCCAACTGAGCCCGATGATCGAGGTGATTTCGAGAAACGCGGCCGTCGCCCCGCCATGCAGCGCAGGCAGCAGCGGATTGCCGATCAGCTTTTCGTCAAACGGCATCACGGCGGTCAGCTCGTCGCCGCGGCGCTCGAACTGCACGCCGAGAAAGCGGATGTAGGGCACGCCCTCGACCAGCGCCTTCAATGCGGCATCGCGGCGCTGCTTGACCACCTGCACGGGTTCGGGACGGGCGCGCGCCATCAGCCGCCCTCCACGGTGAAGGTGCCGGTGGCGGTGGCGACGGGGCGGGCGCTGTCGTCGTCCATCGCACGGGCGCGCACGAAGGCCACCGAACGGGTGATGTGATAGCACTCGGCCTCGGCCCGGATCGCCTGTCCCGGCGTGGCCGGGCGCATGTAGTCGATGCGCAGGTCGATGGTGGCTGTGCCGCCGGGCGACGCGGGATGACTCATTGCCGCCGCCCCGCAGCAGGTATCCATCAGCGCCGAGACCGCGCCGCCGTGAATCACCCCCGTCTCCGGATCCCCGATCAGGCGGTCGTCATAATCCATTTCGATCTCCGCGCGACCCTCGCCCATGCCGATGAGGCGCAGGCCAAGCGCGCGGGCATGCGGCAGCGCCTGCATGAACTGCTGCGCGATCCGGTTCTTCTCGTCATCCATGGGCATCCCCGCTGCGATCTCGCGCCCTTTATGGGACGCAACGGGCCGCGGCTGCAAGAGCGACGGTTGCACGGCACGCGCCTTGGCCCTAACCTGACCCTGCAGGAGGGCCGGACGATGGTGGAGAACAGACTGTCCTTCAAGGAGATGTGCGCGAAATACGACGTCACGCCGCGAACGTTGCGGTATTACGAGTATATCGAGCTTTTGCAGCCGGAGCGTGAGGGGCGGTCGCGCTATTACGGGCCGCGCGAATGCGCGCGTATGACGCTGATCCTGCGGGGGCGGAAATTCGGATTTTCGCTCGAGGATATCCGCCAATGGCTGTTGATCTACGAGCATGAGGGCACCGACGCGCAGATGCGCAGCTGGATCGACCTTGCCGACCGACAGCTTGCCGAACTCGCCGAACAGCGCCGCCAGATCGACGAGGCGATGGCCGAGTTGCGCCAGCTGCGCGATCAGACCGAGGCGAATCTCGACTGAGATTAGGCTGACGCGGGGGCAAGAAAATGTCCCGATATATCCCTTTACCTTGCCTTATCTTACGTCAATTTGAAAGTGACGTGACGTAGCGGTTACGTAAAGCCGCGCGACTGTTGTAACCATAGGGCACCCGACGCAGATATTCGCTAGATGCTCTGCGACGAGGCGATGCAATGACTGATGACGTGATGACTATCCGGCAGATGTGCGAGGCGTTCGACGTCACCCCACGCACCCTGCGATTTTACGAGGCCAAGGAACTGCTCTCGCCCATTCGGCAAGGACAGCGCCGCCTCTTCACCCGGCGCGACCGCGCGCGGCTGAAACTGATCCTGCGCGGTAAGCGCTTCGGGTTCAGCCTCGAGGAACTGCGCCAGTTGCTCGATCTCTACGACAAGGGGGATCAGCAGCACACCCAGATCGCCCGCGCCTATGAGGTGGCAAAGGCGCGTCTGGCCGAGATGGAAACGCAGCGCGACGAGCTGGAGGCCGCAATCTCCGAGTTGCGCGAACAGATGACATGGGGCGAGCGCATGCTGGCCTCGCTCAAGGACAACCGCGACGCCGCCGAGTGATACCGGCACGGCCATTCTTTAGGGAGAGAGAACCAGATGCCAAGCTACACCGCACCGACCCGCGACATGCAATTCATCCTGCATGACGTGCTGAATGTGTCAGAGCAGGACACGCCGGGCTATGCCGAACTCGACCGCGAGTTCACCAGCGCGGTTCTGGGAGAGGCCGGCAAGATTTCCTCGGAGGTCCTGTCGCCACTGAACCCGGTGGGCGATAGCGAGGGCTGCGTGCTGGAAAACGGCGTGGTGCGCACGCCCAAGGGCTTCAAAGCGGCGTTCGATCAGGTGCGCGAAGGCGGCTGGACCGCGCTTGATCTGCCCGAAGAGTATGGCGGTCAGAACATGCCTTACGTGCTGGGCACCGCCGTGGGCGAGATGTTCTCGGGCGCCAATCAGGCGTTTACCATGTATCAGGGCCTGACCCATGGCGCGGCCTCCGCGATCCTCGTGCATGGCTCGGACCAGCAGAAAGAGACCTATCTGCCCAAGATGTTCTCTTGCGAGTGGACCGGCACCATGAACCTCACGGAGCCGCATTGCGGCACCGATCTGGGCCTCATGCGGACCAAGGCCGAACCGCAGGATGATGGCAGCTATCTGCTGACGGGGCAGAAGATCTTCATCTCCTCGGGCGAGCATGACATGGCCGACAACATCGTCCATCTGGTGCTGGCCAAGATCCCGGGCGGGCCCGAGGGCATCAAGGGCGTGTCGCTCTTCATCGTGCCGAAATTCATCGTCAAGGACGACGGCAGCCTCGGTGACCGCAACGGCGTCACCTGCGGCAAGATCGAAGAGAAAATGGGGATCCACGGCAACTCGACCTGCGTGATGAACTATGATGGCGCCACCGGTTGGCTCTTGGGCGAAGAGCACAAGGGCATGCGCGCCATGTTCACCATGATGAACGAGGCCCGGATCGGCGTCGGCATGCAGGGGCTGGCACAGGCCGAGGTCGCCTATCAGAACGCGCTCGCCTATGCCAAGGACCGGCTTCAGGGCCGCGCGGTGACCGGCACGGAAAACCCCGACGGCCCCGCCGATCCGCTGATCGTGCATCCCGATATCCGCCGCTCGCTGATGGATCAGAAATCGTTCATCGAGGGCGCGCGCGCCTTCATGCTCTGGGGCGCGGAACTCATCGACCGCTCGCATCGCGGCGAGGACGCCGCCGCAGAGGGGCTGATTTCGCTGATGACCCCCGTCATCAAGGGCTTTATCACCGATGAAGGCTATGACATGACCGTGCTGGCGCAGCAGGTCTACGGCGGGCATGGCTATATCGAGGAATGGGGCATGTCGCAATTCACCCGCGACGCCCGCATCGCCATGATCTACGAAGGCGCCAACGGCGTTCAGGCCCTCGATCTGGTGGGCCGCAAGCTGGCGCAGGACAGCGGCAAGCACGTGATGGCCTTCTTCGAGATGATCAAGACCTTCCTCAAGGAGAACGAGGGCGACGAGGCGCTGAAGAAAGACTTCCTCGACCCACTCAAGGCGGCGTCTAAGGATCTTCAGGCCTCGGCGATGTTCTTCATGCAGAACGGCATGAAGAACCCCAACGCAGCACTTGCCGGATCCTATGACTTCATGCACCTTTTCGGCCATGTCTGCCTCGGGCTGATGTGGGCGCGGATGGCCAAGGCGTCCCATGCGGCGCTGGAGGCGGGCACCACGGATGAGGCGTTCTACAAGACCAAGCTGGCGACGGGCCGTTTCTACATGAAGCGCCGCCTGCCCGCGACCGCGCTGCATCTGGCGCGCATCGAGAGCGGTGCGGAACCGGTGATGGAGCTTGACGCCGAGGCGTTCTGAAAAAGGGGTGGGGTTGAACCCCACCCGACGGGAGGAGGAACCGATGCCGAAACGCTTTCGCCTGACGCGCCGCTTCAATGCCGCGATGACCGAGGACGGTTATCGCCGGTTGCGCAAATTCAGCCAGGAGGCGGGGCTCGACGAGGGCGAGGCGCTGTCATTTCTGTTCGAGAATTTCGACAGCGTGATCGATGAGGACACGTTTGCGCATCGGCTCAGGATCTTCAATTCGGAGCTCGACGCGCGCAAACGCTGACCATTCAGGGACGGGAGGCCCGGCGATGACATGGATGACGGACGAGCACCGGATGCTCGGTGAGATGACGGCCAAGTTCATCACTGATGAATGGCGCCCGCATTACGAGCGCTGGCGCAAGGCGGGCATCATGGACCGCGAGACATGGAACCAGGCGGGCGAATTGGGCTTGCTCTGCCCTTCGATCCCCGAGGAGTACGGTGGCGCGGGCGGTGATTTCGGACATGAGGCAGTGATCTGTCTGGAGCAGAGCCGCGCCAATCTGGCAAGCTGGGGCAACCCCATTCATTCCGGCATCGTCGCGCATTACATCCTTGCCTATGGCAGCGAGGAGCAAAAGCAGACCTGGCTGCCGAAAATGGTCTCGGGCGAGATGGTCGGTGCGCTCGCCATGTCCGAACCGGCCGCCGGATCGGATGTGCAGGGGATCAAGACCCGTGCGGTGCGCGACGGCAACGCCTATCGCCTGTCGGGGCAAAAGACGTTCATTACCAACGGGCAGCATGCCGACCTGATCATCGTCGCCGCCAAGACCGACCCCAAGGAGGGCGCGAAAGGCACCTCGCTCGTGGTGGTCGAGACCGAGGGCGCGTCGGGCTTTGCACGCGGGCGCAATCTGGAAAAGGTCGGGCTGCATGCGGGCGACACGTCGGAATTGTTCTTCGACAATGTCGAGATCCCGCCCGAGAACATCCTGGGCGGCGAGGAGGGGCGCGGCTTTTATCAGATGATGGAGCAACTGCCGCAGGAACGGCTGATCATCGCCTGCGGCGCGCAGGGCGCGATGGAGGGCGGGGTGGAGCGCACGATTTCCTACTGCAAAGAGCGTAAGGCCTTCGGCGGACCGATCCTGCAATTCCAGAACACCCGCTTCAAGCTGGCGGAATGCCAGACCAAGACCGCCGTCTGCCGCGCCTTCATGGATGAATGTATCAGTGAGCACATGCGCGGGGAGTTGAGCGTCGAAAAAGCGGCGATGGCGAAGTATTGGCTGACCGATGCGCAGGGCGAGGTGCTCGATGACTGCCTGCAACTGCATGGCGGCTATGGCTACATGCAGGAATACGACATCGCCGAAATGTGGGCCGATGCCCGCGTGCAGCGCATCTATGGCGGCACCAACGAGATCATGAAAGAGCTGATCGCGAGGGCGCTGTGAGGGTCCGGACGGTGGCACATAGGGCAAATGCCGGATGCCTCCGGCGGGAGTATTTCGGGCAAAATGAATGGGACAGGTCCACCCTGTCCGATGCGCGGGCCGATTGGCATCAGACACCGGAACAGGGCTTCACCTTGCGCGGTCATCGGCTCTCCAGCCTGTCCCGCGCCTTCGATCAAAGCGCATTAACGTTAATGCTCGGTGAATCCCCACAGGCTTCACCTTTCCAAAAATACTCAAATCCAACACCGCAACCGGGAGCCACGCCATGACGATCAAACTCCACTGCTTCGGCGAGAGCGGCAATGCCTACAAGGCGGCGTTGGCGCTGGAACTGGCAGGTCTCGACTGGGCGCCTGTCTTTGTCGATTTCTTCGGCGGCGAGACGCGGCAGGCGGATTTCCGTCACATCAACGTGATGGGCGAGGTGCCGGTGCTGGTGGATGGCGACGTCACCTTGACGCAATCGGGCGTCATGCAGATGTATATCACCGAGAAGACAGGAAAATTCGGCGGAGAGACGCCTGAGGAGGCGCGCGAGGTGATGCGCTGGATGTTCTGGGACAATCACAAGCTCAGCTCTCAGGCCGGGATGACGCGGTTCCTGATGAATTTTCTTCCCGAGGAGAAACGCCCGGCGGAGGTTATCGGCTTCATGCAGGGGCGGCTCAAGGCGGCCTATGCTGCGCTCGACGCGCATCTGGCGGGACGTGACTGGATCGTGGGCAAGGCTCTAACCAATGCCGATCTGAGTTGCTGCGGCTACCTCTTCTACCCTGAGCCTTTCGGTTTCGACCGCAAGGACTGGCCCGAGATCGACCGGTGGCTCTCGAACATCGAGGGCCTGCCCGGCTGGAAACACGCCTATGACCTGATGCCCGGCAGCCCTGCTGACCGCGCGTGAAAAAGGAGACCGAGATGACAGATGCCTATATCTACGACGCCGTGCGCAGCCCGCGTGGCAAGGGCCGCAAGGATGGCGCGCTGCACGAGGTAACCGCCGCGCGGCTCTCGGCGGATATGCTCAACGCGATCAGGGAGCGCAGCGGGCTTGAGGGTCACGCCGTCGAGGATGTGATCTGGGGCAATGCCACGCAGGTGATGGAGCAGGGCGGCTGCCTTGCACGTACCGCAGTGCTGGCCTCGGATCTGGACGAGCGCATTCCCGGCCTCTCGATCAACCGCTTCTGCGCCAGCGGAATGGAGGCCGTGAACCTTGCCGCCAACCAGGTCCGCGCGGGGGCCGGGGACGGCTATATCGCGGGCGGGGTCGAGATGATGGGCCGCGTCGCCATGGGCAGCGACGGGGCGGCGATTGCCGTCGACCCCAGCATCGCCATGGACAGCTATTTTGTGCCGCAGGGGATTTCGGCGGATATCATCGCCACCGAATACGGGTTCAGCCGCGACGATGCCGACGCGCTCGCCGTTGAATCGCAACGCCGCGCCGCCGCCGCGTGGGAGGACCGCCGGTTTGACCGCTCGATTGTCGAGATCAAGGATCAGAATGGCCTCTCGATCCTCGGTCATGACGAATACATGCGCCCGGGCACCGACATGCAATCGCTCGGAGCCTTGAAGCCCAGTTTCAAGGATATGGGCGAGGTGATGCCGGGCTTTGATGCCGTGGCCAAGCTGAAATACCCGCACCTTGAGGCGATCAACCACATCCACCATGCCGGTAACTCGTCCGGTATCGTCGACGGGGCGGCGGGCGTACTCGTGGGCAGTAAGGCGTTCGGCGAGAAATGGGGGCTCACCCCCCGCGCGCGCATCCGCCAGACCACCAAGATCGGCACCGATCCGACGATCATGCTGACCGGCCCGGTGCCCGCCACCGAAAAGGCGCTGAAAGACAGCGGCATGGCAATTTCGGATATCGACCTTTTCGAAGTGAACGAGGCGTTTTCCGCCGTTGTCCTGCGCTTCATGCAGGCCTTTGACGTCGATCACTCCCGCCTCAACGTCAATGGCGGGGCCATCGCCATGGGCCACCCGCTCGGAGCGTCGGGCGCGATCATCATCGGTACGCTGCTCGATGAGCTGGAGCGCAGCGGCAAGGGTGTTGGTCTTGCCACGCTCTGCGTCGCCTCCGGCATGGGTGCCGCCACCATCATCGAACGCGTGTAAGGGGAGACTGCGACAATGACCGATTTCACGATGGAAAAAGGCGCCGATGGCGTCGCGATCATCACCTGGGACGTGCCCGGCAAATCCATGAACGTGATGAACCAACAGGGCTTTCTCAACCTCGAGGCGCTGATCGACGACGCGCTCGCCGATGAGGCCGTCAAGGGCGTGATCCTGACCTCCGGTAAGGACGGATCTTTCGCCGGGGGCATGGATCTCAACATCATAGCCAAGATGCGCGACGACGCGGGCGATGAGCCTGCCAAGGGTCTTTTCGAGGGCGTGATGGGCATGCACGCCATCCTGCGCAAGATCGAACGCGCGGGCATGGACGACAAGAACAAGGGCGGCAAGCCGATCGCCGCCGCCCTGCCCGGCACGGCGCTTGGCATCGGGTTGGAAATCCCGCTCGCATGCCACCGCATCTTTGCTGCCGACAACTCGAAGGCCAAGATCGGCCTGCCCGAGATCATGGTCGGCATCTTCCCCGGCGCGGGCGGCACCACGCGGCTGGTCCGCAAGCTGGGCGCGATGTCGGCCTCGCCGCTCTTGCTCGAAGGCAAGCTGAACGACCCGAAAAAGGCCAAATCCGCCGGGGTCGTGGACGAGGTCGTGCCCGCCGATCAATTGATCGAAAAGGCGCGCGAATGGGTGCTGTCCAGCCCCACCATCGTCAAGCCGTGGGATGAAAAGGGCTACAAGATGCCCGGCGGCGCACCGTACCATCCGGCGGGCTTCATGACCTTCGTCGGGGCCTCGGCCATGGTCAACGGCAAGACCCAAGGCGCGTTTCCGGCGGCCAAGGCGCTACTGTCCGCCGTCTATGAGGGCGCAATGGTGCCGTTTGACACAGCGCTGAAGATCGAGGCGCGCTGGTTTACCAATGTGCTGATGAACCCCTCCTCAAGCGCCATGATCCGCTCGCTCTTCATCAACAAGGAGGCGCTGGAGAAAGGCGCCAACCGTCCCGATGTGCCGGATCAGAAGGTGAAAAAGGTCGGCGTCATGGGCGCGGGCATGATGGGTGCGGGCATTACGCTCGTGTCAGCCATGGCGGGCATGCAGGTTGTGCTGATCGACCAGAAACAAGAGGCCGCCGACAAGGGCAAGGCCTATACCGCCGATTACATGGACAAGGGCATCAAGCGTGGCAAGGCGACCGAAGAGAAAAAGCAGGCCGCGCTCGATCTGATCACCGCCACCACGGATTATGACGCTCTCAAGGGCTGTGATCTGATCATCGAAGCGGTATTCGAAGACCCTGCCGTCAAGGCCGAAGTGACCAAGAACGTGCTCAAGGTCGTGGACAAGGATTGCATCTTCGCCACCAACACCTCGACCCTGCCGATCACGGAACTGGCCAAGGCGTCCGACAGCCCTGAGAATTTCATCGGCATCCACTTCTTCTCGCCGGTCGAGAAGATGATGCTGGTCGAGATCATCAAGGGGGCGAAAACCGGCCCGCGCGCCGTGGCCAAGGCGCTCGATTACGTGCGGCAAATCCGCAAGACGCCCATCGTGGTCAATGACGCGCGGTTCTTCTACTGCAACCGCTGCATCATCCCCTATATCAACGAGGGTATCCGGATGGTGGCCGAGGGCGTGGCGCCTGCGCTCATCGACAACGCGGCGCGGCAGTTGGGCTTCCCGGTCGGGCCGCTGCAACTGGTCGATGAAACCTCGATTGATCTGGGGGCCAAGATCGCCCGCGCGACCAAATCGGCCATGGGCGACGACTATCCCGACGCGGCTGTCGACGAGGTGATCTTTTGGATTGAAGGCGAGGGCCGGCTTGGTCGCAAGGCGGGTGCCGGGTTCTTCGATTACGACGACAAGGGCAAGCGTCTGGGGTATTGGAACGGCCTCGCGCAGAAATACCCCCGCGCCGAGGAGCAGCCCGACCTGCACGAGGTGCAGCATCGGTTGATGTTCGCACAAGTGCTGGAAGCGGTGCGCGCGCTGGAAGAAGGCGTGCTGGAGGATATCCGCGAGGGGGATGTGGGCGCGATCCTGGCCTGGGGCTTTGCGCCCTGGTCCGGCGGGCCGTTCGCCTGGCTCGACATCATCGGCACGCCCTATGCCGCCGAGCGCTGCGACCAACTGACCGAGAAATTCGGGCCGCGCTTTGCCACGCCTGCGCTGCTGCGTGAGATGGCCGACAAGAACCAGGGCTTCTATGCCCGGTTCGGCCAGCAGTCACAGGCCGCATAAAGAAAAAACCCCGCGTGCTCCAACCGGGCGCGCGGGGCTTCTTTTTGGCGAAAATACTCAAAATCCCCGGTCTGCCGCAGGGCAGCACCGGGGATTTTCATCACAGCGGCACGAACTCGCCCTGGCTGGCGCTATATTGTTCCAGCGATCCGCTGCCGATTTCGTGCCAGAGCCCGTGCAGCGTCAACTCGCCCGAGGCCACCGCCGCCTCGACGAAGGGAAAGCTCATCAGGTTTTCCAGCGACACCATCACCGCCTGTTTTTCCAGAGCCTTGAGCTGTGCCGCCTCGTCGCTCATGTCCTTGACCCGCTCGTAGCCGGGCCGCAGGATATCGAGCCAGCGGCCCACGAAACTGGTCTGTTCCTCCAGTTCCGGCGCATGGCCCGCGCACATCTGCTGGCAGCCCTTGACGCCGCCGCAGGCCGAATGGCCGATCACGATCAGATGCGCCACTTTGAGCGCGGTCACCGCGAATTCCACCGCCGCCGAGGTGCCGTGCTGCGCGCCGTCGGTCACGTAGGGCGGCACAAGATTGGCGATGTTGCGGTGAATGAAGAACTCGCCCTGATCCGCGCCGAAGATCGAGGTGACATGAACGCGGCTGTCACAGCACGAAATCACCATCGCGCGCGGATGCTGGCCCTGTTGGGCAAGGTGACGGTACCAGGCCTGATTCTCGGTATAGCTGGTGGCCTTCCAGCCGTGGAAGCGGTGCACCAGATAGGTGGGCAGGGGGCGGGCGTAGTCCATGATCTCTCCGGCGCTAGGGGCGGCTCACGGCTGGATAATAGGTATTCACCTCGAATTCGAGCCATAATCCGCAAGCACGGCAACCATTTGGGAACCTTGGCAGTGCCATTCTCTGCGCAGCCGTGGGGGCTGGAACACGACAAGCGGGTGAGAAGGTGAAGAAAGTGGATCAACTGACGGTGCTGCAACAGCACGAATGCGTGCGGCTCGATGCCGACCGGCTAAAGGCGCTTTACCTGGAACTGGGCGAGACCAGCGCCGAGGACGTGGTCTGCCGCGCGCTCGAGGAACTGGCCGCGCGGCTGGGTCATGCCGAGCGGTTCTATCGCGAGGGGCGGTTCAGTGAAATGCGCAAGAGCAGCCGCAGCCTTATCGCGATCGCCGATCAGATCGGCATGGCCCTTCTGGCACGGGTGGCGGGGGATGTGGCGGGCTGCATCGACGCGGGCGATCACAACGGGCTCTCCGCCACCTTCGCACGGCTTTTGCGGATCGGCGAACGCTCGCTCTGCGAGATATGGGAGGCGCAGGACACGCCCTTTTGAGCAGTGCGATTTGACGGGTTGCAGGCGGCGCAATCGCGGCTAGGCTGGCAGGCATCATCCGTTGCAAGAGGTCCGCCCAAATGAGCCTGACATTCGCCGCCCCCGACACGCCCGCAATCCCGCTGCACGTGCTGGAAGAGGGCGCGCTCGCGGACTGGCTCGACGCGCAGCCCGCGCAGATCGCGGCCTGGGTGCGGGCCATGGGCTTCACCGGCGCGCTTGGTCGCGCGCTGGCCGTGCCGGACGCGGCAGGCGGCATTGCCTTGGCGCTTGCGGGCTATGGCAGCGCCACATCGCGCGCCCGGGCGCGGTTTCATATGGCGGGTGTGGCATCGGCCCTGCCCGAGGGCACCTACCGGCTGGAAGGTTTGCCCCAAGAGGCGGCAGAGACCGAGGCGCTTGGCTGGCTGCTGTCGCATTATGCCTATGAACGCTACCGCGAGCAGAGCCCGGCCAAGGCGCGGCTGGTGGCACCCGACGGCGTCGATGCCGCGCGGCTGGAGGTGATCGCGGCGGGCGAGGCGCTGACCCGCGACCTGATCAATACCCCGGCCAACGATCTTGGCCCCCATGCGCTGGAGGCCGCCTGCATCGCCATCGCCGATCAACAGGGCGCGCGGCTCAGTTGCACGCGCGGCGCGGACCTGCTGGAGCAGAACTTTCCCTTGATCCACACCGTCGGGCGCGCCGCCACGCAGGCCCCGCGCCTGATCGAGATGACATGGGGCGAGAGCGGACCGAACCTGACCCTTGTCGGCAAGGGCGTCTGTTTCGACACGGGCGGGCTCAACCTGAAGCCCGGGTCGTCCATGGGGCTGATGAAGAAGGACATGGGCGGCGCGGCGACGGTTCTGGGGCTGGCGCATATGATCATGGCGCTCGATCTGCCGCTGCGGCTGCGGGTGCTGATCCCGGCGGTGGAAAACGCGGTTGCGGGCAATGCGTTTCGCCCCGGTGACATCCTGACCGCGCGCAACGGGATGACCGTGGAGGTCAACAACACCGATGCCGAGGGGCGGTTGGTGCTGGCCGATGCATTGGCCTACGGGGCGGAAGACAAACCCGATCTGATGATCTCCATGGCCACCCTTACCGGGGCCGCGCGGGTGGCGCTCGGGCCGGATCTCGCGCCCTATTACACCGATGATGCGGGCTTTGCGACGGCGCTGGAACGTGCCGCCGACCACGTTGACGATCCGGTCTGGCGGCTGCCCTTTCACACACCCTACGAGGCGATGATCGAGCCCGGCATCGCCGATCTCGACAACGCGCCCTCGGGTGGGTTTGCAGGCTCGATCACCGCCGCGCTTTTCCTGCGCCGCTTTGCGGGCGGGTTCAATTACAGCCATTTCGACATCTATGGCTGGTGCCCCACCGCCGCCCCGGCGCGGCCCAAGGGCGGCGTCGGCATGGGCGCGCGCGCGCTTCTGGACGCCCTGCCCGAGGTGCTCGATCTGTGACTGCCACGCGTCTCATCGACTGGCCGCTGGTCGATCTGCGGCGCGCCCCGGAGGGTGCGCGCGACCGGCAGTTGCTGATGGGTGAAGCAGTGCAGCTTGTGGGGATCAAGGGCGCATGGGCCGAAGTTGCCGCGCTGCGCGACGGCTATCCCGGCTATATCCCCGAGGCGGCGCTGACCACCGGCACCGTCACTCACCGGGTCAGCGCGCGCGCGACGCATGCCTACAGCGCCCCCGATTTCAAAAGCCCCGAGCGGGTCAGCCTCAGCCACGGCGCGCGGCTTGATGTGCTCTCGGAACAGGGCCGTTTCGCGGAAACCCCGCAAGGCTATGTCCCACGCGCGCATCTGATTCCTCTGGACCAACGCGAGACCGATCCCGTAGGCGTTGCCGAAATCTTGATCGGCACTCCCTATCTTTGGGGCGGTAATTCCGCTTTTGGCATCGACTGTTCGGGACTGGTGCAGGCGGGGTGCGTCGCCTGTGGCCTGCCCTGCCCCGGCGATAGCGGCGATCAGGAGAGTGCCCTGGGCGAAGCGCTGCCCGAGGGTGCCGCCCTGAGACGCGGCGATCTGCTGTTCTGGCGCGGGCATGTGGCCTGGGTCGCAGACCCGGAAACGCTGATCCATGCCAATGTGCACCACATGGCGGTGACCTATGAGCCGGTGCAGGCTGCCATTTCCCGGATCGCGGCGCAGGGCGACGGCCCGGTGACCGCCCGCAAACGACTGAAAGGACTGACATGACCTCCGATCCCTTCTTCCATCCCGTTTCGGGCTTCGAGATGCCGCGCTTTGCCGGGGTGCCGACCTTCATGCGCCTGCCTTACGTGCCCAAGGGGCATGAGCGTTATAGCGACGTGCAGATCGGCCTCATCGGGGTGCCGTGGGATAGCGGGACCACCAACCGGCCCGGCCCGCGCCACGGGCCGCGGCAGTTGCGCGATGCCTCGACCATGATCCGCGCGCAGCACCCGACCTCTGGCATGCGCCCGTTCGAGGCGGTGAATTGCGCCGATCTGGGGGATGTGGGGCCGAACCCGGCGGATATCATCGACAGCATGGCGCGGATCACCGAGTTTTACGACGGAGTGACCGCCGCGGGCATCATGCCGCTGACGGCGGGGGGCGATCACCTGACAACGCTGCCGGTGCTGCGGTCACTGGCGCGGCGTGCGCCCGTCGGCATGATCCACTTCGACAGCCATACCGACCTCTATCATTCGTATTTCGGCGGCACGATGTATACCCACGGCACCCCGTTCCGGCGCGCGGTCGAAGAAGGGCTGCTCGACCCCAAGCGCGTGGTGATGATCGGGCTGCGCGGGACCATGTATGACACCGAGGATCGCGATTTCGCCGCCGCCGAGGGCATCCGCCTGATCCTGATCGAGGAATTCCACGCCCGCGGCCCCGAGGACGTGATGGCCGAGGCGCGCGAGATTGCGGGCGAGGGCGACACCTATGTCAGCTACGACATCGACTTTGTCGATCCGACCTTTGCCCCCGGCACCGGCACGCCGGAGGTCGGCGGGCCGAACAGCTATCAGGCCCTGCAGGTGGTGCGTGGGCTGGAGGGGGTCAGAATCGTCGGCGCCGATCTGGTCGAGGTCTCGCCGCCCTTCGATGCCTCCGGCAACACCGCGTTTCTCGGAGCGTCGATCATGTTCGAACTGCTCTGCGTCATGGCGGGGGTTCGACGCGCGCAATAAGCACATCGCGCCCGGGCCTGTGTTGCGCGTTGGAGACAGATCTTGAGATATGGAAAGCTCCAGTTGTGAGCCCCTCGCTAGCATGTCACACACATGTAATTGTGTTAAAAAGTGAAGAGTTGGGGTGGTACCACCGGAGCGATCGCGGCCTGTGCAGAGAACCCTGCCCCGCGCGCAACAGGCTGGACGAGATATTCAGAGCAGGATCAGGGCTTACCAAAATGAAAAGATTTTTCTTCGCGACCACGACGGCACTTGCACTGGTTGCCGGTTCTGCCGCTTTGGCGCAAAGTTCCATATCAACGGTGACACGACGGGCGCGCCCACGTGGAACAGACCGATAGGTGCCGGGCCGGGCTTGTCGGGCTCTGGCAACGCGACACCGTTTCAGACCGTGAACGTGACGATCACGCAGCCGCTGTCATTCTCAGCAGAGACGACAGTAGCCGGTTTCGACACTTATCTGCACCTCTACCAGACCAGCTTTGCCCCCAATGCGCAGCTGACGAACCTTGTCGCGGGCGACGATGATGGCGGGGCGGGTCTTTTGTCGTTGATCAACGCGGCCAATGACGGGCCCTTCACGCCCGGGCAATATGTCGTCGTGGTCAGCGGCTTCAGCAATGGCTCTTTCGGCACTTATACGCTGGAGATCAACGGGGCGATTCTCGGGTTTACAGGGTCGCTGCTCGACGAGTTGGAAGCGACGGCGGGCACGCTCGCGCGTCTGACCACCCGCCAGAGCTTTGGCAACACGCGTAGCGGCGCGCAGAACAGTTTTGCCACACGTGACCTGCAATCGCCGCTCGGCTTTGGCGGAAATGTCGAAGGCGCGCCGGTCGTATCGTCGCAAAACGGCCAACTGATGGGCAGCCTTTATGTGTGGGGCGAATTCTCGGGCTTTCGTGCGGACCACAAGGGCAGCAATAGCCCGCGCCAATTCCTGAGCACGGGCCTTCAGGTCGGTGCCGACGTCGCGCTCGACGACAATTTCGTCGCGGGCCTTTCTGCCGGATACAACGACCTGGAAGAGCGCAGCACAAACATCGAAACCGAGGGCGATTTCTTCTACGTTCAGCCCTATCTCGGCTATCGCCGCGGGGCATGGTCGGCAGAGGCGTCGCTGATGTACGGCGAAGCCGACTATGACCAGATCAGCATCGGCGGCAAGGGCACGGCAAACAGCGATGTCTGGGCCATCGGCCTGTCGGTCGCGCGCGATCTCGAGATGAGCAATTCGATCACGCTGACCCCGATGGCCTCTGCCCGCTACGGTGAAGAGGATATCACCGGCAAATCCGGAACGCTTGCCGGGGCAGGCTCGACAACGGTCGATTTCAGCGAATACTCGGTCGGCGCACGCTGGACCCGGACCACACAGAACGGAGTGAACTACATCGGTCTGCATGCCAACTACGTTGACAGCAGCGCGCCGCAGGCGCTCGCTGGGGGCGGTTTCGACCCCGAAGGCCTGAGCGGGCGCGTGGAATTCGGCGGCGGCGTTCGAGTGACTGCGAACAGCGACCTGAGCATGGGCTTTCAGATCGGCGGTATCGGCTCGGATCTTCCGGATTACGCCGCGCAGGTGCGTTACGGCATGAATTTCTGAACGCCTGACGCCATCCTAAACAGCACGGGCGGAGACAGCGATGTCTCTGCCCTTTTTTTCATGTCATCCGGGCCATGATCCGTCGCCCGGCAGGCCGCAATCGGCTAAGGACTTGCCCTGTTCCAGTGCGTCGATCCGGGCCTTGAGCGCCTCGTTTTCCTCACGGGCCTTTTGCGCCATGGCGCGAACAGCATCGAATTCCTCACGGGTGACGAAATCGCGATCGGCGAGCCAGCGGTCGATCATCGACTTCATCGCTGTCTCGGCCTCGTCCTTGGCCCCTTGGGCCACGCCCATGGCATTGGTCATCAACTGGCTGATATCGTCGAGCATCTTGTTTCGGGTCTGCATGGCATGTGCCTCCGGCGTTACATCTCATCCCCATATATGGCCCGAGGGCGGTCGATCACAAGGTTGACTTTCCCCGCAGCACAAAGGCACAGAGACACCCATGCAGGCCGTGATCCCCTTCCCCGATATCGCGCCGGAGATCTTCTCGATCTCGCTCTTCGGCATGGAGTTCGCGCTGCGCTGGTATGCGCTGGCCTATATCGTCGGGATCGTCATTGGCTGGCGCATTGTGGTGGCCAGCGTTCGGCGACCAGCGCTCTGGCCCGATAACACCGCGCCGATGGATGCACGCGCGGTCGAGGATCTGCTGACATGGGTGATCCTCGGTGTGATCCTGGGTGGCAGGCTGGGGTATGTACTGTTTTACCAGCCCTCCTACTACCTCGCCAATCCGGGTGAGATCCTCGCTGTCTGGCAGGGCGGCATGGCGTTTCACGGCGGGCTGATGGGGGTCGTGCTGGCGGTGGTGGTGTTCTCGGCGCGGCGCGGCATTCGCTGGCTGTCGGTGGCGGATGTGCTCTGCATGGTGACGCCGGTGGGGCTATTGTTGGGACGAATCGCCAATTTCATCAACGCAGAGCTTTGGGGGCGGCCCACCGACCTGCCTTGGAGCGTGGTCTTTCCAAGTGCCGCGGCACAGGATTGCCCTGACATACTAGGCCTCTGCGCGCGCCACCCCTCGCAGCTTTACGAGGCGGCGCTCGAAGGGCTGATCCTCGGGGCGGTGTTGCTATGGCTGGGCTGGCGGCGCGGCGCGCTGAAAACCCCCGGCACGCTGACCGGCCTGTTCTTTGCAGGCTATGGTGCGGCGCGGTTCCTGGTGGAATTCGTGCGCCAACCCGACGCGCAATTCGTCAGCGAAGGCAATCCGCTGGGTCTGGCGTGGCATGTGGCCGGCTATGGCCTGACCATGGGGCAAATCCTGTCGCTGCCGATGATCGCCTTCGGCATCGGCATGATCCTCTGGGCGCGCAGGACCCGCCCTTCGTGACGGCGCTCGGGCGTCATATCACCGCGCGGATCACCGCCACCGGGCCGATCACGTTGGCCGATTACATGGCGACCTGCCTTATGCATCCCGAGATGGGCTATTACGCCACGCGCGATCCGTTGGGGGCGGCGGGCGATTTCACCACCGCGCCGGAGATCAGCCAGATGTTCGGTGAATTACTGGGGCTGTGCCTGGCGCAGACATGGCTCGATCAGGGGCGGCCCGCGCCCTTTGCCTTGGCTGAACTCGGGCCGGGACGTGGCACGCTGATGGCCGATATCCTGCGCGCCACCAAGGGCGTTCCGGGGTTCCACGCAGGCGCGCAGGTGCATCTGCTAGAGACCTCCCCCACCCTGCGCGAGAAACAGGCAGAGAGCATTCACCATGAGAGCGTGGCATGGCACGACAGGGTCGAGGACTTGCCCAACCTGCCGCTCTTTCTGGTGGCGAACGAGTTTTTCGATGCCCTGCCGATCCGGCAATTCCAGCGGCAGGGCGCAGCCTGGCACGAGCGGGTCGTGGGGCTGCGCGAGGGCGCGCTGACCTTCGGCCTCGGCGGGCCGATAACGCCGCCCGACCTGGCGCATCGGCTGGCGGACACCCAAGACGGCGACATCGTCGAAACCTGCGCCCCGGGCCGCGCCATCGCCCAAGAGATCGGCAGCCGGATTGAGGCGCGCGGCGGTGCTGCACTGATCGTCGATTATGGCGACTGGCGCTCGCTGGGCGATACGTTTCAGGCGGTGCAGGATCATGCGCCGGTCGACCCGCTGGCCGCACCCGGCGAGGCCGACCTGACCGCGCATGTGGATTTCGAGGCGCTGGCCGAGGCTATCCCCTGCGCGCATGCCCGTCTCATCCCGCAGGGCACGCTGCTCTTTCGTCTGGGCATCGAGCCGCGCAAGGAGGCGCTGGCGCGCAATCTGAGCGGCACCGCGCGCGACAGCCACCTGGCGGCATTTCAACGCTTGACCGGCCCCGAGGAAATGGGGAGGCTCTTCAAGGTGCTCGCCCTGCATCCAAAGGCCCTGCCACCCCCGCCCGGATTTGACCCATGACGCTTGAAATCCTGACCTCGGACAGCCTCGCGCCTTTGCGCCACGGGTTCTTTACCCGGCGGGGCGGGGCATCCTCGGGTGTGTTCGCAGGGCTCAATTGCGGGCCGGGATCATCGGATCAATCCGAGATCGTGACGATCAACCGCGCCCGCGTGGCTAAGGCGATGTCGGTGCAGCCTGCGCAGCTCGCGACGGTGCATCAGGTGCATTCGGCGGATGTGGTGACGGTCGATGGCCCGTTGGCCGAGCGACCCCGCGCCGACGCGATGGTGACGGCCACCCCCGGCGTGGCGCTTGGCGTGCTGACGGCGGATTGTCAACCGGTTCTATTCGCCGATACGCGGGCCGGGGTGATCGGTGCCGCGCATGCGGGCTGGCGCGGCGCGCTCGACGGGGTGCTGGAGGCGACGGTCGCGGCGATGGAGGGGCTGGGTGCCGCGTGCAACCGGATCACCGCCGTGATCGGCCCCTCGATCAGCCAGGGGGCCTACGAGGTGGGCCCGGAATTCCTTGAGGATTTCATGGCCGAAGACCCCGCCTATAGCCGGTTTTTCGCCTCAGGAGAAAACGGGCGCTATCAGTTCGATCTGCCCGGTTTCGGCCTGCATTGCCTGCGCCGCGCGGGCGTGGGCGAGGCGGAATGGACGCGGCATTGCACCTATGCCGACCCCGCGCGGTTCTATTCCTACCGCCGCGCCACCCACGCGGGCGAGGCCGATTACGGGCGCTTGATTTCGGTGATCCGGCTTTAGTGGTCGCCCCGCCCTGACGGACGGGGCAAGCGACATCCCTCAGCTGTGGATCGGGCCGTCGCCGCAGGCGAGGGCGGCCTCGCGCACGGCCTCGGAATAGGTAGGGTGCGCGTGGCAGGTGAGGGCGAGATCCTCGGCGCTCGCACCGAACTCCATCGCGACGCAGATCTCGTGGATCAAATCGCCCGCCATCGGCCCGATGATATGCGCGCCCAAGATGCGGTCGGTCTCCTTGTCGGCAAGGATCTTGACGAACCCCTCGCCCGCGAAATTCGCCTTGGCGCGGCCGTTGCCCATGAAGGAGAACTTGCCGACCTTGTAGGCACGTCCTTGATCTTTCAGGCTTTCTTCGGTCTCGCCGACATTCGCGACCTCGGGATGGGTGTAGATCACGCCGGGGATGACGTTGTAATTCACATGGCCATGCTGACCGGCCAGAACGCAGGCGACGGCCATGCCTTCGTCCTCGGCCTTGTGGGCGAGCATGGGCCCTTCGATGGCGTCGCCGATGGCGTAGACGCCCTTGACGGAGGTCTGCCAGTGGTCGTCGGTCTTGATCTGGCCGCGCTTTGTCATCTCGACACCTAGGCTGTCGAGGCCGAGGCCATCGACATAGGGTTTGCGGCCCGTGGCGACGAGGACCACATCGGCGTCAAGCTGATGTTCGGTGTCGTCCTTGCGCAGTTTGTAATTGACCTTGGCCTTGGTCTTGAGCGCGTCGACGGATTGCACGGCGGCGCCCATGACGAATTTAATCCCCTGTTTTTTCAGGATTTTCTGGAAGTTCTTTTGCACTTCGCCATCCATGCCGGGGGTGATCGCGTCGAGATATTCGACCACTGTCACCTCCGAGCCGAGCCGGGCATAGACCGAGCCCATCTCGAGCCCGATGACGCCTGCGCCGATCACCACCATGGTCTTGGGCACCTTGGGCAGTTCCAGCGCGCCAGTGGAGGTGACGACCACCTTTTCGTCGATCTCGACACCCGGCAGGCTGCTGGATTCAGAGCCCGAGGCGATGATGATACTCTTGGCCTCATGGGTGTCGTCACCGACCTTGACGCGGCCCGCCTCGGGGATCGAGCCCCAGCCCTTGAGCCAGTCTATCTTGTTCTTCTTGAACAGAAATTCAATGCCCTTGGTGTTCTGGCCAATGACGTCATGCTTATAGGCGAGCATCTGTTTCCAGTCGACCGAAGGCGACTTGCCCTTGAGGCCCATCTTGGCGAAATTATGCTCGGCCTCATGCAGCATGTGGCTGGCGTGCAGCAGTGCCTTGGAGGGGATGCAGCCGACGTTGAGGCAGGTGCCGCCCAAGGTTTCGCGGCCCTCGACCACGGCGGTTTTCAGGCCCAGCTGGGCGCAGCGGATGGCGCAGACATAGCCGCCGGGGCCGGAGCCGATGATGATCACGTCATAGGATGCCATGGGTCAGAGTCCTTTCATTTTGCGCGTCGGTACCCGCGTCGGTATTCTGTCGGTATTGCGTCGGCGGGGTTTGGGGGCGCTGCCCCCGTCGCGCGCGGCGCGACTCCCCCGGAATATTTTTGGCAAGATGAAGCATCAGACGAGCGCCGCCAAGAGCATGAGCAAGGTGGCGAGGAAGCCCACGGCCCAGATCAGCGAGCGCCATGGGCGCAGGCCGAAATAATAGGCCGGGATATAGGCGACGCGGGCGGCGAGGTAGGTCCAGGCGCAGGCGGCGGTGAAGATGTTGGACTTGTCGCCGAGCGTGACGGTGACGCAGGCGATGGTGAAGAGGATCAGCCCTTCGAAATGATTGCTCAGCGCCCGGCCCAGACGGGCGGTGCCGTCGGACATCTGTTTCGACGGTTCGCGGTCGCGGGCGGACATGGTGTAGCCGGGGCCAAGTTCGAGATTGGCCGGGACCGCGTAGAGCAGGTATTGGACGACCTGCAGGAGCGCGGCGAGGGTGAGGGTGAGGAGTTCGGGGGTCATGTTGTCTCCAACAAATGATGGGCGGAGGGGCCGTGACCGAGACCGGATTCCTTTTCGACCCAGGCCTTTGCGCGCTCGGAGTCGTTCACATCTAAAAGAACCCAATGCGCGCCCGTGCCCTCGCGCCACATCTGAAGCTGGGTGAGCCCGGCATTGGCGCGGTCCTCGGCGCGGGCGTCGTGGGTTTTCTGATCGAAGCTGTCGTAGCGGAGGAGGAGTTGGGTGGTCATTTCATCACTTCAAGTGTTTCTCGCGCCTGCGCAATCGCATCATCCACGGAGCGGCCCTCCTCATGTTCCTCAACGATCCGTTGCAGCACGGCGCGCAGGTGGGCGGCTTCGCCGGGGGCGACGGGGCGGGCGCGGGCGAAGAACTCCGCGTCTAGGTGCGGGTTTTCGTCAATTCCTTCGGGTGGCTTGGCGCGGGCGGTCATGGAGTTTCCCTCCGGTGGGTGTGGTGGTGGGTTTGAAACCCACCCTACGGCCAAGCGGTAGGGTGGGGTTTCGCCCCACCTGTTACAGATCCATCAGCAACCGCCGGGGGTCTTCGAGCGCCTCTTTGACGCGGACGAGGAAGGTCACCGCGCCCTTGCCGTCGACGATGCGGTGGTCGTAGCTGAGGGCGAGGTACATCATCGGCCGCGCCTTGATCTCGCCATTGACGACCATGGGCCGCTGCTGGATCTTGTGCATGCCGAGGATGCCCGACTGCGGCGGGTTGAGGATCGGTGAGGACATCAGCGAGCCGTAGACGCCGCCGTTGGAGATGGTGAACGTGCCGCCCTGCATTTCGGCCATCGAGAGCTTGCCGTCGCGGGCGCGGGCGCCTTTCTCGGCGATGGCCTTTTCGATGGCGGCAAAGCCCATCTGGTCGGCGTCGCGGATCACCGGCACGACGAGGCCGGTGGGGGTGCCCGCCGCGATGCCGATATGCACGAAGTTCTTGTAGACGATATCGGTGCCGTCGATCTCGGCATTGACCTCGGGCACTTCTTTCAGGGCGTGGCAGCAGGCCTTGGTGAAGAAGGACATGAAGCCGAGTTTCACGCCGTGTTTCTTGTTGAACTCGTCCTTGTACTCGTTGCGCAGGGCCATCACCTCGGTCATGTCCACCTCGTTATAGGTGGTGAGCATGGCGGCGGTGTTCTGGCTGTCCTTGAGACGGCGGGCGATGGTCTGGCGCAGGCGGGTCATCTTGACCCGTTCCTCGCGCTCGGCATCCTCGGCCGGGCTGGCCGCGCGCGGCGCCTGTGCCGGGGTCGAGGACGCGGCGGGGGCCTGCGTGGCGGCGGCGGCAGCCTTGGCCACATCGTCCTTCATCACGCGGCCATCGCGGCCCGAGCCCTGCACCTGATCGCGGCTGACGCCCTTTTCGGCCATCGCCTTTTTCGCCGAAGGGGCATCTTCGACATCCTTGCCGGAGGCGGCGGGTTTGTCGTCACCGGCCTCATCGGCGGGCTCGGGGCGTTTTTGCGGCTCGATCGTGCCATCGGCGGAGCCGGAGAGGATGGCAAGCTTGCCACCGGCCTGCACCGTGTCGCCCTCTTGCGCGAGGATTTCGCAAAGCGTGCCTGCGGCGGGGGCGGGCACCTCGACCGAGACCTTGTCGGTCTCGAGCTCACACAGCATCTCGTCCTGTGCCACGCTGTCGCCGACCTTTTTGAACCAGGTCGAGACGGTGGCCTCGGAGACGGATTCGCCAAGCGTGGGGACCATCACGTCGGTGTTGCCCTTGTCGCCATTGCTGCCCGAGGCGGCCTGTGCGGTCTTGGCCTTGTCGTCCTTGGGCTCTTTCGCCGGGGCGGATTTCGACTTGCTGGCTTCGCCCTCGGTGATGGTGGCGAGGAGCGCATCGACGCCCACGGTCTCGCCCTCGGCGGCGACGATCTCGCCCATGGTGCCGGCGGCGGGGCTGGGCACCTCGACGGTCACCTTGTCGGTTTCCAGCTCGCACAGCATCTCATCCGCGGCGACGGGATCGCCGGGCTTCTTGAACCATGTGGCCACGGTCGCCTCGGAGACGGATTCGCCAAGGGTGGGGACACGAACTTCGGTGCTCATCACTTATTTCCCTTCGATGGTCAGCGCGGCATCCACCAGCGCCTCTTGTTGGTCTTTGTGCTGCTTGGCCAGGCCCGTGGCGGGCGAGGCGGCGGCGGCGCGGCCCGCGTATTGGGGCCGCTTGTGCTTGGCCTTGATGCGCGTGAGCACCCATTCGATATTCGGCTCGATGAAGGACCACGCGCCCTGGTTCTTGGGCTCTTCCTGGCACCAGACCATTTCGGCCTGCTTGAAGCGCTCCAGCTCCTTGACCAGGGACATGGCGGGGAACGGGTAGAACTGTTCGACGCGCATCAGGTAGACATCGTCGATGCCGCGCTTGTCGCGTTCCTCGAGCAGGTCGTAATAGACCTTGCCGGAGCACATGACGACGCGGCGGATCTTCTTGTCGGGGGCAAGCTCGGTGTCGGAATTGCCATATTGCGCATCGTCCCAGAGCACCCGGTGGAAGGAGGAGCCGGTGGTGAATTCCTCGGTCCTGGAGACCGCCATCTTGTGCCGCAGCAGCGATTTCGGGGTCATCAGGATGAGCGGCTTGCGGAAGGTGCGGTGCAACTGGCGACGCAGGATGTGGAAGTAGTTCGCGGGCGTGGTGCAGTTCGCCACGATCCAGTTGTCGCCGCCGCACATCGTCAGGAACCGTTCGAGACGGGCGGAGGAGTGTTCGGGCCCCTGCCCTTCGTACCCATGCGGCAGCAGGCAGACGAGGCCGGACATCCGCAGCCATTTCGATTCACCCGAGGAGATGAACTGATCGAACATGATCTGCGCGCCGTTGGCGAAATCGCCGAACTGCGCCTCCCACAGGGTGAGGGCGTTGGGCTCGGCGAGGCTGAAGCCATACTCGAACCCGAGCACGGCGTATTCCGAGAGCATCGAGTCGATGACCTCGTATTGCGCCTGCCCCTCGCGGATGTGGTTGAGCGGGAAGTAGCGGTCTTCGTTGTCCTGATTGATCAGGCCGGAATGGCGCTGGCTGAAGGTGCCGCGCGTGCTGTCCTGCCCCGAGAGGCGCACCGGGTAGCCCTCGGTGAGCAGCGAGCCGAAGGCGATCGCCTCGGCGGTGGCCCAATCGAAGCCGGTGCCGGATTTGAACATCTCGGCCTTGGTTTCGAGCAGGCGCGAGACGGTCTTGTGCAGGGTAAAGCCCTCGGGCGCGGTGGTCAGGGCGCGGCCGATTTCCTTGAAGGTTTCGGGTTTGACCGCGGTTTCGCCGCGCTGGTAATCCTCGTCCTTGCGGTCGAGATGGGACCATTTGCCATCGAGCCAGTCGGCCTTGTTGGGGCGGTAATCCTTGCCCGCCTCGAACTCGTCGGCGAGATGCGACTGGAACGCCGCCTTCATGTCCTCGATCTCGCCCTCGGGGATGAGACCGTCCTTGACCAGACGTTCGGTATAGAGGGCGAGCGTGGTCTTCTGCTGCTTGATCTTCTTGTACATCAGGGGGTTGGTGAACATCGGCTCATCCCCCTCGTTATGGCCGAAGCGGCGGTAGCAGATGATGTCGATCACCACGTCCTTGTGGAACTTCTGGCGGAACTCGGTGGCGACCTTGGCGGCATGCACCACCGCCTCGGGGTCGTCGCCGTTGACGTGGAAGATCGGCGCCTCGACCATCAGCGCGATATCCGTGGGATAGGGCGAGGAGCGGCTGAAATGCGGCGCGGTGGTGAACCCGATCTGGTTGTTGACCACGATATGCATGGTGCCGCCGGTCTTGTGCCCCTTGAGGCCCGAGAGGCCGAAGCCCTCGGCCACGACGCCCTGCCCGGCAAAGGCGGCGTCGCCATGCAGCAGGATGCCCATGACCTTGGTGCGGTCCGCGTTGCCAAGTTGATCCTGCTTGGCGCGGACCTTGCCCAGAACGACGGGGTTCACGGCCTCGAGGTGGCTGGGGTTGGCGGTGAGCGACAGGTGCACCTTGTTGCCGTCAAACTCGCGGTCATGGCTGGCGCCAAGGTGGTATTTCACGTCGCCCGAGCCGTCGACCTCGTCGGGCTTGAAGCTGCCGCCCTGAAACTCGTTGAAAATGGCACGGTAGGGCTTGCCCATCACATTGGCCAGCACCGACAGGCGGCCCCGGTGGGGCATGCCGATCACGATTTCCTCGATGCCGAGATTGCCGCCGCGCTTGATGATCTGCTCCATCGCCGGAATGAGGCTCTCGCCGCCATCGAGACCGAAACGCTTGGTGCCCATGTATTTCACATGCAGGTATTTCTCGAAGCCCTCGGCCTCCACGAGCTTGTTGAGGATCGCCTTGCGCCCGTTGCGGGTAAAGCTGATTTCCTTGTCATAGCCCTCGATCCGCTCCTTGAGCCAGGACGATTGCTCGGGGTCGGAGATGTGCATGTATTGCAGCGCGAAGGTGCCGCAATAGGTGCGTTTGACGATGGCGAGGATCTCGCGCAGGCTCGCGACCTGAAGGCCGAGCACGTTGTCGATGAAGATCGGCCGGTCCATGTCGGACTCGGTGAAGCCGTAGGATTTCGGATCCAGTTCCGGGCGGTGGCCGTGATCGCGCAGGCCGAGCGGGTCAAGCTCTGCGATGAGGTGGCCCCGGATGCGGTAGGCGCGAATGAGCATCAGCGCGCGCACGCTATCGAGCACGGCGCGCTGGATCGCCTCGTCGGTGACCTCGACGCCTTTCTCGGTGGCCTTGGCGGCGATCTTCTTGCCTGCGTCCTTGAGCTCCGCCTCGGCGGGCCATTCGCCGGTCAGCGCGGCGGTGAGGTCATCCGAGGGCATCGGCGGCCAGTCGGCGCGCGCCCAGGAGGGGCCTGCGGCCTCGGCCTTCACGTCGTCATCACCATCGCCGAGCGCGTCGAAAAAGCCGCGCCATGCGTCGTCCACCGCGTTCGGATCGCTGGCATAGCGGGCATAAAGCTGCTCGAGATACTCGGCATTGTGCCCCTGCATGAAGCTGGAAGCGTGGAAAAGATCATTAGGACTCTGGTCCGTCATTTGTGGTCCTCCCGACCGGTCGCGATGAAGCCTCGGGAAAGAGGCCCGTGTGCCGGGCCCCTGTCGCGCTGCTTCGTCTGAAGGGTTGGGGCCGGGCGGGGAAGGCTTTTGCAAAAGCCTTCCCAAGCGGTTTCGAAACCGCTTGGGCGCCGCTTGCAAGCGGCGTTCTGGTCCGCCCGGCCGATTGGCATCAGCCGATCGCCTTGAGCACGGCCTCGCCCAAGCCAGCGGGGCTGTCGGCGACGACGATCCCGGCGGCTTTCATCGCCTCGATCTTGTCGTCGGCTCCGCCCTTGCCGCCTGCTACGATGGCGCCGGCATGGCCCATGCGGCGGCCCGGGGGGGCGGTGCGCCCGGCGATGAAGCCTGCGGTGGGTTTCCAGCGGCCGCGCTTTTTCTCGTCGGCGAGGAACTGTGCGGCGTCTTCTTCCGCCGAGCCGCCGATTTCGCCGATCATGATGATGCTCTCGGTCTCGTCATCGGCGAGGAACCATTCCAGCACGTCGATATGCTCGGTGCCCTTGATCGGGTCGCCGCCGATGCCGACGCAGGTCGATTGCCCGAGGCCCACATCGGTGGTCTGCTTGACCGCCTCGTAGGTCAGCGTGCCCGAGCGCGAGACCACGCCGCAGGAGCCGCGCTTGTGGATATGGCCGGGCATGATGCCGATCTTGCAGGCATCGGGGGTGATGATGCCGGGGCAGTTCGGGCCGATCAGCTTGGAGGTGGAGCCCTCCAGCGCGCGCTTGACGCGCATCATGTCGAGGACCGGGATGCCTTCGGTGATGCAGACGATCAGTTCCATCTCGGCGTCGATCGCTTCGAGGATACTGTCGGCGGCGAAGGGCGGCGGCACGTAGATCACCGAGGCGTTGGCCCCGGTCTCGTGGCGCGCCTCGTGCACCGAGTTGAACACGGGCAGGTCGAGATGCGTCGCCCCACCCTTGCCGGGGGTCACGCCGCCGACCATCTTGGTGCCATAGGCGATGGCCTGTTCAGAGTGGAATGTGCCCTGCGAGCCGGTGAGGCCCTGACAGATCACTTTTGTATTTTCGTCTACGAGGACTGCCATTTTGGCGTTCTCCTGTAATGAATTCGCGGGAGAGGTGGGTTGGCACCCACCCTGCGGGATCAGCCTTTCACAGCCTTCACGATCTTTTCGGCGCCGTCCTTGAGGTCGTCGGCGGCGATCACGTCGAGGCCGGAGGTGGAAATGATCTCCTTGCCCTTCTCGACATTGGTGCCTTCGAGGCGCACCACCAGCGGCACCTTGAGGCCGACCTCTTTCACCGCGGCGATCACGCCCTCGGCGATCACGTCGCAGCGCATGATGCCGCCGAAGATGTTGACGAGGATGCCTTTGACCTGCGGGTCGGAGGTGATGATCTTGAACGCCTCGGTGACCTTTTCCTTGGTCGCCCCGCCGCCCACATCGAGGAAGTTGGCGGGCTCTGCGCCGTAGAGCTTGATGATGTCCATGGTGGCCATCGCGAGACCCGCGCCGTTGACCATGCAGCCAATCTCGCCATCCAGCGCGATATAGTTGAGGTCGTATTTCGAGGCTTCGAGTTCCTTGGAGTCCTCTTCGGTGGTGTCGCGCAACTCGGCGATGTCCGAGTGGCGATACATCGCGTTCGAGTCAAAGCTCATCTTGGCGTCGAGACATTTCAGATCGCCCTTGTCGGTGACGATCAGGGGGTTGATCTCGAGCATCTCCATGTCTTTTTCGATGAACATCTTGTAGAGCGTGCCCATCAGCGCCACGCATTGCTTGATCTGCGCACCGGTGAGGCCGAGGTTGAAGGCGATGCGGCGACCGTGGAACGGCTGATAGCCGGTCGCGGGATCAACCGAGAAGCTGAGGATCTTTTCAGGCGTGGAGGCCGCGACCTCCTCGATATCCATGCCGCCCTCGGTGGAGGCGACGAAGCTGACGCGGGAGGTCACGCGGTCGACCAGCAGGGCGAGATACATTTCGGTCTCGATGCCCGAGCCGTCCTCGATATAGATGCGGTTGACCTGCTTGCCGGGCGCGCCGGTCTGCTTGGTCACGAGGGTGCGGCCGAGCATGCGCTTGGCCTCATCGGCGGCCTCTTCCACGGATTTCGCGAGGCGCACACCGCCTGCGTCACCGGCACCGGACTCCTTGAACTTGCCCTTGCCGCGCCCGCCGGCGTGGATCTGCGCCTTTACCACCCAGAGCGGTCCGTCGAGCGCGCCCGCGGCCGTCTTGGCTTCTTCGGCGCGCAGAACCACGCGGCCATCCGACACCGGGGCGCCGTAGGAGCGAAGCAATGCCTTCGCCTGATACTCATGGATATTCATGAAACTGTCCCGTTTTGCTGCGATCAGGACAGGTATAGACATAGAATCGCACCCGCCTTAAACGGTTTTTTGCGGTTTCAGGTCAATTTGGGTGAAATTCGGCAATTTGTGATCACACGGACAAATCGTGTGATCACAAACGTGATTGCATAAAAATTTATCTGTCAGAAAAGAATCGGGGCTGGATATTGTCCAGCCCCGAACCAGTCGATGCGGTTCGCAATCAGGCGAGCGAGCCGTCGATTTCCTTGCAGGCCGCGACGAGGCCTTTGACCGCGTCGACGGATTTGTCGAACATCTCCTGCTCGTCCTTGTTGAGCGAGATGTTGACGATGCGCTCGATGCCACCCGCGCCGATCACGGTGGGCACGCCGACATACATGCCCTTCACGCCCAGTTCGCCATCGCACCAGGCGGCGCAGGGCAGGACGCGTTTCTGATCCTTGAGATAGGCCTCTGCCATCTCGATCGCCGAGGTGGCGGGGGCGTAGAAGGCCGAGCCGGTCTTGAGCAGGCCGACGATTTCGGCACCGCCGTCACGGGTGCGTTGCAGGATCGCGTCGAGTTTCTCCTGCGTGGTCCAGCCCATCTTGATCAGGTCCGGGAGCGGGATGCCCGCCACGGTAGAATAGCGCACGCAGGGCACCATCGTATCGCCATGCCCGCCCAGAACGAAGGCGCTGACATCCTTCATCGAGACGTTGAACTCGACGCTGAGGAAGTGGCGGAAGCGGGCAGAGTCTAGCACGCCGGCCATGCCACAGACCTTGTTCGCGGGAAGGCCTGAGAACTTCTGCAGGGCCCAGACCATCGCGTCGAGCGGGTTGGTGATGCAGATGACAAAGGCGTCAGGCGCGTTGGCGGCGATGCCCTCGCCCACCGATTTCATGACCTTGAGGTTGATGCCCAGAAGGTCATCGCGGCTCATGCCCGGCTTGCGCGGGACACCGGCGGTGACGATACAGACATCCGCGCCCGCGATATCCTCGTAGGATTGCGTGCCCTTGAGGGCTGCGTCGAATCCTTCGGAGGGGCCGGATTCCGCGATGTCGAGCGCCTTGCCCTCGGGGGTGCCTTCGGCGATGTCGAAAAGCACGATATCGCCCAGTTCCTTGAGCGCGGCGAGATGGGCGAGGGTGCCGCCGATCTGTCCGGCGCCGATCAGCGCAATCTTGGGTCTGGCCATTGGATAGTCTCCATCGGTTGAAAAGTTGCGCTTGGGCGTAGTCGGATTTTTGGCTTCATGCAAGGGTGCTGCACTGCGGCAAATGCGGGGGCCGGGCTGTTGTATGCGCGCGCATGCCGCTAAACTGCAGAAAATCGCTGGATTTAGGGGAGGTCCATGGGCTGGGACGTGTTTGCAATCGGGGTGCTGGCAGCGCTGTTCGCGGGTGTGTCGAAGGGTGGATTCGGCTCTGGCGCGGCGTTTGCGGGGGCGGCGATTCTGGCGCTTTTCGTGGAGCCGGGGATGGCCCTCGGGATAATGCTGCCGCTCTTGATGCTGATCGACGTGGCCACCCTGCGGCCCTATTGGCGGCAATGGGGGCGCGAGGAGGCCTGGTTCCTGATCCTCGGCGGGCTGCCGGGCGTGGCGCTTGGTGTGGTGTTCTACCGGGTGGCGGATGCCGATCTGTTGCGGCTGCTGATCGGGGTGATCGCGATCGGGTTCGTGCTCTGGCAGGTGCTGGTGCGAAGCGGCGTGATCCGCGGCGCGCGCCGGGCCTTGCCGGGATGGGCCGGGATGCTGGCGGGGATGGTCGCGGGATTCACCAGTTTCGTGAGCCATGCGGGCGGGCCGCCTGCCGCCGTCTACCTGCTGTCGCGCGGGATCGACAAGACGCGCTATCAGGCGACCACGGTGATCCTGTTCTTCGTGCTGAATATCGCCAAGGCGGTGCCTTATGCGGTGCTGGGTCTGTTCACCGCGCAGACCCTGCTGATCGACCTGGCACTGGCGCCCTTTGCGCTACTCGGGGCGTGGATCGGCGTGCGCGCGCACCGGATCGTGCCGGAGCGGGCGTTTTTCGGCATTACCTATGTGCTGCTGGCGGTGACCGGGTCCAAGCTCATTTTCGATGGGCTGTGACGCGCTCAGGCGTCGCTGCCGGGTTTGGGCAGGGGGGCGGCCATCGCCTCGAACACCCGGCCGCTGGCGATGAGGCAGGTCAGCCCGTCGGGCAAAGTCACGGTGATCGTCCAACTGCCGGAGGTTTGCGAGGCGAACACCTCCATCACCGCGCCCTGCGCACCGAGGCCCATGGACTGCCGCGTTTCGCCGTAAGCGGTGGCGAGGCGGTCGACCACAACCTCGCGCGGGGCGCAGTTGCCGGGTTGCGCCTGCGCGCCGCCCGCGATCAGGGCAAGCACGGCAAGGCCCGGGATCAGTCGTCTCAGCATCGTCTCATCCTTTCTGCGATCGGTCCCTGCCGTCCGGGGACGAGAGTGGCCAAGGAAAGGTGAACACGCGGTTAACGCGGCGGGCAATGCCGAGGACAGGTGCGGGATGCTGCGACGCGGCGAGAAAAGGCTTGAACGTTTCCTCCGAAAAGTGCCATTCCTGCGCAAGAAAATTACAAGCAACAGAATCCAAGAGAGGGCAGACCCATGGACAGCAACGCGCATCCCTATCGTTCGGTGCTCTATATCCCCGGCTCCAAGGAGCGGGCGCTGGAAAAGGCGCGCGAGTTGCCGACCGACGCGATCATCTTTGATCTGGAGGATGCCGTCGCACCCGATGCCAAGGCGGAGGCGCGCGCCACGCTGGTCGAGGCGCTGCGGCAGGGCGGCTATGGCAAGCGGGCCAAGATCGTACGGATCAACGCGCTGACCACTGAATGGGGGCTGGAGGATGCCCGCGCGCTGCGCGATGCGGGCGCCGATGCGATCCTGCTGCCCAAGGTCAACAACCCCTCGGATATCGACAACCTTTCCGAGGTGATCGGTGCCAACCTGCCGGTCTGGACGATGATGGAAACGCCCGCCTGCGTGTTCAACGCGCGCGATATCGCCGCGCATCGTCAGGTGACCGGGCTGGTCGCGGGCACCAATGACCTGACCAAGGATCTGGGCTGTCGGGTGCGGGCCGACCGCCTGCCGCTGATGACGGCGCTGCAACGGATCGTGATGGCGGCGCGCGCGGCGCGGATCGTGGCGGTGGATGGCGTCTACAACCGGTTCCGCGATGGCGACGGGCTCAAGGCGGAATGCGAACAGGGGCGTGATCTGGGATTTGACGGCAAGACGCTGATTCACCCCGCGCAAATCGAGATCGCCAACACCGCATTCGCCCCCAACAATTCCGAGTTAGAGCTAGCCGAACGCCAGATAGCCGCCTATGAAGAAAGCCGGGCCTCGGGGCAGGGCATCGCGGTGGTCGACGGGCAGATCGTGGAGAATCTGCATGTCGTCGCGGCACAGCGCATCCTTGCCCGCGCGCAGGCGATACGAGACATGGCAGCGGAGTAGCAACCAATGACGTACCTCATCCTCGGTCTGATCCTCTGGGTCGCGGCGCATCTCTTCAAACGGGTGGCCCCCGATCTGCGCGCTCGGATGGGCAATGCTGGCAAGGGGCTGGCGGCGGTGGGCATTCTGGCCGGTCTGGTGCTGATGATCTATGGCTACCGGCAGGCGGAGGTCTTCAATGTCTGGTTCCCGCCCGCCTGGACGGTGCATCTGAATAACCTGATGATGTTGGCGGCGGTGTTCGTCTACGGCATGAGCGCCACCAAGGGGCGGCTGCGCGGCGCGATGCGGCATCCGCAGTTGACCGCCGTCAAGATCTGGGCGGTGGCGCATTTGCTGGTCAATGGCGATCTGGCGTCATTGGTGCTTTTCGGCGGGCTGCTGGCCTGGGCGGTGCTGGAAGTGGTGGTGATCAACCTCTCGGAGGAATGGGACCGCCCGCAGCCGGGTGAGGCCAAGAAGGACGTGATCCTCGTTGTCATCACGGTGGTGATGTTCCTTGTCATCACCCTCATCCACAACTGGCTGGGTGTCTGGCCGTTCCCGGGGTAAGCCTATGAAACTTTATCGTTTTCTCTCTGCCGACGACACGTCGGAGTTTTGCCACAAGGTGACGGCGGCGCTGAACGCGGGCTGGGAGCTATACGGCGATCCGACCTATGCGTTTGACGGGGCCAATGGCGTGATGCGCTGCGGGCAGGCCGTGGTGAAGGAGAAGGCGGGCGACTATGCGCCCGGGATGAAGCTGGGAGAGCAGTGACGATGAAGACCAATCCGGGGCGGTTTTTCGAGGATTACGAGGTGGGGCAGGTGATCCGCCACGCGGTGCCGCGCAGCGTGTCGGGGGGCGAACGCGCGCTTTATCATGCGCTTTATCCGGCGCGGCATGCGCTCTATTCCTCGAACGAGTTTGCCCGCGCAAGCGGGTTACCCGACAGCCCGATCGACGACATGGCCGCGTTTCACATCGTGTTCGGCAAGTCGGTGCCGGATATCTCGCTCAATGCCGTGGCCAATCTGGGTTATGCCGAGGCGCGCTGGCTGCGCCCGGTCTATCCCGGCGACACGCTGCGCAGCGAATCCGAGGTGATCGGGCTGAAGCAGAATTCATCCGGCAAGACCGGGGTGGTCTATGTGCGCACCACGGGGTTCAACCAGCATGATCTGCCGGTGATGGAATTCGTGCGCTGGGTGATGGTGCGCAAGCATGATCTGGATGCGCCCGCCCCCGAGGCGGTGGTGCCGCAGACGGCGGCGGTGGTGGACCCGAGCGATCTGGTCATACCCGCAGGGCTCGATTTCAGCCATTACGATTTCGGGCTGGCCGGCGAGCCGCACCGGGTGGGCGATTACGAGATCGGCGAGCAGATCGACCATGTCGACGGCGTGACCATCGAGGAAGCCGAGCACATGATGGCGACGCGGCTGTGGCAGAACACCTCGAAGACGCATTTCGACGCGACGCCGCGCGCCGATGGAAAGCGGTTGATCTATGGCGGGCACGTGATCTCGATGGCGCGGGCGCTGTCGTTCAACGGACTGGCCAATGCGCAGATGATTGGGGCGATCAATGCCGGGTCTCACGCTAACCCCTGTTTCGCGGGCGACACCGTGCGCGCATGGTCAGAGGTGCTGGATCGCGCCGAGGTGGATGCGCCGGGCGTCGGCGCGCTGCGCCTGCGGCTGGTGGCGACCAAGGGCGGCGAGCCGTTCACGCTCAAGGGCGAGGACGGCAAGTATCTGCCGCATGTGCTGCTCGATCTGGATTACTGGGTGCTGATGCCGGTGTGAGGCGGGTTTCGGCCTGGGGCGGGCATTGATTGAAGCACCTGCGCGGAACAAGGCCGAAGGCTGCGGCACGACGATGCGCGGCTCATGGCAACGACCGCTCCAGGCCATTCCACACCGACGCGGCACCGCTCAGCCCGCCTTTTCCGGGTCGAACCCGGCCTCGCGCATGAGCCGGTTGGAGGCGGTCTCGATCTCGTCTTCGAGCCGTTCCATGAACACCTCCTTGCCCAGACCGGCCTCGATACGCGGCAGGAATTCCACCACCGCGAGGCCCGGCTTGCGCAAGATGCCCTTGCGCGGCCAGAACACGCCGACATTGGTGGCCACAGGCACGCAATCCTGACCCAATTCGTGATAGAGCACGCCCGAGCCCACCTTGTAGGGAGCCTTGACCCCTGGTGCGATGCGGGTGCCCTGCGGGTAGATGATCAACTGCCCGGGCTCAAGCCGCCCCTTGCCGACATCGGCGACCATCTGCTTGATGGCGGCGCTGCGCTTGCCCCGGTCCACCGGCACGCAGCCGATGCGCAGCGCGTATTGCCCGATCACCGGCGCATACATTAATTCGCGCTTCATGATGAACTTGCCCGCCGGGACCGACCCGTAGATCAGGATGATGTCGAGGAAACTCTGGTGTTTGGCGACGATCAGCACCTCGTCCTCGGGCGGCGTGCCGCGCACCTCGGTGCGCAGGCCCACCATCCAGCGCGCGGCCCAGCGCACCACGCGGCACCAGGCATGGCAGGCCGCCAGCGCGCCCTTGCGGCTGAGCAGCGCCCAGGGCAGGTAGAGGAGCCCCAGAACCGGCATCATCGCGTAGATGAACACCACGAAAACCAGCGACCGAAGCCATTGAACCGCCTGCATCACGGCATCTCCTCCAGCGTCTTGCGCGCCGCGGCACGGGTCGCGAAGAACGCGACCAGGGCGGCCAGAACCGGCACCAACGGCGGCCAGAGCCAGTGCCAGCCCTGAAACCCGAGCCCGGTCAGAAAGCCGCCCGCCGCATCGGCGCTCGGCAGGGCGAGAATGGCGAGACAGCCCAGCACCATGCCGATGGCGGCCCCACCGAGGGCCCGGAGCGTGAAGCGCCGCACGAAGGCCCGCGCGATATAGCTGTCGCGCGCGCCCACAAGGCGCAGCACCTGTATGACCTGCGCATTGGCGGCAAGGGCGGCGTTGGCCGCCAGCGTGATCATCGCCGCCGTCGCGCCGCCGATCAGTATCAGCGACAGCCAGCCCAGGAGGCGCAGCCGGTCGGCGGCCCGCACCAGCGGCGCGCGCCAGCGCGTGTGATCGTCGAGCACCGCGCCCGGCACTTCGGCCTGCAGGCGCAGGCGCAGCCCCTCGGCATCAACCCCGTCGGCGGTCTCGATCACCTCGATCAGGCGGGGCACCGGCAGTTGGTCGATCGGCAGGTCCGGGCCAAACCATGGCTCGAGCAGGGCGGCCTGCTCGGCATCGTCGAGTGCGCGGGCGCGGGCCACGCCGGTCGTCGTCTCAAGCACGCGCAGCGCGGCGGCGGTCTGCGCCGCCATCTGCGCCTCGGGTGCGGAAATGCGCACCGTCGCGGTGCGCGCCAGCTCGTCCCCCCAGCGTTCGGCCAGACGCCCCGTCGCCAGCGACAGCGCCAGCGCAAACACCGCGAGGAACGCCATCGCCCCCGCACTGAACAGCGTGAGCCATGCGGTGAACCCGGTGGGCGGCACCACCCGGTCCGCCTGCGCATCCCCGATCAGCAGGTCGCCAAGAGCCTTGATATCCAGCTTCACAGATCCGCCCCCGCCAGTTGCAGCCGCCGCGCCGCGATGCGCAGGACCCGCGCCTGCACATGGGCCTTGGCGGCCCGGATAAGGGCCAGATCATGGGTCGCGATCAGGATCGTCTTGCCCATGAGATTAAGCTCGATCAGCAGGCGCAGCAGGCGTTGCGACATCTCCCAGTCGACATTGCCGGTGGGCTCATCGGCGAGGATCACGTCGGGCGACATGATCACCGCGCGCGCCAGCGCCGCGCGCTGCCGCTCGCCGCCCGACAGTTCCGGCGGCCGCGCCTTGGCGCGCTCGCGCAGGCCGACCCAGCCGATCAGCTCCTTGAGATTGGCCCCCTCGGCCAGAAGGTCACGCCCCGACACGCTGAGCGGCAGGGCGATGTTGTCCTCCACGCTGAGGTGATCGAGAAACTGGCAATCCTGATGCACCACGCCGACGCGCCGCCGCACCGTGGCGATATCGTCGCGCCCCATCTCGCGCCGGTCCTGGCCGAACAGGCGCAACTGCCCCGATGTGGGCACCAGCGCGCCGTAACACAGCTTCAGGAGCGTGGTCTTGCCCGCCCCCGACGGCCCGGTCAGGAAATGGAACGACCCGGGACTGAGCGACAGCGACACCTCGCTGAGCAACTCGCCCCCGCCATAGTTGTAGGCCACATCTTCCAGCTCGATCACGGGCTGCCCCTCAATACGCATGTCCTCCCTAAATGCCCCAGAGGCCACACATGTGCAATGATCGAGCGCGTGATTCGCTTTGCTCTTTTCCCAAGGCAAAGAACCGCTTATGCTTTCGATTGAGGACAGGGGGCCGGAGAACGGCGACACGGAACAGGCGACAGGTGGCACCATGAGGCTGACTTGCCCGAATTGCGGGGCGCAATACGAGGTGCCGGAGGCGGTAATCCCGACCTCGGGGCGTGATGTGCAATGCTCCAATTGCGGCGATACCTGGTTTCAGCATCACCCCGACCATGCCCCCGCCGAGGCCGAGGAGCAGCCGGACGAGTACGCCGTCCCGCCTGAGACCGCCACACCCGAGGCAGACCCGGACCCTGCGCCAGAACCGGTAGCGGAGCCAATGATCGAACCGGTGTCCGAACCGGTGGCTGACCGGGCGCCCGAACCGGTGGCTGACCGGGCGCCCGAACCGGTGGCGGAGCCAATGCCCGAACCCGTGGCGGAGCCTGCAGCCGAGGCCGCACCCGAAGAGCCGCCCGCGCAGCGCAGGCTCGATCCGAACGTGTCGGACATCCTGCGCGAAGAGGCCGAGCGCGAGCGTGCCGCCCGTGCCGCCGAGGGGGCGGGCGGGCTTGAGACCCAGCCGGATCTGGGCCTTTCCGATCCCGGCATATCCGAGGATGAGCGCAGCCGTCAGGCCCGCGCCCGGATGGAACGTCTGCGCGGCGGCGGCGAGACGCCCCCGCCCGCGCCCTCCGAAGAGCAGGTCAACGAAAGCCGCGACGACGATATCGACCCGTCCTCGCGGCGCAATCTGCTGCCCGATATCGAAGAGATCAACTCGTCGCTGACCTCGAGCGGGGAGCGCGGCGACACGGCGGCGGCGGCGGCGCTGCCCGAAGAGGTGCCGATGTCCAGCCGGCGCAGCGGCTTTCGGTCGGGGTTCCGGCTGGCGGTGATCACCTTCGTGCTGGCAACCATCGTCTACCTGACGGCATCCAGCATTGCGCAGATGATCCCCGCTGCCGAGGCCCCGCTGGCGCAATATGTCGAGGCGGTGAACGCGGCGCGCACGCAGCTCAACGATCTCGTGTCGCGCGTCATCGCGCAAATCGGTGGCCCGGCGAACTGACCCACGCAGCCGATGTCCGATGTCGTGCATGGGGCGGGCGGATGGCGGGTATTTTGGTATGTTGTTTCCGTTGGAGCTAGCCGCGCAGCGTCGTGCCGCGGTGTGGCGATCCAACATCTGTTTGGCAGTGTTTTATGCCAGCCAAGCCCGAAAAACATCAGAGCGCAGAGCAGGCTGCAGCCAAATCGCCGCGCCGGGGGGCGGCACGGCGATGCGCGGCGGCCTTCGGCCGCGTTTCGCGCAGGTGCGTCAATGAAGGTCCGCCTCAGGCCATCACCACCACCCTCCCTGAATTCGCCCTCCCTTTACGAAAACAGGTGCACTGTCTGACGCGCATGCTATCGTGCGCCCGACTCGGAAAGTGCCTTCACATTACTCGCAAACGCTTTTTAGCACCCTGCTTTCCGGGCCGACCGTTTGACCCATGCGGGCCACGCGCCCGAAAATTGTACCAAGAGCTTGAAATGCAATCCAAAATCCGCGCCATGGCCTTGATCGGCCTGACTCTGCCCGCCGCGACCCATGCCGCCGATCTCGGCGATACCGAAACGGCGATCCGGCTGGCGCTTCTGCCCGAAACCGGCGCACAGATTTCCGCACATGTGGCCGGTGAGGTGCTCGGCGCCATGGGATACACGGTCGAGTATGTCGAGGCCGATCAGATGCGTGTCTTCAGCGACATGCGGCAGGGCCGCATCGACGTCAATGTCGAGGTCTGGGAGGCCCGCGCACCGGGCAATTACCGCGACATGATCCTCGATGGCGACTTGCAGGAGATGGGCGAGTTGGGTGTGACCCTGTCGGAGGGCCTCGCCTATCCCGCGCATATGGACGCGACCTGCCCCGGCCTGCCCGCGTGGGAGGCACTGCGCGATTGCGCCGCCCTGTCGGGTCTCACGGTGGTGGATTATCCCGAAGAGTGGGAAGGCCCTGCCGCCGGGATCATCGAGGCCATGGGCCTGCCCTTCGAGGTGCGGCCCGCCGCGTCCGAGGCCGACCTGTCGCAGACCCTGACCGAGGCCAGCGCCTCGGGCGATCCGGCGCTGGTGATGTTCTGGCGTCCGCATTGGGCGGTGGCAGCGCAGGATCTGCGCTTTGTCACCCTGCCCACGCCCGAGGCCGCCTGTTATGAAACCCCAAGCTGGGGGGCCAACCCGGACCTGCCCGGCGATTGCGGCATTCCCTCGCTCGAGGCAGTGAAGACGGTGATCAAGGGGACCAAGATCAAATGGCCCGCCGCGTGGTACATGCTGGAGGATTTCCAGATCGACACCGAGACGCAGGAGGCGCTGATGGTCGCCGTCGAACAGGAGGGCCGCCCGGTGGCCGAGGTCGCCGCCGAGTGGCGCGCCGCCAATGAGGAGACATGGCAGCCGGTGGTGGATGCGGCGCTGGCGCAGTAGGGGCGCTGGTGGTCTGACGGGGTGGTTTTGGGCTTGGAGATGCCATTGAATGACCCGCAGAAGGTGCCGCGTGATCGCAGGGCCGGGGACTGGCGACGCAACGGCTTTGCCGGGTACTTGATCCCAGCCAAGTCATTCTAAACTCAACACGTTGCGCACCCTATCAAATCGCCAGGCCGCGGGACGGCGTCATGCCGGAGGCATGCCTCTGGCATGACAATCGCGCGGCACCTTCGGTGCGTTTCGCGCGGGTGGTGCGTATGTCGGGTTTAGGCGAAACCAAGCGCCCCTCTCTCACCACTTCAAAGCACCATCAGCCACGGGCGAAGGCCTTTTGCAAAGGCCTTGCCACCCGGATCAGAACCGGTCCAGCAAGCGTTCGAGGTAGTCGAGTTCCACGTCGGGCCGGTCGCCCTCGCCCGAGCGCCGCCGGATCTCATCGAGCAGATCGCGCGCCCGGCGATAGACATCCTCGCCCTGCAACAGGTTGTCCTGCGTGCCCGCGCGCCGTCCCTGCCCGGCCTCGCGGCCCAGCGGGTCGGCCTGCGCCTGTCCCGGCGGGCCGTCCTGTTGGCCCTGCCCGCCGGGGTTCTGCTGTTCCGCCATCGCCTCGCCCATGTTGCGCATGCCCTCGCGCAGCGCCTCCATGGCGTCGGCCTGATCGTCGATGGCCCCGGCCAGATCGTCGTTGCGCAGCGCCTCTTCGGCCCCTTGCATCGAGCGTTCGGCCCGTTCCAGCGACTCGCGCGCGGCCTCTCCGGCCTCGCCGCCCAAGCCCGGCAGACCCTGCCGCTGCCGCTCCAGTTCGCGGCGCAGCGCCTCTTGCCGGTCGGCCAGTTCGCCTTCGGCTCCCTGCCCGCCCTGACCGTCCTCGGCGCGCTCCTGACCTTCGCCGCCCTGGCCCTGCTGCTGGCCGCCCTGACCGCCTTGGCCCGGCTGCCCGTCATGGCTCTGGCCCCGGCCCTCGCCGCCGCTTTGGCCCTCGTTGCCCTGCGACTGGCCGGATTGCGCGCCGGGGTTGAACTGTTCCTGCAGGTCGCGGAACGCCTGATCCGACAGGCCCTGCTGTTCGCGCAGCGTCTCGGCCAGACCCTCCATCGCCTGTTGCCCCGGCGACTGGCCCTGCTGGCCCTGGCCCTGGGTGACCTGCATGTTCTCCATCATCTGCTGGAACTCTTCCAGCGCCTGCTGCGCCTCGGCAAAACGGCCCTGTTCCATCAGTTCCTGAATGCGGTCCATCATGTCCTGCAGATCCTGCTGGTTCATCTGCATCATGTTCTCGGCGCTCTGCTGATCGCCGCTGTTCTCGGGGTCATCACGCTGCGCCTGCTGCATCTTCTGGCGCAGGTAATCCTGCGTGGCGTCGCGCAATTCCTGCATCAGCCGGGCGATCTCCTCTTCGCTGGCATCGTTCTTCATCGCCTCGCTCAGCCGCTCCTGCGCGGCGCGCATCCGCTCCAACGCGTCGCCCACATCGCCATCTTCCAAGAGCACGCCCAGATCCCACAGCGCCTGCGCGATCTCGTCGCGCTCATTGCCGCTAAGCCCGTCGCTGTCGATCCCCGCCTCCAGTTGCCGCAGGATCACCCGCAGCCGCAGATAGGCCTTTTCCGACCGGAACAGCCCCTCGCGCGGCTGGTAGGAGACCGCGCGCAGCACTTGCGCCACGCGGGCTGCATTGTCGCGCGACCACAAAAGATCGCGACGCTGTTCGATCACCGCCGCCGCCATCGGGTTGAAGAAGCGCCGGGCGGGCAGCTTCATCTCGACGAGCTCCGAGAGACCCTCCTGCCCCGCCGCATCCTCGACCCGCAACCTCAGCGTCACCGGCAGATGCGCCCAAGGATGCTCCGAGAGGTTCTCGATCAATGTCTCGGTGAAGTCGCTGCGATCCCCCGCCAGTGGCATCGGCAGATCGAGCCGGATCGCCTCGCGCGGCTCCGGCTCGGCGCTCAGACCATAACGCCGGTCGATGCGGTCCATGTCCAACTCAAAGACAGCGCCCCCGGCCACGACGCCGTAATCGTCGCGTGCCTCAAAAGGCTGGCTCATCTGCCCGTCAAAGGCGGTCTTGGCCTCGCTCTCCAGCACGGCCACGCGCGGCGCGGAATCGGCGATCGCCTCGACCTGCCAGCTGCGGCCACCGGGGCCGTCGATGCGCATCTCGCCATCCTGCGCGATGCTGAATTCCTGTTCCGTCCCGGTCGCGAGCGGCACGTCACCGGCGCGGCCCGATACCGTTTCGCTCAGGCTGAGCGCGCCGACCTCGCCATAAAATCGCAGGGTAATTTCACTGCCCTCGGGCACCTCGATCACACCTGACTGATCGGCCAGATATAGGCTCGGCAAACCGGTATAGGCGGGCGGTTCGATCCAGCCCTCCCATGTCGGGCCCGAGGCGAGCGCGGCGCCGCGACCGGCGCCCGGCACCATCTCGGCCACCGAGCCCGCACGCCAGACAGAGCCGAAAAGCAGCGCCACCACCAGCCCGAGCAACGCCACGTAACGCAGCCCGAACGGGTCCTGCCGCGACAGGCGCAGATCAGGCTCGACCGCCTTCGCCTGCGCCGCGCGGACTGCCATCCGATCCTGATGCGCACGCCAGAGTGCCTGTGATCCGACGTCCTGCGCGCCCACAGCCTGCGTATCGGCCAATGCCGCCAAGGGTCGCCCCGGCAATGTCGCATCGAGGCGGGCCAGCGCCTCCGACCGGGTCGGGAAGTGGAACCGCGACGCACCGCGCAGCGCGAAGACCACCAGCGCAAGACCGCCCAGCATCAGCCCGGTCCACACCGCCTCGACACTCACCATGTCCTGAACGCCCAGCATGACCAGCGCGGCCGCCCCCGCCAACAGGCTCCAGACCGGCCAGAAGGCGCGCACCAGCCGCTCGGCGATCAGCCCGGCCCAGGTCAGCAGCAAGGGCCGCCGCAGCCGCGCCGTCACGTCGTTCAGGGGGTTTCGCGTCTTCGCCATGGGCCGCGCCTCTCCTCGGCCCGACGCGCGCATCGCGTCATAGCCATTCAGGGATGGTATCGCGATTTATCATTTCGTCAAAGGTCGGGCGTGCCCGGATCACGGCAAATTCACGCCCATTGACCAGAACCTCGGGGATCAGGGGGCGGGTATTGTACTCGCTCGACATCACCGCACCATAGGCCCCGGCACTGCGGAACGCCACCAACTCGCCTTCGGCCAAGGGCGGCAGCATGCGGCCGCGCGCAAAGGTGTCGCCCGATTCGCAGACCGGGCCGACCACGTCATAGGGGGTTTGCTCGACGCCCGGCGCGGGTTCCACCACGGGAATGATATCATGATGCGCGTCATACATGGCCGGGCGGATCAGATCGTTCATCGCCGCATCGAGGATCAGGAAATCGCGGCCCTCGCCCTCTTTCACATAGATCACCTCGCTGACCAGAATTCCGGCATTCCCAGCCACCAACCGCCCCGGCTCGATCTCGATCTCGCAGCCCAGATGACCCAATGTCTCGCGAATCAGCGCGCCGTAATCCGTAGGCAGCGGCGGCGCCTCGTTCGAGCGGGTGTAGGGAATGCCCAAACCGCCCCCGAGGTCGAGACGGCGAATGTCATGCCCCTCGGCGCGCAACTCCTCGGTGAGGTCCGCCACCTTCTGATAGGCCTGCCGAAACGGCTCCAACTCGGTCAGTTGGCTGCCGATATGTACGTCGATGCCGATCACCTCGATCCCCGGCAGGGCGGCGGCCTCGGCATAGACGGCGCGGGCGCGCGAGATCGGGATGCCGAACTTGTTCTCGCTCTTGCCGGTGGCGATCTTGGCATGGGTCTTGGCGTCCACATCCGGATTGACCCGCACGGTGATCGGGGCCACGACACCGAGGCTTACCGCCACCTCGCTCAGCGCGCGCATCTCGGGCTCGCTCTCGACGTTGAACTGCCGGATACCGCCCTCCAGCGCCAGACGCATCTCGTCCCGGGTCTTGCCGACGCCGGAAAAGACGATCCGCTCCCCCGGCACGCCCGCCGCAAGGGCGCGCATGTATTCGCCGCCCGAGACCACGTCCATCCCCGCGCCAAGCCCCGCCAGCGTGCGCAGAATGGCCTGATTGCTGGCCGCCTTCATGGCATAGCACACGAGGTGATCCATGCCCTCCAGCGCCTCGTCGAACAGCCGGAAATGCCGCGTCAGGGTCGCGGTGGAATAGCAATAGAACGGCGTGCCCACCGCCTCGGCGATCTCCGCCAGCGGCACATCCTCGGCGTGCAGTACGCCGTCACGATAGAGAAAATGATCCACGCGCTGTCCCGCCCCGCTTCATCTTGCCCAAAATACTCAAATCCGGCCCTTACACCTCTCGCGACGTGCGCAGGAAGAGGTAAAGCGGCAAGCCGCAGCTGACCCCGATGCAGAAGGTCGCAGGAATCGCAATAAGTCCGGCCCAGTGGCGGTGCCGCACCGCCTCGACCAGCACCCAGACGGTGAGCGCCACGGCGGCGATGGTCAGGTCCCACGTCAGCCCGGTCGTACTTTCATTGACATACCAAGCGTCGATCAGCGCCGCGAGACTCCAGTCGTTCGCAGCCATGTAGGACATGAACCAGTACATCGGATGCACCGCGCCCCAGAGCGCCAGTGCGGCAAAGACCCATCTCATAGGCCGACACCGACGCCGACATTCACGCCGCCGACGCGCACGCCGGTGCTGACGCTCGTGTGCACGCCGCCGGTGCCCGCGCTCACCGTGGTGTTGACCGAGGGGCGCACCGGATCGCCATCCGCGCCGCAGCCTGCAAGCGCGATCAGCGCCAGTACTGTCAGAACCGCTCTTGTCATCCCAGACGCTCCTTCCACCGTGCCACCTGCGCGCGCACCTGTTCGGGGGCGGTGCCGCCATAGCTCATCCGTGAGGCCACCGAATTATGCACGCCCAGCACATCATAGACAGACGCGTCGATTTCGCCATGCACTAGCTGCATCTCGTCAAGGCTGAGGTCGGGCAGGTCACAGCCCTTGGCCTCGGCGCGGGCCACGAGGCTGCCGGTGACATGATGCGCCTCGCGAAACGGCATGTCGAGCACGCGGACCAGCCAGTCGGCCAGGTCCGTCGCGGTGGAAAAGCCCGACCCGGCGGCGACCTCCAGATTGTCCTTCTGGGCAGCCATGTCGCGCACCATGCCCTCCATCGCCGCGAGCGCCAGCATCAGGTTGTCGGCGGCATCGAAGACCTGTTCCTTGTCCTCCTGCATATCCTTGGAATAGGCCAGCGGCAGGCCCTTCATCACCATCATCAGCGCCACGTTGGCGCCGAAAATCCGCCCCACCTTGGCGCGAATGAGCTCCGCTGCATCGGGGTTCTTCTTTTGCGGCATGATGCTCGACCCGGTGGAAAACCGGTCCGACAGGGCGACAAAGCGGAACTGCGCCGAGGACCAGATCACCAGTTCCTCGGCAAAGCGGCTGAGATGCATCGCGCAGATGCTGGCCGTGCCGAGAAACTCCAGCGCGAAATCGCGGTCGCTGACGGCATCGAGGGAATTGGCGCAGGGGCGGTCAAAGCCCAACGCCTGCGCCGTCATCTCGCGGTCAATCGGAAAGGACGTTCCGGCCAGCGCCGCCGCGCCCAGGGGGCATTCGTTCATCCGCGCGCGGGCATCGCGCACCCGGCTCAGGTCGCGCCCGAACATCTCGACATAGGCCATCATGTGATGGCCCCAGGTCACCGGCTGCGCGGTCTGAAGGTGGGTGAAACCGGGCATCACCCAATCCGCACCCGCCTCGGCCTGTGCGACCAGCGCGCGCATCAGCGCCACCAGCGCGCCATCGGCGGCGTCCAGTTGATCGCGCACCCAGAGGCGGAAATCGGTGGCCACCTGATCGTTGCGCGAGCGCCCCGTGTGCAGCCGTCCGGCGGCGGGGCCCACGATCTCCTTCAACCGCGCCTCGACATTCATGTGGATGTCTTCGAGGGCGGCGGAAAAGGTGAAATCCCCGCCCTCGATCTCTGACAAGACCGTGAGAAGCCCTTCCCTCATGGCCTCGGCATCACTATCACTGACGATATCCGTGGCGGCCAGCATGGCGGCATGGGCACGCGACCCGGCGATATCCTGCGCCGCCATCCGCTTGTCGAAGGTGATCGAGGCATTAATTGCCTCCATGATCGCATCCGGCCCGGCGGCAAAGCGGCCGCCCCACATCTGGTTCGAGGTCGTGTCAGTCATGTCTTTTGCCCTTCGGAGGGATTTATGAAAACCATTCGTCAGATCGTCCTTTATATGGCCCTCGCGCTCGGTGCAAACGCCGCGCTCGCCGATACCACGGCACTCGAGGCGCTGCGCGAGGGGGACATGAAGAAGCTCATATTCCATTCCGCGCCCAAACCGGCCCCGCAGGTGGAATTCGAGCGTGAGGACGGCTCCACCGCCACGCTCGCCGACTACCTCGGCAAGCATATCGTGCTCAATTTCTGGGCCACATGGTGCGCGCCGTGCCGGGTGGAAATGCCGATGCTGTCGAACCTGCAGACCCAGATGGGCGGCGAGGAGTTCGCCGTCGTCACCATCGCCACGGGTCGCAACCCGCCCCCGGCGATGAAGGCGTTCTTTGACGAGATCGGGGTCGACAACCTGCCGCTCTACCGCGACCCCAAAAGCGCACTCGCGCGTCAGATGGGCGTCTTCGGTCTGCCAATCACGGTGATCCTCGACCCCGAGGGCAATGAGATCGCCCGCCTGCAGGGGGACGCCCATTGGGACAGCGAGAGCGCGATGGCGATTATCGCGGCGTTGGTTGATGGGGGTGGGGGGAGTTGAGGTTGGCTTACTTCTGGCGCGTCGCTATTCGGGGTAATGCTACTGGAAAGCTTCACTAGAGCGGGTTGCGTTCAATCAGTTTCATAGCCTGCGGCCTTGAAGAAGTTGTAGCACTCTTCCTCAGTGAAGAGATCGCAGACATTGCCAACGACCCGCCAAAGGTCATCGTATGTCCGTGCGGCGGCCCGCCGGATCAACGCCTTGAGCTTTGAAAAGGCCATTTCAATGGGGTTCAGATCCGGGCTGTAGGGCGGCAGGAAGAGAAACCATGCACCGACCGAACGCATGGCATCTGCGGCCTTGGGGCTTTTGTGGGATGACAGGTTGTCGAGAATGATCACATCGCCGGCTTGCAAGGTTGGGGCCAATTGGGTCTCGACATAAAGCTCGAACAACTCG
>NZ_FOBO01000009.1 GCF_900109855.1 Roseovarius tolerans | reverse complement strand
GGCCCGATGCCGCAAACCCGCGAGCACATCCTGCTGGGTCGCCAGGTCGGCATTCCGTTCATGGTCGTCTACATGAACAAGGTCGATCAGGTCGATGACGAGGAGCTGCTGGAGCTGGTGGAGATGGAGATCCGCGAACTGCTGACCTCTTACGACTATCCCGGCGACGACATTCCGATCGTCAAGGGTTCGGCGCTGGCGGCGATGAACGGCACCGATCCGGAGATCGGCGAGAACTCGATCAAGGCGCTGATGGTGGCTGTGGACGAGTATATCCCGACGCCGGCGCGCGCCGTGGACCTGCCCTTCCTGATGCCGATCGAGGACGTGTTCTCGATTTCCGGCCGTGGCACGGTTGTGACCGGTCGGGTCGAGCGTGGCGTCGTGAACGTCGGTGACGAGCTCGAGATCGTCGGCATCAAGGACACCCGCAAGACGACCTGCACCGGTGTCGAGATGTTCCGCAAGCTGCTGGATCGTGGCGAGGCGGGCGACAATATCGGCGCGCTGCTGCGCGGTATCGACCGTGAGGGCGTGGAGCGTGGCCAGGTGCTGTGCAAGCCCGGTTCGGTCAAGCCGCACACCAAGTTCGAGGCCGAGGCCTATATCCTGACCAAGGAAGAGGGTGGCCGTCACACGCCGTTCTTCGCCAACTACCGCCCGCAGTTCTACTTCCGCACCACGGATGTGACCGGCACGGTGAACCTGCCCGAGGGCACGGAGATGGTGATGCCCGGCGACAACCTCAAGTTCGAGGTCGAGCTGATCGCCCCGATCGCCATGGAAGACGGCCTGCGCTTCGCCATCCGCGAAGGCGGCCGCACCGTCGGCGCAGGCGTCGTCGCGAAGATCATCGAGTGATCTTTCGGTCAGAGTGATTGTAAGGGGCGTCCTTCGGGGCGCCCTTTTCTTTTTGTGGTGGGGCCGTGAGCGCGGATGTTCTATCAAGACAGCCCGCGCAGCCAGTCTTCGCTCCCGTCGTCGAGGCGCGCAGGTCTTCGTGCTGAGCCGGGTTATCTATATTGCGGTCTATGTCGCGGGCGTGGCGATGGTGCGTTCGGTGGTGTTCATGGCCGGGTTCATCGGGCTGGTGATCATGGCGCTGGCGCTATTTTGAGGCAGATAACACTCACGGACCTGCCTTGGATCGGGGCCGTCCCTTGCGGGGCGGTCCCGGCTGTTTTCGGGCTTTGGCCGCTGGAATGGGGCAATCTGCGGCGCCGCGCAACGGCGGCGATCACGGCATGCACGGACCTGCGACGGTGGCACGGTGCGGCCTGTGGAGCGCGAATTCGTGATGTATTTCAATGCGCGGGGCGGTGTTCTGCGCCTGCATAAACGGCTCTGCATGCGACGGTATTCTGATAACATATTGAATTATTGACTTTTTTCCAATCTTCGGCAGGCTTTGCGCAAAGGGAAGAGACCGGGATATGGACACACTCAACATCGCAGCCTGGGCGGGGCGCAGTCAGGTGAGGGAGGGCGGCATCACCGCTGCATTGGCGGCGCAATTGCACGCCACGCTGGGCGTAACCGGACAGCCTGCGCCGGGGCAGGGCGAGGACATGCCCGCGCTCTGGCACTGGTGTGGCTTCAACCCGACCGCGCCGCTTGCCGAACTGGCGCGGGACGGGCATCCGGTGCTGGGCGATTTCCTGCCGCCGGTGCGCCTGTCGCGGCGCATGTGGGCGAGCGGACAGCTCAGGCTGGGCGCGCCGCTGCGGGTGGGTGAGGCGCTGCGCCAACGCTCGCATCTGGCCAAGATCGAGGAAAAGCAGGGCCGCGCCGGACCGATGGTTCTGGTGACGGTGGAGCATCAGGTCTTTGGCGAGCGCGGGCTGGCGATCGAGGAGGTGCAGAACATCGTCTACCTCGATATCCCCGAGGCATTCTCACCCCCTGCGAAACAACCGATGCCGGAGGCCGCCGCTCTCCACGAGGTGCGCCCGCTGAGCGAGGCGCTCTTGTTTCGCTACTCGGCGCTGACCTTCAACGCGCATCGCATTCATTACGACCTGCCCTATGCGCAGGAGGTCGAGCATTATCCCGGCCTTGTCGTGCATGGGCCGTTGCAGGCGACGTGGCTGATGCAGGCGGCGTGCCGTGTGCGGGGGCGCAGGCCTGCGTTCTTTGATTTTCGGGCGGTGCATCCGATGCTGTTGACCGACAGCCGCGAGGCCGAGATCATGGCGGTCGAGGAGGAAGGCGGCGCGCTGCGATTGATGAGCGGGCAGGAGGGCCATCAATGCATGCAGGCGACGGCGATATGGGAGGAGACGCTATGAGCGGAATACTCAAGGGAATGCGCGTGGTCGAGGGGTCGGCCTTTGTCGCGGTGCCGCTGGCGGGGATGACGCTGGCGCAGATGGGGGCCGAGGTTATTCGCTTTGATCGGATCGGAGGCGGGCTCGATGCCGGGCGCTGGCCGCTGGCACCTTCGGGCCAGAGCCTTTTCTGGGCCGGGCTCAACAAGGGCAAGAAATCCATCGCCGTGGACATGCGCCGGCCTGAGGGGCGGGAGCTTGTCACGCGGATCGTCACCGCCCCGGGCGAGGATGCGGGGATGTTCCTGACCAATCTGCGGGTGCGTGGCTGGATGGATTACGAGACGCTGAGCAAATTTCGTGACGACCTGATCATGGTCACGCTGATGGGTGACCGGCAGGGCCGCCCGCAGGTGGATTACACGGTAAATCCGGCGCTTGGCGTGCCCGCGATGACCGGCCCGGTGGGCTGGCCGGAACCGGTGGCGCATGCGCTGCCCGCCTGGGATCTGGTGGCCGGGCAATTGGTGGTGTCGTCGCTGTTGGCCGCCGAGCGCGACCGGCTGCGGCGCGGGTTCGGTCAGGAGGTGGAACTGTCGCTCAAGGATGTGGCGGCGGCGGTGATGGGTCATCTGGGCCTGATCGGCGATGCGGTGGTCAATGACAGCGACCGGCCGAAATCCGGCAACGCGCTCTATGGCGCTTACGGTCAGGATTTCGTCTGCGCCTGCGGACGGCGGGTGATGGTCATCGGCCTGACCAACCGGCAATGGCGCGGGCTGGTCAAGGCGACCGGCACCGAGGCGGCGATGACGGATCTGACTGAGCGCACGGGGCGCGATCTGAATGACGAAGGTGTGCGCTGGGAGTTGCGCCGCGAGATCACCGCGATCTTGCGCCCGTGGTTCGCGAGCCGCGAGGTGAGTGAGTTCGCGGAGGATTTCGACGCGGCGGGGCTGACATGGTCGGTGTTTCGCACCATGCGCGAGGCGCTGTCTGAGGACGCCGATCTGAGCGCTGCGAACCCGATGTTCCAGACGCTTGATCAGCCGGGGCTGGGTGAATTTCCGGTGCCCGGGCATCCGGCGGTCTTTTCCGGGCATGGCCGCAGCGCGCCGCGCGCGGCCCCGGTTCTGGGGGCCGATACCGAGGCGGTGCTGGGCGACGTTGTGGGGCTTGATGATACCGAGATCGCGCAGCTTTTCGACAGCGGCGTGGTGCAGAGCCCGCGTTTCAAGGCGCGTCCGGCAGCGTGATTCCGCGCGAGGTCAGGGGCAGGTCAGGACAGGGCGCGTGGCGCATCTGCCGGGCGTTCCGCCCGACCTGCGATTAGTGTCTGGCACCCGCTTGACGCCCGTGTCGAAAATCAATAACACCGCCGCAGTCTAGGGGTATAGCTCAGCTGGTAGAGCGACGGTCTCCAAAACCGTAGGTCGCGGGTTCGAACCCTGCTGCCCCTGCCATTTTCCAGATCGCTGCATGTTCGCTCCTGGTGGCAAACGCCACGCGAGTCGGGCGCGTCTTGATGAGGCCTTGAGCGTTCTGATCTTCCCGCCATGGTTGAGCGGCGCGCGCCCAAATCGCAAAATGCGCGCAAAATATAGCTTAAATGTGGTGAAAATCGGAATTGCCCCGTTTTCGCCGCAGGCTCGCCACGATCTCGCCACATTTGCGCCCCACCGTCACCATTAATCGACGCATGCCGCCCGGATTCGGGCCGTCGATCCGCGTGGGGGCGTGGAAAGAAGAGTTTTATTGCCATGGAATACGATTTACGTCGGGCCGGGGGCTCCGACTTGTATCCGCCACATCCTGATCGGGAATTCGAGGGGCGTCCGCCGCCCGACGCGGCATCGACCGATATTGCGGTGCAGAATGCCATAGCGACGATCAAATCGATCATGAACGAGGATCGTCGCCGCGCCAATATCGATACGTTGCCCGATCTTGCGCCACAGGTGGCGCTGCAGTCGGTTCAGCCACATGCCAAGAAAAAACCTCAGAAAGCCAAGGCCGCGCCCAAGACGCGCGCTGGCCTCTGGTCGCGGCTTCGGGCGTTTCGTCCGGAGCCGCGACATGCGACCTGGGCGCTGGTCTTCGCGGCGGTTCTGATCTGGCCGAGAGCGGTTCTGATCGTGGGCTTCGCGCTGTTCTGCCTTGCGCTTATCGGCGTTGCCATCTTCGGACCGGAACGGATGACCGGTCTGCGCGACCGGCTGCGCGGCGGCGCGGAGATCGCCCTTCCGCAAATCGGCATCGGGCGGCTGCGCGATATCGTGGCGCGGCTGCGCGCCGCGCGTGAGGTGGAGCCGGACCCGTTCGAGGGGCGGCCTGACCCGTTCGAGCGCATCGCGCGCGATCCGCACTAGTCGGTCAAGGGGCGGCCATCGGCCCTTGAATTCGCCGGACAGCGGGCGTATGTCGGCGCGCAGTAGCGAAATCATGGAAGACAGCGCAGATGGCACGCACGAACCCGCTTCAGTTCATTCAGCAGGTCCGCTCGGAAGTGGCCAAGGTGGTTTGGCCCACCCGCCGCGAGGTGCTGTTGACCACGGTCATGGTGTTTATCATGGCCACGCTGACCGCGATCTTCTTTGCGCTGGTCGATCTGGGTATCCGCAGTGGATTGCAGGGCGTGCTGGGCCTGTTTGGCTGAGCGGCTTATTAATTCGTTGCCGGGCCTTGAATTCGTGAACGATCAAAGGTAGTTGACGCAACACTTCTGGACATGGCGCGCGGCGATTCGGGTTGCGCGCCGCTTTTCGTTTCAGAGCGTGCGGGTGCAACCGCTTGGAAGAATACGAAAATCCGGCCCGGGCCGGTAAGAACAAAGGCATAGGGCGACGATGGCAAAGCGGTGGTACTCGGTCAGTGTTCTCTCGAATTTCGAGAAGAAGATCGCCGAGCAGATCAGACAATCCGTCACCGACAACAGTCTCGAGGACGAGATTGACGAGGTGCTGGTTCCCACCGAAGAGGTGATCGAGATCCGCCGTGGCAAGAAGGTGACTGCCGAACGTCGCTTCATGCCCGGCTATGTGCTGGTGCATATGGAGATGTCGGATCGCGGCTATCACCTGATCAACTCGATCAATCGCGTCACCGGCTTTCTGGGTCCGCAGGGCCGTCCGATGCCGATGCGCGATGCCGAAGTGCAGTCGATTCTCGGTCGCGTGCAGGAGGGCGAGGAAAGCCCGCGCACGCTCATCCACTTCGAGGTGGGCGAGAAGGTCAAGGTCAATGACGGCCCGTTCGAGGATTTCGACGGCATGGTCGAGTATGTCGACGAGGACAACCAGCGCCTGAAGGTGTCGGTGTCGATCTTTGGCCGGGAAACCCCGGTCGAACTGGAATTCACACAGGTCACCAAACAGGCCTGATGATGTGAGCCGTGGGAGACGAGGTGGCCGCGGCCATCGGACCGGACCACACAACAAGAGAACCGAAGGGGCGCGCCCCGACGGTGTTGGACCAAAAGGAGAGGCCACATGGCCAAGAAACTCGTAGGGACGCTCAAGCTGCAGGTGAAAGCCGGGCAAGCCAACCCCAGCCCGCCCGTCGGCCCCGCATTGGGCCAGCGCGGCATCAACATCATGGAATTCTGCAAGGCGTTCAACGCCAAGACCGCGGACATGGAGCCGGGTGCCCCGTGCCCGACCGTGATTTCCTATTATCAGGACAAGTCCTTTGACATGGTGATCAAGACGCCGCCGGCGTCCTATTACCTCAAGAAGGCCGCCAAGCTGCAATCCGGCTCCAAGACACCGGGCCGCGCCTCTGCCGGTACCGTGAGCACCAAGCAGGTGCGCGAGATCGCCGAAGCGAAGTGGCAGGACCTGAACGCGAACGACGTCGAAGCCGCGATGAAGATCATCCTCGGCTCCGCGCGTTCCATGGGCATCGAGGTGAAGTAAGATGGCAAAGCTTGGAAAACGGACCCGCGCCCTGCGTGAAGCAGCGACTGGCAAAGACAACCTGACTGTCGAGGACGCGGTCGCCCTGATCAAGGGCAACGCGACCGCGAAATTCGACGAAACGGTCGAAATCTCGATGAACCTTGGCGTTGATCCGCGTCACGCAGACCAGATGGTGCGCGGCGTCGTCGGCCTGCCCAACGGCACCGGCAAGACCGTGCGCGTCGCCGTCTTCGCTCGTGGTGCCAAGGCTGAAGAGGCCGAGGCCGCTGGTGCGGATATCGTCGGCGCAGAGGACCTGATGGAGACCGTGCAGGGCGGCAAGATCGAATTTGATCGCTGCATCGCCACGCCCGACATGATGCCTGTCGTGGGCCGGTTGGGCAAGGTGCTGGGCCCGCGCAACCTGATGCCGAACCCCAAGGTGGGTACGGTGACGATGGACGTGGCGCAGGCGGTCAAGGATGCCAAGGGCGGCCAGGTGCAGTTCAAGGCCGAGAAGGCCGGTGTCGTGCATGCCGGTGTCGGCAAGGCGTCATTTGATGCCGAAAAGCTGGCCGAGAATGTCCGCGCGTTTGTCTCTGCCGTGCAGAAGGCGAAACCGGCAGGCGCCAAGGGCACCTATGTCAAGAAGATCAGCCTGACCTCGACGATGGGTGCAGGCGTGTCGATCGACGTCAGCAGCGCCGCTGTCGAATAAGAATTTGCATCCGGGGTTTCGACCCCGGGGCGAATGGCAGGGCCACAATCGGCCCTGTCCTGTCCGAGACGGAGGGTTCATCGCAGTCGCGGTGAATAATTCCTTCCTGAGATGGGGAACGAGATGAGATTTCCAGCCTGGGCATTTGCCCTCGGGTGATCTTGGCCTCGGGACCCTGAGATTGGACCCGAACGCCGCCTTGCAAGGGGTGGCACAACTGAGCCGGGGGGAAACCCCCAAATTTGGAGTGAAACTGTGGATAGAGCCCAGAAAGAGAAAGTGGTCGAGGAACTCGGCCAGATCTTCGAAAGCTCTGGCGTCGTAGTGGTTGCCCACTACACGGGTCTTACAGTTGCCGAAATGCAGGATCTGCGTGCCCGCGCCCGTGCGGCAGAGGCATCGGTTCGTGTTGCAAAGAACAGGCTCGCCAAGATCGCCCTTGAGGGCAAGCCGTGCGCAAGCATTGCAGACTACCTCTCGGGTATGACCGTACTCACCTTCTCCGAAGACCCTGTGGCAGCAGCCAAGGTCGCGGAGGGCTTTGCCAAGGACAACAAGAAGTTTGAAATCCTTGGTGGGGCAATGGGCGAGACGGCACTGGACCGTGCCGGTGTTGAAGCTACGTCGAAACTGCCGTCGCGCGATGAACTCATCGCGACGATTGCAGGCATGATCGGCGCACCCGCTTCGAACATCGCGGGGGCCATTGGCGCACCTGCTTCGAACATCGCGAGCATCCTTTCGACCATCGAAGAGAAGGCCGAAGCCGCGTAAGGCATACTGTAACATTCGCGTAGGGTTTACTTCCCGACGTTGGAACACATCTAGAGAACGGAAAGAGCTGAAAAATGGCTGATCTGAAAAAACTGGCTGAAGAGATCGTTGGTCTGACGCTTCTCGAAGCACAAGAACTGAAAACCATCCTGAAAGACGAGTACGGCATCGAGCCCGCAGCCGGTGGCGCGGTCATGATGGCGGGTCCTGCTGGCGACGCCGGCGAGGCTGCTGAAGAGCAGACCGAATTCGACGTGATCCTGAAATCCGCAGGCGCATCGAAGATCAACGTGATCAAGGAAGTTCGCGCGATCACCGGTCTGGGCCTGAAAGAAGCCAAGGACCTCGTCGAGGCCGGTGGCAAGGCCGTAAAGGAGCAGGTCTCCAAGGACGAAGCCGACGAGATCAAGGGCAAGCTGGAAGCAGCTGGCGCCGAAGTCGAACTCAAGTAATTTGCGCCGGGGTTTCCCGGAGCGAATTTGAAGGCTGGGCCCGGGAATCCGGGCTCGGCCAAACCTGTCTCAGAGAGGCCCTGCGCGGTTCGGGGCTTTTCTAAGGCGAGGTTTAAAGGATCGGGAGGCCGTCATTGGGACGATGGCCGGGAATTGATCGAACCAAGCCCTCTCGGATGGCCGCGGCGCTGAGCCCCGACAGCGCGCGCGACCGGTGAGAAATGAAAGGTGACATCGACCATGGCTCAATCCTACCTTGGCCAGAAACGTTTGCGCAAATATTACGGCAAGATCCGCGAAGTGCTGGAGATGCCGAACCTCATCGAGGTTCAGAAATCCTCGTATGACCTGTTCCTGAAATCCGGCGACGAGCCCCAGCCGCTTGACGGCGAGGGGATCAAGGGCGTGTTCCAATCCGTCTTTCCGATCAAGGATTTCAACGAGACCAGCGTGCTGGAATTCGTCAGCTACGATCTGGAAAAGCCGAAATACGACGTTGAGGAGTGCATGCAGCGTGACATGACCTACAGCGCCCCGCTGAAGGTCAAGCTGCGCCTGATCGTGTTCGATGTCGACGAGGATACCGGCGCGAAGTCGGTGAAGGATATCAAGGAACAGGACGTGTTCATGGGGGATATGCCCCTGATGACGCATAACGGCACCTTCGTGGTCAATGGCACCGAGCGCGTGGTCGTGTCCCAGATGCACCGCTCTCCGGGCGTGTTCTTCGACCACGACAAGGGCAAGACCCATTCGTCGGGCAAGCTGCTGTTCACCTGCCGCATCATTCCCTATCGCGGCTCCTGGCTCGATTTCGAATTCGACGCCAAGGACATCGTGTTCGCCCGCATCGACCGCCGCCGCAAGCTGCCGGTGACGACGTTGCTCTATGCGCTCGGCCTCGATCAGGAAGGCATCATGAATGCCTATTATGACACGGTCGATTTCAAGCTGAAGAAGAAAAAGGGCTGGGTCACCAAGTTCTTCCCCGAGCGGGTGCGGGGCACCCGTCCGACCTATGACCTGATTGACGCCAAGACCGGCGAAGTGATCTTTGAAGCAAGCAAGAAGATCACGCCGCGTGCGGTTAAGCAACTGATCGACGACGGCAAGGTCACCGAGCTTCTGGTGCCGTTCGAGCATATCGTCGGCAAGTTCGTGGCGCGCGACATCATCGACGAGGAAACCGGCGCGATCCATGTCGAGGCGGGCGATGAGCTGACGCTGGAATACGACAAGGCTGGCGAGATCACCGGCGGCACCTTGCAGGCGCTGCTCGACGCAGGGATCACCGACATTCCGGTGCTTGATATCGACGGGATCAACGTGGGCCCCTATATCCGCAACACCATGGCGGCGGACAAGAACATGAACCGCGAGACCGCGCTCATGGATATCTACCGCGTCATGCGCCCCGGCGAGCCGCCCACCGAAGAGGCTTCGGCGGCGCTGTTCGAGACGCTGTTCTTCGATGCGGAGCGCTATGACCTCTCGGCTGTTGGCCGGGTCAAGATGAACATGCGCCTCAATCTCGAAAAGCCCGACACGCAGCGCACGCTCGACCGCGAGGACATCGTGGCCTGCGTCAAGGCGCTGGTTGAGTTGCGCGACGGCAAGGGCGATATCGACGACATCGACCACCTCGGCAACCGCCGGGTGCGCTCGGTCGGCGAGCTGATGGAAAATCAGTATCGCGTCGGTCTGCTGCGGATGGAGCGCGCGATCAAGGAGCGAATGTCATCGGTCGAGATCGACACGGTGATGCCGCAGGACCTGATCAACGCCAAGCCTGCTGCCGCCGCCGTGCGCGAATTCTTCGGCTCCAGCCAGCTGTCGCAGTTCATGGACCAGACCAACCCGCTTTCGGAAGTGACGCACAAGCGTCGTCTTTCGGCGCTCGGGCCGGGCGGTCTGACCCGCGAGCGTGCGGGCTTTGAGGTGCGCGACGTGCATCCCACGCACTATGGCCGGATGTGCCCGATCGAGACGCCGGAAGGCCCGAATATCGGCCTGATCAACTCGCTCGCGACCTTTGCGCGGGTGAACAAGTACGGCTTTATCGAAACCCCCTACCGCAAGGTCGTGGACGGGCAGGTCACCGACGAAGTGCAATACATGTCCGCCACCGAGGAAATGCGCCACACCGTGGCGCAGGCCAACGCCAATCTCGATGACGCGGGCAAGTTCGTCAACGATCTGGTGTCGACCCGTCAGTCGGGCGAATACATGCTGGCCCCGCGCGAGCATGTGGACCTGATCGACGTCAGCCCCAAGCAGCTGGTCTCGGTCGCCGCCTCGCTCATTCCGTTCCTGGAAAACGACGACGCCAACCGTGCCCTCATGGGGTCGAACATGCAGCGTCAGGCGGTGCCGACATTGCGCGCCGAGGCGCCGCTGGTGGGCACCGGGATCGAGGGCGTTGTCGCCCGCGACTCCGGCGCTGCGATCATGGCCAAACGCGCTGGTGTGATCGACCAGGTCGATGCACAGCGGATCGTGGTGCGCGCCACCGCCGATCTCGAAATCGGCGATCCGGGCGTGGATATCTACCGCATGCGCAAGTTCCAGCGCTCGAACCAGAACAGCTGCATCAACCAGCAGCCGCTGGTCAAGGTGGGCGATACTGTCCAGAAGGGCGAGGTCATCGCCGATGGCCCCTGCACCGATATGGGCGAACTGGCGCTTGGCAAGAACGTGATCACGGCCTTCATGCCGTGGAACGGCTACAACTACGAGGACTCGATCCTGATCTCGGAGCGGATCGTGCGCGATGACGTCTTTACCTCGATCCATATCGAGGAATTCGAGGTCGCCGCCCGCGATACCAAGCTGGGGCCGGAAGAGATCACCCGTGACATCCCCAACGTCGGTGAAGAGGCGCTGCGCAACCTCGACGAGGCGGGCATCGTCTATATCGGGGCCGATGTGGAGCCGGGCGATATCCTTGTGGGCAAGATCACCCCGAAGGGCGAAAGCCCGATGACGCCGGAGGAAAAACTTCTCCGCGCGATCTTTGGCGAAAAGGCGAGCGACGTGCGCGACACGTCCCTGCGCGTCAAGCCGGGTGATTTCGGCACGGTGGTCGAGGTGCGTGTGTTCAACCGCCACGGTGTGGAGAAGGACGAGCGCGCGCTGCAGATCGAGCGTGAAGAGGTCGAGCGTCTGGCACGGGACCGTGACGACGAGTTGGCGATTCTCGACCGCAACATCTATGCGCGTCTCAAATCGCTGATCCTCGGCAAGGTCGCGGTCAAGGGGCCCAAGGGCGTCAAGGCCAACTCGGACATCACCGAAGAGTTGCTGAGCACCCTGACCAAGGGTCAGTGGTGGCAGCTTGCCCTCAAGGACGAGGCTGACGCCAAGATTGTCGAGGCGCTGCACGAGCAATACGAGGCGCAAAAGCGCACGCTCGATGCCCGTTTCGAGGACAAGGTCGAGAAGGTCCGCCGCGGCGACGACCTGCCGCCGGGTGTGATGAAGATGGTCAAGGTCTTCATCGCCGTGAAGCGCAAGCTTCAGCCGGGCGACAAGATGGCCGGGCGTCACGGCAACAAGGGTGTGATCTCCAAGGTGATCCCGATCGAGGACATGCCGTTCCTTGCGGACGGCACCCCGGTCGATCTGTGCCTCAACCCGCTGGGTGTGCCGTCACGGATGAACGTGGGCCAGATCCTCGAAACCCACATGGGCTGGGCTGCGCGCGGTCTGGGTCTCAAGATCGACGAGGCGCTGCAAGAATATCGCCGGTCCGGTGATCTGACCCCGGTCCGCGAGGCGATGCGCATCGCCTATGGCGACGATGTCTACGAAGAGGGCATCGAAGGCATGGACGAGCAGACGCTGATCGAATCCGCGGGCACCGTCACCAACGGCGTGCCGATTGCCACCCCGGTCTTTGACGGCGCGAAAGAGGGCGACGTGAACGACGCACTCACACGTGCGGGCTTTGATCAGAGCGGTCAGTCGGTGCTGTTCGACGGGCGCACGGGCGAGCAGTTCTCGCGTCCCGTGACCGTGGGCATCAAGTACCTGCTGAAACTGCACCACCTGGTGGATGACAAGATCCACGCGCGCTCGACCGGGCCTTACAGCCTCGTCACGCAGCAGCCCTTGGGCGGCAAGGCGCAGTTCGGTGGTCAGCGCTTTGGTGAGATGGAGGTCTGGGCGCTCGAAGCCTATGGCGCCGCCTACACCTTGCAGGAGATGTTGACGGTCAAGTCGGACGACGTGGCGGGCCGGACCAAGGTCTATGAGAGCATCGTAAAAGGCGAGGACAATTTCGAGGCCGGTATTCCGGAATCGTTCAACGTGCTCGTCAAGGAAGTGCGCGGCCTCGGCCTCAACATGGAACTCCTGGATGCGGAGGAGGATGAGTAAGCGCAACGCGCCGGACGCTTTCAAAGGGTCCGGTCCGTTTTCTTTGCAAGAAAACGGCGTTGCCCCTCACCTCACCGCCAGCCTCTAAGGATTTGAAAATGAACCAGGAACTCACAAACAACCCGTTCAACCCCGTGGCCCCTGCCAAGGTGTTCGACGAAATCAAGGTCTCTCTGGCCAGCCCCGAGCGGATTCTGTCGTGGTCCTACGGCGAGATCAAGAAGCCCGAGACCATCAACTACCGCACGTTCAAGCCCGAGCGTGACGGTCTGTTCTGTGCGCGCATCTTTGGCCCGATCAAGGATTACGAATGCCTCTGCGGCAAGTACAAGCGCATGAAATATCGCGGCGTTGTCTGCGAGAAATGCGGCGTTGAAGTCACGCTGCAAAAGGTCCGGCGCGAGCGTATGGGCCATATCGAACTGGCCGCACCCTGCGCGCATATCTGGTTCCTGAAATCGTTGCCCTCGCGCATCGGTCTAATGCTGGACATGACGCTGCGCGATCTGGAGCGGGTGCTCTATTTCGAGAATTACGTGGTGATCGAGCCCGGTCTCACTGATCTGACCTATGGCCAGATGCTGAGCGAGGAAGAGTTCATGGACGCGCAGGACGCGTATGGCATGGACGCCTTCACCGCCAATATCGGCGCCGAGGCGATCCGCGAGATGCTGGCCAATATCGACCTCGAGAACGAGGCCGAAACCCTGCGCGCCGATCTCAAGGAAGCCACCGGCGAGCTGAAGCCCAAGAAGATCATCAAGCGCCTCAAGGTGGTTGAATCCTTCCTCGAATCCGGCAACCGCCCGGAATGGATGGTGATGACGGTGCTGCCGGTCATCCCGCCCGAACTGCGCCCGCTGGTGCCGCTGGATGGTGGCCGTTTCGCGACGTCGGATCTCAACGATCTCTATCGCCGGGTGATCAACCGCAACAACCGTCTCAAGCGCCTGATCGAGCTGCGTGCGCCCGACATCATCGTGCGCAACGAAAAGCGGATGCTGCAGGAATCGGTCGATGCTCTGTTTGACAACGGTCGTCGCGGCCGGGTCATCACCGGTGCCAACAAGCGCCCGCTCAAGTCGCTGTCGGACATGCTCAAGGGCAAGCAGGGCCGCTTCCGCCAGAACCTTCTGGGCAAGCGGGTCGATTTCTCGGGCCGCTCGGTCATCGTGACGGGCCCGGAACTGAAACTGCATCAGTGTGGCCTGCCCAAAAAGATGGCCTTGGAACTGTTCAAGCCGTTCATCTATTCGCGGCTGGAGGCCAAGGGCCTGAGCAGCACCGTCAAACAGGCCAAGAAGCTGGTCGAGAAAGAGCGCCCCGAGGTGTGGGATATCCTCGATGAGGTGATCCGCGAGCACCCTGTCATGCTCAACCGTGCGCCGACGCTGCACCGTCTGGGCATTCAGGCCTTCGAGCCCACACTGATCGAAGGCAAGGCGATCCAGCTTCACCCGCTGGTCTGTGCCGCCTTCAACGCCGATTTTGACGGCGACCAGATGGCTGTGCACGTGCCGCTCTCGCTGGAAGCCCAGCTTGAGGCGCGGGTGCTGATGATGTCGACCAACAACGTCCTCAGCCCTGCCAACGGCGCACCGATCATCGTGCCGTCGCAGGACATGATTCTTGGTCTCTACTATGTCACGCTGATGCGCGAAGGCATGCAGGGCGAGGGCATGATCTTCTCGTCGCTCGACGAGGTTCAGCACGCGCTCGACGCGGGTGAAGTGCATCTGCACGCGCGGATTACCGTGCGCGTGCCGCAGATCGACGAGCATGGCGACGAGGTCATGGTGCGGGTGGAAACCACGCCGGGCCGCGCGCGGCTTGGGGCGCTGCTGCCGCAGAACGCCAAGGCTCCGTTCCATCTCGTGAACCGTCTGCTGCGCAAGAAAGAGGTGCAGCAGGTGATCGACACCGTCTACCGTTACTGCGGTCAGAAGGAATCGGTCATCTTCTGCGACCAGATCATGACCATGGGCTTCCGCGAGGCGTTCAAGGCCGGGATTTCCTTCGGCAAGGACGACATGGTGATCCCCGATGGCAAGTGGACCATCGTCGAGGAGACCCGCACGAACGTCAAAGGCTTCGAGCAGCAATACATGGACGGCCTGATCACCCAGGGTGAGAAATACAACAAGGTCGTCGATGCCTGGTCGAAGTGTAACGACGAGGTCACCGAGGCGATGATGGGCTCGATCTCTGCCGAGCGTCGCGACGAGGCCGGTGCCGTGATGGAGCCGAACTCGGTCTACATGATGGCGCACTCCGGTGCCCGTGGCTCGGTCACGCAGATGAAACAGCTGGGCGGGATGCGCGGCCTGATGGCCAAGCCGAACGGCGACATCATCGAGACGCCGATCATCTCGAACTTCAAGGAAGGTCTGACCGTTCTTGAATACTTCAACTCGACGCACGGTGCCCGTAAAGGCCTGTCGGACACGGCTCTGAAAACCGCGAACTCGGGATACCTCACGCGGCGTCTGGTGGACGTGGCTCAGGACTGCATCGTGCGCGAGCACGACTGCGGCACTGAGCGTGCGGTCACCGTCGAGGCGGCGGTGAATGACGGTGAGATCGTGGCCTCACTGGCCGAGCGTTGCCTTGGCCGCGTGGTGGCCGAGGATATCGTCGATCCGCTGAGCGACCGGGTGCTGGCCTCCAAGGGCGATCTCATCGACGAGCGCATGGCCGATTCGCTGGAAGAGGCCGCGGTGCAGACGGTGCGCCTGCGCTCGCCGCTGACCTGTGAGGCCGAGGATGGGGTCTGCGCGATGTGCTATGGCCGTGACCTTGCACGCGGCACGATGGTCAATATCGGCGAGGCTGTCGGCATCATCGCCGCGCAGTCGATCGGCGAGCCGGGCACGCAGCTGACGATGCGGACGTTCCACATCGGCGGCGTGGCACAGGGTGGCCAGCAGTCCTTCCTCGAGGCAAGCCAGGCAGGGGTGATCGAATATGAGCAGCCCCAGACGCTGGAGAACTCGAGCGGCGAGATGCTGGTCATGGGCCGGAACATGAAGATCCGGATCCTTGGCGACAAGGGTGTCGAACTGGCGAGCCACAAGGTGGGCTACGGCACCAAGCTTTTCGTCAAGGAAGGCGACAAGGTCGTGCGCGGTCAGAAGCTGTTCGAATGGGACCCCTACACCCTGCCGATCCTGGCTGAGAAATCCGGTATGGCGAAATTCGTCGATCTCACCTCGGGCGTCTCTGTCCGCGACGTGACCGACGAGGCCACTGGCATGACCCAGAAGATCGTGACCGACTGGCGCGCCGCGCCGCGTGGCAACGAGCTCAAGCCCGAAATCTTCATCGTGGGCGAGGATGGCGAGCCGATGCGCAACGATGCGGGCAACCCGGTGATCTATCCGATGTCCGTCGATGCGATCCTGTCGGTTGAAGAAGGCCAGCAGGTTCAGGCGGGTGACGTGGTCGCGCGCATTCCGCGCGAGGGTGGCAAGACCAAGGACATCACCGGCGGTCTGCCGCGTGTGGCCGAACTCTTCGAGGCGCGCCGCCCCAAGGATCACGCGATCATCGCGGAAATCGACGGCTACGTTCGCTATGGGCGCGACTACAAGAACAAGCGCCGCATTTCGATCGAGCCTGCCGATGACAGCCTGGAGCCCGTCGAATACATGGTGCCCAAGGGCAAGCACATTCCCGTTCAGGAAGGTGATTTTGTCCAGAAGGGTGACTACATCATGGACGGCAACCCCGCGCCGCATGACATCCTCGGCATCATGGGCGTCGAGGCGCTGGCCAATTACATGATCGACGAGGTGCAGGAGGTCTACCGTCTGCAAGGCGTGAAGATCAACGACAAGCACATCGAGGTCATTGTGCGCCAGATGCTCCAGAAATGGGAGATCCAGGACTCGGGCGATACCACGCTGCTCAAGGGTGAGCATGTCGACAAGATCGAGTTCGACGAGGCCAATGCCAAGGCAGAGGCCAAGGGCGGGCGTCCCGCCAAGGGCGAGCCGATCCTGCTGGGCATCACCAAGGCATCGTTGCAGACCCGGTCGTTCATCTCGGCGGCGTCGTTCCAGGAGACCACCCGCGTGCTGACCGAAGCCTCGGTGCAGGGCAAGCGCGACAAGCTGGTGGGCCTCAAGGAAAACGTCATCGTGGGTCGCCTGATCCCGGCGGGTACGGGCCGTGCCACGCAGGAAATGCGCCGCATTGCGCAGTCGCGTGACAATGTCGTCATCGAGGCGCGTCAGGAAGAGGCCGCTGCAGCGGCGGCACTGGCCGCTCCGGTGGTGGACGACGATGTGGTCGGTGGCGACGAGTTCGACAATTTCGTCGAAACGCCGGAGAGCCGCGACGATTGATCGTCTGGTGACGGAAACGCAGGAAAAAGCCCGGCCAAATGGCCGGGCTTTTTTATGTGGGTGGCGGTCGAGCGGAACGATCGATGCCGTAGCGGCACAATCCGCCGAGCCATGTCAGGACTGAGCCCTGTTTGTGCATAGGCAGCGGGTTTGGACGTCGGGGATGGGTGGCCTAGAGCGGACCTTGGCGGTTTCAGAGATGAGCCGCGCGGTGCCCGCCCGAGGGGGCGGTCGGGCGCTGCGCGGCGGTGCCTACGGCACCTTGATTCCGCGCATTGGGGCTGAACTTCAGCGGCAGTACCAAGCCATTCGCGGATGTGAGCCGGGGCCGCTCTCTCGCGTCATAGGAGCTGGCATTTGAAATGCATCCAGACGGACGGTTCTTCCGAGAGGCCGCTTTCACCCGATGAAAGCGGATCGAAATCGTCACAAGATTTCGTCGGGTCAGCCTGTCTGTTTAGCGCGCAATTCTGCCAGGGGGATGTGGCAGCGGATGACATGGCCGTCGCCCGCCTGCTGAGCGGGGGGCGTGTCGGTGTCGCAGATCGTCCCGCATTTCACCGGGCACCGCCGCTGGAACGGGCAGCCATGCGCGGGGGGTGCCAGTTCCGTCACATCATCAGCCATCAGACGCGGCGCGTGATCGGGGTCGGGCGTCAGCACGGCGTTGAGCAGCACCGACGTGTAGGGATGTGACGGGCTGCCATAGACCACCGCCGCCGGGCCGAATTCGCAGATCCGCCCCTGATAGAGCACCGCCACGCGGTCCGACAGCGCCCGCACCACCGTCAGGTCATGGCTGACAAAGACGAAGGCGGTCTTGTGCGCCGCCTTGAGTTCGTTGAGCAGGTCGAGAACGGCGGCCTGCACCGAGACATCGAGCGCCGAGGTAATCTCGTCGCAGAGCACGATCTCGGGCCCGGCGGCAAAGGCACGGGCCACCGCCACGCGCTGTTTCTCGCCGCCCGAGAGCTGACCGGGACGGCGGTCGAGGTAAGGCGCACCAAGCCGCACGGTGTCGAGCAGTTCCACCGTCCGCGCGCGCAGGGCACTATCCGTCAGCCCGAAATAGAGCCGTAGCGGTTGAGCGAGGATTTCGGCCACCGACTGGCGCGGGTTGAGGCTGTCATCGGGGTTCTGGAAAATCATCTGGATGCGACGCAGCTGATCGGGGCGGCGGCTCTCCACGGTCAAAGGCAGGGCGGTGCCGTCCCCAAGCGTGATCTGGCCCGAGGCGGGGGGCAGCAGCCCGGAAATCGCCTTGAGAATGGTCGATTTGCCGCTGCCCGACTCGCCGACCAGGCCGATTGTCTCGCCCTGCCGCAGATGCAGGTCGATGCCGTCCACCGTGGCGGGCGGGCGCGCGGCGCCCCGTAGCCGCTCGAACAGCCCGGGCCGATCATAGCGGATCGACAGCCCCGCCAGATCGAGCGCGCAGGGGCTGTCCTCGGGACAGCCATGCGGCTGCGTGCCCGCCTGATCCCCGGTGATTTCATTCACCCTTTCGGGGTACAGACAGCGGCTCATCTGATCCGCGCCGCCTGCAAGCATCGGCGGGGTGGCGGCGCGGCAGTCCTCGGTGGCCAGCGCGCAGCGCGGTGCGAAGGTACAGCCCTCGCGCGGCTCGCCCGGTCCGGGTGGGCGACCGTCGAGGGCACGTGGCAAGGTTTTCTCGCCCAGCCGTGGGATCGACGCCAGCAGCCCGCGCGCATAGGGATGTGCCGGGTCGTGCAGCACCGCGCGGGTCGGCCCCTCCAGCACTGTCTCTCCGGCATAGAGCACCTGAACCCGGTCGCAGACCCGCGCGATCACGCCCAGATCGTGGCTGACATAGACCATCGCCATGTTGCGGGACTGGGCCAGATCACGCAGCAAGTCGAGGATATGCGCCTGCGTGGTGACATCGAGGCCCGTGGTCGGCTCGTCGAGCAGCAGGGCATCGGGTTCGCCCGCAAGCGCCATGGCAATCGCAACCCGCTGTTGCTGTCCGCCCGACAGCTCGTGCGGGTAGCGGCGCAGGATCGACTCGGGGTCGGGCAGGCGCACCTGTGCCAGCAGGTCGCGCGCGCGGGTCGCATGTTCGCCCTCGGGCAGGGCGCAATGCAGGTGCAGCGCCTCGCGGATCTGCGTGCCGATGCGCATCGTGGGGGTCAGCGCCTGACCGGAATTCTGCGGGATCAGCCCCAGTTGACCGCCCCTGATCCGGGCCAGCTCCGCCGGGCGGCGCGCGAACATCTCGGCCCCGTCATAGATCACGTCGCCCGATATCTTTTGCAGCCCATGCTTGAGATAGCCCATGGCCGCAAGCGCCAGCGTGCTCTTGCCCGATCCGCTTTCGCCGACGATGCCGATGCTCTCGCCCCGGCAGACCGTCAGATCGACCTCGTGCAGCACCGGAAGCATCGCGCCCGCGCGCCCGCGAAACCCCACGCAGAGCTTGCGAATGTCGATGAGGGGCGGCGGGCCTGCCATGTCAGATCACCGCCTTGCGGCTGTGGTCGAGCCCGAGCGTCTTGGCCAGCGCATCGGCGCTGAGATTGATCCCGATGATCAGGGTCGACAGGGCGATGACCGGCGCGATCACCCCCAAGGGCGCCAGCGACATGTAGACCCGCGCATCCGAGATCATCAGCCCCCAGTCGGGTTTGGGGGGCGAGACGCCAAAGCCCAGAAAGGACAGCGCCGAAAACCCCAGCAGCATCCACGACCAGCGCATCGCGCCCTCGACCAGCAATGTATCGGTCACGTTGGGCAACAACTCGCGCCGTACAATGTCGAGCGGGCGGTGCCCGCGTGCCCGCGCCGCCGAAACGAAATCGCGTGCCACCACCTCATGCGCCGCCGCCCGGGCCACGCGGATCACCGGGATGCCGAAGAAAAACGCCAGCGTCGGCATCAGCACCTCGCCGCCGCTGCCGAAGACGGTGATCAGCACCAAGAGCGGCAAAATGCCCGGCAGGGCAAGGAACGCATCGACCAGACGCATCGCGATCTCGTCGCGCCAGCCACCCTTGAGGCCGAGATAGACCCCCAACAGGCCGCCCCAGATCAGCGCGACGGGTGTGGCCGTACCGGTGACCAGAAGCGCCTCGCGCCCGCCCAGCATCACCCGCGTCAGCACGTCGCGCCCGAGATGATCGGTGCCCAGCCAATGCGCAGGCGACGGACCCGCCAGCGTGATCGTGGCATCCATCGCCATGTAGTCGAACGGCACGATCCACGGGCTGAGAACCGCCAGCGCCAGATGAAACGCCACCAGCGTGAGCCCGATCGCGCCCGAGGGCCGCGCCATCATGGCGCGCAGTATCTCCAGAATGCGCAGGCTCCGCGGGGCAGGCGTGGTGGTGCTCATGCGCCCCTCTCTTGATGACTGCGCAGACGCGGGTTGAGCGCGAGGCTGAGGATGTCGGCCACAAGGTTCACCCCCACATAGGTGATCGCCACGATCATCGTGATTGCCTGAACCACCGGCAGATCGCGGTCGGAAATGGCATCGACCAGGAGCCGCCCGAGGCCCGGATAGTTGAACACCACCTCCACCACAACGACCCCGCCCAGGAGCCACGCGACGGTCAGCGCGATCACGTTGATTGCGGGCAGCAGGGCATTGGGCAACGCGTGCCGAAAGACGATGCGCCAGTAGGGCACGCCCTTGAGCGTGGCCATCTGAACGTAGTCGCCCGCCATCACCTCGATCATCGAGGCGCGTACCATGCGCATGACATGGGCGATCATCAGCATGGTCAGAACGGTCGAGGCGAGGATGAACTCGGGGAAGAACTCCAGCGGTGGGGCGTCGGCGGGGGTGAGCACGATGGCAGGCACCCAGCCGAGCCAGATCGCGAAGATCAGGATCAGGATCGTGGCCGCAACGAATTCGGGGATGGTCATGGCAAAGATCGCCCCGGTCGAGAACAGGATGTCCGGCCAGCGGTCACGCCACAAACCGGCGATCACCCCGAGGAAGATGGCAAGCGGTATGCCCACGCCGAGCGCCCCCGCCGCCAGCAGCAGCGAGTTGCGCAGCCGGTAGCCCACCAGTTCGGCGATCCGTTCCTGGCCATTTGCCGACAGCCCGAAATCGCCGGTGAGGATACCGCCAGACCAGTCGAGATAGCGCGTCAGTGCGGGCGTGTTCAGCCCCATCACCTCGCGGCATTTTGCGAGCGCTTCACCATGTGCGTCCCGCTCCAGAATGGCGGTGCAGGCATCCCCCGGCAGCGCCTCGACGCCGAGAAAGATGATCACGGAGACAAGCCAGACCGTGACCAGCCCGAGGGCCAGGCGCCTGATGATCAAGGCCAGCATCTATCCGTGTCTCCCCAGAAACGCGCCGTGAGTGTCCGGGCAAGCCTAGACCAGCCCGCGCGCCTGCGTCGAGAGTTTCCTGCATGTGACGCGGGGACGTGAAAATGCGTGCGCGCACGGGTTCGGCGTCTTTGTGTGGAACGGTTGAAACCTGACACAGCGTCTCGAGTGTTAATGACCGCGCGTTGCGCGGATGGGTTTACTGGCCTGGAGTTTCCGTTGGATCAAAGCACCCGCGCGATACGCGGTCGAAGATCGCCGCGCATCAACGGGCCGCCCCCCGGCACGGCGATTTGGCTGCAAACTGCGCATCGCTGGATGTTTTCCTGATTTGGCAGAGATAAAATTCTTCCGAACAATCGTAGCATCGCCGTACCGCGGCCCGTCGATGCGCGGCTCACGGCAATGGCAGCTTCAGGACATCCCAATCCTCAAGGTTATTCAGACAATCGGTTGCAAAGCCGGGGGCACGGGCCGCCAAACACTGATCTAGGCGATCAAGGGGGCGGGATGCAGATCTTGCTCTTGGCCCAGGTGGCGAAGACTAGGTCCGCATGCGCCACGCGCGCCATGCGAGCCCCGGCAGGATCAGCGCGCAGCGCGTATAGCGCAGGAGCAGGCGGCGCGGATCGCTCAGCATGCGCCAGAGCCATTCCATCGCGATACGCCGCAACCGGAGCGGCGCACGCCGCTGTCGTCCGGCGATGAAATCGAGCCCGGCACCGATGCTGGCAAAGCCCATATGCGGCAGGGCTGCATGGGCACGGGCGGCGAAGATTTCCTGTTTCGGTGCGCCAAGGGCGACAAGGCACAGTCCCGCGCCCGACGTCTCAAGCGCCTTGATCACGTCCGCACCCTGATCGCCGAGTGGCGAAAATCCCATTGGCGGTGCGATCCGCGCGGCGATCTCCAGCCCCGGTACGCGCGCACGCAGACTGTCCTCCGCCCTCTGCAGGGCGGTCTCGGTGCTGCCGACAAGGGCCAGCGGCGTGCCGGTCTCGGCGGCGATACGGGCCAGCGGTTCGATCAGGTCAGAGCCGGTCACCAGTTCCACCGGGGCTCCGGCCAGCCGCGACAGCCACACCACGGGATTGCCATCGGCCACCACGAAGTCATGCCGGGCATAGGCGTCGAGAAACTCCCGGTCGCGCGGCAGTTTCACCAGATGCTCGAGATTGATCGTCGCGAGCGCAAACCCGCGTCTGGTGCGCAGCCGGTCGGACAGGTCGGCCAGCAGCCCCGCGCGGGTGCGCGGCGCGATGTGGAGCGTTCGGTCGTGAATGCGAAAGTCCAAAAGTGGCGTCCCGATAGCTGTCTGACCCGTCTGCTATAGCAGGGCTGGGTTCAGGCTGCGGCGAAATCGCGGGAATTTCAGGATTTTCCCAAGCGTGCCTGTGCCCTTGCTGCATCACTGCTATCTGAAGGCTTGTTATCGGAAGGCAAAGGGCTGAATCTTGACACGATCCTATGGTTAGCGGGGGCGCATGATACAGGGGAACGGGTCAGACCGGGCGGCCCATCAGGCCAAAGGCGGGCGCGTGGCGCTCATCGGCTGCGGATTCGTGGCCGATCTCTACCTGCGCTCCTTTGCCGTGCATCCCGAGGTGACCGTCATCGCGGTGCATGACCGTGATTCGGCGCGTATGGCGGCGTTCGCGGCGCATTGGGGGGTGCAGCCCGCGGACAGCCTTGCGGCCTTGCTCGCCCGGCTCACGCCCGGCGATGTGGTACTGAACCTCACCAATCCCGACGCGCATTACGAGATCAACCGCGCCTGTCTGGAGGCCGGGCATCACGTCTATTGCGAAAAGCCGCTGGCGATGGAAATGACGCAGGCGCAGGCATTGCATGATCTGGCAACGGCGCGCGGGCTGATGCTGGTCTCGGCCCCCTGTTCGGTGCTGGGCGAGGCGGCGCAGGTACTGCTCTCGGCGGTGCGGCGCGGCGTGGCGGGCGTGCCGCGCCTTGTCTATGCGGAACTGGATGACGGGTTCATCCCGCAGGCCCCGTTTGCCAAATGGCAGAGCGAGAGCGGTGCGCCCTGGCCGCATGCGGACGAGTTTGCCGTCGGCTGCACGCTGGAGCATGCGGGCTATTACCTGTCGTGGCTAATCGCGATGTTTGGCCCGGTGGAGCGCGTGGTCGGCGCCTCGGCCGAGGTGCTGCCCGACAAGCCCGGCGCGACCGGCACGCCGGATTTCTCGGTGGCGACGCTTTTTTTTGCGCAGGGCCCTGTGGCGCGGTTGACCTGTTCGATCGCGGCACCGCATGATCACCGCATCCGGGTGATCGGCGACGATGGCGTGTTGCAGGTGAAAGAGGCGTGGAGCAATGCCGCCGCCGTTCGGTTTTATCGGCGGTTCGTCTTGCGGCGGCGCTTGATGGAGCATCCGTTCGGGCGGCGTCTGCGGCCCCGCGCGGCCTCGCATCCCAAGGTCGGCCGTTGGGGGGCGGCGTCGATGAATTTCGCGCTCGGCCCGGTGGAAATGCTGGCGGCTCTGGCCGAGGGGCGGGCCTGTCGGCTGACAAATGCCATGGCGCTGCATCTGACCGAGGTGACACTGGCCATTCAGAACGCAGGCTGCGATGCAGGGGCGCACGTCATGCAAAGCACATGCGAACCGATGGAGGCAGCATCATGGGCCTGACACTGATGATCACCGGGGCGGGCGGCTTTCTGGGCCGCGCGGTCGTGGACGAGGCGAAGGCGCGCGGACATGAGGTGCGCGCGCTGACGCGGGATGATCTCGATCTGACCTCGAGAGAGTTGCCCGCGCTCGATGGCGTGGATTGCGTGATCCATCTTGCCGGGTCGCTCTCGGGCGACGAGGCGGTGCAGGCGCGCGACACCGTTAAGGCGACGCGTGGGGTGATTGAGGCGATGCAGGCGCAGCCCTTACCGCCGCGTCTGGTGCTGGCAAGTTCCATTGCGGTCTACAGTGCCGATGCCAAGGGTGTCGTGACCGAAGCCACGCCGCTGGAAGATCGCCCCGACCGCCGCGACGCCTATGCCCGTGCCAAGCTGGCGCAGGAAGAGATGCTGCGGGGCAGCGGCTTGCGTCACACCATCCTGCGCCCCGGTACGATCCTTGGCCCCGGCCGGGTGACGACCGCGCATCTTGGCCCCGCAATGGGCGGCACGCTGATCCTGCTGGAGCGTGGCGGTGAGGTTCCGGTCGTGTCTCTGGCGGATTGCGCCCGCGCCTTCGTGCGGGCCGCCGAGGCCCCGGGCGAGGGCCGTGCGCTCAACATTCTGGGGCCGGACCGGCCCACGCGGGCGCGCTATGTCGCGGCGCTGCGGCGCACCGGCTGGCCGCGCCACGTGCTGCCGTTCAACTGGCGGCTGGTGATGCCGCTGGCCTGGCTGCTGTCGCCTTTGGGCGACCGCCTGCCGGGGCTGTTGCGTCCCGCCATCCTGCGCGCCCGGATGCGACCCGTCCGCTATGATGTCGCGGCTGCGGAGGCGGCGCTCGGCTGGACACCGCAGGACGACTTCGACAGCGCCTTCGCACGCGCGACCGAGGGCGGGGGATGAGCCCGCGCATCGCCTATTTGACGGGCGAGTATCCGCGCGCGACCGATACGTTCATTCAGCGCGAGGTGGCGGCGTTGCGGGCGCGCGGCCTGACGGTCGAGACCTGTTCGATGCGCCGCACCGGGGCGGAACATCACACCGGCCCCGAGCAGCGGACAGAGGCGGCGGGCACCTTTCACGTGCTGGAGGCGTCTGTCTCGCCCCGCCGCCTGATCGCCGCGCATCTGGCGGCGTGGCGCAGGCCGGGGGCGTGGCTGCGGGCCTTGCTGCTCGCTTGGCGGACGAGCCCCGGCGGGATCAAGCCGACGCTCTATCAACTCATCTATCTCGCCGAGGCCGCCGTGCTGGCGCAGCACCTGCGCGCGCGCGGCCTCACGCATCTGCACAACCATATCGCCAAGTCGAGTTGCACGGTGGCGGTGCTGGCCTCGGAAATGTCGGGCATTCCCTACAGTTTCACCCTGCACGGGCCGGATATCTTCTATGAGCCGTATCGCTGGCGGCTGGATGAAAAGATCGCGCGGGCGCAGTTCGTGGCCTGTATCAGCCATTTCGCCCGCTCGCAGGCGATGGCGTTCTCCGCGCCTGAGCACTGGGCCAAGCTGCATATCGTGCATTGCGGGGTTGACCCTGCGCGCTACGACCGGCCCGCGCCAGAGACCCCCGCGCATCTTCTCTTCGTCGGGCGGCTGGCGGCGGTAAAAGGTGTGCCGGTGCTGCTGGAGGCCCTGCAGGGGCTGATCGGGGATCATCCCGACCTGCGCCTGACGCTGGTCGGCGACGGGCCGGAGCGTGACGGCCTGGAGAGGCTGGCGGCGGGGCTTGGGAATCATGTGGATTTTGTCGGCTACAGGTCACAGGACGAGGTGGCGGCACTGCTGCGAGAGGCGACGGCGCTGGTCCTGCCAAGTTTCGCCGAAGGGCTGCCCGTAGTTCTGATGGAGGCGCTGGCCGCCCGCCTGCCGGTGGTGACGACGCGCATCGCGGGGGTGGCGGAACTGGTCGAGGACGGGAAGAGCGGGCTACTGGTGCCCCCCGGTGATCTGGTGGCGCTGCGCGCGGCGCTGGCGCGGGTGCTGGGTGATCCGGTGATGCGCGCGCGCATGGGCGCGGCCGGGCGCGCGAAGGTGGTCGACGAGTTCGCCTCCGACAGCGAGGCGGCATGGCTCGCCACGCTGTTTGAAGGCTACGCCAACGGCACCCCGCCTAAAACCCTCAGACCGGAGAGCGGGAAATGACCCTCGCCGTGGTGCTGATCGGGCGCAATGAGGGCGCGCGGCTGGAGGCGTCGCTCGCGTCGCTGGAGGGAAGGCGCGTCGTCTATGTCGATAGCGGCTCGACCGATGGCAGCGTTGCGGCGGCGCGGGCGGCGGGCGCAGAGGTCGTGACGCTTGACCCCGCCACGCCGTTTACCGCCGCGCGGGCGCGGCATGAAGGGTTCGAGGCGCTGGGAGAGACGCCGCCCGACGTGGTGCAATTCATCGACGGCGATTGCATGGTGGTGCCGGGCTGGATCGAGGCGGGGCTGGCGGCCTTGCAGGACGATGCGCGCCTTGGATTGGTCACCGGATGGCGGTCTGAAATCGCCCCCGACGCGTCGGTCTACAACGCGCTTTGCGATCACGAATGGCACCGCCCGGCGGGCGATATCACGGCCTGTGGCGGCGACATGATGGTGCGGAGTGCTGCCTATATCGAGGCCGGGGGCTTTGACGCGCAGGTGATCGCCGCCGAGGATGACGAGTTTTGCCAGCGTCTGCGCAAGGCTGGGTGGAGCCTGCGCCGCTTGCCCTTGCCGATGACCCGGCATGATGCCGCGATGACGCGGCTGGGCCAATGGTGGCGGCGCGCGGTGCGCTCGGGGCATGGCTTTGCGCAGGTGGGCGATCTGCATCCCGGCTATTTCGCGCGCGAACGGGCGCGGGTCTGGGTTTACGGTCTGGCTTTGCCGCTTCTGGCGCTGGCGGGGCTGGTCTTCTGGTTGCCGCTGCTGGTGCTGGTTTTCGCGGCCTATCTTCTGTCCTACCTCAAGACGGTGCAGGGCCTGCGCGGCAAGGGCATGACCACCGGCACCGCGCTGCATCACGCGGTGTTCCTGACCCTGTCGAAATGTCCCAACCTGATTGGCATGCTGACCTACGCCTTGCGCAAGCGGCGCGGGGCGGCGATGCGGATCATCGAATACAAGTGAGCGGTTTCTGATGACGGATAAGGTGATCAATGTGGGGCTTGTCGGCGCGGGCTATATCGCGGGTTGGCATGCGGCGGCACTTAAGCTGACACCGGGGGTGCGGCTGGCGGCGGTGTGTGATCTGTCGGCCTCGGCGGCAGAAGGGCTGGCATCGGCGCACGGGGCGCGAGCCTTCACCGATCTGGACGATCTGATTGCCTCGGGTACGGTCGAGGCGGTGCATATCCTGACGCCGCCCGACAGCCACGCGGCCCTGGCGCGCAAATGCCTTGCCACCGGATTGCATGTGCTGGTGGAAAAGCCGGTGGCCCTCTCGGGGGATGAGGCAGCAAGCGTGGCCGAGACGGCGCGCGCCGCCGGGCGTCACCTTGCCGCCGGGCATAATTTCCTAGGGCTGCCCGCCTATCAGCGCCTCAAGGCGCTGGTCGCGGCGGGAGAATTGGGGCGGATTTCAAGCGCCGAGATAACCTGGGCCTTTCCGCTGGGGCCGCTGCGCTCCGGACCTTTCGGGTTGTGGATGCTGCGCGAGCCGGGAAACCTGCTGCGCGAGTTGGGCCCGCATCTTTTCGCCTTTGCGCAGGATCTGTTCGGTCCGGTGACGGTAACGGTAACGGGGCTGCATCTGTCGAAGCCCGTGCACCTGCCCGGCGCGGGCACGCGCCCGCAAAGCTGGCGGATCACGGCGCAGGCGGGGGAGGTCGATCTGGCGATCAACCTGCAACTGGTCGAGAGCGTCGACGACCGCTCGCTGACCTTGCGCGGCTCGTCGGCGCTGGCGCGGCTGGACTACGCCGCCGATGTGCTGACCGTGACCCGTGAGAACACCGCTGATCTGGTGCTCAACCCGTTCCTGCGAGAGATGGGCGTGGCCTGGGCACATCTGCGCGAAGGCGTTGGCAATGCTGCGCGACAGATCGGATCGCTGAACCGCAAATCGCCCTATGCGCTTGGCTTCATGGGGCTGTTCGACGCGTTTTATGGGGCCATCCGCGAGGGTCGCCCGCTCGATCCACGCTTTGACGGCGCGGCGGTGGAGGGTGTCAGCCGGGCGATCGACGCGACGATTGCGCTGATGCCGGATCAGGGGCGCGAGACTGTCCGCCACCCCAAGCCGCGCCGCAAACCTGAACCGACGGCGCTTGTGATCGGCGGCACCGGGTTTCTGGGCCGCGACCTGACGCGGGCCCTGGTGGCGCAGGGCCATGACGTGCGGGTGCTGTCGCGGGGGGGGCATGGCCCGTTCGACGATCTGCCTGAGACTGTCGAGACCTGCGCCGTCAGCCTGCGCGACGAAGCGGGGCTGACCCGCGCGATGGAGGGGATCGACATCGTGTATAACCTCGCCCGCGCGCTTGGCACCTCGTGGGAGGACTGTCTGGAAAACGATATCGGCGTCTCGGACCGGATCGCGCGGGCGGCGCTGGCGGCGGGGGTGGGACGCTTTGTCTATACCGGCACGATTGCGTCTTATGACATGTCGAACCCTGCGAAGATGATCACCGAATCTACGCCCTTCGCCGAGGACATGAGCGACCGCAATCTCTATGCCCGCTCCAAGGCGGAATGCGAGCGGCGGCTGTGGGAGATGCAGCGCGAACACGGCCTGCCGCTGACCATCGCGCGGCCCGGCATCGTTGTGGGCCATGGCGGGCCGCTGCAGCATTGGGGGATCGGGCGCTGGCACGGCGCGGGGGCGGTGCGGCTCTGGGGCGAGGGCGACAATCCGCTGCCCTTCGTGCTGATCGGCGATGTCTCGGACGGGCTCATTCGGATGGCCACACAGGAGGCGGCGCTCGGTCAGTCGTTCAACCTCGTGGGCGATGTGCAGCCCTCGGCGCGCAGCTATTTCAACGCAATCCACATGCGGCTTGGGGCGCGTCTGCGCGTGAGTTCGGGCAACCTGACGGTGCTCTGGGCTGCGGATGCGGTGAAATCCGTGCTCAAGACCCATGCGCTGCGCCGCCCCGGCGTGATCCGCGCGTCGCTGCGTGACTGGAAATCACGGGCGCATTACGCGCGGTTCGAAAATGCCAAGCCCAAGGCCCTGCTGGGATGGACCCCGGTCGCGGATCGCGAGGCGTTTCTGCAGGCGGCGGTGGACCGGGCCAACCTTATCGGGTTCTGAGGCGCGGGGCATATAATCAGTGATTTTCCGTCGCATTGTTGCCGGATTTGCCCGGCATACCGGGCGCAACAGGCAGGAGTTCCCGGATATGGCAGCATCGGCTCGCCTCTTCATGACGCATGGCACGCGCCCCGGCGCGTGGCGGGGGGTGGAGCCGTGCCAATGAAACTCCAGCGCCACGACGCCTATATGCGCCGCCGAGAGGCGCGGCACACGGCCGAGGAGGCCGGGGACGTGGCCGAGACCTCCCTTGAGGAGCGCGGAGATGAAAGGGCCTTTCCGCTCGACCCCGAGATGCGGGCCGAGCCGGAGGAAGCCTTTGCCGTAACTCCCGAATCGCTGGACAGTCCTGAGCCTGAGCCTGAGCCTGAGCCTGAGCCTGAGCCTGAGCCTGAGCCTGAGCCTGAGCCTGAGCCTGAGCCTGAGCCTGAGCCTGAGCCTGAGCCTGAGCCTGAGCCTGAGCCTGAGCCTGAGCCTGAGCCCGTCGCGTCGACACAGCAGCCACTTTGGGACGATCTGCGGGCCGTGCCGCTGGATACCCGTCACCTGATCCGCAATCGCCTGATTTCCGCCACCCGCGAGGATCCGGCGCATGTGGCCTTTGACGTGCTGCGCACCAAGCTGGTGGCGACGCTGCGGGCGCGCGGCTGGCACCGGGTGGCAATCACCTCGGCCACGCCGGATTGCGGCAAGTCCTTTGTCGCGGCCAATCTGGCGATCAGCCTGTCGCGGCAATCGGGCCTGCGCACCGTCCTGATGGACATGGACCTCCGCCGTCCGTCGCTGGCGAAGATGCTCGGCGTCTCGGAGCCGGGCAGCATGTCCCGTTTCCTGACTGGCGAGTTGTCCGCCGAGCGGCATTTCCTGCGGCCCGACAAGAATGCGATGCATATCGGGCCACATCTTGCGCTTGGTCTCAATGACCGGGCGGAAGCCTATGCTGCGGAACTCCTGCAGGCGCCGGGCACAGCGGCGGTGCTGGCCGATCTTTGTGCGCGGCTGGCGCCAGATGTGGTGATTTTCGACATGCCGCCCGCGCTCTACTATGATGACGTGCTGGGGTTCAGGCCGCAATTCGATGGCGTTCTGCTGGTCGTCGGCGGCGGGCGCAGCACCGCAAAAGAGGTGCGCGACCTCAAGGCCCGCTTTGGCGACGAGGTGCCGCTACTGGGCGTGGTGATGAACCGGGCCGAGGGCGAGAACATCACCAAATACGGATATTGACCCGGCTCAGTTGCCGCCAAGTGCGCGCAACGGCAAGAGCCTTTCCTCGATCAACCGGAACAGGATCGGCAAAACCAGCAGTGCGAGGGCCAACGTGCCAAGGCGCTTGAACAGGCGCGCCCGCCGCTCGCCGCGCAGACGCACCACCGGAATCGAGATCACGGGGGTGATGCCCAACTCGTCCTCGAGCTGCGACGGGGTGCGCAGCACCGGGTTGAGGATTTCCAGCACAAGCGCGAGGGCCAGCCCGAGTGCGAGGCTGGCCAGCCCGCCCGCGAGCGCCAGCTTCTTGCGGCTGGTAGAGACCGGATACTGCGGCGGGATCGCGGTTTCGAGGATTTCGAACCGCTCCTGCTGTTGCCGGGATTCAAGCACGCTGGCCATTTCCGCCTCGACCCGGTTGCGGGTGATCGCGGTCAGCTGTTCCTGAAGCTGGGCCAGATCGCGATTGAGCGCGCCGAGTTCACGCTCCACCCGTGGTGCGGCGGCAAGTGCGGCCTCGATGGCAGCGATGCGGCTGGATACCAGCGCGCGCTGATCGTTCAATTGCCCGACCTGGCGGGCGAACACCTCTTCGCGCTGACGCGAACTTTCGGTCTCTAGCGCGATGATCTGCTGATCGATCTCCAGCAGCGTTTCCTGCAAGGTCCCAAGCTGATCGCGCATCGACCCGATACTGGTCGGCAAGGCGTCGGCATTGGCGCGCTTGAAGTCGGCGATCTGTTCCTCGAGCGCCACGATGCGCGCATCTACGCGGGCCTCTTCATCGCTGTAAAAATCGAGAGTTTCCCGCACCGACTCCATGCGGCGCTGACGGTTCTGACTGATCACCGCATCGACGAAATCATTGGCGACCTCGGCGGCCTTGTCCGGGTCGCCAAGGCTGACCGTGACGCTCAGCCCCGAGGGCGTGGTCGCGGGCCCCGCGCCGGGCATGCCGACGGTGATCTGTTCGATCCGGGCCGAAATCCGAAGTTGATAGATCTTCTGCGACAGCGGCATGTCGTGGGCATCGGCAAAGAGCCCGTGCTTGTCGATCATCTTGATCAGGTGATCGCGCGCCATCAGCCGCTGTTCGATGAGTTGCAGCCGGTGGCGCGCATCGCTGCCGATGATCTGCCCACGGCTGTCGCGCTCGACCTGCGGGGTCTCGATCTGGATGACCGCCGTCGCCTGATAGACCTTGGGCTGGTTGAGCGCGACCATGATCGACACGACCGATCCGATCAGCGCGACAAGCATGATAAGCCACAGCCTGCGCCGCAGCATCCGCATCACGTCGGGCAAGGATTTGATCGAACTCATGGTCTACCTATCAGCGTCGTATCGCAGTGCATCGACGACCCAACCGCCCGGTGACCAAATCACGCCGACAGGTCAGGCGGGTAACCCCGCGCGCCCCGCCGACCGAATGCCCCCAAACGGTCCTGACAGAATTGCGTCTTGATTTCGCCCCAATTTAACGATCCGGCCACATTTGCGCCATAGTTTATTGCCCGCGATCCGGAAACACTGTGTTGCTCTCGTGGGGCAGGGTGATGAGCGCGGCAATAATCCCGTCCGCGATCGCGAGATGCCCGGAGAATGTCGTGCCCTCGGCAAATGGCGGGCAGGGGCGCAAAAGCGTGGCGGTAAAGCGGCTGACATCAGGGCTGAGCGTGACCGCCAGATCGTGGAACTCCAGCAGCTGTCGGCTCAGGACATATTGCGCCTTGTAGGTGGCTTCCTTGGCACAGAATATCAGACGACCAGCAAGCGCCGAGGTATGTCGCGCGCGGTCCTGCGTGGTGCAGACCGTATCCCTCAGATCGTCGGGCAAGGCCGTGGCGGGTTCTAGATCGAGCCCAAGCCCGGCAAAATCACCGACGCGCGCAACCAGAGCGAGGCAGGTGCCCGCGCCATGGCTGATCGTGCCGGTCAGGCCGTCGGGCCAGACGGGAGCGCGATCGCCACCCTGCGGGACCAGGGCGGAAGGCAAGCCAAGCGTGATCATCGCCGCGCGCGCGGCGCGGCGTCCGGCGGCGAATTCCCTTTGGCGTGCGGGGACCGCGCGTGCCATCGCCGCGGCCTCTTGAGGCAGCAGCCCCGTCACGGGTGCGGTCGGGTCGGCCTGCCCAAGCGCCACGCCAGGCGGCAGGAGCGCGCGCAGGGTGGCGGTGAGGGCCTCGGTCATCCCCGGCGCGCGGCGCGCATCGCGCGGCGCTTGGCCATCGCCTCGGCCCGGGCGGTGGCACGGTTGCCTGTCGCCGGGGCCGGTTCGGGATCATTGGCCGGTTTGGGCACGTCACCGCGCAATTCCGCCACCCGCGCGGCGAGAGTGGCCAGTTTCGGGCAGCGGAAGATGTCGGTGATGCCGAGGCGCTCGACGCCCAGTTCTGACCGGATCTCGCGATGCGCCTGCACCGCCAGCAGGGAATGCCCGCCAAGGTCGAAGAAACTGTCCTGCGCGCCGATCTCCGCCACGCCGAGAATGCGCGCCCAGATCGCCGCGATCTCGCGCTCGAGGCTGTTGGCGGGGGCCACGGGGGCGGTGGCCTTGGCCGGGCGCGGTGCGCTGATGCGCGCAGGCGCAGGGAGCGCCTTGCGATCCACCTTGCGGTTGGGCGTCAGCGGGAAGGTGTCGAGCGTGACGACATGGGCAGGGATCATGTGGGCGGGCAGGTGCTGCGCCAGATGCGCCTTGATTGCGGTGTCAGAGGCGGTGCCGCGTAGATAGGCCACGAGACGCGGATCATCGGGCGTGTCCTCGCGCAGGAGCACGACGGCCTGCTCGACGCCGTCGCAAGTCTCCAATGCCGCTTCGATCTCGCCCAACTCGATCCGGTAGCCGCGCAGCTTGACCTGTGTATCGGCCCGCCCGATGAAATCGAGCCGCCCATCGGCGCGCCAGCGCACGAGGTCTCCGGTGCCGTAGATGCGGCCCCCGTCACGGAACGGGTCGGGGCGGAAGCGGTCGGCGGTTAGATCCTCGCGGCCCAGATAGCCGCGCGTGACGCCATCGCCGCCGATCCACAATTCGCCGGGCTGTCCAATCGGCACGGGCTGCATGTCGCTATCCAAAACATACGTCTGCGTATTTGAAATCGGCGTGCCGATGGGGCAGACGCCGGGCGCGTCCTCGGCGGGGCCGGTGGTGGACCAGATGGTTGTCTCGGTGGGCCCGTACATGTTGGTGATCTGCGCTTGCGTGAGACCGCGCAACTCCTGCACCAGACTGCCGGGCAGCGCCTCACCGCCGAGCATAAGGTGCCTGATCCGCCCGAGCGCATGCCGCGCCTCGTCATTCATCGCGATCATCCGCGCCATCGAGGGGGTGCATTGCAGATGCGTGACCTTGTGGCGCAGGATCTGCGCGGCGATGGAGAAGTCATCCTCGGGGATACCGCCCACCCGGTTCGAGCGTTCCAGCACGCGGGCGAGGGGCCGCAAGCCGTCTAGCACTTGCCGCACCGGGATGCCATAGTCGATCAGGCAGGCGACCTCATCCACGCCGATGCGTTTCAATTCCTCCACTCGCGCGACGCAATCCTCGATGGTGCCAAACAGCCCTGAGTCGTTGAAATACCGCTCGAAGGCGAAATCGAGGATGCCTTCGAGTTCCTCTTCGTCCAATGATCCGAGATCGAGCTGGAACGCGTTATCCACGCCTTTGGGTTTCTTGAAGGCCGGGAAGGCCCAGGCGTATTGCTTGATGAGCCCGGCGGCGGAGCGCAGGTAATCCTTCATCGGCTCGCGCGCGACGCGGGCGGCCTCCTCGCGGGTTTCGGCCACGTAGGTGTGCAGCATCAGCGTCACGGTGAAATCGGCCGGATCATGGCCCGCCTCGCGCAGCGCGGCATGGTAGAGCGCGATCTTGTCGCCCACCTCTTGCACCGATTGGCCGAGCAGGTGGGTCAGCACATTGGCGCCATGTGCGCCTGCCTCGCGCCATGTTTCGGGGTTGCCGGCGGTCGTGACCCAGACCGGCAGGTCGGATGACACCGGGCGCGGCTGCGTGACCACCTCGTGCAGCGTGCCATCGGCGCGGGGGAAGCCGACGGCCTCGCCGCGCCACAGCTTGCGCAGATCGCGGATCGCGTCGAACATCGCGGGCTTGTTGTTGGGCGGTGCGTTTTCCGGGCGCAGGATGAAATCGTCGGGCTGCCAGCCTGACGCGATGGCCATGCCCGCGCGGCCATTGGTCAGGTTGTCGATCACCGCCCATTCCTCGGCGATGCGGGCGGTGTGATGGAGCGGGGCCACGCAGCTACCGGCGCGCACGGCGAGGTTTTGCGTGACGGCGGCCACGGCGGCCCCGGTGACCGAGGGGTTGGGATAGGGCCCGCCAAAGGCGTGAAAATGCCGCTCGGGTGTCCAGACCGCGCAGAAGCCATGGGTGTCGGCGAATTGCGCGCCTTCGAGCAGGGATTTGTACTTGTCGCGCCCGGTGCCGTCATCATTGCCCCAATAGTAGAGGCTGAACTCCATGCCGCGCTCTGAGGTGGCGATCTGCCCCGAGGAGACCAGCGCGCGGGCCTCGTCGCCGCTGAGCACGAGGGTGTAGCCGCGCGCGAGGCTGTAGAACAGCTCCAGCACCGAAATGTCGAAATTGAGGCTGGTCACGGCAAGCCAGACGGCATCGGGTTCGGTGAGTATGCGGTCGTCCATTCCCGCGAAGAAATTGGCGACGTTGCGATGCGTGACCATCACGCCCTTGGGCCGCCCGGTGGAGCCGGAGGTATAGATCACATAGGCCAGATCGTTGGGCCCCGCGCCGCCGTCGAGGCCCGTGTCGGGCGCGGTGGCAAGTCGGGGGTCAGTATCGAGCAACAGCCGTCGCGCGTCACCTTGCGGCAGGGCCTCGGCCACATCCGAGCGGGTCACCACCACCCGCGCGCCGCTGTCGCTCAGGTAATGCGCCAGCCGGTCGGCGGGATAGGCCGGGTCCATCGGCACGTAGGCCCCACCCGCCTTCCAGATGGCGAGTGCGGCCACGACCATATCGGCGGAACGCGGCAGGCAAAGCCCGACCAGAACGCCGGGGCCGACGCCCATCTGACGCAGAACATGGGCGAGGCAATTGGCGCGGGTTTCCAGCGCGGCATGGCTCAGGGTCTCGGACTCGAAGACAAGCGCGCGCGACTCGGGGCTCTTGTGCGCTTGCGCCTCGATCAGCCGGTGGATGGGGCGGGCGTCATAGGCGGTATCGCTGCGGTTCCACGCTTCGACCACCAACCGTCGCTCGGCCTCGGGCATCGCGGCACTCTCGCCGCGCCCGAGCGCCTCCAATCGCTTGGCCAGCAGATCGGCCATCGCGGGCGATACGCGGGCGGAGTCAAAGAGCAGCGCCGGGGTATCGGTCAGATCTACGGTGAGGGCAGTGCCGGGGATCAGGTCCTTGCCCGCAAGGCGCAGCCCCAGATGCGGGCGATGTGCGGCGTCGAGTGCGGGTTCGCGCGCGAAGAGATCGAGCGCGAAGGGGCCGCGTGCGTCGGCCTCGGCCATGTCCTCGGCCAGGCGGCTCGCATCAACGGGCACCCAGGGGCAGGCGAGATCCGGGGCGTCGGCCTGCACAGGGCCTGCATAGGCCAGATGTGCGCCCTCATCGCCGCCAATCCGCGCAGCCCATGTGGCGATGGCGGCAAGGGCCGTCTCGGGCGCAAGGTCAAGGGCACGGCGCTCTGTCGCTGCACTCTTGCCCGAGACAACGGGCAGGGTGATCGGACGCATTGCCGTCATGACCCTGCGCCAATAGCCGTCTTGCGTGGCGAGATCGGCGAGCGCCTGCCGGTCCTCATCAGAGGCGGGCGTAACCAAGTGACCCACCGGTGCGCAGGCGGCAAGATCGACCGTGGCACCATCGGAGCCGGTGATCCTGCTCAGGCGCAGCGCACCATCGTCGGTGGCGACGGTCAGCCGGGTGCCGTCATTCTCCAGCACTGTGCCCGGTATGCCTTGGCCTTGCACGGGGGCGGCCTGCCCGACCAGCAATATGTGATCCCCGATGCGCAGGCGCGCCATGCAGAGCGGGTTGAAATAGCCACCATGATCAAGCGCGCGCACCACCCGCGCCAGATCGGCGGCGGGACGGGTGACATCGAGCCAGGCGCTCCCGGGCCGGTCGTCGCGCGCGTGATAGCTGCGCGGCACGCTCTGCTGTGCGACCAGCCCCGGCACGCCGTGTTCCAGCGCGCCGATCACCTCGTCAAAGCTGTCGAGCGCCGCCGCATAGCACTTGGCGTTGAGGGTAAAGGCGGTTTCATCCGGTGCAATGTCAAAGAGGCGTTGCACCACGATGCGGCCCTCATCGATGCCGCCTTCGATCAGGTGCCAGGTAATGCCATGCTGCGCGTCACCCTCCAGAATGGCCCAGACCGGTGCGTTCAGCCCGGCATGGCGCGGCAGCGGGCCGTCATGGAAATTCACGGCGCCGCGCGTGGCGTGCGCAAGCACCGTTTGCGGCAGAAGATCGAGATTGGCGATGGAAAGCAGCCAGCCACAGCTCAGATTGCCGAGGCGTTCGGCCAACCCTGCGCCGGGGGCCTCGATCCGCAGCCCCTTTTCGCCAGCCCATGCGACAACATCGGCATGGCGTGTCACCACTGCCGCGATGCCATGCCCGCGCGCCAGCCACGCCTCGCCGCATTGCAGGGCGAGGGACTCGTTGCCGATGAGGAGCGCCTGCATCATGCGTCCGCCTTACGTTTGATCGGGCCCCTCAGGGCCGAGCCCAGATCGCCCAACACCAGATCGCGCAGGAAATGCGGCGGGCGCGGCGCGCCCTTGCGTCGGATCAGCCGCCACAGGCTGCCGAGGCTCGCGGCGGTCAGATGTGCCAGCGTGACCAGCGCGAGATAGCCGCGCCCGTGATTCTTGATGAAATAATGCCGGCGCGAGGCGAACCAGTAATCCGGCACCCGGTCCCAGCCCTTCATGCCTGTCGAGACCGAGCCGATATGCTCGACCCGGGAGGTGGCCACGTAATGCGTTTGCCATCCCGCCTGCGCGGCGCGGCGGCAGAGGTCGGTTTCCTCGAAATAGAGAAAGAAGGTTTCGTCAAAGCCGCCGATTTGCTCCAGAACTTCTTGCCGGATCATCAGGCTTGCGCCCGCCAGCCAGTCAACAGGCTGCGTGGTCTCGGCCATCGGCAACGGCACGGCATGATGGCGCAAGAGGCGGCTTATGGGGCCGATGCGCGCGGCACCTTCGAACTCGCCAAGGATAGACGGGAAGCGAAAGCAGCTAACATGCGGCGCACCGTCGGGGCCGTGGATATGGCTGCCCGCCAGCCCGGCCTTGGGGGTCGCTTCCAGATGGGCCAGCAGGGCCGCGATGGCGCCCTCAGCCGGGAAGGCATCGGAGTTGAGGATATAGACGTAATCCGGGCGTGTGCCGTCCGAGAGGCCTTCGTGCATGCCCGCATTATTGCCCGCGCCAAAGCCGCCGTTATGGCCCGATTGGACCACGCGGACGCGGTCCCAACCGGAGGTTTCCGCCTGCATTTTCTCGAACGAGCCGTCGCCTGAATTGTTATCGACGATCACGATCTCACCGGCGATGCCTGCCATGGCGCGCTGCGCGGCGGTGGCGGATTTGAGGCTCATCTCGGGCGTGCGCCAGTTGAGCACGATCGTCAGGACGCGCGGGGCAGTCATTCGGCAGCCTCCCGGTGGCCGGGTGGGGTATCCCGCGTGCCCTCTGCCGCCTCGATCACGCGGCGCATGCGGGCGGCGAGGACGCGGACATTGGGCTCCAGCACCATGGAATCGTGATCCCCCGGCACTTCGGTCACCGACAGGTTGGGGGCATGGCCGGACCATTCATTGTCGGGCAGTACATAGGCGCGCTCATCGCTGACCCATTGGCCGTTCGAGACCTGCCACTTGCCCGATTGCGGCGGGCGGAAGAGGTGCAGCGTGCCGGTCCAAGGGTGGACCTGATACGTGTCGATGGCGCGGTAGAAGGCGGCCTCGATCTCATGATCGTGGAACTGATGTTCGGACGTGTCGGTATGCGGCTGCGGGCGGCGTTTGGCGATCTCCCACGCGACGCGGCGCGCGGCCCATTTGAGCGGATAGAGCGGGCCATTCGATTTGAATTCCTGCCATTGAATCATCGCCCTGTCCCGGCGCGCCAGGGGACGGCGCTGTGGCAGCGGGGTGTCGAGCAGGATCACCACGGCCACCGTTTCGCCCGCCGCCTCAAGCTGTTGCGCCATTTCATAGGCGGTGATGCCGCCACCCGAAAAGCCGCCCACCAGATAGGGCCCCTTGGGTTGCACCTGACGGATTTCGGCGATCATGTCGCGGGCGGCTTCGGTCAGGTCGTCATGCGGGCTGTCGTCGCCATAGAGTCCGCGCGCCTGCAGGCCGAAGAACGGCCGATCATCCCCCAGAAGATGCGCCAAGTGCCGCAGGTTCAGAACGTTACCGAACATGCCTGCGACGAGGAAGAATGGCGTTTTCGGCCCGCCCTCGCCGCGATGCATCGGCACCAGATGGGTGAAGCGGCGGGCGGGCTCGGATGTCGCGGGGGTGCTCGCCCCTGCCTCCTGCGGGCCGATGCGCTCTTCGATCAGCCGGGCACAGGCGCGGATTGTGGGGGCCTCGAAGAGGATCGAGATCGGGAAATCAACGCGATACGCCTTGCGGATCATGCCGAAGAGGCGCACGGCGATCAGCGAATGCCCGCCAAGGTCGAAGAAGCTGTCCTCGACGCCGACCGGGTCGAGGCCGAGAAGGTCGGACCAGAAACCCGCGAGCCGGGTCTCGATCTCGCCTTCGGGGGCGACGTAATCGCCGTCGAGATCGGGCCGCTCGAAGCGTTGAGCACCGGTCTCTTGCGGTTGCGCACCGGCCTCGGCCTGACGGATGAGCGCGGGCAGATCCAGCGAGGAGACCAGCACTTGCGGCTGACCGAGGGCGAGGGCGCGGCGGAACGCCTCGGCCCCCTCGGCGGGCCGGATGCCCTCACGAAGGTTGTGGCGCAGGCGCTCTTCGGCGGGGCTGTTGGGGGTGCTGTCAGCGCCAGCGTCAAAGCGGATCTCACCGGCGCGGGGCGGCGTGATCGCCAGCCCGCCCGCCTGTCTGCGGATGGCGAAATCCTCGATCTCGACCAGCACCCGACCGGCGGGGTCGGTGAGCGTGATATCGAAGCGGGCGACGCCGGTCTCTTGCGCCTGTGCGGTCGTCAGCCGGATCATGCTCCGGACATCCTGCCCAAGCGGCGCATGCACCCGCACCGCGCCATAGGACATCGGCACCCAGAGATCGCTGCCGTCATAGCCCTCGATCAGGCCCATGGCCCAGCCGGTGGCGATATCCATCAGAGCAGGGTGCAAGAGGTGGCCGTTTTCCAGATCGCCCTGCGCCTCGGGGGGCAGGTGCAGATGGGCGAGGCCCTCGCCCGCGCCAAGACCCATCGCATGGAGCACGCGCCAGCGGGGGCCGAAATCGAGATGCCTCTCTTGCGGGGAGGGGAGAGGATCGGTCGCTTCCTTCCAGCCTTCCATGCGTGTGCGCACGGTGTCGATATCGCGGGGCGCGGGCGGCGTGAGCGGCAGCAGCCGCAGATCGGCCTCGGCCAGCGTGACCCAGCCCTGGCGGCCCGCCTGCAGGTGGTCGGCCTCGATCCGGGCAGCGTAGCCCTGATCGCTGCGGGTAAGGGTGAGGCGCATCTCACGTGTAGCCCCTTGGGCCAGGTCGAAGGGGCGCAGGAACATCAGATCGCGGATCTCGAACGCGCCGTCCTCGCCCTGCGCGCGCAGCGCCTGCGCCAGCAGATCGAGATAGCCGGTGCCGGGCAGAAGCGCCTGACCGTCACGCGTGCGGTGCTGATCGAAGACCCAATGGGTGGCGGCGCTGTAGCTTGCGTGAAAGACGCGGTTGCCCTCGGCGTCAAAGCTGGCCTCGTCGATGAGCGGCTGATCGACCGGCAGGCGCGGGGCAGTGGGGGCCTCGCCGGTCTGCTGTGCCACGGCCTCGGCGGCCATGCCGACCTCGGCCCAGATGCCCCAGTCGAGCGCCAGGACGCGGGTGCGCCCGCCCGCCCGTGACCGGGCGTAAGCGTTGAGATATTCGTTGGCGGCGACGTAATCGACCTGTCCCGCGGGCGCGGTGGCGGTGGAGGAGGACGAGAACAGCACCAGCCAGTCGAGCGTGCCGTCGGGAAAGACCTGCTCCAGCACCTGCGTGCCGTGGATCTTGGGGGTGAAGACATCCTCGATCGTGTCTGGCCCCTTGGCCAGCAGGGGTGCGTCGGCGATGACGCCAGCGGCGTGGATCACGCCATTGAGCCGGCCAAAGCGCGTCTCGATCTGCGATTTCGCGGCCTGCATGTCCTCGATATTGCTGACATCGCCCGCGATCACCATGACCTCGCCGCCCAGTGCCTCGAGACGGCTGACGGCGGCGATGCGGCGGGCGAGCGGATCACCGGCACCGCGCGTCGCGGTGATCCGGGGCCAGTCAGCGCGGGGCGGCAGGGCGTGGCGCGCCATCAGGATGATATTGGCGTTGTTTTTCGTGATGAGGTCTTCGGCCAGCGTGAGGCCGATACCACCAAAGCCGCCGGTGATCAGAACCGTGTCGCCCTTTGCAATCGGGGCGGTGCCGGGGGCAAGGACCGTTTCGCGCCATTCGGCCTCATAGCGCCTTGTGCCGCGCAGGGCGGCGGCGTGGCTGCGGGGATCTTGCGCCAGGTCTTCGAGCACGCGGGTCACAAGGCCCGCATCGGGCGCGCCGCGCGCGGCCAGGGTCAGATCGAGGCTCGCTGTGGTGATATGCGGCATCTCGCGCGGGATCACGCGCAGGGGGCCCGCGAGCGTGGATTTGGCGGGGTAGGGCAAGGCTTCATCATGCACCTGCGCCGCGCCGGTGGTGAGGGCGGTGATCTGCAAGGGCGTGTCCAGCCCCTCGTCCGCCATGGCCTGTGCGAGAAAGAGCAGGCTGTAGAAGCCCTGTTCCTGCACCCGGTGAAAAAAGCTGGAGCCAGGGCGGTGGTGTTCGTCGCGCGTGACCAGCCAGAAATGCCCGACGCGGGTGGGCGGGCGATGGTCGGCGACCAGCGCGCGGATCAGTTGGTCATAGCCCTCGCGCCCGCGTTCGGGGGAGAGGGTGTAGCGGTCCTCACTCAGCCGCGCGAAGCTGTCGCCGGGGGTGACGGTGGTGACGGTGTGGCCTGCGGCGCTGAGGCGGTCGGCCACGGCGCGGGCGAGGCCGGTCTCGTCCTCAAAGATCAGCCATGTTTCCTTTGGCAGGCGGGCAAGGTCGGCGTCGGAGGTGATCTCGACCTCTGCCAGCCGGGGCCGCCAATGCGGGGTGTAGCCCCATTGCGCGAGGTCGTCGCGATGGGTGGGCCACTCGTCCTCTGCCGCCGCGCGGGGCGCGCCGGGGGCGATGAAATAGGGTTTGTGCTGAAAGGCATAGCTGGGCAGGGGCACGCGGTTGCGCGTCGCCTCGCCCCAGATCTGCGGCCAGTCGATATCCACCCCCACGGCCCAGAGACGGGCGAGCATGGCCATGAAATATTCGTCGTCGGCGATGCTGTCCTCGGGGTGGCGCAGGGTGCCGATGACCTGATTGGCGCTGATCGTGCCATGCGCCTGCGCGAGGGACGAGAGCGCCTTGCCGGGGCCGACTTCGAGAAAGACGCGCTCCTTTTTCTCGGCAAGCCGGGTGAGGCCGTCGGCGAAATGCACCGTATGGCGCAGATGGGCGACCCAATAGGCGGGGTCGGTGGCCTCCGCCGCCGTCAGATAATCGCCGGTGCGGTTGGACAGGATGGGGATTTGCGGTGCGCTCAGTTGGATGGAGCGCAGGTAGGCGCCGAAGCGGTCGAGGATCGGCTCCAGCATCCGGCTATGCGCTGCGATGTCGATGGCGATGCGCTGTGGCTCGATCCCGTCGGCGTTGAGGCGCTGTTCGAGGTCAACAAGATCGGCATCCGGCCCGGACGCGGCGGTCAGGTCCGGCGCGTTGAGGCTGGCGATGTCGAGCCTGTCGCCGAGATAGGGGCGCAGGGCATCGGCGGAGAGCGGCACGCTGAGCATGCCGCCCTTGGGCACGCTGTCAAAGAGCTGTCCGCGCAGATGGACGAGGCCGATGCAATCCTCAAGGCTCATCACCCCGGCCAGACAGGCGGCGGTGTTCTCGCCCATGGAATGGCCGATCAGGGCAGCGGGGGTGACGCCCCAGCTCTGCCAGAGTTGGGCCAGCGCATATTCGGTGATCATGATCAGCGGCAGTTGCACCGAGGGGCGTTTGAGCCGTTCATCCGCCGCTGCCATTTGATCGGGGTCAGGCAGCCAGAGCGCGCGGATGTCGTAATCGAGCCTGGGCGCGAGGATATCGACGCCGCGATCCATCCAGTCCGCAAAGACCGGCTCGGTCTCATAGAGATCGCGGGCCATGCCGGCATATTGCGCGCCGCCGCCGGGGAACATGAACACCACATCCGGATTGTCGAGCGCCTGATGGGTAAAGACCCGGCGGGTGTCGCCCTTGTCCAGCCGGTCGGCGGCCTCGGCGTGGCTGCGGGCGACGGTGATGCGGCGACGCTCGAACGCGCGGCGACCGTCCTTGAGGGTGTAGGCCACATCGGCCAGCGGCTCATCGGGGTACTCTCGCAGATGCGCCGCGAGACGTGTGGTGGCGTCGTCCAGCGCAGATTTAGTGCGCGCGGAGATCACGATAGGCTGAAACGGCCAGTCGCTGGCCTCGGGGACGGCGCGGGCGGGGGGCTCTTCAAGAACCACATGGGCGTTGGTGCCGCCGACGCCCAATGAGTTCACCCCGGCGCGGCGCGGGTGGTCGCGCTTGGGCCAGTCGCGCAGGCGATCATTGACGGCAAACGGGCTGCCGTCAAAGGCGATGGCGGGGTTGGGGGCCTCATAGCCCAGAGAGGGCGGCATCTCGCCGTGATAGAGCGCCAGCGTGGCCTTGATCAGACTGGCCACGCCCGCCGCCGTGTCGAGATGGCCGATATTGGTTTTCACGCTGCCGATGCGGCAGAAATCGCTTGCCTCGGTCGTCTCGCGGAACGCCTGCGTGAGGGCGGCCACCTCGATCGGATCGCCGAGATAGGTGCCGGTGCCGTGGCATTCAACATAATCCACGCTATCCGCCGTGATGCCCGCCACCGCCTGCGCCTCGGCCACCGCCGCCGCCTGACCATCGACCGAAGGCGCGAGATAGCCTGCCTTGGCCGCGCCGTCATTGTTGACCGCAGAGCCCTTGATCACGCCCCAGATGTGATCGCCGTCGGCCAGCGCATCCTCCAGCCGGCGCAGCACCACCATGCCCGCGCCGGAGCCAAAGACCGTGCCTTGGGCGCGGTGATCAAACGCGTGGCATTCGCCGTCGGGCGACAGGATCTCGCCCTCTTTGTGAATGTAGCCGCGGTTCTGGGGCAACTCGATGGTCACGCCCCCCGCGAGCGCCATGTCGCATTCGCCATTCAAGAGCGATTGCGCGGCGTAGTGCACCGCGACAAGCGATGTGGAACAGGCGGTTTGCAGGCCCAGAGAGGGCCCCTTGAGATCGAGGATATGGCTGAGCCGCGTGGTCAGGAAATCCTTGTCATTGCCGGTATGGCGCAACAGGAACATGCCGACATCGTCCACCAGATCGCGGTTGGAGCAGAGATTGAAATAGAAGTAGCTGCCCATGCCGCAGCCTGCGAAAACACCGATTTGGCCGGGGAAGGTCTCGGGCATGTGGCCCGCATCCTCAAGCGCCTGCCAAGCCACCTCCAGAAAGCGGCGGTGCTGCGGGTCGAGGATCGCAGCCTCCTTGGGACCGAAGCCGAAGAACTCGGCATCGAACATCTCGAACCCGTCCAGCGGGGCGGCAAAAGGCACGTAATCGGGGCGGCGGATCGTCTGCGGGGCCTCTCCGGCGGCCAGCAGTTCGGCCTCGCTCAGCCGTCTGATGGCACGCCTGCCGGCGCGCAGGTTCGCCCAATACTCGACCACGGTCCGCGCACCGGGCAGATGCGCAGCCATTCCGACAATGGCAATCTCGGTGCCGTTGAGGTCGGTCGCGTTCATGTCACAGGCCATCAATGAACAATGCGGAAATCATAGGGTGTCCCGTATCTCTCCACAATACGACGGTTTTGCGGCATGGCCTTGGCAATACCCGACTTTTCCGCCCTGACCGGCACCTCACCAACCCGAAAGCGCCGCGAGATCCGCGATCGCTACCCCGTTGAGCCAGAACGCGAGAGCCGCTACACCGAGGCCCAGACCGGCCATCACCGCATCATGCAGCGGATCCCATGCCTGCATGCGCCGTGCCAGCCATACCACCACCGGATAGGCCACCACCATCGCCGCCCCGTAACTGAGCAGTGCCCCCAGCAATCCGCCCCATTCGAGGCCAAGGATCAGGGCGGCGATCATCACCACCGCCTTGGCCAGTGTCAGCACGAAAAAGCGTTTGGAATCGCCCGCCGCAAGCGACGCCTGATCATAGGTCATCACGATAATTTGCGGGATTTGCATGGCGGCCATCACCACCACGACCGCCCCCGCCATCGCGTAGCGGTCGTCATACATGATCCCGATCAGCCAGACGCCGCAGACGGCGAACCCGGCGCTGAGCGTTATGAGGCCCGATGTGACGGCAAAGCGCATGCGCCGCAGCTTGGCGAAATTCGCGGCACTCTCGCCGGGGGGCAGTTCGCGGTAGATCGGAATCAGCATCCGCCATGTGAACATATTGCCCAGAAGCATCGGGAATGAGGCGAGGAAAAATCCGATATTGTAGACACCGAACATCTCGAAGCTGAGATATTTTCCCAGGATCAGCTTGTCGGCCTGATTGAACAGAAAGCCGCAGATCGTGCTGAGAAAGATCCATTGTCCGAAAGTCACCAACTCGCGCAGGGCCGGGCGCTCCCAGTCAAAGCGGTTGCGCGCGCCGGGCAGGGCCAGCCAGTGCAGCGCGAGCGCGATGCCGGTGCTGATGACATTGGCGATGACCAGCGCCCAGACCGATTGCAGCCACCAAGCCAGCGCCACGCCCGCGACGATGCCGGTGATCTGCACGCCGAACTCGATCGAGGTCAAACGCCCCCACCTGAGGTGCCGCTTGGCGGTGTCGAGGGCCGTGGGGTTGAACCCCGCGATCAGCAGCGCGACCCCTGCAACCGGCAGCAATTGCAGGAGCAGCGGTTCGTCGTAAAACCACGCCAGCGGCCAGGCGAGCGCGCAAGCGGTGATAAACAGCGCCGCACCGCGCAGCACCTGAATGGTCCATGCGGTGTTGAGAAAGGCCGGATCGTCGCCGCGCTTGCTCTGCATGATGGCGGGGCTGACGCCCACGTCGGAGAATTGCATCAGCCCCTGAATGACCACGTTGACGATGGCCATGATGCCGAAGGCTTCGGGAAAGAGCAGCCGGGCAAGGATCAGGTTGGAGGCCAGCCGCAGGATTTGCGAGCCGCCGAATCCGGCCACGGTGAGCGCAGAAGAGCGCAGCGCCCGGGCCAGAAGCCCCTCGCCTGAAAAAGCCTGTCTTGCGGCGCGCATCGATCCTCTTTCGCGGTTTGTGGACGCTTGTCGCATCATGGCGGCGATTTCATGGCGCTTCCATTGAAATCGCGTGGTTTTCGGGGTGTCCGGGACATCTCCGGGTCAGGCCCGAGGATGACGGGGTGTGGGTTCGAGTATGTCATCGCCCGGCTTGACCGGGCGATCTGCTGGCCGGAAGGTCCTCGGATCATGTCCGAGGATGGCGGTGGGTCAGCGACCGCGCGCCCAGCCGTTGCCCCGACGCAGGCGGGTGGCAAGGGCGACGGCGACGTAGGCGACAAAGCCGAGAGGCGCGCGCAGGCCCGCGCGCAGCACCCACCCGGCCCCCGAGGGGCGTGGGTCGTCATTGGTCGGGAGCGCCGGGTAGAGCCGCCCGATCTCGGCCACGCCCGCATCCTGTCTGCGGCGGACACGCACCAGCGCGCCAAATCCCTCGACAATGGGCCAGTCATAGGGGGCGGGCACCGCGACACGCTCGGACGGGGTGAAATTGAGCCGGGCAAAGGTGTCGTCCGAGATGATCTCGGGCCACTCGCCCCACCGCACGCGCGCCGGGCGGTTCATGGCGAATAGCCCGCAGCCCGGCACGCCGTGGTGAAAGAACGGCACCTGTCGGTAAAACCGCGCATAGGCCCGGCTGAACATCGTCTCGGGTGTCGGGATCACCACGCGCCCGCTGGCATAGAGGGCGGCATCGCCGTCAAGCGCCTGCACGAGTTCGGCACAAAGCGCGGGCGACACGATGACATCGGCGTCAAGATAGGCCAGCACCCGCCCGCGTGCCACCGCCTCGCCCGCGTTCAATGCGCCGGGCTTGCCACCTTCGGAGCGTTCGAGAACCGACAGCTTCCAGCCACGGGCCGTGGCCGCGTCTGTGCAGGCGCGGGCCTCGGCGGCGGTCGCATCGGTGCAGCCATTGGCCACCACGATGGCCTCGGCCCCGTCGGGCTCGGGATGCGAGGCAAAAAGCGCGCGCAGGCAGGCCCCGATCAGCCCCGCCTCGTTATGGGCGGGGACGATCACGCTGAGCGTGGGGTTTTCGGCGTCGGTCAACACAGGGTTTCCAGTTCGGAACATGGCCGCCCTACCGGTGGGGCGCGGCCTTGTGTTAAGCCTTAGCCGAAAACCCAACCCGCGCGGAACCCGAAATGCCCCAGGACAGCCCCCAGATCTTGCCGCTTGGCTATCTCGTGCCGCAGTTTCCGGGGCAGACGCATATCTTTTTCTGGCGCGAACTGGCGGAATTGGAGCGGTTGGGCATCGCCCCCCACATCCTGAGCACGCGGCCGCCGCCCAAGGGGTTGATTTCGCATGACTGGTCGCGGGCGGCGATGGCGCGGACGACCTATCTGGGGCAGATGGACCTCGCGGCGGCGGTGGCGGGAGTTTTGCGCGCACCCTGGGGCGAGATCCTGCGCGAGGGCGAGGGACGCGCGTTCCTGCGCGATGTGGTGATCTGTCTGCCCGCCGCGCGGGCGCTGATCACCACCTGCCGTGCGCGCGGCGTCGCCCATGTGCATGCCCATAGCTGTGGGCGCGCCGCGCTGATCTGCGCGCTGGCGCGACGCATGGGAGGGCCGAGTTACAGTTTGACGCTGCACGGGCCGATGTCGGATTACGGGCCCGGTCAGCGGTTCAAGTGGCGGCATGCGGCGTTTGCCACGATTATCACCCGCAAGCTGCAGGCCGAGGCCGAGGCGGTGCTGGGCGCGGACATGCCCGCCGACGTTGTGGTGCAGCCGATGGGGGTGGATACGGAGGATTTCCAGCGCGAGACGCCCTATGAACCGCCAGCACCCGGCGCGCCGCTGCGGCTTTTCGCCTGTGGGCGGCTCAACGTGGTGAAGGGGCACCAGGATCTGCTGTCGGCGCTGCGGACGCTGCTGGATCGGGGCATCGAGGTGCAGCTTGATATTGCGGGCGAGGATGACGCGGGTGGCGGGGGCTATCACCTGGAGTTGCAGCGACATCTTGAGGCGCTGGGGCTGCAAGGTCACGCGCGCCTTCTGGGGGCGATCAGCGCGCCGCAGGTCCGACAGCACCTGCTCGCGGCCGACGTCTTCGTGCTGGCAAGCTGGCACGAGCCGCTCGGCGTGGCCTATATGGAAGCCATGGCCTGCGAGGTGCCCACCATCGGCACCGATGCGGGCGGCGTGCGCGAACTGATCACCCATGGCGAGACCGGGATGCTGGTGCCGCCGCGATCGCCCGAAGCGCTGGCCGATGCCATTGCCGCGCTGGCCGCCGACCCGGTCCTGTGCGCGCGGCTCTCGAAAGCGGGGCGCGCGCATGTGGTGGCCGGGTTCCGTGCATCGCTTGGCGCGGAGGCGCTGATCGCAGGCATGCACCGAGGGTCGGTCTGAGGGCAAGCTGTTTGCAAACAGCTTGTCACGCGTTTTTCAAAACGCGTGCAAGGGCTTTGCAAAGCCCTTGCCCCGTGGCGCGCGGATCGCTGTCGGGCGGCAAGCTGTTTTGAAACAGCTTGCGACGCGGTTTGGAAACCGCGTCCAAGGGTTTTGCAAAACCCTTGGGGTCACAGTTACATCAGCTCGCCCAGGGGAATCTTCTGGCCGGGTGTCGCGGCGAATTCCACCGCTTCGATCTCGACCAGATAGACCGGACCAGAGGAGCCCTGAAGCACCAGGCGCGGGCCGTTACGGGCGATGTCATAGTCGGCGCGTGCACCGGGGAGCACTGCCAGATCGCGGCCCGGACCGCCATGCAGGCGATCCGCGCCGCCCTGGCCGATCAGAACGTCGTCTCCCGCGCCGCCCAGCAGGATATCGGCCTTGGCCGTGCCGGTGAGGGTCGTGCCCTCGTCGCCTGCCTGTTGCGTGATGCCGTGCAGGAACGCCCCCGGCGCGCGCGGTTCGGCCTGGTCGGGCGGGGTGGCGTTGGCGGCCATCAGCACGCGCCAGCGGGGGGTGTCGTCGTTGAGATGGCGCAGCGCCCCCCAACTGCCCCATTTCGAGGCCGTGGCCACGTCCACGAACGCGTTGAAGGCGGTGCCGCCCGCCGCGTGCCAGCCGGCGATCAGCTCTTCGTAGATGCGCCCCATCTGCGGGCTGTAGTTGAAGCCGTTGAAAAAGCCCGTCAGCGTCTCGTTCTCGACCGTGGCCCCGTGGCCGACCACATGCGTGCCGCCTTCATACATCATCAGTTGCAGGTCGTGCCGGGCTGCCAGATCGGCGTGATACGGAAAGATGTCGCGGAGCAATTCGCCAAGCGAGCCCTGCCGAAGCGCCTCGGCGGCGAGATCATAGGCGAGGTCGAATTCATGCGCCGCGAGGTAGGTGTCGGGATCGGCTCCGGTCTCGGCGGCCTTGGCCTGTGCGACCGCCCGGCTTGCAGCGATCCAGCCCAGCAGGGTATCGGCCATGTCCTCGCTGCCCAGATCAAAGCCGAAATAGCCGGTGACCGCATAGCCGTCGAACTGTTCGACCGGAGGCGTGGACAGTTGGCCGTTGTCCAGTGCGAGCGGGGCCTGCAGCATCGGCTCTTCCAGACCGGGCCAGCCGGTATGGGTGGACACGACAACCGACAGCCGGTCGTGCTGTCCCTCGTAGACCTCGCGCCAGATCAGTGCCATCTGTGCTGCGCGCAGCCCGGCATATTGCATCCATGCATCATCGCCCGCCGCATCGCCCCAAAGTGCCTCGGCGGCCTCGCGCACCCAGACCGCTTGCGGAAAGATGAAATTCCAGACTTCGTTGGAATATTCCACATGCGCCTTGAGGCCCGGATCGAGATGATCCCGCATATACTCGGCAAAGGCGCGCATATAGGCGTCATCTGCGGCATGGGGCATGTTGACCCAAGGGTCGGCCCCGATCCGGTTGGCCAGGGCGACCATCACCTCGATCGGCGCGCCACGCCAGACATAGGTGGCATCGTCGGGCACCGGGCGGCCCTTCAAGGTGGTCTGGGTGGAGCCGTTGGTGAATTGCCAGTCCATGAAGCGCACCATCCGCAGATCGGCGATTTTCTCGATCCAGAGCGGATTGAACAGCGCGCCCACCTGGTGCAACGCGACCTGGTCTTCGCGGATGATGGTGATGTCGCGAATCGGGTTGTCGCGGTCTGTCTCGAGCAGGCGCAGGACTGCCGGGCCGTCGCCCGACGTAAAGTCGAAGCGGATTTCCCGGGTGTCGTAATTATAGCGCACATTGTCCGCGCGTCCCGTGACGCGGATCACCCCCTCGCCCTCATAGCGCACGAGGTAGCGGCCGTTCAGGTGCGTGGCCCCTGCGGGCTGATCGGTGAGGAAGAACGACTCCAGCGATTTCGCGCCATCGGGGAGCGCCACCGGATAGCCGGTCTCGCTCAGATAGCCGCCCGCGCGCAGCGCCTCGGTCGAGAACGCCCCCCACTCATCGGCGCTGTGCCCGATCCAGGGCCGTGCGGTTTTCATCACGTTGATGAAAGGGTGCTGGCTCGACCAGTCGGCGATGCCGTTGAGGCCCATGGCAAGGCTCGGATTGGCGATACCGATGCCTGCGCGCGCGTCTTGCGTTGCCTGCGTGGTCGGGGTTGCCGCAAGGTCATCCTGCAGCCCGAGGGCCTGGGCGATCTCGTCGGTGAGGCGGTCATACCGGTCACGCACGCCCGGATGGATGGCGTCTGGCACCGCGAAATTTGCCGAGGCGGGGGCCTCGAAGAGGGCGGTATAAGTCACGAGCGCCGCGAGGAAATATTGCGTCGGCGTGCCATGCGGCGCGCTGTCGGAATAGAGCGCCTCGACGGGGATCTCCTCCAACAGGCCGGTTTGCAGCCCCGACAGCACCGAGGAGACCGGCGCGAGGGTGATATCGGTGTCGGGGCGAGCATCCTGCACCTGTGCGACATAGGTGCGGTACCAGTCGTGGTAGTCGCTCAGCGCGTAGCCGTGCCAGCGGCGCAGGTTGCGGTCAGACGGGGGGAAGCTGCGGCCATAGCCGCCCATGTCGGGCCAGCCCTCGTAGATTACGATGCGCGCGCCGGGCCATTTCTCTTGGGCGCGGTCGATGATCGCGAGCGTGGCCGAGAGCGGGCTGCTGCCATCGGGATTGTCGCCCTCATAGGGGGCGTCGGGGGGCTGATACTGGATGAAATTGGCGGGGTTGATCATCACCGTGTCGATGCGCCCGCGCGGCGAGGACACGCCCTTGAAGGACCAGTTCGGTGCCGCCCCGTCGCGCACGAAATCGCGCAGGAATCCCCATTGCCCGGAGAGCGCGAAGTCACGTCCCGAGGCCCGGGTCAGTTGGCCGAGCCAATAGGGCACGGTGGTGGTGTCGCCATCCGCCTCGCTGAGGTGGTTGATCAGGCTGTTGCCAAAGACATGCACCCGCGCGCTGTCGCGATCCGCGAGTGCAGGGGCGGCGGCAAACGCCGAGATAAAGGCCAGCCAAACCAACCCGATCCGTTCCCACATGGCTCTGTCTCCCCTCGCGGTCTCATTGCCCCGTGAATATAGGGGGCCGGCCTTTGCATGGCTATGAGAAGGTGCCGGGGAACGTGCCGTGGCCAGCCGTTTTTGTGGGTCCGGGCAGGGGGGACTTGCCAAAAATGCCACATTCGCCCTGTCAAGCCCTTGGTTTTGCTGGACCTGACGCAAGTGCTTGGGTAGATTCGCATCAAACGGGGCGTGAATGATCCCGAACCTTGAGGCAGTATCAGATGTTTCCCGAGCGGTTTTCGAACCTTCCGGCCTATGCGTTTCCGCGCCTGCGGAGCCTGCTTGACGCCCATCAACCGGGCGGCGAAGTCGTGCATATGACTATCGGCGAGCCAAAGCATGATTTTCCGCGCTGGATCGTTGATATCATTGCGCAAAATGCCGATGGATTTGGCAATTACCCGGTCAATGAAGGCATGCCCGCGCTGCTGGAGGCGATCACCGACTGGGTCGCGCGGCGCTATGGCGTGACGCTTGATCCCTCGACCCGGGTGATGGCGCTCAACGGCACGCGTGAGGGGCTTTACAATGCGATGATGGCGCTTTGCCCAGAGACAAAGCGCGGCGGCAAACCCATCGTTCTGGTGCCGAACCCGTTTTATCAGGTCTACATGGTGGCAGCCCTCAGCGTGGCGGCGGAGCCGATGTTCCTCAACGCGACACAGGCCACCGGGCATCTGCCGGATTTCGACGCGGTGGCGCCCGACGTTCTGGACCGGGTGGGCGTGGTCTATCTGTGCTCGCCCTCGAACCCGCAGGGCGCAGTCGCGACGCGGGACTATTGGGCGACCCTGATCCGGCTGGCCGAAAAACACGATTTCCGCATTTTTGCCGATGAATGCTATTCCGAGATCTACCGCGATACCCCGCCCGTGGGTGTGTTGCAGGTGGCGCAGGAACTGGGTGCCGACCCTGAGCGGATCGTCGCCTTTCACAGCCTGTCGAAGCGGTCGAACCTGCCGGGGTTGCGCTCGGGCTTTGTCGCGGCGGGCCCCGAAAGCATCAAGGCGATGAAGCAGTTGCGCAATTATGCAGGCAGCCCGCTGCCGATGCCATTGCAGCACGCGGCGGCGGCGGTCTGGACCGATGAGGACCATGTGATCGAAAACCGCCGTCTCTACGGTGAAAAATACGAGATCGCGGATGAGATTTTCGGCAACCTGCCCGGCTATCACAGCCCCGAGGCGGGGTTTTTCCTGTGGTTGCCGGTCGCGGATGGTGAGGCGGCGACGCTGCAGCTCTGGCAGGAGACCGGCGTTCGGGTTCTGCCCGGGGCCTATCTGGGGCAGGAGGCCGGGGGCGAGAACCCCGGCAAAGGGTATATTCGGGCCGCGATGGTGGCCCCGAAGGACGAGATGGCGCACGGGCTGACCCGCCTGCGCGACTGTCTTTACGGATGATCGAGGACGAGGGACGAGATGGCATATCAGACACGTGGACGCGACCCATTGCTGGATAGCACGACGGCCGAGGCGATCGAAAAGCGCGGCAAGGAATTGCTGGGCCTCGTGCTGGTAGTCATCGCGCTGATGACGGCGGCGATGGTTGCTTCTTACAGTCCCGACGATCCCAGCTGGGTGAGTGCCACGGATGAACCGGTGCAGAACTGGATGGGGCGCGTCGGCGCGGCCATCGCCTCTCCGCTCTTCATGATCATCGGTTGGGGGGCCTGGGGTCTTGCGATCGTGCTGGGCGCATGGGGCGTGCGGTTCGCCCTGCATCTGGGCGAAGAGCGCGCGACCGGACGGCTGATTTTCGCGCCAATCTGGCTGGCGGTGCTGTCGCTTTATGCCGCGACGCTTGCCCCCGGCGAGGCCTGGGCCGCAACGCATAGTTTTGGTCTCGGCGGGCTTTTCGGCGACACGATCCTTGGCACGTTTCTTGGTGTTCTGCCGGTGGCGGCGAGCCTCGGGTTGAAGTTGATGTCGGTTGTCATGGGCCTCTGCGTGCTGCTTTTCGGGGCCTTCGTTCTTGGCTTCACGCGGTTTGAACTGGGGCGGATCGCACGCTTTCTGCTGGTCGGCGTGATCGTGAGCTATTCTGGGCTGATGCGTCTATTGGGCCATGGGGCCGGTGGCATGGCGCAGGCCGGGCAGGCGGTGCAGGCCCGTATGGCCGAGCGCCGCGCGCGCCGCGCCGACGCGGTGATCTATGAGGATGACGCGCCGGTCGCGGAGGCCCCGCGAGTGCGCCGCGCAGAGCCGGTTCTGGGTGCCGCCCCGCAAATGGCGGCGGCGGAAAAACCCGGCGGGTTGCTGGCGCGCATGCCGATGCTGATGCGCCGTCCCGATCCGATGCCGGAGCCGGAACTCGTTGAATCAGAAAGCTATCATGGCGAGGCGGAGCAGCCCGCCGATGACCGGATCAAGGCACGCATCTCTGACGTGATCCGCGCCCGTGTGCGGCAGAACCCGGCGGTGCAGGCGGCCTCGGTCGCCCCGCTGACCAAGGGCCGGGGTCGTGGGCCCGATCCGCTGATCCTCAACACCGCGCCGCGCGAGGGCTTGCCGCCCGAGCCGCCGCTGACCGCGCGTCACGCTGAGACCGTGGCGCCTGCGCCCGTGGAGCTGGATCCGGTGATCGAACGCGATGATCTTTATGCCCCCGAGTCCGAGATGGACGATGAGATGGCGGCCTATCTGGCCGAGCCCGCGCCGCAGCCCCAGGCCGCCCCGCGCATCCCTGTGCCGGAACCGCGCAAGGTCGTGCAGCACACGCCCCGCAAGGCACCGCAGCCCTCGACCCGCGCCATCGCCGAAGCACAACCCGCGCTGCAATTCGAAGAGCCCGCGCTGCCCAAATACGAATTGCCGCCGCTGAGCCTGCTATCGGATCCGACGCGCATCGAGCGCCATCACCTGAGCGACGAGGCGCTGGAGGAAAACGCGCGCATGCTGGAAAACGTGCTAGACGATTACGGCGTCAAGGGCGAGATCGTGAGCGTGCGCCCCGGCCCCGTGGTGACGATGTACGAGCTGGAGCCCGCGCCGGGCCTCAAGGCCAGCCGCGTGATCGGGCTGGCCGATGATATCGCGCGCTCGATGTCGGCGCTTTCCGCCCGGGTGTCCACCGTGCCGGGGCGCAGCGTGATCGGGATCGAACTGCCCAATGACAACCGCGAGATGGTTGGTTTTCGCGAAATCTTGTCGAGCCGCGCCTATGGCGACGGCAATCAGCGCCTTCCGCTGGCGCTGGGCAAGGATATCGGCGGTGATCCGATCGTCGCCAACCTCGCCAAGATGCCGCACCTTCTGATCGCGGGCACCACCGGCTCGGGTAAATCCGTGGCGATCAACACGATGATCCTGAGCCTCTTGTACAAGCTGACGCCGGATGAGTGCCGGTTGATCATGATCGACCCCAAGATGCTGGAACTCAGCGTCTATGACGGCATCCCGCATCTGCTGTCGCCCGTTGTGACCGACCCCAAGAAAGCCGTGGTCGCGCTCAAATGGGTGGTGGCCGAGATGGAGGACCGGTACCGCAAGATGTCCAAGATGGGCGTGCGCAATATCGACGGCTATAACGGCCGCGTCGAGGAGGCACTGAAGAAAGGCGAGCTGTTCAGCCGCACCGTGCAGACGGGTTTTGACGACGACACCGGCGAGCCGGTGTTCGAGACCGAGGAATTCGCACCCGAGAAGATGCCCTATATCGTCGTCATCGTCGATGAAATGGCCGACCTGATGATGGTCGCCGGCAAGGAGATCGAGGCCTGCATTCAACGTCTTGCACAGATGGCGCGGGCGTCGGGCATTCACCTCATCATGGCCACGCAGCGCCCGTCGGTCGATGTGATCACCGGCACGATCAAGGCCAATTTCCCCACTCGGATCAGCTTTCAGGTGACATCGAAGATCGACAGCCGCACCATTCTGGGCGAAATGGGCGCCGAGCAGCTTCTGGGCATGGGTGACATGCTCTACATGGCGGGCGGCGGCAAGATCACCCGCTGTCACGGCCCCTTCGTGAGCGACGAGGAGGTTGAGGAGGTGGTGAGCCATCTCAAGGCCTACGGGCCGCCGGAATATGTCGGCAGCGTGCTGCAAGGCCCCGACGAGGACAAGGCCGACAGTATCGACGCGGTGCTTGGCCTGTCGACGGGCGGCAACACCGATGGCGAGGACGCACTCTATGATCAGGCGGTCGCCATCGTGATCAAAGACCGCAAATGTTCCACCTCCTATATTCAGCGCAAGCTCGCGATCGGCTACAACAAGGCCGCGCGCCTCGTGGAGCAGATGGAGGATGAGGGCGTGGTGAGCGCCGCGAACCACGTCGGCAAGCGCGAGGTGCTGGTGCCGGAGCAGTAATCCCGGACCTGTCGTCACTCGGGTTTCCGATTGCGGCCTGAAAGACCTTCTGCTCTGCTTGGCATGTGCCGGTTCGGGCGTTAGTCACGCGACCGGCGCACGCAGCCACCCCAAAAGGCGGAGACGGAAAGATGTCCGACACACCCATCCCCAATGACGCCGTCGCGGCGGGGGGCGAACCGCGTCTGATGGATTGCCCGAACTGGCTCTATCTCCTGCGCGAATTCGACTCGCTCTATCGTCATGGCTCTGCGGGCGGCAGCGCGGCCATCCGAGGCCATCGCAAACGGGTGCGCGACAGGTTGTCCTCGGCCATGGCGCGCAACCCGGAAATGACTGAACGCGCGTGCCAGGCCAAGCCGGTGACGGCGCATCTTCCGCGTGCCCTCGACCTCGGCGAACGGGCCGCGATGCAGGGCATGGCGCGGGCGCTGCGCGAGGTAAAAGACCAACTGACCTGGGAATACGGGTATGACCGGATTTCGAAGGCGCTGAGCCAGAAATATGCCTATTGCGAAATCCTCGGCCCGCAAGGCCCTGTGAAGTGCGACAGCCTGATCCTCGGGTTCGTGCTGTTTGCCCCGAACACCACCTATCCACAGCACAGCCACAAAGAGATCGAGGAAAGCTATATCTCCGTGTCGGGGGCGTGGTCGGAAAACAATGCGGCGGTGTTCGCGCCGGGATCGCTGATCCTGAACCGCTCCGGTGATGAGCATCGCATCACCACGGGCGATCGGGACCCCTGCTTGCTCGCCTATGCGTGGATCGGCCCCGAGGCGCGTCTTGCCAAGCCTGACATGAAACTGTCATCGCCCCGCAAGAGCAAGCTGGCACCTTGAACGGGCCCCCTGCTATTGGATAACAGCATGCGTGATATTGCAGGTCGGGGCGCGGCCCCCCATGTTTCCAGCCAAGGCAGGAAGCACGATCCTGCGGAAAGGCTTGGGCAGACAGTATGAAATCTATGCGTATCCTGATGGTTCCCGTCCTGTGGGCGGCGATGGCCCTCCCGGCGGCGGCGGAAAAGCTTTCGCTTGGGGAAATCTCATTCTATCTCAACCGGCTCAAGACCGCGCAGGGCGCGTTCACGCAGGTGAACGATGATGGCACGATCAGCACCGGGCAGATATTGCTCAAGCGGCCGGGCCGGGTGCGGTTCGAATATGCACCGCCCAAAGAGGCGCTGGTGGTGGCCGATGGCGACACCGTGGGCATCATCGATCCGCGCTCGAATGACGGGCCGGTGGGCTATCCGCTGCACCGCACGCCGCTCAAGATCATCTTGGCCAACAACGTCGATCTGACGCGCGAGCGGATGGTGGTGGGCCATGCCAGCGACGGCACCTCGACCACGGTGCGCGCGCAGGATCCCGAACATCCCGAATATGGCAGTATCGACCTGGTCTTTACGGGCGATCCGGTCGAGTTGCGTCAATGGGTCATCCATGACGGCAGCGGCAGTCAGACCACGGTCATTCTGGGGGATCTGCAGACCGGCGTGCGGTTGCGCAACGAGCAGTTCGAGATTCCCGGCAAGCGACGGATGCGCGTGGACCCGTGATCCCGCCACAGTCTCAGAAGTCGATCGCAATCCCCTTTTTCTCCCAATCCCCGTAGCGAACCGGCTCCAGCCCCTCGCGGCGACCGCCGAGTTCGGTGGGCAGGTCCGCGTCCTGCGCGGCCTTGCGGCGGGCCTCGGCCTCGGCCAGTGCGCGTTGCGCGGCGGGGGGCAGGTCGCGGGTCTCAGGGGTGTCGTCGGTGCTCATGACCGGGCTTTCCTTGTGCGTGTGCCGCTGATATATCGCGCGCCTGCCGTCTCGCCAAGGATCAACCCGTGAAAAAAACCGTCCACTCCGCCCGTTCTGCTGCCGTCTACCTGCTCGATCAGGTGCTGGGCGAAGGTCGGCTGATGTCCGAACTGGTGGCGGGCGGCGCGCTTGAGGCGTTGGCCCCGGCGGACCGAGCGCGCGCGCAGCGTCTGGCGGCGGACACGCTGCGCGGCTTGGCGCGCGCCGATCGTCTGCTGTCGAAGCATCTGCGCAAACCGCCGCCCTTGCCGGTCTTTAATGTGTTGCGCGCAGGCACGGTGGAACTGGCGCAGGGCGGTGACGCGCACGGTGTGGTCAACGAGGCGGTGGCGATCATCGGGCGGCATCCCCGGCACAATCGCCTCAAGGGGCTGATCAACGCGGTGCTGCGCAAGATGGCCGAGGAAGCTCCGGCGAAATGGAACGACCTGCGCCAGCCCGGCCTGCCGCACTGGCTGCGTGAGCCTTTGGTGGAGGCGTGGGGCAAGGGTCCAGTCGCGGCGATGGAGCGCGCGCATTTCGAAGGCGCGCCGCTTGATCTGACAGTAAAGAGCGATGCCGAAGCCTGGGCCGCGCGGCTGGGCGGCATGGTGCTGCCCACCGGGTCCGTCCGTCTGCGCGAGGCGGGGCAGGTGTCGGCGCTGCCGGGCTATGAAAGCGGCGACTGGTGGGTGCAGGATGCCGCCGCCGCCCTGCCGGTTCAGGTGCTTGATCCAAGGCCGGGTGAAAGGGTGCTCGATCTCTGCGCGGCACCGGGCGGCAAGACGCTGCAACTGGCAGCCAGAGGCGCGCAGGTGACCGCGCTCGACATATCCGAGCGGCGCATGGCCCGGGTGGCGGAAAATCTTGCGCGCACCGGGCTGACGGCTACGTGCGTGGTGGGCGACGCGCTGGAGCATGCGGGGGTTTATGACGCCGTTCTGCTCGATGCACCCTGTTCGGCCACCGGCACGATTCGCCGCCATCCCGATCTGCCCTATGCCAAGGACGGCTCCGAGTTCGGCGCGCTGATCGGGATACAGGCGGCGATGATTGATCATGCACTCGGGCTTTTGGCCCCCGGTGGGCGGCTGGTTTTCTGCACGTGTTCGCTTTTGCCCGATGAGGGGGAATGTCAGGTCGAGGAAGCACTGGTGCGGCATGCGGGGCTGACGGCCGACCGCGCGGCGCTCGACCGGCCCGGCATCGCGCCGGAGTGGATCACCGAAGAGGGCGGGCTACGCTTGCGGCCTGATTACTGGCCGGATCTCGGCGGGATGGACGGGTTCTACATGGCGTGCTTGCAGAAAGGGTAAGGCGTAGGGGTGGTTTTGGCCTTTTGCGGCCGTTGAAGTTCAGCCCCAATGCGCGGAATCAAGGCGCGGAACGCGCCGCCGCGCAGCGCCCGACCGCCCCCTCGGGCGGGCGCTTTTGCAACGTTTCAAGCCATTGAAAACGCGGGAGTGCTTGGCGGGCATAAAGTGCGGTCCACCGAGGTTGCTGCGCCCACCCGGCGGTCGGGCACCGCACGGCTCATCTCTGAAACCGCCAAGGTCCGCATCACGCCCTTTCCACCCCTGACGCCACATGCTGACCCACCGGGACGCAATCAGGCGGTGACTTGACCGGATGGGCTGGCTATAGTGCACCCATCAACGCCGCAAGAAGCGTGTCGAGGCACATGTTCCACCTGCACCCTCTGTCAGAGCGCTGGTCACGCGCGATGAACCGTATGGCCGCTCGACGGGCGGCGATGAGCCGTCCGGCAACGGCGTTCATTTCGCAGCCCGAGCCGCGCAGCATCGGCTATCTGGCGCGCGGACGGCAGCTATGTGCCGGAAATTTCGTCTTTGCGGGCAGCCTCGTGCAGGCCCCCGAGACCTCGATCTGGGATATCGAGCCGCCGGACGCGGCCTTCGCGGCCGAATTGCATGGCTTTGGCTGGCTCGATGACCTGGCCGCTGCGGGGGACGCGGCGGCGCGCGAGCGGGCGCAGGCCTGGCTATGGGAATGGATCGCGCGCTACGGCAAGGGCACCGGGCCGGGATGGACGCCTGATCTGACAGGTCGGCGGCTGATCCGTTGGATATCACAGGCACTGTTCTTGTTGCGCGGGCAACCGTCGGAGGCGTCTGCGCCGTTCTTTCGCTCTTTGGCGCAGCAGACGGCGTTCCTGTCACGGCGCTGGCAGGCGGCGGCGCCGGGCCTGCCCCGGTTCGAGGCGCTGACCGGGCTCATTTATGCGGGCGTGTCGCTGGAGGGGATGCAGGGTCTGACCGAGCCTGCGCGCGCCGCGCTCTCGCGGGAATGCGAACGGCAGATCGACGCGGCAGGCGGCATTCCGACGCGCAACCCCGAGGAGTTGCTGGAGGTGTTCACGCTGCTCACCTGGGCTGCTCTGGGGTTGAGCGATTCGGGGCAGTCGGCGGCGGAGGCGCATTGGCGCGCGGTGGAGCGGATCGCGCCGACGCTGCGCACCCTGCGCCATGCCGATGGGGCGCTGGCACGATTTCATGGCGGGGGCAGGGGGCTTGACGGACGGCTCGACGGGGCGCTGGCCGCAAGTGGCGTCAAGACGCGCATGCCCGACGGTCTGGCCATGGGCTTTGCCCGTCTGAGTGCCGGGCGCACCAGCGTGATCGTGGATGCCGCCCCGCCGCCCAAGGGCGCGGCCTCGGCGGGGGCGCATGCCTCGACGCTGGCCTTCGAGTTGACCTCCGGGCGGCGCCCGGTGATCGTCAACTGCGGTTCGGGCGCGAGTTTCGGCGCTGAGTGGCGGCGCGCGGGGCGCGCGACACCGTCGCATTCGGCGCTGGTGCTCGCCTCTGGATCGAGCGCGCGGCTGAGCAATGACGCGCGGCATCTGGACTGGCTGAGCGAAGCACCGGTCAATGTGCCCGCGACCCTCTCGAAACTGTCTGACGGGCTGCGTTTCGAGACGGCGCATGATGGGTATGTGCGCGGCCATGGCCTGACCCATGTTCGCAATCTCGACCTTTCGGCGGATGGCCGGGGGCTGGCGGGCGAGGATATGCTGCTCGCGGTGGCAGAGGCCGACAAGCGCCGTTTCGATCGCGCGCTCGACGGCACGCGGCTGAATGGCGTGCCCTATGATATCCGGTTTCACCTGCATCCCGAGGTCGACGCTTCGGTCGATATGGGGGGCACTGCGGTGTCGATCGCGCTGCGCAGTGGTGAAATCTGGATATTCCGCGCCGATGGCGAGGCCGCTTTGTCCTTGCAACCGAGCGTTTATCTTGAAAAGACGCGGCTCAAACCGCGTGCGACCAAACAGATCGTTCTCTCCGGTCGTGCGTTGGGATATGCGACCCGCATGAGATGGTCCCTGGCCAAGGCGCAGGATACCCCCGTCGGCATCAGGGATGTCCACGAGGAGGTGCTGGAACCGGAAGCCGAGGACTGAACCCGAGACCGCCAAGGCAGGACAGACACCCGATGACCGATTTCGCGCCCGTGACCCGCGCCCTCCTCTCCGTATCCGACAAGACCGGCCTGATCGAGCTGGGCCGTGCCCTCGCCGAGCGAGGGGTCGAACTGCTCTCGACCGGGGGCACCGCGCGCAGCTTGCGCGAGGCGGGGCTTGCCGTGCGCGACATGGCCGAGGTGACGGGCTTTCCCGAGATGATGGACGGGCGGGTCAAGACGCTGCATCCGATGGTGCATGGCGGTCTGCTGGCGCTGCGCAACAACGCCGATCACGTGGCCGCGATGGAGACGCATGGCATCGGCCCCATCGACCTGCTGGTGGTCAATCTCTATCCGTTCGAGGACACCGTGGCGCGCGGTGGCGACTATGACGCCTGCGTCGAGAATATAGACATCGGCGGCCCGGCGATGATCCGCGCGGCGGCCAAGAACCATGCCTTTGTCAACGTGGTGGTCGATGTCGAGGATTACCCGGCCCTGCTGGCGGAACTTGACGCGCAGGACGGACAGACGCGCTATGCGTTCCGGCAACGACTGGCGCAGGTGGCCTATGCGCGCACGGCGGCCTATGACGCGGCGGTCAGCAGCTGGATGGCGGATGCCATCAACGAGCCTGCCCCGCGTCGCCGCGCCGTGGCGGGCACGCTTGCGCAGACCTTGCGCTATGGTGAGAACCCGCATCAGGCGGCGGCCTTCTATGTGGATGGCTCGGACCGGCCCGGTGTCGCCACGGCGCGGCAGGTGCAGGGCAAGGAACTGAGCTACAACAACATCAACGATACCGACGCGGCGTTCGAGCTGGTCAGCGAATTTGCGCCCGGCGATGGGCCCGCCTGCGCGATCATCAAGCACGCCAATCCCTGCGGCGTGGCGCGCGGCGCGACGCTGCTGGAAGCCTACAAATCCGCTTTCGATTGCGACCGGACCAGCGCCTTTGGCGGGATCATCGCGCTCAATCAGCCGCTCGATGGCGCCACGGCGGAAGAGATCGCCGGCATCTTCACCGAAGTGGTGATTGCGCCCGGGGCGAATGACGACGCGGTGAGTATTTTCGCCAAGAAGAAGAATCTGCGTCTTTTGCTGACCGAGGGTCTGGCTGATCCGGCGACTGCGGGACGCATGATCAAACAGGTGGCGGGCGGCTATCTGGTGCAGGACAAGGATACCGGACGAATCAGCGCCGATGACCTGCGTGTCGTGACCAAACGCGCGCCGACGGATCGCGAGATGTCGGATATGCTCTTCGCCTGGAAAGTGGCGAAACACGTGAAATCCAACGCCATCGTCTACGTCAAGGACGGTGCCACGGTGGGTGTCGGGGCAGGCCAGATGAGCCGCGTCGACAGTTGCCGCATCGCCGCGCGCAAATCGCAGGACATGGCCGAGGCGCTGGGCCTCGCGGCGCCGCTCACGCAGGGCAGCGTCGTGGCCTCTGACGCGTTCTTTCCCTTTGCCGACGGGCTGCTGACGGCGGCAGAGGCGGGGGCGACGGCGGTCATTCATCCCGGCGGCTCGATGCGCGATGACGAGGTGATCGCGGCGGCGGATGAGGCAGGGCTGGCGATGGTGCTGACCGGCATGCGCCACTTCCGGCACTGAGTGTGCGGATGAGACTTTTCTACTGGACAGCGTTTTGGGTGTTTTTGTTCGATCAGGCGACGAAATACCTCGTGGTTCACGCGATGGACCTGCGGATGCTTGGACGGATCGACGTTTGGCCGCCCTATCTCAACCTGCGCATGGCATGGAATTACGGGATCAACTTCGGGCTCATGGCCGGTGACAATCCGGTCACACGCTGGGTGTTGATCGCGGTGGCGCTGGTGATTTCGGGTGCGGTTCTGTGGTGGGTGCATCATGAGCCTGCGGGCCGGTGGCAGAAAATCGCAGCCGGCCTTCTGGTCGGCGGTGCGCTCGGGAACGTGATCGACAGGCTGATCTATGGTGCTGTCGCTGACTTTCTCAACATGTCGTGCTGCGGGATCAACAATCCCTATGCGTTCAATGTGGCCGATATCGCGGTCTTTGTCGGGGCCTTCGGGCTGGTTCTGTTGCCTGCGGGGAAAAAGCCCTCGTGACCTTGGCCTTGGAATGCGATAAGGAGCGGGAAAGTTGCAGGGGAGTGGCGATGAAGATGCCGCGCAAGACCGTTTTGATCCTTCTGGCCGCGACCATTGTTGCGGGCTGTGGCGCGCGCGATGACGACGTGACGCTGACGCGCATTCGCAACACCGGGAACGGGCCCGACGAATTCTCGATCATCCCGGGCAAGCCGCTGCAAGCGCCCGAGGACCTGTCGACGCTGCCGGTGCCGACGCCCGGCGGCAGCAATCGCACCGATCAAAACCCGCTGGCCGATGGGGTCGCTGCACTGGGTGGCAATCCGGCGGCGGTGAATGCGCAGGCCCCCGCCGCGAGCAACGGCGCGCTGGTCAATCACGCCAACCGCTATGGCGGCACGCCCGGCATCCGGCAGACCTTGGCGCAGGAAGATCGCGAAATCCGCCGCTCTTATGGCCGGGTCAACGTGCTGCGCATCCTGCCCGGCGATGACTACGTGCAGGCGTATCGCCGTGACTGGCTCGATGCCTATGCCGAAGAGCGCCGTCTGCGCCGTCGCGGAATCGTGACCCCCGCAAGCCCGCCGCCGCCTGAAGGCTGATGGTTGAATCCGGGCGGGCAAGGCGTATCTATATCGAAACCAAGTCCTGACCGACCGGAGACCCCCGTCATGCGAAACCTCACCGTCTGGCTCTTTGCCGCGCTGACCGCCATCTTGCCCCTTAGCGTGATGGCGCAGACATCAGAGCAGGTCACGTCCTTCGCCCTCGACAATGGCATGCAGGTGGTGGTCATCGAGGACCATCGTGCGCCGGTGGTCACGCACATGGTCTGGTATCGCGCCGGATCGGCGGATGAGCGGCCCGGCGTCTCGGGCGTGGCGCATTTTCTGGAGCACCTTCTGTTCAAGGGCACCAAGACGATGGAACCGGGCGAGTTTTCATCCACCGTGGCGCGCAACGGCGGCTCGGACAATGCCTTTACCAGCTATGATTACACCGCGTATTTCCAGCGCATCGCCGCGGATCGTCTTGATCTGGTGATGGGGATGGAGGCGGACCGCATGATCAACCTGCAACTGGACGAGGCCGATATCGCCACCGAGCGCGATGTCATCATCGAAGAGCGCAATCAGCGGGTCGAGAACAATCCAAGCGCCCTCTTTCGCGAACAAAAGAGCGCGACGCAATATCTCAACCACCGCTACGGCGTGCCGATCATCGGCTGGCGCCATGAGATGGAGGCGCTTGATCTCGACGCCGCACTCGACTTCTACGAGATGTATTACGCACCCAACAATGCGATCCTTGTCGTGGCGGGGGATGTGACCCCGGATGAGGTGCGCCGCCTCGCCGAACAGCATTACGGTGTGATCCCGGCCAATACCGACCTGCCCGAGCGCACCCGTCCGCAGGAACCCCCGCAACTGGCAGAGCGGCGGATGACGATGCGCGATGCGCGCGTCTCGGAGCCTTATGTCACGCGGTCCTATCTTGCACCCGAGCGCGATAGCGGCGCGCAGAAAGAGGCTGCGGCGTTGATGCTTCTGGCCGAGTTGCTGGGCGGGGGACAGACCTCGTTCCTGAACGAGCGGCTGCAATTCAATGAGAAGATCGCGGTGCAGGTGGGGGCGTGGTATTCGGCGACCTCGCTCGATGACACGACGTTTGACCTTGCAGTGGTGCCGGCGGCCGGAGTGAGCCTGCAACAGGCTGAAGATGCGCTCGACGAGGCGCTGACCGCGTTTCTCGAGACCGGGCCGGACGCAGAGGCGCTGGAGCGCATCAAGATGCAGGTGCGGGCCGAGGAAGTCTATGACCGCGACGATGCCGGTGGCCTTGCACGGCGCTATGGCCGTGCGCTGACCCAAGGGCTGACGGTCGAGGATGTGCAGGCCTGGCCGGGCATTCTGCAAGACACGACACCAGAGCAAATCATGCAGGCCGCGCGCCGAGTGCTGGACCGCAGTCAATCGGTCACCGGCTGGCTGATGGCCCCGGAGGTGACCCAATGATCCGTATTCTGCTGAGCCTGTTCCTGCTGATCGCGGCGCTGCCCGCGCGCGCCGAGGTCGATATCAAGGAGATTACCACGCCCGGCGGGCTGACCGCCTGGTTGGTCGAGGATCATGCGATCCCGTTCGTGGCGCTGGAATTGCGGTTTCGCGGCGGTGCCTCGCTTGATGTCCAGGACGCGCGCGGGGCCACCAACCTGATGGTGGGGCTGCTGGAAGAGGGTGCGGCTGACATGGACGCGCAAGCGTTCGCCCGGGCACGCGACGCGCTGGCAGCGAAGTTCAGCTATAACGTGAGCGATGATGCGGTCGCCGTGTCCGCGCAGTTCCTGACCGAGAACCGCGAGGCGGCGCTCGACCTGCTGCGCGCGAGCCTTGTGGAGCCGAGTTTTTCACCCGAGGCGCTCGAGCGGGTGCGCCAGCAGGTGCTGTCCGGCCTGCGATCGGCGCGGACCGATCCGCGCGATCTGATGAGCAAGGCGTTTGACGGGCTGGTCTTTGGCGATCACCCCTATGGCAGCCAGCTGGAAGGCACGGTCGAAAGCGTCGAGGCGCTGAACCGCGAGGATATCGTGGCCGCCCACGCGCGTGGGCTGACGCGCGAGCAGGTCTATATCAGCGCCGTCGGGGACATCACCGAAGCGGATCTGGCGACATTGCTCGACGATCTGCTGGGTGATTTGCCGCAAGAGGGTGCGCCGTTGCCCGCCGAGGCCGATCTGAACCTGCCCGGCGGTGTCGAGGTGGTGCCGTTCGAGACGCCGCAATCCGTCGCAGCCTTTGCACAACGCGGCGTTGATCGCGACGATCCGGATTTCTTTGCCGCCTTCGTGCTCAACCATATCCTTGGCGGCGGCGGGTTCGAAAGCCGCCTGATGACCGAGGTGCGCGAAAAGCGCGGCCTGACTTACGGGGTCTATTCCTACCTCGCGGACAAGGATGCCGCGCAGCTTTGGATGGGGTCTGTCGCGTCGGCAAATGACCGCGTCGCCGAGGCGATTTCCGTCATTCGCGATCAATGGGCGCGCATCCGCGATGAAGGTGTGACCGCAGAGGAATTGCAGGATGCCAAGACCTACCTGACTGGCGCGTTTCCGCTGCGGTTCGAGGGCAACGGCCCGATTGCGTCGATTGCCGTTGGCATGCAGATGGACGGCTTGCCGCTCGATTATATCGCCAATCGCAATGACATGGTGAATGCCGTGACCCTGGAACAGATCAACCGCGTCGCGCGCGAGCGGCTTGACCCCGAGGCGCTGACCTTTGTGGTGGTTGGCCAGCCCGAGGGGCTCGACGAGCAGGTGAACTGACCTTGCAATAGCCGGGCGACCCTCGCGTGGCCCGGCGATATGCCTCTGGACAGTGCCGGGCCGTGGTGGCAGGATTTGATCAAATTCCTCAAGGCTGCCCGGAGGCCCTCCATGAAAGACGACAACTTCCTGCGTGAAATGAACGCCCGCCACCTGTGGCACCCGATGGGCCATCCCGGCGAGCAGCAGGCCAACGCACCCAAGATCATCAAGGGGGCCGAGGGCGTGCGGATCACCGATATCGACGGGCATGATCCGGTGGATGCGGTTGGCGGGCTTTGGTGCGTCAACCTCGGCTATTCCAACGACGCGGTGAAACAGGCGATTTCCGATCAGCTTTGGCAGTTGCCCTATTACTCGGCCTTTGCCGGAACCACCAATCCGGCGGCGATCGAGGCGTCCTATGCGGTGCAGGAGTTCTTTGCCGAGGACGGGATGACCCGTGTCTTCTTTACCTCGGGCGGGTCCGATAGCGTGGACACGGCGCTGCGCATGGCGCGACAGTATCACCGCCTGCGCAATGAGCCGACACGCACCAAGTTCCTCAGCCTCAAGAAGGGCTATCACGGCACCCATTGGGGCGGCGCGAGCGTCAACGGCAACAACCGTTTCCGCATCACCTATGAGCCGCTACTGCCGGGCTGTTTCCACCTGCCCAGCCCCTATACCTATCGCAACCCCTTTGACGAGAGTGACCCCGTCAAACTGGCTGAAAAGATCGCCGCCGCGATGGTCGACGAGATCGAGTTTCAGGATCCCAGCACCATCGCCGCCTTCATCATGGAGCCGATACAGGGCGCGGGCGGGGTGATCGTGCCGGATGCGAGCTTTATGAAGCACATGCGCGAGATCTGCGACCGCTACGGCATCCTGATGATCTCCGACGAGGTGATCACCGGCTTTGGCCGCACCGGCGACTGGACCGGCGCACGGCATTGGGGCGTGCAGCCCGACATGATGACCATCGCCAAGGGCATCACCTCGGGCTACTTTCCCGTGGGTGGCGTTTTGCTGGGCGACAAGGTGGCGGATGTGTTCGAGAACGCGGGTCCCGAGGGCAGCATCTGGACCGGCTACACCTATTCGGCGCATCCCGTCGGGGCTGCGGCGGTGGTGGCCTGCCTGTCAGAGACGCTGCGGCTGGACACCAAGACCAACGCCGCGGCGCGCGGCACGCAGCTTTATGACGGTGTCTGCAAGCTGGCCGAGAAATACGACATCATCGGCGATGTGCGGGGTGGGCATGGCCTCATGACCGGGATCGAACTGGTCAGCAACCGCGCGAAGAAGACGCCGATGGATGCCGAGACCATGAAGCGCGTGCATCAAGCAACCTATGAGGCGGGGACCATGGTGCGGCTTGGCGCGCATAACGTGCTGATGTCGCCGCCTCTGGTGATCTCTGAGGCAGAGGTCGATGTGATCCTCGCTTCGCTCGATGCAGGGTTTGCAGCGGCCTGAGCGACAGGCCAAGCCGTTTCAAACGGCTTGGCGCAAGCGCTTTGAAAAGCGCCTGCGCGCTGAGCCTTGCAAGGCTCAGCCAAACCGGCTCCACGCCGATTTCATTGCATTCGACATGTTCTCCCAGGCCTGATCGGCACCAGTCTTGAAGTCCTTCCACGCCTCGGTGCTGGCGGCCTGTATCTTGTCATACTCGGCCTCCATCTCACTACGCCTTTCGCGCAGGTCCTTGATTTGCTCCTGATACTTGGCCTGCATGTCGGCGGACGCTTCGCGCGACTGTGCCTGCAGCTTGTCGATCTCGGCTTTCCACTGATCGAGCTGGGCCTGCAGTTTTTGCTGATATGTCTCTTTGTCCATATCCGATCCTCCTTTGCGTTGTTTTACTCAGGCAAAGCTATGTGTTCCCTGTCGCAAATGAAAGGGGCCACCGGTTTCCCGATGGCCCCTTCGCGGGTTTGCAAGATGCGAGGGTTACTCGAACTTCTTGATTTCCCCTGATTTCAGGCGGCTCGTGTAGCTGTTGAGCTCACGTTTGACGATCGGCATCAGGAAGTAGAGGCCGATGATATTCACCACCGCCATGGCAAAGATCGCCGCATCCGAGAAGTCGATCACCGGGCCGAGATTGGCGGCCGCGCCGATCACGACGAAGATGCAGAAGATGATCTTGAACACCAGTTCCTTGGTTTCACCCTCGCCGAAGAGGTAGGTCCAGGCCTTGAGGCCGTAATAGGACCAGCTGATCATCGTCGAGAAGGCGAAGAGCACCACGGCGAGCGCCAAGATATAGGGGAACCAGCTGATCGAGCTGCCGAAGGCGGCGGAGGTCAAGCTGACGCCCGAACTGCCGTCCATCGTCTGGATCATGCCGTTGTCGCCGACAAGGTAGAGCCCGGTCTCGGGATCGGTCATGAGCTGACCGGTGATGATGATCACCAGCGCCGTCATGGTGCAGACAACGACCGTGTCGATGAAGGGCTCCAGCAGAGACACGAACCCTTCGGTGATCGGCTCCTTGGTGCGCACCGCCGAGTGGGCGATGGCCGCCGAGCCGACGCCCGCCTCGTTCGAAAACGCCGCCCGCTTGAAGCCCTGGATGAGCGCGCCCACCATGCCGCCCGCGACGCCGAGCCCGGTAAAGGCCCCCTCGAAGATCTGGCCGAAGGCCCAGCCGATCTGATCGGCGTTCATCACGATGATGATCAACGCCGTGCCGACATAGACAATGCCCATGAACGGCACCACTTTCTCGGTCACCTTGGCGATGGATTTGAGACCGCCCACGATCACCGCGAAGACCACACCGGCGAAGATGACCCCGGTGATCCAGCCCGGATAGTCGCCAACGATGCCCGAAATCTGCTGATGCGCCTGGTTGGCCTGGAACATGTTGCCGCCACCAAGCGCACCTAGGATACAGAAGATCGAGAACAGCACGGCGAGGATCTTGCCGCCGGGCAGGCCGCGTTCTGCAAAACCCTTGGTGAGGTAATACATCGGCCCGCCCGAGACGCGGCCATCGGGATACTCGTTACGGTATTTCACGCCCAATGTGCATTCGGTGAATTTCGACGCCATGCCCATCAGGCCAGCGAGGATCATCCAGAACGTGGCCCCCGGCCCGCCAATGCCCACGGCGACCGCGACGCCCGCGATATTGCCCAGGCCCACCGTGCCCGACAGCGCCGTGGCAAGCGCCTGAAAGTGGCTGACCTCACCGGCGTCGTTGGGATCGGAATAATCGCCCTTCACCAGCGCGATGGAATGGCCCACGGCGCGGAACTGGATAAAGCCGAAATAGAGCGTAAAGACCGTGGCACCGACCACCAGCCAGGCCACGATCCAGGGGAAATTGGTGCCCGGAAAGTTGGAGAAGATCAGGCTGACGAACCAGCCCGTGGAACTGGCGAAGATCTGGTTGACCTTGTCGTCAAGCGAGGCCACCTGCTCTTGTGCGAAGGCAGGCGCGCTCATCAGCGCGAGCCCCGCCGCGGCGAGGGCCGCGGGAAATGCGTTTCGATACATCTGTTGTAATCCCTGTTCTTGTTGTTCTGTCACGGCACGATGGTGCAGGGCACCGGTGCCGTCTGGACGAGCGCGCCCGCGACCGAGCCGAAAACCCGCGCGCCAAGCGCCGATTGCCCGTCACGACCGATGACGATCTGCACGGCGTTGTGCTCCTTGGCGACCCGCCCGAGGATTTCAGCGGTGTTGCCGTAGCGGATCACCACCTCGTTGGGGAGCCCGGCATCGTCGAGTTCCGCCTTGACCGTGGTCATGATCGCCTTTTCCGCGCGGGTCATTTCGTCCTTGCGGCGGGCGTGGCGCTCTTCCAGTTCCTGCGGCGTGAGAAAGGAATACGGCGACCATTCGAGCACATGGGTCAGCACGATGGTGCCGCCCTGAGCGCGGGCACGGTCCACCGCGAATTCCAATGCGCGCCGCGCCGACACGCTGCCGTCGTAGCCGACGACGAATTTTCCAGACATGATGATATTCCCTCGTTGGTTGCTTTTCCGGGTGCGGTTCAATTGACCCGGTGAATCACTCTACCAGAGGTTAGGATTTCAATTTTCCCGGAATCCGCGCTTTCTCGCGCCATATGCGCCAAAATTCGACGCAATTCGGCCCGATTTGCAAAAATATCCCGAACCCGCAGAGCGACCCGCGCTGCGACGGGGTGTCACAGGCAGCCTTAATAGCTGAATTCGGCGTAGATGCGGCTCAGATCGCCTTGCCAGTCACCGTGATAGTGTTCCAGCAGCTCATCGGCGGGGGTTTTTCCTGAATCGACGCTCTCGCGCAGGGCGTTGAGGAAATGCGTCTCGTCGGGGATCATGCCGCCGCCGCCTGCGCAGCCGCGGGCCTTGAGCCCGGCTTCGGAGATGTCGAGCACCTCGCGCGCCAGAGCGTGCATGTCGACCCCGTTCACCTTGGCCTGAAGCCCGTCGACGCTCGCCGCGACCCGCAGGCCCTCGCGAGTTTCCGCATCCCAGCCCTTGGCAATATCCCATGCGGCATCGAGTGCGGATTGGTCATACATCAGCCCGACCCAGAACGCGGGCAGCGCACAGAGCCTGCGCCACGGCCCGCCGTCTGCACCACGCATCTCCATGAATTTCTTGATCCGCGCCTCGGGGAAAATGGTGGTGAGGTGATCGGCCCAATCACTGAGCGTGGGCTTTTCGCCGGGCAGGGCGGGCAGTTCGCCCTTCAGGAAATCGCGGAAGGACTGCCCCAAAGCGTCGATATACTGCCCGTCGCGATAGACAAAATACATCGGCACATCGAGCGCGTAATCGGCATAGGCCTCGAACCCGAACCCCTCGTCAAAGACAAACGGCAACATGCCGGTGCGGTCGGCATCGAGATCGCGCCAGACCCGCGCGCGCCAGGACTTGTGGCCGTTGGGCTTGCCTTCCAGAAACGGGGAATTGGCGAAAAGCGCGGTCGCGACCGGTTGCAGGGCGAGCGCCACGCGGAATTTCTGAACCATGTCCGCTTCGGTCGAGAAATCGAGATTGACCTGCACCGTGCAGGTGCGGCGCATCATGGTCTGACCCATGGTGCCGACCTTTTGCATGTAGCTGTCCATCAGCTTGTAACGGCCCTTGGGCATCATCGGCATCTGGTCATGCGTCCAGACGGGCGCGGCACCCAGCCCGATAAAGCCGACGCCTACCTTGTCGGCCACGTCCTTCACCTCGGCGAGATGCACGTTCACCTCGTCGCAGGTCTGGTGGATATTCTCCAGCGGCGCGCCACTGAGTTCCAGTTGCCCGCCCGGCTCCAGCGAGACATTGGCCCCGTCCTTTTCCAGCCCGATGAGCTTGCCAGCCTCTTCGACAGGGGCCCAGCCATGTCCGTCGCGCAGCCCTTCGAGCACGGCAAGCACGCTGCGTTCGCCGTCATAGGGGATGGGAAGGAGCGTGTCCTTGCAATAACCGAATTTCTCGTGCTCGGTGCCGATGCGCCAATCGGCCTTGGGTTTGCAGCCGCTTGCCATGTATTCGGCAAGCTGGTCATGGCGTTCAATCGGCCCGCCGCCGGATTGAGGGATGGACATGGTCGGGCCTCCTGAAGCTCTGCGCATCTGTTGTCGGGGGTCACAGTTGGCGGCAATCGCGAGCGGTGTCAATGCAGCCGGAAGGATGAAGTGACAGGCGCGCGCCGTTGCCAGATCACTGTCGGGTGATCGGGCAGGCGGTGCATCTGGGTCAGCATATGCTCGGTGCGCAGGCCGGGCAGGGTGGCGAAGGCATCAAACAGCGCCTCGGCCCCTTCGGCATTCACGGGGATGTGCAGATCGGGGGCCTGCGGCTGGCTGAGCACCCAATGTGCGGGCTGGCCCGAGGGGTCGAGCGTGAGCCGGTCGAGATCGCGGATCGCCACGACGCCGCCGGTTAGGGGCCCGAAATAGGCGACCTGGCCCTCATCCACGCGCACCACGCCCGGGCCGCCCGCGCCGCCACGAAAGCGTGCGCGCTGCACGCCGATCATCAACATCGCGCCCGCCGCGATCAACAGGACATAACCCAACCAGTGCAGCAGCCCGCCGGTGCCAAGCGTCCACCACAGGCCAAGCACGGCCAGCCCGGTGCCGGTCAGCACCTCGCGCCAGCGCCAGAGGGCGGCGCGCGCTTGCGGACGCACAAAGCTCATGCCCAGTCTCCGAGCGCCTGTTGCCAGACCGTCAGGGCGGCGACGGCGGCGGTATCGGCGCGCAGGATGCGCGGGCCGAGGCTGACGGGATGGGCGGCGGGCAGGGCCGAGAGCCGCGTGCGCTCGGTCTCGGAAAACCCACCCTCCGGGCCGATCAGGATCGCCCAACGCTCGCCACCCGCCGCGCGCAAGGTGGCCCCCGCCCCGGCAAGCGCCTCATCGCAGAACATCAATTGCCGCTCCTCGGGCCAGTTGGCGAGCAGTGTGTCGAGCTTTTGCAGGCCGGTCACTTCGGGGACAAACGTGCCGCCGCATTGTTCCGCCGCCTCGACCGCGTGCGCCTGAAGCCGGTCCTGCCGGATGCGCTCGGAATTGGTGAAATCGGTCTGCACGGGCACGATCCGCGCGGCCCCCATCTCGGCCGCCTTCTCGACGATGAAATCGGTGCGCGCCTTCTTGATCGGGGCAAACAGCAGCCACAGGTCGGGCGGGTCGCGTTGCGGGGTGGTCTGCGCCTCGCACACCAGCGTTCCGCTGCGCTTGCCCGCCTCGGCCACCTCGGCGCGCCATTCACCGTCGCGCCCGTTGAAGAGCAGCACCGCATCACCCACCCCCTGACGCATCACGCCGAAGAGGTAATGCGCCTGATCGCGCGACAGAGGAATGGTTTGCCCTTGCCCCAAGGGGTGCTCTACATAAAGCCTGATCTTTGCCGTTTTCATGGGGCCAGCATATGACCGGAGACAACCAGACGCCAGAGGCCGAAGGCACGGTCGCCGACGCCTATCGCGGCAATTGGGTGGACCGGCTGGCCCCCCCGGCGACACGGCCTTATCTGCGGCTTTCGCGCGCGGACCGGCCCATCGGCACGTGGCTGTTGCTGTTGCCGTGCTGGTGGGGGCTTAGCTTGGCGATGCTGTCGGATAGACAGGCTGGCTGGCATGATCTGTGGATTTTCGCGGGCTGCGGCATCGGCGCATTCCTCATGCGCGGGGCGGGCTGCACCTGGAACGACATCACCGACCGCGATATCGACGGATCGGTCGCGCGCACCGCGTCGCGGCCCATCCCCTCGGGGCAGGTGACGGTCCGGGGCGCGGTAATGTGGATGTGCGCGCAGGCGCTGGTGGCGTTTTTCATCCTGCTGACATTCAACTGGGCGGCCATAGGTCTTGGCATTCTGTCGCTCTTACCGGTCGCGATCTATCCCTTCGCCAAGCGCTTCACCTGGTGGCCGCAGATTTTCCTGGGTCTCGCGTTCAACTGGGGTGCGCTGCTGGCCTGGACGGCGCATAGCGGGCGGCTGGAGGCGCCGGCGGTGGTGCTCTATCTGGCCGGGATCGCCTGGACGCTCTTCTATGACACGATCTATGCGCATCAGGATGCCGAGGACGATGCGCTCATTGGCGTGAAGTCCACCGCACGGCTCTTTGGCCATAACTCCCCGCGCTGGCTGCGCTGGTTTCTGGTCGGCACCGTGTCTCTGATGGCGATGGCGGTGATCCTGGCGGCCCCTGATGGTCTGCCCGCCCTCGTGGCGGCGCTGTGCGGGCCTTGGGCGATGGGCTGGCACATGCAGGGGCAGATGCGAAAACTGGACCTTGAGGACAATGATCGGCTTTTGTCGCTGTTCCGCTCGAACCGCGATGCCGGGCTCTTGCCTGTGCCGTTTTTCGCCGTCGCCGTCCTGCTGTGATTGATATTGCCCCGGCACGCGCCTAAACACGCGGCAGGGACAACAAAACGGCAACGGTCACATGCGGTTATCCACGGTCTTTACCATCGGGTCGACATTCCTCGGGGCCATCGTGCTCAGCACGGTCGCCGCCGGATTCGCAGTAAGCGCGATCGAGGACGGATCGCGGCAGGGTGTGCGCGAGGCGCTGGATCAGCGTGGCATGGTCTGGACCGAGGTGGATACCGACGGTTTGCAGGTCTTTCTGGCGGGCACCGCGCCAACCGAGGCGGATCGCTTCAAGGCGTTGTCGGTGGCGGGCACGGTGGTCGATGCCGCGCGGGTGATCGACCAGATGCTGGTCGAGGAGGCAGGCGACATCGCCCCGCCGCGATTTGCCATCGAGATTCTGCGCAACGAAAGCGGGATTTCCCTCATCGGTCTTGTGCCAGCGACCCTTGATCGGTCGAAATTCCTTGCCGAGGTGAAGGATGTGACCGATGGTGCCCCGGTGGCCGATCTTCTGGATGCCGCCGATTACCCCGCGCCAGAGACTTGGGAAGACGCGCTGCGCTATGCCGTGCGGTCGCTCGGTGATCTGTCGCGCACCAAGATTTCGGTCAGCGCCGAACGGGTGGAAATCACGGCCATGGCCGAGAGCGTCGCCGATCAACGGCGGCTGGAGACAGCCCTGGCGCGCCGGGTTGCCGAAGATGTGCGGCTCGCGCTCGATATTTCCGCGCCGCGCCCGGTGATCACGCCCTTCACGCTGCGCTTTTTGATCGACGAAGGCGGCGCGCGGTTCGATGCCTGTTCCGCCGATACGGTCGAGGCGCGCGACCGTATTCTACGGGCGGCGGGCAGTGCCGGTTTGCAGGGCAAGGCCGAATGTACGGTCGGCATGGGCGTGCCCTCGCCCCGATGGGCGAAGGCGGCGGAACTGGCGATTGCCGCAGTCAAGGATCTGGGGGGCGGCAGTGTGACGTTTTCGGATGCCGATATCGCGCTCTGGGCGCCGCAGGGCACCGAGCAAGGCAAATTCGATGATGTGATCGGACGGCTGGAGGCCGATTTGCCTGAGGTGTTCGCCCTCGATGCGACGCTGCCCGCGCCCGAGGGCGATGGCGAAAAGACCGTGCCCGAGTTCATCGCGACCCTGTCGCCCGAAGGGCAGGTGCTCTTGCGGGGGCGCGTGGGCAGCGCGCAATTGCGTGACACGGTCACCAGTTTCGCCAAGGCGCGTTTTGCCTCGGACGCGGTGCATGTCACGGCCCGTGTGGCCGAAGACCTGCCGCGCGACTGGTCGATGCGCGTGCTTCTGGGGCTCGAGGCGCTGTCCTATCTGTCGAACGGTGCCGTGACGGTCACCCCCGACGGCCTCGATGTTCAGGGCAATACCGGGCGCAAGAGCGCGGGCACCGAACTGTCGCAACTGCTGTCGAACAAGCTGGGAAGCGGCGGCCAGTTCTCGATGGATGTCACCTATCAGGAGAAGCTTGATCCGGTGGCGCAATTGCCGACACCTGACGAGTGCGAAGCGCGCGTTGCCGAGGTGCAGGCGGACCGCAAGATCGGGTTCGAGCCGGGATCGGCGCGGATCGATTCGCAAGGTGCGGCGATCATGGACGAGATTGCCGAAATTCTGAAGCAATGCGGCGAGCTGAAGATGGAGATCGGCGGCCATACCGATAGCCAGGGCCGCGAGGAGATGAACCGGCAACTGAGCCTTGAGCGGGCGCGCGCGGTGCTCAACGAATTGCGGCTGCGGCGGGTGCTGACCTCGACCATCGAGGCCAAGGGCTATGGCGAGACCACGCCGATTGCCGACAATGACACCGAGGAAGGTCGCGAGATCAATCGCCGGATCGAATTCAGGATTATCCGTCCCAAGCCGCTGGTCGAGGAGCAAACAGCGCTTGAAAGCCTCGAGGATACGGGGGAAGAAGGGCAGGAGACAGAAGAGCCCAATCAGGACCAGACCACGGATGAACAGAACTGAGTTTATCATCGCCACCGCCATCGTGCTGTTCGTGGCGTTCTGCATGGGCTGGTTTGCCAATTGGCTGGTGCATCGCTTCATCCGGGTAGGGGCGTCTGATGTGGGCGAGTTGGAGCGCATGGCGCAGGAGTTGCACGAGGCCGAGGAGACCCGCGATCAGGCGATCACCTACCTCCAGCAGCGCGAAGCGGAACTGACCAACCAACTGAGCCAGACCGAGGCGGAGCTTGCCGCCACGATGGAGGGCCTGCGCGAGGCGCGCTACGAGGCCGAACAGATGCGCGCCCATCTCGACAAGCTGAGCCGGGCTGCGAGCTGAGCCGCACCAAAACTTTGTTATCTGAGGTCGGGCGTATAAGCCTCGCCCCACTGGCGCAAGGCGCCCATCACAGGCCCGAGGGCCTTTCCAGACTCTGTCAGCACGTATTCCGAACGCGGCGGGTTCGCTGAATACGCTTGCCACGTCAAAATTCCCGCGCCTTCCAGTTTTTTGAGCCTGTTCGAAAGCGTGTTCGGTGAGAGCCCGAGTATATCCTGCAAATCCTGAAATCGGCGCGGTCCTTCAAGGAAGAATTCGCGCAGGATGAGGATCGACCATTGGTCACCCATGGCATTGGTGGCCCTTAGAATCGGGCAGTTGTCACGTCTGTTTGGTGTCATAGCGCAAAGTATAGCGAGAGAATTCAGAATGAGAAGTGACGACCATAAATATAGTCACTATGAAATACATACCCAACATGGAGATTCCAATGCTGTCCGACATCTTTCTTGCCTATGTGCATGTCTTCTTCATCCTGCTCCCGGCGTTGGCCGTGGCGGTCGTGGCCCTCGGTGCGGCGCGCGCCGGGCTTGGCGGTGCTGCGCTGGCTCGGGCCGTGCTGTGGCCGGTCGGTCTGTTGTCGCTTTGGGGGGCCGTCGCGATGGCGCTGTCGCGCTCGGGCGCGTTCATGGTCCCCGCGACGCTGACCGATCCTCCGATCGTTCTCTTTTCGATGTTTGCGGGTGCGCTGACGCTGTGGCTATTGGCGACGCGCACGCAGACCGGGCAGGCCATCCTGGCACAGACCGATCCCGGGCTGCTCATCGCCTTTCAGATCCCGCGGGTGATGGGCGCGATCTTTCTCGTCGGATGGGTGGCAGGCGTCATCCCGTGGCAGTTCGCGCTGCTGGCGGGTCTGGGCGACATCTGGGCCGGGTATGAGGGATATCGGGCGTGGCAGGCCTGCGCCAAGGGCGCGCCCGATGCGCGTGCCAAGGTGATGCGCGCCAATATCGTGGGGTTGGGCGATTTCGTCGTCGCGGTTCTGGTCGGCATCACGACGTCGGAAGGGTTTGCCCATCTGATGGCGCATGAGACGCCCAACATCATCAACCTGCATCCGCTGGCGATGTTTCCGGGCTATTTCGTGGCGATCTTTCTCGCCTTTCATTTCGTTTCTCTGAGCAAGCTGCGATCCCCCTCCAGCGTTCCGGCAGCCGCCTGAGATACGAAACCGCGCAAGGCGGCGCTGTTCCGCCTTGCGCGCGATGCTGTCCCGCACCTCTCAGCCCTTGGCAAAATCCACAATGGCAGCGGTCAGGCAATCGAGGCTGTCCGTATGAGCCACGCTTTCAGGCAGGGCCGACGTCATCAGCGACAGTTCCGTGCAGGCCACGAGCAGGTGATCGGCCCCTTCAGCGACAAGCGCCTCGGCCTGCGTCGCGAGGCGCGGGCCGAGCGTGGCGGTGGCCTCGCCTGCCTTGATCGCGCGGATGATCGCGAGCAAGTCGCTGTCGTCGGGCAGAAATACCGGGGTCAGGCCATGCGCGGCAAAGGGTGCCTCGAACACGCCAGCGAGCCGCGTCGCAGGTGAGGCGAGCATACCGACGCGCCGCGCGCCCTGCGCGGCAAGCGAGGCAGCGGTCACGTCCAGCATGTCGAGAAAGGGCAACGACGTCGCCTGTGCCACGGCAGGCGCGTAGTGATGCGCGGTGTTGCAGGGCATGGCCAGCGCCTGCGCGCCCGCCGCCTGCAGATCACGCGCCATGCGCGCGAGCGTCGGGCCGGGGTCTTCGCCGGAGCCCTCGATCAGCGCCTTGATCCGGCTCGGCACCTGCGGGTTCTGATGCACGATCAGCGGCACGTGGTCGGCGTCGTCGCGCGCAGGCACGGCCGCCATGACCTTTTGCATCAGCAGGATGGTGGCCTCGGGGCCCATGCCCCCCAGAATGCCCACGGTTTTCATGCGGTCGTCTTACCCCGTCGATTGCGCGGCACCGGAAACGGGGCCGAGGCGGATATCTGCGCTGCGGGCATGCCCCTCCATCCGTTCCGCGCGGCTGAGGCTGGCGGTGACGCGCGCGAGATCTGGCAGCGCGAACTCGTCCACCTCCTGCCAGGTGACGGTCTTGAGGAACTTGTGCACCGATAGCCCCCCTGTGTAGCGCGCGGCCCCCGAGGTGGGCAAGACGTGGTTGGGCCCTGCCGCCTTGTCACCAAAGGCCACGGTGGTGTTCTCGCCCAGGAACAGCGAGCCATAGGCGCGCAGGCGGTTGCGCCACCAGGGCAGATCAAGGGCCTGCACGTGCAGGTGTTCCGGGGCCTTTTGATCGGCGAATTGCGCCATCTCCTCGGGGGTGTCGCAGAGCACCACTTCGGCCAGATCACGCCATGCGGTGGCGGCGGCGGTGCGGTTGGGCTCGGGCAGGGCCGCGATCAGTGCGGGCACGCGCACGATCACCGCTTCGGCCAAGGGCTTGTGCGTGGTGGCGAGCCAGACCGGCGAGTTCGCCCCATGCTCCGCTTGTCCCACCAGATCAGCGGCCACGGTGTCGGGACAGGCCGTGTCATCGGCAAGGATCAGGCTGTCGGTCGGGCCTGCGAACATGTCGATCCCGATGGGGCCGAAAAGCTGCCGCTTGGCCTCGGCCACATAGGCATTGCCGGGGCCGACCAGGATATCGGCAGGCGGCGCGCCAAAGAGGCCAAAACCCATCGCGGCAATGCCCTGCACCCCGCCGATGGTCAGGATGCGCGTCGCCCCGGCGAGGTCCATTGCAAAGAGCATCGCATCGGGAATAGGGCCGCTGCCACAGGGTGGCGAACAGGCGGTGATGTCGGGCACGCCTGCCTCACGAGCGGTGGCGATCGACATCAGCGCCGAGGCGATATGGCTGTAGCGCCCGCCCGGTATGTAGCAACCCGCCGCCTGCAACGGAATCTGACGCTGTCCGGCCCGCAGACCGGGGCGCAGCTCAATCTCCATATCCTGCGCCGTGGCGCGCTGAGCGGCGGCAAAGCGCGAGATATTGTCATGCGCCCATGCGATATCGTCCTTGAGCGATTGCGGCACGCGGGCGCAGGCGGCCTTGATCTCGGCGCGGCTGACGGTGATCTCGCCCTGCCAGCCATCTAGTTGCCGCGCATATTCCAGCGCCACCTGCGCGCCGCCCGCGCGCAGCCGCGCCAGCATGATCTGCACCGTGTCGGTGACGTCATGGGCGGTCTGCGGTGGCTCTCCGGGGGCGGTCTTGAGCTGGGTGAAGGGCATGGTGCGGGTCTCCTTTGCCCCTATTGATTGGGGCGTCGTGACCCATTGGGCAAGGGAATAGCCGGTCCGATGGCGGGGTTTTTCCAGCTGCTGAAAGCGGGTTTCGGAATATCCGAAGGCGCGGCCGTCTCCGCCACCGAACGATCTAGAGGTTTGCAGCCAGGCCCTTGGCGCAGGTCTCGATCAGGTCGAGCGTGCCGTCGAAATCACGGGTGTAATAGGGGTCGGGCACATGATCCGCGTCCCGGTCGGGCGCGTAATCGGTGAACAGCCGTACCGGCGTGGTATTGCCCGCAGGTCGCAGCGCGTCGATGGCCGCGAGGTTCTTTGCATCCATCGCGACAATGAGGTCGAAGCGGGTGAAGTCTTCTGCCTCGAACTGGCGCGCGCGCAGGTCCGAGATGTCGAGACCGCGGGCGCGGGCGGCGTCCTGCATCGGGCCGTAGGGCGGATCGCCGATATGCCAGCCGCTGGTGCCTGCGCTGTCGGTCCGGGCCTGTGGGGCGAGGCCGCGGAACACCCCTTCGGCGGCGGGCGAGCGGCAGATATTGCCAAGGCAGACAAAGAGGATTCGGGTGGTCATGACGCGTCCTTTCCGGCAGAGATTAGAACAGGAGGGCGCGATGCAAAAGATCGTCATACTGACCGGTGCCGGGATTTCGGCGGAAAGTGGGCTTGGCACGTTTCGCGATGTCGGCGGGATCTGGCAACGCTACCGGATCGAGGATGTCGCCACGCCCGAGGCCTTTGCCCGCGATGCCGATCTGGTGCACGGGTTCTACAACGCACGCCGTGTGCAGGCGGCGGAGGCGCGGCCCAATGCGGCGCATCGCGCGCTGGCGCGGATGCAGGCCGAGCATGCGGGCGAGGTGGTGATCGTGACGCAGAATGTGGACGGGCTGCACGAGGCAGGCGGCGCGCGCGATGTGATCCATATGCACGGTGAACTGGCGCGCGCGCTTTGTGCCGCCTGTGGCGGTCGGTGGGAGGCCGCTGCGCAGATGAGCGTGCGGGATGCCTGTCCGGATTGCGGTGCCTGCGCCTGCCGTCCGGACGTGGTCTGGTTCGGCGAGATGCCCTACAGGATGGAGGAAATCCTGTCGCATCTGGCAACGGCGGATATCTTTGCGGCGATCGGCACCTCCGGGCAGGTTTATCCGGCGGCGGGGTTTGCACAGGAAGCGGCACTGGCGGAGGCGCGTTGCGTGGAGATCAATCTGGAGCCATCGGCGGTGGCCGGTGATTTTGACGAGGTCCGACAGGGGCGTGCCTCGGAGGTGGTGCCGCTCTGGGTCGCGGAAATCCTGGGCGGGTAGGTGAGTTTTGGCCTGGAACTGCCGTTGACGTGAGCCGCGCATCGACGGGCCGCGGTACGGCGATCCAACGCCTGTTCTGCAGACCTTTATATCTGCCAAGCCCGAAAAACATCTGAGTGCTGCGCAGGTTGCAGCCAAATCGCCGTGCCGGGGGGCGGCCCGGCGATGCGCGGCGGCCTTCGGCCTTGATTCCGCGCAGGGCATCACGGCGAAGGTCAGCTCAAGACCAAGCCATCCCCCTATCGGGGCACCTCCAAGGTGCCCCGACCGCTACCCAAAAATCAGTTGCCGTGACCGTGACCCTCTTTCGGCATGCGCTCCAGATCGACGGGAATGTCGAGCGTGATCTCGCCGGAGGTCTCGAAGACGAGGGTTAGCGGAATGGTCTTGCCCTGCTCGAACGGCTCGGTCAGCCCCATGAACATCACATGATGCCCGCCGCGCTGGAGAAACAGCGTCTCCCCCGCGCCGAGTTCGAACCCCTCCTCGACATGCACCATCTTCATCACGCCGCCCTGTTCGCGGTGGGTGTGCAGTTCCACCTTCTTGGCAGCAGTGGATTTGACGGCGATCAGGCGGTCCGGCGCATCACCGATATTCTCGATGAGCATGAAGGCCGCGCCGGTCTTGGCCATCGGGCTGGCGCTGCGCGCATAGGTGTCGAGGACGTGGATTTCCTGCGCCATGGCTGGGGCGGCAAGGGTGAGGCCTGCGAGGGCGGCGAAAAGCGTGGATTTGAGGGACATGGCGTCGCTCCTTCTGGTCTGAATGTAAGGGATTTGCAGGGTCAGACCGAGACGGGCGGTGCCCGCGCCAGCGGCGCGGGGCGCGCAAGGCTCGCCTCATGGCGGGCACCGGTGAAGGTTTGGCGGGCCGTTGCAGTCAGATCACGTGGCAAGGGCAATGGCGGGCGGGCTGCATCCGCATAGAACGCGAGCAGGCAATCCGGGCAGACATGCGGCGGTGTCGCAGGCTGGCCCTTGGCGTCCACGAGCACGGTGCGCGTGCCCTCGCCGGTGCAAAGCACCATCTGCCCCACCGGCTGCGCCGCGCCGCGCGCCACGGCGAGGCCGACGCTGGTCAGCGCCAGAAAGAGACAAAGCCCAAGGGCGGTTATGCTGCGCAGGATCGTCATTGCCCGCAGGTATAGGCGGGCATGCGCACACAGGACAAGCGACAAAACGTACCGGGCCCGTGAAACGCAAACAGCCCCGCCAAAGGGGCGGGGCCGTGCGTGATCAACACAATCGGGGTATCAGGCGCTGGCGGCCTGCGCCTTGGCGATCTCTTTCTTCACCTTGAGGGCCGACGGCGACAGTTCGTCGTCCTTGGCCTTGGCGAGAAAGGCGTCGAGCCCGCCCCGGTGATCGACGCTGCGCAGCGCGTGGGCCGAGATCCGCAGCTTGATGCCACGGTTCAGGGTTTCCGACTGCAGCGTCACATCGTTGAGGTTCGGCAGATACCGACGCTTGGTCTTGTTATTGGCATGGCTGGAGTTATTGCCAACCATCGGGCCTTTTCCAGTCAGTTCGCAGCGGCGCGACATGGGGTCATCCTCGTTCTTGTTGAGGGCGCGGTCTGGCCCTGCTTAACACAAACGGGCACCGCCACCGGCAGCGCCCCGAATTCCGTCTGGGGTCTTTAGGCCCAATGCGCAGGGGCGTCAAGGGATTCGAGCGGGAAAAAGGCGGGTTGGTTTGCAAGAGGGCTGTGGTAGGGCTTGGCGCCAGTGGTTGGGGGTGCGAGTGGCCTGAGGCTGTCGTTGTCGCATCCCGCGCGATACGCACCGAAGGTGCCGCGCGATCGTCATGCCAGAGGCATGCCTCCGGCATGACGCCGTCCCGCGGCCTGGCGATTTGATAGGGCGCGCAACGTGTCGGAGTCACAATGACTTGGCTGGCATAAAGCACCCGCCACGGGTGTTGCATCGCCAGTCCCCGGCCCTGCGATCACGCGGCACCTTCTGGCGGGGCGCTATGTCCGCTCAAGGCCCCCCGCAGACCGTCATTTCAAATTCCCCGAAGGCTGCTAAGATCGCGACGAGTCGAAAGGGAGAGCATGATGCAGATCGTCCGAACGCAAGACGTCAGGAGCAAGCTGGCCGATGCCGCCTATTTTACCGGCCGGGTCTGGCAGGAGCCCGTGGTCGAGGCCCCGGAACCTGCGCGCGTGCGGGCCCTGCGCGTCACATTCGAGCCGGGCGCGCGCACCGCGTGGCACACCCATCCCCTCGGTCAGACGCTGCACGTGCTGTCGGGGGTGGGCCTCATCGGCACACGGGACGGCACGGTGGAGGAAATCCGCGCCGGTGACACGGTCTGGATTCCGCCCAATGAAGAGCATTGGCACGGGGCCACGCCTGACCGCATGATGTGCCATATGGCGATCCAGGAAGCGCAGGACGGGCGCGTGGCGGACTGGCTCGAACAGGTGAGTGATGCGGATTATAGCCGCAGCTAAAGGCCGCGTCAGCCGCGTGCAACGTCCAGAAACCGCGCGATTTCCGCGTCGGTGATCGACCAATCGCAGACAAAGCGCGCCAGCAGCGGCTCCTCCGACGGGCCCTGGTCGAGCGGACCTTCGTAGAGCGCATAGCTTGCGCCTGCCGCCTTCAGCCGCTGATGCGTGGCGCGCGGCAAACGCGCGAAAATCATGTTGACCTGCGGTTCAAACGTGATCTCGACCTGCGGCAGGCCGCGCAACCCCTGCACCAGCTTGGCCGCCTGCGCATTGGCCATTTGTGCGGTGGTCAGCCATAGATCATCCGCCAGATAGCCCAGCATCTGCGCCGAGAGATAGCGGTGCTTGGAGAAGAGATGCGCCGAGCGTTTGCGGCGCAACTCGAATTCCCAGGCATTCTCGGCGTTGAAGAAGATCACCGCCTCGACCCCGAGACAGCCATTCTTGGTGCCGCCCATCGACACCGCGTCGATGCCCGCCTGCCATGTCATCTCGGCGGGGCTGCACCCGAGTGCCGCCACCGCATTGGCAAAGCGCGCGCCGTCGAGATAGCAGGGCAGGCCGTGATCGCGCGCCACTTGCGCGAGCGCGGTGATCTCCGCGCAGGTGTAGATGCGGCCCCGCTCGGTCGCCTGCGTGAGCGCCAGCGGCCCATGCTGCGGGTTATGCACATCGCCCGCGGGCCAGGCGCTGATGGCGGCCTGCAACTCATCCGGCGTCATCTTGTCGGCCTCGCCCACAAGGCTGAGCTTTGCGCCGCCGGTAAAGAACTCGGGCGCGTTGCACTCATCGGTGTGGACATGGGCCAGCGGCGTGCAGAACACCGTCTGCCACGGCTGCGACAGGGTGGCGAGCGCCAGCGCATTGGCCGCCGTGCCGGTGGCCACCAGATAGACGCTGGCCTGCGGCGCCTCAAAGAGCGCGCGCAGCCGGTCGCGGACGCGGCTCATCAGCGCCTCGTCGCCATAGGACGGCATATGCCCGGCATTGGCCTCACTCATCGCCTGCATGACGGCAGGCAGCGCCGGGCCGGAATTGTCGGAGGCGAGTTGCATCAGGTGGGCTCCTCTATGATATAATCTTCCCAGTCATCCTCGGGCACGTCGAACTCAGGGATCGTGCGATGCTGCATCGAGACGCCGGCGTCATGCACGCTCTGCGGATCGCCGGAAATCAGCGGATGCCAATCGTATAGCGGCTTGCCCTCGTAAAGCAGCTTATAGGCGCAGGTTTCGGGCAGCCAGTAGGCGTGGCGCTCGATCGTGTGGGGTTTGAGCGAGATGCATTCCGGCACGAATTGCTGGCGGATGGCATATTGCCCGCAGCGGCAGGTGGTGTCGTCGAACAGGCGACAGGCAACGCGGGTCAATTCCACCTCGCCGGTCTCGTCATCCTCCAGCTTGTTGAGGCAGCATTTGCCACAGCCGTCGCAGAGCGCCTCCCATTCCTTTTGCGTCATCCGGTCGAGGCGGGTGGTCTCCCAGAAGCGTGGGCGTAATCCGCTGCGGTCGATGGGATCGCTCATAGCGCGGCCAGTATGCCGCGCGCGCGGGCGCAATCGGCATCCATCTGCGCGATGAAGGCGTCGAGACTGTCAAAGGTTTCCTCGGGGCGCAGGTAATCGACGAGGGCGACCGACAGCGGCGCGTCGTAGAGATCGCCCGAGAAGTCGAAGATGAAGGTTTCCAGATTGGGCACCTCGCCCTGAAACATCGGCCGCAGCCCAAGCGAGGCCGCGCCGTGATACTGCCCCTTATGCGGCCCGTCGAGCACATCGACGAGCACTGCATAGACGCCGAATTTCGGCGGGTGCAGCCCTTCGATGGACATGTTCGCGGTCGGATAGCCAAGCGTCCGGCCACGCTGTTCGCCGCCCACCACCGGCCCGTCGATGCGGTGCCAATGGCCCAGCATGGCGGCCGCGGCGCGCGGGTCGCCGTCGCTGAGCGCGCGGCGGATGGCGGTGGAAGAGACCTGACCGGCGTCACCTTCGAGCAATTGCGCGATGGTCACGCCAAAGCCCATCTCCGCGCCGAACGCCTGCAAATCGGCGGCATTGCCCGCGCGCCCCTTGCCAAAGCAGAAATCCGCGCCGACCACGACATGCGCAAGGCCCAGCCCGTCGCGGATCACGTTCTGCGCGAATTCCCGGGGGCTGAGCGACGCGAGCGCGGCGTTGAAATTGATCTCATAGAGCCGCTCGACGCCCAGTTTCTCCAGCCGGTGCGCGCGCGCCTCGCGGCCCATCAGCCGGAAGGGCGGGGCATCGGGCGCGAAATATTCGCGCGGATGCGGCTCGAACGTCAGGATGCCCAGGGGCGCACCGCTGCGTGCGCCCGCCGCGCGCGCCTGATCTATCACCGACAGATGGCCGATATGGACGCCATCGAAATTGCCGATGGCGACTGAGGCCCCGCGATCGGCCTCGGTGACATAGGTGTAATCCCGGATGATACGCATGGGGCATGGCCTAGCGCCGCGCGGCGGCTTGCGCAAGGGCGATCAGGCGGGACGGCGGGCAAGGGCCGCTGTCACATAAACCAGCATCAGAAGCACCGCCGCGCCGGTCACGAACAGCGCCAGTGCGGCCATCAACGGGGCCAGCGGCAGGAGTGCGGCGACGGGGCCGGGCAGGGTGCCCGTGGCCAGCGTCCAGCCCAGTGTCACCGCGAACCAGCCGAGGATCATCACCGCCGCCGTGCCAAGCGTCGTGCGCAGCCCCGCGCGGCGCACCCGCAGGCCCCGGCGCAGGGTGGTGACGGGTTGCGCAAGGTCGCGCCCGATGGCCAGCAGGGCAGGCACCACCAGCAGCACCAAGAGCATGCCAAAGCCCAGGCCGTAAACCAGCGTGATCACCGTGGGCTTGAGGAATTGCGCCTGCGTGGAGCGCTCAAAGAGCAGCGGCGCGAGCCCCAGAACGGTGGTCAGCGTCGTCAGCAGCACCGGTCGCAACCGGTCGCAGGTGCCCTCGATGATGGCGGGGATCAGCCCGCGTGTCTCGGCATGCTCGTCGATCGAGGTCACCAGAACGATGGAATCGTTGATGATGATCCCGGTCATGCCCAACAGGCCCACCACGGTGAACATTGACAGCGGCACATCCCATTGCGCATGGCCCCAGATCGTGCCGACAAGGCCGAAGGGGATGATCGCCATCACCACCATCGGCCGGGTCCAGCTGGCAAAGACCAGCGACAGCACGAGGTAAATGCCCAGAAGCGTCATGATCAGCCCCATGCGGGCGTCGGCCATGAACTCGTCCTCTTGCTCAGACAGCCCCGCGAGGCGGTATTCGACCTGATGGGTGGCGGCGATCTCGGGCAGAATTTCGGCCTCCAAGGCGCGGCTGATCTCGGCGGCGCGCGCCGGGTCGTCCTCGGAGATATCGCCGGTCACGTTGATCAGGCGCAGCCCGTTCTCGCGGCGCACGGTGGCAAAGCCGGTGCGCTCGGTGACGCTGACCACATCGGCGAGCGGCACATATTGGCCCGAGGGCGCACGCAATTGGATCGTGTCGAGGAAATCGGCGGTCAACTCGCCCCGGGGCAGTTCGACCCGCACCTCGGCTGAGCGCGGCCCGTCGGGATAGGTCGCGGCCTCGATCCCGTTCACGCGGTGGCGCAGGATGCGGCCCAGGTCGTCGATGGAAAAGCCCATGGCCGAACCCTGCGGGGTGAGATCGAGGATCAGTTCGGACTTGTCATAGGCGAGGTTGTCTTCGAGCGCCGAGACCTCGGGATAGCGCGCGAGCGCGGATTTGAGGGCTTCGGCGGCAGTCTTGAGATCCTCTGCCGTGGCTCCGTGCAGTTCCACGTCGAGCGCATCACCGCCCGGCCCCGAACGGCTGCCGCGAAAGCTGAGCGTTTCGGTGAGCGGCAGTTGCGTGACCTTTTCCTGAAGGTCAGCGACGAATGCAAAGCTGGAATAGGGGCGCAGGTCCGGATCAATGAGCTCTATGGAAATGCCGCCCAGAAGGTCTGCATCCTTGGTGTCCGCGCCCGACAGACCGCGCCCCGAGGTGCCGCCCGCCTGGGCGATCACGTAGCTGAGCGGATTGGCCCCGTAGCGCTCCTCATATTCCGCACCAAGCGCCTCGGTCGCGCGCTGCATCTCGCGCATCTGCGCCAGCGTGTCGGCGCGGCTGGCCCCCGGCGCCATGGCGAAATTGCCCGACACGCTGCCACGTTCGGGGGCGTTGAAGAACCGCCACGTCACATCGCCCTGCAAAAAGCTGCCGATCTGCGTGGCCAGCAGCAGCACTGCACCCGCAAGCACCGCGTAGCGCGCCCGGATCAGCAGGCCCAAAGCCGGGCGAAAACCCCGCTCACGCACCCATCTAAAGCCCCGGTTCACCACCCGGCTGGGCAGGTCGTACCAATGCGACTTGGCCGAATGCGCAAGCGCGTGGGCCATGTGATTGGGCAGGATCAGAAAGCATTCCACAAGGCTCGCCGCCAGCACGGCAATCACGGTGAAGGGAATGTCATAGATCAGGTCGCCGAACCGCCCGCCGATCACCGCAAGCCCGAAAAAGGCAATGAGCGTGGTCAGCGTGGCCGAAAAGACCGGCAACGCCATGCGCCCGGCGGCGCGTTCGGCGGCGACCATCGGCGGCTCGCCATAGCGGCGGTGGCGCGCGTCTGCATGCTCGCCCACCACGATGGCGTCATCCACCACGATTCCGAGGGTGATGATGATCGCGAAGAGCGAGATCATGTTGAGCGTCAGCCCGGCGGCATACATGATCGCCACCGCCGCCAGCATCGCCACCGGAATGCCCGCCGCCACCCAGAAGGCAGTGCGCGCGTTGAGAAAGAGAAAGAGCAGCCCGACCACGAGCGCGAGGCCCGTCAGCGCATTGTCGAGCAGCATGTCGAGACGGCCTGATATGGCCTCGGACCGGGTGCGGATAAGGTCGATCGAGACGCCCTCGGGCAGGGTTTGCAGCATGGTGCCCGCCACCTCGCGCACCTGCGCCTCGATATCGAGCGCGTCGCCCTTGGCCGAGCGGGCCACGCTGACCGAGATGGCAGGCCGGTCGCCCACGAAATAGGCCACGTCGCGCGCCGTCCCGGCCACCCGGATATGTGCCACGTCGCCGATGGTGAGGGCGGTGCCGTCGCGCTCCATCCGAAGCGGGATGTCGGCGATCTCGGCGGGGCTGCGTTTTGCCGTGCCGGTGCGCACGCGGGTATTCGCGCCCTCCATGTCGCCCGCCGGGTCGCTGGTGATCTCGGCGGCGATGGCGCTTGCGATCTCTTCCATCGTGATGCGATGCGCGATCAGGTTGGCACCGGGCACCTCGACCACCGTTTCAGGCGCGGCGACACCTTCGATCGTGGTCCGGGTGACGCCCGCATCGAATAGGCGGGTGACGAATTCGTCGGCGATCCGCGCCAGTTGCTCGGTGCCGACGGGGCCGGTGATCACCACGTCCGTGACGCTGTCGCGCCATGCGCCGCGCCGCACCACCGGCTCGTCGGCCTCGTCGGGCAGGGTGGTGATCTGGTCAAGTGCGGCCTGCACCTCGTCGGCGGCGCGGCCCATGTCCCAGTCGGGCTCGAACTCCAGCGTGACCGAGGCGCTGTTCTCGCGGCTCGATGCGCGCGAGCTTTCGACGCCTTCGACCGCCAGCAGGGCGGGTTCGATGATCTGGACGATGGCGTTATCGACATCCTCGGCGCTGGCCCCGTCCCAGGTGACCGAGACGGAAACGTTGTCGATGATGATGTCGGGAAAGAACTGCGCGCGCATCCGCGGCATTGCCATCAGGCCAAGCGCGATCAGCAGCACCAATAGCAGGTTGGCTGCCGTGCGGTGCCGGGTGAACCATGAGATGACGCCGCGCATCGGCCTCAGCCCCCCATCCGGCGTTCGAGCCGTTCGACGGTCTGCGCGGGCACCTCCGGGCGCTCAAGCTCTGCCAGCAGGCGGGCGCGCATCGGCTCTGGCATGGCACGGTCGCCTTCGACATAGGCGCGCAGCCGTGCGCGGCGGTCGGGGCTGAGGCTCAGCGTCGCCCCGGCATTCGCCTCGGGGCTCAGGCGGCGCACCTTGATGCCGGGGCCAAGGACCGGGCTGCGTTCGCTGACCACCTCGCGGCCCGATAGCTCCGCGCCGCGCACGAGGATATCATTGCCCTGACGGCGCAGCAGGGTGACGGGCAGGCTCTCAAGCCGCTCATCTGCCCCAAGCGCCAGCACCGTGCCATCCGGCCCGAGCGCGGTGGCGGGCAGGCGGATCACTGCGTCGAGCGGCGGCTCCTCGACCGTGACGGCGACGAAATCACCGGGTTTCATCGCCGGGGCCTCGCTGAGCGTGGCAAAGAGCATGCGGCCGCTTTCGCCCTCGGCGAGGCTCGCGGATTGCCGGGTGATCTGGCCGGTCGAGGTCAGGTCGAGCCCGCCGGTATCCAGCGTCACGGTCACGGGCGCAGGCAGAAGCGTGCCGTCCTGACCCAACAGCCGGGCATATTGCGAGGTGGAGACGCGGAACGCCACCTCGAGCGCCGTGCCATCGACCAGCGTGGCCATCTGTTCATTGGCCGTCACCAGCCGCCCCTCGATCACGGTCACATCGCTGAGCGTGCCGGAAAACCCGGCAGTGATGCGGGTTTCCGCCAGACGCCGCTCGGCCTCCGAGAGGGTCAGTTCGGCGCGGGCGGCGGAGGTCTTGGCCTGATCGACGCGCGCCTCCGCGAGGGCCAGCGCCTGACGGCTGGCGAGCACCGCCTGCCGCGCCTGCACGACGTTGTATTCGGCGGTTTCCACCGCCGTCAGGGTGCCGACGCCGCGATCCTCAAGGTCGCGTTGACGGGCCAGCGCCCGGTCCTGAATTTCGGCCTGCTCGCGTCGCGCGGCCAGCTCGTCCTTTGCGAGGTCGAGCGCGCGCGCCGCCTCGCGCTCTTCGGCGCGGGCGTCGTCAAGATCGGTGCGCGCGCGGCTGACGGCGGTCTCGGAATCGGCAGGGTCGATCCGAGCCAGGAACTGCCCGGTCTGCACCGTGCCGCCCTCGACGAAATCCGGCGAAAGCTCGGTGAGGATGCCGGTCACCTGCGCGCGGATTTCCAGCGTGCGGCGGCTCTCGATCTGGCCAAAGGCGGTGAGGACGGGGGCGATCCGGGCCTCTTCGGCGGTCACCGTGCGCACGGCAAAGACGCGCTCGCGGCGCTCGGGCGCGCGCGGCTCCTGGGCCATGCGCTCCTGTACGGCGCTGACCACGATCTGACCGGCATAGGCCAGCAGACCCAGGGTCAGTGACAGAAGGAAGAGACCGAAAAGCCCCTGACGCAGAAACCGCATGGCATGCCACTCTCAAATAACCGGCCCGACTGGCTGGCGGATGGACTACATTTAACCGCGCAGGGCCAAATGCCAAGTCACGGGAGGGTTATACGCAGGGCGCACTCATTTCCGGCGCTGATGCTCGTCGAGCCGTGGCATTATCTCGACAAAGTTGCAGGGGCGGTGGCGGTAGTCCAGTTGAAAGCTCAGGATCTCGTCCCACGCGTCCTTGCAGGCACCGGGGCTACCGGGCAGGGCAAAGAGATATGTTCCGCCCGCGACGCCGCCCGTGGCGCGGCTCTGGATCGCCGAGGTGCCGATTTTCTGCATCGAGACCATGGTGAAAACCGTGCCGAACGCGTCGATTTCTTTCTCGTAGACATCGCGATGCGCCTCGACCGTAACGTCGCGACCGGTAAGGCCGGTGCCGCCGGTCGAGATCACCACGTCCACCTCCGGGCTTGCCACCCATTCGCGCAGCTGATCGGCGATCTGGTCGCGCTCGTCGCGCACGATCATCCGGTCGGCAAGGATATGGCCCGCCGCCTCAAGCCGCTTGACCAGCGTGTCGCCTGAGCGGTCATCGGCCATGTCGCGGGTGTCCGACACGGTGAGAACGGCGATCCGGACGGGGATGAAATCCTTGGTGTCGTCAATGCGGGACATGATTGGTTAACTCCGGGACATGAGGGCGAGACGGGCGGCGAGTGCCGTGAAGATCGCGGCCGAGGCATAGCCCAGCCCGCGATTGAACCGCGCCGAGGTGGCAAGGCGGCGGCCGACACCGCCTGCAAAGACGCCGACCGCGCCGTTGATGAAAAACCCGCCCACAGCCAGCACGAGGCCGTAGATCAGGAATTGCGGCAGGATGGCGCGGGCGGGGTCGATAAATTGCGGCACGAAGGCCAGCACGAACAGGATCACCTTGGGATTCAGCAGGTTCACCAGCATGCCCTCGCGAAAGGCGCGGGCGGCGCCGAGATGTGGCGCGTTGGGGCGCATCGGCCCCTGACGCAGCGCGCCCCATGCCAGCCACAGCAGGTAGCCCACGCCAAGCCAGCGGATCACGTCGAGCGCCAGTGGCAGGGCGGCGATCAGGGCGGCAAGGCCCAGCCCCGCCAGCGTGACATGCACGATACCGCCCGCCGAGATGCCCGCGCTCGCGGCGATGGCGGGGCGCGGGCCTGCCCGCAACCCGAGCCCGAGGCAGAACATCATGTCCGCCCCCGGCGTCAGGTTGAGTGCGAGGGCGGCGGGAATAAACGCTAGCAGGGTCAGCGGGTCGACGATCATGCCCGCCCCGCAAGCCGCGCCTTGAGCGCCAGAAGATCGGCCCAGGCCTCGCGCTTGGCCGAAGGGGTGCGCAGCAGGTAGGCCGGGTGGAACATCGGCAGGGCGGGTTTGCCATAGGCTTCGGTCCATTGTCCGCGCAGCCGCGTGATGCCGCGCTTGCCCAGCCCCGCCTCGCAGCTGATATTTCCCATCAGCACGATCATCTCGGGATTGGCCAGTTCCACATGGCGGGCCATGAACGGGCGCATCATGGCGATCTCGTCGGCATTCGGGTCGCGGTTCTGCGGCGGCCGCCATGGCAGGATATTGGAGATATAAAGCGCAGCCTCGGGCGTCTCGGCCCCGCGCGACAGGCCAATGGCGTCGAACATCCGGTCGAGCAACTGCCCGGCACGTCCCACGAAGGGCTTGCCCTGGATATCCTCGTCGCGGCCCGGCGCCTCGCCGATGATCATCAGTCGTGCGGCGGGGTGGCCGTCGCAGAACACCAGATTGCGCGCGCCGCGCCGCAGATCGCAATGCGGATAGGCGGCAAGTGCCGCGCGCAGCGCGTCGAGTGTGGGAGCGACCGCTGCGGCGGCTGTCGCCGCCGTCAACGGGTCGGCCTCGGCCTTTGCCGCGGGGCTCTCGGGCGTGGCCGTTGCGGTGTCCGGCTTGGCGGCAGGTTTCGCAGATTTCTCGGGCAGCTCATAACGATTGACCGGCGCATCGCCGATCGCTTCGGTCGCGCCAAGCTCGATTTGCCAGGCAAGGCTGGCAAGGGCTGTCTCGGGGTTCAGGGGCGATTCCATGCGCGTGAGGCTATCCCGCGCAGGCGCGGTGGAAAAGGGGCGATGATCGTTGCGGTTCCCACGCTGCGAATTTCGAGTATGTCTGGAAAGGTGAAGCGGCACTGTGCCGTCAATCCCCGCCTTGCCCCGAACGGGCCGGGGTCTTACAAGGCAAGAAACCGGTCGGAGGACAGCATGACATTTCCGCACGCGCATCTCTTGGGGATCGAGCCGCTGTCGCAAGGGGATATCACCGCGATCCTTGATCTGGCCGAAGAGTACGTCACGCTCAACCGCAGCGATGCCAAGCATGCCGACGCGCTGGTGGGTCTCACGCAGATCAACATGTTTTTCGAAAACTCCACCCGCACGCAGGCCAGTTTCGAGCTGGCGGGCAAGCGGCTGGGCGCGGATGTGATGAACATGGCGATGCAGGCCAGTTCCATTAAGAAGGGCGAGACGCTGATCGACACGGCGATGACGCTCAACGCAATGCATCCCGATCTGCTGGTGGTGCGGCATCCGCAATCGGGCGCGGTGGACCTTCTGGCGCAAAAGGTGCGTTGCGCGGTCTTGAACGCGGGCGACGGGCGGCACGAGCATCCCACGCAGGCGCTCCTGGATGCGCTGACGATCCGCCGTGCCAAGGGACGGTTGCACCGGCTGAGCATCGCGATCTGCGGGGATATCGCGCATAGCCGCGTGGCGCGCTCGAACATCATCCTTCTGGGCAAGATGGAAAACCGCGTGCGCCTCATTGGCCCGCCAACGCTGATGCCCACCGGGATCGAGGCGTTCGGGGTCGAGGTCTTTGACGACATGCGCGCAGGCCTTGAAGGCGTTGACGTGGTGATGATGCTACGGCTTCAGCGAGAGCGGATGGATGGTGGGTTCATCCCGTCCGAGCGTGAATATTACCACCGTTTCGGGCTCGATGCCGAGAAGCTGGCCTATGCCAAGGAGGATGCCATCGTGATGCATCCCGGCCCGATGAACAGGGGCGTCGAGATCGACGGCGAGATTGCCGACGACATCAACCGCTCGGTCATTCAGGATCAGGTCGAGATGGGCGTCGCGGTGCGTATGGCGGCGATGGACCTTCTGGCGCAGGGCCTGCGGGCGCGGCGCGCGGCATGAGCACGGTGCTCGATATCCCCGCGCAGGAGGCGCATGTGGTGCGGGTCTTCTCCGTGGTCGAGGAGGCGGGTGCGCCTTTGGAGGATGCCGCAGTGCTGGAGGCTCTGGGCACCGAGGGCAAGCTGCGCTCAGAGGAGATCGAGCTGTTCGACCTGACCGACCTTCAGGACATGTCGCTGTCGGCCTATCTGACCGAGGGACACGGCATCGCCGAGGCTGACCTCAAGGATATGCGCGGGCAGCTCGATGAGCTGAAAGGCCGCGTGCTGATCCTGCCCTCGCGGGCCTTTCAGGGGCAGGCAATGAAGATGCGCGTGGGCGGCGCTCTGCGTCTCGTGGGCCGGTTCGAGGAAGACGTGACCCCGGTCAGTTTCGACCCGCTTCCGGCGGGCGGCGCGCATGGCACGGTGGCGGGCACGGGCGCGCCAAGCGAGACCCCGCGCGGCATGCGCCGGGCGGCGCTGGCGCTGGTCGCGTTGCTGATCGCGGTAGCCGTGCTGGTGCTCGTGCTGATGGGTGGATCATGAGCGAGGGGCTCATTCATTCCATGACGCCGACCACGGCCCTGGCCGAGGGCGAGAAGGTGCTGCACAGCTTTCATCCCGACCGCGCGACCTATTGGCGCGATCATGCGTGGCTGGCGGCGGGGGCCATGGCGTTGGGCATGGCCGTGCTCTGGGCCGTCGGCAATCCGCATGCCTGGACCGGGGCGGTCGGCGGGCTGGCCGCCATCGCCGTGCGGGCGGGTTACGTGGCCTCGGACGAGCTCAAGGCGCGGTGGGACCTGACAGATCATCGTCTCCTTGGCCCGCAGACGCGCGCGGTGCGGCTGGCCGAGATCAAGACGGTGCGCGGGCTGGGTAGTGCTGTGCAAGTGATCACCGCCGCCGGGGACAAGCACCTGATCAAGTATCAGGCCGACCGTACGGGCGTCGAGGCCCGCCTTCGCGCCGCCGCCGGTCTGAAGGAGGGCTGAGCGATGCAGGAACCAAAAGATCCGCGCATATCCGGCAAGATCGCCATGCTGGCGCTGCTGGTAATCGTTGCGCTCACGGTCGTAATGGTATGGGTGGCGGGATGAGTGAACTGGGCAGACTGAACAGGGTTGAATTGCGCGACATTTGGCAATCGGAGGCGCAGGACTTCACACCGTGGCTCGCGCGTGAAGACAATCTCGCGCTCTTGGGGGAAACCCTCGAGATCGACCTTGAGCTAGAGGCGGTCGAGCAGAATGTCGGGCCGTTTCGCGCCGATATCCTGTGCAAGAACACGCTCTCGGACCGCTGGGTTCTGGTGGAAAACCAACTTGAGCGGACCGATCACACGCACCTGGGACAGTTGATGACCTACGCGGCAGGGCTGGATGCGGTTACGATTGTCTGGATCGCGGCGCGGGTGGCTGATGAGCACCGGGCGGCCATGGACTGGCTCAACGAGATCACTGATACCGAAGTGCGGTTCTTTGCGCTGGAGGTGGAGCTCTGGCGCATCGGCGACAGCCCGGCCGCGCCCAAGTTCAACGTCGTTAGCAAGCCGAACGACTGGTCACGGAACACTGCCGCTGCGAAAAGAACCGTCGAAGATACCCTGACCCCCACGCGCGCCTTGCAGCAACGCTACTGGAACGGCGTGCAAGCGCTATTAGCGCAGAATGGCGGGCCGATGCGCCCGGTATCCGCACCTGCGCAGTCCTGGCTGTCACATGGAATCGGTAAGACGGGCGTTGGTTTGAATATGGCGATGAACACGCGAGAAAACTGGGTGCGGGTCGAGATCTATCTGGCAGGAAAGTGGGCCAAGCAGGATTTCGCGGCACTTGAAGCACGAAAACCGGAACTGGATACCGCTTTCGGCTCGGCTCTCGAGTGGCAAGGTTTGCCGGAAAAGCAAGACGCCCGGATTTGCCATCTCCTGAAAGCAGATATCGCGAATGAAGCGGAATGGCCGCGTCAGCATGAATGGCTGGTTCGGAATGCTGTTCGCATGCGCGAGGTATTTCATCCGCATGTGACACGGTTAGACAGGCGTGATGTTCGTGAGGATGATTGAATGACTACAAACGTTTTCACCAATGCCCGCCTGATCGACCCCGAGGCGGGGACGGATACGCTTGGCTGGCTGTTGATCCAAAAGGGCGTGATCGCCGCGCGCGGCACCGGGGATGAGGGGCCGCAGGCCGAGACTGTGATTGATTGCGCCGGGCAGTGTCTCGCGCCCGGTATCGTCGATATCGGGGTCAAGGTCTGCGAGCCGGGCGAGCGGCACAAGGAAAGCTATCGCTCCGCCGGTCTCGCGGCGGCGGCGGGGGGCGTCACCACCATGGCCACCCGGCCCGACACGCTGCCTGCCATCGACACGCCAGAGGTGCTCGAATTCGTGGAGCGCCGCGCCAATGAGGCGGCCCCGGTGAATGTCCTGCCTATGGCCGCGCTGACCAAGGGGCGCGAGGGGCGTGAGATGGTCGAGATCGGCTTTCTGATGGACGCAGGTGCCGTAGCGTTTACCGATTGCGACCACGTGGTGCGCGACACCAAGGTGCTGAGCCGCGCGTTGAGCTATGCGCGCAGCCTAGGCGCATTGGTGATCGGGCACCCACAAGATCCGGGGCTGAGCGCGGGGGCGTCCGCGACCTCCGGAAAGTTCGCCAGTCTGCGCGGCCTGCCTGCGGTCTCGCCGATGGCCGAGCGGATGGGGCTCGACCGGGACATCGCGCTGTTGGAGATGACCGGCGCGCGCTATCACGCCGATCAGATCACCACGGCGCGCGCGCTTCCCGCCCTGAAACGGGCCAAGCGCAACGGGCTGGATATCACCGCAGGCACCTCGATCCACCACCTGACGCTGAACGAGCTTGACGTGTCGGACTACCGCACCTTCTTCAAGGTCAAGCCGCCGCTGCGCTCCGAGGAGGACCGGCAGGAGGTGATCGAGGCGCTGCGCGAGGGGCTGATTGACATCATTTCCTCGATGCACACCCCGCAGGACGAGGAAAGCAAGCGCCTGCCCTTCGAGGCGGCGGCGAGCGGGGCGGTGGCGCTCGAGACGTTGTTGCCCGCCGCACTCAGGCTTTATCATGCCGAGGCGCTCGATCTGCCGACGCTCTGGCGGGCGATGTCGCTCAACCCCGCGAAACGGCTGGGGCTGTCCTGTGGTCGGCTGACCAAGGGCGCACCGGCTGATCTTGTGCTCTTTGATCCGGGCAAGCCCTTCGTGCTGGATCGGTTCGCGCTGAACTCGAAATCCAAGAACACCCCCTTTGACGGGGCGCGGCTACAGGGTAGGGTCACCGCGACCTATGTTGCCGGAACCCGCGTATACGAGGCCGAGTGATGCCCCCCTTTGACAGCGATTTGAGCGTGCTTCTGCTCTGGGCCGCGATCGGCTACGGTCTTGGCTCGATCCCCTTCGGCATGGTTCTGGCGCGCCTGATGGGGTTGGGAAACCTGCGTGACATCGGCTCTGGCAATATCGGCGCGACCAATGTGCTGCGCACCGGCAACAAGACGGCGGCGGCGCTGACACTGTTGCTCGATGGCGGCAAGGGCGCGGTCGCGGTACTGCTGGCGCGGGCCTATGCGGGGAGCGACGCGGTGCAGCTTGCCGCGCTCATGGCATTTGTCGGCCATTGCTACCCTGTCTGGCTGGGGTTTCGCGGCGGCAAGGGGGTGGCGACATTCCTCGGCCTCATGCTGGCGCTGGCTTGGCCGGTAGGGATCGCCTGTTGCGTGACCTGGCTGGCGGCGGCCAAGCTATCGCGGATCTCGTCGATGGGCGCGCTGGTGGCGGCTGCCTCGTCGGTGATCTGGGTGCTGCTGATGGGCTATGGCGAGGCCTTGGTGCTGGCGGTGCTGCTGACGGGGCTGATCTTCTGGCGACACCGCGACAACATCGCGCGGATCAACGCAGGGACCGAACCGAAGATCGGTCAGAAGGGGTGAGACGGATACGGTGTGGTGCTGGTTTGGTGGATTTGGGTCTGAAGCGCACCTTTGCGCAGCAGACCCGGCGCGGAACAAGGCCGAAGGCCGCCGCGCCATCGCCAGGCCGCCCCCACGGACTGGCGATTTGTCCAAGTGAGCGCGCCGATTAGAGTTTTTCGGATTTGGCAGACATAAAGCGCGCTGAGAGAGCGTAGGATCGCCAATCCGCGGCCTGGCAATGGCGAGGCTTAGTCGAACGCCAGCTCCAGGCCAAAATCGATGCCGCGCCCCGCTTGGTCCCCTTCAGGCAAAACCCGTGATCAGTTGCCGCAACCCGAGCGCCGCGCCCGCGAAGATCGCCGCAAACGTCACCGGCGCGCTGAGCGACAGCACCGAAAACGCCGAGATGCCTTGACCCACCGTGCAACCGAAGGCCAGCACCGCGCCGAAGCCCATGCAGACCGCGCCGAGGATCTGCCGCTTGAGTTCGCGCGGGTCCTCGCAGGCCTCCCACCGGAAATGCCCCTTGATCAGACTGCCACAGAACGCGCCCGCCAGCACGCCGAAGACCGAGGCCACGCCAAAGCTGAGCCCGCCGCCACTGGCGGTCATCAGGAACAGGATGGATTCGCCAAGCGGTGCGGAAAACGTGTGGCTCTGGACCGGTTGCAGCATGAAGCCATGCGTCGCCACCCATGACGTGCCGACCCAACCCGAGGTGATGGCAAGCCCCACCAGCGCACCCCAGAGCATTGACCGGCGATCGCGCAGGAACCCGCGCGAGCCAAGCGCCAGAAGTGCGATACCGCCCGAAATGAGCAGCCCCGCCCAGATCATCGGCACCCCGGTCAGGCGCTCGACGATCTGGGCATAGCTTTGCGTGTCGAGCGCCGGCGTGGTGGCCTCGGTCGCCATGATCCGCAGCCGCGCCAGCGGGCCCGACATCATCGCATAGGCGGCAATTCCCATCACCAGCACGATCACGAAAGACCGCAGATCACCGCCGCCGAATCGCGCCAGCGCGCCAAAGCCGCAATTCCCGGCCAGCGACATGCCATACCCGAAGAGCAGCCCGCCCAAAATGGACGCAAACGGCGACCAGGGCGTGATCCAATAGGCGTTCATCGCGATATCGAACCCGCCGAGCGCCACGGCGGCAAAGGCCGACAGCCCCGCCACGCCAATCGCCAGCCCCCACATCCGCAGGCGCGTGTCGCTGTGCTGATAGAGATAATCCTCGATCGCACCAAGGGTGCAGAACCGCCCCAAGCGCGCCGCGAGGCCAAGGATCAGCCCACCGCCGAACCCGAACAGCGCAATCAGCAAAGGTTCCGGAATGCCGCCGGGCATGTGTCTCCTCCATGTGTCGCTGGCAAGGCCCCGGCTCCTCCGTCAAGGCTGCTTGCAAAAGAGATCGTAGACCACTTCGAGCATCGTGATCGCGCGGCGGTCTGTCAAACGGTAATAGATCGCCTTGCCTTCACGTCTGGGTGTGACAAGCTGCTCTGTCCGCAGCCGCGAGAGCTGTTGCGAGACCGCCGCCTGCCGCGCCGAGAGCAGCTCTTCAAGCTCGGTCACGGTCTTTTCGCCGGTGGCGAGGTGGCACAGGATCATCAACCGCCCCTCGTGGCTGATCGCCTTCAGAAACTCGGCGGCGTCATGGGCATGGCCCAGCATCGTGTCGAGGCTCTCTGATGTGATGTCCATGTTCGGCGGAGGGGCTTTGCGCAGCATGGCCGGTTACCGCAGCGCCGTGGCGTCGGGATGCGCGTTGAGCAACTGCGCCAGCAGGAACCAGAAAAACTCGTCGCCGGCATAGCCCTCCATCCGGCCCAGCTCATGCCCTTCGTGGACCAGCACGAAAGTGGGGGTGAAGACCGGGCGCGAGGTGAACTCCACATCCTCGGGCAGATCACTGATCAGCACGCGGCGCAGCGGCGCGCGCGCGCCTTCCTCGGTGTTGGGGTAGGCCGGGGCGATCTCGGCGTTCCACTGTTCGCACCAGTGACAGCCGTGTTGCTCAACCATGATCAACTCTGCCGCCCGAAGCGGGCCGGTGAGGCCAAGCGTCAGCCCGAGGCTGACCAGAACGGCGGCGAGTATACGCATTCTTTGGTTCCGATTGACGGAGGCAATAAAACATATAATAGTTTGAATGTGTTTCCGGATCAACCCATGTAAGGCTGCGTAATGTTCGATGTCTCCCTGCTCAGCGCGTTCATCGGCGGGCTGATCGTCTTTTTCTCACCCTGCGTGCTGCCGATCGTGCCGTTCTATCTCAGCTACATGGCCGGAGCCTCGATGTCGGAAATCAGCGCCGAGGGGCGGCTGGCCCCCGGCGTGCGGCGCCGCGCCTTTGCCGCGTCGGTGATGTTCTCGGCGGGAATCATCACGGTGTTCGTGCTGTTGGGGGCTGCGGCCTTCGGGCTCAGCCAGGCGTTTCGCGGGTTTCAGACCGAGTTTCGCCTTTTCGCCGCGCTGGTAGTGTTGATCCTCGGGCTGCATTTTCTGGGCGTGCTGCGCATCGGCTTTCTCAACCGCGTTTTCCAGATGGAGGCGGGCGATACCAAGAACATGTCGGTTTTGGGAGCTTACGTTGTGGGCTTTGCCTTTGCCGCCGGGTGGACGCCCTGCGTCGGCGGCGTGCTGACCGCTGTCGTCTTTACCGCGAGCACCGAATCCACGGCGATGGAGGGACTGGGGCTGCTGCTGGTCTTTGGCTTTGCGATGACCACGCCGTTCATGGTGGCGTCGCTTTTCATCGGGCCGTTCCTGCGGTTCGCGTCGAAATTCCGCCGCCACCTGCCCAAGGTGGAAAAGGCGATGGGGCTGCTGCTGATCGTGTTTGCCGCGCTGATTGCCACCGACAGCGTCAACCACATCGCGCAATGGATGCTGGAGACGTTCCCGGCGTTTCAAAATATCTAGGAGAGGAGGAGATCATGACACGTTTTCTGAGCCTGCTGGCGGCCTGTCTGCTGGCGCTGCCGGTTGCCGCCGCCGAGGTGGGCGATGACGGGCTGCACAAGACCGACTGGATGCGCGACACGTTCAAGGACCTGCGCGAGGATCTTGACGAGGCGAATGCCGAGGGCAAGCGGCTGATGATCATGGTCGAGCAACGCGGCTGCATCTACTGCACGCGGATGCATGAGCACGTATTCCCACGGCCCGAGATCGCCGACTATATCCGCGAGAATTTCTTTGTCGTGCAGCTTAACCTGCATGGCGACATCGAGGTGACCGATTTCGATGGGGAATCACTGAGCGAGAAGGCCGCGACCCGCAAATGGGGTCTGCTTTTCACGCCGTCGATTCTGTTCCTGCCTGAAGAGGTGCCCGAGGGCCAGACGGCGGCGCAGGCAGCGGTGGCGCTGATGCCCGGCGCGTTCGAGGCGGGGACAACGCTCGATATGCTGACATGGGTGAACGAAAAGCGGTATGCGCTTGATACGGATGAAGATTTCCAGCGTTATCACGCAAGGCGCATTCAGGAACGCGCCGCAAACTGAGACGGGATAAGGCGTGTGCCGGACTACATTAAATTCAAAAATCAGAATTTATTGTTGTGCGATCTCGTCATTGTGTCCTATGATATACAAAAATGTGAATGTGTTAGGGAGGACGCATGAAACGAACACTGATGACGATCGCGCTGATCGGTGCCGCAACAGGTGCCGCAGCTGCCGAGATTGCCCCGGGTGAGGTTCCCTTCGAGGATGGTGCCGTCACCGTATCGCTGACCGGAGCGCCCGGTGATCCTGCCCGTGGCCGCGAGGTGGTGGGCAACAAATCGCTCGGCAATTGCGTGGCCTGCCACGCCAATTCCGACATGAGCGACATTCCGTTTCATGGTGAGATCGGCCCGATGCTCGACGGCGCGGGAGAGCGCTGGAGCGAGGCGGAGTTGCGCGGAATCGTGGCCAATGCCAAGATGATGTTCCCGGACTCGATGATGCCGTCCTTCTACCGCGTGGATGGCTTCACCCGTCCCGGCAACGCCTATACCGGCGAGGCGGCGGATGACAGTTTCGGCCCGCTTCTCACCGCGCAGCAGATCGAGGACGTGGTGGCCTATCTCGCCACCCTCAAATACTGACCGCCGCCCCTGCACCGGGTCGGCTTTGAACAGGAGTTCAGCACAATGACAATGACGAGACGTGGCGTGATGGTGATGGGCGCGGGCGCTTTGGTGGCCTTTGGACTGCCGATGCGCGCGAGCGCCGCAGGCGAGGACGCCATCGCCGCATTCACCGGTGGGGCGGATATGGGCAGCGAGGGTCTGACCCTGACCGCGCCCGAGATTGCCGAGAACGGCAACACCGTGCCGATCGAGGTCGACGCACCCGGCGCCGAGGCGATCCTCGTGTTGGCGATGGGCAACCCGACGCCCGGCGTGGCCGAGTTCAAGTTCGGCCCGCTGGCCGGTTCGCACAGCGCCTCGACCCGCATCCGCCTCGCTGGCACGCAGGACGTGGTCGCGATCGCCAAGATGAAGGACGGCTCTTTCGTCAAGGCATCGAGCAACGTCAAGGTCACCATCGGCGGCTGCGGCGGCTGAGGCAGGAATTTAGGAGAATCCGACAATGGCAGACAATGTGAAACCCCGCGTGAAAGCGCCGCGCAAGGCACGTGCCGGCGAGACGGTCACGATCAAGACCCTGATCAGCCACCCGATGGAATCCGGTCAGCGCAAGGACGCCGATGGCAACACCATCCCGCGTTCGATCATCAACCGCTTCACCTGCGAATTCAACGGTGAGATGGTGGTCGACGTGACCATGGAGCCCGCGATCTCGACCAATCCGTATTTCGAGTTCGAGGCCGTCATTCCTGACGCCGGTGACATGAAGTTCACCTGGTACGACGACGATGGCTCAGTCTACGAAGAGACCAAGAACATCGCGCTGGGCTGATTGAGGCATCACCGTCAGGGAGGGACGACAATGAAAAAAACAGCACTGATAACAGCGCTTCTGGGAGCGAGTGCAATCACGGCGGGGGCGGCATGGGCCGAACCCGTCGAGGATACGCTGATCATCAACGAAGAGACCGAACTCACCACCTGGACCGACGCCCCGGCAGCGGTCGAGGGCGCGCTGCCCGAGGTGATCTCGGGCTGGCATTTCCGCGGCACCGAGACCCGCGCCATGCAGGCCGACGATTTCGACAATCCCGGCATGATCTTTGTCGAGCAGGCGATGGATGCCTGGGACACGGTCGAGGGTGAGGCGGGCAAGTCCTGTGCAAGCTGCCATGGCGATGCCGGAGAGAGCATGAAGGGCGTGCGCGCGGTCTATCCCAAGTGGAACGAGGACGCGGGCGAGGTTCGCACGCTGGAGATGCAGGTGAATGCCTGCCGCACCGAGAACATGAAGGCCGAGCCGCTGAAATACACCGGCACCGATATGACCAGCATGCTGGCGCTGATCTCGTCGGTGTCGCGCGGCATGCCGATCAACGTGGCGACCGATGGTCCCGTGGCCGAGACCTGGGAGGCGGGCAAGGAACTCTACTATACCCGCACCGGCCAGTTGGAGCTGAGCTGCGCCAATTGTCACGAGGACAATTACGGCCGCATGATCCGCGCCGACCACCTGAGCCAGGGCCAGATCAACGGCTTTCCGGTCTACAGGCTGAAAAACACCAAGCTCAACTCGGTGCATGCCCGCTTCAAGGGCTGCGTGCGCGACACCCGCGCCGAGACGTTCAGCCCCGGCAGCCCCGAATTCGTGGCGCTGGAGCTTTATGTCGCGAGCCGCGGCAATGGTCTGTCGGTCGAAGGGCCGTCGGTCCGCAACTGAGTGAAGACCCCCGCTTGGCCATGGGCCGGGCGGGGTTTTTCTTGACTAAAAACATTCAAAATTCCGCATGTGATCCCTGCGGTAGTGGAAAGGTCAGACATGATCTCGCGTCGCGATTTTCTTCAAACGAGCATGGCGGCTTCGGCCATCCTTGGGGCGTCGTCCTTCGGCAACTGGGCCAAACTGGCGGCGCAACAGGCGCTGACGCAGGACCAGCTCTTGCAGTTCGACACGTTCGGCAATGTGAGCCTAATCCACATCACCGACATTCACGCGCAGCTCAAGCCGATCTATTTCCGCGAACCGTCGATCAATATCGGCGTGGGCGACAACAAGGGTGCCGTGCCGCATGTCACCGGCGCGGATTTCCGCAAGCTATACGGCATCGACGATGGCAGCCCGTCGCATTACGCGCTGTCCTCGGGCGATTTCAGCGCGCTGGCGCAGGGCTATGGCAAGGTCGGCGGGCTGGACCGCATGGCGACCGTGATCAACGCGATCCGCGCCGACCGCCCCGATGCGATCCTGCTCGATGGCGGCGACACCTGGCACGGCTCTTACACCTGCTACAAGACCGAAGGTCAGGACATGGTTAACGTGATGAACGCGCTCAAGCCCGACGCGATGACTTTTCACTGGGAATTCACGCTCGGCTCTGACCGGGTTCACGAGATCGTCGAGGGCCTGCCTTTTGCCGCCCTCGGCCAGAACATTTTCGACGCCGAGTGGGACGAGCCCGCAGAGCTTTTCCCGCCCTACCAGTTCTTTGAACGCGGCGGTGCCAAAATCGCCGTGATCGGTCAGGCCTTCCCATATATGCCGATTGCCAATCCGGGCTGGATGTTCCCCGAATACTCTTTCGGTATCCGCGACGAGAACATGCAGGCGATGGTCGATGAAGTGCGGGGGCAGGGGGCGGACCTCGTGGTCGTGCTGAGCCATAACGGCTTTGACGTGGACAAGAAGATGGCGGGCATCGTTTCGGGCATCGACGTCATCCTGACGGGCCACACCCACGACGCGCTGCCCGAGCCTGTTCTGGTGGGCGAGACGATCCTCATCGCGTCGGGCAGCAACGGCAAATTCGTCAGCCGCGTCGATCTGGATGTGCGCGATGGCCGGATGATGGGCTTTCGCCACAAGCTGATCCCGATTTTCAGCGATGTGATCGAGCCGGACAAGGAGGTGGCCGCGCTCATTGATGAGCAGCGCGCGCCGTTCAAGTCCGAGCTTGAAGAGGTGATCGGCCAGACCGAGAGCCTGCTGTACCGGCGCGGCAACTTCAACGGCTCGTGGGATGATCTCATTTGCGACGCGCTGATCGAAGAGCGCGAGGCGGATATCGCCATGTCGCCCGGCGTGCGCTGGGGGCCGAGCCTCATCCCCGGGCAGGACATCACCCGCGAGGATATCTTCAACGTCACGTCGATGACCTATGGCAAGGCCTATCGCTCCGAGATGACCGGCGAGTTCATCAAGGTCATTCTCGAGGACGTGGCCGACAACATCTTCAACCCGGACCCCTATTACCAGCAGGGCGGTGACATGGTGCGTATCGGGGGCATGGGCTACCGGATCGACATCAACCAGCCGCAGGGCAGCCGGATCAGCGACATGACGCTGCTCAAGACCGGCGAGGCGATTGATCCCGAGAAGAATTACGTGGTCGCCGGTTGGGCATCGGTCAACGAGGGCACCGAGGGCCCGCAGATCTGGGACGTGGTCGAGAACCATATCGCCAAGCAGGGCACCGTGCGTGTCGCACCCAATGACAGCGTCAAGGTGATTGGCGCATGAGATCCAGTCGAGAGGAGGCATTCGAGATGTCTGAGCTTTTCAAGGGAAAATCCACCTCGCGGCGCGCGTTCCTGCGCGGCAGCGTGGCCGCTGCAGCCGGGGCCGTCACGGCGGGCGCGGCACAAGCGGGCACGCCTGATCCGTTGATCACGGATGTGCAGCCCTGGGCCACCGGCCTTGGCGATGGGGTCGATGCCTCGCCCTACGGCTTGCCCATCGAATACGAATCGGACGTGGTCCGCCGCAATGTCGAATGGCTGACCGCTGACACGATTTCCTCGATCAATTTCACGCCGATCCACGCGCTTGACGGCACGATCACGCCACAGGGCTGCGCCTTCGAGCGGCACCATTCCGGTGCGATCGACCTCAAGAAGGAAGATTACCGGCTGATGATCAACGGGCTGGTGGATAAGCCGCTGGTCTTCACCTATGCCGATCTCGAACGCTTCCCGCGTGAGAACCATGTCTATTTCTGCGAATGCGCGGCCAATACGGGCATGGAATGGGCGGGGGCGCAACTCAACGGCGCGCAGTTCACCCATGGCATGATCCATAACATGGAATATACCGGCGTGCCGCTGCGCACCCTGATCGAAGAGGCCGGGCTCGACGTGGCGGGCGATCTCAAGGACAAGTGGGTCTATGTCGAGGGGGCCGATGCGTCCTCCAACGGCCGCTCGATCCCGATGGGCAAGGCGCTTGGCGATTGTCTGGTGGCCTTCAAGGCCAATGGCGAGGCGCTGCGCAAGGAGCATGGCTATCCTGTCCGCCTCGTCGTGCCGGGCTGGGAAGGCAACATGTGGGTCAAGTGGATCCGCCGTATCGAAGTGACGGACGGCCCGGTTGAAAGCCGCGAAGAGACCAGCAAATACACCGACACGCTGGCCGACGGCACCAGCCGCAAATGGACCTGGGTGATGGACGCGAAATCGGTCGTCACCTCGCCCAGCCCGCAATCGCCGATCACCCATGGCAAGGGGCCGCTGGTGATCACCGGGCTTGCATGGTCGGGCCACGGCGCGATCACCCGCGTTGATGTCTCAAAGGATGGCGGCAAGACGTGGGAGATCGCGCGCCTCGCCAAGGAAGGCGAGGCCAAGGCGCTCACCCGGTTCTATCTCGACACCACATGGGACGGCGAGGAAATGCTGCTGCAAAGCCGCGCGATGGATGACACCGGCTATATCCAGCCCACCAAGGCGCAGCTGCGCGAGGTGCGCGGCGAAAACTCGATCTATCACAACAACTGTATTCAGACATGGTGGGTGCGGCCCAACGGGGAGGCAGAGAATGTCGAAGTTTCTTAAGTTCACGCTGGTCGCAGGCATTGCCGTCAGCGCCACCGCCACTGCTGTCTGGTCGGGCGAATACGGGCTGGGGCGCGAGGCGCTGCCCGAAGAGATCGCCGCCTGGGACGTCAAGATCATGCCCGACGGGCGCGGTCTGCCGGAAGGGTCGGGCGATGTGTGGACCGGCGACGAGGTCTTTGCCGAACATTGCGCCGTCTGCCACGGTGATTTCGCCGAGGGTATCGGCAACTGGCCAAAGCTGGCGGGCGGGCAGGGCACGCTCGACCGCAAGGACCCGCTCAAGACCGTGGGATCGTATTGGCCGCACCTGTCGACGGTGTGGGATTACGTCAACCGCTCGATGCCCTTCGGCAACGCACAGAGCCTGACGCCCGACGATGTCTACGCGATCACCGCCTATATCCTCTACTCCAACAACCTCGTGGAGGACGACTTCGTCCTGAGCCACGAAAACTTCGCCGAGTTCGAGATGCCCAATGCCGACGGCTTCATCGTCGATGACCGGGCCGAGACGGAATACGCGATCTGGCATGGCGAGCCGTGCATGGAGAACTGCAAGGACAGCGTCGAGATCACGATGCGCGCCGCCGTTCTCGACGTGACCCCCGACGAGGAAGGCACCGAGACCGAGGCCGCAGCGCCCGCCGCCGAGGCAGAGCCGGTCGAGGCGGCCGCCACCGAGACTTCACCGGAGCCCGCAGTCGGCCCCGATCCGGAACTTGTCGCCGCCGGCGAAAAGGTGTTTCGCAAATGTAAGGCTTGCCACCAGGTGGGCGAGGGTGCCAAGAATCGCGTAGGCCCGCAGCTCAACGGTGTGGTGGGGCGTGCCGCCGGTGCCGTGGACGGGTTCAAGTATTCCTCGGCCCTCGAAGGCATGGCCGGTGACGGGCTGGTCTGGGACAATGAAAGCCTCGCCGCGTTTCTGGCTGATCCGCGCGGCTTCATGAAGGGGACACGCATGGCCTTTGCCGGGCTCAGATCCGACGAGGATATCGCGGCCATCGCCGCCTATCTCTCGACTTTCGGAGAATAACACGGTGCGCCCGCTCCTGCCCGCGCTGACGCTCGCCGCGCTTCTGGCGGCGGGTGGCGCGCGGGCAGAGCTGATCGGCGATGCCGAGGCGGGCGCGCAGGCCTTCAACGCCTGCAAGGGCTGTCATCAGATCGGGCAGGGGGCCGAGGACCGGATCGGCCCCCATCTCAACGGCATCTTCGGGCGGCGCGCAGCGGCGCATGACGGCTATGCCTATTCCGCGTCAATGGAGCGGGCGGGCGTTGATGGCCTGACATGGACGCTGGAGACGCTCGACGCTTATATCGAAAATCCGCGCGCGCTCGTCTCCAAGACCCGGATGAGCTACCCCGGCTTGAAGAACGAGCAGGCGCGGGCGGACCTTCTGACCTATCTGCGGACCTTCTCGGACAATCCCGCCAACATCCCCGAGGCCGCGCCGACGGCGATCGGCACAGATCATTCGGTCGATCCCGATATTCTCGCGATTCAGGGCGATCCGGAATACGGCGAATACCTCAGCAGCGAATGCGTGAGCTGCCATCAGGCTGATGGCTCGGCCCTCGGCATCCCCTCGATTACCCGCTGGCCGGAAGAGGATTTCGTGATCGCAATGCACGCCTACAAGGATAGACTGCGTCCCCATCCGGTGATGCAGATGATGGCCGGACGCCTGTCGAACGAGGAGATCGCAGCGCTGGCGGCCTATTTCAAGGACCTCGACTAAACGCGGTCCGTTTCTGGGAGGAGACACCATGACTTTCAACCGACGCAAATTCATTGCCGTGGGAACCGCTGCGGCTGCCACGCTTTCGGCACCCGCGGTGCTGGCTGACGGGCATGGCAAGCCGCGCGTTGTCGTGATCGGCGGCGGCTCGGGCGGGGCCACTGCCGCGCGCTATATCGCCAAGGACAGCAAGGGTGCGATCAATGTGACCCTCGTCGAGCCGTCGCGCAGCTATTTCACCTGCTATTTCTCCAACCTCTATATCGGCGGTTTCACCGACCTTGAGGATATCAGCCACACCTACGGCACGCTGGCCGCGAAATACGGCATCAACGTGGTGCATGACTGGGCGGTGGACGTTGACCGCGACAGCAAAACCGTCAGCCTCGCCGGTGGCGCGGTGCTGCCCTATGACAAGCTCATTCTCAGCCCCGGCATTGATTTTGTCGAGGATGCCGTTCCGGGCTGGTCGGTGGCCGCACAAAACAAGATGCCCCACGCCTACAAGGCCGGATCGCAGAGCGAGCTCCTGAAGGCGCAGATCATGGCGATGCCCGAGGGCGGGCGCTTTGCCATGGTGGCTCCGCCCAACCCGTATCGCTGCCCCCCTGGCCCCTATGAGCGGATCTCGATGGTGGCGCATGTGCTCAAGCAAATGAACCCGACCGCCAAGATCCTCGTGGCCGATCCCAAGCCGAAGTTTTCCAAGCAGGCGCTCTTCGAGGAAGGCTGGCAGCGTCACTACGGCGGCATGGTGGAGCGCATCGGCCCCGATTTCGGCGGTGAGAACGTGAGCGTCGACACCGAGGCGATGACCATCGACATCGACGGCATGGTCGAGAATGTGGATATCTGCAACGTGATCCCGGCGCAGAAGGCGGGCCGCATCGCCGACATGGCAGGCGTCACCGAGGGCAACTGGGCGCCGGTGAATGCCGCCGACATGTCGTCGAAGGTGGACCCGGATGTGCATGTGTTGGGCGACGCCGCCGCACAAGGTGACATGCCGAAATCCGGCTTTGCCGCCAATTCACAGGCCAAGGTCTGCGCGATGGCGGTGCGCGGCGCGCTGACCGGGTCCAAGGTGTTCCCGGCCAAGTTCACCAATACCTGCTGGTCGCTGATTGCCGAGGACGATGGCGTCAAGGTGGGCGCGACTTACGAGGCGACCGAGGAAAAGATCGCCAAGGTCGACGGCTTCATCTCGCAGACCGGCGAGGATGCGGCGACCCGCAAGGCCACCTACGAGGAATCAGTCGGTTGGTATGCGGGCATCACCACGGACATGTTCGATTGATCGGCGCGCGAACGCCTGTCTGACAAAGGAGTAAAGGCAATGAAACGGACAATTCTGGCCGGAGTTTTCGGCCTCATGGCGCTGCCCGCTATGGCGCAGGAGGCGGTGACCTACCCGTTCAACGGCACCTTCGGCGATGCGACCTTCGCGGTCGAAAGTGCCATCCTCGACCGGGGGCTGGTGATTGATCTGACCAGCCATGTGGGCGAGATGCTCAACCGCACCGGCGCGGATGTGGGCAGTGACGTCAAGATATTCGAAGAGGCGGATATCTTCCTCTTTTGCTCCGCCACCCTGTCGCGCGAGGTGATGGAGGCCGATCCGATGAACATCGCGCATTGCCCTTACGGCGTGTTCGTCGCCGAGCGCGAGGGCGAGGTGATGGTGGGCCATCGCACCTACCCAGAGGGCGAGATGCAGAAGGTGCAGGCGCTTCTGGACGAGATCGTGCAGGACGCGCTGGAATAAAGCACCGGTGCCGGGCCGCCCCCACGCGGCCCGGATTGCCCCCCCTGATTGACCCAAGTCAAGACATGCGCGCCCGTGAATGTGTATGCTGGCAGCATAACGTCACGATGGAACCCTGCCATGCTGGAAACACTCATCGACACCTACGGCGACGGGGCCGTGCTCGCGATGGCGGGCGCGCTCGTTGGCGTGATCTTCGGGGCGGCGGCGCAGCATTCGCGGTTTTGCCTGCGGGCCGCGACCATCGAGGTGGCCGAGCGCGGGCTGGGCCCGCGCCTGTCGATCTGGATCATCGCGTTCTCCGCCGGCGTTCTGACGGTGCAGGGGGCCATCGCCGCAGGTTTTCTCGACGTGAGCGAGGCGCGGCCACTGGCCGCCACCGGCAGCATGTCGGGCGCGATCATCGGCGGGCTGATGTTCGGCGCGGGCATGATCCTCGCGCGCGGCTGCGCGAGCCGTTTGCTGGTGCTGTCGGCCACCGGCAACCTGCGCGCGCTTGTCACCGGGCTGGTGCTGACCATCGTGGCGCAATCGGCATTGCGCGGGGCGCTGTCGCCCGCGCGCGAGGGGCTTGCAACGCTCTGGCTGGTGCCGGGCGGCGAGGCGCGCAGCATCCTGTCGCAGCTTGGCATGAGCCCTCTGGTCGCAGCGGGCATCGCCGCGCTGGTGCTGATCGCGGGCTTTGCGCTGGCGCTCGCGCGGCACGTGCGGCTGAGCCATGCGATTGCCGGAATGGCTGTCGGGCTGGCCGTGGGGCTGGGCTGGCTGGTGACCTACATGATCGCGCAGACCTCGTTCGAGGTGATCTCGATTTCCTCGGTCACCTTCACCGGCCCCTCGACCGACACGCTGATGGGGCTCGTGAACAGCACCTCGCTGCCCCTTGGGTTCGGCGTGGGCCTGGTGCCGGGGGTCTTCGCAGGTGCGGCCACGATGGCACTGCTCACCCGTGAATGGAAGATCGAACGCTTCGGCCCCGACACGCCGATGGAGCGCTATCTGATCGGCGCGGCGCTGATGGGCTTTGGCTCGATGCTCGCGGGCGGCTGCGCCGTGGGCGCGGGCATGTCGGGCGGCGCGATCTTTGCGCTGACGGCCTGGGTTGCCGTAGGATGCATGTGGATCGGCGCGATGGCCACGCATCTGATGCTGGGCCGGGGGGCCGTGATGGTGCCGACGACCTGAAGGGAGACGATCATGCGATACATCCTGTCCGGACTGCTTTTGCTGGTGGCCACCGGTGCCACGGCACAACAAGGCCCGTCGTTTGACTGCGCCAAGGCCGAGAGTTCGGCGGAAAAACTTGTCTGTGACGATGCGGAGCTTGCACGGCTCGACCGGCTGGTGGCGCGCCGGTTCGACGAGGCGGTTGCGGTGATCCGGGCGGCGGATGCCGGGGCCGAGGCGGGCGAGCGCGAGTTGCGCGCCTATCAGCGCGGCTGGATCAAGGGCCGCGACGAGTGCTGGAAAGCGGGCGACGCGCTGCGCGATTGTGTCGAAGCCTCCTATTTGCGCCGTCAGGGCCAACTGGTGGCGCAATGGATGCTTGAGCCACCCGCCTCGGCGGTGATCTGGGCCTGCGACGGCAATCCGGCCAACGAGGTCGTTACGTATTTCTTCGACACCGAGCTGCCGAGCGTCCGTTTTGAGCGCGGCGACCAGATCGACACGGGCGTGCTTGTCCCGACCGCATCCGGAAGTCGCTATGAGGGCAGTTTTGGCCGCTCGATCTGGATCAAGGGCGAGAGCGCCACCTATCGCGAGCCAGACCCCGACGGGCAAAGTTACGACTGCACACTCGCGCGCACGTTGTGAGGTAAAGCTGCGTCTGCCGCGGTTCGGAACGTGTCTCGCGTCAACCCGCCCTACACATGGCCGCAAAACCGGTTTATCACGCGCTCAAACGACTCAGGCAGTTCGAGGACAGACCGATGCACGATATCCGCGCGATCCGTGAAAACCCCGCAGCGTTTGACGCCGCCATGGCGCGGCGGGGGGTGCAGAACGCGTCAGGCCCCGTTCTGGCCCTGGACGAGGCGCGGCGCGCCAGGATCCTAGCGGCAGAGACCGCGCAGGCCGATCAGAACCGCGCCTCCAAGGAAGTCGGTGCCGCCAAGGCGCGCGGCGATGAGGCCGAGTTTGCCCGGCTGCGGGTGCTGGTCGGCGAGAAAAAGGCCGAGGTGGCGGCGATGCAGGCCGAGGCCAAGGATCTCGACGCGCAGCTGACCGAGATGCTGATGGGGATGCCCAACCTGCCACAGGACGACGTGCCCGATGGCGCGGACGAGGCCGACAATGTCGAGTTGCGCCGCTGGGGCACGCCGCCCGTGCTCGATTTCGAGGCGCGCGAGCATTACGAGATCGCCGGCGTCAAGCCGGGCATGGATTTCGAGAGCGCGGCCAAACTCTCGGGTAGCCGCTTTGTCGTGCTCTCGGGGTCGGTGGCGCGCATTCACCGCGCCCTCGCACAGTTCATGATCGACACGCATGTCGAGGAGAACGGCCTGACCGAGACGTGGACGCCCGTTCTGGTGCGCGACGAGATGATGCGCGGCACCGGGCAATTGCCGAAATTCGGCGAGGACAGCTATCGCACCACCAATGGCTGGTGGCTGGTGCCCACCGCCGAGGTGACGCTGACCAACCTCGTGCATGGCGAGACGGTGGACGAGACCAGCCTGCCGCGCCGGATGGTGGCGCATACGCAATGTTTCCGTTCAGAGGCCGGATCGGCCGGACGCGATACCGCAGGCATGCTGCGCCAGCATCAGTTCGAGAAGGTCGAGATGGTCTCGATCACCCATCCCGAGGCCAGCCGCGACGAGCTGGACCGGATGACCGGCTGCGCCGAGGGTATTCTCGAACGGCTTGGCCTGCCTTATCGCACCGTGGCGCTCTGCACCGGTGACATGGGATTCGGCGCGCGGCGCACCCACGATATCGAGGTCTGGCTGCCCGGACAGAACATGTATCGCGAGATTTCATCGGTCTCGGTCTGCGGCGATTTTCAGGCCCGGCGGATGACCGCCCGCTTCAAGCCTGCAGGCGGCGGCAAGCCGGAATTCGTGCATACGCTGAATGGCTCAGGGCTGGCCGTGGGGCGCGCGCTGATCGCGGTGCTGGAAAACGGCCAGCAGGCGGACGGGTCGGTGCGCCTGCCCGAGGTCCTGCACCCCTACCTGCGCGGCCGGAGCGTGCTGGGCGCCGATGGCGTGCTGAGCTGACCCGGAAGGGTCAGCCCGGCGGGCTGCGCGCTCACTCCCACTCCATCTGCTCATAGACCCGGCCCGCGTTCTTGGTCGCCAGTTCCTCGAACGTGTCGAGATGGGTGTAGGGCGACTGATCGACGTAATAGGCATCCGCAAGGTCGCCGCCCGCGTCGATATGCTCGGCGATGCGCGCGCGCAGATATTCGAGGTAGCCCTTGGTGTAGCGCCGCACCTGATCCATGTTGGTGGGGTGGCCGTGACCAGGGATCACATAGGTCGCCCCGAGCGCCTCGAACTCCGCATCCCATGTCTCCAGCCAGTCGCGGGTGATCGTCTCCGGAAAGATCGGCAGCATGCGTTCGTGAAACGCCATGTCGCCGGAGATCACGAGGCTCTGCTTGGGCAGCCAGATCACGATATCGCCGGGGCTGTGGGCCGGGCCAAGATACCGCGCCTCGATGCGGGTGTCGCCCATGTCGAGCGTGTAGTCCTCCGAGAACGTCTCGGTCGGCGGCACCACCTCGGTGCCCTCGGCGCGCTCCTTGGTGACACGGCGGGCGGTCTCCAGATCGGTTCCGCCGTATTGCTCTATCTCGTGCAACGCGTCCTCATGTGCGATCACCGGCACGCCCTGTTCCACCCAGTAGGAATTGCCCAGCATGGCATGACCCTGGCCGTTTTCGTTGAACACATGGGTGACGGGCTGATCTGTGATCGTCTTTATCTCTTCGTGCAGGGCACGGGCGAGGCCATACGAGGCCCCGCCGTTGATCACCACGACGCCCGCGCCGGTGACGATGAAGCTTAGGTTGTTGTTATGGCCCGCATTTTCGTAGGTGGGGGGGGCGGTGGCGCCGATCGCGGACCAGACGCCGGGGATGAATTCCACCGGTTTGGAATAGAGCAACGAGTCGGGGTATTGATCGGCGATGTCCTCGCTGGCAAGCGCGGGGGCGGCAGCGAAAAGGGCGGCTATGAGGAGGCTGCGCATCGGCTCAGACCTCCGCCACAAAGCGGTAGGCGTCGCCGTTGCGCTCCACCCGGCCAAGACCGCCCTCGGGCAGGTGAAAGCCGACCATCGCCATCTGGTCGGTGGCCAGTTGGTCGAGCAGGCGCACGCGTGTTGCGATCCCCTGATCGGCGTCCTGATCCGAGCCGCTGGCCCAACCGGGGCGCGCAAGGGCAAGATGCCCGTTGCCGATGGCATCGCCCACCACCATCACGGCCTCTGACCCCTGACGCAGCTCAAACGCCATGTGGCCGGGCGTGTGGCCGGGCGTGTCATGGGCCATGATGCCAGGCAGCACTTCTTGCCCCCCGCTGATGAAGTCCAGCCGGTCCTCGATGGCGGCCAGACGGCGGGCCGCGCCCACGGCAAAGCTGGCGCGCGCCGTGCCGATGCTGTCGACGGTGGCAGGGTCGGTCCAGTAGTCCCATTCGGCCTGTCCGATCATGTGGGCCGCGTTGGTGAAGACCGGATCGTCGAAATCGTCAAGCACGCCCCAAAGGTGATCGGGATGGGCATGGGTGAAGATGACATGGGTCATGTCATCCGGCGTAACGTCCACGGCGTCGAGCGCGTCGAGCAATTCCCCTGCGCTCGGCATGAAGGCATGGCCGGAGCCCGCGTCGAACAGCACCGTGTTCGTGCCGTCGCGGTAGAGGGTCAGGTTGCAGGGCGGCTCGATCGTGTCGCCGGTGATGCCGAATTCGGCCAGCACCGGCGCGGCCTTGGCCGGGTCGAGCTCGCCCAGCAGAAAATCGCGCGGCAGCACGAGATGCCCGTCGCTGAGCGTGGTGATCGTGGCCTGCCCAAGGGTGGTTTCGGTCGCGGCAAAGCCCCCGCGAGGCAAGCCGCAGAGCGCGCCTGCGCCCATCGCCCCCAGCATCCGGCGTCTGGTGAATGTCATGATATCCTCCCTTAAAATTCGAATTTATGAATATGATGGGCGGATCAGAGAGTAAATACAAGTCCGAGAATGCGCGGGCCGAGATCAGGGGGCGAGCGGAACGCCGCCTTCGTCCTCGATGAAGCGGATCACCTGATCGAGCCCCGCGCCGCTGCGCAACTGCGCAAGCACATAGGGCCGCGATCCGCGTGCGCTCGCCGTATCGGCCTCAAGCTGCACCAGATCAACGCCGACATGCGGCGCGAGGTCGGTCTTGTTGACCACCAGCAGGTCGGATTTCGTCAGTCCGGGGCCACGCTTGCGCGGGATATCCTGCCCGGCGGCGGTGTCGATCACATAGATTGTCAGATCGGCCAGTTCCGGGCTGAACGTGGCGGCGAGGTTGTCGCCCCCCGACTCGATCAGCACCAGGTCGAGATCGGGAAACGCGGTGTTGAGGTCGGTCACGGCGGCGAGATTGATCGAAGCATCCTCGCGGATCGCCGTGTGCGGGCAGCCGCCGGTTTCCACCCCCCGAATACGGTCGGCGGGCAGGACCTGCGCACGCACCAGTGCCTCGGCATCCTCGCGGGTATAGATGTCGTTGGTGATCACCGCCATCGAGCAGCGATGGGCCAGCGCCCGCGCCAGCCCCTCGGTCAGCGTGGTTTTTCCGGCCCCGACCGGGCCACCAATGCCCACCCGCAGGGGGCCATTCATGCGATGTGCGCTCATGTCCTGAAAATCCTCACATCCATCCCCTCATGTTGCAGCGCCGCGAGGTCGCCCGCAAGAGCGCATGTGCCGAGCGTGTCGAGCGGCGCGCAGGCGGCGCGATGTGCCAAATCGTGGATCAGCGGCGCAAGGCATGAGAGGACGGCCTGCCCCTCGGTCTGACCAAGCGGCACGTGGCGGATACCGATGGTGACGAGGTTCCCGGCAAAGCCTTGCAGATAGAGCGCGATCACGTCCTCGCGGGCCAGACAGAGCGGCGCGGCGGCCTCCCCCACCGCCACGGGCAGCATCCTGGGTGGCCGCGCGCGCCCGGTGATGCCTTTGACGGTTCGGGCGAATGCGGCCCCCTGTTCCAGCCCCTCTTGCAGCCGCTCGGCGCAGGGCGCGAGGGCGCGGGCCAGATCGTCGAGCGCGTCGCACCCGCCCTCCAGCGCGTGGCTGAGCAGCACCGCATCCTGCCAGCCCGCACCAAACCGCAGGATGTTCTCCAGCCATGCCGCAAGGCTGGCTGCGTCCCTGACCACCCTCGTCGCGATCTCATGCTCCAGCCCGTGCGAATAGGCGAAGGCCCCGGTCGGAAAGGCCGGGGAGAGCCATTGGGTGAGAGTAAGATGTGCGGGCGTGAGCATCAGGCGTGGGGATGGGTGTGGCCGTGGTCATGTCCCCCATGATCATGCCCCATCGTGCGACCCTTGCCATAGGCCCCGCCCTCGGGCCGGAACGGTCCCGTGACGGGGGTCATATCCGCGCCCAGATGCCCCAGCATCGCCTCGATCACATGATCGCGGCGGATGCACAGATGATCCGCGCCGATCTGGCAGGGCGTGTGCCGGTTGCCGATATGCCAGGCCAGCCGCGCCAGATCACCGCGCACCTCGATCAGGTCTTCGGGGGCCGGTTCCACCGCCACCGCCCGGCCATCGTCGAGTGCGAAGCCCCAGTGATCGTCCAGATTGGTCACCTCCGCCAGATCGACCAGAAAGGTCAGCCCGGCCTTGCCCACCAGCCGCTTGCGCCGCATCAGCCGCGCGTCATAGTCGAGCACGACCGTATCGGCGATCCGGTCAGGGGCGTGCGGCAGCAGGTGGCGGGCAACGGGCAGGTCGGTCATGGCATGGCCTCAGAACAGGAAATAGCGTTGCGCGAGCGGCAGCTCAGAGGCAGGCTCGCAGGTGAGCAATTCGCCATCCGCCCGCACCTCGTAGGTTTCGGGATCGACCTCGACCTCGGGCGTCAGGTTGTTGTGGATCATGTCGCGCTTGGTGATGGTGCGGGTGTTCGAGACCGCCACCGTCTCCTTGGCCAGTCCAAGCGCTGCGCCGATCCCGTCCGCTTGCGCGGCCTCCGAGACGAACAGCACCGAGGACCGTTCGAGCGACCGCCCATAGGCCCCGAACATCGGTCGCGAATAGACCGGCTGCGGCGTCGGGATCGAGGCATTGGGATCGCCCATCTGCGCCAGCACGATTGTGCCGCCCATCAGCACCATCTCGGGCTTCGCGCCAAAGAACGCCGGGCTCCACAGCACCAGATCGGCGCGCTTGCCCGGCTCAATGCTGCCAATATGGGCGCTCATTCCGTGCACGATCGCCGGGTTGATGGTGTATTTCGCGATATAGCGTTTCACCCGCGCATTGTCGTTGTCGCCGGTCTCTTCCGCCAGCCGCCCGCGCTGCTTGCGCATCTTGTCGGCGGTCTGCCAGGTGCGTATGATCACCTCGCCCACGCGGCCCATGGCCTGACTGTCCGAGGCCATGACCGAGAACGCGCCCATGTCGTGCAGGATATCCTCTGCGGCAATCGTCTCGCGGCGGATGCGGCTCTCGGCAAAGGCCACATCCTCGGGGATCGCCTTGTCGAGGTGGTGACAGACCATCAGCATGTCGAGATGTTCCTCGATCGTGTTGACGGTATAGGGCATCGTCGGGTTGGTCGAGGACGGCAGCACATGCTCATACCCCACCACCTTCATGATGTCGGGGGCATGCCCACCGCCCGCGCCCTCGGTGTGAAAGGCGTGGATCGTGCGGCCTTTCATGGCAGCGAGGGTGTTCTCGACAAAGCCGCTCTCGTTCAGCGTGTCGGTGTGGATCATCACCTGCACATCCATGTCGTCGGCCACGCTGAGACAACAGTCGATGGCGGCAGGCGTCGTGCCCCAATCCTCGTGCAGCTTCATCGCGCAGGCCCCGGCGCGGACCATTTCGACCAAAGCCTCGGGCTGGCTCGCATTGCCCTTGGACGACAGGCCGAAATTCATCGGAAAGGCATCCAGCGATTGCAGCATCCGCCCGATATGCCACGCCCCCGGCGTGCAGGTGGTGGCGAGCGTGCCATGCGCGGGCCCGGTGCCGCCGCCGAGCAAGGTGGTGATGCCCGAATGCAGCGCGTCCTCGATCTGTTGCGGGCAGATGAAATGGATATGCGCGTCGAACCCGCCGGGGGTGAGGATGCGACCCTCGCCCGCGATCACCTCGGTGCCGGGTCCGATGACGATCTCGACACCCGATTGCGTATCGGGATTGCCCGCCTTGCCGATGGCCGCGATTAGCCCGTCGCGCAGGCCGACATCGGCCTTGGTAATCCCCTGATGATCGACGATCAGCGCATTGGTGATGACGGTATCCATCGACCCGCCCGCGCGGGGGATCTGGCTCTGCCCCATGCCGTCACGGATCACCTTGCCGCCGCCGAATTTCACCTCTTCGCCATAGGTGGTGAGATCCCGCTCGACCTCGATGATCAGGTTGGTATCGCCAAGCCGCAGCCGGTCGCCCGTGGTGGAGCCATACATGGCGGCATAGGCGGCGCGGGGGATGGTTGTGGCCATGTCAGAGGTCTCCCATCACCTTTTGATTGAACCCGAACACCCGCCGCGCGCCGCCATAGGGAATAAGCCGCACCTCGCGTCTCTGCCCCGGCTCGAAGCGGACGGCGGTGCCTGCGGGAATGTCCAGGCGCTGCCCGCGCGCGGCGGCGCGGTCAAACGAAAGCCCGGCATTGGCCTCGGCGAAATGGTAGTGGCTGCCCACCTGCACCGGCCGGTCGCCGGTATTGGCGACCTCCAGCACGGTGACCTCCGCACCATCGTTGAGGGTGATCTCGCCCTCGGCGGGAATGAGTTCTCCGGGGATCATGATCTACGCCTCATCCTGCGGCCACAAGCCACGCGCCGAGCGCCGCGACCAGCCCGCCGCCCCCGCGCACCACGCTTTGCGAGCCAAGACGCATGACAAGCAGCCCCAGAGCAAGGCCCGCGAGATGCAGACCCATTGTTGCTATGGCAAAGCCCGCGAAATAGTCCAACGCCGTTGCCGCCCCGATCTCGGCGCCATGGGCGCCGCCGTGAAACAGACCGAATACCGACACGATACCGACAGCCCAAACCGCCGGCAGCCGCACGGCGAGAGCCACCAGCAGCCCCAGGATCAGCACCGAGGCAAGGATCAGCGGCTCCACCGCCGGGAGGGTCAGCCCGAGCAGCGCGCCGCCAAATCCAACCGCCATCGCCGTGACGAAACCCACCGGCAAGAGCCAGATCGCGCGCCCCGAAAGCACTGCGGCCCACAGCCCGACAGCCAGCATGGCAAGCACGTGATCCGCCCCGAAGAGCGGATGCGTCGCCCCGGCAGCGAAAGAGCCATGCGCCGCAGGATCGAGATGCGCAGAGGCCAGTGAAGGTGTCAGCAGCAGAACGGCGAGGATGTAGCGCATCAGAATTATCCTTTCAGCGTATGGGGTTATGGACGGTCACCAGCTTGGTGCCGTCGGGGAATGTCGCCTCGACCTGCACGGAATGCAGCATTTCTGGAATGCCCTCCATGCAGTGCTCGGACGCAATGACATGCGCGCCCGCTTCCATCAGGTCGGCCACGCTGCGGCCCTCGCGCGCGCCCTCGACCACGAAATCGGTGATCAGCGCCACCGCCTCGGGATGGTTGAGCCGGACGCCGCGCGCGAGCCTGCCGCGCGCGACCATGGCGGCGAGGCTGATCAGCAGCTTGTCCTTTTCGCGGGGGGTGAGGTTCATCGCGTGTCTCCTAATTCTGCCAGACGCGGGGCAGGGGGCCAGGGCGCAGGGCGCTGACCAGCCGCATGATCTGACGGCGCAGCGGCCAGCCGTCACCGGCCATCAGGCGGATCACCAGCTTGCCGTCAAAGCCCGACGCACCGCCGGTGACGCCGGGTTCATCCAGCAAGTCCCGCACGCGAGACGCGGCGTCCTCGGCCCCTTGCGCCACAAGCGCCAGCGTGGCGAAGGCGCGCGCGCCGTTCAGGACGGCGGGGCCAGCGGTTAGCGCCTCGGTGGCGAGGTGGAGCGGCTCGACCAGAACCGGCTGCCCTTCGCGCATGATGCGGCGGGTGTCGCGCAGGGTGGTGCGCGTCACGGTTTCGCCCATGGCGGCGCGGCCAAGGACAATCGACTCGAGGATCAGGCAGGATGCATCCTTTGCCAGGTCGATTGTCGTCTCGCGGGCCAGATGGCTGCCGTCGAACAGGATCGTCTCTTGCGGCAGCCAGTCGAGATGCGCGCCAGACGCGACCCGGTGATGCACCGTGACCCGCGCTGCCTCGCCAGTGCTGCGATAGGCGCGCTCGGCGGTCTGCGTGGTGCCGGTGGCGCGACATCCCGCCGCCAGATCGACCCTGTAGGAAAGAACGTCACCGCCTGTCAGCCCACCCGAGGTGTTGAGCAGTACGATTTCGGGGCCGGAGGGGCCGGGATGCAGGAATGCCTTGGCCGATCCCTTTTGATGCAGGCGATCAAGCCGCCCGCCATTCGGCCCCGGCAACAGCGTCACATGCGCGGCACCAAAGCTGCGTTCCTGTGTCGGGGAGGGGACGGGGCAGGCGGTCATGCAGAGTCTCGTACTAAGGTCCGCCCGAGGCTACCGCCCTCGCGCGGGACCGCCAGCGGTGGGCCGTGGACTTGCATGTGCTGCACGCATCCTCGATGCCCATATGCCCAAATAGCAGGCAAATCGCCCATCAAATGGACACTTCGCGCAACAGCCGCTCACGCTCCACCATCGCGGCAGGCTCCGAGAGCCGCACCTCGCCGCGATTGAGCACCACCAGGTCGTCAGCCAGATCATAGGCGAAATCGAAGAACTGCTCGACCAGCACGATGGCGATCTCGCCCTCGTCGCGCAAAAGGCCGATCACCGCGCCGATCTGCTTGATGATATTGGGCTGGATGCCCTCGGTGGGCTCGTCGAGCAACAGCACGCGGGGGCGTGCGATGAGGGCGCGGGCGATGGCCAGTTGCTGCTGCTGCCCGCCCGACAGATCACCGCCGCGCCGGTCGCGCATCTGCTCCAGCACCGGGAACAGTTCATAGATGCGCGCCGGAATCGTGTGATCGGATTTCGGCAGGCAGGCAAAGCCGGTTTGCAGGTTCTCGGTGACCGTCAGCAGCGGAAAGATCTCGCGTCCCTGCGGAACATAGGCGATGCCCGATTGCGCGGCCTGCGCGGCGGATAGATGGGGCAAGTCGCGCCCGTCGAGGCTGATCCGCCCGTCTGAGTAGGGATGCCGCCCGGCGATGGCCTTCAACAGGCTGGTCTTGCCGACGCCATTGGTGCCCATCACCGCCGTCACCGCGCCAGGCCGGGCGGTGAGGCTGACGCCATAGAGGATCTGCGAGGCGCCATAGTGCAGGGTGAGGCTGTCGACGCTCAGCATGGATTATCTCCCGAGATAAACATCAATGACCTCGCGGTTTTGCGTGACGTGATCGAGGCTGCCTTCGGCCAGAACCGACCCCTCATGCAGCACCGTCACCTTGCAATCGAGACGGCGGACGAATTCCATGTCATGCTCAATCACCACCACGGCGCGGGTCTGCGCCGCGCGCTTGAGGATATCGGTGGTGTGCCCGCGTTCGGCGGGGGTCATCCCGGCGGCGGGCTCATCGACCAGCAAAAGGCGCGGATCCTGCGCCAGCAGCATGCCGATCTCCAGCCATTGCTTTTGCCCGTGGCTGAGGTCCCCGGCGCGGCGGGGCAGGTCGTCCGCGAGACCGATTTCCTGGGCCAATTCCGCGATGCGTGCGGCCCCCTTTGACGAACGACGATAGAGCAGCACGTCAAACGGCCCGCGCTTGTTCTTGAGCGCCATGGCGAGGTTTTCGCGCACGGTCTGTTCCTCGAACACGGTGGGTTTCTGGAACTTGCGACCGATGCCCGCCCGCGCGATTGCGCTTTCGCTCATTCCCAGAAGTGAGATGTTTTTCTCGCCCCAGATCACCCGGCCCTCGTCAGGCCGCGTCTTGCCGGTGACGATATCCATGAAGGTCGTCTTGCCCGCGCCATTGGGGCCGATCACCGCGCGCAGTTCCGGCTCTGCCACCTGAATCGAGAGGTTGTTGATGGCGCGGAAGCCGTCGAAGGTGACCGAGACGCCGGAGACTTCGAGAAGGGTGGTCATGATTTCCTCACCAGCATGTCAAAGAGCCCGCCGATGCCGCGCGGGAAGAACAGCGTGACGGCGACGAAGCCGAGGCCCAGAAGCACCAACCACCAGTCGGTCCAGTTGATCGTGTAGAAGCCGAGGTCGATATCGGGCGCGCCGCCGCCGGTGAACCAGCTTGAGGCGAGGCTGACGACCGCTGCCCCGATCACCGCGCCATAAAGCCGCCCGCGCCCGCCGATGGCGACCCAGACGGCGAGGTAAATCGACGCGATGGGCGCGATTTCGGCGGGGTTGATGATGCCCGCCTGCGGGTAATAGAGCGCACCGGCAAGGCCCGAGACGATTGCGGTGAGGGTGAAGATCACCAGCTTGTAGCTTTCGACATGGTAGCCGAGAAAGCGCACGCGGTTCTCATTGTCGCGGATGCCGCGAATGACCGAGCCGAACTTGCCCGATATGAGCCAGGCGAAGAAGAGATAGCCCAGGCCAAGGGCTGCGGCCGAGGCCCAGAAGAACCAGAGCGCGATGGTGGATTGCGGCAGGTGCAGGAGGCCCGGGATGTTTTGCAGGCCCGAGAGCCCATTGTTGCCGCGCAGCCCGGTGTCGTTCTGAAAGAGGTAGAGCGACAGCGCCAGCGTCATCGCCTGTGTGAGGATCGAGAGATAGACGCCAGTGACGCGGCTGCGGAACGCCAGCCAGCCAAAGACCAGCGCCAGCAGGCCCGGCACCAGCACCACCAACAGAAGCTGTATGAAAAGGCTGTCGGCGAACGCCCAGCTCAGCGGCAACTCGTTGCTGCCCACCACGCCGAAAATCTGCGTGGCGATGGCGTCGTTGATCTCCTCTTGCGTGGGTGGGATGGGGGCGTTTGCGAGCGAGTCCACCACGATGCCTTCGGTGCGGGCATACATCAGCCACATGCCGATCGCGTAACCACCCAGCCCGAAAAAGGCGAAATGCCCCAGGCTGAGGATGCCGCAATAGCCCCAGACCACGTCCATCGCCACGGCAATGAGGCACAGGCAGAGCGTCATCCCGAGGATCTTGACCATCGAGGTCGAGAGGAGCGCCATGCCGAACCCTTCGGCCAGCACGGTGACGCCGAGGGTGAAGAGGCCGAGAAGACCGAGGAACCACATGACCGACGGATTCTCGGCCAGAAAGCTGCGACGCGGGGTGATGTCAGGTTTCCTCATGGCTCAGTCCCCCGCCGCGCGGCCCTTGAGGGCAACGATGCCCTTGGGCCGGAACTGGATGAAGAGGATGACGAACAGCACCATGTAGGTCTGCGCCGCCAGCGTGTTCGACGGGTTGAACCACTCGATCCCCTTTTGCAGGAACCCGATCAGCGAGGCCCCTGCGAGCGTGCCCCAGACATTGCCGACGCCGCCCACCACCACCGTCATGAAGCTTTGCACGATGTAGTTGGCGCCCATTTCCGAGGTGACCTGCGCATAGAGCCCGATGGCCACGCCCGCGATCCCCGCGATGCCGGAGCCGAGGCCGAAGGTCAGCATGTTGATGCGGTCGGGGTTGATCCCCATCGAGGCGGCCATCCCGGGGTTTTGCGTGACTGCCCGCACCTCCAGCCCCAGCCGCGTGCGTTTGAGAATGTAGAGCAGCAGCGCGAGGAAGATGAGGGCGAGGACGAAGATCGCCACGCGGATGGTCGAGATGCTGACGATATCGTTGAGGGTGATCGCCCCGCCCAGCCAGTCGGGGGCGGTGAGGGGCCGCGCCTGCGTGCCGAAGATGTTCTTGGCCAGTTGTTGCAGGGCGATGGAGATGCCGAAGGTGGCAAGCAGCGTCTCAAGTGGCCTTGTGTAGAGATGGCGGATCACCAGCCGCTCCATCGCGACGCCCGCGCCGAAGGTGACGGCGAAGGCCAAGGGCAGGGCGATGAGCAGGCTGACGGTGTAATCGGGGATGAAAAGCTGAACGACATAACCCGTGTAGGCCCCCATCATGATGAACTCGCCATGCGCCATGTTGATCACGCCCATGACGCCGAAGGTGATCGCGAGGCCGATGGCCGCGAGAAAGAAGATCGAGGCGAGCGACAGTCCGTCGAGCACAAGATCGGCGGTCTGGTAAAGGCCGAGGGTGCGCGAGGTGGCGGCGAGCGCGTCCTCGGCGGCCTGCGTGATCTGCGGGTCGGGTTGCAGGTATTCGGCGTAGAACGCATGGGCGGCGACGGCCTGCGCCACTTCGTCGGGGGCGGCGCGGGGCGGCACCGTGCCTGCCTGTTCCAGCGCCTCGTAGGCGCGGGCGCGGGCGGCGGTGGTGTCGAGTTGGTGCAGCGGCACCCCGCCGACGCTGCCATCCACGATATGTTGCGCCAGCACGTCGCGCAGGTCGGTCGCGGTCTGGCGCGGCGGGGCGAGGTCTGCGGCGACCAGTCGGTCATGCGCCTCGGCCTCGGTGAGGTCGGTGCCGACCTCCAGCACGCGGGCGAGGTTGATGTCGTCCGGCAGGGTCTCGGCCACGCCGTCGCGGGTGGCGGTGAGTTGGTTGAGCACGCTGCGCGCCTCGATACTGGTATCGCCGCCAAGCCCGGCGATGGCGTCGAGACGCTCGGATTTGGTCGCCCCGAATTGCGCGACGAGCAGGGTGAGCAGGCGCTCTTTGCGGGTCTTGAGCGTGGGGTCGGTCTCGCTCTCGATGCTACCTGCCAGCGGCGCGATCTGGCTGGCATCCGCGCTGCGCGTGATGGCTTCCAGTGCCTCTGCCCGGCGGGCGGGGTCGGGGGCGTTCAACTCATATGGTACGAGGGCGGCGGCGAGTTCGCGGCGCACGCCCGCATTGGGGCGGATCTGGTCGACGTCGCGGCTGCCCACTTCGGCCACCGCCGCGCCGCTGTCGATGTCGATGAGGCGCAGGCTGCCGCCCGCCTCCTCGGCATAGAAGAACAGGCCGTCCTCGGGGCGCAGATAGACCTCGCGCGCCTCCCATTTGCGCAGGAAATCGGCCATGCCGGAGTGATCCGACGCAAGCAGATCCGCGATCACCGGGCCAATGGTCTGGCGCGAGGGCTTGGCGAGATCGGCCTGGTGCTCTTGCAGGAGCGGTTGCAACGTGGCCTGCGCCCTTGCCTCATCCGGGCGCAAGACCAAAGCGCAGGCGACGATGATCAGCAGCGCCACGGCGCGGGCAAGGAGGGCGGTGAAACGCATGGTCGGTTCGGTCCTGAGCGGGAAAACTGCGAAAAGGGGGCCGCGCGGGTGTCGTCCGCGCGGCCCGGCAGCTTAGTAGTTCGACGTCATCTGCACGCAGGTGCCGGTCTCGGTGTTGTACATGCCGCAGCCCAGCTCCTTCCAGTCGCTCTTGAGCGGCGCGCTCTCGGGCAGGTGGTCGGTCCAGGCATCGCCCGGCACTTCCGCAGTCTGGCTGATGATGTCGAACTGACCATCATCGCGAATCTCGCCGATCAGCACCGGCTTGGAGAGGTGGTGATTGGCGTTCATCACCGCCGTGCCGCCGGTGAGGTTGGGGTATTCCTGCCCCCACATCGCCTCGCGCACCGCGTCCACATCGGTGGTGCCCGCCTCGGTCACGGCATTCACCCACATGTTGAAGCCGATGTAATGCGCCTCCATCGGGTCGTTGGTGACGCGCTCATCGCCGGCATAGGCCTTCCATGCCTCGACGAATTCGGCGTTGATCTCGGTATCGGCGGATTGGAAGTAATTCCACGCCGCGAGATGCCCGACGAGCGGCGCGGTATCGAGGCCCGAAAGCTCTTCTTCACCGACCGAAAAGGCCACCACGGGGATATCGGCGGCATCGACGCCTTGTGCGGCCAGTTCCTTGTAGAAGCCGACATTGGCATCGCCGTTGATGGTCGAGATCACGCCCACCTGCTTGCCCGATGCCCCGAGGGCGACCACGTCCGAGACGATGGTGGCCCAGTCGGAATGGCCGAACGGGGTGTAGTTGACGAAGATATCCTCATCCGCGATGCCCTTGGACTTGAGGTAGGCGTCGAGGATGTTGTTGGTCGTACGGGGATAGACATAGTCGGTGCCCAGAAGCGCGAAGCTCTCGACGCCCAGTTCCTCGAGGAAATAATCCACCGCCGGGATCGCCTGCTGATTGGGCGCGGCCCCGGTGTAAAAGACGTTCTTCGAGCTTTCCTCGCCCTCGTACTGGACGGGATAGAACATCAGCCCGTTGAGTTCCTCCAGCACCGGCAGCGCCGATTTGCGGCTCACAGAGGTCCAGGAGCCGAAGATCACATCGACCTCGCTCACGGTCAGCAATTCGCGCGCCTTTTCGGCAAAAAGCGGCCAGTCTGAGGCGGGGTCGACCACCACCGCCTCGATCTCGCAGCCCAGAAGACCGCCCTTTGCGTTCTGCTGTTCGACCAGCATCAGGACGGTATCCTTGAGCGTGGTCTCGGAGATTGCCATCGTGCCCGAAAGCGAGTGCAGCACACCCACCTTCACAGGGCAGTCCTGCGCCAGTGCGGGCGCGGTAAAGAGTGCAGTTGTCGTGGCGAGGCTCGCCATCAGGGTCTTGGTTTTCATCTCTCGGAAACTCCCATGTCAGGGCTGCGCGGGCGGCACGGGGCGGCTTTCCAAGCCGATTTCCCGCTGCTAGGCTTGCGCGGCAGCATCTTGTGTGTTGTTGCCGTCCAGCGGTTTCTAGTCTGCCCGGACCGGGGCCGCTGGTCGGTATTTTCGCCCTATCGGGCAGCGTCATCCAACATCGCAAGATGAGGCTGCGCCAATGATTGGCGCTTGGTGGCGCGTTATATGCAGCGCGCAGCCGCTTTTTTGGGCGGTTTTGGTGCAACCTGCCTATTTGTTTCGCAGTGCCGCACGGCAAATTCGCTGCACCGCGGCATTTCCTGTCCTCGATCATGGTCTCGATCAGCGACCATCTGTCGGTTGCCGACAAGCACGGCACCATCGCCGCCCCCACACGCGCAGGGCCGATCTCGTTCCGCACGATGGCTGGAGCCTGTGGAACTCAGCATCGCGCCGCAGCTGGACGGCCTAATGTCAAATTGGTGGCGCGCGCGCCGTGGATGTGTTGGATTAAGGGGCGCTGCCCCCGTCGCGCCTGCGCGCGACTCCCCCGGGATACTTGCAGCAAGATGAAGGACAGGGCATGCGGCTGGATCATCTGGCAGTGGCGGCGGAAAGCCTGGACGAGGGCCGCGCCGTGGTCGAGGAGGCGCTGGGCCTGACCTTGCAGCCCGGTGGGCGGCACGCGCATTTCGGCACGCATAATCTGTTGATGGGGCTGGCGGATGGTCTTTATCTGGAGGTGATCGCGGTCGATCCCGAGGCGCCTGTGCCGGGCTATCCGCGCTGGTTCGATCTGGACCGGTTCCATGGCGCGCCGCGCCTGTCGAACTGGATTTGCGCAGTCGATGATCTGGAGGCCGCGATGACGCGTTCCCCGGAGGCGGGCGTGGCGGTCGATCTGGCGCGCGGCGATCTGCGCTGGCGGATGGCGGTGCCGGAGGGTGGCGTGCTGCCCTATGACAACCGCTTTCCGGCGCTGATCGAATGGCAGGCAGGCGGGCATCCCTCGGCGCGGCTGGCGGGGTCGGGCGCGCGGCTGGAGCGGCTGGTCGTGGCGCATCCCGAGGCGGACGCGTTGCGCGCGGAGTTGAGTGAGTTGAGTGACCCGCGCGTGGTGTTCGAGCAGGGCGCGCCGGGCCTGCGCGCTGAAATTGCCACGCCTAACGGGATGAGGGTGCTGGAATGATCATCCGGCGGGCGGAGACGGGGGATATTCCCGCGATCCTCGACATATGGAACCCGCTTATTCGCGACACTTCTGTGACCTTCACCACAGTGGAAAAGACGGCGCAGGGGCTGGCCGATGATCTGGCCGCGCGCGGCGATGCCTTTTTCGTGGCCGAGACGGCGCGTCAAATCCTGGGCTTTGCCACATATGGCGGGTTTCGCGGTGGGCCGGGTTATGCCCACACCGCCGAGCATAGCGTGATCCTCGCAGGCGATGCGCGCGGGCGCGGCGTGGGCCGCGCGCTGATGGCGCGGCTGGAGGATCACGCCCAAGCCAAAGGGATACATGTGCTGATCGCCGGGGTGAGCGGGGAAAATGAGGGTGCCATCGCCTTTCACCGCGCCATCGGCTTCACCCAAGGCGCGCGCCTGCCCGAGGTCGGGCGAAAATTCGACCGCTGGATGGATCTGGTGCTTTTGCACAAGCGGCTGTGACGGTTTGCGCTGACACCGGTCGCGATTGGCGCTAGGCTCCGGCCCATGTCAATTTGGACCCGCATATCAGAGGCGGTGCAGGCGCTGGCCAATGGCGAGAGCCTGACGGCTGTTTTCGACCGCCTGCGCAGCCCGCCCGAGCGCAGCGTCGCCTTTACCATCGCGGTGATCGCGCTGTCGGCCAAGATGGCCAAGGCCGATGGTCTTGTGACGCGCGACGAGGTGACGGCGTTTCGCGAGGTGTTCCAGATCGCGCAGGAGGAAGAGGACAATGCCGCGCGGGTCTTCAACCTCGCGCGGCAGGACGTGGCGGGATACGAGGATTATGCGCGCCGCATCGCGCGGATGTTTCAGGAGGCTCCCGATACGCTGAGCGATCTGATGGAGGGGCTGTTTCATATCGCGCTCGCCGACGGGATCTATCACCCCAAGGAAGATGCGTTTCTTGCGCGCGTGTCCGAGATTTTCGGGCTGGAGGAGGCGCGGTTCCGCCGGTTGCGGTCGCGCTTTGTCGAAGGCGAGCATCCTGATCCGTGGTCGGTGCTGGGGGTGACGGCGGACATGCCGCTGGATGACATTCGCAAAGTCTGGCGGCAGATGGTGCGCGATTGCCATCCCGACCGGATGCAGGCGCGCGGCGTGCCGAAAGAGGCGGTGAAGCTGGCCGAAAAGCGGCTGGTGGATATCAACCGCGCCTGGGAGGAGATCAGCGAGGCCCGTGCCGATGCGGATCGCCACCTATAACGTCGAATGGTTCAACGCGCTGTTCGACGATGCCGGGCGGATGCTGGAGGATGCGGAGTGGTCGGCGCGCTACGACGTGACGCGGGCCGATCAGCTGGCTGCACTTCGGGTGGTGTTCTCGGCGCTCGATGCCGATGCGGTGATGGTGATCGAGGCCCCCGACCATAACGGGCGACGCAGCACCGTGACGGCGCTGGAAGGGTTCGCGGACTGGGCCGCGCTCAGGGCGCGGCGGGCGCTGATCGGGTTTGCCAACGACACGCAGCAGGAGATTGCACTGCTTTATGATCCGGACGTGATGAGCGCCGTTCATGACCCGCAAGAGGATGACGTGCCACGCTTTGACGGGCAGTTCCGGATCGACCTCGATATCGACGATCGCGCCGACCGGGTCAGCTTTTCCAAGCCGCCGCTGGAGGTGGCGGTGAGCCTGGCGTCGGGCCGCACGCTGCGGCTCATCGGCACCCATCTCAAATCCAAGGCGCCGCACGGGGCCAAAAACCGCGACGAGGCGATGCGCATCGGCATCGCCAACCGCCGCAAGCAACTGGCGCAGGCGGTCTGGTTGCGGCAGCGGATCGAGGCGCACCTGGCGGCGGGCGATGCGCTGATGGTGATGGGCGATCTCAATGACGGTCCGGGGCTCGATGAATACGAACATCTCTTCGGCCGCTCCTCGGTCGAGATCATCGCGGGCGAGGGCAACGACGCGGCGCAATCCCTCTATGATCCGCATGCGCGTGCGGCGCTGACGCAGCGGATCGGGGCGGGGCACAGCACCTCGCGGTTCTACCTGCGCGATCAGAAACGCTATATGCAGGCGCTGCTGGATTACATCCTGATTTCACCCGATCTGATGGCGCGGCGTCCGGTCTGGCGTATCTGGCATCCGTTCGACGACCCCGAATGCTGGGTCAAGCCGCTGATGCGCGATGCGCTGCTGACGGCGTCGGATCATTTCCCGCTGACGCTGGATATCGAGTTGTGATCTTAAAATCGTCATCGGGGGGTGTTATATGGAACGCATGACATACCGGCCACTGATCCTTGCCCTCGCTCTTGCCCTCTCCGCTCCCGCCTTCGCGCAGGAGACCGAAGACGAGGGCCGTTCGCTCATGGAAGAGGGCGCGCGTCTGTTCTGGGAAGGCATCCGCCGCGAGATGGGCCCGGCGCTTGAGGAGTTTCAGGACCGCGCGCAGGAGATGGAGCCGGCGTTGCGCGAGTTTGTCGAGGAGATGGGCCCGGCGCTGCGTGGCCTGATGGATGAGGTCGGCGATCTGAGCGCCTATCACGCGCCCGAGGTTCTACCCAATGGCGATATCATCATCCGGCGCAAGACCCCGCAGGAATTGCAGGACGCGCCCGCGCCGGATGGCGAAATAGAACTGTAAACGAGGCGGCAGACGGGCAAGGCTTGCGCTCAGTAGGCGTGGTCGTGCCCATCCCATGTCTGGAAACAGCCCGTGGCGGTCATGTCGAGCGCGGCGAAGCGATCGAGCAGGCCGTCGGCCGCCTGATCCACCGAAATCTCTGCCGCGTCGCCGCCCATGTCGGTGCGGACCCAACCGGGGTGATAGATGCCCACGGCGATCCCCTCGGGGGCCAGATCCGCAGCAAGGTTGCGCCCCAGGTTGAGGGCCGCAGCCTTGGAGGCACGGTAGATATAGCTGCCGCCGGGCGCGCGGGTATGGCTGGCCATCTGGCTGGAGATGATGGCGATCTTGGCACCCTGCGCGGCGCGCAGGTTGGGCAGCAGGCTCTGGATGCTGAGGAACACGCCGGTGACGTTGGTGGCGAAGGTTTCGGCCCACATCGCCGCCGGATAGCCGGTATCGAGCGGCTGGCCCTTGTCGGGATAGATGCCCGCATTGCAGATCAGCAGATCGACGGGGCGATCGGCCAGATGTTCTGCGAGGTTGGCGCAGGACACCGGGTCGGTCACGTCGAGGGCCAGCAGATCATCGACGGGCACCCGCGCAGTGCCGGTGACCTGATGGCCTGCGGCGCGGTAGCGGTCTGCCATGGCGTGGCCGATGCCGCGATTGGCACCTGTGATGACGATATGCATGGCGGCGGGCTCCTCTGGATCAGTTCGACTTGCGGCGCGGCACGAAGGGCAGGGGGGCCACCGGCACGCCGTCTTCGATCAGCTTGCGCGCCTCTTCGGGTTTGGCCTCGCCATAGATGCTGCGCTCGGGGGTGAGGCCGTCATGCATGTCGCGGGCCTCGCGGGCGAAGTTAACGCCGACGTAATCGGCGGTGCCCTCGACCTTTTGGCGCAGTGCGGCCAGGGCCTTCTCGCGCGGGGTGACCTCTGTTTCGGGGGCCGTGCTCGGAGCGGGGCCGCCGGATTGGAGGCGCGGGGCCATCAGCGCCTTTTCCACGTGGGTCGAGCCGCAGACGGCGCAGCTGACCATGCCTGCGCCGAGCAGCTTGTCGAAGGCGGCGGCCGATTGAAACCAACTGTCAAAGCGATGGTCGGCCTCGCATCTGAGGCTGAAGTGAATCATGTTGCGATCCGTTTGATCATCCACGCATAATTACGCCGCGCCGGGACAAGATCAAGCGTGTTCGGCGCGGCTCAGAGACCCAGCTTGCGGGGGTCGAAACTGCGGATGATATGCGCCAGTTCGGACTCGTCCACCCGTTTGGCGGCCTTCTTGCGGCGCATCCACTTGCTGCGGCGCTGTCCGGCTTCGGGAAAGTCCTCGGCCAGCGATTTGACCAGAACTGGGTAAATCATCACCAGACAGGGCAGGCCACGATCCGGCTCGACCTCCTTGGTATAGGAATAGAGCCCGAGGGCCATGCTGTGCGCGATGCCGCGCACGCCCGCCTCTTCCCAGGCTTCTTTCAGAACCATCTCTGTCGGGGTGAGCCCCGGCATCGGCCAGCCCTTGGGTATGATCCAGCGCCCCGATCCGCGACTGGTCACCAGCAGGATATCCGGCTCGCCGTCGCGCATCCGATAGCATAGCCCGCCGAACTGCGTGCGCACTTCGGTCTTGGGGGCCGCCGGAAGGCTGAGCGGCATCTGCTTGATCGTCTGAAGGGTCATCGGCACATCCGGCCCGTTATCGCTGCTCGAACCCCAAGGGGTACACGAAAACGATAACGCGTGAACCCTGCGTCAGGCCAGCGGGAATTTATCTTTTTAATTCTGACTGAAAATATCAGAATTGACATTCCCTACAAGAATGATCAGAATTGAAAAGCCAAGCCAGTCCAGACCCGAGGCCAGCCCGGCGTAACAGCAACCAAAGGGAATCACCGGCATGGCAAATCCGTTGACCGAACGTGCGAGGGCAGGGGCATGATCCGCGCGCAAACCAGAACCGAACCCGATCTGGTGGCCGAGGCCGCCTGTCACGACGCCCGCACCCTGACCGAGGGTGCCAATACCGCGCTCATCGTGCTGGATGGGCAGGTCTATACCCTGCGCATCACCCGCGCGGGCAAGCTGATCCTCACGAAATGAAGCACGCGCGCACCATCACTCCCGACGCGCCGGTGGCGCAGATGGACGACATGACCGGCCTGCCCGGCATCGTCATCGCCTGTCTGCGCCACTGGAACCGCGGCGGTGCCGCGGCCGCCCTTGGTCTGCTGCGCGCGCATATGTCCGAGGCGACGGCTTGCGCCAGTTTCGAGGCGTTGCAGGACCTGACCGATGTGCTGGGCCCGCATATCCGCCGCCCGCTGCGCTGTCATGCGCCACAGTGCCAATGCGTGGGGCTGGACGAGGCGGCCTTTGCCCGGTTCGTCGAAGAGGCGGCGCTAGGCGAGCGCGAAGAGGCGCTGATGCTGGCGAGCCTTCTGGTCGCGCCGCGCGGCATCATGCCGCTGGCCGATGCGGCCCATCGGCTTGGCCTGACCCTGCATCGTGCTGTATTGCAGCAGCGCACGCAGGGGTTTCCTGACCCGGCAAACCAGACACGACATTAAGGCACAGGAGCACCCCCCGATGATGATCTGTCACTGCATGGCCATCACCGATGGTGATATTCATCGCGCCATGGACTGGATGCGTGCGTCGGATCCCGACACGCTGATCACCCCCGGCAAGATTTACCGCGCGCTGGGCAAGCGCGCCGATTGCGGCGGGTGTCTGCCGCTCTTCGTTGACACCATGCGCAAGGCAGATAGCCTTGGGATACCTATGCAATTGCGCGGACTTCGCCGCGCCACCACACAGGGAGACGCACATGAAGGGCGACGCCAAGGTAATCGACTATCTCAATCAGGCGCTCAGGAGTGAGTTGACCGCCGTCAGCCAGTACTGGCTGCATCACCGCCTGCAGGAAGACTGGGGCTATGGCCGCATCGCCGCCAAGTCGCGCGAGGAAAGCATCGAGGAGATGCATCATGCCGACAAGCTGATCGAGCGGATCATCTTTCTGGGCGGGCATCCGAACCTGCAGAAACTCGACCCGCTGCGCATCGGGCAGACCCTGCGCGAAACGCTCGAATCAGACCTCGCGGCAGAGCATGACGCGCGCACGCTCTATATCGAGGCGCGCGACCATTGCGAGAGCGTGGCCGATTACGTCTCGAAGAACCTTTTCGAGACGCTGATCGCCGACGAGGAAGGTCATATCGACTTTCTGGAGACGCAGATCGACCTGTTCGACGATCTCGGGGCCGAACGCTACGGGCTGCTCAACGCGAGCCCGGCGGATTCGGGCGAATAAACCTCGGCAAGCACCAAACCGGGGCCGTCGCGATGATCCGCGGCGGCCTTAGTCGTTTCTGGCTGCCCTTTCGGGGATGAGTTGCTGCGCGATGCCTGCAAAGACGAGGTAGACGCTGGTCACCACCAGCCCCCAATGCGCCCAGCTTTGCGGGTCGAAATGCACCCAGGCCGCCCAGCCCGCGAAGAACGTCCAGGCCAGCGCCATCGGCAGGGTCAGCCAGCGCCAGCGCTGCGTGCGCACCGGATGTACGAACTTGAGCGGCAGGAACATCGCCACCGAGAGGATCACCACCAGCGCGAGGATAATCCAGAACGACGGCTTGATCGCGAACATCACGATCACCATCATGTTCCAGCAGCCGGGAAAGCCGGAAAAGGAATTGTCCGTGGTCTTCATCCGTGTGTCGGCAAAATACATAGCACTGGCATAGGTGATCACGATGATCGCCACCCACCCCGTCCAGCCCGGCAAGAGGTCGGAGCTGAAGAGCGCGAAGGCGGGAATGAACACATAGGTCAGGTAATCGATGATCAGGTCGAGCAGCACCCCATCGAATTCGGGGGCGTATTGCTGCACGTCATATTTGCGCGCCATCGGCCCGTCGATTCCGTCAACGGCAAAGGCCACCACCAGCCAGAGGAACATCAGCTCCCACTCGCGGTCGATCGCGGCGAGCATGGCAAGCATCGCGAAAACCGCGCCGGTGGCTGTCAGAAGGTGAACGAGGAGGGCGCGGATCTGTGGTGTCATGCGGGTTTAATGGCGCAGCCATTCGGGATTTGCAAAGAAAAACCCGGCCCCCTTGCAGGGACCGGGCGGTTGCCGTGAGTGGAATGCCTCAGTTCGAGACGCGGACTTCTTCGAGCGGATAGGCGAGCATGTCCTGCGCCTCCCAGGCGACGTGGCAATCATGGCAGAAGCTCTGCTTGAACTTCATCGGCTTGCCGTTGGGCTGCACGCCCGCATAGACCCAGTCGGCCGTGTCGGGCGCGCTGCCCTCTTCGCCCTTGGTCATGATGAAGAGCGGGCCGGTGCGGGCCTCTTTCTTCTTGGAACTGATCGAGATGCTTTCCTTGGCCAGCACCGAGCCTGCGGGCATATCCACGCCCTCTTCGGCGAAATTCAGGTATTGCTCGGCGGCGACGTCATTGGCGAAGGTCTGAAGCAGGCGATTGCCATGCGCGCCCGCAACGGCGGGGCGGGTCGAGGATACGGTCCAATCGCGATAGGCGGCGGCCACCTCGTCGCCTTCCTTGGCGTATTTCTCGGCCATCTCGTCCTTGAGGCAGGTGTAGATTTCGTCGATCGCGGCGGCGTCAAGCTCGAACGGGTCGGTCACGTCGACGGCACAGGCCGCATGTGCGAGCGGGGCCATCGTCAGGCTGGCGGCAAAGGTCGCGGCGGCGGCGAAAAGCTGGCGTTTCATAATGTTCATTCTCCATGTCGGTCATTGGACGCAAAGGTCACCCGAGGCGGAGCGTTGCATAATTCGATTGTAATTGAACCTAACTATTGCGTGAGGAAACCGTGCCCTTGCGCGCGGGGCGGGGGTGTGTTGCGATCGTCAGTACGGCGCGCCCGTCATGATCCGTTGGTGATCTGGATCAAGGCGCGCGGGCCCGATCTGCGCGACTATTGCCCATCGACAACGCGAAAGGAAATCCGATGTATAAGCACGTTCTGGTTCCGGTTTCATTCGACAACGAGCGCGACGGGGCAGGGGCCCTCGCGGCGGCAAAGCTGCTCGCGGGCGACAGCGGCAAGATCAGCCTGCTGCACGTGATCGAGCAGGTGCCGAGCTATGCCATTTCCTACCTGCCATCGGGCTACCAGTCCGAGGCGCGCAAGGCGATCGAGGCCGAGCTGTCGAGCATGGCCGCCGCCCTGCCCAATGCCGATTCCTTCGTGGTCGAGGGGCATTCGGGGCGCACCATTCTGGACTGGGCCGAGGCGCAGGGTCCCGATTGCATCGTGATCGCGAGCCATCGTCCGGGGATGCAGGATCTGCTGCTGGGCTCGACCGCGGCCAAGGTGGTGCGGCACGCGACCTGCGCGGTGCATGTGATCCGCTGACCTGCGGCAGAACGCGCGCGCCCTTGCGGGGCTACGCGCGCGACCCCACCTGTCACGTCGTGTTCAACAGCTGACAGGAGACCGCCCATGCAATGCCCGATCGATGGAACCGCGCTTGTGATCGCCGAACGTGCCGGGGTGGAGATTGACTATTGCCCGCAATGCCGGGGCGTCTGGCTGGACCGGGGGGAGCTTGACAAGATCATCGACCGGTCGGCCTCGGAGGCGGTCGCACCGCCGCGCTCGGATGATCGCGGTTATTCCGGCGGCAAACCGCGCAAGAAGCGGGGCGGCTTCCTCGAAGATCTGTTCGACTTCTGATCATCGCTTGATCGAAGCGGATCGCGGGCGTATGGCGCGGGCATGACCCGTTTCATGATCCATTGCGTGACCCTGGCGCTTGCCCTGATCATCGCCACGCTCACCCTGCTCCCTTCCCCGGGGCCGCAGGGTATTCCCGGGCTGGACAAGCTGGCGCATTTTCTGGCCTTTGGCGCGCTCGCCGCGCCGTTGGCCTTTGCCTATCCCCGGCACTGGCGGGCAGTGGCGCTGGCGGTGCTGGCCTATGGCGGGTTGATCGAGATCGTGCAGCCCTATATGGGGCGCAGCGCCGAATGGGCGGATCTGCTGGCCGATGGGATTGGCGCCTTCCTTGGGGCGTGGGGCGCGGTACGGATCGGGCGCGGGCGGCGTGCGGTGTGACGGTCACGGCTGATGGTGTGCGCCGAAATCTTGAAAAGATTTCGGTCCGATTTCTTTTGAAGAAATCGGGGTCGGTGTGAGCCAGCGGACCGGCGCGCGGTTGCAGAAGATGATGATCTGGCCCGAGTTTTCCGCCACCTGAAACCCGCGCCGGTGGATTTCACGCAGGAAACGGTCCATCCCCGCGAAGCGCTCCACATCGCGTTTCTTTCGGCGGATCACGGTGCCCTGTTGCACCGCGCGGGAGGTGAACAGGTCATGCAGCCAGACCTCGGGCGAGAGCGGAGAGTTGCGGTTTTGCATGATGTGACCATGCGGGACGGTTGGTTAAGGGGAGGTTAAGGGACGTGGGGTGGGTGATGCCTCGCCATTTCATGAAACGGCCAGTATTGGTGGGTTGGAAATCCACCCTACGCTTTGTAGGATTGGATTTCCGACTAGGCGGTCGGCTGATGAACGAGTTGGGCAGGGTTTCATTGAAATTTCGGGCGTGCTTAGGTCATCTGCTTGCACCGAATAACGCTCAGAGGACCCAAATGAATTTTGAAGCGATTTGGCAAGATTACTGGAAAATGCTCTATTCGGATTTGGAGCAAGAAAACGAATTCCCTGAAGTATCTCCGCTTCTGTGCCACTACACTTCGATGCAGAATCTCGAAAACATACTAGCGGGCGAAGAAGTTTGGCTATCAAATCCTTTGTATATGAATGACCTTGAAGAGGTAAGGTTCGGTGTCAACACTGGGTTTGACTTAGTGATGAAAGATGACGGAATCCGTTCAGCGCTAGGTTCAGACGAACGAGCAGAGCGATTTTTCAACACTTTCGCTGAAAGTTATGATGAATACGCTCGGGAGCATGTCCTAGACCTATACGTAATGTGCTTCTCGATACATGAAGATGATGATCAAGATGGTCGACTATCAATGTGGCGGGGATATGGGCAGAACGGTAAGGGAGCAGCAGTTGTCTTCGACACATCGAAGGTTAAAGCAATGGAGAATAGCCCGCTTGCTCTTGCACCCGTTCACTATGCCAGTGTTGAAGATCGAATTGCACGTTTTGATGTTAAAATTCAAGAAGTTGCGCACTTTCTGGAAAATAACAGAGTGCCGTTGGAATATGTACATGCGACGGCTCAAGCGCTCTTCCAGCGGATTTGTTTGTATGCGGTGTTTTCTAAGCACATTGGATTTAAAGAGGAAAATGAATGGCGGTTAGTGTATTTGAAGGACCGTGATCTTGGCAACGCTTTGCATCCATACTTTAGCTACTTAAACGGGTCTGACGGTATTCAACCCAAGTTAAAGCTTCCAATGGGTGCGATACCGGGCGTTATAAGCGATGAGTTTCGCTTATCCGATGTAGTGCATTCTATTATTATCGGTCCAAGCGCTTCTTCTCCTTTAACTCAAGCATCAATCAAACGCATGTTGACAGCAAGAAACAAACCCGAACTGATCGAAAGGTTGCGGATGTCGAGTATTCCTTTCCGTGCCACATAGCCTACCTCCCCCGCCGCTTCACATTCCCCCCACGTTGCCCCGGCCTCCCCGCCGTTGACCGCCCGCGTGACCCGACAGCGGCGTCGCTGGCCTTTTCCACCGCCTGCTGCCGCGCCAAAGGATCATCCGCCACGGCCAGGTCTACTGCCTCCAGCCGTTTGACCTCATCCCGCAGCCGCGCGGCCTCTTCGAATTCGAGGTTTTCGGCGGCCTTGCGCATGTCGGTGCGCAGCCCTTCCAGCACCGCCTGCAAATTCGCCCCGGCCATCGGCTTATCGACCTTGGCGGTGACGCGGTTCATGTCCACATCACCCTTGTAGAGCCCCTGCAGGATGTCATCGACATTCTTGCGGATCGTGGCCGGGGTGATGCCATGTTCCTCGTTATAGGCGATCTGCTTGGCGCGGCGGCGGTCGGTTTCGTCCAACGCGCGCTGCATCGAGCCGGTGATGCGGTCGGCATACATGATCACCCGGCCATCGGCGTTGCGTGCGGCGCGGCCAATGGTCTGAATGAGAGAGGTTTCCGAGCGCAGAAAGCCCTCCTTGTCCGCATCGAGAATGGCCACCAGCCCGCATTCGGGGATATCCAGCCCCTCGCGCAGCAGGTTGATGCCAATGAGCACGTCGAAGGCGCCAAGGCGCAGGTCGCGCAGGATCTCGATGCGCTCGATCGTGTCGATGTCGGAATGCATGTAGCGCACGCGGATGCCTTGCTCGTGCATGTACTCGGTCAGGTCCTCTGCCATGCGCTTGGTCAGCGTGGTGCAGAGCGTGCGATAGCCCGCCTCGGCCACCCGGCGCACCTCGTCCAGCAGATCATCGACCTGGGTGTCGACGGGGCGGATTTCGACTTGCGGATCCAAGAGCCCGGTGGGCCGGATCACCTGCTCGGTAAAGACGCCGCCGGTCTGCTCGATCTCCCATTTGGCGGGGGTGGCCGAGACAAACACGGATTGCGGCCGCATCGCATCCCATTCCTCGAACTTGAGGGGCCGGTTGTCCATGCAGGACGGCAGGCGAAAGCCGTGTTCGGCCAGCGTGAACTTGCGCCGGTAGTCGCCCTTGTACATGCCGCCGATCTGCGGGACCGAGACGTGGGATTCGTCGGCGAAGACGATGGCGCTGTCGGGGATGAACTCGAAAAGGGTGGGGGGCGGCTCGCCGGGGGCGCGGCCCGTCAGGTAGCGCGAATAGTTCTCGATGCCGTTGCAGACGCCGGTCGCCTCCAGCATCTCCAGATCGAACTGCGTGCGTTGCTCCAGCCGCTGCGCCTCCAAGAGCTTGCCGTCGCCGACCAGTTGATCGAGGCGTTGGCGCAGCTCTTTCTTGATGCCGATTATGGCCTGCTGCATCGTCGGCTTGGGGGTCACGTAGTGGCTGTTGGCATAGACCCGGATCTGGTCGAAGTTGTCGGTCTTTTCGCCGGTGAGCGGGTCGAATTCGGTGATGCTCTCCAACTCCTCGCCGAAGAAGCTGAGCCGCCAGGCGCGGTCTTCGAGGTGGGCGGGAAAGATTTCCAGGCTGTCGCCGCGCACCCGGAAGCTGCCGCGCTGGAAGACCTGATCGTTGCGCTTGTATTGCTGCGCCACCAGATCGGCCATGATCTTGCGCTGATCATAGCTCTCGCCGGTCTTCAGATCCTGGGTCATCGCGCCGTAGGTCTCGACGCTCCCGATGCCGTAAATGCACGACACCGAGGCCACGATGATCACGTCGTCGCGTTCCAGAAGGGCGCGGGTGGCCGAGTGGCGCATCCGGTCGATCTGTTCGTTGATCTGGGATTCCTTCTCGATATAGGTGTCGGAACGGGCGACATAGGCTTCGGGCTGGTAATAGTCGTAATAGCTGACGAAGTATTCCACGGCGTTGTCGGGGAAAAACCCCTTGAATTCCCCGTAGAGTTGCGCGGCGAGCGTTTTGTTCGGCGCGAGGATGATCGCGGGGCGCTGTGTTTCCTCGATGATCTTGGCCATGGTGAAGGTCTTGCCGGTGCCGGTCGCGCCCAAGAGCACCTGATCGCGCTCGCCCTCGCGCAAGCCCTCGCTCAGCTCGGCAATGGCGGTGGGCTGGTCGCCCGCAGGCTCGAACGTGGTCGCCATTGTGAAGCGTTTGCCACCTTCCAGCTTTTGCCGGGTTTTCACATCCGGCGCGGGGTGGGCGAGGACCGCTTCGGAGCTGTCGGAATGGGCATAGGGCATCGCGGGTCTCCTTTGTGCCAAAGATGGCGTGTCTCGCGGCGGGTGCAAGCCCAATCCTGCGGTCGGTGCCCTGCGCCGCGAATCGTTGGCTGCGGATGTGACGCCACGTCATTTCAATGCCTTGCGGCAGAGTGCCGCAGTCGCGCTGATGCCGGGCTTTTGTTGCCGGAATGCGGCAGCGCAACATGGCTCACGCGTATAAATTGCGACGCCGGGTGCGAAAAACCTCAGGAAAAGTCAAATAGTAAAAGAATTTACAAAAAATCCCGAGAGAAAGTTAGAGATTTTCACACAATTTGTCATGTTTATGGCTGAACTGTTAATTTTTTACGCATTTCTGGGTATAGTATTCCATGGAGCACAACACTGCATGACCGGCTGTCATATGGTGTCAGGGATGGAGGAATTAAAGCCATGGATGATGTCATTAATGCTGCAGGCGCAACGGCGCGCGGGTATCACATCAACGCGGATGAGTATGCCCGCATGTACGCGCAGTCCATTCAGGACCCCGAGGGGTTCTGGGGTGAGCACGGCAAGCGGCTCGATTGGATCAAGCCCTACACCAAGGTCAAGAACACTTCGTTCGCCTATGACGACGTGTCGATAAAGTGGTTCGAGGATGGCACTCTGAATGTCGCCGCGAACTGCGTCGACCGCCATCTGGCGACACGCGGCGATCAGACCGCGATCATCTGGGAGCCGGATGAGCCCACCGACGAGGCGCTGCATATCACCTACCGCGAATTGCACGCGCAGGTCGGCAAGATGGCCAATGTGCTGAAATCGCTCGGTGTCGAAAAGGGCGACCGGGTGGTGATCTACCTGCCGATGATCCCCGAGGCTGCTTATGCGATGCTGGCCTGTGCCCGCATCGGTGCCATCCATTCCATCGTGTTCGCAGGCTTTTCGCCCGATGCCTTGGGCGCGCGGATCAACGGGTGTGACGCCAAGGTTGTGATCACCGCCGATCACGCCCCGCGCGGCGGGCGCAAGACCAAGCTCAAGGACAACGTCAATCAGGCGCTGTTGCATGACACCGATGACGTCAAATGCCTCGTGGTGCAGCGCACCGGGGATCAGGTGGCGTGGCGCAATGGTCTCGATTTCTGGTGGCATGAAGAGGCCGAGAAGGTCAGTGCCGACTGCGCCCCTGAGGAAATGAACGCCGAAGATCCGCTGTTCATTCTCTACACCTCTGGCTCCACCGGCATGCCCAAGGGTGTGGTGCATACCACCGGCGGCTATCTCACCTACGCGTCGATGACGCATGAATATATCTTCGACTATCACGAGGGCGATATCTACTGGTGCACCGCCGATGTGGGCTGGGTCACCGGGCACAGCTATATCGTCTACGGGCCGCTGGCCAATGGGGCCACGACCGTGATGTTCGAGGGCGTGCCGACCTACCCGGATGCGGGCCGCTTCTGGCAGGTCTGCGAGCGCCACAAGGTGACACAGTTCTACACCGCCCCCACCGCCATCCGCGCGCTGATGGGCAAGGGCACCGCGCCGGTTGAGGGCAGTGATCTCAGCAGCCTGCGTTTGCTGGGTTCGGTCGGTGAGCCGATCAACCCCGAGGCCTGGAACTGGTATAACGAGAATGTCGGCAAGGGCCGCTGCCCCATCGTGGATACGTGGTGGCAGACGGAAACCGGCGGCATCCTGATCACCCCGCTGCCCGGCGTGACGCCCAACCCCAAGCCCGGTTCGGCGACCAAGCCGTTCTTTGGCGTGGCCCCTGTGGTGCTCGACGATCAGGGCAATGAATTGGAGGGTGCTGTCGAGGGCGTGCTGGCGATCAAGGACAGCTGGCCCGGTCAGATGCGCACCGTCTGGGGCGATCACAAGCGCTTTGTCTCGACCTATTTCGAGATGTTCAAAGGCTACTATTTCTCGGGTGACGGCTGCCGCCGCGACGCGGATGGCGATTACTGGATCACCGGGCGCGTCGATGACGTCATCAACGTCTCGGGCCACCGCATGGGCACCGCCGAGGTCGAGAGCGCGCTGGTTGCGCATTCGACCGTCAGCGAGGCGGCGGTCGTGGGCTATCCGCATGATATCAAGGGGCAGGGCATCTATTGCTATGTCACGCTGATGGACGGGGTCGAGGCCACGGACGAGTTGCGCACGCAGCTGGCCAACTGGGTGCGTCAGGAAATCGGCCCGATCGCCAAGCCGGATGTCATTCAATGGGCGCCGGGCCTGCCCAAGACACGCTCGGGCAAGATCATGCGCCGCATCCTGCGCAAGATCGCCGAGAACGACTTTGACAGCCTTGGCGACACCTCGACGCTGGCCGATCCCTCGGTGGTGGATGATCTCATCACCAACCGCACCGGCGCGTGAGGGGGGGCATGACAATGGACGGAACCAAGACAGCGCAAACCGCCGCCAATCTGGTCCTGCTCGGGCCGCCGGGTGCGGGCAAGGGCACGCAGGCGCGGATGCTGGAAGACGCATTCGGGCTGGTACAGCTCTCGACCGGGGATCTGCTGCGCGCCGCCGTCTCGGCGGGCACCGAGGCGGGCCAACAGGCCAAGGCGGTGATGGAAGCTGGCGATCTGGTCTCAGACGAGATCGTCATCGCGATCCTGCGCGACCGTCTCGCCGAGCCGGACTGTGCGCAGGGTGTCATTCTCGACGGATTTCCGCGCACCACGGTGCAGGCCGAGGCGCTGGATGGGCTGATGGCCGATCTTGGCGCGGGCATCCGCGCGGCGATCAGCCTCGAAGTGGATGACGCCGCGATGGTGACGCGGATTTCCGGGCGCTACACCTGCGCGGGCTGCGGCGAGGGGTATCACGACACGTTCAAGACCCCCGCTGTAGAGGGCACCTGCGACAAATGCGGCGGCACCCAAATGACCCGCCGCGCCGATGACAATGCCGAAACGGTGGAGAGCCGCCTGCGCGCCTATCACGCGCAGACCGCGCCGCTGATCGACTATTACGACGGCAAGGGCGTGCTCGTCCGCGTCGATGCCATGGCCGAGATCGGCACCGTGGCGCAAGAGCTGAACACGATCGTCAAGCAGGCGACCGCGTAAGGGAAGGCCCGCGCCGGGATGGTCCCGGCCCGGGCAGGAGGAAACCTTTGACAAAAGGGAGGACACGCTTTGTCCGATAAGGAAGCCGCAAAGGCATATTGGAAAACCAATGTGCGCATCATTCTCTGGAGCCTGGTGATCTGGGCTCTGGTCTCGTTCGGGTTCGGCATTCTGTTGCGCCCCATGTTGTCGGGGATCGCCGTGGGCGGCACCGACCTTGGGTTCTGGTTCGCACAGCAAGGCTCGATCCTGGTCTTTCTGGCGCTGATCTTCTTCTACGCCTGGCGGATGAACAAACTCGATGCCGAACACGGCGTCGGTGAAGAATAAGGGAGCCGGGGACAATGGATCAGTTTACACTCAACCTGCTGTTCGTGGGCGCAAGTTTCGCGCTCTATATCGGCATCGCGATCTGGGCACGCGCCGGATCGACCTCTGAATTCTATGCGGCGGGCCGTGGGGTTCACCCCGTGACCAACGGCATGGCGACCGCCGCCGACTGGATGTCGGCTGCCTCGTTCATCTCGATGGCGGGCCTCATCGCCTTTACCGGCTATGACAACTCGACCTTCCTGATGGGCTGGACCGGTGGCTATGTGCTGTTGGCGCTGCTGCTGGCACCTTACCTGCGCAAGTTCGGCAAGTTCACCGTCTCCGAGTTCATCGGTGACCGGTTCTATAGCCCGACCGCGCGCATGGTGGCGGTGGTCTGTCTGATCGTCGCATCGCTCACTTATGTGATCGGCCAGATGACCGGCGTCGGCGTGGCCTTTGGCCGCTTCCTGGAGATCTCCAACACCGCCGGTCTGCTGATCGGGGCCTGTGTGGTTTTCGCCTACGCGGTCTTTGGCGGCATGAAGGGCGTGACCTACACGCAGGTGGCGCAATATGTCGTGTTGATCATGGCCTACACCATTCCGGCGATCTTCATCTCGCTGCAACTGACGGGCAACCCGATCCCCGCACTGGGTCTTTTCGGCGATCACGTCGCGAGCGGCGAGCCGCTTCTGGCGAAGCTTGATCAGATCGTGCGCGAACTGGGCTTCAATGAATACACCGCCCATCATGGCGATACGTTCAACATGGTTCTGTTCACGCTGTCGCTGATGATCGGCACCGCCGGTCTGCCGCACGTGATCATGCGCTTCTTCACCGTTCCCCGCGTGGCCGATGCCCGCTGGTCGGCGGGCTGGGCGCTGGTCTTCATCGCGCTGCTTTACCTCACGGCCCCGGCTGTGGGTGCGATGGCACGGCTCAACATCACCGAGCTGATGTGGCCCAACGGCACCGATGCGCAGGCGGTCTCCGTCGAGCAGATCGAAACCGATCCCAAGTATGACTGGATGGCCACCTGGCAGAAAACCGGTCTTCTGGGCTGGGAAGACAAGAACGGCGACGGGCGTATCCAATACTACAACGACGCCAATGCCGAGATGCAGGAGAAGGCCGCGCAAGAAGGCTGGGAAGGCAATGAGCTGACCAACTTCAACCGCGACATCCTCGTGCTTGCCAACCCCGAAATCGCCAACCTTCCGGGCTGGGTGATCGGTCTTGTCGCGGCGGGTGGCCTTGCGGCTGCTCTGTCGACGGCTGCCGGTCTTCTGCTCGCGATCTCCTCGGCGGTCAGCCACGACCTGATCAAGGGTCAGCTCAATCCGGGGATCTCGGAAAAGGGCGAGCTTTTGTCGGCGCGTGTCGCGATGGCGGCGGCGATCGTGGTGGCCACCTATCTGGGCCTCAACCCACCGGGCTTTGCGGCGCAAACCGTGGCGCTGGCCTTTGGTTTGGCGGCGGCCTCGATCTTCCCGGCGCTGATGATGGGCATCTTTACCAAGGTGAACAACAAGGGCGCCGTGGCGGGCATGATCTCGGGTCTTGCGGTCACGCTGATCTACATCTTCCTGCACAAGGGCTGGCTGTTCATTCCTGACACCAACAGCTTTACCGACGCTGATCCGCTGCTTGGCACGATCAAGTCGACCTCCTTCGGGGCTGTGGGTGCGATGATCAACTTCGCGGTGGCGTTCACCGTGTCGAAGATGACGGCCCCGATCCCGCAAGAGATCGAGGACCTGGTCGAAAGCGTCCGCGTGCCCAAGGGCGCTGCGGCGGCTGCGGCCGATCACTAAGCAAACCGGGCAGGGGCGGCGCACAACGCCGCCCCTGTGTTTTCCGCCCGCCGATATTTTCGGCCATGACTGGGCGCTTTTAGGTTATTGATCCCGAACACCCCACGAAAGGCCCGGCGATGCCCGAGACCGACCCCGCCCTGATCGACACGCTGTGTGCGCAGGCCCCCTTTGACGCGCTGACCGATGCAATGCGCGCGCGGCTTGCCACCGGTCTGACGGCGGTCGAGGTGGCGCAGGACGAGACGCTCTTTGCCAAGGGCGCGCCGCTCAAGGGGCTTTACGTGATCGTTTCGGGCGCGTTCGATATTCAGACCGGGGCCAATGACCTCGTGTCGCATCGCGGCCCCGGCGATATCATGGGCGAGCGCGGCTTGCTGCGGGACGGCACCGCGCAACTGACCGCCCGCGCGTCCGAGCCTGCGCGCCTCATCCTCATTCCCGGGTCAGAGTTCCTGGCGCTGATGGAGGAATGCGACGGGATCGCCCGCTGGTTCGCCCGCGCGCGGCCCACCGACCCCTCGGATGCCGGCCCCTATGCGACCGGCCTCACCGCGCTTCAAGTCTCGGACCTGATGGCGAAACATCCCGTCACTTGTGGCCCCGAGGCGACGATCACTGATGTCGCGCGGCTGATGCGCGATCATGTGATTTCCTCGGTCGTGGTGATGGAGGCGGGGCAGTTGACCGGCATCATCACCGCCCATGACCTGACCAACAAGGTCTTGGCCGAGGGGCTGGACGGGCAGATCAAGGTGGCGCAGGTGATGACGCCCGACCCGGTGACCATTGCGCCGAACCGTCTGGGCCTCGACGCGCTGATGCTGCTGTCGGAGTTGAAGGTCAATCACCTGCCGGTGGCGCAGGGTGGCCGTGTGGTGGGCATGATCGGCAAGACCGACCTTTTCCGCCAACAGGCCGCCACGGCGAGCCATATGGTCGCCGATATCACCCATGCCGATACGCCCGATGACATGGCCCATGTGATGGAGCGTGTACCGGGCCTTCTGGCGCAACTGGTGCAGGCTGGGGTCAAGCCCGCCTCGATCACTCGGCGGATCACCGATATCACCGATGCGATCACAAGGCGGCTCTTGCGGCTGGCCGAGACACGGCTGGGGCCTGCCCCAGTTCCTTACCTCTGGGCCGCCTGCGGTTCTCAGGGGCGGCGCGAGCAGACCGGCGTCAGCGATCAGGACAATTGCCTGATCCTGGATGATGCCTTCGATCCCGCGCGCCACGACGCCTATTTCGCCGATCTCGCCAAGTTCGTCAGCGACGGGCTGGATACCTGCGGGTTCTTCTACTGCCCCGGCGACATGATGGCGACTAATCCGCGCTGGCGCCAACCGCGCCGGGTGTGGCGGGATTATTTCTCGCGCTGGATCGCGCAGCCCGACAACGAGGCGCAGATGCTGGCCTCGGTCATGTTCGACCTGCGCGCCATCGCGGGCGAGACGGCGCTCTTCGAGAACCTGCAGGCCGAGGTGCTGGCGCAGGCCAAGAAGAACTCGATTTTCGTGGCGCACATGATCTCCAATGCGCTCACGCACACCGTGCCGCTGGGCCTTTTGCGGGGCTTTGCGCTCATTCGCTCGGGTGAGCACAAGAACACCATCGACCTCAAGCATTCCGGCGTCGTGCCGGTGGTCGATCTGGGGCGGATCTACGCGCTCTTGGGATCACTGGAAGAGGCGGGCACCCGCGACCGGATCGAGGGCGCGCGTGCGTGTGGCGTGATCTCGGAAAGCGGCGCGCATGATCTGCTTGATGCCTATGACCTCATCGCCGAGACACGGCTGCGCCATCAGGCGGCGCAGATCGCGGGCGGCAAGGTGCCGGATAATTTCATGAACCCGTCCGATCTGTCGGATTTGGAGCGCAATCACCTGCGCGATGCCTTCATGGTGGTCAAGACAATGCAATCGGCCCTCGGGCAGTCGCGCGGGGCAAGAGGATAACCCATGTTCTTTGAACTCATCGCCACATTCGCCGCAGGCGCGGTCGCGGCCGGTCTCGCCCTCATCGCGGGGCATCTGAGCGGCGGGCGTCTGCCCAAATGGATCACGCCGGTCATGGCCGGGATCGCCATGCTGGGCTATGCGATCTGGTCGGAATATAGCTGGGCCGGCCGCACCACCGACGGGCTGCCCGAAGGGGTGGAGGTGCTGGTCACGGTCGAGGAAACCCGGTTCTGGAAGCCGTGGACCTATGTCGTCCCGCAGACCACGCGGATCATGGCGCTCGATCGTGAGAGCGTGCAGACCAATCCCGATGCCCCCGGTATCTTGTTGGCCGACCTTTATTTTTTCGCACGCTGGACACCGCCCGCAAAACGTCCGCAACTTGTGAACTGTGCGCAAGCTACGCGCGCCGATGTCAGTGGCGCGGCGCTGGCCGACCCGTCCGAGGCCACGTGGAGGAGCATGGCCGAGGACGATCCGCTGAGCGAGGCGCTCTGCCAGACGTGAGTGCGTCGGACATGACCGGGAGAGGAGGCCCGCAATGTCGCAAAAAACCGTTCTGCTCGTCGAGGACGAGGATAATATCGCGCTGGCGCTCACCCATCTGATCGGGCGGGCGGGCTATGCCCTGCGCCGGGTGGCGAGCGGAAATGCAGCCCTTGAGGCGCTGGCCGAAGAGCGCCCCGATCTGGTGGTGCTCGACGTGATGCTGCCGGAGCGTTCGGGCTACGAGATTTGCCAGCTCATTCGCCGGGACGCCGCCCTCAGGGGCATCAAGGTGCTGATGATCACCGCAGGCGGCGGCGAGGTGGAGCGGCGCAAGGGCATGGCGGTGGGGGCCGATGCCTTCATGACCAAGCCTTTCGCGGCGGCGGATCTGACTGCGCAGATCAACGCGCTTCTGGCGGAGGAGGGAGCATGATCGAACGTCTGACCAAGCGCCTTGGCCTGCGTGTGCGCTTTGCGCTCTTCTTTGCCGCCCTCGGGCTGGGCGGGGCTGTGCTGATCGCGGGGGCGCTGATCTTTGGCTATTCCCGCGCGGGCGGGCCACCCGATGGCTACGTGATCGCTGGGCTGATCGGGACGCTCGGGCTGCTAGGGCTGGCGGCCTGGATCGGGCTGCTGTTCGATGAAAACGTCGCCAAGCCGATCCTTGCGCTCGCCTCGGAACTCACCACCCGCGCCCGCGCCGATGTGGATTTGCAGATCGACGAGGGGCAGGCCAAACATCTCAGCACGCTGGCCCCCGCCGCCAACGCGATCAACGCCGCGCTGTCAGAGGCGCGCGCCGCGCGGCAACGCGCGGTCGAGCGTGAGACCGCTCGCATCGCCCGGGAAAAGGCGCTCTTCGAGGCGCTGTTTCGTGATCTGGGTGAGGGCGCAGTGGTGGCCACGCCCGACAACCGGGTGATGCTGTATAACCGCATGGCGCAGGACCTCTTGGGCGAAATCGGCCTCGATCGCCCGCTCTCGGCCTTCCTGCGGCCAGAGCCGGTGATGGATGCGCTGTCGCGGATGCAAAAGGCCCGCGTGCGCGGTGAGGTTACTGCCGAGACCTTCCTCGCGGCCTCTGCCGATGGCCAGCGGTTCCTGTTGGGCCGCGTCAGCCCGATCCTGTCGGATGAGGAACTGTCGGGCCATGTCCTGATCTTCCGCGACGCCACCGAGGATCTGAGCGCCCATGCCGCCCATGATCACCTCTTCACCGCCCTGATGGAGGGGGTGCGCCGCCCCGCCGGTACCATCGGCGCGCTGCTGGAGGTGCTGCAATCGGTCGATGATCTCGCCCCCGAGGATCGCGCCAAGATGCGGCAGGGGATTGAGGACGAGGTGGCGCGGCTGTTCTCCTGTCTCGATGATTTCAGCACCCGTCATGCCGCGATCAAGTCGCGCCGCTGGCCGATGTCGCCGGTCGCGGTCAGCCATGTGTTCGACGGGGTGCGGGCGCATTCCAATACGGATGTCAGGATCACCCGCAGCGAGGCGATGCTGGCCTGCGACGGCTTTGCGGTGACCACGCTTTTGGCGCGGCTGTCGCGGCACCTGACCGAGGACGGCACGCGTGACGCGCTGACCCTCTCGGCGGAGGTTGAGGCAGGCGAGACCCGGCTGATCCTCGGCTGGCAGGGCGAGGCGGTGACCGACGGGCAATTGACCGGCTGGCTGCGCGCGCCGCTCACCGAGGCCTATGGCGACTATTCCGGGCGCGACGCGCTGGCCGCGCATCAGACCGATCTCTGGGCCGAAACGGGTGCGGATGGCCACCGCATCGTGCTTCCTCTGGCGTCTGCGGCAGCCCCGCTGGCCCCCGGCGATGCGCGGCCTGAATTCTATGATTTCAACCTGCCCGAGGCCCCCGGCACCGATCTGGCCGAAACGCCGCTGTCGGATCTGAGTTTCGTGGTCTTTGACACCGAAACCACGGGCCTGTCGCCCCGCGGCGGGGATGAGATCGTGCAGATCGCCGGTCTGCGCATCGTCAATGGCCGCATCCTGCGCGGCGAGACCTTTGACACATTGGTCAATCCGGGTCGCGCCATCCCGCCCGCCTCGACCCGGGTGCATCACATCACCGACGCGATGGTTGATGGCGCGCCGGACATTTCCGAGGCCGGGCAGCGGTTTCACGAGTTCTGTCGGGGCGCGGTGCTGGTGGCTCATAACGCGCCGTTCGATCTGGCCTTTCTGCGGCTCAAGGAGCAGGTGATCGGGCGGCGCTTCGACAATCCGGTGCTCTGTACCGTGTTGATGTCGGCAGGGCTCTTCGATCACACCGGTCAGCACACGCTCGACGCGCTCTGCGACCGCTTCGGTATCACCATCCCGCCCGAGGCGCGCCATACCGCCATGGGCGACACGGTGGCCACGGCCGAGGTCTTTGTGCGCATGCTCGATCTCTTGCAGGCCAAGGGCGTGACCACGCTTGGCGGTGCGATCACCGAAGAGGGGCGCATGAACCGCATCCGCAAGGCGCAGAATTATTGAGCGCCGCTTGGCGTCTTGACCCTCGCCTCATGCTCCACTAACAACGGTGCCGTTGAGTGGGCGTTGTGTAATGGTAAGACCTCAGCCTTCCAAACAAAATCTATATTATTCCTGAAGCTTCCTGATCATTCTTAGTTATTCTATTTGTTGACTTTTATTGTGGATGCTGATGCACTGACGTGTACCACGATTCAGTTCAGATCCGACAAAAAGCCGACAAAATATGCCCAAGCTCTCAGAGACCTTTGCCAAGAAATTGCCTCAGGCGCGATCCGGCACCGACAAGTACTGGGATGCCGAGATCAAGGGATTGGTGTGTTGATTGTCACTGAGAACTGACCCGGCATTTTCATCGAGATCTGACCCACGCAGTTGTTATGTTCTATGCACTATGATGGCGTCAATGCTGTTGCCTCCTTTCGCTTTTTCTTGGCTGTTTCGGAGCTGGCCTTGAAGCGGTAGCTGTCATTGCCGGTTTCGAGGATGTGGCAGCGATGGGTGAGACGGTCGAGCAGTGCTGTGGTCATTTTGGCATCGCCAAAGACGCTGGCCCATTCACTGAAGCTCAGGTTGGTGGTGATGATGACGCTGGTGCGTTCATACAGCTTGCTCAGAAGATGAAAGAGCAATGCGCCGCCAGAGGCGCTGAACGGCAGATATCCTAGTTCATCCAAGATCACCAAATCGGTCTTGACCAGCGCCTCGGCGATCTTTCCCGCCTTGCCCAGTGCCTTTTCCTGCTCCAGCGCATTGACCAGTTCAACCGTCGAGAAGAAGCGAACACGCTTGCGGTGATGCTCGATGGCCTGGATGCCGAGGGCGGTGGCAACATGGCTTTTCCCCGTGCCGGGACCGCCGATCAGCACCACATTCTCGGCCCCATCCATGAACTCACAGCGATGGAGTTGACGGACCAGGGCTTCACGGATTTCGCTGGTGGCAAAATCGAAGCCGGAGAGGTCCTTGTAGGCCGGAAAGCGGGCGGCTTTCATGTGATAGGCTGTCGAGCGCACCTCGCGTTCGGCAATTTCGGCCTTGAGCAGTTGCGACAGGATCGGCATGGCGGCTTCAAATGCGGGAGATCCTTGCTCATGCAGGTCCTGCACAGCCTGCGCCATGCCTGGCATTTTCAGGCTACGCAACATGATGACGATGGCCGCGCCGGCGGGATCATGACGCATCGCGCGCTCCTTTCTGGACGCGTAACCCATCATAACGCGCGACATTGGCCTCGGGCTCCTTGCTCAGCGACAAGGCCGCTGGAGGGTTCACGTCTGGCTGGTCAGTCAGCTTACCATCCAGCAGCCTGTGGAGCAGATTCAGCACATGGGTTTTGGTAGGCACTCCGGCCTCCAACGCCAATTCCACTGCGCAGAGCACCGCCTGTTCATCGTGATGCAAGACCAGTGACAAGATATCGACCATTTCACGGTCTCCGCCGGGCTGCCGCAGCATCTTGGCCTGCAGCAAGCGGAAGGGTTCGGGCATCTCAAAGAAGGGCGCGCCATTGCGCAATGCCCCGGGCTTGCGCTGAACGACCGCCAGATAATGGCGCCAGTCATAGATGACGCGCCCTGGCTCGCGGTGGGATCGATCGATGATCCGCTGATGTGTGCAGATGACATGGCCTTCGGCGACAACCACCAACCGTTCGGGGTAGATGCGCAGGCTTACCGGCCGGTTCGCAAAGCTGGCGGGCACGGAATAACGGGTGCGGTCGAAGGTGATCAGGCAGGTAGGTGATACGCGCTTTCTCTCTTCGACAAAGCCATCAAACATTGTGGGCAGGGGCATCAGGGCAGACTTCTCGGCCTCCCAAACATCAGCAATGCTGCCAGGCAGTGTGCCATGTGTCGTCTCAGCCCACAGCAGCTTGCAACGCTCTTCCAGCCATTCATTCAGCGCAGCAAGGTCTGGGAAGACAGGAGCGACCTGCCATAGGCGATGTCGGGCATCACGCACGCTCTTCTCAACCTGACCCTTCTCCCAACCCGCCGCCGGATTGCAGAACTCGGGATCGAAGACGTAGTGTGCCCGTCCGTCGCCGAGCCTTTGCCAGAAAAAGGCGTTCATGAGCGCAGCCAGTTCCGCCTGGATCGCCTGTTAGGTCAGCTTGCGCGCGCCA
>NZ_FOBO01000013.1 GCF_900109855.1 Roseovarius tolerans | reverse complement strand
GTGCCCGTCCGTCGCCGAGCCTTTGCCAGAAAAAGGCGTTCATGAGCGCAGCCAGTTCCGCCTGGATCGCCTGTTAGGTCAGCTTGCGCGCGCCATCGCGAAGGTTGTCGGTGAAAGGGGTGGATGTCGCCGCAAACGACACTGAAAACCGCGCCGCTTAATCAGGTCGCGTCACCCAAAATCCCGCATAGCTCTTGAAGAACGATACAGAGTCCCAATTGATCTTAAACCCGCAAACTGGACCGTTTGAAGGTGGAGTCTTCCGCTACGATTTCCCGACTGGGATAGGAGGGCAGAGGATGAAAAACGGGTCAGGGACGTTTGTCTGGGGGCTCCGTTCTAGAGGCACCTTGGAAGTTAGCTTCTCAACATCACCCTCTCAGATTCAACATCGTTATAAATCTGCCAGAGTGCGCGGAGTTGAGCGGCGAGGTCCATCGGATCAAAGGGCTTTGCTATGACGCCCAACGCACCATCGCGGCGAAGATCGTTTGACAAGTTTTCGTTGACCCGCGCTGTCATGAATACAACGGGTACATCATTTAGGCCGGGAACTTTGCGGAGCTCGCAGAGCGTCTCTTTGCCATCCATGTCGGGCATCATGTAATCCAGAAGCAGAAGGTCTGGACTAAAAGATGCGGCTTCTTCGGTTGCCTGTTTGCCGGAAGCACATTGCAGGAGCTCAAATAGACCAATCAACTCGAGAGCCATAGCTGCTATGGCTCGAATGTCATCATCATCATCTACGTGCAGTATTCGCTGCAACTCTCTCATCACGCCGCCCTCTTAGTGTGTCGCACTTCAGCCAAGTATAGAAATAACTCGCATGACAAAGACTAAATTTCCAATGGCTTAGCATCATCTAATAGAATCTTCTCAGGGTTGTTGAGATTGTCCAACGTGCTCTCTATTTTAAATGCGTGATCAAGCTGTTGAGGTTGAATTGTGTGCATGGGTAGTTTTACAAAAAATGTTGTGCCTTCACCGCATTTACTCACAAAGTCGATCTCCCCGTCGTGTGCATGAACTATTCTCTGAGCAATAGCCAAACCCAAGCCTGTTCCTTTGCGTTCTTTTCCATCAGGGCTGCGCAATTGAGCGAAACTTGCGAAGACCATGTGGTACGCTTCCTCAGGAATTCCGGGCCCCTTGTCCGTCACGGATATTTTCCAGAAACCATTTTCAGAATCTAGCATGACTTGAACGGTTTCCCCCGCAGGTGTGAATTTCGCTGCGTTTGATAGAAGGTTTGCCAGCACTTGTGTAAATCGTGCCGCGGACACACTTGCGATCGCGTCGGTGAGGTCTGTCTCGAACTGGAAGTTGACGCGCAACTCGTCCCCATACCCCCTGTTCATTTCGACGACTTCATCGACAAGCGCCACAAGGTCGACAGGTGCCTTGTCCATTTTCATTTTGCCCGCCCGGATTTTCTCCAGATCTAAGATGTCGTCGACTAGAAGGAGTAGCTGCTCTGTATTGCGTACGGCGATATCCAAAGCTTGCTTGGCGTTGTTGTCAAAAATGCCGAGAGTTCCCGAATGCAACAGTCGAAGCGATCCTTTGATTGAAGTCAGTGGGGTGCGCATCTCATGGCTTACGACCGACACCGCCTCCGTCTTGGCGCGCTCGATCTTCTTGCGCTCGGTAGCATCACGCAGAACGGACACAAACGACGTAGTGGCTGGTCATGGCTAAGAACCGCGCATTCACATCGCGCTGTTTGCCGACGCCAACACGGTCTACGGCTGTCTTCATGTTATCATAGATGCCGCGCCCAGGGATGCCTTCGAAGACGCGGAATGCATGCCAGTGGGCATCAAACAGCATCTCATGTGTTTGCAGCAGATAGGCCCGCACCAGAAACGCACGGCTGTGTGACAGCTTGGTATGGGCAACCTGAAGCTTGATGCGCTCGCCGCCGACATAGGCCCAGTCCTCGCTCCAATCGAACTGGAAAGCCTCGCCCGGCGCGAACACCAGCGGCACGAAAGTCCCGCGATCAGTCGTATGATGCGCACGCTGCCGTTCACCTTTCCATTCCCGCACAAAGGCCGCGACACGCTCGTAAGAACCGTCATATCCAAGCTTCACCAGATCGGCGTGCATTAGCTTCGCCGTTCGACGTTCCTTGCGTGATTTGCGCTGATCGGTCGTCAGCCATGCTGTAAGATGCTTGGCATAAGGGTCCAGCTTGCTGGGACGATCTGGCGCACGAAACGCAGGTTCAACAATCCCCTCCCGCAAATACTTCTTGATCGTGTTGCGAGACACGCCCGTCCGCCGCGCGATCTCGCGAATGGGCATCTTGTCACGCAGCGCCCATTTCCGGATAACTTTCAAAAATCCCATGTCTATCACTCCAAGTGCTCCCAGCTGATTCAGGCCGGGGTAAGGTTGCACATGGGTCAATTCTCGATGACAATTTCTGCTGCTGCCGGGTCAGTTCTCAGTGACAATCAACAGACGACGGCGCGAAACAGTCCACTGCGAATGCCTGCTACGTCTGGATCAAGCGGCAGATCGTGACCAATGCGCGACCTCCAGGCTCGGCCCTGGACGAACGCAATCTCGCCGAAGAACTGAATGTCAGCCGGACGCCCGTGCGCGAAGCCATGCTGCGTCTGCGCTCCGAGCGCTTCATCGAGAATCTCCCGCGGCGCGGGGCCTTCGTTCGCGCGCTGACGCTGGACGATCTGAGCGATCTTTACGATGTCGTCACCGCGGTCGAGGTGATGGCCGTGGGCCTGATTGCCGAAGCCAGTGATCGAGCTGAAATCGTTGCAGAGTTGAGCCGCCTTTGCGACAAAATGGAGGCGGCACTTGAAGATCCCGAGCTCTGGACCCATTCCGACGAGGCCTTCCACCGCGCCCTTCTTGAATTTTCAGGCAATGCGCCTTTGGCACAGACCGGCCTTCTCCACCGCGATCTAGCGCAGCGGGCACACTTCGTCGCTGACCGCGCGCGGCCCAAGGGCACCGAGAGGAAGTCGGTCGAAACGCACCGCGCGCTTGTTGATCTGATCGCCGCCGGCGATGCCGAGGCGGCCCGTGCCAACCATCTGAAACAGCGTCAACGCGGATCGGAAAGCTTGCTTGCGGCGATCCGGGCGCTTGGTCTCCGCAGTCTTTGAAAGGGGATTTCATGAGCCGCCCCAGAACCCTGTATGAGAAGATCGTTGAGACACATACGGTCGATCGGATCGATGGGAACACCGTGCTTCTCTACGTCGATTTCCACATCATGAACGAATACACGAGTCCGCAGGCTTTCGCCGGTCTGCACGAAGCCGATCGCCCTGTCTGGCGACCCGAGACGCATCTGGCCGTGGTCGACCACGTCAATCCGACCCGCGCCATCGCCTCGCTTGACGAGATGACCGACGCCGATGCGCGCCTTCAGATCGAGAACCTCGGTCGCAACTGCACCCGTCACGGGATCGAGCTTTTCGACCTGTTCGACACGCGACAGGGCATCGAGCACGTGGTCGTGCCGGAATACGGCTACGCCTTGCCCGGCATGGTGATCGCCTGCGGTGACAGCCACACGACGACCTATGGCGCGCTCGGTGCCCTGGGCTTCGGCATCGGCACATCCGAGATCGAGCACGTTCTGGCGACGCAGACGCTGGTCTACCGGGTGCTGAAACCCATGCGCGTGCGCTTCACCGGCGCGTTGCCGGAGGGTGTGACCGGAAAGGACATGGTGATGGCCTTTATCGCGCGCGCGGGCGTGTCTGGGGCCGTGGGGTATGCGGTCGAGTTCGAGGGCCCCGCCATTTCCGCGCTGGATGTCGAGGCGCGTATGACCATCTGCAACATGGCCGTCGAGGGCGGCGCCCGCGCGGCGATGATCGCCCCTGACGAGAAGGTGGAGGCCTACTTGCAAGGCCGGCCCCACGCGCCGGAAGGCGCCGCATGGGACGCGGCCCGCGCTCATTGGAAGACGCTGCACAGCGATCCCGATGCGGTCTTTGCCAAGGAAATCGTCATCGACATGGCCGAGATCGCGCCGCAGGTCACATGGGGCACCAGCCCCGACCAATGCGTGCCGGTGACGGGCCATGTGCCCGATCCCGGCGCGCTCGCCGACCCCGGCGACCGAAACGCGGCGCAGCGATCGCTCGACTACATGGGGCTGACGCCCGGAACGCCGATGGACGAGGTCACGGTGGATCATGTCTTCATAGGTTCCTGCACCAACAGCCGTATCGGCGACCTGCGTGCCGCCGCCCGCGTGCTGAAGGGCCGGCGCGTGGCGAAGGGCGTTCGCGCCATCGCCGTGCCCGGATCGCAGGCCGTCAAGCGGCAGGCGGAAGAGGAGGGCCTTGCCGACATCTTCCGCGCGGCCGGGTTCGAATGGCGCGGCTCGGGCTGTTCGATGTGCCTTGCGATGAATGATGATGTCATCCCGGCAGGCGAGCGTTGCGCCTCGTCCACCAACCGCAATTTCGAAGGCCGGCAAGGCCGCGGCGCCCGCACCCACCTGATGAGCCCGGCCATGGTCGCCGCCGCCGCGGTGACGGGCCATATCACAGACGTCCGCACCCTGATGCAGGAGAGCGACCTTGAAGAAGTTTGAACGCCATACCGGGCTGGCCGCGCCGCTGATGATGCCCAACATCGACACCGATATGATCATGCCCAAGCAATTCCTCAAAAGGATTGACCGCGAAGGGCTGGCCGAAGGCGTCTTTTATGATGTGCGCCGCAAAGACGATGGCACACTGCGCGACGATTTTGTTCTGAACCGGTCGCGCTACGAAGGCGCCAGCATCCTCATTGCCGGGCGGAATTTTGGTTGCGGTTCGAGCCGGGAACATGCTGTCTGGGGCTTGATGCAAGCCGGCATCCGCGCGGCGATCGCCCCAAGTTTCGCGGGCATCTTCTTCGGCAATTGCGAAAAGAACGGGCTTCTGGCGATCGTCATGCAAGAACAGCAGGTCGAGACCCTGGCAAACAGCGTCACGGCTGCCGCTCGCCCGGAACTGACCATCGACCTCACGACCTGCGAAATTCAGGATCCCGAGGGCGATATTATCCCGTTTGAAATCGAACCGGCCCGGCGAGAAACACTGCTTGACGGCAAAGATCACATCGAGGCCACGCTTTCGAACGCGCCAACGATCCGGGCGTTCGAAGATGCCCATTTCGAGATGTTTCAATATCTGGGTCGCGGTAGATAGAACCGGGCGGGCTCTTGCAGGCTCAGGTGTTCAATTGAATGGGATGCGCGAGAGGAGATGTGGGTTGCGTCTGCAGATTGTGTTTTCATTCTCATAGCGGACGTTGGCAGTGGATTGCCTGTATGTCCACTATGGGCCGTGAGCCACGCTGAGATTTCTTGGTTCGCCAAGCGCGGCGGAGCCTCCAGAGTCACACAACAGCGTTCAATTGCTCCCACAGCATCGCTTGTACTTGCGTCCGGAGCCGCAGGGGCAGGGGGCGTTGCGACCGACCTTGGTTCCCTGAAACGGTGCGTGAGGTTGTTTCGCGGCAGCCCGGGCTGGGAAAGGCTCTGATGCCACGCCTGACTTGGTCCAGGTGTTCAGGTTAAGTACGAGGGTCGGAATAAGTTCTGGAGCCTCTTCGGTCAGGCTTTTGACGGACGATTTGGGCAGATCGCTTTTACCTTCTGCGATGTTGTAAAGCGCCAGCATCATGTTGACCGAAGCCGCCGCTTCTTCGTCACCACTTCCCACGATGTGTATCCATGTGTCCGGGCGCAGGCGCATCGCGCGCTCAAATCCACTGCACCAGGACTCCCAGAGGATTTCCCCGGTGCGCTTGTCCTCGTCATAGAGCGGGCCGTATTCCATCTCCGGTGGCGTCAGGGACTGCGCTACGTCGTTATAGTGCCGCATGATCAGATCGGTCAGGCGCTGAACGTCTTCAGCAGTCTCGAATTGCGCTGCGCTGTTCCCCCAGACGCAGGGCAGCCATTCCCCGGGCATGATCATCTCGGGACACACAATCAGCCCCGCGCAAAACCCGTCGAGCTCACTGAGAAGCATGCCATCATCGTTCGGAAGCGACAGCAGCAGCGCGTCCAATTGATCCAGTTCGTCATCGGTGAGCATTTCGCAATCGCCCTAAAATGTCTCGACCCAGGGCCGTACGGCGATCTCATTGGACCATGCGCTGCGATCCTGTTCGATCAGGTGGCGATAGGTGCGGGCGATCGCTTCCGGCCGGAGCATGCAGCCGGGCTTGTCATCCGGCTCGGTGCGGCCGGGGTTCAGGATCGCCCCGTCGATGTTGATCCAGGCAACGTGAATGCCTTTGGGGTGCAACTCGCGCGCCATGCTTTCCGCCACGCCGCGCTGCGCAAACTTGCCCATGGCAAAGGACGCAGATTGCGGAAAGCCTTTCACGCCGGCGGAGGCGCCCGTGAACAGGATGGTGCCTCGCGTCCCGCCTATGGGGTCATTTGCCAGCATACGTTTTGCCGCGTGCTTTCCGGCCAGGAAAGCGCCAATGGCCGTGACATCGACAGCCTTGCGCACATCCTCTACGGACAGATCCGCGATAGGCCCGCGCACCCGTGCGGAGGGATTGTAAATCACAACCCGTGGCGCTTCTGGCAGATCCTCAAAAAGCTTGGCGACGGCTGCTTCCTCCGTTGCATCCAGACGCACTGTGTGGGCTCCGATCTCGTCAGCGAGAGCCTCGATCTTGTTCTGACTGCGCGCTGCCAGAGTTAAAGCATGGTCCGCTACAAGTTCACGCGCCACGGCGGCCGACAGTCCATCTCCGACTCCTATGATCACAGCTTGCGGTTTGGTCATCGAATTTCCTTCCCGATTGTCCAGCAGATACTTGACGTCTGGAGGCCCATGAAATAAGCCGGAACATGCTGAGCGGGCGTTGTGTAATGGTAAGACCTCAGCCTTCCAAGCTGATGATACGGGTTCGATTCCCGTCGCCCGCTCCAGAGTTTCCTTTCCGACATTTTACCTACAAATACTGGCAAAGATCGCCTGCTTGTAATTGATAAAAAAAGACAAATTTATATTTAGACGCCTGTCTTCCAAGCTGATGATACGGGTTCGATTCCCGTCGCCCGCTCCAATCCTTTCGCCCTGCGGCTGAACAGCCCCTTGACCCCGGCGCGCCCGCGCGCCAAGACCCTGTGCAAAATGACGAGGGAAGAGAACCGATGGTGCGAAAGGCCGAGAACGGGGCCGATCAGCTGGATCGCGAGAGATCGAAGCGGGTTGGGGCGCTGGCCGAATTATGGCCGTTCCTGCGGCCCTATCGCGCGCTTCTGGGCGCGGCGATTGCGGCGCTGGTGCTGACTGCGGCGGTGGCTTTGGTGCTGCCGATGGCGGTGCGCCGGGTGGTGGATAATTTCGGCACCGAGGACGGCGCGCTGCTCGATCAGTATTTCGGCGGCGCGCTCTTCATCGCGGCGCTGCTGGCGCTTGGCACCGGCGCGCGGTACCTGCTGGTCACCCGTCTGGGCGAGCGCGTGGTTGCCGATATCCGCAAGGCCGTGTTCGACCGGGTGATCGGCATGAGCCCCGCGTTCTTCGAACGGCTGATGACCGGCGAGGTGCTGAGCCGGATCACCACCGATACCACTCTGATCCTCTCGGTCATCGGCTCGTCCGTCTCGATCGCGTTGCGCAACCTGCTGTTGTTCATCGGCGGCATGGTCCTGATGCTGCTGACCTCGGCCAAGCTGACCGGGCTTGTCCTGCTGATCGTGCCGCTGGTGATCTTCCCGATCCTCTTTCTGGGCCGTAAGATGCGGGTGCTCAGCCGTGAGAATCAGGACTGGATCGCCAACAGTTCCGGCAACGCCTCCGAGGCGCTCTTGTCGGTACAGACGGTGCAGGCCTTCACCCATGAGGGCGAGAGCCGGGCGCGTTTCGCCGATGTGACCGAGCGCAGCCATGACGCGGCGCGCCGCCGGGTGAACACCCGCGCGCTGATGACGGTGATCGTGATTTTCCTCGTGTTCACCGGCATCGTCGGCGTGCTCTGGATCGGCGCGCGCGACGTGCGGGCAGGCGACATGACGCCCGGCAGCCTTGTGCAATTCGTGATCTATTCGGTGATGGTGGCGGGGGCCGTGGCGGCGCTGTCGGAAATCTGGGGCGAGTTGCAGCGCGCGGCGGGCGCCACCGAGCGGCTGGTCGAGTTGTTGCAGGCCGATGACCCGGTCAAGGACCCGGCCGCCCCGGTGGCGGTGCCGCGCCCCGCGCGCGGCGGGATAGAATTTGACGCGGTGCGCTTTGCCTATCCCGCGCGGCCCGAAACCCCGGCGCTTGACGATTTCAACCTGAGCATCAAGCCCGGCGAGACGGTGGCGCTGGTCGGGCCGTCGGGGGCGGGCAAGACCTCGGTCATTCAGCTGATCCAGCGGTTCTATGACCCCGATGAGGGGCAGATCACGCTTGACGGTGTGCCGCTTTGGGATATGGCGCGGCACGCGTTCCGCGCCGATCTTGCGCTGGTGCCGCAGGACCCGGTGATCTTCGCCGCCTCGGCGCGCGAGAATATCCGCTTTGGCCGTCTTGATGCGAGCGATGCCGAAATCGAGGCCGCGGCGCGCGCGGCCAATGCGCATGATTTCATCGCGCGGCTGCCCGAGGGCTATGATACCTATGTGGGTGAGCGCGGCGTGATGCTCTCGGGCGGGCAGAAACAGCGCATCGCCATCGCCCGCGCGATCCTGCGCGATGCCGCCGTTCTGCTGCTCGACGAGGCGACATCGGCGCTCGATGCCGAGAGCGAGCGCGCGGTGCAGCAGGCGGTCGATGCGATGGCGCGGACCCGCACCACGATCATCGTGGCACACCGTCTGGCCACGGTTAAAAAGGCCGACCGGATCGTGGTGATGGATCAGGGCCGGATCGTGGCGCAGGGCACGCATGACAGTCTGGTGGCGGAAAACGGGCTATACGCGCGGCTGGCGCGGCTGCAATTCACCGATGGCGAGGCGGCGTGAGGGGGCTTGAGCGGCCGTTGACGTCAGCCCCAATGCGCGGAGTCAAGGCGTGGCACGCGCCGCCGCGCAGCGCCCGACCGCCCCGTCGCACCTAAGGTGCGCCGATAGCACCGGCACGCCTCAGGCGTGGCGGGCGGGCGCTTTTGCGACGTCACAAGCCCGCGTAGTCGTTGCAGTATTTGGCTGGCATAAAGCGCACCCCACTGAGGTTGCAGCGCCCACCCGCGGTCGGGCACCGCGCGGCTTTTCCCTGAAACGGCAACGGGCGCCCCACGCCAACAGCTGCACCAACCGACAGTCCGGCGCGCGGCCATTCGCCCCTTGCCCAAACCCCTGCGATTTGGGATAACCATCGTCAGATCAAACACGGAGAGGCTCATGCCCGCGCGCATCTACAAACCGGCCCGTAACGCCATGCAGTCCGGCACCGCCAAGTCCAGGCACTGGGTGCTGGAATTCGTGTCGGAGACCCGGCGCGAGGTTGATCCGCTGATGGGCTGGACCTCGAATGAGGACACGCAGGCCCAGGTGCGGCTGCGTTTTTCCACCAAGGAGGCGGCGCTGCAATACGCCAAGGAGCACGGTATCGACGCCGTCGTTCAGGAGCCGCACAAGCGCAAGACGAACATCCGCCCCGGCGGATACGGTGACAATTTCGCCACCAATCGTCGTCAGGTCTGGACCCACTGACAGGGGCGCTCTGACAGGGGCCCGCGTTTTTCCATAATCCTGCCGCTTTCGGGGGGTATTGCCCCTTGCGATGAATCTTGTCGCGAGGACCCCCTGATGACACCCACCATCGAATCCCCGCACCCTGTCTGGGGCCTGGCCGGCGTCATCGCCGGTCTGATCGCCGTCGCCTTGGTGACGCTCAGCCTGTCGTCGATCTTTGCCGAGCCGCAGCCCGGTATGGCCTCGCAGATCGGCGAAATGGCGGCTGAAATCCGCAAATCGGCCATGCGCAGCATGATGGGCGAAGCGCAACCGGTGCCCGAAACCCCGGCGATGACCCTGGCCACGATCATCACCCTCGCCATTCCGGTCGTGGCTGGAGGGGCCGCGCTGTGCGGGGCGATCGGTCTCTTTCGTCGTGAACCGCGCAGCCTGCCGCTCCTGGCCCTCGGCTTTGGAACCGGTGCCTTTCTGATGCAATACCTGTTCTGGATGGCGCTGTTTATCGGTGGGGTGTTCCTGATGGTCGCGATCCTCAACAACTTCGACAGTATCCTCGACTTCTGAGGGCTGCGCCAAAGCCGTTTGCAAACGGCTTTCAACGCGGTTTTCAAACCGCGTTGCCAAGGTCTTTGCAAAGACCTTGCGCGGTCGGCCCGGACCAGCACTGAAGAAGGGAAGCAGCACCGGGGAGGGATCTGGGGGAACCCGCATCCCGGCGCCGCTTGCGCGGTCAGTGAAATCTGGGGACTGACACTGACCGATCCTGTGCGGCGTTCAGCGGCACTTGCCGTTGAGCGCCATATCCGCGGCCGTCTTGATGGCCAGCCAAAGCGTGGTCTGCGCGACCGGAGCCCTGAGCGTGATATCCCATTTGTCCTGCCAGCTCGGCGCGAAATCATTGGCCGCGAAGTCCTCGGACATCACGATCATCGGGATATCGTCGCAGGCCTCCTCGGCGGCGCTGAGAAAGGTGCCGAAGGTGGGCCGCTCGTCGGTAAAGCTGTCGCGGTCGATCACCACGAGGTCGGTCAGACCCGCAAACCGGAACAGCCATTCATAGAAAAAGGCCGGGTCATGCACCACCGTGACATCGAGCCCGAAGATCGATTCGAGCCAGATCTGAAGGTTGGTGATGTTATGCGACGGCTTGGCCAGGATCAGCACGCTCTGATGCGTGAACGCGCCGCGCAGCTCGATCTCGCGGGCGGTCGCCTGCGGGCTGTCCAGGCCGACCGCGTCGAGGCGACGCTCGCTTTCCCGGAACAGGCGAGTTGCGAGGCCGGGCAGGTGCGGCTCTTCCCAGCTGCGCGGCGCAGGTGCCGGGGCGGGCTTGAGATATGACACCAGGCGCTCGAAAAGCGATGACCGCAAGGGCATTTTCAGCGATTCAAAGCTCATTGACGTCCTCCATCTCGACCTTGATTTCAGTATATGTGATAAAACACACTACTCAAGCATTTTGTTGCAACTTAAAGGAGAGCGTTTAGGTCGCTTCATTGTCCATGATGCACCCATAGGATATACGCAATCATATTTTACCTTTAAAAACTAGCTTTTCTTGCAGGCATGCTGACCTAGGCGAAATATTGCGCAACCCTAGGTAACCCATCACTTGCATTGACCGCTCAAGAAGATACGTGATTAATCAATGATGAGGGTAACAATTTTCAACACGGTTCAATGTATTTAAATCACCATCTTTGGTCATTGGCAGCACGGGTTCATGCCCAGATTATGAGTTATCGGTTTCAGAGGGGGATATCTGTCGGTGCGCCAATCGTCCTGCAAGGCAATTGAGGTGCCCCTACAATGAACGAAAGTCACTTCATGACAGAGTTCGACGCCACCATGGATGAGACGGCCCGCCTTATTTTCGCCATGAAGTTGAGGTGCTCTGGATTCACATCTTGCGCAGCGATCGAAGCGTCACCAGCAGCTGTTGCTGCGTTGCTTCGTCAAGCTCATTCAGAAGCTCTTGCAATTCCGACGACACAGCCGCCGGACCAAAACCAAGAAGGGCCCCGGGACTGAGCCCAAGCGCCTTTTCGAGGGCCATAACCGTTAGCACGCGGGGGCTCTTGATGCGGCCTTGCTGAATATCGGTCACCGCACGGGCATTGAGCCCTGCACGTTTCGACAGTTGTGCAGGGTTCATGCCTTCCTGCGCCATGTAATGTGCAAGGCGCTTGCAAAATGCGTCCATGTCGAACTCGGCCTGTTCCGGATGTTCAAGCGGCATACTCACGCGCTCCATACATGCTCAACGTCCTCAAGTTTAGAATGCTTTCGCCCATCGTGGCGACCATGCCGGAGGATGGGCGATTTAGAGTGTCCCGTTTCCACATCTTCTGGCATAAATCACAGCACTCCGCCACTATGCATGAGTCTAGGTTTTGAATTCAAAATAGCTAGTAAAATATAAATATAGATATATTTCCGATGCTTGTGAGGTGAAGCTGTAGTCGTGACCTCACGTCAATTATGCCGACTCATGCGGCAACAGGCTGGATTGACACGCATCAAGGCAGTTTTGCACGTGTTGCGGTAAGCTGTCTCTCATCAAAAACAACAACAGATGAGGGATCGCCATATGACAGAAACTCAGACCGCGCCGACCGATATGGCGGACACGCAAACCCCTCCATCCCCGCCGCGCCAGCAAGAGGCGACCGCGCTCCGGCTGGCCTTCGAGAATGGCGAATACCCCTACGCGACGCGGCTCAGCCGCCGCAGCTATGAGGCGCAAAAGGCGAAATTGCAGGCGGAATTGCTCAAGGTGCAGCTTTGGGCGCAGGATGCGGGTGAGAAATTCGTGCTGCTCTTTGAGGGGCGTGATGCCGCGGGCAAGGGCGGCACGATCAAGCGCTTCACCGAGCATCTCAACCCCCGCACCGCGCGGGTCGTGGCGCTCAACAAGCCCACCGATCAGGAACGGGGCCAGTGGTATTTCCAGCGCTACGTGGAGCATCTGCCCACCGTCGGCGAAATCGTGCTCTATGACCGCTCTTGGTACAATCGCGCCGGTGTCGAGCGGGTGATGGGCTTTTGCGAGCCGTGGGAATACTTGGAATTCATGCGCCAGACGCCCGATTTGGAGCGCATGCTGGTGCGCTCCGGCATCCGGCTTTTCAAATACTGGTTCTCGGTCACGCAAGGCGAACAGCGCGCCCGTTTCGCCAGCCGCGAGACCGACCCGCTGAAACACTGGAAGCTGAGCCCGATTGACCGCGCCAGCCTCGACAAGTGGGAGGATTACACCGAGGCCAAGGAGGCGATGTTCTTTTACACCGACACCGCCGATGCGCCCTGGACGGTGGTGAAATCCAACGACAAGAAGCGCGCGCGGCTCAATTGCATGCTGCATTTCCTCAATTCGCTGGACTATCCGGGCAAGGATCCGAAAGTGGCGCATGCGCCCGATCCGCTGATCGTCTCGACCGCGCAGCATGTGCTGCACAAGAGCGATCACATCCTGGGCAAGTCGCTGCATCCCGACGACCGCAAGCCGCGCTGATTTTTGCTGATCGGGGTCGGTCGGGCGTGCTGCGCGCTTGCCCGCGCGCGGCGGCCCGAGTAATCATGTCGCCATGATCTGGACCCGCCGCCTCGCGCTCGCGCTCTGCCTCTGTCTGCCTGTCGGCGGTGTGGGCGCGCATCCGCATGTATTTGTCGATGTGGCGCTGGAGTTCACCGGCGACGAGGAGGGCAATCTGGCCCGCGTCGAGGTGACGTGGACCTATGACGATTTCTTCTCATTGCTCATCCTCAGCGATATGGGGCTCGACTCCGATGGCGATGGCGAACTGACCGAAGATGAACTGGCGAGGCTCAAGGGCTTTGATCTGGTGGAGTGGCCCGAGGGGTTCGAGGGCGATCTCTACATGCATCACGGCGAGGACAAGATCGCGCTCGATCATCCGGTGCCCACCGGCATCGCGTTAAAGGAGGGCCGTATCGTCGCCACGCATACCCGCACGTTCGGCCCGGTGCCCGGTGATGGCCTGAAGGTCGAGGCCTATGATCCGACCTATTACGTCGAGCACACGCTGACCGGCCCGATCCGCCTGCCGCAGGGCTGCAGCCACACGATCCGCGAGCCCGATCTCGACGCCTCGCAACGCGCCTTCCGCGAGATGCTGGGCCAGCTCAGCGCCGAAGAGCAATATGAGGGCGTCGAGGTGGGCAATCTCTTTTCACAGGCGATGTATCTGTCATGCGCCGCCCCGTCCTGAGCCTTGCGGCCCTTGGTCTGCTGGCGCTGGTGATCTGGCTCTGGGGGTTCGGCGGGGCCGGGGCCGTGTCGGCCTGGGCCAATGCCGGGCAGGCCGAGACCCAGCAGGCGATGGCGCGGCTGTTGCGCAGCCTGCGGGCGGGCGATCCGGGGGCGCTGACCGGTCTCATGGCGCTGTGTTTCGCTTATGGCTTTTTCCACGCGGCGGGGCCGGGGCATGGCAAGCTGCTGATCGGCGGCTATGGCATGGCCGCCCGCGTGAGCGCGCTGCGCCTGTCGGGGCTGGCGCTCGCCTCCAGCCTTGCGCAGGCGGGCTCGGCAGTGGTGCTGGTCTATGCGGGCGTGTTCGTCTTTGATCTCACGCGCCAGCGCATGACCGGGCTGGCCGAGGATATCATGGCCCCGGCCAGCTACGGCGCCATCGCCGCCGTGGGGGCATGGCTGGCCCTTCGCGGGCTGCGGCGGCTGCGCGCCGCGCGTGTGGTGCATCACGACCACGACGGCACCTGCGCCAGTTGCGGGCACACGCATGGCCCCACGGCGGACGAAGCCGCATCGGTCACCGGCTGGCGCGATGCGCTGGCACTGATCGCCGCCGTGGCGATCCGGCCCTGCACCGGGGCGCTGTTCCTGCTGATCCTGACCTGGCGCATGGGGCTGGAAATGGCGGGCATCCTCGGCACCTTTGCCATGGGGCTGGGCACCGCCAGCGTTACGCTTGCGGTGGCGCTGGCCTCGGTCACGCTGCGCGAAGGGGCGCTGGCGCGGCTCACTGCGGGGCAGGACGGCGGCCTTGCCCGCGCCCTGCCGCTGTTGGAGCTTGCGGCGGGTGTGGTGATTGCGGCGCTGTCGCTGCAACTCATGCTGGCAGTGCTTTGACGGGGCTTGCGCGCGCGGACGGCCCCGGCTAACGCCAATCCTATGCAACCGCGTCTTTCATATCGCCAGCACGCTCGCGCCGTGATGGGCCTTGGCCTGCCGCTCGTCGGCAGCCACGTGGCGCAATTCGCCATAACCCTGACCGATGCGCTGATGCTCGGCTGGTACTCGGTCGAGGCGCTGGCCGCCGAGGTGCTGGGCGGCACGATGTTTTTCGTGCTGTTCATCATGGGCTCGGGCTTTGCCTGGGCGGTGATGCCGATGGTGGCCTCCGCCGAGGCCAGCGGCGAAGGTGCACAGGTGCGCCGCGTCACCCGCATGGGGCTCTGGGCGTCGGTGCTCTTCGGCCTTGTCACACTGCCGCTGATGCTGGGCTCCGAGACGGTGTTCGGTCTCTTGGGGCAAGCCCCGGCCACCTCGGCGCTGGCCGCCGATTACCTGATCATTGCCGGATGGGGCATCCTGCCCGCGCTGATGGTGATGGTGTTGAAATCCTATCTCGCCGCGCTGGAACGCACGGCGGTGGTGCTGTGGATCACGCTGGCGGCAGTGGCGATGAACATCGTGGTCAACTACCTGTTGATCTTCGGCAATTTCGGCTTTCCGGAACTGGGCGTGCGCGGCGCGGCCATCGCCTCGCTCGCGGTGCATATCGGCTCTCTGGTGGCGCTGATGCTCTATGTGCGCCTCGTGGCCCCCGAACACGCGCTCTTCACCCGCCTCTGGCGGCCCGACTGGGAGGCGCTGACACGCGTCTTTCGCCTGGGCTGGCCCATCGGCATCACCAATCTCGCGGAGGTCGGGCTGTTTGCCGCCGCGTCGGTGATGATGGGCTGGCTGGGCACGCTGCCGCTGGCCGCGCATGGCATCGCGCTGCAGGTGACATCGGTGGTGTTCATGGTGCATGTGGGCCTCTCGAACGCCGCCACGGTGCGCGCGGGCCAGGCGTTTGGCCGTGGCGACGGGCAGGGGTTGCGCGACGGGGCGCGGGTCGTGCTGGGGCTGTCGGGGGCCGTGGCGCTGGTGACGATGACGCTGTTTCTGGCGCTGCCCGACCCGATGATCGGCCTCTTTCTGGACCCCGGTGACCCGGACCGCGCCGCCGTGATCGAGATCGGGCGCGGGCTGCTGGCGGCGGCCGCGCTGTTTCAGCTGGTCGATGCGGCGCAGGTCATGGCGTTGGGCCTCTTGCGCGGGGTGCAGGATACCCGCGTGCCGATGGTGATCGCGGCGCTGAGCTATTGGGCCGTCGGCGTGCCGGTGAGCTACGTGCTGGGCTTTACCCTCGGCTATGGCGGGGCGGGCATCTGGCTTGGCCTTGCGGCGGGGCTGGCACTGGCGGGGGTGTTCATGCTGCTGCGCTTCTGGGGCTGGTCGGCGCGCGGCGTGGCGGCGTGAGAGAAATTACTGCTTCTGAATGAAGTACCCGCGCGATACGCGGCCGTTAGGCCGCCGCGCATCGTCATGCCAGAGGCATGCCTTCGGCCTGACGCCGCCCCGACGGCACGGCGATTTGGCTGCAACCTGCGCATCGCGTTAATGTTTTCCCAACGTGGCAGAGATAAAGGTCTACCAAACTAGCGTTGGATCGCCGCACCGCGGCCCGTAGATGCGCGGCTCACGGCGACATCCCCCTCACCCGTCCTTCAGCAACCGGTCCGCCTTCTTGCGTACCAGCACGGTGCGTAGGTCATGCATCGCCAGCAACAGCGCATCCGTCACCTGCTCCAACTGCTCTTCCGTGGCCCGCGACTGCGCCCAATGGGTTGTCGTGTTGAGATAATCCACCGCCCGCAGGATATCGTCGATATCGCGATGCTCGATCAGCTTGAGCCGCTCGGTCATCCACTCAGTGATCGCGGCGACATCCGCCTCGCTGAGTTCACGGTCACCATGCGGCTTGATCTCGGACTTGCGGATGTTGACCACGGCGATCTGGTCCATGTCGATCCGGCGCTGCCGGTTCTCGGTATCCACCCGGAACACGAAGGCCCCGTTCTCGCGGACCCGGAAGTAATAATCGGGGAGATCGCCCGCCATGTCCGTCCCTATCTCATCCCTTCGCAGAACGCCTGTATCCGCCCGCAGGCCTCTTTCAGCGCCGTGTCGGAGGTAGCGTAGCTGACCCGGAAGTTCGGCGAAAGCCCGAAGGCGGCGCCGAAGACCACGGCGACGCCGGTTTCCTCCAGTAGTGCCGTGGCAAACGCCTCGTCATCCTCGATCACGGCCCCCCCGGCACTCGTCTTACCGATCAGCCCGGCAATCGACGGGTAGACGTAAAACGCCCCATTGGGCACCGGGCACTCGATCCCGTCGATCTCGTTCAGCATAGACACCACCAGATCGCGGCGGCGCGTGAAAACGGCGTTGTTCTCAGCAATGAAGTCATGGCTGCCATTCAGCGCCTCGGCCGCCGCCCATTGGCTGATCGTACAGGGGTTGGAGGTGGACTGCGACTGGATCTTGCGCATGGCCCCGATCAGCCGCTCCGGCCCCGCCGCATAACCGATCCGCCAGCCGGTCATGCAATAGGCCTTGGAGACGCCATTGCAGGTCAGCGTGCGGTCATAAAGGCTGGGCTCCACCTGTGCGGGGGTGCAGAACTGAAAATCGTCATAGGCGAGGTGTTCATACATGTCGTCGGTCATCACCCAGACGTGCGGATGGCGCATCAACACGTCGGTCAGACCCTTCAACTCGTCCCATGTATAACCCGCCCCGGTGGGGTTGCTGGGCGAATTGAAGATGAACCAGCGGGTTTTCGGCGTGATCGCCGCCTCCAGCGCCTCGGGCGTAAGCTTGAACCCGGTCTCGATTCCCGCAGGTACCACCACCGGCTCGCCACCCGCCAGCAGCACCATGTCGGGATAGCTCACCCAATAGGGCGCGGGGATCACCACCTCGTCGCCGGGATTGAGCGTCGCCATCAGCGCGTTGTAGAGGATCTGCTTGCCGCCCGAGGCGACGCTGACCTGTGCGGGCACATACTCCAGCCCGTTGTCGCGCTTGAACTTGGCGCAGATCGCCGCCTTCAACTCGGCGATACCATCGACGGCGGTGTATTTCGTCTTGCCTTCCTCGATGGCGCGGATGCCCGCCGCCTTGATATGATCGGGCGTGTCGAAGTCCGGCTCGCCCGCGCCAAGGCCGATCACGTCGCGCCCCGCTGCTTTCAACTCCTGCGCCTTCGTCGTCACCGCGATGGTGGGCGAGGGCTTCACGCGCGATAATGTCGCGGACAGATCGGACATGGCCGCCTCCGGTTTGAATTCACCTGACAAATCTCATAGGTTGCCGCCAAAGGTTGATCAAGGACGATCGCCGGAAAGGGATGAGATGACGACAGACACCAATGACAGCTGGTTCGACCCCGATGCCACCACCTTCGGCGATCGCGTAGCGGGCGCGCGCGAACGCGCGGGCATGACCCAAGGCGACCTCGCCAAGCGCCTCGGCGTGAAGCTCAAGACACTCAAAGCCTGGGAGGACGACCAGTCCGAGCCGCGCGCCAACAAGCTGTCGATGATGGCGGGGCTCTTGAATGTTTCCCTGCTCTGGCTGCTCTCGGGTGAGGGCGACGGGCCCGATACGCCCGCGGTCGGCGAATTGTCCCCCGATATCAGCCAGATGCTGACCGAGATCCGCGACATCCGCGCGCAGCTCACCTTTTCCACCGACCGTCTCGGCCGGATCGAGAAAAGCCTGCGCGCCAAGCTGCGGGAAGAAGCCGTTGAGTGACGAGCCGCGCGAGCACCGTCTCAAGCGTCTCTCGATGCGCTCCATGCGGCGCGGCATCAAGGAGATGGACATCATCCTGAGCCGCTATGCCGAGACCCGGCTGGCGGCAATGGACGATGGCACCCTCGGCACCTACGAATCGCTCCTGTCGGAAAACGATCAGGATCTCTACCAGTGGGTGACCGGGCAGGTCGCCCCCCCGCCGCGCTTTGCCGATCTGGTCAGCGATATCTCGGGCGTGGCCTGTTCGGGAAAATAGATCGGATTTTACGCGTCATTGTCGCGGTTTAACCGATTATTGGGCTTTTTGCCCCAGTTTCCGATGCGAGCAGACACGCACGGAGATGGATATGAGCTTTCAAAAACCCCTGAGCCCGCCGACCGGGCAGACCGCGTTCATCATGGCCTATCTCGACGCGCTGTCGCTGGTCGAACGGCTGCACCGGCTCTTGCTCGACGTCATCAAGGACGAGTTCGAGCGCGTCGGCATCCTTGATATCAACGCGGTGCAGGCGCTGCTCTTGTTCAACATCGGCGATCACGAGGTCACCGCCGGGGAGTTGAAATCGCGCGGCTACTATCAGGGCAGCAATGTCAGCTACAACCTCAAGAAACTGGTCGAGATGGGCTATATGCACCACCAGCGCTGCGAGGTGGATCGCCGCTCGGTCCGGGTGCGCCTGACGGAAAAGGGGCGCGGCATCCGCGATGTGGTGGCCAGCCTTTTCGCGCGACACGCCGAGGGGCTGGAAGGGCGCGGCGTGCTTGGGCCTGACGGGATCGACCAGATCACCTCGTCGCTGCGCCGGGTGGAGCGGTACTGGACCGACCAGATCCGCTATATCTACTGAGCGGGCAGCGCGCCCAGCACGATATCGCTGATCTCTCGGTAGAGCTTGCGTCCCATCGCGCGCTCGAAATCCTCGAACCCCTGCGCCAGTTCCAGAAATGCGCCGGGCCCGCGCAGCACCTCGTCGCGGTAATGCCGCAGCACGGTGGTGTCATGCCCCAGGATCACCAGCCCGTTCACCGTGATCCCCTGAAACGGAAAATGCTTGTAGGCCAGCGCGGGCGCAAACCCCTGATTGTTGATCCCGTCGCCCGACACGTCGATCACCCGCCGCACACAATCGGGCGCGCGGGTCATCACCTGCGCGCCATAGCCCAGCGCCGAGCCGAGCGCCGTGGGATAATCCGAGGTCGAGCGTTCCATCCCGACCAGCACCGCCACAGCACGGGTGATATCGGCGTGGCTGCGCAGATAGGTCCAGTCGAGATGCAGCTTTTCCTGAAACCGCCCGCTCCACTCATAGACCGAGAGGGCCACATCGCCCTCACCGGTCAGGATCGCGTGGCGGATATCGGGCGCATCGAGCGCCGCCGCCAGCCCGGCGCGCTGCAGGTCATATTCCCGCGCATCGACCGAAGACGACACATCGAGCGCCAGCACCAGCGCGAGGCGGCAGGCCGCCTCTGCCGGGGCCGCGATCAGCCCCGACAAAAGAACCGCCCACCTTACCAATGGCCGGTGTTTTCCATGCTCGCCCATGGCTCGGCGGGCTCCAGCGCGTCACCCTCCTGCAGCAACTCGACCGAGATATTGTCGGGGCTGCGCACGAAGGCCATGCGCCCGTCGCGCGGCGGGCGATTGATCACCACGCCATTGTCCTGCAGATGCTGGCACATCTCGTAGATATTGCCGACCGAATAGGCCAGATGGCCGAAATGCCGGCTGTCATCGGGCAGCGCATCATCGCCATCCCAATTATAAGTCAGCTCCACCGGGCATTCCTCCTGCCCCTCGGGCGCCATGAAGACCAGCGTGAACCGGCCCCCGTCATTGTCCCAGCGACGCGTTTCCTTCAGGCCCAGCAGGCCAAAGAACCGCATCGTCGCGTCCAGATCCTTGACCCGGACCATGGTGTGCAGATACCTGATTTTCATCGCGTGCCTCCTTATTTACGTCCCGCCAGAGGATAGTGGCCCGCGCCGCGATGTCGAGAGGCGCAATTCCGGCAGCGAAACCACCCGATATCGGCTTGGCGCATCGCCCCCCCGCAAGATATAGTCGGCAGCGACTCATCTCCGCCCTGACCAGCCCATGAAAGGCCCCGCCATGCCCCTCAGCCCAGACCAGCAGGCCGAAATCGACGCGCAACGCAGCGAAACGCAGCAGACCCTGCGCGCCACCGCCCCGGGGATGGAAAAGCATCTCTATACCGCGCATCCCGTGCTCGACCACGGCTTCGTGCGGGTGATCGACTATATGGGCGACGATGCCGCGATCTGTCAGGCGGCGCGGGTGTCCTACGGGCGCGGCACCAAATCCGTGAGCAATGACGAGGGGCTCATTCGCTACCTCATGCGGCACTGGCACTCGACCCCGTTCGAGATGTGCGAGATCAAGCTGCATGTGAAACTGCCCGTCTTCGTCGCGCGCCAGTGGATCCGGCACCGCACCGCCAATGTCAACGAATATTCGGCGCGCTACTCGATCCTCGACCGCGAGTTCTACATCCCCGCGCCCGACGCGCTCGCCGCGCAATCGACCACCAACAATCAGGGGCGTGGGGCGGCGCTCGAGGGCGAAGAGGCCGACCGCGTGCTGCGTCTGCTGACCGAGGACGCGATGCGCTGCTATGACCATTACGAGGCGATGATCTCGGACGAGGGGCAGCAGGGGCTGGCGCGCGAACTGGCCCGCATGAACCTGCCCGCCAATATCTACACCCAGTGGTACTGGAAGGTCGATCTGCACAACCTCTTGCATTTCCTGCGCCTGCGGGCGGATGCCCACGCGCAATACGAAATCCGGGTCTACGCCGACGCGATCTGCGACATCGTCGCCGATTGGGTGCCCGCCGCCTACAAGGCCTTCGCCGACTATCGCATGGGTGGTGCCACGCTGTCGTCCACGGCGCTCGACTGCGTGCGGCGGATGCTGAAGGGCGAAGAGGTCACGCAGGAAAACTCCGGCATGTCCAAGGGCGAATGGCGGGAGTTTGAGGGGGTGATTGATGTTTGAGCCGCCGTATGAGGCTACTACTGGAATACCGTATCTACAACTATTCGTAGAATTGTTGCGCGCTGTGGCTTGGCCTATGGCTATCGTCCTTGCCCTGTGGATTTTTCGCAACGATTTAAGGCCAATGCTAGCAAAAATCGAAAGCTTTGGACCGAGTGGAGTTAAACTTTCTCAAGTCAGCCAATCTTCGCAATCATTGGAATCTGAGACCAAGCAAAAACTAGCCGACATTGAACTCGATCCTTTGACAGATCCCGCCGCGAAAAGGATTGAAGACAATATTTTTGCTAGAATTGGAGGCGATCCCTGCTGATAAACGACAAGAAAAGCTAATAAGGGGTCTGACGTATAGGTTATTAGAAAAAACATTCTTTGCAGCATACGCCGACATTTTTGGAAGTCAGATTCGCGCCTTAGAAGAGCTAAACTCTCGTAACATTTCAAAGAGCGAAGCGGATTTAATGTTCAAAGAGTTGCAGCGAGAATTTGAGCCGTTCAAGGTTTGGACTTTGGAGAAATATTTAACGTTCTTGTTTAGGTTTGAATTCATCGAGATTAGCGAAGATGTGTATAGTATTACTCAAACGGGGAGGAATTTTCTCGTTTTCCTATCGTTGCATGGTTTAACTAAAGAAAGAAGCCTGTAGTGAGTCTACGCAGGGATGGTTTCCAACCAACCACCTGCACCTCATCCGCAGCGTGAAACCCCGCCCCACAGGGCCCCCACACAGAACGTGTTGTTTACCCGAAAGAAATTGACAGGCGGGGTGGAGTGGTTACCATCCAGCCCACCTGCATCACCTGTTCAAGAGGTTTCCCATGCGCGTTTCCAAGACATCGCTTTTCCCCGCCCTGGCGCTCGCCTTTCTGGCCGGTCCGGCCCTCGCCGAGGCACCGAAAGTCTATGCTTATCAAAGCCATGCCAATTATTGCCCCTCGGGCCTGCAACCGGTCAGCCTGAACGGCGTGATCTGTTGCGGCAAGCCGACCGCCGATCAGACCTATCAGCAGGCCAAGTCGCACCCGGTCACGTACAAGCCGCGCCCGACGCGCAGCGCGCGGGCGAATTTCGATTGCCCGGTCGGGGCCAAGGGCTGTAACTGAGCCGGATCAGCGCATGATCACGCAGAGGCCCCTGACCCGGGCCCCCTGCATCCTGTCTGCGCCGGGGGCTCAGAGCAGTTTGAGATCGGCCGCCATCTGCCGCCCGTCGCGCCCATCCTGAAGCTCGAACCCGACCTTCTGATTGTCCGCCAGCCCCGTCAGCCCGGACCGCTCGACCGCAGAGATGTGGACGAACACATCCTTGCCGCCGTCGTCCGGCGCGATGAAGCCGTAACCCTTTGTCGTATTGAACCATTTCACGGTGCCAGTCGGCATGCCGCTTCTCCTTTGTCTTCGCTTCCCGGGAAAATGCCCGACCATGACACGAAAAATCGCGCAAACCCCCGAAACCGCACGCAAAATCGGAGATATTACCCGTGTCGTGACGGTTACAATGATTGCACCGCCAATGTAAAAATCAAGCGAAACTCCGTGACCTGTGTGGAAATGCCGGATAAGCAGGCAAAAAATGACGAGGCGACGCAATGATCCTGTACGGCTTGAAAACCTGCGATACGTGCCGCAAGGCGTTGAAATCCCTTGAAAAGGCCGAATTCCGCGATGTCCGCGCCGAGGGCTTGCCCAAAGATTTGGCGCAGGCGGCACTGGCGCAATTCGGCGACGCGCTGCTCAATCGCAAATCCACTACGTGGCGCGCGCTCCCCGACGACGAACGCAGCCGCGACCCGCTTGCGCTGCTGGCCGATCACCCGACGCTGATGAAGCGCCCGCTGATCGACGACCGCGGCACGCTCTATCTGGGGTGGGGTGCGGACACGCAGGCCGCACTGCTTGGATAACGCGCGGCAATCCCTATATATATCAAAGCTTTAGGAGGTATAGTTCATGCGCAGCGCGGCAATGGTTCTGGGGATTATCGGTGGCTGTCTGGCGATCCTCGTGGGGTTCTTCAGCTATGGCTATACCGAGGCGGTCAACCGCTTCGGCGAGGTCGAGGGGCTGATGACGCAGGTGACCGACCCCGCGCTCATCCGCACCGCCAGCTTTCTCGCCCCGATGCTGGCAATCGCCGGCGGGGCGATGGCCAAGATTCGCGCGCTCAGCGGAGGCCTGCTGCTGATCCTGTCGGCGGGGCTGATGTACTACGCCTTCGGGTTCAACGTGTTCACCATGTTCCCCATCGGCATGACCGGTCTCGCCGGGCTGCTCGCGGTGACCGCGGGCAAGCCGGACGAGCCGAAATCACATTTCTGAGGCGCGCGCCTCAGAGCAGGTCCGGCGGCGTCGCCTCACGCGCCAGCGCCTCGGCCATCTCGTCAAGGCCGCGCATGCTGGTCTGTTTTTCGCCAAGCCGACGGACCGATAGCGTGCGCTCCTCGACCTCGCGCATGCCACAGGCAAGGATCACCGGCACCTTGCCGACCGAGTGCTCGCGCACCTTGTAATTGATCTTTTCGTTGCGCGTATCGGCCTCGGCGCGGATGCCGAGAGCGGTCAATTTCTCAACGACTTCATGCACATAGTCATCCGCCTCGGAGGTGATCGAGGCCACGACAACCTGACGCGGGGCCAGCCAGAAGGGCAGGCGCCCGGCATGTTCCTCGATCAGGATGCCGATGAACCTCTCGAAGCTGCCCAGCACGGCGCGGTGCAGCATCACCGGGCGATGCTTGGCCCCGTCGGTGCCGATATAGGTGGCGTCCAGCCGCTCGGGCAGGACGAAATCGACCTGCAGCGTGCCGCATTGCCAGTCACGCCCGATGGCGTCGGTCAGCACAAACTCGAGCTTGGGGCCGTAAAACGCGCCCTCGCCGGGATTGAGGCTGAAGTCGCAGCCCGCCGCCTCGGTCGCGGCCTTCAGGGCGGTTTCGGACTTGTCCCAGACGTCATCACTGCCGGCCCGCGTGTCGGGCCGATCAGAGAACTTGACCGAGAAATTCTCGAACCCGATGTCGCGGTAGATGTCGGACAGGAAGTCGATGAAGCGGCGCGTTTCCGCTTCGATCTGATCCTCGGTGCAGAAGATATGCGCGTCATCCTGCACAAAACCACGCACCCGCATGATGCCATGCAGCGCGCCCGAGGGCTCGTAGCGGTTGCACGAGCCGAATTCAGCCATGCGCAACGGCAGGTCGCGATAGCTTTTCAGCCCCTGATTGAAGATCTGCACATGGCAGGGGCAGTTCATCGGCTTGAGCGCGTTTACCGATTTCTCGCGGGCGTGATCCTCGTCGACCTCGACGATGAACATGTGCTCCTGGTACTTCTCCCAATGGCCCGAGGCCTCCCACAGCTTGCGGTCGACAACCTGCGGCGTGTTCACCTCGACATAGCCGCCACGGGTCTGCTGGCGGCGCATGTAATCCTGCAGCGTGGTGTAGATTTTCCAGCCGTTGGGGTGCCAGAAAATCTGACCGGGGGCCTCTTCCTGCATGTGGAACAGATCCATCTCGCGGCCCAGCTTGCGGTGATCGCGGCGCTCGGCCTCCTCCAGAAAGGTGAGGTAGTCCTTGAGCTTTTCCTTGGACTGGAACGCCACGCCATAGATGCGTTGCAGCATCGGGCGGCTGCTGTCGCCGCGCCAATAGGCCCCGGCGACGCTCATCAGCTTGAAGGCATCGGCGGGCACCTGACCGGTATGTTGCAGATGCGGGCCGCGGCACAAATCCTGCCAGTGTCCGTGCCAGTACATGCGCAGCGGCTCGTCGCCGGGAATGGCCTCGATCAGCTCGATCTTGTAGGGCTCACCGGTGCCGCGATAATGCTCGATGGCGCGCGGGCGCTCCCAGATCTCGGTGCGCACCGGGTCGCGCAGGTTGATGATCTCCTTCATCTTTTTCTCGATGAGGCCGAGATCTTCGGGGGTAAAGGGCTCTGCGCGGTCGAAATCGTAATACCAGCCGTTCTGGATCACCGGGCCGATGGTGACCTTCACATCAGGCCAGAGTTCCTGCACCGCGCGGGCCATGATATGCGCCAGATCATGGCGAATGAGTTCGAGCGCAGGCGCCTCGTCCTTCATCGTGTTGATGCTGATTGCCGCGTCCTGCGGGATCGGCCATTGCAGATCCCAGTGCTGGCCATCGACATGCGCTGAAATCGCCTTTTTCGCCAGCGAGGTCGAAATGCTCGATGCGACTTCGGCAGGGGTGATGCCTGCGGGGTAGTCGCGCGCATTGCCATCGGGGAAGGTGAGGGAGATATCGGCCATTGCTCTGGCTCCTCGTCGGTTTGGCGCCCACGGAACGCCCGGTTGCGGGTATGGTTGCCGCCTAATGCCCGGCGCGCGCCCGCAGGTCAAGACCTGCCTCCGAAAGAGGCAGACCGCATCGGCGCAAGACACCATACCGATGCATACCCAAAAAGAATTGGACATGTCGGAATTGATGGCCTAAATGCCGTTTATCGGTCGCGAAACAATATTACGCTGCGCCTGCACAATAGCGGGGAGCAGCAAGGGCTGAGGAGGCCACAGACATGCCGGGTTACAATTCCAAATTCGAACTGTCGGTCGAGGATATGGATCTGATCGAGGCGGCGCTGCGTCAGACCAAATCCGAACTTTCGGCGCGTGTGCTGCCCGACATGGAACAGCACGACAAGACCGAGGACAGCATCGGCGAGGCCGATGAGACGCTGCGCCAGATCCACGATCTGCTGGGCCGTCTGCACAACCAGAAGGTCTTTTACCGTCCGCGTCGCGGGGCCTATATCGGCGGGTGATCGAACGGGCCTGCCGCTGATCTGATGTCTTTGCTCACCGACCGGCTGATCGCGCCGGATATGGCGCCGCATGCGGCGCGCAATGCCCGGCTTCACGTGGCGGCCCTCAGCCTGAGCAAGCTTTCTGACGGGCTGGTTGATCCGAAACTCGTGCTAAGCTGGCTGTTGGGCACCATGGGCGTGCCTGCCGCCTTCATCGGCATGCTGGTGCCGATCCGCGAAGCCGGGGCACTTCTTCCGCAGATTGTGCTTGGTGGCTGGCTGACCCGGTTGCGGCAACGGCGGTGGGTCTGGGTCACCGGCAGCGCCGTGCAGGGGGCTGCGGCCATCGGCATTGCGCTCACCGCGCTATGGACCGGGGGCGTATTGGCCGGGGTGCTGGTCTGCGCCTTGCTTGCCTGTCTCGCGGTGGCGCGCGCCGCCTGTTCGGTCTCATATAAGGATATTCTGGGCAAGACCGTGGGGCAATCGCGCCGCGGTGCGGTGACGGGCCTTGCGGGGTCGGTCTCGGCGGCGGCGGTGGTGATTTTCGCGGCGCTGATGCTGACCGGGGTGCTGAAATCCCAAGACGCGCTGATCGCGGCCATCGCGTTCGCCGGGCTGGCGTGGCTGGTGGCGGCGATGGTTCTGGCGGGACTGCGCGAGCAGGACAGCACCCCCGATGACGCCTCGCCGGTCGAAACCTATCGAGAGATTTTGCGTCGCGACGCCAACCTGCGCCGCTTCATTCTGGTGCGGGGCCTGCTGGTCTCGACCGCACTTGCGCCGCCTTACATGGTCCTGCTGACCGCACAGGAGGGCGGCGCATTGGGCACGCTGGGGGCGATGCTGCTGGCCTCGTCGGTGGCGGCGTTTGTCAGTTCCTACGTCTGGGGGCGGCTGGCGGATCGCGACAGCGCCCGGGTGCTGGCTCTGGCGGGCGGTTTTGCCGGGATGGCGATGCTTGCGGCGATTGCGGCGCAGGTGATCGGGCTTGCGCAAGGGCCGGGTGTGATCCCGGCGATCCTGTTTGTGCTGATGCTGGCCTATCACGGCGTGCGGCAGGCGCGCTCGGTCTACCTCGTGGATATCTCCGACCCGGAGTTGCGGGCGCAGAATGCCGCGATTGCCAATACCGCCATTGGGGGCATCCTGCTTTTGGCCGGGGTCATCGGCGGCGGGCTGTCCTTTGTCGGGCCGCTGGGGGCGCTGGCGGGCTTTGCCGCAATGGCGCTGGCAGGCGGTGCCTTTGCCCTGACGTTGCGTCGCGTGGCAGAGTGATCCGAAACCGGTTTGCCCTGATCGGGCCGCGCGTGCATGATCGGCCCGGACAACGCGGGAGGACACGATGCAAGAGCCGTCTTATCTGACCACCGCCGAGGGGCGTCAACTGGCCTATCACCTCACGCCGGGGCAGGGGCCGGGCGTGGTGTTTCTGGGCGGGTTCAAATCCGACATGGAAGGGACCAAGGCGCTCTGGCTGGAGGAGTGGGCGCGGCGCACAGGCCACGCCTTCCTGCGGTTCGACTATTCCGGCCACGGGCAATCCTCGGGGGCGTTCACCGACGGGTGCATCGGCGATTGGGCAACGGATGCAAGGGCGGCGATCGAGGCGCTGACCAAGGGGCCGCAGATTCTCGTGGGCTCATCCATGGGGGGCTGGATCGCGCTCTTGCTGGCGCGGGCGATGCCGCAGCGCGTGGCGGGGCTGGTCACGATTGCCGCCGCCCCGGATTTCACCGAGGATTCGATGTGGGCCGGCTTTGACGCGGCACAGCGCGCGACGTTGCAGAATGAGGGGCAACTCGCCCTGCCAAGCGACTATGGCGAGCCCTATATCATCACCCGTCGCCTGATCGAGGAAGGGCGCGAGAACCTGGTTTTGCGCAGCCCGCTCGATTTGCCCTTTCCTATTCGATTTCTGCAAGGAACTGCCGATCAAGATGTGGATAAATCCGTTGCATTATCGCTTTTAGACCATTCTGTCGGGCCCGATAAGCGGCTTGTTCTGGTCGACAGGGCCGATCACCGGTTCTCTGATCCCGACTGTCTGGCGCTGATCGAGGCCTCGGTCGAAGAGGTGATCGCACGGGCGGGTCAGGTGTGATGCGGCGGGTGCTGCGCGGGCTGGGGCGGCTGGCGCTGGCGTTGATCGCGGTCAGTGCCTTGGCGCTTGTCCTTGCCCCGCGCGAAGAGGTGGCCGCGCCCGCACCGTTCGAGCCGCGCAAGTTCGGCGAGGGGATCGGTGTTTATCTGGAGGTGGTCGAATCCGCCTATGACGACATTCGCCCCGGCAGCGAAAAGCGCGTGATCTGGGCCGGGCAACGCGAGACGCGCACGCCGATTTCGATCGTCTATCTGTACGGGTTTTCCGCATCGAGCCAGGAAATCCGCCCGGTGCCGGACCGGCTGGCCGAGGCCTTCGGCGCGAACCTCGTCTATACCCGGTTTCGCGGCCACGGGCGCACGCCTGACGCCATGGGCGAGGCAACGGCATCCGACTGGCTGGAGGACGCGGCCGAGGCGCTGGCGCTCGGCCGGGCCACCGGCGAGCGGGTGATCGTGCTCGCCACCTCGACCGGGGCAAGCATCGCGGCGGTGGCGCTGCAGGAGGCCGCGCTGCGCGACGGCGTGGCGGGGATCATCATGGTCTCGCCGAATTTCGGGATCAACAACCCGGTGGCGCCCCTGCTGACGCTGCCGGGGGCGCGTCACTGGCTGCCGCTGCTGGCCGGTCAGAGACGCAGTTTCGAGCCGCGCAACCCCGGGCAGGCGGCGGAATGGACGACGGAATATCCCAGTGTTGCGGTCTTTCCGATGGCCGCCATCGTCGCCCATGCGCGTGATCTCGATTACACCGGCGTGACGCTGCCTGCGCTCTTTTATTATTCCGACGCCGACCGCGTCGTGCGGCCTGATATCACGGCAGAGGTGGCGGCCCGCTGGGGCGGCCCGGTGACGCGCAGCACCCCCGATCTGGGTCCCGAGGATGATCCCTTTGCCCATGTCATCGCGGGCGATATCATGTCACCGGGGAACACGGCGCGCGCGATTGACACGATGCGCGACTGGATTTCTGGCGTAATCTGACGCACCGGCGCAGCCGGGGCTTGCCCTTTTGCCCTGAGCGGTGTCATGCTTTGGCACAGTAGCGGGGGCGCAGACCCCCGGGAGAGCGAGATGTCCGATGAGCAGTGACCCGGTTGTGTTTCTTCCCGGCATGATGTGCGACGCGCGCCTTTTCGCGCCGCAACTCGCCGATCTGAGCCGCGACATGGCGGTCACGGTCGCGCCGGTCACCGGCGGCGACCGGATCGAGGAAATCGCCTCGGGGCTTCTCGACGTGCTGCCCCAGCGGTTTGCCCTGGCAGGGCTGTCGATGGGCGGTATCGTGGCGATGGAGGTGTTGCGCCGTGCGCCCGACAGGGTGACGCGCATCGCCCTGATGGATACGAATTCCCTGGCCGAAACCCCGCAATCCGCCGCCGGGTACGAGCCTTTCATCATCAAGTTGCGCGCCGGGCGCATTTCTGAGGCGGTCGAGATGATGCTGGGCCGCGATGTTCTGGCACCCGGCCCGGCCCGGGCGGGCGTGATGTCGGCGCTGGTCGAGATGGCCGAAGATCTGGGCGTGGCGGCGATCATCCGCCAGACGCGCGCCCTGCAGCGCCGCCGGGATTACCAATCGGTGCTGCGTCGCTGCAAGGTGCCCGCGCTTGTGCTCTGCGGCGCGTATGACACGCTTACCCCGCTCAAACGGCATGAATTCATGGCCGAAATGATCCCCAATGCGACGCTGACAGTGATCCCGGATGCCGGGCATCTGCCGGTGCTGGAGCAGCCCGAGGTGACGACAGCGGCGCTTCGGGGGTGGTTGAAACGGCCCTTGATGCTGCAGAACCGCGTGGATGCCTGAGCAAGACCAAAGGCCCGAGCCCTATGCCAAGGGAAAGCTGCGGCAATGGCGACGCCGGGTGCAGCTGTGGACCGGGCGTAACCTGCCGCCCGGCCTGCGCCTTGTCGCGGGGCTGTTGCTGATCTGCGGTGGTTTTCTGGGCTTCCTGCCGGTGCTCGGCTTCTGGATGATCCCGCTCGGCCTTGCGGTCGCGGCGCTTGACGTGGTGCCGCTCTGGCGGTGGCTGCGCGGACGGCGGCGCTAGCGGACCAGGTCCGCGACCGTGTCCACGTCTTGCAGCCGGTCGATCAGTGCCACGCTCTGGCCGTCAAGGCTGCGCACCGTGTCATCCAGCGCGTGTTCGCTCGACCAGCGCACCCCGTCGAATAGCGTTGTGGGCACGCGCTGCGTGCGGCGCAACCCGACCAGCCAATAGCCGCCGTCATGCGCCGGACCGAACACCGCGTCATGCCGCCCGAGGGCGTCAAAGGCGCGCGCGACATGGGCGGCGCGAATGCCCGGGATATCCGCTCCGATGACACAGACCGGCCCCGGCGGCTCGCCGCGCAAGAGCCGCCCCATGCGGTCGCCCAGATCGCCCGGCCCTTGCGGGAGACGCGGCAGATGCGCGGGCCAGACGCGACTTTGCAGGCCCGCGCGGTCCGGGCTGACGGCAAGGCTCAGATGCCAGCGGGGGTCCTCCACCTCGCGCAGGAGCCGCGCCACCTGATGGCGAAACCACCACGCCGCCGCCGTCATGCCGATGTCACGCCCGAGCCGGGTCTTGACGCGGCCAGGTCGCGGTTCCTTGACCATGACGATCAGCTGCCGCCGCATCGGGTGCATCAGGCGAAATAGTCGCGCAGGATACGGGCATAGATCGCCTTGAGCTGGTGGATTTGCGCCACCTCCACCCGCTCATCCACCTGATGCATGGTCTGGCCCACAAGGCCGAATTCCACCACCGGGCAGTGATCCTTGACAAAGCGCGCGTCCGACGTGCCCCCGGTCGTCGAGAGCACCGGCACCACGCCGGTTTCGGTCTCGACCGCGCCCGCCACCAGATCCGAGAGCGGGCCGGGCGGGGTCAGGAACGACTCCCCCGAGACCTTCACCTGCATCGCGCCCGTGACGCCGAATTCCTCCGCCACGCGGTCGATCTCGGCTTGCATCCATTGGGTCAGGCTGGCGCTGTCATGGGCATCGTTGAAGCGGATATTGACCGTGGAGCGGCACTCGGCGGGGATCACGTTGGTGGCCGGGTTGCCGGTGTCGATGGTGACCACGGCCAGCGTCGAGGGATCGAAATGCTCGGTGCCCACATCGAGGGTATGCGAGGCCATCCGGTCCATCAGCCGCGCCATGGCGGGCAGCGGATTGCAGGCGCGGTGCGGATAGGCGGAATGGCCCTGCACTCCAGTGATCGTGATCCGTGCGACAAGCGAACCGCGTCGCCCGATCTTGATCATCTCGCCCATGCGCTCGGGGCAGGTCGGCTCCCCCACGAGACAGGCGCTCATGCGCTCGCCCTGCGCGTCCATCCAGTCGAGCAGGGCGGTGGTGCCGTCCACGGCGTCGCCTTCCTCATCCCCGGTGATGGCGAGGATCAGCGCGCCCTCGGGTGGGGTTTCGGCCACGAAATCCACCGCCGCCGCGACAAAGGCCGCGACGCCGGATTTCATGTCCGTGGCCCCGCGCCCGTATAGCACGCCGTCCTTTTCGACCGCGCCGAAGGGCGGCACGGTCCATGCCGCCTCATCGCCCACCGGCACCACATCGGTATGACCGTTGAAGCCGAAGCTGCGCGCCGCGCCCTTGTCGCCCCACCGCGCAAAGAGGTTGCTGACCCCGCCACGATCCACCCGCGTGCAGGCAAAGCCCGCGCCGTCCAGCACCTTTTCGAGCAATTGCAGCGCGCCGCCCTCTTCGGGCGTGACCGAGGGGCATTTGATTAGATCAGCGGTCAGCTGCGCGGCATCGAGCGGGCTATGTGGCATTTCGGCGGGTCCTCTCAGATCAACATCCCCGACCGGTTAGCGCGGATCGCGCCCAAGCGCAAACCCGGACCCCGTGGCCGGTTTGCAAGGCTGACTCTGCGTCACGCGAATAAACCTTAACACCGATGGAAGTTTTTGGTATTTAAGGACAGTCAATAAAAAAACCCGAGGCAGGGCAAGACAGACTTACGGGCCGCCAGTTCCGCAAAAGGACATAGATCCTCAAGGACAATGGCCCCGACATCCGGGCAGGCCGCGTGTCATCAGGCAAGGACGCGCGTCCCCGTCATTCAGGATCGGATGGCCCCGTTCGGGCCATGTAACGCTGCGTTTGCACTGCCTTTCAAAGAGGTGGGGCAGAGCATGGTTTCAGGCGTCGAGATACCGATCGACCGCGGTGCGTCCGCGACGGAAATGGCGCAGACGATCTTTGGCGACGGCGTCACGGTGATCGGGGCCTCCTACACGGGCGACCGCGACAGTTCGGGCATCTACACCAATGGCGACAGCATCTCGCCGGGGGTGACCCCGGGCGACACCGGCGTGATGTTCTCGACCGGTGATCTGCGCGGGTTCACCAACAACAATTTCTTTCAGTCGAACCAGAGCGCCAGTACGACGACGTCGTCGAGCGGGCCCAACGGGGTCAACGATTTTGACAATGCGGCAGGGTCCCGGACGTTCGACGCCTCTTACCTCGATGTCGATTTCATCCCGACCGGTGACGTGATGACGATGCAATTCGTCTTCGCCTCCGAGGAATATCCCGAATACGCCACCGGCGCGTTCCAGGATTTCTTCGGCGTCTGGGTCAACGGCAGTCTCGTGCCGCTCAGCATCGGCGATGGCGATATCGACCCCAACAACCTCAATGCCGGGTCGAACGGCAACCTCTTCATCGACAACACGGCCGACCAGTTCAACACCGAGATGGACGGCTTCACCGCGACGCTGACGCTGACCATGCCGGTGAATGCGGGAGAGGTGAATTCGATCCGGATCGGCATCGCCGACGTGACCGACAGCAACTACGATTCCACGGTGATGATTGCGGCGGACAGCGTGCAGACAACGCTCGTGGCGGGCGATGACACGACCACGCTGTTTCCCGATGGCTCGCGCACGCTCGATCTTCTGGCCAATGACATCAACAACACGGCCGGAACGCTGTCGATCACCCATCTGAACGGGCAGGCGGTGTCGGCGGGCGATATCGTCACGCTCAATTCCGGGCAGCAGATCCAGCTCAACGCCGATGGCACGATCGAGGTGATCGGCGATGGCGATACCGAACTTTTCAACTTTACCTACGAGGTCGAAAGCAGCACCGGGCAGACCGATGTCGGCTTTGTCACGGTGGATTCAGTGCCCTGTTTCGTCGCCGGAACCCTCATTCGCACGCCCGGCGGCGAGGTGCCGGTAGAGACGTTGCAGCCGGGCGATCTGGTGCTGACGCAGGATGAGGGCGCGCAACCGCTGCGCTGGATTGGTCGGCGCAAGGTGATGGCGGCGGGCGATTTTGCGCCCATTCGCATTGCCGCCGAAACCTTTGGTTCGCATCGCGAATTGCTTCTGTCACCGCTGCACCGGGTGCTCATTCGCGACAGTCTGGCAGAGTTGCTGTTCGGCGAGCGCGAGGTGCTGGTGGCGGCGCGCGATCTGGTCAATGACCGCTCGGTCCGGCGGATCGAGGGCGGCGAAGTGGAGTATGTACATATCCTTTTCGACCGGCATCAGGTGGTGTTCTCCGAAGGATTGCCAACCGAAAGCTTCCTGCCCGGACCGCAAACCGCCAACAGCTTCGAGGCCGAGATCGTCGACGAGATCTGCGCGCTCTTTCCCGAGATCGACCCGGCAACCGGCGCGGGCTACAGTGCAGCCGCGCGGCGCACGCTCAAGCGATACGAGGCGCGGCTTCTGATGACCCACGCGCGCGCGGCCTGAGATGGGCTGGATCGCGGTCACCGATCACGACGGCGGGCATTTCATGCCGCAGGGCCTCGGTGCGCCGCAATCGGACCGCGAGGTGATCCCGGATGCCAGCGATCTGATGGCGCGCGGCACCCTGATGATCGAGACGCGCCCGGCGATGGAGCCGCGCCCGCAGACCTTGCTGTCCTTCAGCCGCAGCCATCCGTGGCATGGTGGCTTTTCGCTGCAGGCGCTGCCGTCGGGCGGGATCAGCCTGATCGAGACGCAGGCGGGCGACGTGCGCCATGCCACGCTGCCCTACAGGCTCGATGATCGCACCGACAGCCTGCGCATCACCTATAGCTGGGACGCGCCCGCGCGGTGGGGGCGGCTCTCGGTCGAGCGGCCAGAGGTGTTCGGCGTGGCCTCGATCGCACTGCCGCCGCCGCATCCGATACCGCTTTCGGACATGCGCACGATCTTCACCGATCCGCGCCAGCGGCAGATGGACCGGGACGTGATCTTTGCGGCGCTCTCGTCCCGGATCGAGCCGGTTGGGCCGATGCCGGGGCTAAGCGGGTCGGTCCCGGTTCTCACGCCCGGCGGCTATGTGGCGGTGGGCCGGTTGAAGCGCGCCGACAAGGTGTTGACCACCGAAGGCGCGCCCGTGCCGGTGCTGCAAAGCCTGCATCGCCGGGTGCCCGCGTTCGGCAGCTTCCGGCCCGTGCGGTTGCGGGCGCACTATTTCGGCCTGCGCCGCGATATCGTGGTGGCCCCGCATCAGCGGCTGGTGATCCGCGGCTCCGAGGTGGAATATCTCTTCAACTCCGAGGCGGTGCTGGTGCCCGCCCGGCATCTGGTCAACGGGTTTTCGGCGCTTTTTGCCGAGAGCCCGACGATGGTAAGCTATCACAACCTGCTGTTGCCCGGTCACGAGGAACTCGATGCCGCCGGAACGCAGACCGAGAGCCTCTATGTCGGACGGTTGCGACGCAAGCCCGATATGGTCGGACTGAGCGTGCTGGCGGGATGTGATCGCGCCCGCCTGCCCGAACATCCCAAGCCGCTCTGGCCGGTGCTGAAACCCTATGAGGCGATCACCCTCGCGATGAACCGCGCGGCCTGATCCGGGGGGCTCTCTCAGGCGCAGGCACCCGTGGCGCGGGGCAACTCGACCCAGACCAGCGCGCCGTGCGACACTGTCCGGTCAATGCCGACGCGGCCCTGCATGGCCTCGGCCTTGAGCCGCGCGATGGCCAATCCCATGCCTGCGCCAAAGGTCGTGCCGGTCGCCTGATCCAGCCGCTCGAACGGGGCAAAGGCCTGTTCGGGATCGTCGGTGAGAAACCCGGGCCCGTCATCGGCGACCGTCACCCTCACCTGATCATCCCGCGCCGGGGTGATGCCGATGCTGACGGTGCCCTCCGGCCCGCTGTAGCGCAGCGCGTTTTCAACCAGATGCGACAGGATGTCGGTCAGCATGGTCCGGTCCGCCCACACCTCCAGCGGGCTGTCCGCCTGCGACAGGTGTATCGCGTCCTCGCGCACCGTCGCGCGATACTGCGTGCGCACATCCTCGATCACCGTCGCGACGCGTACGGCGCTCAGCGTGACAGGCGCACGCCGCGCGGCGAGATCGGCGAATTGCACCGTGTTCTCGATGGTCGACAAAAGCGTCTTACCGGCCTCCATGATGCGCCCGGCATAAAGCGCCTGTTGACGGTCCTCGCGTTTGGCCGCGTCCTCCTCGATCAGGTCCGCCAGCCCGATCACCGCGCTGAGCGGGGTGCGCATTTCGTGGCTGATGCCCGACAAGAGCACGGTCTTGGCGCGGCTCGTCTGGTCGGCCTGACGTTTGGCCTCTTCCAACTCTGCCTCGTAGGTCTTTGATACAAAAGCGAAATAGAACACTTGAAAGATGATGATGCTAAAGGCCGTGGCCCCTGACATGGGGGCGTAGAACCGGGTGGCCATCTGCGCCCCGATCAGCGGCGACAACCCGTCATGCAGCACGAACCACGTCACCCAGAGCAGCACCGGCACCGCGATCATCGCCGCGATATGCCCGCGCTCGCGGTGCAGTGAAAACACCGCAAAGGGAAAACCGGCCATCGGTATGAGGATCGTCGCCACACCGCCCGCCGGGTGCACCACGCAGGCCCCGAGGAAGATCGCCAGGTTCGTCGAGCCGAGCCAGAGCGTGTTGCCCCAGGCAAGCGGCAGGTGCGAGGCCAGCAGACGTGCCGCGACAAACCCCGAAAACGCAAGCGCGCCGATCAGAAAGACCGGCAATTCCCCGCTGAGCGCCGTGAGAGCGAGCCAGGCACTGGTAAAGACCAGTCCGAAGAGCACGAAGGCAAAGGAAATGCGGGCGCGGATGATCGCCTTTTCCGAGCCCTTGCGCGCCTCTGCCATGTCGTCAAGCATTCGCGTCTCTCCGCCAGTCTGGCCTTTGATGATCTTTCGCTTTGCAACGCGTGCGCGGCACGCGGGACAGTTTCGCGAGATGCGCAGCGCGGAGCCGTCCTGCAAGCGCCGTGCCCCGCCCGGGAACCTAGTCGAAAAACGGGGTCATCTGCGCAACGATCACTGCATTCTCGTCGAGGGCCCGCTGCATCAGGGTGCGTTCCTCGTCTGATATCTCGTGGCCCTCGGCCTCGCGCTCTGCCAATGTGCCATAGCCCGACACGTCGAGCGGTGCGGTATCGGCCTGTTTGAGGATCGCCACCGTCTCGCGCACCGCCTCGGCCTCGTCCACGCCGGAGGCAAAGACCATGAGCGCGGCCCCGGTCGCCTTGGCAGGCAGACCGTCCCCGGCCTTGCGGCCAATCTCGACCAGCAGGGTATAGACTTGCTGGCGTTTCGGTTTCTTCTCGGTCTCGCTCATTTCCGGCCCTCCGTTGCCGCGCAGCCCTGCGCCAAGCCGCCCGTGAAGTCAAGCTGGCCGGGTTTTCATTGGGGCCGGGTGGCGTTAGCGTTGACTTGATCGTGACAGGAGGACGTGCCGATGAAACGGATCAAGGACATGGTGGCCGAGGCGAATGCGGTTGTGGCGCATGCGCCGGCGGCGCAGATGCTGGACCTGCATGGCACCGAAGGCGTGACCTTCGTCGATCTGCGCGATCCGCGTGAGTTGGAGCGCGAAGGCATGATCCCCGGTGCGTTTCACTGTCCGCGCGGCATGCTGGAATTCTGGATCGACCCCGAAAGCCCCTATGCCAAGCCGCAATTCCAGAGCGGAGGGCGGTTCGTGTTCTATTGCGCGTCGGGTTGGCGCTCGGCGCTCGCGGCACGCACGGCGCAGGAGATGGGGCTGGCGGGGGTGAGCCATGTGAGCGACGGGTTCTCGGGCTGGAAGGCGGCCGGGGGTGCCGTGGCCGAGAAACCGCGAAAGGGCTGAACGGCTGGGGCAGTCGCGCCGCGAGGCAGCGATTGGCCTGGAGCGTACGTTTAGGTGCAGCCCCAATGCGCGGAATCAAGGTGCCGCAGGCACCGCCGCGCAGCGCCCGACCGCCCCCTCGGGCGGGCGCTATTGCAACGTTTCAAGCCATTGATAACGCGGGAGTACTTGGCGGGCATAAAGTGCGGTCCGCCGAGGTTGCTGCGCCCACCCGGCGGTCGGGCACCGCGCGGCTCACCTCTGAAACCGCCAAGGTCCGCTCAAGGCCAAAATCGCCCCGCACCAAACGAAACGCTTTCCTCGCCACAATGCCGCCGCGCGGATCAGTCGCGCAGCAACTCGTTGATCGCGGTCTTCGAGCGGGTCTGCGCATCCACACGCTTGACGATCACCGCGCAATAGAGGTTGAGGTTGTTCTTGGTCGGCATCGAGCCCGAGACCACCACCGAATAGGGCGGCACCTCGCCGATGAACACCTCACCGGTCTCGCGGTCGACGATCTTGGTCGACTTGCCGATATAGACGCCCATGCCCAGAACCGAACCCTCGCGCACGATGCAGCCCTCGACCACCTCCGAGCGCGCGCCGATAAAGCAGTTGTCTTCGATGATCGTCGGCCCCGCCTGCATCGGTTCCAGCACGCCGCCGATCCCGACGCCGCCCGACAGGTGCACACCCTTGCCGATCTGCGCGCAACTGCCGACGGTGGCCCAGGTATCGACCATCGTGCCCTCATCCACATAGGCACCCAGATTGACGAAGGACGGCATCAGCACCACGCCGGGCGCGATATAGGCGGATTTGCGCACCACGCAGTTCGGCACGGCGCGAAAGCCTGCGCTGCGCCATTCGGCTTCACCCCATCCGTTGAACTTGCTGTCGACCTTATCCCACCAGCCGCCCGCCTGCGGACCGCCGGGATGGATTTCCATATCCTTGATGCGAAAGCCCAGAAGCACCGCCTTCTTGGCCCATTGGTTGACGTGCCAGTCGCCGGTCTCCTGCCGCTCGGCCACGCGCAGGCTGCCGCTATCCAGCGCGTTCAGCGTCGCCTCGATGGCCTCGCGGGTTTCGCCGCCGGTTTTGGGCGTGATGGTGTCGCGCGCCTCCCAGGCGGCTTCGATGGCGGTCTCAAGGGCTGCGTTGGACATGGGCGTTTCCTTCGGATCAATGGCGTGTGTTGTGTTCGCCTATAAGCGCAAGCCGGGACGGGATCAATGCGACCAACCGCAAAGCACGCGCGACGTCACCCCGCCAAACCCCGTCATCCTCCGGCCGTACACGGCGAAACCTCAGCCCCCTACACCCCGTCATCCTCCGGCTTGACCGGAGGATCTCCCCGGCACCCGCGCGATGTCTGCCTGCGCGTGGCGCGATCTCGGCTGCTCCAAAGCCCGTCATCCTCCGGCCTGACCGGAGGATCTCCCGCTGCCCGACAGATACCCGCCTGCACCGCCATGACGGGGCGCGCGCCCTCAGCCGCGCATGCGCTCGGATTTCGGGTCGTACATCGGCCGCAGGCTGGCCACGGCCTGCACCCGCGTGCCCGCCACGTCGATCTCGTAACTCGAGGCCAACACCTGCTCCACGCTCTCACCCTTGCACGGCACGTAGCCCATCCCGATGGCAGCACCAAGATGATGGCCATACGCCCCCGAACTCAGATAGCCCACGATCTCGCCATCGCGCAGAACCGGCTCGTTGTGATAGAGCATCGGTTCCGGGTCGGTCAGGCGGAATTGGACCATCCGCCGCTCCAGCCCCGTCTCGCGCTTTCTCAGCACCGCATCGCGACCGATGAACTCGGGCTTGTCGGTCTTGACGGCAAAGCCCAGCCCCGCCTCCAGCACATGATCCTCGCAGGTGATGTCATGGCCGAAATGGCGAAACGCCTTCTCGATGCGGCAACTGTCCATCGCGTGCAGCCCGCAGAGCGTCACCCCGTGATCCGCGCCCGCCTCACTCAGCACCTCGAAGACATGGCCGGCCATGTCGGCGCTCACGTAAATCTCCCAGCCAAGCTCACCCACGTAAGACACACGATGCGCCCGCGCCAGCCCCATGCCGATCTCGATCTCGCGCGCCCATCCAAACGGGTGCGCGTCATTCGACATGTCATCGGGCGACACCGCGCGCATGAGATCCCGCGCCTTCGGCCCCATCACCGCCAGCACGCCCTCACCAGCCGTGGCATCGGTAATGACGGCCTGCCGCCCCCTCAGATGCCGCCGCAGCCATGTCTCATCCGCCAACCGCGTGGCGGCGGGCGTGACCACCAGATAAGCGGTCTCGCTCAGCCGCGTCACCGTCACATCCGCCTCGATGCCGCCGCGCGCATTCAGAAACTGCGTATAGACGATCCGGCCCACCGGCACCGCCATCTCCGCCCCGCAGACATGGTTGAGAAACGCCTCCGCCTCCGGCCCCTCGACCCGCAGCTTGCCGAAACTCGACATGTCATAGAGGCCCACGCCCTGCCGGATCGCCCGGTGCTCCGCAGCGGCATTGTCGAACCAGTTCTGACGGCCCCAGCTATAGCGATAGTCGCGCTCCTGCCCCGGCGCGGCATACCAGTTAGCCCGCTCCCAGCCTGCCGTCTCGCCCATGACAGCCCCACGTTCCAGCAATTGCGCATGAAACGGCGTGCGCCGCACGCCGCGCGCGGTGGCCTTCTGCCGGTACGGGTAGTGATCAGCATAAAGCAGCCCGAGCGTCTCCTTCGAGCGCTCGAACAAATACTGCCGGTTGCCCTGAAACGGCTGCATCCGTGAGATATCCACATCGCCCAGGTCAAAGGGCTTCTCGCCATCCTCCATCCATTGCGACAGCGCATGCCCCGCGCCGCCCGCCGACTGAATCCCGATGGAGTTGAACCCCGCCGCGACCCAGACATTGTCCATCTCGGGCGCCAGCCCCAGATGATAGGCATCATCGGGGGTAAAGCTTTCAGGACCGTTAAAGAACGTGTGAATCCCCGCCTCGGCCAGCATCGGCATCCGGGTCACCGCGGCCTCCAGGATCGGCTCAAAATGGTCGAAATCCTCCGGCAACTGGTCGAATTCGAAACTCGCAGGGATGCCCGCCATGCCCCAGGGCTTGGCATTGGGCTCGAACGCGCCCAGCATCATTTTCCCGGCATCTTCCTTGTAATAGGCGCATTCATCCGGCACCCGCAGCACCGGAAGCTGTGACAGCCCGGCAATCGGCTCCGATACGATATAGAAATGCTCGCAGGCATGCAGCGGCACGTTGGTACCCGCCATGCGCCCCACCTCATGCCCCCACATGCCCGCGCAATTCACGATCATCTCGCAGGCGATATGGCCCGCGCTGCCATCCTCGCCCTGCCAGTCTACGCCCGTGACGCGGCGGCCCGACCGGGCCATCCCCGTCACCTTCACCCGCTCCTGCACCTTCGCACCGCGCCCCCGCGCGCCCTTGGCTAATGCCAGCGCGATATTCGCCGGATCGGCCTGCCCGTCGGTGGGCAGCCAGACGCCGCCCGTCACGCCATCGAGGTTGAGATGCGAGTAGCGCTCGCCGATCTCGGACGGCGACAACTCCTCCACCGGCACGCCGAAAGCGCGCGCCATCGCCGCGCTGCGCTTGAGTTCCTCCAGCCGCTCGCCCGTCAGCGCCGCCGAGATCGACCCCACCTGCCGGAAGCCCGTGGCGATACCGGTTTCGGCCTCCAGCCCGGTATAAAGCTCGGCTGAGTAGCGCGCGAGCCGGGTCATGTTGGCACTGGCGCGCAACTGCCCGATCAGCCCCGCCGCATGCCACGTGGTCCCCGAGGTGAGCGCCTTGCGCTCCAGCAGCACCACGTCGGTCCAGCCCAGCTTGGTCAGGTGATAGGCGACGGAACATCCCACCACGCCGCCGCCGATGATGACCACGCGGGCCCGGTTTGGAAGATCGGTCATGTCGTGCCTCTTGTCAGCGTTGGGCATCGAGTATTTTTACCAAAAAGAAACGCCGGGTCAGACAATCTCATGCCCGGCCTCGCGAATGCGCCGCGCCAGTTCGGCGATGTGATCGGGGCCGACCTCGCAGCAACCGCCGACGATGCTGGCCCCCGCCGCGATCCAGCCCATGGCGGCCTCGGCATAGACGGCCGGGCCGAGATCGCCGCGCTGCTCCAGCGCATCGACGGTCGGGGCCGCGCCCAGAAACCCCTCGCTGATCCGGGTAAAGCCGTTGGCATAGGCCCCGAACGGCAGGCCGAACGCCGCGATATGCGGCAGGCCTTGGGTGATCGCCTCGGGCGGGGAGCAGTTGATCAGGATCGCGGCGGGCGTGAATTCGGCCAGCAGCGGCGCAAGCGCCGACAGCGGCTCGCCCGAGCGCAGCCGCGTGCCATCCTCGTCCATCACCGACACCGCGAGCCAGAGCGGCAGGCCTGCCGTCTGTGCTGCCAGACACGCACCGCGCGCCTGATCGACCGAACACATGGTCTCGAACAAAAGCAGATCGACGCGGGGCGCGATGGCCGCCACCGGCTCGGCATAGATCTTTGCAGCCTCCGCCGCAGGCGGACACAGGTCCGGGCGGTAGGATTGCACCAATGGCCCCACGGCCCCCGCCACCCGGCCCGCGCCATGCGCGTCGCGGGCGGCGATGGCGGCACTGACAGCGGTATCGGCGAGGCGGTCCACCGCATCCTCCAACCCCACCCGCACCAGCCGGTCGCGCAGCACCGCGTAGGTGTTGGTCGTGGCCACCGTGGCCCCGGCGGCGAAATAGGCGTCATGCACGTCGCGCACGATCTGCGGGTGATCCATCATCACCTGCGTCGACCAGAGCGGCGTCGCCCGGTCGCCCGAACGTTTGACAAGTTCCTGTCCGATGGAGCCGTCGAGCAATGTGATGTCGGTCATGTGTCTGTCTCCGGTGGCAAGAGGACCAGCTTGCCGGCATGGGCCTTGGTCTGGAAATCTGCCTGCGCGCGGGCGATGTCGCGCAGCGGATAGGTGCTACTGATCCGGGGTCTTACCTCTCCGGCGCGGACCATGTCCATCAGTCGGGCAAAGACGCGCGGGGCCTGATAGGTGCAGCCGTGAATGGTGATGTCGCGCAAGTAGATGCGGCGCAGATCGGCATGAATCATCGGCCCCGCAATGGCCCCCGCCACGGCGTAATGCCCGCCGGGCCGGAGCGCGTCGATCAGCGCAGCAAAGCCCGGCCCGCCCACAAGGTCGATCACCGCGTGATAGTGGTCTTGGGGCAGGGGGGTATCACGCGCGATGACCTCCGCCGCGCCCTCTTCGCGGACCGTCGCGGCCTTGGTGGGGGCCGCGACGCCGGTCACCTGCGCGCCCATCTTTGCGGCCAGTTGCACCGCTGCGAGGCCCACATTGCCCGAGGCCCCGGTGATCAGCACCTGCTGCCCCGCCTCGACCCCGGCGCGATCCAAGAGCCCCATCGCGGTGCCGAAACCGCAGGGGATGGCGGCGATCTCCACGTCCGACAGCGGCGCATCGGTCACATCGTGCAAGTCGTCAGCCTTCATCAGGCAATACTCGGCAAAGGCCCCGTCGATCTCCGATCCGAGCGCCACGAATCCCACCGGGGTGTCGTGCGTCGGGCGGGGCATGTTGATCGGACAGGTCACGCGGGCACCGAGCGCAGGCGTGGTGACACCATTGCCGCGCGCCACCACCTCGCCGCAGAGATCGCCGCCCTGTATCAGCGGAAAGCGCAGCGCCCCCGACCAGCCGCCCGCCGCGACGCCCTCATCCGTCTCGCCCGTGGCCCCGGTCACCTCCGCCGCATACCAGCCCTCGCGGGTGTTGATATCGGTGTTGTTGACCCCCGCCGCCCGCACTTTGACCAGCACCTCGCCCGCCCCGGGGCGCGGCACCGGGATATCCTCGCGGCACTCCAGCGCCTCCGGCCCGCCGTGGCGGGTGAGGTATACGCCGGACATGGTGGCGGGCAGGGTCAACGCGTGGCCTCTCGTTCGATGTCCTTGAAGCCCAGCAAGACCGCCGCGCCGATCATCAGACAGCCCGAGACGCGGTTGATCCAGATCCCGGTCAGGCGCCGGACCCGGCCAAGCGTGCGGGTCGCGGCCCAGCCCCAGAGCAGCAGGATCAGGCCGTCCACCACCAGATAGGTCAGCCCCAGTATCAGGAGTTGCGGCCAGATCGGCTGCCCCGGGTTGATGAACTGCGGAAACAGCGCGCCGAAGAACACCACCGCGTAGGGGTTGGCCGAGGAGGTCACAAAGCCCTGCCGAAAGAGCCTGCCACCCGGTGCGGCATCGGGCGCTGTCGTCTCGGGACGGGCAAGCAGCAGCCTGACCCCGATCCAGGCCAGATACGCGACCCCCGCCCATTTGACGATCCAGAGCGCATCCGCATTGGTGGCGATCACCGCGGTCAGCCCGAAGGCGGCCAGCGTCATCTGAATAGCATTGGCGCTCAGGTCGCCGGCCACGGTGGCGAGGCTGCGGCGCAGGCCATGGCGCAGGCTGTTGGAGATGATCAGCAATTGGCTTGTGTCCGGGGGCGTCGCGAAGAACGCGGCCACCACCCCCAAATAGAGCAGATAGGTTTCGAGTGTCATGCCTTGAGCCTTTCGTTCTCCGGGTCCCAAAGCGGCGCATCCGCCTGCACCTCTGCCGGGACCCGCTCGCCGAAGATTTCCACCTCCAGCTTGGTGCCCGGCACCGCCAGATCGGCGCGCAGCATGGCCAGCGCCACCGACGCCCCCACCCGGTAGCCCCAGGCACCCGATGTGGTCTCGCCCACGATCTCGCCCCCGTGCCAGATCGAGGACATATAGGGCGCATCCGCCGCCCCCGCCTCGACGATCAGCGGCGCGAACCGCTTCGCCACGCCCCTCTGTGCCTCGGCCAGCAGCGCCGCCTTGCCCGGAAACGCCTGCGGCTTGTCGAATTTCACGAACCGCTCCAGCCCGCCCTCGAGCAACGAGTAATCGGTCGAAAGATCCCCCTTCCACGCCCGATAGCCTTTCTCGATGCGCAGGGAATTCAGCGCCCACATGCCGAACGGCTTGGCCCCTCCTGCCGTCACCGCGTCCCAGATCACCGGCACCTCCGCCGCCGGGCAATGGATTTCCCAGCCCAACTCCCCCGCAAAGGACACCCGGATCAGCACGCAGCCGACACCGCACACGCGCGTATCCTGCACGCTCAGCGAGGGCAGCGACAGGTCCGCATCCGTGAGCGGCCCGAGGATATCGCGCGCCGCAGGCCCCGTGACCAGCAGGCAGTCATACCGCTCGCTCCGGTCGGTGACCGTCACCCCCTCGGGCAGGCCCTGGGCCAGCACGTCGCGGTCATGCCATTGCGCCGCCCCGGCGGTGATCAGCCAGATCTCATCCTCCGAACGCGGGATCACCGACATCTCTGTCAGGATACGGCCCCGGTCATCGCCGAAATACGCCAGCCCGATCCGCCCCGGCCGCGGCAGCCGCGAGGCGGTCAGCCCATCGACATGCGCGCGCGCGCCCGGCCCCTCGACAGCCAGCCGGGTAAAGCCCGATATCGCAATCACCCCCGCATGATCGCGCACCGCGAGCGCCTCCTCGCGGATCCGCGGCTCCCACGGTCCCGCGCGGTCCCAGGTCTGCGTCGCCTCTTCCGAAGTGTCATCACCCGGCCCGGCGAACCAATTGGCCCGCTCCCAGCCGTTATAGGCCCCCATCTGCGCCCCCGCCGACCTGAGCCGCTCATGCAGCGCCGAGACCCTGCGATCAGGCGCGGCAGGCCAGCGGTGCCACGGGAAATGCATCCCGTATTCGTGGCCGTAAACCTCCATCCCCTTGGCGACGCAATACTCCGGATCGGTGTAATCGGTATAGCGGCGCGGATCGCAAGACCACATATCCCATTCCGGCGCGCCCTCGGTGATCCATTCCGCCAGCACCTTGCCCGCGCCGCCGCCCTGCGCGATCCCGAAGGTAAAGACGCAGGCCTCGAACGCATTCGGCACCCCCGGCATCGGCCCCAGCAAGGGCATCCCGTCCGGCGCATAGGGGATCGGCCCGTTGATGATCTTGCTGATGCCCGAGGTGCCCAGCAAAGGCACCCGCGCCATCGCATCGGTCACGATCTCCTCGATCCGGTCGATATCCTCCTGCCAGAGCTGAAAGCTGAAATCGTCGGGCATCGGATCGCTTGGGTCCACCCAATGCGCCCGGCAACGTGGCTCGTAGGGGCCGAGGTTGAAGCCGTGCTTTTCCTGCCGCAGATAATAGGACACATCGACATCGCGCAACAGCGGCATTTTGCGGCCCTGCTCCTTCGACCACGCCTCGATCTCGGGGATTTCCTCGGACAAGAGATACTGATGGCTCATCACCATCATCGGCACGGTGCGCCCGCCATAGGGCTTGAACCATTCGCCGACCCGCTGCGCATAGTAACCGGCGGCGTTCACCACGATCTCGCAGCGGATTTCACCCTTCTCGGTCTCGACGATCCATTCGCCGTTCTCGCGCCGCACACCCGTGGCGGGGCAGAAACGGATCACGCGTGCCCCCATCTCGCGCGCGCCCTTGGCCAGCGCCTGCGTCAACTGCGCCGGATCAATATCGCCATCGTTGGGATCATAAAGTGCGCCCTTCAGATCATGCGTCTCGATGAACGGATAGCGCGCCTTGATCTCGTCCACCCCGAGGATTTCCAGGTCCATCCCCTGATGCTTGCCCATCCCCTTGGCGCGCGCGAATTCCTGCATCCGCTCGCGTGAATGCGCGAGGCGGATCGAGCCGGTCTGATGATAGTTCATCGGGTAATCGACCTCGGCCCCCAGCCGGGCATAAAGCTCGGTCGAATAGCGCTGCATGTTCATCACCGACCAGCTTGTGGAGAACGTCGGCACATTGCCCGCCGCGTGCCATGTGCTGCCTGCGGTCAGCTCGTTGCGCTCCAACAGCACCGAGTCGGTCCAGCCCGCCTTGGCCAGATGATAAAGGCAGGACGCCCCGACCGCGCCGCCGCCGATGATGACCGCCCGCGCGGTGGTTGGTATGTCAGCCATGTCTCGCCTCCCTCAGTCCTTCTGCGGCACGCCGTCCGCGATGTCGTAATAATCGCCCTTGTCGGCGACGAAGATATGCTTCTCCAGCCGCAGCCCCGTGGGCGCCTCCAGCGAACCGAGCGCAAAGCTCATCGTGTCCTCCGCGTGCGCCGCCCAGAACAGGAACGCCCCGCAGCGCGGACAAAAGCCCCGCTTGGCCGTCTCGCTCGCCGCGTACCAGTTCACCTTTCCCGAAATACTCAAATCCGACCGCGCCACATAGGCCGACGCCCAGAGATGGCCGGACTGCCTGCGGCACTGCCCGCAATGGCACACGCTCGGCCCTTGCGGGCTTGCGCCCACGGTGAATGTCACATCGCCGCACAGACACGCTCCTGTCAGCATCACACCCTCCCCGGTGTTGCGGCGCTGCCCAATGCCACGCCGTAGATCACGAAGGCGGCGGCCATCGCACGCCGCAGCCAGACGTTGAACACCGCGCCCAAGGCCGCCCGTCCCAGCCCCGCGCCAAGCGCGGTAAAGCCGGTGTAACTCAGCGCCGTGATCGTGAGGGCGGTGGGAAAGATCACCCACATCTGCTCCCAGATCGGCACATCCGGTTGCACGAATTGGCTGAACGCGGCCAGATAACCCGCCACGCTCTTGGGGTTGATCGTGGCCACCATGAAGCCGCGCCAAAAGACCGACCCACCGGTTTGCGTGCCCGCCTCGATGGGCCGCGTTGCCCGCATCCAGCCGCGCACGCCCAGCCAGATCAGCACCCCCGCGCCCAGCAGTTTCGCCGCCTCGAACGCTACCGGCGAGGCGGCGATAAGCGCGGTGATCCCCGCCGCCGAAAGGGTCAGGAACAGCACCGCCTGCACCAGAATCGCCGCCACGCCCCACAATCCGCGCCGGAACCCCACTGTCATGCCATTGGTGATGCAATTGACGTGATTGGGCCCCGGCGTGGTGACGAACACCACCCAGAAGAGCGCGAAGATGGTCCATGCGTCCCAGCTCATGCGCGCGCCCTCAATAGACCGGCGGGGCGATCACCCAGATCGCAACGCAGGGCTCATCATATGGGTTGGCCCAGCAATAGGGCTCGCCGCGAAACCGGAAACTGTCGCCGGGGCCAAGGGTGAAGCGCCGCTCGCCGATCTTCAGTTCGAGCCACCCCGAGACGATATAGCCCACCTCCTGCGTGGGTCGCTGCGCCGGGCGCTGCATTTTCGAGCCGGGGCCGAAGGTCGAATGGATCACCTCGAACTCGTCGGTCAGATCGGGGGACAGCAATTCCTCGATCAGCCCTTCCTCGCCCGAGCCCATGGGACGCCGCGCGCCCTCGCGCACCACGTAGCCCTGTTCCTCGGCGGGCGCGCTTGCATGCCCGAACAAAAGGGACATCGGCACGCCCAGCACCACGGCCACCTGCCGCAAATCGCTGATCGACGGCTCCGACAGGTCGCGCTCGACCTGAGACAGCCAGCCGACCGACCGGCCAAGCCGCCCCGCCAACCCCGCCAGCGTCAGCCCGCGGGCCTTGCGCAGGGCGCGCAGATCGGCGCCGAGGCTCTGCATGCGCTTGATGTCGGACTGATGCATGGGCGGTGAGGCTCGTGAAAATTTGTCGATAATTTTCACGCTGAGGCGATTCCATGACAAAATCAATCTCTAAATCATGCGCGACCGTCGGACCGACGCAATACCGACGCGATACCGACGTGATACAGCCCCCGTTTTCGCGGATGACGCGCCGCCTGCATCGTGCTACGTGCGAGCCATGAGCCAGATGCCCAGCAAGGCGGAAATCCTCGAATGGATCTCCGACAACCCGACCCTCACCGCGAAACGCGATATCGCCAAGGCCTTTGGAATAAAGGGGGCTGCGCGGATCGACCTCAAGCGCCTGCTGAAGGAGCTGGAGGACGAGGGCCATCTCGAAAAGCGCAAGAAGACCTATCGCGACCCCGACCGCCTGCCGCCGGTATCTGTATTGCAAATCAATGCCTTGACCCCCGACGGAGAGCTCTTGGCCAAGCCCTTGGAATGGCAGGGCGAAGGGGTGGAGCCGGTCGTGCTGCTGATCCCCCGCGCCTCTGATCCGGCCCTGGGCGAGGGCGACCGCATCCTTGCGCGTCTGCAGGAGGTGAAAGCCGAGGCGCATCATTATGAGGCCCGTCTGATCCGTCGCATTGGCGCCAACCCTCGGAAAGTATTGGGTGTTTTCCGCAAGAGCGAAGAAGGCGGCCGGATCGTGCCCATCGACAAGGGCGACGGCAAGGAATGGCAGGTCCCCCGCGACGCCACCGGCGGCGCACAGGACGGCGAGTTGGTGGAGGCCGAACAGGCCGGCCCCAAGACCCGCCTCGGCCTGCCCCGCGCCCGGGTGCTGGAGCGGTTGGGCGATCCCTCTGCCCCCAAGGCGGTGTCGCTCATCGCCATCCATCAGCACGGCATTCCGGACGAGTTTCCCGACGACGTGATCGCCGAGGCCGACGCCATGAAACCCGCCGGTCTCAAGGGCCGCGACCACCTCCGGGACATGCCGCTCATTACCATCGACCCGTCCGATGCGCGCGACCACGACGATGCCGTCTGGGCGCATGCCGATGACGACCCGAAGAACGAGGGCGGTCATGTCATCTGGGTCGCGATCGCCGATGTGGCGCATTACGTGCGCCCTGGCTCGGCGCTCGATGCCGAGGCCAGAAAACGCGGCAATTCCAGCTACTTCCCCGACCGGGTGGTGCCGATGCTGCCCGACCGGCTGTCGGGCGATCTGTGCTCGCTGCACGAAGGCGTGCCGCGCGCCTGCCTGGCGGTGCGGATGCAGATCGACGCCCACGGCGAGAAGGTCGGGCACCGTTTCGTGCGTGGTCTGATGCGCTCTGCTGCCTCGCTGAGCTATCAGCAGATTCAGGCCGCGATGGACGGCGCACCGGATGACAAATGCGGCCCCCTGATGGACGAGGTGATCCGCCCGCTCTATGCCGCCCATGACGCGCTGCGAAAGGCCCGTCACAAGCGGCAGCCGCTCGACCTCGACCTGCCCGAGCGCAAGGTGGTGCTGAGCGACGAGGGCAAGGTTTTGTCGGTCAATTTCGCCGACCGGCTGGACGCGCACAAGCTGATCGAGGAATGCATGGTGCTGGCCAATGTGGCCGCCGCCGAGACGCTGGTGGGTCGCAAATCGCCGCTGCTTTTCCGCGTGCACGAGGAACCCAGCCCCGAAAAGCTCGACAGCCTGCGCGAGGTGGCCGAGGCGGCAGGGCTGGTGCTGGCCAAGGGGCAGGTGCTGCGCACCGCGCATCTCAACGCGCTGTTGCATGCAGCTCAGGACACCGACCATTCCGAGGTCATCAACATGTCCACCCTGCGCGCCATGACGCAGGCCTATTACGCGCCGCAGAATTTCGGGCATTTCGGCCTTGCGTTGCAGTCCTATGCGCATTTCACCTCGCCGATCCGACGCTATGCGGACCTGATCGTGCATCGCGCGCTGATCACCGCGCATGGCTGGGGTAAGGACGGGCTGAGCCCGGCTGAAATCGAGCAATTAGAGAACACCGCGCAGCATATTTCCGAGACCGAGCGCCGGTCGATGATGGCCGAGCGCGACACCAATGACCGCTATCTCGCGGCCTTCCTGTCGGAACGGCTGGGCGAGGAATTCTCTGGGCGGATCAGCGGCGTCGCCAAGTTCGGTGTCTTCGTGCGGCTGGATGAAACCGGCGCGGACGGTCTCATTCCGGTGCGCAGCCTTGGGCGGGAATTCTTCCATTTCGACCGCGAGGCCGGCACGCTGATGGGCTCGGATACCGGGCTGACCATCGGGCTGGGGCAGCGCGTGACGGTGCGGCTGGCCGAGGCGCTCCCGGTCTCGGGCGGCATCGCGCTTGACCTGGTGAGCATTGAGGGCGAGCAGATGCCCAAGGGCGGGCGTGGCAGCGGGCGCGGCAAGTCGCCCCGGCGCAAGCACGCGGCGGCCAAGCACAAGGCTGCCAAGGCCAAGCGCAAGGTGGCGCGCAAACGTGGCTAGGTGAACCGCCCGCGCGGCGTCAGCTTTCCTGCCGGACCGCGCCCACCACCTTGTCCATCACCTTGTCCAGCAGCCCGGGGTCGAGCGCCTCTGCCATCACGCGGATCAGCGGTTCGGTGCCCGATTCGCGGATCAGTAAGCGCCCGTCCTGGCCCAGTTCCTTTTCGGCCTCGGCCATCGCGGTCTGGACCAGATCGGTTTTCAGCGGCGTCTTGCCCTTGGCAAAGCGCACATTGATCAATTGCTGCGGCACCGGTTTGAATACCTGTGCCAGATCGCTCGCCCGCTGGCCGGTTTCGACCATGGCGGCCAGAAACTGAAGCGCCCCGATCAGCCCGTCGCCGGTGGTGGCGTAATCCGTCATCACGATATGGCCCGATTGTTCGCCGCCCAGATTGTGCCCGCCGGCGCGCATCGCCTCGACCACGTGACGGTCGCCGACCGGGGTGCGCTTGAGCTCGATCCCCTGTGCATTCAGATGCCGTTCCAACCCGAGATTGGACATCACCGTCGCCACCAGCGCATTGCCCGCAAGCCGCCCCTCCTGCGCCCACCGTGTCGCGATCAGCGCCATGAACTGATCGCCATCGGCGACCCGGCCCTGCTCGTCGATCAGCACCACGCGGTCGGCGTCACCATCAAGGCAGATGCCAAGATCGGCGCGTGTTTCCAGCACCTTGCGCGCGGCGGCCTCGGGCCGGGTGGAGCCGCAGTTGAGGTTGATGTTGAAGCCGTCGGGCTCTACCCCCATGGGTATGACCTCGGCGCCCAGTTCCCACAGAACCTCCGGTGCGGTGCGATAGGCGGCACCATTGGCGCAATCCACCACAATGCGCAGCCCGTCGAGCCGACGGCGATTTGGAAAGGTCGTCTTGGCATATTCCACGTAGCGCCCGCGTGCGTCATCGACGCGGCGCGCTCGGCCGATATGCTGCGGGGCTGACGGCGTCACCCCCTCGTTGAGCAGCTTTTCGATAGCGGCCTCGGCCTCGTCGCTCAGCTTGTAGCCATCGGGACCAAAGAGTTTGATCCCGTTATCAGAGGCAGGGTTGTGGCTGGCCGAGATCATCACCCCCACATCGGCCCGCAGGCTATGGGTCAGATAGCCGATGGCCGGGGTCGGCACTGGCCCCAGAAGAAACACGTTCATCCCCGTCGAGGTGAACCCGGCGGTGAGCGCATATTCCAGCATGTACCCCGAGAGGCGCGTATCCTTGCCGATCACCACCCGGTGTTCCTGCTTGTCCTGCCGGAAATAGCGCCCCGCAGCCGCGCCGAGACGCAGCGCCATGTCGGCGGTCATCGGCCAGCTATTGGCTAGCCCGCGCACGCCATCGGTGCCAAATAATTTCTTGCTCATAAGTGACTTCTCCTGAGTAATGACTTGCACGGCGGAGCCGACCCGGTATGCGCCTCATAGCGCGGCAGGCGGGGCCTGTCCAATCCTTGCAACACCGCTTGGCGGGGCATCGCCGGATCAATTGACAGGGCCGCCCCAGCCGCGCATACCGAATAAAAAGTGATAGAGCAGCGAGGGCAGGGGTCATGAAGATCGCGATGATCGGGACGGGGTATGTCGGGCTTGTCTCGGGGGTGTGTTTTTCGGACTTCGGGCATGACGTGGTCTGTCTCGACAAGAACCCCGAAAAGATCGCCATGCTGGAGCGCGGCGAAGTGCCGATTTTCGAGCCGGGACTCGATACGCTCATGGCGAAGAATGTCGAGGCCGGACGGCTGCGGTTCACCACCGAGCTGGAGACGGCCATCGATGGGGCCGAGGCGGTGTTCATCGCCGTGGGCACGCCGACGCGGCGCGGCGACGGGCATGCGGATCTGACCTATGTGATGGCCGCCGCCGAAGAGGTCGCGCGCGCCGCCAAGGACTATGTGGTGATCGTCACCAAGTCTACCGTGCCGGTGGGCACTAACCGAGCCGTCAAACAGGCGGTGAAAAAAGCCAATCCCGCCCTCGAATTCGACGTGGCCTCAAACCCGGAGTTCCTGCGCGAGGGCGCCGCGCTCGACGATTTCATGAAGCCCGACCGCGTGGTCGTGGGCGTGCAGACCGATCGTGCGGCAGAGGTCATGGCCGAGATCTACCGCCCGCTCTACCTGCGCGATTTTCCGATCGTTACCACCGATCTCGAAAGCGCCGAGATGATCAAATACGCGGCCAACGCGTTCCTCGCCACGAAGATCACCTTCATCAACGAGATCGCGGCGCTGTGTGAGCGCACCGGTGCGGATGTCAAGAAAGTGGCGCATGGCATCGGGTTAGACGGACGCATCGGCAACAAGTTCCTGCATGCGGGCCCGGGCTATGGCGGCTCTTGTTTTCCCAAGGATACCAAGGCACTGGCGCGGATCGGGCAGGACCATGGTCTGCCCATGCAGATCACCGAGAAGGTCATCACCGTCAATGAAGAGGTCAAGCGCCGGATGATCGACAAGCTGCTGGATCTCTGCGACGACACGTTCAACGGTAAAACGATCGCGGTGCTGGGTGTAACCTTCAAGCCCAATACCGACGACATGCGCGATGCGCCGTCGCTGACCATCATCCCCGCACTGGTCGGAGGCGGGGCCAAGGTCCGGGTCTGCGATCCGCAAGGCCAACGCGAGGGCGAGGCGCTGCTTCCGGGTGTGATCTGGCAGGACGACCCCTACAAGGCCGCGCACAACGCCGATCTGCTGGTGATCCTGACCGAATGGAACGAGTTTCGCGCACTCGATCTCAACCGCATGGCGCGCAAGATGGCGACACCGCGCATGGCTGACCTGCGCAATATCTACTCGTCGCGCGATGCGCGGCGCGCTGGGTTCGACGCCTATGAGAGCGTCGGACGCACAGGCTTTCGCCGTGACCCGGCAGAGACCGGACAGACCGCGACATGAGCGGTGCAGCACAAAAGACCGCCGTCGTCACCGGCGCGGCGCGCGGGATTGGTCTTGCCACCACGCGGGCGTTCCTGGCCGAGGGCTGGCGCGTGGTGATGATCGACCGGGACGCCCCCGCGCTGGAGGAGGCAGCCGCGCCGCTCGCGGGTGTCGATCCGGTGGTCTGCGATGTGTCGCAGCCCGGGCAGGTCGATCAGATGGCCGCCTATCTCGCCGAGACCACTGACCGCGTGGATGCGCTGGTGAACAATGCCGGTGTGGCCGATTTCGGACCCCTTGCCGAAACCGATTTCGCCCGCTGGCGCACTGTCATGGAAACCAATCTCGACGGCGTGTTCCTGATGTCGCAGGCGCTGCGCGAGGCGCTCTGTGCCGCGCGTGGAGCAATCGTCAATATCGCATCCATCTCGGGCCTGCGCGCCTCGACGCTGCGGGTGGCCTATGGCACTTCCAAGGCGGCGGTGAAGCACCTGACCCTGCAGCAGGCCGCCGAGCTGGGCGAGTTCGGCGTGCGCGCCAATTGCGTCTGTCCCGGTCCGGTGGCCACCAAGCTGGCCATGGCGGTGCATACGCCCGACATCATCGCTGCCTATCACGATGCGATCCCGCTGAACCGCTACGGCACCGAGGAGGAACTCGCGAATGTGATCTGCTTTTTGTGCTCGGAGAAAGCCAGCTACGTCACCGGTCAGATTATCGCTGTAGATGGCGGGTTCGAGGCTACGGGGATCGGCCTGCCATCGCTGCGCGGCTGAGGTCTGGACGCGCCCTTTGGCCTGCATCGTTTTACGGTGCAACCCGCGCGTGCGCGGCGCGAACAGCGGCTATGATGCCGATTTGAGAACAGCGCATGCCCGCAAGCGCGTGCAGGAATGGCCCGTCCCGGCACATCCGCCGGGGGCTTTACCTGACAAGGGGCCTGACGATGATCCTCTATCCGACTCTGGAAATTCTCAATGGCAAATGCGTGAGCCTCACGCGCGGTCGGCTCGACGAGCCGGTGATCTGGCATGTCGATCCGGTCGAGACCGCGCGCGGATTCGTACAGGCCGGGGCCGAATGGATGCATCTCACCGACATGAACGGTCTGCGTGGCGAGGGCGATGATGCGGCGCTGATCGAGGAGATCATCCGCGCCGTGGGCATCCCAGTGCAATTGGGCGGCGGGTTCCGGTCGCGCGAGGCGGCGAGCCGCTGGATCGACAAGGGTGCCGGCCGGATCGTGCTGGGCACGATGGCCATTCAGGACCCCGAGGGCGTCAAGGAACTGGCCAAGTATCACCCCGACCAGATCGTCGTTGCGGTCGATGTCTATCAGGGTCAGCTGATGAGCGATGGTTGGCGCTCGACCAGTGCGTTCGGGGCCGATGATTTCATCCGCGCCTTCGACGGTGTGCCCTTGGCGGGAATCATCATCACCGACATCGACGCCGATATCGAGGACAGCGACGGCAGCCTCGGGGTCATCTCCGGCCTTGCGGCCAAGACCCGTCAGCAGGTCATGGCGCGCGGCACGGTGCGCAGCGTCGATGACGTGGCGCGCCTGCGCTACATCCCCAATATTGCGGGTGCCCTGATCGGCCGGGCGCTGTTGTCGAAAGACGTTGATCTGTCCGAGGCGCTGGCCGTGGCGCGCCCGGCACCGGAACCGACCGCCGAATTCCAGTAACCCGGAAGCGCATGTGCGAGGTTTGAAACCGGCAGACGCTTGCGCGCAGCCCTCGCCGCTCTTGCCCCTTGGGGTCAACCCGGGGTAAGAGCGGCGAACGAACGAACGAGAAAGGGCAGCATGATGCGGCGTGTCGTTGTCACGGGTCTGGGTCTGGTGACCCCATTGGCCGATGGGGTCGAAAAAAGCTGGAGCAGACTTCTGGACGGGCAGTCCGGGGCCGGAACGATCACTCGATTCGATCCGGTGAACGTGATCACGAAATACGCATGCGAAGTGCCCTATGGCGATGGCAGTGACGGCACGTTCGACCCCGACCACTACATGGAGCCCAAGGAACGCCGCAAGGTGGACCATTTCATCCTGTTCGGACTGGCCGCCGCGCAACAGGCGGTCGAGGACGCGGGCTGGATGCCCGACGATGCCGAAAGCCTCGAACGCACGGGCGTGATGATGGGCTCAGGCATCGGCGGTCTGCGCTCGATCGAGGAGACCGCGAATATCATTCGTGACAAGGGCGTGCGCCGCGTGTCGCCGTTCTTCATCCCTGGTGCGCTGATCAACCTGATCAGCGGGCAGGTGAGCATCCGCTACGGCTTCAAGGGCCCGAACCATTCGGTGGTGACCGCCTGCGCGACGGGTGCGCATGCGATTGGTGACGCGGCACGGCTGATCATGTTCGGAGATGCCGACGTCATGGTCGCTGGCGGGGCCGAGGCCTCGATCTGCGAGATCGGGATTGCCGGATTCAATGCCTGCAAGGCGCTCTCGACCAAGCGTGCCGATGACCCGCAAGGTGCCAGCCGCCCCTATGACGTGGAGCGCGACGGGTTCGTCATGGGCGAAGGCGCGGGCGTTGTGGTGCTCGAGGAATACGAGCATGCCAAGGCACGCGGCGCCAAGATCTATGCCGAGGTGCTGGGGTACGGGCTGTCGGGCGATGCCTATCACATCACCGCTCCATCCGAGGATGGCGATGGCGGGCTGCGGGCGATGCGGTCGGCGCTGCGCAATGCCGGCATGGAGCCGTCGGATATCGATTACATAAACGCACATGGCACTTCGACCATGGCCGACACGATCGAACTGAAAGCCGTGGAGACCCTGTTGGGCGATGCGGCGGGCAAGGCCACGATGAGTTCGACAAAGTCCTCGGTTGGTCATCTGCTGGGGGCGGCTGGCGCGGTCGAGGCGATTTTCTCGATCCTCGCGATCCGCGATCAGGTGGCCCCGCCGACGATCAATCTCGACAACCCCGCAGTCGAAACGCCGCTCGATCTTGCGCCCAATGCCAAGCGCGAGCGCAAGATCGACGTGGCGTTGTCGAACAGCTTCGGCTTTGGCGGCACCAATGCCGCGCTGGTGCTTGGGAAGCCGCGCTGATGTGGCGTCATATCGCCTCGAACTTCCTGACGCTTCTGGTGGTGGTGGTGTTCCTGCTGGGGGGGGTGATCCTCTGGGGGCAAAGCCAGTACACAGCCCAAGGTCCGCATGGTGATCCGATCTGCCTGCGAGTGGAGCCGGGCAGCAACATGCGCATCGTGTCGCGCAAGCTGGAAAGCGAGGGCGCGGTCACCAGCGGCGCGATCTTTCGCATCGGCGCGGATTATGCCGAGAAATCCAGTGATCTGAAGGCCGGGAGCTGGCTTATTCCGCAGGGGGCCAGCATGTCGGATATCACCGACATCATCACCCGGGGCGGGGCCAGCAGTTGTGGCACCGAGGTGGTTTACCGGATCGGCGTGACATCGGCAGAGGTCGTGGTGCGCGAACTGGATACCGCCACGGGGCGCTACGAGGAGCGTGCTGCCTTTGATCCGATGGCTGAGGAGGTCAGCGCGCCCGCGATATTCGAACGGGTGCGCGATCAGGCCGACACACGCTATCGCATCGCCTTTGCCGAGGGGATCACCAGTTGGCAGGTGGTCGAAGGGCTGAAAGTCGTCGACGTGCTGGAAGGCGACGTGGAGGAGGTGCCCGCCGAGGGCAGGCTCGCGCCAAACAGCTATGAGGTGCGCGCAGGCGATAGCCGCGAAAGCGTGCTCACCCGCATGGCCGAGGCACAGGCCGTTATCCTTGCCGCCGCTTGGGAGGGCCGTGCCGAGGGGCTGCCGCTCGACAGCGCCGAGGAGGCACTGATCCTCGCCTCGATCATCGAAAAAGAGACTGGTGTTGCCGAGGAGCGGCGTCAGGTGGCGAGCGTCTTCGTCAACCGGCTGGAGCGCGGCATGCGCCTGCAAACCGACCCGACGGTGATCTACGGCATCACCGAGGGGCGCGGCGTGCTGGGGCGCGGATTGCGTCAGAGCGAATTGCGCGGGGCGACGCCGTGGAACACCTATGTGATCGAGGGGCTGCCGCCCACGCCAATCGCCAATCCCGGCCGCGCGAGCATCGAGGCGGCGGTCGATCCCGACAGCACGGATTACGTATTCTTCGTGGCCGATGGCAGCGGCGGGCATGCCTTTGCTGAAACGCTGGCCGAGCATAACCGCAACGTCGCGCGCTGGCGCGAAATCGAGGCGGAGCGGGCCGGGAACTGAACCGGACGGTGAGCGAGGGTAATTTTGGCCTTCAGCGGACATAGCACCTTCGGTGCGTTTCGCGCGGCTCACGGCAACGGCAGCAACAGGCCCCAAATGCCCGTTCAGTCCGCGCTTATCCCGCCTCGGCCAGCCGGGCGACATAGCGCGCCAACGTGTCGATCTCCAGATTGACCCGGTCGCCCACGGCGACGTCGCCCCATGTCGTAACTTGCTTGGTATGCGGGATGAAATTGATGCCGAACTCGCGGCCCGCGACCTCGTTCACGGTAAGCGACGTGCCATTCAGCGCCACGGATCCCTTGGCCGCGATGAACCTCGCGAGGTCTTCGGGCGCGCGCAGGGTGACGCGGGTGCTGTCGCCCTCGTCGCGCAGGTCCACCACCTCGGCGAGCCCGTCGACATGTCCCGACACGATATGCCCGCCCAACTCGTCACCGACCTTGAGCGCGCGCTCGAGATTGACGCGCTTGGCCTCGGCCCAGGTGGAGAGGTTGGTCTTCGACACCGTCTCGGCGGAGATATCCACGTCGAACCAGTCAGGCCCCAGACCGACCACCGTCAGGCATACGCCATCACAGGCGATCGAGGCACCGATCTCGATCTTCGCGGTGTCGTAGCCTGTGCTGATCCGCGCGCGCATGTCGCCGCGCTGCTCGATGGCACGGATACGGCCCATATCGGTGATGATCCCTGTGAACATGTGCGGCTCTCCCTCTGCTGTGCTCCGGACCTAGCCTCGCACCGCGGCCAAGACAAGCCGCGCCGTCAAACGGGGCTTATTTTCGCCAGGATTTCAGGCTATCAAGGCGAAAATCAACGTGAGGGGCTGCGTAGACGATGTCAGGGCTGACCGGCACAGGCCGCGCGTTCCTGTTTCTTCAGGGGCCGCACGGGCCGTTCTTTCACCGGCTAGGTGAGATGCTGCGACGCGCGGGCGTCGATGTCTGGCGCGTCGGCTTCAATGCGGGCGACGGCATGTTCTGGCGCGACGCGACGCGTTATATCGCCTATCGCGGGCGGGCCGAGGACTGGCCCGAGACGCTGCGCAGTCTGATCGCGGAAAAATCCATCACCGATATCGTGCTTTATGGCGACACCCGCCCGATCCATGCGCAGGCGGTCGAGATCGCGCGTGCGGCGGGGGTGACGGTGCATGTTTTCGAGGAAGGCTACATGCGCCCCTACTGGGTGACCTATGAGCGTGGCGGCACCAACGGCAATTCACGCCTGATGGAGATGAGTGTGCCCGAGATGCGCGCGGCGCTGGCGCAGTCCGACATGGACGCTGCCATGCCCCCGGCAAGCTGGGGAGACATGCGTCAGCACATCTTTTACGGTGCGCTTTATCATGGCTGCGTGCTGTTCCTGAACCAGCGGTATCGCGGATTTCGCCCGCATCGCGGCCTCAGCGTGGGACAGGAATTCTCGCTTTATCTCAAGCGGCTGCTCTTGATGCCGGTGCAGGCAATCGAGCGACGCATCACCACGCGGCGCGTCCGCACCGGCGGCTTTCCCTATCACGTCGTGTTGTTGCAACTGGAGCATGACGCGTCGTTCCAGGCGCATTCGCCATTCTCCACGGTCTCTGAATTTCTCGAGGCGGTGATCGACGGCTTTGCACGGGGTGCGCCGCCGCATCATCATCTGGTGATCAAGGCGCATCCGCTGGAGGACGGGCGTGCCCCCATTCGCGCCACGCTGCGCCGTCTGATCCGGCTGCAAGGGCTGCAGGGCCGCGTGCATTACCTGCGTGGCGGCAAGCTGGCGCGGCTGCTGGACGAGGCCCGCTCGGCTGTCACGGTCAATTCCACCGCCGCACAACAGGTGCTCTGGCGAGGCATTCCGTTGCGCACCTTCGGGCAGGCGGTCTATGCCAAGCCGCAATTCGTCTCGACCAAGCCGCTGCGCGATTTCTTCGCCGGGGCAGAGCGTCCGGACCGGAGCGCCTATGCAGATTACCGCCGGTTCCTGTTGGAAACCAGCCAGATCGCGGGCGGGTTTTATTCCTCGCGCGGGCGCAGGCAGGTGCTGCGGCAGGTGGTCGACATGATGCTTGCCCCGGATGATCCCTATGACGCGCTCAGCCGGGGCACCGCGGCACCACGGCAACAGTTGCGGCTGGTCCCCTGACGCAGGGGCACACAAAAGCTGGATTTTGGGATGCAACTCCGGTAACTTGGCAAAAAAAGAACTGAGGCAGAACAATAACAGGTCGAGGAGACCGAGCAGTGATATCCCGACATACCCGATGGGCGAAGCCCGTCGCGCTACTGGCGATCGTCTTGATCCTGGCCGGATGCGCGTTGCCCCGCGTGGGCCCCAACAAGCGAGAAATCTACGCCGGTTCGGTGCAGCGGCAGGGCGATGCCTTTGTCGTATCGGTCAATGACCGGGTGACGCGGGCCACCGCCGTGCAGCCCGCGCTCGGCTTTACCGACGCGTTCAAGAATGCAGGCCTTCTGGGGTCGGACACGATCAGCCCCGGCGACACGCTTGGCCTGACGATCTGGGAGAACGTCGATGACGGGCTCCTGGCGGGCGAGACGTCGAACCAGACCATCCTCGAAGAGGTGCAGGTCGATGGGTCCGGCTTTATCTTCGTTCCCTATGCGGGCCGCATTCGTGCGGCGGGCAATACGCCCGAAGGCGTGCGCCGGGTGATCACCGAAAAACTCGATCAGCAGACCCCCGATCCGCAGGTCGAGGTGCGCCGTCTGGCGGGCAACGGCTCGACCGTGGCGATCAGCGGTGCGGTCGGTGGGCAGGGCGTCTATCCGATCGAGGCCCCGACGCGCACGCTATCGGCGATGATCGCGGCGGCGGGCGGCATCGCGATTGAACCGGAAGTGGCGCAGATCACCGTCATTCGTGGCGATCAGCGCTCCAAGGTCTGGTTCCAGGATCTGTTCAAGCATCCGGATTTCGACATCGCCCTGCGCGGCGGTGATCGCATTCTCGTGGAATCCGATACCCGGTCCTATACCGCGCTGGGCGCCACCGGCACGCAGGCGCGCGTCACGTTCGACACCCAGACGCTGAGCGCGCTCGAAGCGATTGCACAGGTCGGTGGCCTGACCACATCGGCGGCCGATCCGCGCGGGCTGTTCGTCTTGCGCAACGAACCGGCGGAGATCGCGAACCAGGTGCTTGGACGCGATGATCTGGTGGGCGCGCAGCGTCTGGTCTACGTGCTCGACCTGACCAAGCCCAACGGCATGTTCATGGCCCGGGATTTCGCGGTCCGCGACGACGATACGATCTATGTGACCGAGGCACCGTTCACGCAATGGTCCAAGGTCATTGCCGCGCTGACCGGGACGCTGGGGGCGATCGGCTCTGTCTCGACGGCATCCAGCACCCTCTCAGGGGACTTTTGACGCAGTCACACGCGCATCGACCCGCCGGGGGGGAACACTCCTCCCGGCGGGTTTTCTATTTCAACGCGGGGTTTCTGCGACAGGCGCGGGTGCGGCGCATTCTGGCATTGGCCGGGTATGACCTGCGCCTCGGGGTGCCGACATCGGATGACCTGATCGCGGTCTGGGGGCGCAGCCCCTATGCCGCGCGGGGCGAAGCGATGGCCGCGCGCACCGGCGCCGGGCTCTTGCGTATCGAGGATGCGTTCCTGCGCTCGCTTTTTCCAGGGCGTGCGGGCAGTCCGCCTATGGGGTTGGTGATCGATAGCCGGGGCATCTATTTCGATGCGAGCGGGCCATCGGATCTGGAACATATCCTCGCGACGCATCCCTTTGACGACACCGCGCTGCTGGACCGCGCGCGCGGCGGTATCGCCCGGATGCAAGAGGCGCATCTGTCGAAATATACCGGCATTGATCCGGCGCTGTCCTGTCCTGATCCGGGCTACGTGCTGGTGATCGACCAGACGCGGGGCGACGCCTCGGTCATCCATGGTGGCGCGGATGCCAACACGTTTCGCGAAATGCTCTATTGGGCGCAGGAGGAAAACCCCGGTGCGCGCATCCTGATCAAGACCCATCCCGAGACATCGCAGGGCCATCGCGGCGGCTATTTCTCGACCGCCGATGAGAGCGACAGGGTGCGGCTTTTCACCGATCCGGTCAGCCCATGGGCGCTGATGGAGGGGGCTATCGCTGTCTATTGCGTGACTTCGCAGCTGGGGTTCGAGGCGATCTATGCGGGGCACCGCCCGCAGGTCTTTGGCCAGCCGCTCTACGCCGGCTGGGGCCTGACCGAGGACCGCCACCCTCACGCCTTGTCGCGCCGGGGCCGCAGCCTCAGCAAGGCGCAACTCTTCGCCGGGACGATGCTGCTCTATCCCACCTGGTATGATCCGCACCGTGACCGCTTATGCGAGGCCGAGACGGCGATTGAGGCGCTGGCCGCAGAGACCCGCGCCTGGCGCGAGGATCGCCACGGCTGGGACGCGTATGGCATGCGCCTCTGGAAACGCGCGCCGTTGCAGCGATTTTTCGGCCGACACAGGCGGTTGAGCTTTGATAAACCCGCACGGGCGGATCGCCCCGCGATGGTCTGGGCCTCGCAGGCGGGGCCCGAGGGCGCGGTGCGCGTCGAGGACGGCTTTCTGCGCTCGCGCGGGCTGGGGGCCGATCTGGTGCCGCCCCTGTCGCTGGTGCTGGATGATCTTGGGATCTACTACGATCCGTCGCGCGAGAGCCGCCTTGAACGGCTGATCACGGAACGTGCGGTTCTGCGCCCCGATCAGGCGCTGCGCGCCGAAGCGCTGATCAAGGCGCTGATCCGCGACGGGCTGAGCAAGTATAACCTCGGGGCCGCCGCGCCCGACCTGCCGCCGGGGCATCGTATCCTGGTGCCGGGTCAGGTGGAGGACGACGCCTCGATCCGCTTGGGGGCGGGCGACGTGCGCAGCAACTTCGCGCTTTTGCAAAAGGTGCGCGCCGAAAATCCGGACGCGGTGATCCTCTATAAGCCGCACCCGGATGTCGAGGCCGGTCTGCGCCCCGGTGCGATGGAGGCGGAGGGGTTGGCGGACATGACCATAACCGACTGTGATCCTGCGGCGCTTTTGTGCGCGGTGCAGGAGGTCTGGACGATGACCTCGCTTCTGGGGTTCGAGGCGCTTTTGCGCGGCGTGGCGGTGACCACGACTGGTGCGCCGTTCTACGCGGGGTGGGGCCTGACACGCGATTTGGGCCGCGTGCCACCACGCCGCCGGGCGCGGCTCTCGCTGGTGGGTTTGGTGCATGCGACGTTGATCGACTATCCACGCTATTTCGACCCCGTGACAGGCAGCGCCTGCCCGGTCGAGATCGTGGTCGAGCGCCTCGCGCATGGTCCGCTGTCGCGTGGTGGGCGCGGCAACCGCCTGCTGGCCAAGCTGCAGGGAGCGCTTGCGACCCACGCGCATTGGTGGCGGTAGATGGCTCAAAGAGGGGGGCTATTGGTCTTGAGCTGACCTTCGCACCACCCGCGCGAAACGCACCGAAGGTGCCGCGCGATCGCCGGGCCGTCCCGCGGCCTGGCGATTTGATAGGGCGCGCAACGTGTTGAGTTCAGAATGACTTGGCTGGGATAAAGCACCCACCACGACCGTTGCTTCGCCAGTCCCCGGCCCTGCGATCACGCGGCACCTTTTGGCGGGGTGCCATGTCCGCTTCAGCCCATTCTCAACCTCGGTAGACCCTCTTGCGTCACGCCTCTCCCGGCACCGCCGCGCGATAGAGATGCCAGGTCGCATGGCCCAGAACCGGCAGCACGATCACCAGGCCCAGAAAGGCGGGCAGGGTGCCGAGCACCATCACCACGGCCACCAGAAGCCCCCAGATAGCCACGATGCGCGGGTTTTCCCGCGCCACCTTCACCGAGGTAAGCACGGCCACCGTGACACCGGCGCGCCGGTCGATCAGCATCGGAAACGAGATCATGCTGAGCACCAGCACCGCCCCGGCAAACACGAACCCCACGCCCACGCCCAGCACCATCATCGTCCAGCCCGGTGCGGTGGTCAGCACATCGCCGAGAAAGCCGCCGACCGAGGCAGGCGGCTGCGGCCCGAGCGTGGCGTTGTAGATCACGCTCGCGGCGAACATCCAGGCGATGAAGATGCCCATCAGCACCATCCCCAGGACCAGCACCGGCACGATCACCGGGGCGGTCATCACCGAAAATGCCGCGCCCCAGCCGGCCTGTCCGGTCGCCTCGCGCTGGCGGCTCATCTCGTAGAGGCCGGTGGCGACCATCGGCCCCAATAGCGTGAACCCGGCCGCCAGTGGAAAGAGCATCGGCAGGCGCGCCATGTGAAAGGCAACCAGCGACAGTGCGATTCCGAGAATCGGGTAGATCGCGATCAGGAAGATGACGTCGCTGCGCAGCGATGTGAAATCGTCCAGCCCCTTGCGCAGGGCAGATTTCAGATCTTCGAGGGTAAGGCGACGCACCTGCGGTGGGGCGCTGACCGTGCCGCGCAGCGCGTCAGTGGCTGCACCGGCGTGTCGGCCCGCGCCAAAGGCGGCATCCGCCATCCAGCTGAGGGGGTTTCCGATGGTTCGTGTCATGCTTGGCCTCCCTTTCATCGCGGCGCGCGCGGGCCGGGAGGGGCCCGACCCCGTCGCACCCTTCTATGCGACAATGTAGCACGCATGTGCCCCACGGCCAGTTCACAATCCGGCTACAACCTGTCAGGCGTCGCGGCGCGCGGTGGCGGGATGGGCGTTGCGGATCGCCTCGGCCAGCACAAGGGCGGCGGGGGTCATCAGCTGCGCGGGCTGTGTCGCCATCCACAATTCGCGCCTTGCGCCCGGGCCCGGCAGGGGCAGAAAGGCCAGATCGCGATAGCCCGGCAGCACGGTGAGTTCCGGCAGCACCGTCACGCCGACGCCCGCCCGCACCAGGCTCAGGATCGAGGCGGTGTTGCGCACCATCAGCGGCGCGGCGGAGAGGACCGGCGCAAAGTCGGGGTCGGAAATATACTGGCAGAGCCCGTTGGCGATGAACGGTGCGCCCCCGAGTGCGGTCCAGCCCTCTGCGGGCCATGTTTCGACCAGCGGGTCGTCGGCGCGGCAGACCAGACCGAACGCGTCGGTCAGCAGCAGATCACGCTCCAGCCCCGGCATCGGCGGCAGGCTGGCCAGCCCGATATCGGCGCGTTCGGCCATGAGTTCCTGCTGCACGGTGGCGGAATCGCTGTCGGTGAGGTCGATCCGCACGCCGGGGCGCTCGCGCAGGAACCGCTCCAGCACCGGCGGCATGATCACCTGTGCCGCCGAGGGTGTGACCGCGAGTCGCACATGGCCGCGCTCGGCGCGCGACAGTCCCTCGATGGCCGCCAGCGTCCGGTCGAAATGCGACAGCCCGCGCCCGGCCTCGTGCAGGACCAGATCGCCAAGCGGGGTGAGGCGCGATTTGCGCGCGGTCTCGAAGAGCGGCGCGCCGATATGATCCTCGAACTGCTTGAGCATCATCGACACCGCCGAGGGCGTGCGCCCGAGCACGGCGGCGGCCTCGGCGAGGCTGCCATGGTCGGCCACGGTGCGAAAGCAGCGGAGCATCTCGATCTTGATGGACATTTCAACCTGCCTTGATTTCGCGGGGGTAGCGTCATTCTGGTTGAAGTCTGTGCCCTGCGCGCACGAAAGTCCATGCCCGTGCGCGCCGGTCTTTCGGCTTGCGGCGGGGGATGGCGCGCGCCAAGTTGCCCGCGGCGCAGACGATAGGAAAAAGGGGCAAGCCATGCGGTTTTCGACGGTCACGGAGCGGCTTGCGGGGCAGGGCGGGGCGAAATGGGCGTTGCATTTCCGCGCCGCGGAAATGGCGGCGGCGGGGCGCGACGTCATCCGCCTGACAATCGGCGAGCCGGATGTGCCCGCGCCCGACAGCCTGACCGAGGCCGCGACCCGCGCGATGCGCGCCGGGCGCACCGGCTATTCCGACGGGCGCGGCGAGATCGGGCTACGCCGCGCGTTGGCCGAGCGGTATTCCGCGACGCGGGGCCGTACCTTTGGCCCCGATCAGGTGATGTGCTTTCCCGGCACGCAGACCGCGCTCTATGCCGTGATGTGCGCGCTGGCCGAGGCGGGCGACGAGGTGCTGGTGGGCGATCCGATGTATGCAACCTACGAAGGCGTCATTCGCTCGACCGGGGCCACGATGGTGCCCGTGCCGCTGCGCCCCGAACGCGGCTTTCGCATGGCGGCGGAGGATCTGGCCGCGCGGGTCACGCCGAAATCGCGGGCGCTTCTGCTGACCACCCCGCACAACCCCACCGGCGCGATTCTGACCGCCGGGGATATCGCCGCAATTGGTGCGGTCGCGCGGGCGCATGACCTGTGGATCATCTCTGACGAGGTCTATGAGGAAATGGTGTTCGACGGCGCGCACTTCACCTCTCCGCTTGCCGACCCCGATCTGGCGGATCGGGTGATCGCGGTTTCGTCGATTTCCAAGAGCCACGCCGCGCCGGGGTTTCGCAGCGGCTGGTGCGTCGGGCCGGAGGCCTTCACCGAGGCGCTGCTGCCGCTCTCGGAGGTGATGCTGTTCGGGAATCAGCCGTTTCTGGCGGACATGACCGAAGAGGCGATCCGCGCCGGATCGGAGGTGGCTCCTGGCATGCGGGCGCGATTCGCGGCACGCGCGGCGCGGCTGGCGGACCGGCTGGAGCGGGCAACCGGGTTGCGGGTGAATCGCCCCGAGGCGGGGATGTTCGCGATGATCGACGTCTCGGCCACCGGAATGAGCGGCACGGATTACGCCTTCGACCTGCTTGAGCGGACCGGCGTGGCGGTGATGCCGGGGGCGTCGTTCGGGGCCACGCTGGACGGCTGGGTCAGGGTCGCGCTGACGGTGCCCGAGTCGCAATTCGACCACGCAATAGAGAGAATCGTGGCGCATGCCGCGCCGCTTTCGGGGCAAACGGCCGGGGCGGCATCGCGCGCGGGCCAAATCGTTTCATAACAAAAGGATGGCGCGGCGCGCTTTATTCGCTGCACATCGAGCATTCAGGGCCTGTGCAACGGGGGTGTGGTTTTGACGTCACATCTCCGGCAGGATGCCCGAGAGCGGGGGAGGTTGCGTTGACAGTTTGGGCCCTCTTGGCGCATTTCATAGCCCAAGCCGTGTCCAATGACTGGTGCGGCGGATCCGAAAAACCTGCTTATGAGGAGGGACACCCTTGAAAAAGCAAATTCTGAGCACCAGCGCGATTGCACTCGGCGTCGCAATGGCCGCACCGGCATCGGCCCAGGAATGGAACCTGGACTGGGGCGGTTTCGCAAACACTCACGTCGGTATCTCGAGCATCGACCGCAATGCTGCTAATGAAGCTTTGTTTCCTGGCGTCGACAATGATGGCGTGAACATCTTCACAAACTCCGAGATCATCTTCTCGCCCTCCGTCACGCTCGACAACGGCATGACCTTCGGCTTCAACGTTCAGATGGAAGCACTGAACGGCGGCGGCGGTACAGACGGCATCGACGAATCGTATGTCACCATCTCCAGCGACACGCTGGGCCGCATCGACCTCGGCTCCGAGAACTCGGCCGGCTACCGTTCGATGGTTGCAGCGCCGCAGGTTGGCTCCATGGCGATCAACTCGCGTTCGACCTCGGCCTTCGTTCCGGTCACCGGTTCGGGCGGCTTCCGTCAGGCGGCTCTGTCGTCCTACACTGAAGTTGGCGGCAACAACGATGTGCAGCGCATCACCTACTTCACGCCGTCCTTCAACGGCCTGACCCTTGGTGTGTCCTACGCGCCCAGCAACGCTGGTAACGCGTCGAACAACGCGCCGGTGGACTTTAATTCGGCTGCTAACATCACCGACATCTTCGACGTTGGTGTGAGCTACAGCCAGTCGTTCAACGGCGTTGACATTGACCTCGGTGGCCGTTGGGGCACGGGTGATTCTAACGTTGCGGGCGTGTCCGATCCCGAAACTTGGGGTCTTGGTGCAGCGATCAGCGTCAGCGGCTTCACCTTCGGTGTGGGTTACGCTGAGAATGACAACGGTGCTGTTGGTGGCGTTGGTGATCAGGAGGGCCTGAGCGTCGGTGTTGCATATGACATCGCGGGCCCTTGGACCGTTGGTCTCGAAGGCTATTTCGGTGAAGTCGACAACGGTGCTGGTGTCGATTCCAGCGACTACGACGTCATCAAGCTGGCCGCGTCGCGCAGCCTCGGTGCTGGCGTGAGCTGGGACGTGTACTACTTCAATCAGGAAACCACCGACGGTAATACTGGTGGGAAGATCGAAGGCGACGTGGTCGCAACCGCGATCAACCTGAGCTTCTGATCCACGTGATCTGAAAACATTGGCGGCGGGGGGTGACATTACCCCCCGCCGCTTTTATTTGTGCGCATGGAAATTTACCCAGCAAAAGACGGGCGTCCCGGAGCATGAAGAAAAGTATCGTCTGGATGGCGTCCTATCCCAAGTCGGGAAATACTTGGACGCGGATTTTTCTGGCCAACTATATTGCCAACGCCACAGAGCCCGTCTCTATTAACCAGTCTTATCACGTAGCACTTGGCGACTCGATCACCAAGATGTATCGGATGGTCGCGCAGAGTCCAATTGATCCAGCGAATATCGAGGATATGCTGAATCTGCGCCCGCTCGTGCTGCGCGGGATCGTGGCGAACAACGCCGATATCAACCTCGTGAAAACGCATAATGCGCGGGTGGTCGCACGGGACGTGCCGCTTATTCCGGATGAACTCACGCGCTCTGCGATCTATATCCTGCGCAACCCGCTCGACATGGTGCTGTCCTACGCGCGCCATTACGGGATGAGCCACGAAGAGGCGGTCTATACCGTCAGCCATCCGGACAACGCCAACCCGCCGGATGCAGAGACAGTGACGCAATTCATGCGCTCATGGTCCGATCATGTGCGCAGCTGGACCACCGGGAAATCGCCTTATCCCGTTCTCGTGCTGCGCTATGAGGACATGCTGGTTGATCCGAAGACGTGTTTCACCAAGGTGGTGGAGCATTTGGGCATGCCGGTAGACGAGGCGCGGCTGGACCGTGCGATTCTTTTCTCCAGCTTCAAGGAACTGTCGGAACAGGAGAAAAAGCAGGGGTTCGTCGAGAAATCGCAGCAAAGCGAACGCTTTTTCGCCAAGGGACAAAAGGATCAATGGAAGACCGACCTTGAGCCGCGCCTTGTCAAGAAGATGAAGCATACGCATCGCAAGGTCATGAAACAACACGGATATTTGGAATGAGTGATCTGCGCCGAATTATCTGGCTGGCCTCTTTTCCCAAGTCCGGCAACACGTGGATGCGCAGCCTGCTGGCGCATTATTTCATGCCGCCGGGGCAGGTGCCTGACCTCAACAACCTGCGCGATTTCACCACCGGGGATGTCCGAAGCGACTTTTTCGATGCCGCCGCCGGTGGGAAGTATACCGGCACCACGATCGAGGAGTGGCTCAAGATGCGGCCCAAGGCGTTGCGCCTGATCGCGGGGTCGAAGCCGAACCATCATTTCGTCAAGACCCATTGCCAGACCATGCGCGTCGGGGACTACGATCTTATCCCGCCCGAGGTGACCGCGGCCGCGATCTACATCATGCGCAACCCGTTCGATCTGGCCCCGTCCTTTGCCCGGCATCAGGCCTGTGATCTGGACACCGCGATCGACCGGATGATGAACCCGGATTCCATGGCGGGCACCGCGGCCGGCATATTCGAGCCGCTTGGCCGATGGGACGATCACGTCAATAGCTGGACCTCGGCCCCCGGTCTGCCGCGCCATGTGCTGCGCTACGAGGATATGCTGGCCAATACCGGAAAAGCGATGCGCGGGCTGATTGAGCAATTCTTTCGCATGCCGGTGGACAAGCCCAAGCTGGCCCGCGCCGTGAAAGCCACGAATTTCGAGTCTATGAAGAAATTCGAGGAAAAACATGGGTTTGCGGAGAAGCCGTCAGAGATGAAGGCGTTTTTTGCAAAGGGGCAGGCGGGGGTCTGGCGCGATGATCTGACGCCTGCGCAAGTGGGCCGCATTCGCGAGGCGTTCCTGCCCACGCTGGAGAAATTCTACCCCGAGATGCTGAAGGAGACAGCGCGTTTCGCTGGAGCGGCGTGAACGGGCTGCTTTGCAATTTCGCATGGGATGCATATCTCTACGCCTATGCATTGTAACTTCTGGAGGCCACCATGATGCGAACCGCCATAGTCCTTGCCTCAGGCGTTTTCCTGACCGCGTGCAGTGTCTCGACAGAACCGCAGACCGTGGCCCGCCTTGGGAGCGATCCGGTGCTGTCGGGCGGCAGCTATGACAGCGGCGGGGGACTGACCGTTGCGGTGGATTTGCAGGAAAACCAAGGCCGCACCATGGTGTGCGGGGTCTGGGCCCAGAGCAAGCAACAATCAGTTCTGACCAAGGGCAAGGCCAAGGAGGTTCTTGATACAGGCTCTGTCGAGATCGCCGGCGGCGCGGTGGTGCGTGGTCTGAGGTTTATGCAGGAAGTGCCCCCGAGGGCCGATTTTGGCGGCCAAGAGGCCGGGTGTGTACTGACTGATCAGCCTTGGCAGGCCGATCAGCGTGCCGTGGTACGTCTGCCCCGGCAGGTGGTGCATGTCGAAATCGACGAAATGGGTGGATTTACCGTGAGTTTCGTGCCGTCCGGCCCTGGCGCTGGCGGATCCTGACGCCGCTGACATCTGGACCTTTGTCCAAACCTGTGGGATGCAAGGAGTGACGCCCCGATGAGGGGCGCAGAGACCGGGCGGGGTGCAACCCGCCTGCATCCAGGGAGACGGACATATGACATTCAGAACATTCGCCATGGCCGGGGCCATGTCGCTGGCCGCCATCGGCGCGCAGGCCGAGGTCAAGGTGGGCATGATCACCACGCTGTCGGGTGGCGGGGCGAGCCTCGGCATCGACGTGCGCGACGGCTTCATGCTGGCGGTGGAGCAATCGGGCCGTGACGACATCGAGGTGGTGATCGAGGACGATCAGCGTAAACCCGATATCGCGGTGCAATTGTCGGACAAGATGATCCAGGCCGAGAAGGTCGATGTGCTGACGGGCATCATCTGGTCGAACCTCGCCATGGCGGTGGTGCCGGGGGCGGTCGCGCAGGGCAAGTTCTATCTCTCGCCCAATGCCGGGCCGTCGGCGCTGGCGGGCAAGGGCTGCCACCAGAACTATTTCAACGTCGCGTGGCAGAACGACAACCTGCACGAGGCGGCGGGGGCCTATGCCAATGATGCGGGCTACAAGAACAGCTTCATCCTCGCCCCCAACTACCCGGCAGGGCAGGATGCCCTGACCGGTTACAAGCGGATGTATGAGGGCGAACTGGCGGGTGAGATCTATACCCAACTGGGTCAGACCGATTACGCCGCCGAGATCGCGCAGGTCCGTGCGAGCGGGGCCGACTCGGTGTTCTTCTTCCTGCCCGGCGGGATGGGGATTTCGTTCCTAAAGCAATATGCCGACAGTGGCGTCGATCTGCCGGTGGTTGGTCCCGCCTTCAGCTTTGATCAGGGCATTCTGCAGGCCGTGGGGGATGCAGCCCTTGGCGTGGTGAATACTTCGCAATGGTCGAAGGATATCGACAATCCGACCAATGCCGCCTTTGTCGAGAGCTTTCAGGCCAAATATGACCGTCTGCCCTCGCTTTACGCAAGCCAGGGGTTCGACACCGCGAACCTGCTGATTTCCGCGATGGAGAAGGCCGATGTTTCGGACGCGGATGCGTTCCGAGCGGCGCTGGAAGCGGCGGAGTTCGACAGCACGCGGGGTGATTTCGCCTTTGGCCCCAACCACCACCCGGTGCAGGACATCTATGTGCGCGAGGTGATCAAGGAGGGCGACGTGTTCACCAACAAGATCATTGGCGTGGCGCTCGAGGATCACGCGGATGCCTATGCGGCGGACTGCAAGATGTAAGGGCAGGCGCATCCTGCTGATAAAAAGGCCCGGGTCCATGCCCGGGCCTTTTTCGTGTGTGAGGCTTGAAACGCAGCGGCGATGTCAGCCGGGAAGGGGGCGTCAATCCATATGCGCCCCCCTGACACTCAGAGCAGTGCCTTGACCTTTTCGGCCACGGCCTCGGCGGTGATGCCGAACTTCTCGTAGAGCACTTCCGCCGGGGCGGAGGCACCGAAATCGTGCATGCCGACGAATTCGCCTTTTTCGCGTTTGCCGCGCTCGCCATAGAGCCAGCGATCCCAGCCGAAGCGGATCGCCGCCTCGACCGCGACGCGCACCGGGCCCGCGGGCAGAACACGGCGGCGATAGCTCTCGTCCTGTTCTTCGAAGAGTTCCCAGCAGGGCATCGAGACGACGCGCGTGCCGATCCCGGCCTCTTGCAGGATGTCGCGGGCGGCCATCGCGATGGCGACCTCGGAACCCGTCGCCAGTAGGATCGCCTGACGTTTTCCTTCCGCGTCGGCCAGAACATAGGCCCCCTGGGCGGTCAGGTTCTTGGCCTTGTGCTCGCGGCGCAGCGTCGGCAGGCCCTGACGGGTCAGCGACAGGACCGAGGGTGTTTCCTTGGAATTCAGCGCCAGTTCCCAGGCCTCGGCGGTCTCGACCGTATCGCAGGGGCGGAACACCCAGGTGTTGGGCGTGGCGCGCGAAATCGCCAGATGCTCGATCGGCTGGTGGGTCGGGCCATCCTCGCCCAGTCCGATGCTGTCATGGGTCATGACGAAAACGGTGGGGATCTTCATCAGCGCGGCGAGGCGCATCGAGGGGCGGGCGTAATCGGTGAAGCACATGAAGGTGCCGCCATAGGGGCGGATGCCGCCATGCAGCACCATGCCGTTCATCGCCGCCGCCATGCCATGCTCGCGGATGCCGTAATGGATGTAACGGCCCTTGCGGTTGCCTTCGTCAAACACGGTCATGTCGCCCGAGCGGGTATTGTTGGAGCCCGACAGGTCCGCCGAACCGCCGATGGTCTCGGGCATGATCGGGTTGACCACTTCGAGCACCATCTCGCTCGATTTGCGGGTGGCCACCTTGGGGGCTTCTTCGCTGACCTGCTTTTTCAACGCCTTGATCCGGGCCGAGAGTTTCGACGGCACGTTGCGGGCAAAGATGCGCTCGATTTCGGCCTGACGCTGCGCCGAGGCCTCGGCCAGTCGTGCCTGCCAGTCGGCGTAATCCGCCGCCCCGCGTTTACCGATGGCCTCCCATGCGGATTTCACATCCGACGGCACCTCGAAGGGGCCATGCGGCCAGCCATAGGCGTCTTTGGCCGCCTTGAGCTGATCGGCATCGGTCAGCGCGCCGTGACCCTTGGAGGTGTCCTGCGCGGCATGGCCCAATGCGATATGCGTCTTGCAGGCGATCATCGAGGGTTTGCGCGTGCGCTTGGCCTCGGTCAGGGCGGCGTCGATGGCCGCCGGGTCATGGCCGTCGATTTCCTGCACGTGCCAACCGCTGGCGCGGAAGCGTTTCACCTGATCGGTGCGGTCGGCCAGATCAACGGTGCCGTCGATGGTGATGTTGTTGTTGTCCCACAGCAAGATGAGCTTGCCCAGACCCTGGCGTCCGGCAAGGCTGATCGCCTCCTGGCTCACGCCTTCCATCAGGCAGCCGTCACCGGCGATTACATAGGTGTGATGATCCATCAGCTTCTTGCCGAACCGCGCGCGCAGGGCCTCTTCGGCGATGGCGAACCCAACCGAATTGGCGATGCCCTGACCGAGCGGGCCGGTGGTGGTCTCGATCCCCTTTGCGTGGCCGTATTCCGGGTGGCCCGCCGTCTTGGCACCCCATTGACGGAAATTGCGCAGATCCTCCAGCGTCATGTCCTGATAGCCGGTGAGGTGGAGCAGCGCGTAGAGCAGCATCGAGCCGTGGCCCGCCGACAGGATGAACCGGTCGCGATCCGGCCAGTCGGGGTTGGCCGCGTCGAATTTCAGGTGATTCTCGAACAGCACGGTGGCGACGTCGGCCATGCCCATGGGCATGCCGGAATGGCCGGAATTGGCGGCGGCGACGGCGTCGAGGGTCAGCGCGCGAATGGCGGTGGCCTTCATCCAGTGATCGGGGTTGGCAGAGCGCAGGGCGGCGATATCCACGGGGGGTGCATCCTTTGGAAGTGGCAACAGATTGTCGCTGCATACCAGCCCGACACAGAAGATCAAGCGCGCGCGGCGCGTCAGGGGGGTGTGCGGCGTGCAACCGTGCCAAAGGACGCGCATTTCCCTGCGGTTTTGGCTAGACTTGATCAAAACCGGTCCGGTGTGCGATTCGTCAGACAACCGGGCCAAGACAAGCGAGGGATCGAGGAGATGAGCCAGATAGACGAGTTGCAGGCGCGGATCACCGCAGCGCTGGACCGGATCACCAAGGGTCTGGACGGGCGCGAGGCTGCGGGCGATCCGGCCGAAATGGTCAAGCTGCGTCAGGATATCGAGGACGAAAAGCTGGCGAATGCCCAGCTTGAAGAGCGGGTGCGCACGCTGCGCGAACGGCTCGAGGCGCGCGAGGCCGAGTTGGAGGCCGCGCGCAGCGCGCAGTCCGACAGCCTGCGCAAGCTCGATGCCGATCTACAATCGCTGCGCAAGGCGAACCAGCAGTTGCGTGACAACAATCAGGCCCTGCGCGAGGCGCATCAGGCGGGCGTCGCCGAGCCGCATCTGATCAACAAGTCCATGCTGGCCGAGTTGGAAGGCCTGCGGGCCGCCCGCGCCGCAGACCGCGACGAGGTCGAGGCGGTGCTGACCGAACTGGGGCAGGTCATCGCCGAGGCCGGGGACGACACCGCAACCAAGACGGAGGACGCGTGATGCCCGAGGTGAAGATCGAGATCGGTGGCCGCATGTTCGACGTTGCCTGTCAGGCGGGCGAAGAGCACTACCTGCATTCCGCCGCCAAGATGCTGGACGAGGAGGCCTCGGTTCTGGCTGCGCAGATCGGGCGCATTCCCGAGGCGCGGATGCTGTTGATGGCGGGGCTGATGCTCGCCGACAAGACCGCAGGCTTGCAGGACAAGCTGCGCGCCGCCGAGGACAAGCTGGCAGAACGCGAGGCGGAACTGGATCAATTGCGCAACGCGCCCGCCCCCGAGGCAGAGCGCGTGGAGGTGCCGGTGGTGCCGCAGGAGGTGACCGAGACGCTGGCCGAGATCGCCGCGCGTGCCGAGGCACTGGCCGAAACGGTGGACGGTGCGCGCGCTGGCTGAGGCCCGTGAGTGGCACCGGGGGTAGGATGATGAAGCTGCTGGCCGTTCTTCTTGTGGTGCTGATCGCGGCGGCGCTGGCCTTTGTCCGGCTGGCCCCGTCCGATCCGGCACGCTGGCACCAGATGCCCGAGAGTGTGACGGATCGCGATCTGGAGGGCGGCGCGATGCGCCGCGTCGAGGGTGATCTGGCCACGCTGGATGCGATCATCCGCGACACGGCCCGCACGCGGGTCCTGGCGGGGAGCGTGGATCAGGGCATGATTACCTATGTCACCCGCAGCCGGGTGTTCGGCTTTCCCGATTACACCACGGTGCGGCAGAGCGACGACATGCTGGAGATTTACGGACGGCTGCGCTTTGGCAAGTCAGATCTGGGCGTGAACGCCGCCCGTATCGAGCGTTGGCTCTACCGGCTCGGTCAGGCTGGATGACAGGCAACCATCGCTGACCTTGCGCCAGATCGGCACGTTGAGCGACATCGCGCATTTGGCCATGAACATCTTGCCATCGACCCGCAGGCAGATCATCTCGCCCATCTCCACACGCGCGCCGCTGGTATCGGTGCAATAGCATTCGACGGTCTTGCCGCCGATGGTGGCATCCGAAAGCGCGGGCGTGGCCGCGAGGAGGAGGAGGGGCCAGAGCAATCTCATCGCATGAAGATATCACAGCTTTGCGCCCTTGACCAAGTCACAAGGATGGGACAGAGGATCAGCCCCATGGTGCCTTTGGACAGACTGGAACAGATCACGCAGCGTTTCGAGTATATCGAGGCGCAGATGACGCAGGGCGGCGGTGATATCGCGCAGTTGGGTCGCGAATATGCCGAGTTGCGCCCCGTCGTCGAGGAAATCCGCGCCTACCGGCAGGCCCTGGCGGATATCGAGGGCGCGCGCGCGATGCTGGATGATGCCGAAATGCGCGATCTGGCCCGTGCCGAGATCGAGGAACTGGAGGCGCGTCTGCCCGCGATGGAGGCGGCGCTGCAACTGGCGCTTCTGCCGCGCGACGCCGCCGACAATCGCGCCGCGATCCTCGAAATCCGCCCCGGCACCGGCGGCGACGAGGCGGCGCTGTTCGCCGCTGACCTGATGCGCATGTATCAGCGGTACACGGAGGCACAGGGCTGGTCCTTCGAGGTGATCGAGGAGCAATGGAGCGAGTTGGGGGGCTTGCGCGAACTGGTGGCGCGGGTGGGCGGCGAGGACGTCTTTGCCCGGCTTAAGTTCGAATCCGGCGTCCACCGCGTGCAGCGCGTGCCCGAGACCGAGAGCGGCGGGCGCATCCACACCTCTGCCGCGACCGTCGCGGTGCTGCCCGAGGCCGAGGATGTCGATATCCGGATCGACCCGAACGATCTGCGCATCGACACGATGCGCTCCTCGGGCGCGGGCGGGCAGCACGTGAACACCACCGATTCGGCGGTGCGGATCACCCATATTCCAACCGGTCTGGTGGTCACCAGCAGCCAGAAGTCGCAGCACCGCAACCGCGAGATCGCGATGGATGTGCTGAAGTCGCGGCTCTTTGACATGGAGCGCAGCCGGGTGGACGGCGAACGCTCGGCCAGCCGTGCGGCGCAGGTCGGCAGCGGTGACCGCTCGGAGCGCATCCGCACCTATAACTTCCCGCAGGGGCGGATGACCGATCATCGCATCAACCTGACGCTCTATAAGCTCGATCAGGTGATGCAGGGCGATCTCGACGAGGTGATCGACGCGCTGACGGCGGATGCGCAGGCCACACTTTTGGCCGAGATGTCGTGAGCGCGCAGGCCGCCCTGATTGCGGCCACGCGGGCCTTGCAGGCAGCGGGCATCGAGGGTGCGGCGGGTGATGCGCGCGCGTTGCTGGCCGTGGCAATGGAGGTGCCGCGTGACCGGCTGACCTTGCATCTGTGCGATGATCTCGATGCGGCGGCGGTGGCGCGGTTCGACAAGATGGTCGCGCGGCGCGTGGCGCGCGCGCCGGTGGCGAAGATCATCGGGTGGCGCGAGTTCTGGGGGCGCAGCTTTGAGGTGACGGCGGATGTGCTTGATCCGCGCCCCGAAACCGAATGCCTGATCGCCGAGGTGCTGCGCGGCCCGGCCCCGGCGCGGCTGCTCGATCTTGGCACCGGCAGCGGGATCATCGCGGTGACGCTCCTGGCAGAGTGGCCCAAGGCCCGTGGCGTGGCCACGGATATCAGCGCGGCGGCGCTGCAGGTGGCCACGCGCAACGCGGCGCGGCATGGGGTGGACGCGCGGCTTGATCTTCGCCGCTCTGACTGGTTTTCGCAGGTCACGGGCGCGTTTGATCTGATCGTCTCGAACCCGCCTTACATTGCGGTGGACGAGATGCCGGGTCTCAGCGCTGAGGTGCGCGACCACGACCCCGAGGGCGCGCTGACCGATGGCGACGACGGGCTCTCGGCCTATCGCGCAATCGCGTCGGGTGCCGGGGCGCATCTGCGCCCGGGTGGGCGCATCGCGGTGGAAATCGGCTGGCAGCAGGGCGCGCCGGTGCGCGATATCATTTGCGCGGCGGGCTTTGCCGAGGTGGGCGTGCTGCCCGATCTCGACGGACGCGACCGCGTGGTTATCGGCAGATGGCCGGTCGATATCGGCTGATTTGCGCGGTCTGACCGCCAAAAACCGCGCAAATCGAAGAAAAATCGTGCTTTCCTCTTGTGCGCTGCGATTGGGCGTGTTTATTGAAAGACATCAAGACGGCGGATGCCCGATAAGGGCGGTCCCGCTTGGTGCCAAGCCAATACATGTCCGATCCGACACATTTCGGCGCACAGACGCGCCAGTCGGAGCAAGCGACGCATTGACCACAAGGCTGGACTGCAAAAATATGAGATCATCCAAGTCACGTTCGCGGAACAAGCCGAACCGCAACCGCTCGGTCGGGAATATCGTCAACCGGGTCTTCGACAGCTCCGGCCCCGAGGGCAAGGTGCGCGGCACGCCGCAGCAAATCATCGAGAAATACAATCAGCTTGCACGCGATGCGCAATTGTCGGGCGACCGGGTCGCAACCGAGAATTTCCAGCAGCATGCCGAGCATTACCTGCGCATGCTGGGCGAGGCGCAGAAGGAACAGGACGCACGCCGCGAAGAGCAGGAGCGTCAGAACCGCGACCGTCAGGCCGACCGCGACCGCGACCGTGATCGCGGCGATCGCCCTCACGGTGGACGCGACGGTGGTGCTGCACGCGATGAAACGGATAGCGGCGCTCAGGAAACACGTCAGGCGCAGCCCGATCCGTCGCGCAGCGCTCAACCCGACGTGATCGACAGCGGCAATGAAGGCGAGAGCGGACTGGTGGAGACACCGGAAAGCCAGGATAAGCCCGCCACGCAGAAGCGCCCGCGCAAGCCGCGCGCCAAGAAGCCTGCCAAACCAGAGGGCGGCGACGGTCAGGCGCAGGGCGGCGAGGCTAAGGATGGCTCCTCCGGCGGCCCGGCGGAAGCCGCCGAATAGACGATCCAGAGATCGACAGTCAAAGGGCGCGCGGCCGGTCAGGGCGCGCGCCCTTTTGCTTGGGTTTGGCATGAGTATTTTAAGAAAGATGAAGGGCAGGGGCTTTTCAGTGCCGCGGCCCTGTCCTAAACCCGGCGCGCCGCCTATCCGGAAAAGAGAGAGCCGATGCCCAGTGACCGACCGCAGCCCGCCTTCGTGCTCGTGCGCCCGCAGATGGGCGAGAATATCGGGGCTGCCGCGCGGGCGATGTGGAATTTCGGCCTCGACCGGATGCGCATCGTGGCGCCGCGCGATGGCTGGCCCAACCCCAAGGCGGTCGCGATGGCAAGCGGCGCGGGGCGGCTTCTGGACGAGGCGCAGCTGGTCGAGACGACGGCGGAGGGCGTGGCCGATTGCGCCTATGTCTTTGCCACCACGGCGCGGGCGCGGGGCCTGACCAAGCCGGTCTTCAGCCCCGAACGCGCGATGGCGCTGGCCGCTGAGAAGATCGCCGAGGGGCAAAATGTGGCCGTGCTCTTCGGGCCGGAGCGCGCCGGGCTGGAGAATGACGATATCGCGCGGGCCAACGCGATCATCAACGTGCCGGTGAACCCGGAGTTCGCCAGTCTCAACCTTGCGCAATGCGTGCTGCTGACCGCCTATGAGTGGCAGCGCGCGGCAGGCGAGGTGGTGCATGAGCGTATGGACATGGCCAAGTCCGATTGGGCCGAACAGGTAGAGATCGAAAAGCTGGCGGAACATTACGAGGACCGGCTGGGCGAGGCGGGGTTCTTTTTCCCCGAGCACAAGGCCGAAAGCATGAAGACCAACCTGCGCAACCTCTGGAGCCGGATGCCGCTGACCCGCGCCGATGTGCAGATGCTGCATGGCGTGTTGCGGCAGATGGTCCGCTGGAAGGAGCGCGGTTGAAGCGGGAGGGGCCGCGACCTAAGCTGTCATGCGGTCAAAGTCTGAAAGGCGGGATATGAGCGGGAAACGCAGTATTTTCGAAGAGGTGGGCGGCACTGAGGCCCCCAAGCAGGCCCCCAAGGGTGGCATGATCGATTCCGGGCGGCGCGGCGCGCGGCGTGGCATCCGCATCTGGCTGATGATCCTCTTTGCGCTGGTGGTGGTGATGATCGCGGTGGGCGGGCTCACGCGGCTCACCGATAGCGGGCTCTCGATCACCGAATGGAAGCCGGTGACCGGCGCGCTGCCGCCGATGTCGGAGGCCGTCTGGCAGGAGGAATTCGACAAGTATCGCGCGATCCCGCAATACGAATTGCTCAACAAGGGAATGAGCCTTGCCGAGTTCAAGGTGATCTACTGGTGGGAATGGGGCCATCGGCAGTTGGGCCGGGTCATCGGGCTGGTCTGGGCGCTGGGCTTTTTCGGTTTTCTGATCGCAGGCCAGATCCCCAAGGGCTGGACCGGGCGTCTGCTGGGCCTTGGTGCGCTGGGCGGGGCGCAGGGCGCGATCGGCTGGTGGATGGTGTCCTCGGGTCTGTCGGGCGAGATGATCGCCGTGGCCTCATACCGGCTGGCCACGCATCTCGGGCTGGCCTTCGTCATCCTCGGTCTGATTGCCTGGTATGTGATGGCGCTTGGGCGCGAGGAGCGGGAATTGATGCAGGCCCGGCGCGGGCGTGAGGCCAAGCTTTTCAGCCTCTCCACCGGTCTCATGCACTTCGCCTTTCTGCAAATCCTGCTGGGCGCGCTGGTGGCGGGGATCGACGCAGGCAGAACTTATACCGACTGGCCGCTGATGGCCGGGGGTATCCTGCCGCCCGACATGATGGACCTTGCGCCGCGGTGGCGGAACTTCTTCGAGAACCCCGGCACCGTGCAGTTCATCCACCGGGTGAGCGGCTATCTGCTCTTGGCGTTTGCCGTGGTGGTCTGGTTGCGCGGTCGGCGCAGCGCGCATGGCATCACGCGCGGCGCGTTCACCGCGATGTTCGTTGTGCTGCTGTTGCAGATCGTTCTGGGCATCATGACGGTGCTCTATATCGCGCCATGGCAACTGGCGATTGCGCATCAATTCGTGGCAGTGGTGCTCTGGGTGCTGATCCTGCGGGCGCGGTTCCTGAGCCAGTATCCGCGCGCCACATCCATTCGGGGGGGCACGGCATGACGGCCTATGACGATCTGATGGCGCAGGAGCGCGAGACGCAAGCCTTGGCGCAGGTCGCGGGGCGGCTGGGCTGGGATCAGGAAACCATGATGCCGCGCGGGGCGGCCGAGCAACGGTCCGAGGAGTCGGGCGCGATGCAGGCGGTGCTGCACGCCCGGCGCTGTGATCCCCGGCGCGGCGATCTGCTGGCCGAGGCCGAGGCTCAGGTCAGCGACGAGGTGGCGCGCGCGCAACTGCGCCATATCCGCCGCGACCATGACCGCGCGATGCTGGTGCCCGGCGATCTGGCGGTGGCGCTGGCGCGACTGACCAGCCGCGCGCAGGGGCAGTGGGCCGAGGCGCGCGCGGGCGACGATTACGCCGCCTTCGCGCCGGTGCTGGCCGAGGTGATCCGATTGAAACGCGAGGAGGCGACGGCGGTGGCGCGGGGGCGCGACCTCTATGATGCCCTCATAGACGATTTCGAGCCCGACATGACGGCGACGCGACTGGATACGACGTTTGCCGAGATGCGGCCCCGGCTGGTCGATCTGCGCGCCCGCGCGCTGGAGCGCGAGTGGCCCGCGCTCGATGCGCATTTCGACGAGCAGGCGCAACTGCGTCTCTCGCGCGAACTGGCGCGGAATTTCGGCTATGATTTTGCGCGCGGGCGGCTCGACATGGCGGTGCATCCGTTCAGTTCTGGCAGCGGCGACGATGTGCGTATCACCACCCGGGTGAGCGAGCATGATCCGTTCAACTGCCTCTATTCGACGATCCACGAGGTCGGCCATGCCTGTTATGAGCAGGGCATCGACCCCGAGTATCGCCTGACGCCGCTGGGGCAGGGCGTGTCGATGGGCGTGCATGAAAGCCAGAGCCGGATCTATGAGAACCAGCTGGGGCGAAGCCGCGCCTATACCGGCTGGCTGTTCGAGCGGATGCGTGAGACCTTCGGTGAGTTCGGGCTGGACGAGGCCGAGACCTTCTACCGCGCGGTCAGCCGGGTGCATCGCGGGTATATCCGCACCGAGGCGGATGAGGTGCAATACAACCTGCATATCATGCTGCGGTTCGATCTGGAAAAGGCGCTGATTTCGGGTGATCTGTCGACGGATGATCTGGAGGCCGCGTGGAATGACCGGTTCGAAGCCGATTTCGGCTATGCGGTGGATCGGGCCTCGAACGGGGTGTTGCAGGATGTGCATTGGTCGGTGGGGCTGTTCGGTTATTTCCCGACTTACAGTCTGGGGAATGTCTATGCCGGGTGCCTGTACCGGGCGATGCGCGGGGCGGTGCCGGATCTGGAGGTGCATCTGTCGCGCGGCGATCTGGGCGGAGCGACATCGTGGCTGTGCTCAAAGGTGCAGGTGCATGGCGGGCGGTTCGCGCCCGCCGAGGTGATCGCGCGCGCCTGCGGCGGGGCGGAGCCCACGGCGGAGCCGCTACTGGAGTATCTCGAGGAGAAATTCGGGGGGCTTTGAGGGGGTAGGTTTAGGCCTTTAGCGGACATACGCACCGCCCGCGCGAAACGCACCGAAGGTGCCGCGCGATCGCCATGCCAGAGGCATGCCTCCGGCATGACGCCGTCCCGCGGCCTGGCGATTTGATAGGGTGCGCAACGTGTTGAGGTTACAATGACTTGGCTGGCATAAAGCACCCACCATGACCGTTGCTTCGCCAGTCCCCGGCCCTGCGATCACGCGGCACCTTTTGGCGGGGTGCTATGTCCGCTTCAGGCCAATCCCAACTGCTCGAGCGGCCTCAATCGTTCACCGCCTCATCCGCCTCGACCTGCTCGATCCACTGCGCGAGGATCGAGCGCAGCAGGGTCACGTCGCGGGTCTCGATCGCCTCGGACAGTGACTTGAGCGCCTTGGCAAGCTCGATCTCCGACAGGTGCCCCTCCTGCGCGCGCAGAATGCGGGGGTGCGGTGTGGTCAGCATGTCCGAGCCGATCAGCAATTCCTCATGCAGCTTTTCGCCGGGGCGCAACCCGGTGATCTCGATCTCGATATCGCCGCGCGGATTGGCTGCGTCGCGCACGCTATAGCCCGAGGCCTCGATCATCCGGCGCGCGATGTCCTGAATGGCGACCGGTTCGCCCATGTCGAGCACGAAGACATCGCCGTCACGGGCGAACGAGCCCGCGAGAAGCACGAGGCGCACGGCCTCCGGGATGGTCATGAAATAGCGCGTCACCTCCGGGTGGGTCAGCGTAACCGGCCCGCCGCGCGCGATTTGATCGGCGAAGACCGGGATCACCGAGCCCGAAGAGCCAAGCACATTGCCGAAACGCACCATGGAAAACCGCGTTTTGTCCGAGCGGGTGGCAAGATCCTGCACGATCATCTCTGCGAACCGCTTCGACGCGCCCATCACCGAGGTCGGGCGCACCGCCTTGTCGGTGGAGACGAGGATAAACCGTTCGACGCCAGCCTCGCGCGCGGCATTGGCGACGGTGCGGGTGCCGATAACATTGTTGCGCATCCCCTCGATGGCGTTCGATTCCACCAGCGGCACGTGCTTGTAGGCGGCCGCGTGCAGCACCACGTCGATTTTCTTGGCGCGCATCAGGACATTGACGAGGGCGGCGTCGCAGACCGAGCCGAGAATCGGGATGATCTCCAGATCCGGGGCAAGGTCGCGCAGTTCGCGCTCGATCTGAAACAGAACATGTTCGCCGTGATCCATCAGGATCAGCCTCGTGGGGCGGCATTGGACCAGTTGACGGCAAAGTTCCGAGCCGATGGAGCCGCCCGCGCCGGTCACGAGAATGCGCCGCCCGGAATAGACGTCGTTCACATCCGGCAACTCGTTCTCGAGGGCGTCGCGCCCCAGAAGCGCCGCGGGATCGACGGCGCGGCCGGTGGGACGTGTCCCGCCGTCATGCCGCCGCCAGAGGTGGCGCGCGCCCGATATGAGCAGATACACGAGGCCCGCCGTGATGAAGAGCCGTGCCGATAGTCCGGCTGCCATCACCGCCGAGAGGAGAATGCCGGTGAGGCTTGCGATCCCTGAGACAAGGGCAATCCGTCCCATGTCGCTGGTGAGGTGGCGGATCGGCGTGGCGCGGTGCAGGTCGAGCGCGTTGCCCAGCCCCGCCGCGATCAACATCAATGGAAGCGCCCAGAGACCCCATGCGGCGAGTGCGCGCGCGTCACCAGTGAGCAGCGCCGCGAGGATGAGGGCCGACAGCATCAGCGCCGCCTCGATCACCGCGTGCAGGATACGCCCTCGCCCGGGGCGCGGAAGGCGGGTCAGCCGGTCGGGCATGGTCGTCTCCGCAGGAAAACACCCCCCAATATGCGGGGCAGATCAGGCAATAATAGGCCTTGCGCGGGTCTTGGGGCAATGCCTCTCACCATGCCGTGACCGAATCCGGTGGGGATGTGAAGGATGTGACCAAAGCATGAGCCTGCCTGTCAGGCGATGCGACCCTGGGCGCTGTGCCAATCGGCGAGCATCTCGCGGGGGGTTACATGGTGCAACGCGTCCGGCAAGAGCCGCGCCAGCCGCGCGGTATCGAGCGAGACCTCTGCCTGCGCCTCGGGCGGCGCGGCGCGCCAGATCACTTGGCAGCCCGCGGCCTGTGCGAGATCCTCCATCGCCACGGGCGCGGGCGCTGCGATGTTGAGGGTATCGGGCAGCGTGTCGGGGGCCAGCCGCGCCAGCCCGGCCAGCACGCGCGCCAGATCGCCCGGCGCGATGTAGCTGCGGCGCGGTCCGGCACCATCTGCGAACCGGTCGAGCGTGATACCGCGTTCGGGGTGCTGCAATGCCGGGGCAAGACTGTCCGACCCCACCACGTTGGCCAATCTCAGGATCACATGGCGCAGACCGTCGCGGGGCAGGGCGGCGATGGCGCGCTCCATCTCCAGCTTGGCGCTGCCATAGGCGTTGATCGGGGTCGGGCTGCGGGTCTCATGCATCGCGCGGCCGGGGCCGTAGATCGCGGCGGTCGAGATATGAAACACGCGCTTTGCCCCGCAGGCATGGGCCAGCCGCACGCCTTGCGCCACGAGGCCCACGTTCTGCGCAAGGGTCTGCGCGTCGCCCGATGTCTGCCCCCAGAGCGCCACCACCGTCGCGCAGGGGGGCAGGTCGGGGAGGGGGGCATCTGCACCGGGCCAGAGGATATCCGCATCGCCGCGCCGGGCGAGCCAGATGGGCTGCGGGCTGTCCTCAGCAGGCCAGAGCGCGCGCAACAGGCGGCCAAGCCGGCCGGTCGCCCCGGTGATCAGGCAGCGAGAGGCCGGGGCAGCGCCTTGCATCTGCCCCGCCCCGCTCATTCCTCCGACGGTGCCGTCTCGTCTTCGTCCTCGTCCTCGGCCTGTTCGGCGATCCACGCGACCGAGACGACCTCTTCGCCCTTGCCGGTGTTGAACACCTTGACCCCGCCCGCGCTGCGCGAGCGGAAGGAAATGCCTTGGACCGGCACGCGGATTGACTGCCCGCGCGAGGTGGCGAGCATGATCTGATCTTCCAGCGTCACCGGGAAGGAGGCGACCAGCGGCCCACCGCGCATCGCGCGGTCGATGGCGGCGACACCCATGCCACCGCGCCCGCGCACCGGGTAATCATGGCTGGAGGACAGTTTTCCGGAGCCGTTGGCGGTGATCGTCAGGATCAGGTTCTCGGCGGCCTGCATATCCTCGAACCGCTCGGCACTCAGGGTGGCATCGGCATTGCCTTCGTCCTCGGCCCCCTCGTCGTCAGGGGCACCGGCGGCGGCACGGCGCATCTTGAGATAGGCGGCGCGTTCGTCCGATGTGGCCTCGAAATGGCCTATCACCGACATCGACACGACGCGGTCGCTGTTTTGCAGGCGAATACCGCGCACGCCGGTGGATTTGCGCCCCTTGAAGACGCGCACATCGGTCACCGGGAACCGGATCGCGCGGCCGGAATCGGTGACCAGCATCACGTCATCCTCTTCCGAGCAGATCCGCGCATTCACCAGTTCCACCCCCTCGGGCAGGTCCATCGCGATCTTGCCGTTGCGCTTGACGTTGGTGAAATCGCTCAGCGCATTGCGCCGCACGTCGCCCGCCGAGGTGGCAAAGACGATCTGCAGGTCGTCCCATTCTTCCTCGGCGCGGTCCACCGGCATGATCGCGGCGATCGAGACACCGGTGGGGATGGGCAGGATGTTGACGATGGCCTTGCCCTTGGAGGTGCGCCCGCCAAGCGGCAGACGCCATGTCTTGAGCTTGTAGACCATGCCTTCAGTGGTGAAGAACAGCAGTTGCGTATGGGTGTTGGCCACGAAGAGCGTGGTCACCACGTCCTCATCCTTGGTGGCCATGCTGCTAAGGCCCTTGCCGCCGCGTTTCTGGGCGCGGAAATCGGCGAGCGCGGTGCGCTTGATATAGCCGCCCTGCGTGACGGTGACGACCATCTCCTCGCGCTCGATGAGGTCTTCGTCCTCCATGTCGCCGGACCAATCCACGATCTCGGTGCGGCGGGGAACGGCAAAAAGCTCGCGCACCTCCTGCAACTCGTCGCGGATGATCTGCATGATCCGTTCGCGGCTGGCGAGGATGGCGAGGTAGTCCTTGATCTTGCCCGCGAGGTCCTGCAACTCGTCGGTGACTTCCTTGACGCCCAGTTGGGTGAGGCGCTGCAGGCGCAGATCGAGGATCGCGCGGGCCTGCACCTCGGAGAGGTTATAGGTGCCATCGTCGTTGGCTGGATGGCTGGGATCGTCGATCAGCGCGATATATTCGAGGATGTCGCCTGCGGGCCAGCGTCGCTCCATCAGCTTTTTCCTGGCCTCGGCGGCATCGGCAGACGAGCGGATGGTGGCCACCACCTCGTCGACATTGCTGACTGCGACGGCCAGACCGCAGAGCACATGCGCGCGTTCGCGTGCCTTACGCAGATCATAGGCGGTGCGGCGCGCGACCACCTCTTCGCGGAACTGCACGAAGAGCGACAGGAAGCGATGCAGCGTCAGCTGTTCGGGCTTGCCGCCGTTGAGGGCCAGCATGTTGCAACCGAAGGAGGTCTGCATCGGGGTGAAACGGAACAACTGGTTGAGCACCACCTCGGCGGTGGCATCGCGCTTGAGTTCGACCACCACGCGGACACCGTTGCGGTCGCTCTCGTCCTGCACATGGGCGATGCCCTCGATCCGCTTTTCGCGGGCGGCCTCTGCGATGCGCTCGATCATCGTGGCCTTGTTCACCTGATAGGGGATTTCGTCGATGACGATGGCGTAGCGGTCCTTGCGGATCTCCTCGACCCGGGTCTTGGCACGGATGACAACGCTGCCGCGCCCTTCCAGATAGGCCTTTCGCGCGCCCGACCGGCCCAGCATGATGCCGCCGGTGGGAAAATCCGGGCCCGGCACGTATTGGATCAGATCCTCGCTGCCAAGGTCGGGATCGTCGATCAGCGCCAGTGTCGCGTCGATCACCTCGCCCAGATTGTGCGGCGGAATGTTGGTGGCCATGCCGACGGCGATGCCGCCCGCGCCATTGACCAGCATGTTGGGGAACCGCGCGGGCAGCACCGTCGGCTCGCGGTCCTTGCCGTCGTAATTGTCCTGAAAATCGACGGTCTCTTTCTCAATATCGGCCAGCAGGAAGGAGGCGGGCTTGTCCATCCGCACCTCCGTGTAACGCATCGCCGCCGCGTTATCGCCATCCATCGAGCCGAAATTGCCCTGACCATCCAGCAGCGGCAGGGACATCGAGAAATCCTGCGCCATGCGCACCAGCGCGTCATAGATCGCGGAATCGCCATGCGGGTGATACTTGCCCATCACGTCGCCCACGGCGCGTGCCGATTTGCGGTAGGGCTTGTCATGGGTATTGCCGCCCTCATGCATGGCATAGAGGATGCGCCGGTGCACAGGTTTTAATCCGTCGCGCAGATCGGGGATTGCGCGGCTCACGATCACGCTCATCGCGTAATCGAGATAGGAGGTCTTCATCTCATGCGTGATGGAAACCGAGGGCCCGTCATATGCGGGGGGCATTTCATCCGTGTTTTCAGGGGGTTGAGGCGTATCGCTCACGTTTTTTACCGTCCTGTGATCTGGCGCTACATATTGTTGGACCGACTATATCAGAGCCATGATATGGGGTGCAATGGCGCAGCGGGGCGGCATTTGTCAGCCACACTCGTCGAGTGCCAACATACTGTTTTTATTGAAAAGTAATTTCTTTCGGGCATCATCGACGCACAGGCCGTTAGTGGAGAGACATATGGAGACCTCTGAAACCGAACTGATGCTCAAGGGATACGGGCTGACCACGGCGGAATTTTTCTACCGGATGCCCGACTATCAAAGCGTGCTCAACAGCTATCTGTGGCAGGATTACGATCTGGCCCCGGATCACCCGAAACTGTTCGAATTCATCGAATTCTGGCAGCGCGAGATCGAGGGGCCGCTGCATTCCGTGCGTTTCACGCATCGCAAGCTGATCGCGCCCGGCGAATGGCGCAACGTGACCGGCGAATTCACCCTGCACTAACCGGTGGATTGAGACGCGGGCCGGGTTTGTTCAGGCGGAGCGGCGGGGCGATGCGCTCTGCGCTTCGGTGGCGACAGGGTCAGGGATTTCACGACCGTGGCGTTGTCGCACTTTTCGCCCGCTCGGATATGCCCTATGCCGTCTCCGAAAACCGGAGGCCCGTTCCATGATGCAATCCGCCGCACCGCTGTCGCGCGACCTCGTCCTTGTCGGTGGCGGACATGCGCATGCCCTGATGCTGCGGATGTGGGGGATGGACCCACTGCCCGGTGCGCAGCTGACGGTGATCGACCCCAATCCTGTTGCCCCTTATACGGGCATGCTGCCGGGGCTGGTGGCCGGGCATTACCGGCGCGAGGAACTGGAGATCGACCTCGTGAAGCTGGCGCGCTTTGCCGGTGCGCGGCTGGTGGTGGGGGCCGCCACACGGATTGACGCAGAGGCCCGGCGCATCACCGTCGCCGGGCGCGGAGACATCAGCTACGACGTGGCCTCGGTCGATGTGGGCATCCATTCGGGCATGCCGAACCTGTCGGGCTTTGCCGCGCATGGCGTGGCGGCCAAGCCGCTTGGTCCCTTCGCGCAGGCCTGGGACGGCTTCGTCGCAAGGGTGGCCGAGGAGGCGGCCGCGCCGCAGGCGGCGGTGATCGGCGGCGGCATCGCCGGGATCGAACTGGCGCTCGCGATGGCGCACCGGTTGCAGGGTGCGGGCGCACGGCCCGAGATCACGCTGATCGAGCGCGCCGCCGAGATTGCACCCGATGCCCCGGTGGCGCGCGCGCGTTTGCTGGCGGCGCTGCGGGGCTACGGCGTGCAGGTGCTGACCGGGGCCGAGGTGCGCGCAATCTCCAGGTCGGGCGTCGAGATGGCCGACGGCACGCCCATCCCGGCGGGTTTTGTCGCCGGGGCGGCGGGTGCGCGGGCGCATCCGTGGCTGGCTGGGTCGGACCTGCCGGTGACCGATGCGGGCTTTCTGCGCGTCGGGCCCGATCTGCGGGTCGAGGGCCATGAGACGCTCTTTGCTGCCGGTGATTGCGCCCATCTGAGCCACGCGCCGCGCCCCAAGGCCGGGGTCTATGCCGTGCGCGCCGCCCCGGTCTTGCGCGACAACCTGCGCGCGGCGCTGAGCGGGCAGGCGTTGCGCGCCTTCCTGCCGCAGCGCCATTACCTCAAGCTGATCTCGCTGGGGCGCACATCGGCCCTCGCCGAGAAAGCGGGTATCGCTTTTGCGGCACCGCTGCTGTGGCGCTGGAAGGACCGGATCGACCGCAAGTTCATGGCGAAGTTCGACCCTCTGCCGGAGATGCCCGAGCCGGAAGCGCCGCGCATCGCCGCACTCAATGAGGAGACGACGCAAGAGCCGCTCTGCGGCGGCTGCGGCAGCAAGGTGGCCCCGGAAGTTCTGTCGGGCATGCTGGCCGCGCAGGGTGGTGCCGCGCGTCCCGACATCCTGACCGGGCCGGGCGACGATGCCGCCGTGCTCGATCTGGGCGGCGTGCGGCAGGTGCTGACCACCGATCACCTGCGTGGCTTTACGATGGATCACGGGCTGATGGCGCGGGTCGCGGCGCTGCATGCGTTGGGCGATATCTGGGCGATGGGCGCGTGTCCGCAGGCGGCGCTGGTGTCGATCACCCTGCCGCGCATGTCCGAGGTGCTGCAGGCCCGCAGAATGTCCGAGATCATGGAGCAGGCAGGCGATGCCTTGCGCGCAGCGGGGGCAGAGATCATCGGCGGGCATTCGACGGTGGGGGCAGAACTGAGCATCGGCTTTACCGTGACCGGGCTGCTGGAAGGCGACGCGATCACCACCGCCGGGGCGCGGCCCGGTGATGTGCTAATTCTCACACGGCCGATCGGCTCGGGCACGCTGTTGGCCGCCGAGATGCGCGGGCAGGCGCGGGGTGGTGACATCCGCGCGCTCTGGGACGTGCTGGCCACCCCTCAGGGCGATGCGGCGGCGATCCTGTCCGACGCGCGGGCGATGACGGATGTGACGGGCTTTGGCCTCGCCGGGCATCTCTGGGCGATCTGCCGGGCCTCAGACTGTGGCGCGGTGCTCGACCCGGCGGCGATCCCGCTCTTCTCCGGGGCGGAGGCGCTGGCAGCAACGGGCCTGCGTTCGACCATCTGGGCGGCCAATCGTCGCGCGGCCCTCGTGACCGGGGCCGGTGAGGATGCGCGCGCCGCGTTGCTGCACGATCCGCAGACGGCGGGCGGGTTTCTTGCGGCGGTGGCCTCTGACGTAGCCGAGGATCGGCTGCGCGCCCTGCGAGCGGCAGGCCATGACGCGGCGATCATCGGACAGATGGAAGAGGGCGCGCCGGGCGTGCGCCTGCAGGGTGTTGCTCAGCCGTGATCGGTGATCAGGCGGCGCGCGGTTGCGGCCAGCGTCGCCTCTTCCAGGTCGGTCAGGCAAAGCGGCGCGGCTTGTCCTGGCCCGGCGATGCGCGTGTAACGCGGATCGTAATGTGTGACGATCAGCGACTCGACCAGTCGCGCCAGATCGCCGGTTGCGGCCAATGCGCGCCACTCCGCCACCTGGTCATGCCCGTGATAGCGCACCAGCCGCCCGAGGATGGTGTCGAGCGAGTCCGGATCGGCGACCAGGTCTGCGTAATCCGACAGAAGATGCGTGACCCGCGCCGCCATCGGTGCGGTGATGCGCACCACCTCTGCCGCCTTCATCGCACGGGCGAGCGCGGGCGGCAGGTTGATCCGCCCGATCCGGGTGCTTTCCGCCTCGACATAAACCGGGCGCGCGGGATCGAGCGCCGTAATGTGGGCCGCAAGCGTGCTCTCGAACGCCTTTTGCGGCGGTTGCCCGCCTGCGATCGGGCCAAAGACAGAGCCGCGATGCGCCGCCATTTCCTCGAGATCCAGAACCTGACCGCCCTGCGCCGCAAGATGTGTCAGCAGCCGCGTCTTGGCGGTGCCGGTGCCGCCGTCGATCAGAACCACGTGCGCCGGAAAATCCTGCTCGTAGAGCATGTCCGCCACGAGGCGACGATAGCTTTGATAGCCGCCCGCGACGGTGTCCGCCTGCCAGCCGATCTGCTTGAGGATGACGGTGAACGACCCCGACCGCTGCCCTCCGCGCCAGCAATAGACCAGCGGTCGCCAGCCGCCCCCGCGATACGCCAGCGGCCCCTCGATATGCGTGGCGGCATTGCGCGCCACCAGCGCGGCCCCGATCTTGCGCGCGAGGAACTTGTCCTCCTGCACATAGATCGTGCCGACGCGGGCGCGCTCGGCATCCGAGAGCACCGGAAGGTTGATCGCGCCGGGGATATGATCCTCGGCGAATTCCGACGGCGAACGCACGTCGATGATCTCGTCAAAGGGCAGCGCGGCGAGCGCGCCGAGGCCGTCGAGCGTGACCGGCATGATCAGGGCAACGGGATGGTGATGTTCATGCACGTTCCATGCGCCGCCCCGCGCCCGAGTGCAAGGGGATTTGCGGGTGGTCTTGTCCTTCGATATGTCTTGCAAGACCGAACGCGGACGGGGCATAAAGCGGCATGAGCGACGATCAAGATACCGGGGCCACGGCCCCCCGCCTGCGTCTGCGCATCGTGTTTGGCGAGGATGCGATGCTGGGCCCGGGCAAGGCCGATCTGCTCGAGGGTATCCGCGAGACCGGCTCCATCGCCGCAGCCGGACGGCGCATGGGGATGAGCTACAAGCGCGCATGGAGTCTGGTAGAGACCATGAATACGGCATTTCACGCGCCTCTGGTGACGTCTTCGCGTGGTGGCGCCAAAGGCGGTGGCGCGGTCCTGACCGAGACAGGCGAAACGGTGCTGATGCACTATCGCAAGCTGCAGGAGATCACCGCCGAGGCCGGGGCGGCGCGGATCGGCGCCTTGCAGTCCCTGCTCGCCGATAGGTTTCTCGGAAAATAACGCTTGATCGCGCGCAACGCCTCAGCGATATGTTTGTAGAAGCATATCCAAGAGGAATTTTCGTGCGGTTTGACGTTTTGCGCTCATCCATCCTGTCGCTTGCTGTCGGCCTTGCCGCGCTTGGCTCCTCCGGCGCGCGCGCTGAGACCGTCACCGTCTTTGCCGCCGCCAGCCTGACCAATGCCATGGCCGAGATCGAGACCGGCTTCGAGGCCGCGACGGGGCATGATCTGGCGGTGTCGCTGGCCGGGTCTTCGGCGCTGGCGCGCCAGATCCAGCAGGGCGCTCCGGCGGATGTGTTCGTCTCCGCCAATCCCGGCTGGATGGATGCGCTGGAAGCGGACGGGCTGATCGCGCAGGGCACGCGGCGCGATTTGTTGCGCAACAGCCTTGTCCTGATCGCCCACGATGCGGCTGCCATCCCGGTCGAGATCGGCCCCGAAATGGACCTTGCCGCGATGCTGGGCGACGACCGGCTCGCCATGGCACTGGTCGAGGCGGTCCCGGCGGGCATCTACGGCAAGGCGGCGCTGGAAAGCCTGGGGCAGTGGGCGGCGGTTGGCCCCCGCGTGGCGCAGGCCGACAACGTGCGCGCGGCACTGGCGCTGGTCGCGGTGGGTGAGGCACCTTATGGCATCGTCTACGCGACCGACGCGGTGGCCGAGGAGCGCGTGACGGTCATTGGCACCTTCCCGGCGGACAGCCACCCGCCGATCCTTTATCCGGTGGCAGGCATCGCCGGGCGCGAGGGTGCGGGGCAATCCGCCTTGCTCGACTACCTGCACGGGACCGAGTCGCGTGCGGCCTTCGAACGGCAGGGCTTTGCCGTGATCGCGAACTAGGCGCATGCAGGATTGGCTCGGCCCCGAGGAATGGAAGGCGGTGGCGCTTTCGCTGCGAGTCTCGCTCTGGGCCACTGTGCTGAGCCTGCCGCTGGGTATCTCCACCGCCTACGCGCTGGCGCGCTGGTCGTTTCCGGGCAAGCAATTGCTCAACGGTCTGGTGCATCTGCCGCTGGTGCTGCCGCCGGTGGTGACGGGTTATCTGCTGCTTCTGACCTTCGGCACGCAAGGTCCGGTGGGTGGGCTTCTGGCCGAGGCAGGGGTGGTGTTCGCGTTTCGCTGGACCGGGGCTGCGCTGGCGGCGGCGGTGATGGCCTTTCCGCTGATGGTACGGGCGATCCGGCTGTCGATTGAGGCGGTGGATCCGCGCCTGGAAGAGGCGTCGGCCACGCTCGGGGCGCGGCCTCTTTGGGTGTTTCTGACGGTGACGCTGCCGATGGCCCTTCCGGGGATCGTGGCGGGTGCGATTCTCGCCTTTGCCAAGGCGATGGGTGAATTCGGCGCGACGATCACGTTTGTCTCCAACATACCCGGTGAGACGCGCACCATTCCTTCGGCGATCTATGCCTTTCTGCAGGTGCCGGGCGGTGAGGGATCGGCGATGAAACTGGTGCTGATCTCGGTTGCCGTCGCCATGGGCGCGCTGCTGATCTCGGAGGCGGTGGCAAGCCGTGTCGCGGCCAGGGTGGGGGGGCGCTGATGCTGGAGGTGCGACTGACCCACACGCTCGGGGCGCTGCGGCTCGATGTGGCGTTCGAGGCCCCGAAGGGAGTGACGGTGCTCTTTGGCCGGTCGGGTTCCGGCAAGACCACCATCGTCAACGCCGTGGCGGGGCTGCTCCGGCCCGGCACTGGCCGTATCGCCATCGGTGAGCGTGTGCTCTGTGACACGGCACAGCGCCTGCATCTGCCGCCGCATCGGCGCAGGCTGGGATATATCTTCCAGGAGGGGCGGCTTTTCCCGCATCTGAGCGTGCGGCAGAACCTGCGTTACGGGCAATGGTTCGCGCCGCGCGATGCCCGCGCCGAGGATATGGCCCGCGTGGTCGAGATGCTGGGCATCGGCGATCTGCTGTCACGACGCCCCGGCGCGCTCTCGGGCGGGGAGAAACAGCGCGTGGCCATCGGGCGCGCGCTACTCTCGGCACCGCGCGCGATCCTTGCGGATGAGCCTTTGGCCTCGCTCGATGAGGCGCGCAAGGCCGAGATCCTGCCCTATCTGGAGCGGCTGCGCGACGAGGTGGATATTCCGATCCTCTATGTCAGCCATTCGGCCTCCGAGGTGGCGCGGCTGGCAACGACGGTCGTGGCACTCGATGCGGGCCGCGTGGTGGCGCAGGGCCGCGCCGAGGAGGTGCTGGGCGATCCCGCGATCACGCCCCTTGGTGCGCGCGAGGCGGGGGCCGTGCTGGCGGCACGCGTGGTACGGCATCACGATGACGGGTTATCCGAGCTCGATGCCTGTGGCGCGGCCCTGTGGCTGCCGCGCGTGGACCGGGCGGAAGGGGTCGAGTTGCGTGTGCGCATCGCCGCGCATGACGTGATTGTGGCGCGCGGGCGGCCCGAGAGGTTGTCTGCGCTGAACGTGTTGCCGGGTATAGTGCAGGCGGTTCGTGAAGGCGCGGGACCAGGGGCCATCGTGGCGGTGGACACGAAGGCAGGTCGCGTGCTGGCCCGGATCACCCGGCGCGCGGCGGCGGCGCTCGCCCTTGCGCCCGGTGCCGAGGTGCATGTCGTCGTCAAGGCGGTGTCGGTCGCGCAGGCGGATGTGGGGGCTGCAGGCTAGGGGAGGCCGGCATGGGGCGGTCGTTGAAGCGATCCCTGCATCGGTAGCCAAGGGGCCGCGTCTCGCGCAGATGCCTCAATCGAATGACGGCTTGCCGCCAGATCATGCCTCGGCCTTTTTCTCCCATTTGCCAGAGGCTTCGGACCAGTATTGCGCCGAACAGCCCGCTGCTGTCAGGGCTTTCCACTGGCTTCGGGCAACGGTGACCGCGTCGGTATCATTGCCATCGAAGAGGATGCAGACCCGTTCCAGCGCCTGCACTTCGTCCGGGGCCACCTCGGCCCCGTCCACCGCCATCACGCAGACGGCGCCATTGGGCCGCTCGGCCCCAGTGGTCAGCAGCACGGGCTGGTCGGCGTCATGCTGCCCGCCCGCCAGACCATGCGGCAGAAAGCCGTCCTCGGGGCCCAACCACAGCTTTTGATCGAGCCAATCCAGCCGCGCGGGATCACGTCCGCGCACCGCCACCCGCCAGCTCGCCTGAAGCGCCTTGCCCAGAAGCAGGGGCAGGGTCACCTCGAGCGGGCGCTGCGTCAGGTGATAGAAATAGGCCGCGCCCATCAGTCGCTCTCAAGCATGTCCGCCACCAGCCGGTTGAGCGCCATCACCCCCCAGCCCGACGCGCCCTTGGGCCCGTAAGGCGTCTCGGCCTTCATGCTGGCGACGCCGGCGATGTCGAGATGCACCCAGGGCATGCCGTCCTGAATGAAGCGATGCAGGAATTCGGCTGCCGTGATCGTGCCCGCAGGCCGCCCGCCCGAGTTCTTGATGTCGGCGATCTGGCTTTTCATCATGTCCGCATAGGCCTTGCCGAGGGGCAGACGCCACGCGCCTTCGCCTTCGGATTTCGCGGATTTGAGGAAGGCGTCGCAGAGCGCGTCGTCATTGCTCAGCACGGCGGCGTTCTCATGGCCGAGCGCCACGATGCAGGCCCCGGTGAGCGTGGCAAGGTCGATCACGCCGCGCGGTTTGTAGGTTTCCTGCGCATACCACAGCACATCGGCGAGCAGGAGACGGCCCTCGGCGTCGGTGTTGATCACCTCGATCGTGTCCCCCTTCATGGAGGTCACCACATCGCCGGGGCGCGTCGCGCGGTCCGAAGGCATGTTCTCGACCAGTCCGACGAGGCCTACCACATTGGCCTTGGCCCCGCGCCGCGCCAGCGTGCGCATGACGCCCGCCACGACACCCGCGCCGCCCATGTCCATGGTCATGTCCTCCATACCCTGCGCGGGTTTGAGGCTGATGCCGCCAGTGTCGAACACCACGCCCTTGCCGACGAGCGCAAGAGGGGTCTCGCCCTTGGGCCCGCCCTGCCATTCCATGACGGCCAACTTGGTCGGGCTGATGCTGCCATGCCCGACCGATAGCAATGCGCCCATGCCGAGTTGTTCCATGTCCTTTTCCTCAAGCACGGTGATCTTGAGGCCAAGGTCTTTCATCGCGGCGATGCGGTTGGCGAATTCGGTGGTGGTGAGGTGATTGGCGGGTTCGCTCACCAGATCGCGGGTGAAGAACACGCCCTCGGCCACGGCGAGCGCCGGGGTGGCGTCGGCTTCGACCTCTTCGGGCTTGGCGACCATCACGGTGATCGGCCCGACCTCGGTCTTGTCGCCTGTCTTGTGATCGGTGAAGCGATAGGCCCGCAGCACGGCCCCCAGAACCACCTCGACCGGACGCTTGAGCGCGCCCCCCAAAAGGGTCAGCGCCTTGTCGCCTTTGGCCCGGCCAAGCGCCACGCCGGCGCGGCGGCTTTCCTCGACGCTGGCGTTGCGCGGCAGCACGACGATGTCGAGCGCCTCGGCGGCCAGCCCCACGGGCCAGGCCAGCGTCACGATATCGCCGGGCTTTTTCTTTTCCAGCGTGCCGCTGTCGATGATACGCGCAAGCGTGCCCTTGGTCAGACGGTTCACCCGCCGCGCGGCCTGATCGAGCTTGCCGTCGGGGGTGACGCAAACCGCAACACGGCCCTCGGCAGTGGCGACGGCATCGAGGTCGATCTCGGTGAAGGCAACGGAAACGGGGGTGGTCATCGAAGGGCTCCTCTCTCACTTGGTTGTCCCAGACCTAACGCGGCTTGTCGCCGAAGGCCAGTTAGCAGTTTTCCCCCGCAATCAATTCCGCTAGGTTGCCGTGCAAGTCTGCTGCCGTGGGGGAAAAGAGTGACCAGATTCGACAGATACATGCTGTCGCAATTCATGGTTTTGTTCGGTTTCTTTGCGCTCGTTCTCGTGTCCATCTTCTGGATCAACAAGGCGGTGCGCATGTTCGACCGGCTGATCGGGGATGGCCAGCCCGCTTGGGTTTTTCTGGAGTTCACGGCGCTCACGCTGCCGGGGGTGATCGGTGTCGTTCTGCCGATCGCGGCCTTTGCGGCAGCGGTCTACGTGGTGCACAGGCTGTCGGCGGAAAGCGAGCTTACGGTGATGCAGGCCATGGGCTATTCGCCGCTGCGCCTGATCCGGCCGGTGCTGGTGTTCGGCGTGATCATCGCGCTGATGATGTCGATTCTGGCACATCTGCTGATCCCCAACAGCTTGAGCCAGCTGCGCCTGCGCCAAGATGAGGTGTCGCGCAACATCTCGGCCAAGCTGTTGACCGAGGGCGAATTCCTGCACCCCGCCCCCGGTATCACATTCTACATTCGCGAGATCACGCCCGAGGGCGAATTGCGCGACGTGTTCCTGTCGGACCGGCGCGATCCCGAGAGCGCGGTCACCTATACCTCATCGCGCGCGTATCTGGTGCAGGAGGCGGGCGGCACGCGGTTGGTGATGGTGGCAGGTCTGGCACAGAACATCCGGCGCGAGGGCAATCGCCTGTTTACCACGCATTTCGATGATTTCTCTTATGATATCAGCGCGCTTGTCAGCAATGACGCGATCAATCTCAACAAAGTCGCCTTTGCCTCGACCTTGGACATGCTGCTCGCGCCCGCGGCGGTCGCAGAGCGCACGGGCACCGAGTTGGGGCTGGTCATGTCCGAACTGCATGGCCGGATCACCGATGCGTTGATGTGCATTGTGGCGGCGCTCGTGGGGTTCTGCACGCTGCTGGTCGGCGGCTACAGTCGGTTCGGCGTGTGGCGGCAGGTGCTTACCGCCTTTGGCCTTCTCGTCACGATAAAGATCGTCGAAAGCGCCGTCGTCGCCCCGGTGCTGGTCAATGCCGCGCTCTGGCCCCTGCTGTATCTGCCGATCCTTCTTGGCGGCGCGGTCTCGATCGGGATGCTGGGGCTGGCGGTTTATCCCGGCGTCCTGCGGCGGCTCACGGGACGGATGCGGCCTCGTGCGACGGGGGCCGGGGCATGATCCTGCAACTCTATTTTGCGCGCCGTTTCCTGGCCAGCTTTCTGGGTGTGGCGCTGTCGCTCGCGGCATTGATCGCGCTGATCGAACTGATGGATGGGCTGAGCGACCTGCCGGATCGGCCGTTCTCGGAGGTGCTCGGGGTCGTGCTGCTCAAGATGCCATGGGCCAATTACGAGATACTGCCGCTGGTTGTGATCCTCGCCTCGACCGCCCTGTTCCTGCGCCTGTCGCGCTCGTCTGAACTGGTGGTGCTGCGCGCCTCGGGGCGCTCTGCGTTGCGGGGATTGCTGGCACCGACCTGTGTGGCGCTGATGATCGGGCTGTTCTGGTTGTCGATCGGCAATCCCATCGTCGCTGCTACGTCCAAGCGCGAGCACGACCTGTCGAACTCTTACCAGGGATCGGAAACCGCAGCACTCGCAATCTCGTCCGAGGGGTTGTGGCTGCGCCAGGGCGGGCCCGAGGGGCAGACGGTGATCTTCGCCCTGCGCGCCAGTTCCGATCTGGGCACGCTCTACGAGCCGAATTTTCTGGATTTCGACCGCGACGGCATGCCTGTCAGGCGGATCAACGCGGGCGCGGCGCAGCTTCGGGACGGCGAATGGTTCCTGCGGGATGCCAAGATCTGGGACCTGTCCGGCGGCGGCAATCCCGAGGCCGAGGCGACGCGCGCCGTGACGCTGACCATTCCGTCCGACCTGACGCAGGACCGCATCGTCGACAGTTTCGGCAAGCCGCGTTACATCCCGATCTGGGACTTGCCCGATTTCATAGCCGAGCTGGAGGAGGCGGGCTTTTCTGCGCGCCGATACGCGGTCTGGTTTCACAGCGAAATGGCGCAACCGGTCTTTCTCGTGGCGCTGGTTCTGATGTCGGCGGCCTTTACCATGCGCCATGCGCGGGGGGCCAATATGGGGGTGATGGTGCTGGCGGCGGTGCTTGCGGGCTTTGGCCTGCACTATATCCGCAATTTTGCGCATATCCTGGGTGAGAATGGTCAAATCCCCATTCTTCTGGCCGCGTGGGCCCCACCGTTGGCGGCGATGTTCCTGGCACTTGGCATTCTCTTGCATCTGGAGGACGGATGAGCAGGTTTGCCGGTCTTATCGCGGCGCTGATGATTTGGTCGGGCGCGGTTGTGGCGCAGGACGCACCGCCCGATCCGGCAATGCTGATCGCCGATGATGTGCAACTCACGGCCGATGAGCAATTGATTGCTACCGGCAATGTAGAGGCGCTTTATGAGGGCCGCCGCCTGACCGCGCGACAGATCACCTACGACCGAGCCACAGATCAGTTGCGCATCGTCGGGCCGATGACCCTGACCGAGGCGGAGAACACGGTGGTCGTGGCCGATAGCGGCGCGCTCGACCGGGACCTCACAAACGGCATCCTGCGCGGCGCGCGGATCGTCATGCAGGATCAACTGCAACTCTCGGCCAATCAGATGCGGCGCACCGATGCGCGGTTCAATCAGCTCTACAAGGCGTCCGTCACCTCTTGCCGGGTCTGCGAAAGCGGGCGTCCGCCGCTCTGGCAGATCAGGGCCGAGCGCATGATCCACGATCAACAGGAACGGCAGCTTTACTTCCAGAATGCGCAGCTTCGGGTTCTGGGCACCCCGGTGTTTTACCTGCCGCGCCTACGCATGCCCGATCCGACGCTCGAGCGCGCGACCGGGTTTCTGAACCCCGAACTCGTGACATCCTCGCTCCTTGGTACGGGGGTGCGGGTGCCGTATTTCATTCGCATCGACGACCACCGGGACCTGACAGTCGCGCCGTTTCTGGCCACGGATTCGCGACGGCTCGAACTGCGCTACCGTCAGGCCTTTCGCCGGGGCGAGATCGAGTTCAACGGGGCCATCTCGGATGATGATTTCAGCGCCGAGGACACACGGGGGTATCTCTTTGGTCAGGGGCGGTTCGAGTTGCCGCAGGATTTCATTCTGCGCTTCAATATAAAACTGACCAGCGACGACACCTTCCTTCTTGACCACGATTTCTCTGACAAGGACCGGCTTGAGAACGAGTTGTCCGTCGAGCGCGCCCGGCGGGACGAGTTCATTCGCGGGGCAATCACCCATTTCAAGTCGCTGCGCGTCGGCGAGAGCAACGCAACGCTGCCGTCGCGCGTTGGAAATGTCGAATACGAGCGCCGGTTCTTTCCATCGCGTCTCGGCGGCGAATTGCGGTTCACCGCTGTTGCCCACGGCCATATGCGCAGTTCTGATCTGGTGACTGACGGCCCTGATCAGGATCGCTTTGCCGATGGTCGGGATGTGTCGCGGTTTACCTCCAGCCTCGACTGGCGGCGCAACTGGGTCCTTCCTGCGGGTCTGTTGGCCAATGTCGAGACCGGGCTGACACTCGATCATTTCGAAATTTCTCAGATCGGCACGACGGCAGACGACCAGGCCACCGAACTTACCCCGAGTGCGGCGTTCCGGCTGCGCTGGCCGTTTATGAAAACCGCCGTCTCTGGGGTCACGCATGTCATAGAGCCGGTGGTGCAACTGGCCTGGTCGGGCGGGTCGAACCCGGATATTCCACAGGATGAGAGCACCGCCATCGAGTTTGATGAGGGCAACCTCTTCAACATCTCGCGGTTCAACGCGCCGGATCGGCGTGAGCGTGGCTATAGCGGTGCCTATGGCATCAGCTATGCGCGCTTTGATCCCAGTGGTTGGGAAGGGCGGTTGGCGGTCGGGCAGGTGATCCGTGATGAGCGCCTGCGAGAATCCACCGGTACGCCCACCTTTACCAAGTCTTCGGGCCTGCGCGATCAGACCTCAGATCTGCTTGTCGCCGGGCAGTATCGCAATGCCACTGGTCTTGCGGTGACGGCGCGCGGTCTTTTTGACGAAATTTTCGATGCGACCAAGGCCGAGGCACGCGCAAGTTGGCAGAACGACCGGACCAATATCGGGGCAACATATATCTGGCTTGCCGAGGACCCGCGCGAGGGGCGCAATTCAACCGTTGCCGAATGGGCCATCGAGGGCAACTACCGCTTTGCCCGCCACTGGACGGCCAGCGCTGAATGGCGCTATGACGCGAGCACGGATCGCAGCGTCCGGGCCGGGGCGGGACTGACATATACCAACGAATGTGTCGATATCACGCTTTCCGTCTCGCGCCGCTTCACCTCATCGACTATCCTTGAACCCGAGACCAACATCGGTTTTACCGTGGCACTACGGGGTTTTTCCGCCGCGACCCAGGACAAGAGCTTTACTCGGACATGCAGGAACTGATCAGAATGACACCCAGCCTTCGCCGCATACCGGCCCTCGTGGCCTCTCTTCTTCTCGCGGCCCTGATGGGCGGGGCGCTGCCATCGGGCCCGGCTCTGGCGCAAAACCTGTTCGCGCCGGTCATCTTCGTCAATGATCAGGCGATTACCCGCTACGAGATCCAGCAGCGCGCACGCATGCTGACCCTGTTTCGCGCGCCCGGCGATCCGCAGCAACTGGCCCGTGAGCAACTGATCGAGGAACGGATCAAGCTCGACGCCGCCACCGGGGCAGGGCTCACCCTCGACGACGACGCGGTGCGCACCGGCATGGCGGAATTCGCAACGCGCGCCAACATGGATGCCGAGCAAATGATCGCCGCCCTCGGGCAATCGGGGGTCTCCGAGGAATCGTTTCGCGAGTTCGTGCGCGCGGGCATCACCTGGCGGGAGTTCACTCGCGCACGCTTTGCCTCGCGGGTCTCTGTCAGCGAGGACGATCTGGAGCGCGCGACGCGGACGCTGACCGGTGGTTCTTCGGTGCGGGTGCTGCTGTCCGAGATCATTCTGCCGATCAGCAGCATCGAACAGGCCGAGGCGCAGCAAAGTCTTGCTGCGCGCATCGCCACTGCGGATACCGAGGGCGCGTTCGCGGCCTTCGCCCGGCAGCATTCCGCCGCAGGCTCTGCGGGGCGCGGCGGGCGGATGAACTGGACACAGGTTTCGGATCTGCCACCGGCCCTTCGCCGGATCGTGCTTGGGCTTGCCCCCGGAGAAGTCTCCGACCCGCTGCCCATCGAAGGCGCGCTCGCGCTGTTCTTCATGCGCGACATCGAAGAGACATCCGTGTCGCCCCGAGAGTTCTCGGCCATTGAATACGCCGCCTACTACATCCCGGGCGGGCGCAGCGAAGAGGCGTTGCAACGCGCGGCCCGTGTGCGCGCCGAGGTCGATACATGCGATGACCTCTACGGTGTGGCCCAAGGCCAGCCGCCCGAGGTCCTGGAACGCGGCGCAAAGGCCCCCGAAGAGATTCCCGCCGACATCGCCTCGGAACTGGCGCGGCTCGATCCCGGCGAAAGTTCAGCCAATGTCACGCGCTCCAATGGGCAGACGCTAGTCTTTCTGATGCTTTGTGGTCGCACGCCCAAGCTGGATGGTGAGCAGCCCACGGTCGAGGATCTGTCGAACTTCATCCGCAACCAGCGGATCGAGTCTTTTGCCAACGGCTTTCTGGAGCAACTGCGCGCCGAGGCGCGGATCGTCGAGCAGTGAGCGCCCCGGTCGCGCTGACCTGTGGCGAGCCGTCCGGCATCGGCCCTGAAATTGCTGCGGCTGCATGGGGCGCGTTGCGCGGAGATTTGCCGTTTTTCCTGATCGGTGATCCTGCGCATCTGCCCGCAGAGACGCCGCATGTGGTGATCGACCACCCCGCCGAGGCGCGGGCGGCCTGCGCTCAGGCCCTGCCTGTGCTGCGCCATGCCTTTGACGGGGTGCGTAGCCCCGGCACGCCGAACCCCGCGCAGGCCCAAGCCGTGATCGACGTGATCGCGCGCGGCGTCGGTCTGGTGCAGGCGGGCGAGGCGCTTGCGCTTTGCACCGCGCCCATTCACAAGCAGGCCTTGCAGGAGGGGGCGGGGTTCGCTTTTCCCGGCCACACCGAATACCTCGCGCATCTGGCAGGGGTCGGGCGCGTGGTGATGATGCTCGCCTCGGATCAGCTGCGCGTCGTGCCCGCCACCATCCACATCCCGCTCAATGACGTGCCGCAGGTCCTGACCGCCGACCTGCTGGAGCAGACGATCCGCATCACCCATGCTGCCCTGATCCGTGATTTCGGTTTGACCGCGCCGCGACTCGCGGTGGCCGGGCTGAACCCGCATGCGGGCGAGGGCGGGCGCATGGGGCGGGAGGAGATCGAGATGATCGCCCCTGTGCTGGAGCGGTTGCGCGGCGAGGGGTTCGATCTGCGCGGGCCGCTGTCGGGCGACACGATGTTCCATGCGGCGGCGCGTTCGGGCTATGATGCGGCCATCGCCATGTATCACGATCAGGCGCTCATTCCGATCAAGACGCTCGATTTCGACCGGGGCGTGAATGTCACGCTCGGGCTGCCCTTCATCCGCACCTCGCCGGATCACGGCACGGCACTCGACATTTCGGGGCAGGGGATGGCCAATCCGACCTCGCTCATCGAAGCGCTGCGCATGGCGCAGGCCATGGGCCGGGCACGTCACGGATGAGTGGACTCGACAGCCTGCCGCCGCTGGCGCGCGTGATCGCGGCGCATGGCCTGTCGGCGCGCAAGTCTCTGGGGCAGAATTTTTTGCTGGATCTGAACCTGACCTCCAAGATCGCGCGTCAGGCAGGCGATCTTTCGGGCTGCGATGTGCTCGAAATCGGGCCCGGCCCCGGTGGGCTCACTCGGGGCCTGTTGCTGGAAGGTGCCCGCCGGGTGCTCGCCATCGAGAAGGACGCGCGGTGCCTGCCCGCGCTGAACGAGATCGCCGAGGTCGCAGAGGGGCGTCTGGAGGTGATCAACGGCGATGCGCTCGACATCGACCCGCTGGCACACCTGACGCCGCCGATCCGGGTGGTGGCGAACCTGCCTTACAATGTCGGCACCGAGTTGCTGATCCGCTGGCTTACGCCGCGCGACTGGCCGCCGTTCTGGCAATCGCTGACGCTGATGTTCCAGCGCGAGGTGGCCGAGCGGATCGTGGCGGTGCCCGGATCGAAAGCCTACGGGCGGCTGGCCCTGCTGGCCGGGTGGCGCGCGACGCCGCGCATCGTGATGCATTTGCCGCCCGGGGCCTTCACCCCGCCGCCCAAGGTGTCGAGCGCGGTGGTGCATCTGACGGCCTTGGCTGAGCCGCGCTATCCGGCGGATCCGAAGATCCTCGAACAGGTCGTTGCGCGCGCCTTCAACCAACGGCGCAAGATGCTGCGTGCGGCGCTCAAGGGTGCCGCACCGGATATAGAGGATCGGTTGCTGGCTGCTGGTATCCAACCCACCGACCGCGCCGAGACGGTCGACCTCGAACGGTTCTGCGCCCTTGCCCGGCGTATGCCGGGCGGGTCCGAGGCGTGAGGGTGGGGGGCTTTTGGCTTTGAGCGGACCCTTGAAGCTTGCCCGCGCGAAACGCACCGAAGGTGCCGCGCGATCGCCGGGCCGTCCCGCGGCCTGGCGATTTGATAGGGTGCGCAACGTGTCGGAGTTACAATGACTTGGCTGGCATAACGCACCGGCCACGAGCGTTGCATCGCCAGTCCCCGGCCCTGCGATAACGTGGCACCTTCTAAGGATCGTTCAATGACCGCTTCAGGCTAATTATTCTTCGACCCTCGCCGACACTCTTACCGCGTCAGTACGAGTTTGCCCCCGGTGATCTCGATGCTGGAAAACCGCTGCAAGTAGCTCATCCCCAAAAGCGAGCCGCTCATCTCGCCTTCGTTCACCACCGCACGCACATCCTCGTGCCGCACCGGGCCCACCTCGACGGTCTTCAGTCGCACCGGTGCGGTGCGCACTTCTCCGTTGGCCGTATAGGCCCGCCCCAGATAGGCAAGGCGCCCGGTGTCGATGCCGATCCGCTCCGCATCGCTCTGGCCCAGCACGATCTGGCTCGCGCCGGTATCGACGACAAATCGGATCGGCTCGCCGTTCACCTGCGCCGTCAGGTAGTAATGCCCGTCTTGTGCGCGCGGCAGTTCGATGCGGTCCTCTGACACCACGCTCTGCATCGGGCGCACGGTCTGGCGGATGTCGTCCCAAAGCCCGACCACCGCGATGGCCCCGACAAAAATCAACACCCAGATCAGCGCCTGCTGCATCAGCTTGCCAATGGAATCGCGGTTTTGCACCACGAACCACAGCACCAGCACCGAGCCGAGGATCACCAGATAGGTCAGATGTGCGAAATCGATCTGTTGCATGATCCCGATATAGGCGCTCAACCCGTCAGACCAAAGCCGCGCAACCCGTCGAGCACGAATTGTACCGCGAGGGCCGCCAGAAGCATGCCGAGAAGCCGCGTGACCACGTTGATCCCGACCTTGCCAAGCGCGCGTTCCAGCAGGCTGCCCATCAGGAACATGACGAAGACCAGCGCCACCACCGACAGCATCACACCGATCACCATGGCCAGCCCCTCGACCCCCGGTTTCTGTCCCGCAAGAAGGATCACCGAGGCGATGGAGCCGGGCCCGGCGATGAGCGGAATGGCCAGCGGAAAGATCGACGGATCGTCGCCCTCATCCTCTTCGGCGGCATCGGCCTGACCCTTGCGCCGCTGCCCGCGCCGTTCGAACAGCATGTCGAGCGCGGTGAGGAACAGCAGCATCCCCCCGGCGATGCGAAAGGCGGGCATGGAAATGCCGATGAAGCCCAGCACCGCCTCGCCGAAGGCCGCAAAGACAATGAGTAGCAGCGCCGAGGTGATGCAGGCGCGGATCGCGATGGCGCGGCGGCGGGCGTTGCCCATGCCCTGCGTCAGCGCCACGAAGAGCGGCGTCATGCCGATCGGGTCGATGATCACGAAGAGCGTGACGAAGGCGGTGATCAGGAATGCGGTATCCATGGCAGCAGCCTATCGCGGTTTTGCGCGGTGCACCATGGCGCGCAATGTGGTTATACACGCGAAAAAAGTTTCCCCGATCTACTGACTTCTACCCGATGGTCGCTATGTGTCGCCAAGGCAGGGCGCGCATCCTGACGCCCGCTGCGGGTGGCAGCTTGTCTTGCCATGACGGGAGACGGCGGCAACGACGCTGATGCTCGTGAAAAGAGGCGATTGAAAGATGAAATCCACAGGCAGGACGTGCACATGAACGCAAATTCCTACATGACTTGGGCGCTCTTCGGGGCCGCCGGTGGCGCTGGCTTTGGCCTCTTTGCCGTTCCGTTGATCTACATCCTGATCAACTTGTTCGACGGTGGTGTCACATTTGGTGAAACCGTTCGCTTTGCCGTTGCCAACGGTGCCGTATGGGGCGTGTTGGGTCTTTTGGCGGGTGTTTTCTTCTGGGTGATCTACATGATTCAGAGCCCACCGAGGGAGGATTGACCCCGGCCACGGAGAAGGGGCCAACATACGCGAGGCATGTGTTTGAAACGGAACCTGCGCCCGAGACGAGGCGGCTTTTAGCGCTCGGCCTCTTCGAGACGCTCGAGCGCCTCCATCCAGAGCCGCTCGGCCAAGGCCAGACCATCCTCAATCTCGGCATATTTCTTTTGCCATTCGGTCACGCCGTGCACGTCGTCATAGATTGCGGGATCGGCCAGTTTCTTGGCCACCCGGCCTTCCATTTCCGTCAGTTTTTCAACGCGTTGCTCGCACTTCTTCACCTCCTGCCGCAGTCTCAAGACGGCGTCGCGCGAGGGGCGTTTGGGCTTTTCGATCTTGGGTTTGGGAGCGGGTTTTGCGCTATCCGTACCCGTGAGCAGCATGGCCCGATAGCTGTCAAGGTCACCCTCATAAGGGCGCACCTCGCCCTTGTTCACCAGCCAAAGCCGGTCCGCCACGAGGCTGAGCAGATGCATGTCATGACTGACCAGAATTATTGCGCCAGAATAGGCGGTTAGCGCCTCCACCAGCGCCTCGCGGCTTTCTATGTCGAGGTGGTTGGTGGGTTCGTCCAGGATCAGCATATGCGGCGCGTCGAGCGTGGCGAGCATGAGGCTGAGCCGCGCCTTTTGGCCGCCCGAAAGCTGACCGACCGTTGTCTCCGCCTGCTCGGCGCCGATGCCGAAGCCGCCAAGCCGCGCGCGCAGGCGGGCGGGTGTTTCGGTGGGGCGCAGGCGGCGGATATGGTCGATGGGGGTTTCGTCGATGTGCAACTCGTCCACCTGATGCTGCGCGAAATAGCCGACGCGCAGCTTGGAGGCTTTGTGAACTTGCCCCTCTATCAGTTGAAGTTTGTCCGACAATAGCTTGGAAAGAGTAGATTTGCCCTCGCCGTTTCGCCCCAGGAGCGCGATCCGGTCGTCCTGGTCGATCCTCAGGTTGAGCCGGCGCAGAACCGGGACACCATCATAACCGACCGAACCGCTCTCGATCCGCAGGATAGGTGGCGAGAGTTCTTCGGGCTTGGGGAAGGTAAAGCGTTTGAGTGCAGCTTCTTGCGGCGTCGTGATCGGTTTGAGCTTGGCGATCATCTTGAGGCGCGATTGCGCCTGCACGGCCTTGCTCGCCTTGGCGCGGAAGCGATCGACAAAGCTCTGGAGATGGGCGCGCCGCGCATCCTGCTTCTTGGCCTCGGAGGCGGCGACGGCGAGACGGGCGGCACGTGTTTCCGCAAATGTCTCGTAACCGCCTTGATAAAGCGTGAGTTTCTTGGCCTCGAGGTGCAGGATCGATCCCACGGCGCGGTTGAGCAGGCCACGATCATGGCTGATGATCAGCACCGTATGGGGATAGCGCGCGAGGTAGGTTTCCAGCCAGAGTGCGCCTTCGAGGTCGAGATAGTTGGTCGGCTCGTCGAGCAGCAGGAGGTCGGGCGTAGAGAAGAGCACACCGGCGAGCGCCACGCGCATCCGCCAGCCGCCCGAAAAGGCGGAGCAGGGCATCAGCTGTTGGTCGTCGTCGAAGCCCAAGCCCTTTAGGATGCTCGCGGCGCGCGCCTCGGCGCTCCACGCGTCGATATCGGCGAGCCGCGTCTGAATCTCGGCGATCCGTGTGCCATCACTGGAATGGTCGGATTCTGCCATGAGTTCAGTGCGTTCCGTGTCATAGCTCAATACGGTTTGCAGCAGCGAGACATCGTTGCCGGGCACCTCTTGCGCGACACCGCCGATGCGGGCGCGGGGTGGCAGGGTGATGCTCCCGCCTTCGAGTGCCAATTCACCCCGGATGAGGCGAAAGAGCGTGGTCTTGCCGGTGCCGTTCCGCCCGACAATGCCGACCTTGTGGCCCTCGGGGATGGTGGCCGAGGCTTGCTCGATCAGGGTACGGCCTGCAACCGAATAGGTGATATCATCAATGCGCAACATGCCCCCCGCATGCCGCAAGCGCGCGTCGCCGTCAATCGCGGCTTTTCAAGCTGTGCCCCTCATGCTATCGGAGCCGCGATCGAACAAGGTCGGGCAAGGGGCCGGACCGGTGATTTTAATTGAAAAGAGGCTGAAATGGCTGTTGAACGCACGCTGAGCATCATCAAACCCGACGCGACCAAGCGCAACTTGACCGGCAAGATCAATGCCAAGTTCGAGGATGCCGGTCTGCGCATCATCGCGCAAAAGCGCATTCAGCTGACCCCGGCGCAGGCAGGTGTCTTTTACGAGGTCCACAAGGAGCGCCCGTTCTATGGCGAGCTGTGCGATTTCATGGCGTCTGGACCGGTCGTGGTGCAGGTTCTCGAGGGAGAAGGCGCGATTGCCAAGAACCGCGAAGTGATGGGCGCGACCAACCCTGCGGATGCGGCACCGGGCACGATCCGCGCGGAATTTGCGGAATCGGTTGGTGAAAACTCGGTCCACGGCTCGGATGCGCCGGAGACAGCGGCAGCCGAGATCGCCTATTACTTCTCGGGGCTCGAACTGGTCGGCTAAACCTCGGTCGATACTTTAAGAAAAGGCCGCATCCTTATGGGATCGCGGCCTTTTCCGTGTCTATATGCTTGCGAAGTCGCAAAAGATCGGTTTCGGGTCCTGACGCGGTGGCCGGGGGTACGGGGCGGTTTTTGCGCCGCTCTTCGGGGATGTTGCCTGTGGCATCTGCCTGCTCCTTTTTATGGGACAGGGCCACCGGCGGGACCGGCCCCTGCCTTGGATAATCCTTTCAGGAAACCAGGGTTAATGGGCATGGGCGTGGCGGAATTGTGGCGAAATCAAGGCGGCTTAGCCGGTCATGTCGTCCACCACCGTGACGCCCGCGCCGGTATAGCCGTCCATCGCGGCAAGAGCCGTGTTGAGGCCGGAAAGCCCGATGCGATGGGTCACGAGGCGCGCGGGGTCGAGCCTGCCTGCGGCGATCATATCGAAGAGGGCGGCGAAGCGGTCCGCACCGATGCCGCGGGTGCCGTGCAGGGTGATCTGCCGTGAATAGACCAGATCGAGCAGCGGCAGGTCGGGCGTAGCGTGGGGACCGAGGGGCATGCCGATCTGGACGTGACGCCCCATCTTTCGCAGGCTTTTCAGAGAGTTGTGGAAGGTCGCGGTGATCCCGAGCGCGTCGAGCGAGACATGCGCGCCGCCGCCTGTCACGTCTCGCACGGCCGCACCCACGTCCGGCACGTCGCTCGCATTCAGGGCGGCGTTGGCGCCGAGGCTGCGGGCGAGGGTCAGCGCCTCGTCATTGACGTCGACGGCCAGAACCTGCGCGCCGATGGCAGCCCCGATCATGATCGCCGAGAGGCCGACGCCGCCACATCCGTGCACGACAAGCCATTCACCTGGTTGGGTTTTTGCGCGGTCAACCACGGCGCGGAACGAGGTGGTGACGCGACAGCCCATGCCGGCGGCGGCGGCGTACTCCATGGCGTCGGGCAGGCGCACGAGATTGAAATCGGCGCGCGGGATGGCGACGCGCTCGGCGAAGGCCCCCCACTGGCTGAAGCCGATCACCTGTTGGTGGTCGCAGATGGTGGGCTCTCCGCCTCGGCAATCGGGGCAGGTGCCGCAGCCGAGGATGAACGGGGCGGTGACCCGCTCGCCCACGGTGAAGGCATGACATTCCGGTCCGGTTTCAAGGACGTCGCCCGCGAACTCATGGCCCATCACATGCGGCAGCTCGACATCCGGATCGGCCCCTTTCCACGCGTGATGATCCGAGCGGCAGACGCCGCAGGCGCGCACGGCAATGACCGCGCCGTCGCGGGGACAGGCGGGGTCGGGGACGTCGGTGATGTCGGTGGGCGTGTTGTAGCGGGAGAGGAGGGCTGCGCGCATCGGGCACCTTTGGCTGGAGTTTGCCGGAGCCTAGGATGGGGTGCGCGTGGCGGCAAGGCCGGATCGGGGCCGCCGCAAGGTGCGAACAGCCCCGGTTTTCGATGGATCAGGCGACCATGCGCTCGACCACCTCGCCGAAGGACGAGGGTGTCGGCACGATGGTGACGCCGGCCTCAGACAGGATCTCGACCTTTTCCTGCGCCGATTCGCCGAAGGCCGAGACGATGGCCCCGGCATGGCCCATGCGCCGCCCCTTGGGGGCCGAGAGACCGGCGATATAGGCGGCGACCGGCTTGGTCATGTGGTCGCGGATATAGGCGGCGGCCTCGGCCTCCTGTGGGCCGCCGATTTCGCCGACCATGACAACGGCGTCGGTATCGGGATCATTCTCGAAAAGCTCGAGAATATCGCGGAAAGACGAGCCGTTGATCGGGTCGCCGCCGATGCCCACAGAGGTCGACACGCCGATGCCGCGATCCTTCATCTGGCTTGCGGCCTCATAGCCGAGGGTTCCGGAGCGCCCGACGATGCCGACGCGGCCCGGTGCGTAGATATGCGGCGGCATCAGACCGGCGAATGCCTGGCCGGGGGTGATGATCCCGGCGCAGTTGGGGCCGATGAGGCGCATTCGGCGCTCGGCCTTGTAGCGGCGCATGTAGCGTTTCACTTTGATCATGTCGCGCGCGGGGATGCCGTCGGCGATGCAGACGCAGGTGGTGATGCCGGCATCCGCTGCCTCCATGATGCTGTCGGCGGCAAAGGGGGGCGGCACGAAACAGATCACGAGGTCGGCCTCGGTTTCGGCCACGGCTCCTTTGACCGTGTTGAAGACGGGCAGGCCGTTATGCTTGGTACCGCCCTTACCGGGGGTGACGCCGCCCACGACGTTGGTGCCGTGCTTGATCATGTCCTCGGCGTGAAAGCTGCCGATGCGGCCCGTCAGGCCGGTGACAAGGACGCGGCTGCTCTGATCTATGAGAATGGCCATCATGCGGCTCCTTTCGCGGAGTTGGGTTTGGTGTCGGACCAGGCGCGCACCACCAGATCGGCGGCGTCGGCGAGTGTTTCGGCAGTGTGGATCGGCAGGCCGCTTTCGGCGATCAGGCGCTTGCCCTCTTCGACATTGGTGCCCGAGAGGCGCACCACGAGCGGCATGGTCAGTTCCAGTTCCTTGACCGCGCGGATGACGCCTTCGGCGATCCAGTCGCATCGGTTGATCCCGGCGAAGATGTTGACGAGGATCGCCTCTACATTGGGGTCGTTGAGAACCGCCTGAAACGACATCAGCACGCGTTCGGGGCTGGCCCCGCCGCCCACGTCGAGAAAGTTTGCAGGTTCGCCGCCCGCCATCTTGATCATGTCGAGCGTGGCCATGGCGAGCCCCGCGCCGTTGACGATGCAGCCGATCTCGCCCTCGAGCCCGATATAGCTGAGGCCGCGATCGCTGGCGAAGGTCTCGCGCGGGTCTTCCTGGCTCTTGTCGCGCAGTTCCGAGATTTCGGGGCGACGGAAAAGGGCGTTGTCGTCAAAGCTGACCTTGGCATCAAGCGCCATGATCTCACCCGAGCCGGTGACGACGAGAGGGTTGATCTCGACCATGTTGGCGTCGGTTTCCTCCATCATCTTGTAGCAGCCGATGATGGTCTTGACCGCCTGCGGGATGAGGGCCGCGTCGAGGCCGAGGGAAAAGGCGATCTCGCGGGCCTGAAAGCTCTGCATGCCGACCGCCGGATCGACCACGGACCGGATGATCGACTCCGGTTCCTGCGAGGAAATTTCCTCGATCTCCATGCCGCCCTGACCGGACGCGACAACGACGACGCGCTCTTCCTTGCGGTCCATCACGAAGCCGAGATAGATTTCCTGCGCGATGTCCGTGGCCTCTTCGACATAGAGGCGGCTGACCATCTTGCCTTGGGGTCCGGTCTGATGGGTGACCAGCATCCGGCCCAGCATCCAGCTTGCGGCCTCGCTGATCTCTTTTTCGGATTTGCAGATCTTGACGCCGCCCGCCTTGCCGCGCGCTCCGGAGTGGATCTGCGCCTTGACCACCCATTTGTCGCCCGACAGTTCCGAGGCGCGATAGACCGCCTGTTCGGGGCTGTAGGCGATGCCGCCGCGCGGCACCTGCACGCCGAAACGCTTGAGCATGTCCTTGGCCTGAAATTCATGGATATCCATTAGATGTTCCTCCCTTTATCCCTTGGCGGCTATGGCGTCGGCGACGCTGAGCACGTTGTTGGCCATCCGTTCGCTCGCCGCGTCGATCATCTTGCCGTCGAGGCTGGCGGCCCCCTTTCCTTCGGCGGCTGCCTTCTTGAGCTCCTCAAGGATGCGGCGGGCGCGGGTCACCTCGGCGTCGGGGGGTGAGAAGACATCGTTGGCCAGTGCGATCTGGCTGGGATGGATGGCCCATTTGCCTTCGATCCCGAGGGTGGCGGCGCGTTTGGCGCTGAGCGTGTAGCCCTCGGGGTCGCTGAAATCGCCGAACGGACCGTCGATGGCGCGCAGCCCATAGGCGCGGCAGGCGACGGTCATGCGCGACAGCGCAAAATGCCACTGATCGCCGGGGTAGTCGGGGTTGAGCCCGCCGATCACCACGGTGCGCGCCCGGTTCGAGGCGGCGTAATCGGCCACCCCGAAATGCAGCGCCTCAAGCCGACTTGGGGCGGCAGCGATCGCCTCGACATTGGCCATGCCGAGCGCGGTCTCGATCAGCGCCTCAAGCCCGATCTGGTGGGTGAAGCCCATGGCCTCCTCGATCTGGCTGACCATGGTTTCTACGGTATAGAGATCGGAGGGCACGCCCACCTTGGGCACGAGGATGGTGTCGAGGTGCTGGCCCGCCTGTTCGACGATCTCGACCACGTCGCGATACATGTAATGGGTGTCGAGCCCGTTGATGCGGATCGAGATGGTCTTGCCCTTGGCCTTCCAGTCGATGTCATTGAGGGCCTGAACGATGTTGGCGCGGGCCTGAATCTTGTCGGGCGGCGCGACGGCATCTTCAAGGTCGAAGAAGATGTAATCGACATCCGAGTCCGCCGCTTTTTCGATCATCGTCGGATTGGAGCCGGGCACGGCGAGTTCCGAGCGTTGCAGGCGTTGCTTTTTCAGCGGGTGCAGGGTGTAGCTCATTGTGTGATCCTTTTACGCGGCGCGGATGGCAGTGCGGGCCTGCACCGGGGGGGGGGTCTGGCGAAACGCCTCTTGGGCGGCGGCCACGCCCTGACCGGGGGTGATGGCCGCGCCTGCGTCGCAGAGCGCCATTTCAGCGGCCGACAGCGCGCCGCAGAGCATCACCGGATTGAGTGACCCGAGGTGGCCAATGCGGAAGGCGCGACCGGCGAGTTTTGCGAGGCCGGAGCCGAGCGAGGTCTGGTATTTGTGATACGCCGTCTCGATCACCGTGCGGGCGTCGATGCCGTCCGGGGCGTAGATCGCGGACACGGTGTCAGAGTGCAATTCGGGGCCGTCGGCCACGAGGCGGCAGCCCTGCCATTCGGCGACGGCAGCACGCACGCCCGAGGCGAGGCGGTGGTGGCGGTCCCATACGCTTTCGATCCCGGCACCGAGCAGCATGTCGAGCGAGACGCGCAGGCCCCGCAGCAGCTGAGTGGGGGGCGTGTAGGGGAAATAGCCGGTGTCGTTCAGGCGGATCATGTCGGCGAAGCTGAAATAGCAGCGCGGCATATTGGCGCGCTCATGGGCGGCGAGAGCCTTTTCGCTCACTGCGAGCAAGCCAAGCCCGGCAGGAAGCATGAAGCCCTTTTGCGACCCGGCGACGGCAAGATCGACGCCCCAGTCCTCCATCTCGAACTCGATCGAGCCGATGGAACTGACGCCATCGACGAAGAGAAGCGCCGGGTGATCGGTGGCGTCGAGCGCGGCACGGATAGCGGCGATATTGGAGGTGACACCTGTGGCGGTCTCGTTATGGGTGGCGAACACTGCCTTGATCGTGTGGCCCTTGTCGGCGGCGAGGCGGGCGGCATAATCCTCGACCGGCACACCCTTGCCCCAGTCGACGTCGATCACGTCCACATCAAGGCCGAGCCGCTCGGCCATATCGACCCAAAGCATTGAAAACTGGCCAAAACGGGACATCAGCACGCGGTCGCCGGTGTTGAGCGTATTGGTGATCGCGGACTCCCACGCGCCGGTGCCGGAGCCGGGGAAGACGAAGACGCGGCCAGTCTCGGTGCGGAACACCTTTTTCAGATCCGCCAGCAGCGGTGATACGAAATCACCGAAATCGGGGGCGCGCATGTCCTCCATCGGTACGTTCATCGCGCGACGCACCTCCTCGGGGATATTGGTGGGGCCGGGGATGAATAGATGGGTGTTGCCGTTCATGGGGTCCTCCTCTCAGGTTGCCCCTTTTATTGCTGTCGCATGTCTGCCCGGTAATGCCCGCGCGCATGGGAAAGCGCGGCCATGCGGGGGGCGTTGTGCCCCTGCGGGTAGGGGTGCCCTACCCGGTGGGGCAGCCCCGGCATGCGGTTGCATGCTGAAAAATTGTTTGATTTCAGAGTGTTCATTGGTCTTACTTGATCCTTACGGAGGAGGAGACCGTGCGAGACATGACGGAAGCGACCGCTCAGGACGCGGAACAGGGTGTGCCCGAGGTGATCGTGGCCGACCGGCAATTGATTGTCTGTCAGGGATTGGGGTCGCTCGTGGCACAGATGGCGCAGGTGCGGCTTGGCTCTTTCGCGACTGATCTGGCCAGCCTGCGAAAAGCTTTGGGGGCGCGCCACGGTCCTGCCATCGTGGTGTTGGGCGTGCGGCTTGCAGATGCCGATCTGGGCCGGGTTCTGGAGACGCTGCGCCGCGATCATCCGCGCGTGATGGTGGTGGTGGTGGCCGAGGAGAGCGAGTTCGCGTTTATCCGCACGGCCGTGAAGGCGGGGGCGCATGCGGTCTGCATGATGGGGCAGGTGCTGACCAGCCTGCCGCGCATTCTGGGGAACCTCGTGGAAGGGCACAGCCTGTTGCCAGTGGAGATCCTCAAGCGGTTGATGGGCGAGCAGGGCGATAGCCTGACCCGGCGCGAGCACGAAATTCTGGGGCTGCTGGTCGACGGGCTGACGAATTTCCAGATTTCCGCGCGGCTTGGCCTGTCGGAGAATACGGTGAAATATTACCTCAAGGCGATCTATCAGAAACTCGACGTCAATTCGCGCGGTGGCGCGATCGCAAAATACGTGGCGGGCACCTACTGAGGCGGTGACGGGTCGGGGCTGCCAACATCTCGCGCAACCGGGCCGAGCGGCCCGCAGCAGCGGATAGGCGCGTTCGTGGAGCCGATATGGGCGGTGGGCCTGAGTTCGTTGAAGGCTTCGCCATGATGGCACTTGATTTTGCAGATCGAGCGTCTTCTGTGAGCGGGGAGGGTGGAGCGTTGATGCCGTTATAGACGCAGCCAGTTACGATCGGCGTGGCGGGGTGCGCCTTGCAGGTGCTCGACGATCAACTCCATGCCGACGCGCGAAACCACCATACCGCCCCATCCGCGCGAGGCTCAGGTCTGACTGACCCGGCAGCGCATCGAATGCGCGCCATCAAGATCCCGTTGGAAGCGCACGATAATGCGACCGAATTCGTCGCAGTCGATCCCGCCGTAGCCGACCACCACCGCCATCTCCGGGCCCTCGACAATCGGTCGGGGGCACGGTTCGGGGCGCAGGGTGCTGTCATCGTGACGGCATGGGAGTGAACCTGTCCCAATAGTGCCGAGGTCAGACGGCGAGTTGATCCGCAAGGTCATTTTGACGTTGTTCTTCTTACTTTTTTACGCATGCTAGCCAGCAAATTCAGAACTCTGGAAGAGATGGTGCGACTATGGCAAGCGGTGAAAACCTGAAAAGCAATGGCGAACGGCTTTGGCGAAGCCTCATGGAAATGGCCGAAATCGGTCCTGGTGTTGCGGGCGGCAATAACCGGCAGGCGTTGACCGACGAGGATGGTCAGGCCCGGGCCGTTTTTCAGAAATGGTGCGAGGAGGCGGGCTGTACCGTCGGGGTCGATGACATGGGAAACATGTTTGCGCACCGGGCGGGCGGTGATCCGGATGCGCGCCCGGTCTATGTCGGGTCCCATCTCGATACGCAGCCGACAGGCGGCAAGTATGACGGTGTTCTGGGCGTGCTGGCCGGGCTGGAGATCATCCGCACCCTGAATGATCTGGACATTCAAACCAAGCACCCGATCGTCGTGACCAATTGGACCAACGAGGAGGGATCGCGCTTTGCACCGGCGATGATGGCCTCTGGTGTCTTCGCCGGGGTACTCGAAAAGGATTGGGCCTATGACCGCACAGATGCTGCGGGCAAGCGGTTTGGCGATGAGTTGCAGAGGATCGGCTGGAAAGGCTCCGAACCCGCAGGTGCCCGCGAGATGCATGCGTTTTTCGAATTGCACATCGAGCAGGGCCCAATTCTTGAGGAAGAAGGCAAGCCGATCGGAGTGGTCACACACGGGCAGGGGCTGCGCTGGATCGAATGTACCGTCACAGGCAAGGGACAGCATACCGGATCAACGCCAATGTATATGCGCCGCAATGCGGGGCGCGCCCTCGCGCGGATAACCGAGCTGGTTCATGAAATAGCGCTGCAATATCAACCGAACGCAGTTGGTGCGATCGGCCATATCGATGTCTATCCCAACAGCCGCAACATCATTCCCGAAAAGGTGGTCTTCACCGTCGATTTCCGAAGCCATGTGCTCGAGACGTTGGAGGCGATGGTCACGGAGCTGAACGAGACCGCGCCGGGTCTTTGTGCCGACATCGGTGTCAAGTTCAGTGCCGAGATCGTCGGGGCCTTTGATCCTCCTGCTTTTGATGCACGGCTCGTAGACCGCATTCGCGATGCGGCAGACCGCCTCGGGCATGCGCATATGGATGTCATCTCGGGGGCGGGGCATGATGCGTGCCGCATCAACGGTATCTACCCGACGGCCATGATCATGTGCCCGTGCAAGGATGGGTTGCTTCGCGTGAATGCCGACGTTCGCTGCGGCGTGCATAAAGGTCGGCCAAGCGGGCCAGAGCGGTCATCTGACCAAATTAACTGGATGTATCGCCAGTAGCTCTTATCAAGCAAATTTATCGTCGCAAAAATGACCTGGCTCAACGTATTTTGGTGTTGGCATATTATCCTCAGGCGTCATGCTAAAGCCGGGTTTACTTGGAGTTTCAGATGAAAAAGTTGAGCCTTTCCTTATTATTGGCAACCGCCCCAATCTATGCGTTAGCCAGCGGACAGAACATCGACGAGAAGGTGCTTTGTCGAGGGATGGACGACAGTATAATTGTGCTTGAGCTATGGAGACCATCGCAATTCGGCGTCGCTTTGCATTGTCTACACGCAAGTTTTTCCTCTGAAATGGTGGCGTGCGCACCACAAGGCGGTTGGGGGTTAGGCAGTGACGACGATATGGCTGAACTGATTGGCGTGACCAATGATTGGAAAACCGCTCACAATCATGAGGCGGGAAAAGTGATGGCGTCAGTCGGAAAGCGAGGAGCCTATTTTAATGCTCATTCGGGAGAGGGTATTGGCAACAAACTTGATTACCGATGGAAATTTGCACTTGAGAGAAGTTCGGGTCAGGCGACTTGGTTCGGAAATGATGGAAAAAAAGTAGCATACATTTGTGACGTCTCGGGCTGACGCGATTAATCACATGACTACGTGCGGAGAAGGTGTCTCACAGTACAGGCACAAGATTGCACTAGATTGCCTCAATGTTTAGCAATCAACACTGCCGATTCGCTGTAAACTGTTTCACAAAAGCGGGTTATACTTTCTTCGAATTTGGATTGTTTCCCAATCCCGAGCAAACTCGGGTCGTTTGCTCAGGATTCCTCTTTCTTTGCGAAAATGCGGTAACTTCTCGGCTATAATGTGTTCACATTGTGGAGGCCTGTTGATTTCGAAATTATGCAGGCGCGTTATTCGGGGAGATTGAATAATGACTAAGACTTGGTTGTACCTATCCGCTACAGCGTTTTTGCTCACAGCAAGAGTTATAACCGAAAGTTGGTGACGGCCCGAATGGGCGGCATATCATGGCGTTGTTGAAGCGCCGCAATTCTCATTGAGAAAAGGATATGCCACATGACCAAGAATACAGTTATCGACTTCGCAAAACCAAGCGATTTTTCACCTGATCCGCTGACGGATCTTCTGCGAGCAGGTGCGCAGGAACTTCTGGCTACTGCGGTGCGCGCGGAGGTGTCCGAATTCATGGGCGGTCACGCGCACCTTTTGGACGACGAGGGCCGCCAGCGTTTGGTGCGCCACGGGTTTCTGCCGGAGCGCGAGGTTATGACCGGGATTGGCA
>NZ_FOBO01000027.1 GCF_900109855.1 Roseovarius tolerans | reverse complement strand
CGGTATCCCCGGCCAGGCGTTGCTTGCCCGCCTCGAGGAATTCCTTCGACCAAGTGTAATACAGGCTCTCGCTGATACCCTCGCGTCGGCACAGCGCGGCAATGCTCTCCTCGCCGCGCAGGCCCGCCAGCACGATCCTGATCTTCTCTTCCGCCGAGTAATGCTTGCGCGTCTTGCGCTTGATCCCTTTGACCAGCTTGTCAGCCGCGTCCTTCGATGTTCCGGATTTCTTGTTCATCTTCGCTCCTTGGTGGCTGCGATGAACCAGAAATCCTCCGTTACGAAAACCTCAAATCTGTCCCATAGGCGCTGACGTCAGACAGTAAGTTTTAATACCGTCGGTCGATTTATATGCCCTCACGCAGTAACGCGAAGAGAGCGACGCCACCGGCTACAGGGAGGAAGCGAAATGAATATAACTGAGAAACACGCCAAGTGGCTGATTGCTCAAATTGAGAAAGGCCATATGTCGCGTCGTGAGTTCATGGGCCGGACCGCAGCTTTGGGGGTGACCCTCAGCGCCAGCACGGGCCTGCTGAACCAGGCGCATGCAGCGACGCCCAAGCGAGGCGGGCACATGCGCCTCGCCATGGGGCACGGCGGCACGTCCGACACGCTTGATCCGGCCACGATTGCCAACGGTATCCAGTGGACTGCGGTCTACGGTGTGTCCAACACGCTGACCGAGGTGGACGCATCCGGCAACCTGATTGGCTCGCTCGCGACTGAATGGTCATCGTCGCCGGATGCGACGGTGTGGACTTTCAAACTGCGTCAGGGTGTTGAGTTCCACAACGGAAAGACCATGACGGCCGAAGATGTCATCGCGTCAATCAACTATCACCGAGGTGAGGCCACGAAGTCGGTCGGTAAGCCTCTTCTGGCCGCTGTCACCGAAGTCAGGGCAGACGGGCCGGATACGGTCGTGATCACCATGTCCGAAGGGAATGCCGACTTCCCTTTCAACTTCAACGAGGCCTTCTTTGGCGTCTACCCCTCGAAAGACGGTGTGATCGACTGGCGGGCCGGTGGCACCGGGCCCTACGTTCTCAAGACCGAAAAGCCTGGGCAAGTGTATGAGTTCGAGCGCAACCCGAATTACTGGAAGGAGGGCGCGGCGCATGCCGATACGATCGACCTGCACTCGATCATCGACCCTGCCGCCCGCACCAACGCGCTCATCACCGGCGAGGTCGACTGCATCGACAATGTCGAACTGAAGACTCTGTCGCGGCTCGCGCAGAACCCCGCCGTGATCATCGAGGAAGGCGCGGGGCCGCTTCACTACACGCTACCGATGCAGGGAAAGGTCGCCCCTTTCGACAATCCACACCTGCGCAAGGCGATGAAATTCGCCATCGACCGGCAAGAAATCCTCGATAAGATCCTGTTTGGCCATGGTGTTATCGGCAACGATCACCCGATCGGACCATCCTACCGTTATCATGCAGGGGATATCGAACAGAATAGTTACGACCCGGACAAGGCACGGTATCACTGGCAGCAATCCGGTCTAGGGGACATCACCGTTGATCTCAGTGCGGCAGAGGCCGCCTTCGGCGGAGCGGTGGACGCGGCTGTTCTGTTCCAAGCCTCAGCCAAGAAGGCAGGTATCAACATCAAGGTGGTGCGCGAAGTCAACGATGGCTACTGGTCCGACGTGTGGATGAAGAAGCCGTGGAGCGCCAGCTACTGGGGCGGCAACGCGACCGAGGACGCGATCTTCTCGACTGCTTATGCCACGGGGGCTGCGTGGAACGAGTCGCAATGGGATCATCCTCGTTTCAACGAGCTTCTCGTTACCGCGCGGGCCGAACTCAACGAGGAACTGCGTGCGGAAATGTATCGCGAAATGCAGGTCCTGCTGCGCGACGAGGGCAGCGTCATTGTCCCGATGTTCGGCAATTCGGTGCATGCCCGCAACGACAAGATCGCACATGGCGACCTATCGTGGGTCCGCGGCTTCGACGGTCGACGCATCCTGGAACGCTGGTGGATGGTATAAGCTACGCCGGGCTCCCACCGCTTTCCGCGCCATCCGTGTCGCCGAAAGCAGTGGGGGCTCATCAGAATGATGCACCACTCGGTTGCTTATCTACCGTTTGCATTCCGGTCTGACGGATCGCCTCCGGGACATTGCCGATCTAGTGGCGCTTGTTGATGCAAATGAGCCTACGCAGAACAAGCGTAATCCGGAACATTCAATGCGACTCACGCGCCCCACTACCGATGTGATGGTGAACTACCTTTATGACCCTAGTCATTTCACACAGAGCCACCATGCTTTGGTCTTTTGGCAGCCAGGAGAGACGGCATGGACTTTGATTTCATTATAATTGGTGCTGGATCCGCCGGATGCGTACTCGCCAACAGGCTGAGCAGCGATGCGAGAAATAGTGTGCTTGTGTTGGAAGCCGGGCCTGAGGATAGTGGGTTGTCCTTGAGGATGCCGGCGGCCGTGTTATCCAATCTCAAGAGCACCAAACATAACTGGGCGTTTCAGGGCGAGCCCGAGCCAGAGCTGAACGGACGTAAGGTCCAACATGACCGTGGCAAGGCCTTGGGCGGTTCGTCATCTATAAATGGGATGGTCTTCATTCGCGGGCACGCGGTAGATTACGAAGGCTGGCGACAGACCGGATGCGACGGATGGGGCTATGCCGATGTGTTGCCTTACTTCAAGAGGATGGAAACTTATGGCGGCGGTGGCGATGCGTTTCGTGGCGATGACGGTCCGCTGCACGTGCACCGTGCCAAACCGCAAGACCCCCTGAGCCTGGCCTTCCTGAAGGCGGGTGAAGACGCGGGGTATCCAATGACCGACGATATCAGCGGCTATCGCCAGGAAGGCTTCGGGGTGTCAGACCGCACGGTCTTCAAGGGTGAGCGTTGGAGTACCGCGCGCGCCTATCTGAATCCGGCGCGCAAGCGCGGCAACCTTACGGTCCAGACCCATGCGCAGGTTCAACGTGTGGTTTTTGATGGCTCCAGGGCCGCTGGCGTAGCCTATAGGAACCGGGCAGGCAAGACGGTGGTTGCTCATGCCCGAAGGGAGGTCATACTGAGTGCGGGCGCGGTGGGCTCTCCGCATATATTGATGCTGTCCGGCATCGGACCGGCCGCCCATTTGCATGAGATGGGCATTGAGCTCCGCCATCACCTGTCCGGTGTCGGTCAGAACCTGAACGATCATCCGGACTTCGTGTTGAAATTCAATTGCCTGAAGCCCGTATCGTTTTGGCCTAAGACAAAGCCCTTGGCAAAAGTCGCGGCTGGCCTCCGATGGCTCCTGACCCGGCGTGGAATCGTGGCCTCCAATCTCTTTGATGCGGTCGCCTGCGTCAGGTCGGGTCCAGGGGTGGAGTATCCGGACCTGCAGATCATCATCTCGCCGATAGCGGTCGATGATGCTACGTGGGAGCCACTAAAACGACACGCTTTTCAGATCCATATCGGTCTCATGCGCGCGCACAGCCGCGGTGAAATACTGCTTCGCAGTGCAGATCCGTCGGCACCACCGCGGATATTGGTGAACTATCTCAAGGACAACCGCGACCGGGTCCTTATGCGGAACGGTATCCGCTTGGTGCGCGAACTTGTTGAGCAGCCGGCATTCTCCGACTTGAAGGGCGATGAATTTTTCCCTGGAGCAGCGGCGCAATCGGATGCGGAACTCGATGCGTTACTGAACACACATACAACGACGCAATGGCATCTCTCCTGTACCGCACGCATGGGCACGAGGACCGACGAGAGCGCGGTCGTCGATGCCGGTGGGCGGGTCCATGGTCTGACTGGACTGCGGGTCGTTGATGCATCGATCATGCCTTTCGTGACCAATGGCAATACGAATGCCCCAACTATCATGCTAGCGGAGAAACTGAGCGATGACATCCTGGGTCGTGCGCCATTGGCGCGTCTCGAAGCAGAGGTCTGGCGCAATCCTAACCATGAAACCCAACAGCGGTGACTACTCGATAGCAACGCTTGGTGAAGCATGTCAGGCCGGTCTCCGACGGTTCGAGTGATCCGACCTAGGTGCTCAAGTTCTCTACTCATGACTGTATTTGGAAGAAAAAATCTATCTAGACGAGTGTAAGTTACTCAAAAACCGCGGGCCAGCGTGTGATCCCAAACAAGGATATGAGGTTCAATTCGGCAAAATCAGACCCCCAACGCCGCCGAAGAGAGTTCAACACCTAAAAGCTGGAGAGTTAACTTCAGTTCAACTCTTTCCCTCATAGTGCGCCTTGCCTTTAACGTCCGGGGCAAGCATCAGTGAACCGATGCCACCTCCGAAATACTCCTTGCAAGCCGCACCCGCGCCGCGCGCCACGACTACACGATGCAAAAGCATGCGTTCTGCCGAAGGGAACTCGATTGGAAACGGAATGGTGCAGTCCGGATCAAGGTAAATCTCGGACGGAAAATCTCTAATCCAGCGCTCCGCTCCGCGAATTTGGTTCACTGCACTCGTAACGGTGCGCTTGAACCACCGACGCCAAGCGAGGTCCGTCGCGCTGGCGGGCCAGGAAATGGACTTTTCGCTGAAGATGATCACATGCGGGTCACATACGACGATTAGGTCGGACAGCTCTTTGCCATTGCCAGCGCCTTTGACCTTTTGGTTGCGATAGGGGTTCGCGTAAGACCACAGGTCGAGAAACGAAAGTTCTGCTCGCTTTGCTAGGTATTGCTCAGACTCGGTTGTCCCGTCGGAGCGCGGGACAGCCGAACGTAGTTGCTCAAATTTCTCGCCGTCGGTTCCCATGGCCGAAGAATACAGTAGAAGTCACGACCCTGTTCCAGCATTTATCCGCGATAAGAAGCTAAAAAATAATGTCGGAATAGGGCTCTCACCCGGCTTTTGCCACATGCTACACGAAAGGCCGCTTTCGGGAAATCGTCGCAAATTTGCAAAATCCGCTTCCTGCGCATAGCAGACCTTGGTGCAAGCCGCAGCATCGTGGTCGTGCCTCTCGGGCTGTGAATGGCTGCTTTTGCCGCGCTCTGGCCTGTTCAATGCAAGTGCCGCGAATGACCGGAACCCGCCGCTCCTTCTTGAGCGACGTTCACGGCCCATACCGGTTACTCGCCGCCTGATCCAAAGCCGCATCGCAGCGTCACCGAAGCGGCCACTCGCGCATCGCGCCGCATTTGGAGTGATTGAACTGCAAAAGCACAAATGTGACTTTACCGCGTAGCGATACTGGAATTGTCCTATTGCCGCCCTGTGATATCGATCTTGCCCTTAACTTTGGCGCCGCTTTCCGTTGCCATCACCTTGGCTACGACATCAGCCTGAACCTGTGAGGTCGATGCAAGCTTTAGATCGTCGCACTTCAAACTGCCAGTGTGGCTGCCTTCAACCGCGATTTTCGTTGCCGACATTGCCCCGTCAACTGAACCGCTCAGCTGAACGGTGATCATCTCAGCGGTGACATCCCCAAACACGCGACCTTTGATGTCGACACTGCCCTCGCTTGATCTGATGTTGCCTTCGATCATCAGATCTTCTTCAATAATTGAGCTCGGCACATTGAAACCCTTTGGCTGAGATATTGGCGACCATAGAATGAAAACTGGGATTTGAACACCGTCGTCGAAGGTGGCCTCGAGCGAGTGAAAGCGTAGGAAGTCACCGTGCGCGTATGTCACCGTGCGCGTATGGCCTCGAAGCTGCCGGTCGGTCTGTCTTGCTGCATTTTCGGAAGCAACCAGTAGAGGCCTGCAGCGCTGTCGCCAACGGCAGTCGCTTAAAGCTTCCTTAACTGCAAGATCATGACTGGTGCCCAAAGCAAGGCACCCAGAGCCATGGTCGCCAGGCCCGGGGCAATGAACAGAAGTGACACCAGCCCGACCCACCAACGCTCCAGCCGCGACATATGCGTCAGAAAGAAGCCCGAGAAGGCCACGCCGAGACCTGCGATACCGACCATCGCACCCGCCAGTGTCACCGCGAAAGACCCCCAGGTGAATCCTTCGGTGACGATCAGCAGCGCGGGCGAGTAGACGAAGACGAACGGGACAAGCGCCTTAGCGATTCCAAGACGAAACGCCGTGTTGCCCGTCTTGAACGGGTTGGCCCCAGCGATCCCCGCCGCCGCGTAGGCGGCCAGCGCCACGGGCGGGGTGATGTCCGCCAGCACCCCGTAATAGAAAACGAAGAAATGCGCGACGATCGGCTCCACCTCTAGAAGGCCCAGGGCCGGTGCAGCCACCGCAACGAGGATGATGTAGGTTGCCGTGGTCGGGATCCCCGCACCCATGATGATGCAGGCGACCGCGATCAGAACGAGCGAAAAGAACAGTGTCCATTGGCCCACTGTGAACACACTGAGCGGCCAGATGCCGCTGATCACGTTGCCGATATCCGTGGCGGTCTGGACCACCACATAACCCAGTCGAAAGCCCACACCCGTTAGTGTAACCACGCCGACCACAATGCCCACCGTGGCCGCCGCGGCACCCACGGCGAGTGTATTGCGCGCGCCATCGGACAGGGCCAGCCAGAGATCATGCAAGGTCAGGCGGTTGACCGGGTTGAGAAAGCCGACGACGACGCAGGCGATGATCCCGTAGACGGCGGCGAAGTCAGGCGTCTTACCAGTCAGAATCATGTAGACGAGGATGATGAGCGGTATGACCGACAGCCAGTGCTGGCGCAGTACCAGGCCCGCCTTGGGCAACTCGTCGGCGCGCAGACCGCGCAGCCCCAGCTTGCGCGCCTCAAGATGCACCATGATAAAGATGCCGAAATAGTGCAGCAGGGCCGGAAACAGCGCCGCCGCCAGCACGTCGCGCAGCGGAATCTCCAGATACTCCACCATGATGAAGGCGGCCGCCCCCAGGATCGGGGGTGTGATCTGCCCGCCGGTGGAGGAGGTCGCCTCGACCGCGCCCGAAAAATGCGGCGGATAGCCCACCTTCTTCATAGCAGGTATAGTCAGCGCGCCGGTGGTGACCGTGTTGGCGATGCTCGAGCCCGAGATCGTACCCATGAACGCCGACGAAAATATAGCCACCTTGGCCGGCCCTCCTGCATAGCGTCCGGCGATCACCATGGCGAGGTCGATGAAAAGCTGCCCCAGACCAATGCGCGTGGCCAGCACACCGAACAGGATAAACAGGAACACATACTGCGCCATGACGCCGATCGCGATGCCGTAGATGCCCTGGTTGGTCATGTAGAGGTGGTTGATCAGCCCCTCCCAGGCGACACCACCATGTTTAAGCGCACCCGGTGCCCAGGGCCCGAAAAGGGCGAAAGCCACAAAGACCAGCGCGATGATGGGCAGGGTCGGACCGACCGAGCGTCGTGTCGCCTCCAGCGTCAGGAGCAACAGCGCCGTGCCCATGATCACATCGATTTCGGACGGATTACCGACCCTAACGGAGATCACCTCGGGCGGCAGAAGCGGCAGGTAGAGCGACGCGACAACCGCCAGCACGGCCAGCAGAAGATCGACAAACGGAACCCCGCTGATCCGGTGCCACGCCGGAGCGGGGATTTCGGTGCTCAGCGAGCGCCGCCAAGCAAAGAGCAGAAACACAAGGCCCAGCACGAATGACAGGTGAATGCCCCGGTGCAGAAGTTCCCGGACTAGCCCGAACCCGGACGCATAGAAGTGATAGACCGACATCGCGACCAGAGCGACGCTGATGATGACGCCAATGGACCGGCCCGTCGGACGAAATGCGAGCTCCGGATCGAACTTGCGTTCGATCTCGTGCAATTCATCCGGTGTCAGATCGTGGTCGGGATCGTTCTCTGCCATCGTCGCCCCTGCCTTTCACATACGGTACCAACAAATAGACCCGGCCACCTATCGGAAGCCGGGTCGCGTGGCCGAATGGGCCGGCATCAGTTCAGTAGCCCAACCTCGCGGTAGAACCGCTCTGCGCCCGCGTGCAGGGGCACGCCAACTCCGCTCAGTGCCGTTTCGGGCGTGATCGTCTTGCCCTTTGCGTGACCGACATCCAGCAGCTTGCGCGAATTGTCGTTCCAAAGCGCCTTGGTGATCTCGTAGATCAGATCCTCGTCTTCTTCGGCCGAGGTAAACCATTGCGCGCCGACGGCCACTGTCGGGGTTGCATCGACCCCCTCATAGGTGCCCGCAGGAATGTCGCTCTGCGCGAAGAAGCCGTACTTTTCGGTCAGCGCATCCGCGCCCGCACCGGAAATGGGAACCAGCTTAATGTCCTCGGCCGATGCAAGCTCCACCAGTGATCCGGTCGGGTAGCCGGCAACCACGAAAAAGGCGTCGATCCGGCCATTGCGCAACGCATCAGATGCAGCGTTGCCCTTCAGCGCTTCGGCTGTCACGTCGTCGATGCTCATACCGTTCGCCTCCAGGATGAGACCTGCATCGACATAGGTACCTGAGCCAGGCTCATCCAGCGAGACGCGCTTGCCGGCCAGATCGGCGACGCTGTCGATACCGCTATCCGCCCTTGCAACAAGGTGAATGTGCTCTTCGAAGAGAGCCGCGATGGTCCGCAGGTTTTCCGCTGGTGGCTGCCCCTCCATCGTGCCGGTGCCGGTATAGGCCCAGTAGGCCACGTCCGATTGCGCGAAGCCCGAGTTGCGCAGCCCCGACACGATGGCGTTGACGTTGTCCACCGATCCACGCGACGAGACGGCCGAGGCAATCAGCCCGTCCACGCCACAGCTGCCACCTTCTTCGCAGGGGCGCGAGCCGGGTGGCTTGGAGATCGCATTGGCGATCACACCGCCCACTGGATAGTAGGTATACGCTGTTCCGCCGGTGCCGATGGTGAAGAATTTCAGGTCCTGCGCCATTGAGCTTGCCGACAGCCCTACCGTCAACGCAATAGCTGTCGCGAATACTCGCGCGAGTTTTGAAATTTGTAACATGTTGTTCTCCCTGTGGTCATTCCATGTAACCTGTACTCGAGCCTAGCGAGGCACACTTGTACTGACAATGGCAGCCCGTGATAATCTTCACCTAGCCCATGGTGATCAACTGGAAATGCTGCTGGACCTGCGGTTGGCGGTTAAAGCAAATTTCATTGCAGCATTCCGACCAGATGAGCACCGAATGTTTGCTGAGAAATAGTTTGGCTATACTTTGCATAATTACTGTGCAAATCCAGCTCCTTGCGGATTGTGTTGAAAGGGTCGTTAAGCGGCCGAAAACGGGGGATCAGCTTACGCTGGCTGCGCATAGCAGAGCTTGATGCAAGCCGCAGCGAAGAGCCGTTTCCTGCCCTTGTTTACGATGCCATTCTGCATTCCCGTTGGAACGTGCGCGCGGAGCTAAGAGTCAGAAGGGCGTTTTCTAGATCCATCGTCTTATGTCGAGTGAATAGCCAAAAGGATCGCCCTTCGAAGCACGCTTGTTGATCTGTGAACGCGTTCTGCCTTCCAGCCTGCCCAGAGTGTTCCGATGGCTGGCTGGTCGAGCGAAAGGGCGAGTGAGGTTGGATGCATTTAGTGTCCAGACTGCACGGGTAAGAAGACGATCCCAAGGCCAGAACACTAAAGCAACGACGGCAACGGAAGATATACAGATTTCAGTCACGTAATCCTTGGCTGCCAGGTTTTGAGCCCGAGTTCGATCAGTTCAGCGATTTCGACAAGACCAGGCGGCTTACCGTTTCGTGCGATCTCCAGTTGCATCGCCAGATAGCTCACAGGGAGGTTGCGTTCGTAGGTGTTGAGCAGCATTCCTCGAGGACCCAGAACGCCGTGCTGCCCAATCCACAAAAGACGTTCGAGTTCGGTGAGCCGTTCCGCACGCAGTTTGGCGCGCGGCGTGAGCGCCCGCGGTACCGTCTTGCTCAGGAAACGTGTCCTGGGAACGTCTGAGTCTGATGTACGGTTGCTCATGTTCAATCCTTTCGTTGCCATTTGCGGCCGCATCTTGTTTCCAAGGCCACCTTGCCAGATTGAGGCAGGTTGGCGGGAGCTCGTGCTCCACTCGTGATGCTGGTTGATCAATATCCGCTTCCGGAGATCTCTGCAAGTTTGCGGAACGGCTGATTGATTTCAAAAGACGGGGTGCACATCAAGCCAAGGTCCTTTCCCGAACGTTGCGTCGTAGTAGCGCCCTGTCGAAACCGTGATTTCAGAGTTTAATCCATAATATTTTCAGAGGCTTGGTTGTTTTATCACTTCACCCATATGCCCACGGACAGATATGATGATCTTGATTAAGTATTGTGGAAATTCAAAATGGGACACGTAAACACGCATGGCGGTAAGCGGGCAGGTGCCGGGCGCCCAAAGGGCTCTCGTTCGCGGCGCAGCGACGCTGTGGCTGAGAAACTGCTCGCCCAGGGAAAGTGCCCTCTCGACGCGCTGATACGGCTCGGGGAAGACGCCGAAGCAGATGGAGAAGGGCCGCCCTTCTCTTCGACCTTAGTTCGTCAGTGTCCAATGCCGCGGTGCCTCTAAGAACTGCATTGATGAAGATTTTCAGATGCGGGCCGAGGTGCGATTATTCGGCTTGGCTTGCGTGTGAAACGCGTTGGAAAGTCTCTCAGGGAGAGCGCCGCTGCTAAAAGTTTGGCCAGTAGCTTTGGCCCGGGTTGCGCGCTATCTAGTCTCAAATGCGGCGCTACCTCCCGACCCTGCTTCTTTTAGTTTTTGCCGTGAATACCGGCTGGTTCGTGGTGCAGGATGAGCAGATGAAATGCTGGACGCAAACCGCTACAAGTCGCCTTTGTAGAAGATGCCCCTCGTGAATCCGCCGCGTTCAGCACGTTTATCCTCATTAGTCGCGGACTTCCGATGGTTATCAGGAACGAACGAGTGCCATTCGCACTAGTGGCTACTCGGTGGCTTCCAGACATACAGATCGGCGAACAAGATCAGCCTAAGTATTTGATTTAGTGGTGAGCCGTGCAGGATTCGAACCTGCGACCCACTGATTAAAAGTCTTACAGACGTATCTTCTAGAGGTCATAATGAACTTCTCTTAATTTCTATAGTATATTGAATTAATAGATATTTTAATTCTGCCTCTCGTGAAGGCTTCTATTGGCTTCTTGCAAATTCGACGTGTTTTGCTTACCCTTTGCTTACCCTTTGCTTACCCAAGCAATAAACTCTTTGGAAGCCACCTTGCCCAAACAGAAGCTCACGAAGTCCAAAATCGACAAGATCACCGCAACGGATCGGGAACTTGTATACTGGGATGAATCTTTGCCCGGTTTCGGGTTGCGGGTGAAGCCGAATGGCACAAAGAGCTACATTATCCAGTACCGAAACCGCCAAAACGGGCGCTCCAAGCGCCAGTCTATAGGGCAAGTGGGCCCGCTCATTTCTTTCGCCGTGGCCCGCAAGGAGGCCATGCGCCTGCTTAGCCAAGCTGCTCAAGGTGGCGATCCTGTCCTAGACAAGCAGGTGGCGCGACAAAGTAAAACCGTAACCGACTTGGCAGATCAATATCTATCACATCACGCCCACCCTAAGAAGCGCCCCAAAAGCGTTGCCAACGATGTCTCCATGCTAAAAAACGTAGTTCTTCCTCGGATTGGCATGCGAAAGGTCAAGGAGGTCAACCACAGCGACATTCAGGCGCTGCACAACCGCATCGGTAGAACTCCCTATCGCGCGAATCGAACGCTAGCCCTGTTGTCCAAGATGTTCGAGCTGTCGATTCGCTGGGGCTGGCGTACTGACAATCCCGCCAAAGGGGTCGATCGTTTCCCCGAAGAAAAGCGCCATCGCTGGCTGTCGGAAGATGCACTTGCGCGCCTGACTAAGGCCCTCGACGAACACCCCAACAAGACCGCTGCCAACGCCATTCGCCTGCAACTCCTGACTGGCGCGCGGATCGGGGAAATCCTGACGGCGAAATGGGGGGACTTCGATCTGGAACGGGGTGTCTGGATCAAACCGTCGCATCACACCAAGCAAAAGCGCACGGAACATCTGCCTTTGTCCACTGCTGCTTGGGCCCTTTTGAGCACTATGTCGGAAGAGGCAGAAGCCGATGCGCCGTTTATCTTCCCCGGGCGCGTGACCGGCCAGCCCATCAAGGACCTCAAGCGCTTCTGGAAATCCGTAACCACCACTGCCGGACTCAATGACTACCGCATTCACGACAATCGCCACACTCATGCGTCCCATCTTGTCTCAAGCGGCCTAAGTCTTCCGATTGTCGGCAAGCTCCTCGGCCACACCAACCCTATGACAACCCAACGCTACGCCCACCTCGCAGATGATCCGCTTCGTGAAGCCGCAGAGGTGATGGCCCAGAAGTTGTCCCGCACTTTAAAGAGTGAATGATATGCTCCACCTCCATGGTCTTAAGCACCTCAAATTGGAAACTTGGAGATTCTTGTCTGCTGCCCTCTCAGGATCACCTGCAGTTTTTCGAGATTAGTGATAAAGACACGGTTTTAGTTTCGAAACAGCGCTTTACAAGCTTTGCGAGGAAACGACTTCTAACTCGTTGTCTGCGATTGGAATGCCGATACCACATCCCGAAGCGCAGTCTGAAACCCCTCACAGCGCATATCATTATAACAGACACATGCATCCTGTAGAACTATAGAAAGGCCTTTTGAAATGAATGATTTATCCCCGCGAACCGGGTCATGTATTTGTCAAATTCGATGTACTGGAGATGATTGGACAGGGCTTTGATTGAAAACGGGCCCTCAAAGTTCAACTGCTGGACGGTTTCCAGTTTACATCTGAGATCGCTTGCGCATTACGTGGGTTCTCAGTTTCGCGGCGCGACATAACCAGACTGTGCACCACGTTGATGCGTTTGAGTAGGTCGAGGAAGTCAAACGGTTTAGTTACATAGTCATTCGCGCCGTCCATAAATGCATCATCAACATACTTTTGATCGGTCATAGCGGTGAGGAATAGCACGGGTGTATATGTATATTCGGGAATTCCACGTACCTTTCTCAATAACTCGATACCGTCAGTACTCGGCATTTGGATATCAAACAGGAAGAAGTCGAACGGCTGTTCAGCAGACTGAATAACGTCGATTGCAGAAAGTGCACTGCTGGCAGTTGAAATCTGGTAATGTTCGCGCGTTTCCAACGCAGTTTTTACAAGCGTCAAGATACTTGGTTCATCATCTACAACCAAAATTCTTAGACTCGACTGGCTGTTAGCGCGAACTCCCATTTTGCTTTGGATATGGAGATCCCCTTTAATCGACATTTTGTCGCCTACTGACCTTTAACAAGATTTCGATATCAATGAGTCACTGGAAACTTTGCCCATTTTAAGGCACATCTTCGACTTTTAATATCCATTCGGCCGAAAAGTTAGCCTCAATGTGAGTCGCAGATCAATAGTTGATCATTGGGCAGCGCAAAAGTAGAAGACCTTGAGATTGAGCAAGGTGCAAACGGCAAGATGCGGCAGGTCGGTCGCGCTTACAAAATAGCTGATGGATGACTAGCCACTTACTCCTAATATGGCGAAAAGAAATGATATTAATTCTAGGGTCCGTGGACATTCAGGATTCCCATTTGGTCTGATTTCTTATTCAAACTTCCAAAATGGAGGCTTGAATGAACGAGCAACGATTTGTGGTGTCGGACGTCTTGTGGCTGCGGCTTGAGCCGCATCTTCCGGGTAAGGTTAGCGATGCCGGAGCCACGGCAAAGGACAATCGCCTGTTTCTGGAAGCGGTCTTCTGGCGGGTGCGCACCGAGTCGCCATGGCGCGACCTGCCACCTGCCTTTGGCCATTGGAACAGCCAGTTCCGGCGGTTTCGCCGGTGGGCCAGGTCCGGAGTTTTCGAGAGTCTTTTCAAAGCTATGAGCGAAGACGTCGACCTCGAATATGCACTCATCGACGGCACGATAGTTCAGGTTCACCAGAAGGCGACCGGCTCAAAAGGGGGACTCAGACTCAGGCCATCGGGCGCTCGCGCGGCGGGCTGACGACGAAGATCGTGGCGTTGGTGGATGCGCTCGGCAACCTAGTGCGTTTCTTGCTGCTGCCGGGACAAGCGCATGACATGAAAGGTGTCGCACCGTTGATCAAAGGCGTTTCTTTTGACGCACTGCTCGCGGACAAGGCGTTCGATGCAGACTGGCTGCTGCAAGACCTCGACCAGCGCGGTGCAACCGCTGTGATCCCTCCCAAAGCCAACCGTAAAATACAGCGCAATCATGACGCGGAGATCTACACGTGGCGGCATCTGGTAGAGAATTACTTCGCAAAGATCAAAGAGTTCAGAGGGATAGCCACAAGATACGATAAAACGGATTGTAGCTACTTTGCGTGTTGGAACCTCGTAGCAGCACTCATAGCATCAAGATGATTGTCCACGGGCCCTAGTTCCGGAGGGGTAGGCGACCCTAACCCGGTCAACGCACGATTTCTCAAAAGATGTCAAATCTCGCGCAACATTTTGCCACGATCTAATCATAATTGCCATGCATGGTTGAACTATGGATCTGAGTAGCTTGAATTCCTCTTTGCTTCCCTAGCCGCCCGATGGAAAGAGCTCGACGTGCAAAATAACACGAACGTCGCAGAAGAACTGACAACCGATGAACTCTCATCGGGTAGTAGGCTCCTTTATGGTCAGTACACGATAGAGCGTCATTTAATTGATGGTGGATTCGGTATGACCTATCTAGCGTTAGATAGTCTGCATCGACATGTCGTCGTCAAAGAATGCTTCCCCAGCTCCATTTGCCGCCGTATCAACGGCGAGGTGCGCCCTCGCAAACCCGCCTATCAGGATCAATATCAAAGCGTGATAAGAAATTTTTTGCGTGAGGCTCTTAGGCTAGCGCAAGTAGAACATCCCAACATTGTTAATGTTCACCAAGTTTTCCAAGAGAACAACACGGCATACATTGCTATGGAGTTCGTCGATGGTATGGATCTTTTGTCGGTGCTGGATAATGATCCGGGGCGTCTAACCAACACTCTTCTTCAAACGCTGCTGCGCGATACACTCAACGCATTGGATCACGTCCATGGCTTCGACATGCTTCATCGTGATGTCTCACCGGACAATCTGATGCTGGACGCTCAGAACAAGTTGAAGCTGATCGACTTTGGAGCCGCGCGCGATGATGCTCGTAACCCGCAGCGGACGCTTTCTACTTTAGTTTCCGTAAAGGATGGGTATTCACCTCATGAATTCTACTTCACTGACAGCCCGCACGAGCCTTCCAGTGATCTTTACTCTGTCGGGGCAACCTTCTATCACCTAATCGCAGGTTATGCGGCGCCGGGCTGTCAGGATCGTCTAGTGGCTTTGAGTTCGGGCGAAGCTGATCCGTATAAACCACTTACATCCGGCTCGTGGGCATTTGACCAGGTTTTTCTAGCGTCAATCGACAAAGCCTTGTCCGTTTCGCAGCAAAAGCGCTTTCAGAGTGCACGTGAATGGTTGGACGTGCTGGAGCGACGCGAGGCCGCGCCACTGCAAAAGAGTTTCATTTTGGCCTCTGAGCCAGAGAGTTCCCAACAGGTCGAGGATCTTGAGCCAAGCGTGGTAGAAGCGATCTCATCGCTTGTGGAGGACACCAATAGCGGTCTCCGAACGGTGCTCGCCCCGCAGTACAAGCAACAAGCCAAAGCCTCCGATACATCAGAGAAAGACGTTCAGCGTAACCGGCTTGTTGATATGTTTGGATGCCCGATTGACGACGTCGAAGCATGGCTGCGAGACCAAGACAAATCATCCAAACGGCAACGCGCCGAAGCGAGCCACTTGAGTCAGAGAGCCGAGAAAGATCGCTTTGATAAAGCCGAAGGCACCGGCCTTTCGTTATCGCGTTTGCTAAGCGCTCTAATGAAAAGACGGGGGCGTTGGACCGAAAAAGTCATAATCCGAAAGGAACTATAATGAAGTTTATTCGCGATATCATTGGCGAAAAGCGCCAGATGAGCAACGGGTCAAATGACATCTCGGCAGCCAAGGAGGCGCATGGGCTTCCCTTCGATGAGTTGCTGTCGCAATCAGATGCCGCGCCTGAGGTAGATGTGCAGCGCCTTGACGCTTTGGTTCAAGACTTGACCTTGGAAGATATCGAGATGCCCGCGCCAGAAAATTCCCGTGCCAGCGAATTGCAGCAAAATGAAATCGATGACTTTTCCGACAGTCTGGCCGACTGCCTCGCAGAGGAGGAATGCGCCAGTTGCGACGAACAAGAGAATGGAATGGATGAAAAACGTGTCGCGCGCTGGATTGCTGAGCCGCAGTATCGCACATCGGACATTTCTGAGAAGGCAAAGAACGATATGGGCGAGCAAACTGTGTCAGTGAGTCAGGCTCCCCTCGAGCAAAGCGTTGAACCCTCCGAGAGTACACCTTCGGCGCTGTCAGAGGCTCATCATAACAGCGGTGACATGAATCAAAAGAAAACTGTTGCGTCAACAGAGCTACCTCATGCGACACGGCCGCCGCAGCCTGCACTGGATGCCTATCGGGCCGTGGACGTTCCTCAACCCGCCGGAGGGCGCGGGACAGGCAATAAGGGGCGGGTGAAGACCCGACTTCTTGGCTTTAACAGCAGTCAGGATACCGACATTGATCCCATTGCGGGCGGCGCAGATGCAAAGCCTGCGGCCTACACCAAATTCCCGCTTGGGTGGCTGATCGTTGTCGGTGGTCCGGGTCTTGGCGCGGCCTTCACGCTGTTCAACGGCGTCAGCAAGATCGGCCGCGGCAAAGATCAAACTGTCCCACTTGATTTCGGGGATAACAGCATTTCGCGCGAGAATCATGCCGCGATTGCCTATGATCCCGCGCAGAAAAGCTTTTTCATCGGTCATGGTGGCAAGGCGAACCTTGTCAGGAGGAATGATCGCCCCGTCCTGAGCACGGAAGAACTGTTAGCAGGCGACGCGATCACAATTGGTGAAACAATACTTCGCTTTGTTCCGCTTTGTGGTCCGGAATTCACCTGGGAAGAATCCGAAAAACAGGACTCGCCCCATGCAGCCAACGATTGATCTGGTATATGACACGGCAATGGCCATGGTTTTGGGTCGGCGTGAGCGGCAGGAAGATGCCGTGGTGTCACACTTCTCGTCAGGAGAGGCGTGTGGATTTGTGGTACTTGCGGACGGCATGGGCGGGCATGCCGCAGGTGACGTGGCAAGCAAGATCGTCGTCACTGAAGTGTTCAGCGAACTGAAACTGCAATCCGGCGATCCTGATTCTTTGGAGGCCCATATCGGTGAGGTGCTGCAAAGGGCTGCCATCAGTGCGAACACGTGCGTAGGGATATATTCGCGTGAGGTTCCGGAGGCGCAAGGGATGGGCGCCACTTTGCTGGCCCCAGTGTTCTTACATGACCGTTTGTACTGGATATCGGTAGGCGACAGCCCGCTCTACCTGTTCCGGAATGGCTTGCTTGAACGCTTGAACGAGAACCACGCCGTCATGTCCCAGATCGATTATCTGGTTGCAAACGGTATCATGGGCCGTGAAGAAGCAATCAATTGCTCCGACCAGAGTTGTTTGACCTCCGTGCTGATCGGCCGGGATATTGCGCAACTTGATTGTCGGACCGCACCGGTACAGCTCAAAGCGGGAGACATCCTGATTGTGGCCAGTGATGGCCTGCAGTTTCTCTGCGAAGAACAGATCGAGGGCGTCCTGCGTTTTACGCAGAAGCGCTCAGCGGAGGACATTGGCGCGACTCTGATAAAAGAGGTTCAGAACCTGAACGATCCCTTTCAGGATAATGTCTCGTTGTGTGTCGTGAAGGTCATGGCGCAGGGTTCCGAAAGTGTTGTGGATGATCCAGGTCAAACCGTGGTGCATTGTCAGGGATCAAGCAACGTGTCTATCACAATCATGGCCAAGATGACGCTAAAGAAGAAGGCAACAGCCTGATGAATGCTCGGGGAGAGGTACGTTGAACCACGCATTCAGGATCAACCCAGTTATTGATCGGTTGGAAAAAACGCTCTGCATGGGCGATGTTCCGACCCCCTATGACCGATGGGGCGCGCGTCTGCTGGCACATCTAAAAAAGCCAGTGCAGGTTGTCGTGACCGGTCTCGCCGAAAGCGGCAAGTCCGCTCTCATTGAAATGCTGGCAGCACAACCTTTTATCGGCCAGCACGTGGATGTTCCTATCGTCGAACTCGCTTATGGCAAACAAGAATGCGCTCTGTTCAAAAAACAGGACGGCTCAATAACCAGTTTTTCGGGGTTTCTGAAGCATTGCGAATATCCTCAGGATGCAATCTATGCTCGGCAGCAATTGCCCGACACGAATCTGATCAGCCAGAATTTTGTCGAGATTGGACTTTTGGGCACTCTTGTCGAGAAAAAAGCGATCCTGAGCTCCGCGTGCGCACGCGCGGACATCATGATTTGGTGCAGTCAGGAGTTTTCCGAAGAAGAACAGCACCTGTGGGCAGGCGTGCCTGAGCAGATTAAGGATCACAGCTTTTTAGTTCTGACCATGGCGGACCAACAGTTGATACGCGATGTGCTGTCAAAGAATATTGCCAGGATGGAATCTATTGCGGCGGATGAGTTCATGGGACTTTATCCTGTTGCCACAATTCAAGGGTTATCGGCGCAAGAAGATGGCGAGGACCTTAATCAGGCCCTTTGGACGTCAAGCGGTGGAAAGCATTTGGTGGATCAGTTGCTCAGACAGATCAAGCAGGGACGTGGCGCAGACGTCGATCAGGCGCAGATTTTCCTAGATCGCTTGGCAGGACGCAAGGCGGCTCGATTTGAGGGACGCGAGACACGGCAGATATCGGATCTGACTGCCTCAGATGGCCCAGACGCCCAAGCTAAGAGCGACGCTATCGCAATGGAGGGTGACGTGGCTTCGGACGCGCGCTCCAATGCGCTTTTGTCTGAAGCCATTGACATGCTTCAGCAGCATGGCCGCAGGATGCTTGATGATGTGGACCAGAGTAACGAGTTCGATGCTGATGCCATTATGAGCAGTTGTTTAGAGGCAATCTCTTCACTTGCAGGATTACTTGATTCAGCGGCGATACATACGCCCGCAGCTAAGGGTGCACGCGAAGACATACAGGAAGGCGAGGAAATGCTGATGCTTTTCCAACTGGAACGCAGCGAGGAGGCCGCGTTGGATGCCGTGACCCTACTTTTGCAAATGAGAAAAGAGCTTATAGGCAAAGTGGCTTGATCAGTTTTTTTCTGAGCCCCGTCCAACTATCAACACATTTATTTACCATTTTTACATTAAAAAGTGCTCAACGCGCGGTTTCTGAAAACCCTCTGTGTGGGTGAAAGGTATCCGCAACGCAAATGACACCGGAAATGTAATGGACATGGAAGTTGAAATTGATCCTGCCACCAATATCCGGGCTTCAGCGCGCCGAACCAATTTGAGATCTGGCATGGAAGACCTTGCAGCTTTCGCTAAAAAGGCTGCCGATCTTGAAGGTGCCCTGGACAGGCTTGCCGATCTGACCGGGGAAGAATCGCGCCGCTCTGTGTCGCGTTTGAAGTCTCAACTGGCGGCGTTCGAACCTTCGGTCACAGTCCTCGGTCAGGTGAAATCAGGAAAAACGTCGTTGATCAATGCCATGACTGGTTGGGCCGATTTGTTGCCGTCGGATGTCAATCCCTGGACCTCGGTGGTGACATCTCTTCACCTGACTCCTGCCAGTCAAAATGGTGAGACCGGGGCACGTTTCCAGTTCATGACCGAGGATGAATGGGACCGCCTGACCACCAAAGGCGGCAGGATTGGCGAACTGGCCGGGCGCGCTGGCGCAGAGGGCGAACTGCACAAGATCCGCGACCAAATTCTCTCTATGCGCGATAAGTCCCGCAGGCGCCTAGGGAGAAATTTTGAATTGCTGATGGGGCAGGAACATGAGTTCGGGTATTTCGACAAGAACATGCTTGAGCGGTACATTTGCTTGGGCGACGATTTTGACGTAGAAGGGAACGCTTCGGCTCAGGATGAGCAGGGCCGGTTTGCGGATATAACCCGGTCAGCCGAGCTATTCTTGAATTGCCACACTGTTCCGTTTCGTATGTGCCTTCGCGACACGCCGGGTGTCAACGATACGTTCATGATGCGCGAAATGGTGACGATCAAAGCCATTCGTGACAGCCGCGTTTGTGTGGTCGTGCTGTCTGCAGGACAGGCATTGACCTCGGTGGATATGGCACTGGTCAGGATGATCGCGACCCTCAAATCGCGCGAAGTGATCATCTTCGTCAACCGTATTGATGAATTGTCCGATCCTGCCAATCAGATGATCGAGATCGAAGAAAGCATTCGCCGGACGCTCAAGAAGAATGATGGCCCGCAGGACGCACAGATCATATTCGGTAGCGCCTATTGGGCAGGTAGGGTTTTGCAGGGTGAGCTAGGCGAGATGGCCGATGCAAATGCTGATGCATTGTTGAACCTTACCGAGGCTGTGCTCGGCACTACCAATATCGGTCGATCGCCGTCCGCGCACGTATGGGAATTATCCGGCTTACCTGCCCTCATGCAGGCGCTATCATCACAATTCGTGCTAAGCTTGGGCGAGCCATGCCTGAGGAAAATTGCATCTTCAGCCATGGCAATTGCGACATCGCAGAATGCCGTGCGAACGGTGATGGTTGAAGGTGATGATTTCTCGTCTGATGTCAGTATGCACGAGATTAGAACCGAATTCGAGCGTGTAGCAGAGAGGAGCCTGACCCAGCTCAAGGCGTCAATGTCAGAGATATTCGCCGAATATAACCAGCGTGTAGATCGCGTGCATGAGAACTTTATCGAGCGCGCAACACATTCATTGCTGTCCCACCTTGAGGTGTATGGTGCCGAACATGTCTGGGAATATGACCCGTCCGGACTTCGACTTCTGCTGCGGTCTGCGTACTCTACTATGGGCAGCAGGGCCCGCAAGGAAGCCAAGGCAAGTTATGAAACCGCGGTATCTGACACGGCACATCTCCTTTATCGCGGCTTTGGCCCGGCTGTCGAAGGCATTCAGCTCTCAGTTCCCAGTGTCCCGCAAATTCCGTCGCCGGTAACTCTCGGGCAGACGATTGCGCTGGATTTCAACGATAGCTGGTGGGCGATGTGGTGGCGAAGAACACGAGGTTACCAAGCATTCACCAAGCAGTTCCAGGAGTTGATCCGCTCTGAGACAGAAGACTTCATGACACAAATAAAAGATGCCCATACGTCCACAATCCAAGACGACTTTTTGGAGGAACTGCGCGGTTTTCTTGATGAGCAGAAAGCCATTCTGCTGGATCTTGTTACTGGCGCACATCGCTCTGGGGGTGCGGAAGATATGTTCTGCGACAGAGCAGAGCAGAAGCGCAACGATGCGCTGAATGAGACGCTCAGAAGCTTAGAGCGTTACATCACATGACCAAGGAGAAGGCATTGAACACCGTAAGTCTAAGTCCGGCATCCTTGCCCCGAAAACCATGCTTGGCGTTCATGGGCGAATTTAGCACCGGGAAAAGCACGCTTTCCAAACTGTTTCTGGGCAATGCGCCGCTGCCGGTACAGGTTACCGCAACCCGGCTCCCTCCAATCTGGATAAGCTATGGCGACGATGCTGCAATTGCAGTGGATCATGATGGCTCCGAGAGAGAAATCGACATTGAGGATCTGGAAACCATTTGCGTTGACGAGACCAAGATGGTCCGGTTGTACAACCGGTCGGAAACACTGGAGATATGTGATCTGATCGACATGCCTGGAATTTCAGATCCAAGCATGTCGTCGGATGTCTGGTTGTCCATGATCGAACACGTCGACAGTGTCGTCTGGTGTACGCAGGCAACGCAGGCATGGCGCCAATCCGAGGCGGCCGCATGGGAACTGATCAAGGAACGGACAAACGGAGACAACATCCTGCTGGTGACACAGGTTGACAAACTACGGGGTGATCGTGATCTCGATCGTGTGCTCACTCGCGTCCGCAAGGAAACCGAAGGTCTGTTCAAGGCTGTGTATCCGCTCTCGATTATCGAGGCGTTGAATGCAGGGGACGACTTTAACAAATGGCAAGAGAGCGGAGCAGCGGAGTTTGTCGATCACCTCGTGGAATTGTTACTGAACGCGTCTGAATGCGGCGACTCCGAACCGGTTGCATCACAAGAAGCGACCAAGGTGCCACAAAAGCAGGATCTGCCGGACAGCGAGGCGTCGAGCGCACCGCAAGAGAAGGGGGAGAGGCCCTTGGCAGATGCATCCCCGCGCCCTCAAAATACGCCTGCCAAACCAATGGTCTACAATGCAAACAGTGTCATACCGAAACGTGTGCGCGTCCTGACCGAAATGCGTGGACGCACTGCCCGGCCCATTCCGTCGGCGGACGTCAATTGGTGAGGAAAGTAATGAGGCAAAAATCAACCTGCTTGTTCGGAGGCCTGCGAATCTACGTCCCGCCGGTCTGGAGCGTGAAATGACAGTATCCGAATGCCTTGACGAAATGCGAAGTGGCGTAACTGGCTGTTCCCTTGTTTCGTTTGGGGATTTGGAGACAGGTTTGGTCCTGCGCACATGTGCCAAACGCCAGTACAAACAGGACTATTTGGAAGAAATCATTCAACAGGCTGCTCTGAATTTCGAGATGTCTGATGCTTTGTTTGCGGATAATGGTCAAGCAGAGGAGAAGGGACACAGCGTAATTGTGGCTACGCCGGATGATGTGCGCATCTTTGTCAGATCGAAGAAGAACAGATCGGATGTCGTGTGCTGCGTGTGTGATCGAACTGAGGCGCTCGCGCAAGTCGAGGCATATGCACAGAAAGTTTTCCTAAAGGTATCTGGGGAAGCCTAATGGGAAAAATTGCAAAAGCTCGCCATATCGGGTCGGAGGAAACGGCGCATCACCTGCGTGGCGCATTGGTGCGTCTCGGCATGGATCGCGAAGAGCTTCTGGCGGACATTCGAGAGACGGCGACAGACCACGAAGGCCTGTTGCGCATTATCATGCGGGAAATTGACGAGGTTGTCCTATCCCGCAAGTTGGCAGTTTTGTCCGAAGACGGGATTGAGGCGACGTTTGTTGTATCTAACCGGCGCCTAATCGAGTTGAGAACCAATGATACGAACCAGCCAGATGTTAACGGAGGCGGCACCGAACCGGAAGTCGCGGCGCTGGCCTATGCGCAATCGATCAAGAAAATAGGTGGTCAGGCCGCTGGAGTCACATTGCAGCACATCGGGCGCGCGTCAAAATTACCGACAAGTAGCACCGCCTGTTCGGCGGTATGCCTGTCAGAGATCAGTGAAACTTTAGGTCGCGAGAACCGGATGCATAACTTTTTTAGAATGATCCGGACGCGTGCGAAAGGGTGGATCGTCCTTGTGAGCGAAGGCACGGACGTTTGGCGCGAGGGACCTGAGGCCATATTAGTTCGGCTTGACACACTTGAGAGGATCACAGCCGCAAATCGTGAAACAGAGGGATCCTTGAGGCGTCTGTACAGGGCGGGGCCATCCTGCTCTGCTTTCGCGATGACTCCAGAGATACAGGCAATCGTTGCCAAGAATGGCAAAGATCGACTGCTAGCGGCGGTTTCGAACCAAGATGTGATTGCCATCATGGAAGACTGGCGGGAAGTCTTCGGCAATGGAGGTCAGGGCCCAGAGCCCGCTCTAGAACTAGGATCTGTCGACGATCAACTGAGTTGAGTGGCGGTTGCCGCGAGCGAGATGAAGTCAGCGAAACTCCGATCAGGTTTGCATTGCATAATCGCATTGCGATCCCCTTGTTTTCCTTGCGCTTTGCAAAGTAACTATCGATCAACCGCCGCTATCTAGAGAGCCGGCTGTCTAAACACAAACGGCCCTAGTCGAGGGATATAAAAAACGGAAATCCTAACGAGCCTATCGAAGGCTTCGTAGGTGGTTTTCGCTTCTGCCAGCTTGGCGCTGCACTTTTTGATGAATTCGACGATGTGGCAGAAGACGTAAGATTTTCAGACCTACCCGCCGAGGCCCTAAGCTCTTTTCACCGTTCGCTCGCTCACTTTGAACAGCCGCGCGATCTCCGAGATTACCTGTTGCTTATCGCTGCGCATTCCCGAAGCCGCCGTTCAGCCCAAATGCAGCGAATGTCGGGAGAGCGGGGGACTTGGTCATGCGTGACAGTGCTTTGCTGGCAATTCACTTTAGTTAGGCTACGTCATTTTCGCGAGATGACATGAAACGCGTAGCGACCGGAAGGAATTTACATGCCAAGCCAAGCGGATCGTCCAGGCAACCGTCTGATGGATCGCCCAGAATATGCGTCCAAGCCACAGCCTCTTACGCGCGGCCCCAAAACGACCGTTTACGACTCCGCAAAGGCCATGGCAGAAAAAAACTATGGCTCGGTAATTGTGGTAGACGACGACGATAAAGTCATAGGAGTTGTGACTGAGCGAGACATAATGAATAAACTCGTGGTTAACGAGTTAGATGCCAAAACGACCACCCTGTCGCAGATCATGACAAAAAATCCCCGTGTGGCACGCGAGAGCGACGACATGATCGACTGGCTACGTATTATGTCGAACGAACGCTTCCGCCGCTTGCCAGTTGTCGATGAGGAGGGGCGCATTCAGGCCATTTTGACGCAGGGCGATTTCGTGTCCTACACGTGGCCGGATCTGCTTCACCAGATGCGTTCCATCGCCACGGCGACAGTGTTCAAGAACTGGGCCATTTTTCTGATCGTCGGCGGGATCGCATTATACTCTCTTATAATGGTCGTCGTCGTGAGTTATGTGCTGTGAAGAGCGGTCCAAGGCGATAAGGTCACACCGTCTAATGCCCCACCAGATAATCGATGCTCCGGCTACAATGCTCAAGTTACTCGATGAGAAATAGGACGTCCTTGAAGGACTTTTCCTATAGAGCCGCGCTGCTTCGTCAACAGAATAGCGTAGCATTTACGGCCTGATGCTCCGGCTCGCCTGCGTTGGCAAGGTACTCAGTTAAAAAGCATTAAAATAGATCCGCGCAGGGGTTTACTCCGACAAACAAGACGGGGCCAAAGCGTGTGCCGATTTGAAAGTCTGCCGAAATACTTGGGCGAGCTTAAGAGCCGTAACCGGCGACGGGGCCGCGTTGACATTGTGATGAGTTGCGATGCCGAGAAAATGCATCACGAGATCTAGAATTGCGTGGTCGTCATGAACCGTTAACACTTTCATCAAACCTCCAAATCCATCGCACCTGACTGATTCGTAAGTTGTCGCTCAGAATTGGAGTCGTATTTTGTCGCTTCAGCGAAATTCGGCTCTGAAATCTGACATCTTTGCCCTTTCAGGGTCACATTTTTGTCGCGGCGTGCCGCGGACTCACCAGACTGGGCCGGGCTGTCTTACGGGGTAAATGGATCAGGGCGATTGGTGCGGGACAGCTATGGAAACCAGCCAAACTGTACCACAAATTGGATCCGCACTATTACCTGCAAGCATATTTGGTGGCGAAGTAGTGACTAACTGAAGCAGCTGTTTGCTTTAAGATTACCAAGTTCACGTGCAACAACGGGCACTCAACTTGTTGCGGAATCAGAAACATTACGCTCCATCTGGAGGCACTGTGGATAAATGCCCTTGCAATGTCAGCTTCCTGGCGTAACCTATTCTTTGAAAAAGAAGTCATGCATCAAACCATTCTCCATTCAACCTTGGGGTCTTTCTACCATGCCGTCACACGTGAGTGTTGAGGAACGCAAAGCCTTGGATTTCGATCGGTTTGAACTGGACGAAGATAAGGCAGTGCGTGTTGATTGGAATGCTTATGCAGAGGCCTACGACTTACTGTCCGAGCACAACCCCGCGTACCAAGCGCTGCTTCACGATTTTGAGGGTTTCCTTGCAACAATAAGGACTCCCCAATTGATCTACGATATCGGTGGTGGCACTGGAAACTACACCAAGATCGCGGCGCGCGCCTGCCCCGGTAGCGAAATTCGCTTCGTCGAACCTGACGCAGGCATGATCGCCTTGGCGAGAGACAAATTGGCAGCGCACGGCAATATCAATTACGACACCCTCGCGCTCGAAGATATTGATGCCCTTGGCGCCGCCGATCTTGTTATCTGCGTCCACGCGCTTTACGCGATGCCCGCACCAGAGCAGCGGCTCGCTGACATGCGTCGGTTGCTCCGGCCGGGCGGCTTGCTCTACCTGATCAATCTTGGTCGTTACATGAACGTGGCCGATTGGCGTAACTACCTCTTCTCTCACTTGAAAAAAGAACATGGGCTGGTAGGCGCGCTCCGGATCTTTTGGCAGGGTCGAGAGATCGCCAAACAGAACAAGACTATACTCAAGGCACAAAAGAACGGCGTCTACTGGACGCACACCGAGGAAGAGATCGCGTCGGCTGCCTCCGCAGCGGGCTTCGAAATCCTCAGGCAGGAATCCGTTTATCGTGGCTACAGCCACCTACTCGTATGTCGCGTAAAGCCATAGTCGCGCAGGCGTGGAAGGAGCGATCATGAACGAGCAAGTCATCGATGCATTGAAGCGTTCGCGCTACCTTGTTCTGACCGAAAGCGAGGATTTGGAGGAGGCATATCGCCTGCGCTACAAATGCTATCGTGCCCAACGGTCGATTGCATTAAACGAGCGCGGGATCATGGCTGACGCATTCGACGAGGCCGCGAACTGCGTCCACGTCGGGGTTGAAATGGATGGGGCGCTTTTGGCAGCAGTCCGGCTGCACCTAGTGTCAAGGCTCTCGCTCACATCGCCGACGTTGGAGGTGTTTCCCGAGTTTCTGAACGATCTACAACGCGGACAGACGGTTCTCGATCCGACCCGCTTCGTGATCGATCCCGCAGCCCGCAAGAAGCGTATACCGTTACATTTTTTGGCCCTGCGCATCCCGTTTCTCGCCGCGATGTTCTATAGCATCGACGTGGCACTTGCCCCGGTACGGGCTGAACATACCGCGTTTTATCGCCGCTACCTTGGCTATGAACTGGCAATAAAACCGCGCAGCTACCCGGGTTTGACAAAGCCCGTCCAACTTTTGACCGCCAAGGTTCTGGAACAGCGCGACGCGGTTTTGGCACGCACACCTGTCTTTGGTCCGCTGGCCGAGTTCCCGAATTCCAACATTGCGTTTCCGGCCCTGTCGGGCGTTTATGTGGCTTCCAAGGAGGGGCGCCATAAGGCAGCCTGATTTCCCACTTTGAGTCCACTCGCCATGCCACGAAGGACATTTATGTCCATTATTTCCGGTGTTTATTCATCTGTCACAGGCACGCGTCTAATGGCATGCTGAGGCCTGTTGAGTTTGAGTTTAAAAAGCAACAAGCGAACAATGCAGGGGACTACGAAACTAGGAACACCGCAAGACTTTAGGTTAGCCATGAGTCACGTCCATAAACATGGTGTAATTTGCCGGATGTTCGGCCTGGTTTGGAACGACGTTGGAACGACATGCGCAGACCTTCTTCGAAATTTTCAAAATTTCACCTCATTTTGGATTTAAGCCCTTGATCAACGAATGACGATTTGACTGGCGCATGTCCTCATGCGGCGCGAAGAAGGGCCTGAAACCATGAAGATCCTGGCGGTTGACGATGATGAAAGCATTCGAATGCTCCTCGAAAACGCCCTTACTCCCTCAGGAAACTACGACTTGACGACAGCCGGTTCTGCCAAAGAAGTTTTGGAAACGATAGACGGCGCCAGCTCAACTTTCGATTGCTTCCTGGTCGACATTCAAATGCCCGATGTCAACGGCATCGACCTGACGAAAATGATACGTCAGACGCCGGAATACGGACACCAACCAATACTGATGCTGACGGCCATGCGCGAGAAGGCCTATCTGGACAGGGCATTCATGGCTGG
>NZ_FOBO01000031.1 GCF_900109855.1 Roseovarius tolerans | reverse complement strand
ACTATATCTGCGAGCGTGAACCGCAGGAAATCGATCCACTGTCTTATGCTTTCCTCATCAGATTTTTCTGTTGGGTCGGTTGTCATATTTTGAACGTTGCGCTCTAGGAGTTTGGCTTGCAAGAGTTTTTGCGCGCGCAGAGCCGGTCAAGCGATCCCGCAGGAGCCAAGGGCGACGAGGACAGCGCTTGAGGGGCTCGTAGCGCTCTACCCTACCGCCAGCCCTGTTTGATCCAATCAAACGGGGCTGCCCACCGGCGAGGGTTCTTTCTGCTTGTTGGGCTTCTTATCCCTTTTGGTGATCCAGCTCAGCCCAGCCATCCTTACGCGGTCTATCGGATATGCCTGCGTGACGCCTCTGGCTCGCATCAATGGCCTGCCCGCTCCGTTCGCTGTGCTCCCGTGTTGGCCATGACCCGCACGCCGTCGATCCGATCTCTCCAACCGCATCGGCCGGACTGACCCGGCTCACAAACAAAAGGAGAAATCCATGACAAACAGAAACCAAAACCTCCCGCTTTATCGCGTGTTGTTTTCACGGATCACAGGGCAGGATGCCCAGGGCCGCGACGAGCTCGCACGACCCAAGGAGATCGGCGCAGTCTGGCCCCGCAAGGGCGACAAGACCGGCGGCATCCTTCAGCTCGATATTATCCCCATCGAGCTAACACAGCGCCAAGGTGTGATCTTTCTCGTCCCGTTGAACGGACAAGATCAGGGAGGTTCACAATGAGCCCTCGCCCTACCCTAGCTCGGCAGAACGATCAGTTTCGTTCTCGTCTCGGCGTCCCGGTGTTCGGCACAGACCTTCTTGGCCGTTTCGTGTTCACGCCAGGGATCGAGGCACTTTCGCCAGAATCCCAGATCGACATCTGGTTTCAGGTTCGAGACTTCAACGTGTTCACCGAGGACAATGATCCTTACGGCGAGCATGATTTCGGAGCCATCGACCACGCTGAAGCTGGCAAGGTGTTCTGGAAGATCGACTATTACGATCCTTCCTTCACTATGGGCAGCGAAGACCCGAAGGACTTTGCAAAGACGCGCCGTGTCCTGACCGTGATGCTCGCAAGTGAATATTAGCGCCTAGCCCTAACCCGTAGGACTCAGCCTCTTTTCGGAGGCTGAGTTCGCCGTGAGGCGAACGTGCTTTCGGCACCCGCTTAAAGTTCTGGAAAATGTTGGAGGCTTATGGTAAACATTCACAATAAGTAGAGTAGCCAGATATGTTTTTGTGTCACGAATATAGAATTCGCTTTGACAAAAACTCGACGCAAGTGCGTCGATCTGGTCAGGATTAGGGGGGTCACTTCCCACCCCCCTCCTGAAACCAAACCCCAGGGCAGAAGCCGCGTCCAAGGACACGGCTCGCCAAGGGCAGACGATTATCGTGAACCGATATCGCGCCCTCGGCGGCATGCCCCACCAGGCAAGCGGAAACGCTTGCGGCTGAGAGGAGCCATGGCACGACCGAAGAAACCAACGACCGACAGACGCGCGCAATGGATCAAAGCGCGCGTTTCGCCTGCTGAACACGCAGAAATTCTTCTGCGTGCGGCCGGGGCGAGTTTGTCGTCGTCTGAGTTTCTTCGCCGTGCCGCCCTCTCCACCGAGGTGGTGGTGCAGCATGCGCCCGCAGCGGATTTCGAGACCGTCGATCAGCTTCGCCGGATCGGGGTCAATCTCAACCAGCTTGCGCGCGTGGCCAATAAGACCGGCTATATGCCGGACGGCCTTGAGGAGGCGTTGGCCAAGGTGGATCGGCTTCTCGACAGGATGATCGAGCTATGATCCCCCGCGTCGGTCCTGGGGGAGCCTCCTTCCAAGGTGCAGGGCTCTATTATCTGCACGATAAAGACGCCCTCACCTCCGAGCGCGTTGCCTTCACACACACGCTCAACACCCACACCGACAGCCCGGATCGGTCGCTGAAGGTGATGGCCTGGACGGCCATGCATCAGAGCGAGATGAAGCAGGCCGCAGGCGTGAAGGCTACGGGACGGAAGCTTGAAAAGCCCGTCTATACCTACAGCCTTGCCTGGGCGCAGGACGAGACCCCTACCCGCGAGGAGATGGTCACAGCCGCGCAAGGTAGTCTGAAGGCCCTCGGGATGGAGGATCAACAGGCGGTGTTGGTGGCGCACAAGGACACGCAGCACCCGCATATCCATGTGATCCTCAATCGTGTTCACCCTGAGAATGGCAAAGCGGCCAGCACATCGAAAGATCATCTGAAGCTTTCGAAATGGGCGGAAGGCTATGAACGCGGTCAGGGTAAAATCCGCGTTCAAGCGCGGGTGAACCACAACGCGCGGCGCGAGAAAGGCCAGTTCGTCAAGAACGAGAACATCACGCGCGAAGAATACGATTGGGTGAAGCAGCATCGCTCGCTTGATCCTAGCGACATCAGAGAGGCCAGAAGCACTCGGCAGACCAAGGAGTCGGCCGAGCTGAAGGGCAGCTTCACCCGCCGCCAGAACCGCCTTGAGGCGTCTCTACGGCGTGAATATGCACGCCCCCGTGCCAAGCTCGACAAAGAGATCGGGGCGACGGAAGAGCGGATCGGAAAGAAAGGTTTGTTTCGGGCGGTGGTTCGGAAACTCACCGGGGCCGAAAAACGGGATCAGGCAAGTGTTGCGAGCCTAAGGGCATCGCGCCAGGGGATCGAGACGCGGATGGACGAACGTCGTGACGAGCTAAAGCAAGGCTATGCTCGCGATTGGGAAAAGATGGAGCGCAGGCATGTGACTGAGCGCGAGCGTGATGAGCTCTTGATAGAGCGCAAGCGTTCTGAAGGATCACGCGGTCGTGCTGGTGAAGTTGCCCGCAAGACGTTCCGCGTGCGGGCAGGCTCCGAAACCGCACAGCACTCCCCTGCCCCATCGGATAGAGCTCGCATGGCCCAGGCGCTTGATAAGGCTGCGCGCAAAGCTGAATCCGACGATGGTGGCAAGACGCGGGAGGTTTCTGAAGATCGGATTGAGCGTGCCAAGCGCCGCGCCGAAGGGGCGAAGCGCAGCCGCAATCGACCAAGGAACAAGGGCCAAGATAAGGATTTTGAGCGTGATTAGTGCAAGCTACCAAAGCGCCTTGCATGCATTCATGCTTACATGTTTTGCGCTTTGTATGCTTCCCACATTTTCAGGAAAAGCCGCTTCTTCGCCCCATGGCTGAAGCCATACTCCCTGCCCGCTTGTTCGCTGAATTCCTCGAACACGGTGACAGGCACACGGACTTGAATCGGGCGCAGAGCGACCTTTTCGCCGCGCTTATCTTCGGCGATGACATCAGGCGCGGCGTCGGCCGCAGGCGGTGCGCCCTTACTGCTTTTGAGCTTGGTGATATTCGTGGTCATTACGCCACCTGCCTTTCTTGAAGTTCGACCATCTTGTCGATCACGCTTTGCGCCAGCTTGGATGCGCGTTCGTTCAAGCTGCGAAACGAGGTTTCGGTAATGGCCTTGCCTGCGTCTGAAGCCGATCCATAGGCCGTGGAGACGCCGACTTCACCCTCAAGCACCAGATAGCCTGCTTCGGTGAGATATTGCCGTGCAGCCGCGTTTTCACGTTCGCTGCCGGTGGTCTTGAACATGGCGAAGGCGATCTTGTCGGGCGAGACACCTTTCTTGCGCAGCGCATGTGCCAGCACGACGCCAGGATGCAGATCATCGACGGTTTGTCCGGTTGGGATCACTACGAGATCGGCGGCTTGCGCAATCTCTGCGGTTTGATCCGAGGCATTCGGTTTGCCGTCGAGGATCAACGCATCGAAGCGCGGCGCTTCGGCAAGTGCGGTCTTTACGCTCGCAAAGCTCTGCACCTGAAGTTCAGGTGTAACGCCGCCTTCGGCGCGCCGTCCTGCCCAATGGGTGCAAGTCTGCTGTTGTGTGTCGAGGTCTGCGATCTTGGTAGTAAGTCCACCGGCGACGAATTCTCGCGCCATCATGCGGGCGAGGGTGGATTTACCAACGCCGCCTTTTTGGGACACCATCCCGATAATGTAGGTCATATCTGCTGCTCCGATCTGCCAAATCGTTGTTTTTTATTATGCTAGCACGCTTGCCTGAATTGCGCCAAGCATGTTTGCAAGTTTTCCACAAACGCGCTTTGCATGCAATCATGCTTAGCGCGTTATCGCTTGTATGCGCCGCGTTTCTTGCAAAAGCTCAGGAAGTGCTTGTCGGGGTCTTTGACTGAAATAGCTTTTCCCAGCACCCAGGAGCGCCATTCGTCTTCGAGGTGATGCATATCCCAACCAGGCGCAAGGCGGCGCGCGTCTTCATGCGTGTCGGCCGCAAGACGCAAAGAAGAAAACGGCAAGGGCAGGGCGCTTTGGTGAATTTCCTTTTTCGGACGGACGATAACAACATCGTCTTCTATCAAAAAGCCGTAGTCGGGCATGTGATCGTGCTGATCATCATCGTCGATAATCTTGCCAAACAGGCGGCGGAATTCTTTCACCGTCGAGCCTGAGCCGCATTTGTCCCGCAGGAGCTCAAGACCGATCTTCCATACGGGCTGCGCCCCGCAATGTTTGCGCGCGATTTCGTAGAGGCGGCGCTCAAGTGGCTTTCTCAGAAAGAAATATTGCCGGTTGAGTGTTAGAACATTGTTGTTTTGAATCGCATCGAAGACCCAATCAGCGAGGGTGATCTCAATATCAAGCATGCGGCCTTCGCGTGTCTCTCGCACGATTTCAAACGCGCTGATAAGACCAAAGGCGCTGAGGTGCTCATTGCCGCCTTGGCGGATACTCGTTTCGATCTCCGTGCCCTTGAGGCGGCGCAGTGCATCGCGTAGCAAATCATATCCGCGCCCCGAGGTTTGTCGGTTTGTCGCAACCAGTAAATCGTGCGCTTTGAAGCGCACATGGCGGCTCACCTTTCGGCCTTCGTTCAGCGCGCCAATACATTGACTGATGCAGTAAATCAGGATGTCTCGATCATGCACGGTCGCGAGGCCATGACGGGACGGCGCGATCTGAATCCAGTTCTCGCCGCGCTCATAGCGACGTATCCCCATGTCAGGCTTGGTAGAGAGAGAAAATACGGGGTGTTCCATCGACGCCATGTCCGCTTTTGGCACGGCGTCCAAGATATCACAGACAAACAGGTCTCGCTGCGGATGCCGATCCGGCAAAAGCGGCGAGCGGGCAGGGAGTGCAGCGCTTTCATTCGTCATTTCACACACCAGCTTTCGGCAAAGGGTTCGTCATTTCACACACCAGAGGCTATTATCGTCATTTCACACACCGGACGTCAAGATTCGTCACTTCACACACCGTCTCAGCCTGTGGATAACTTTGCAAGCTCTTCGTCACTTCACACACCAAGATTCGTCACTTCACACACCATCTATCGTCACTTCACACACCGATTTCGGAAAACCAGACTGATTCAGTGTTTTTTTTCAAATGGTTGTCGGATGCTTAAAAACCTGTAACTCTATATTAACTCTATATAACTCTCTCAAACGATCACCTAACCGCCGAAGCCCTAAAAACAAGGAGGCAAGAACGGAATTCGCCTGCGGCGAATACTCAACGGCCTATAAGATCGCCTTTGGCGATCCGGCCTTGAGGCTGCGCTTCGCACAACAAAAAGCAGAGGGGTTTTCCCTGATCTGTTACCGAACGCCATTCGCTGAATTAATCCCTGATCCATGACAGAACGCCCATCAAGGGAACCTGCTTCGCAGGTGCTCCGCACCCTTGACGGCCAACCTGTCACGGCTCGTTACGGGATCAGCGAAGCGGCGACGGAAAGCAGGGGAAAAAGACCACCACCTCGACCATAGAGGCAAACAATGGACCAATTCTCACTTTCGCCAAGGCTCAGATGAAAAGCGCTTTGCATGCAATCATGCTTTCATCGGATGGCACTTCGACCCCTGGCAGGGGTGTAAGGCAAATACGGGGTAATCCCTTAGAAAATAATAGTTTTGTGGATAATAAGCACAAAATATAGGTGACGCCTGGACCAAGAGCACTAGACCTGGTATCGAGAAAGGACAGAATCAGGAGAACCAAGAAAATGCTTCAGCAGATCACAGAGGAAACCAATCAAAGGGCCAACATCACAGAACCGGTGAAGGCCAGCGCAGACCGTTACACAATGGTAGACCTGTTTGCTGGATGCGGAGGTCTTTCCCTTGGTTTTGAGGACGCGGGTTTCACACCTGTTTTCGTGAACGAACTAAACCATGATGCCATGGCAACCTATCTTCAAAACAGACACCACGAGTTAGGTGGCATGGCTTTTGCTGACAACGAGGCACTTCGCTGCAACGATGCCCAAAGCTTGAAGGGGAAACGGCTTGAGGCACTAATTTCTGACCTTGCCAATATTCCAGAAGCAAATTTTTATCCCTCCAAAACCAGTAAACCGGAAGCTGGGGATGGCAGCACCCTTGATGTGCTTGCAGGTGGTCCGCCGTGCCAAGGCTATTCGGGTATCGGGATACGTAGATCCTATGCAGTGGATCGGAAGGAGATTCCTTCCAACCATCTTTTTGGACGCATGGCGCAGATAATCCGCCGCGTGAGACCCCGCATCTTTCTATTCGAAAATGTCCGGGGCCTGTTAAATGCGAAATGGACCCGCGAAGAGGGGGAGCTCATCTTTCCCCAAGTGAAGGCAGAGTTTCGAAAGATTCCTGGGTACGAGGTTCGCTGGTCTCTTGTATTTGCCAAGAATTATGGTGTGCCACAAAACAGGCCGCGCGTCCTTCTTGTTGGTATCCGAAAAGACATCATAGAAGCTTGCTCAACGCTCGATCCCAATGCCGATCCCGAAGATGCCATCGCCTGTGGGTTCCTCCCAAAAGGACAGATTGGCAAGTTTCCCGATCTTGCCGATCTTCTAGGTGATTTAGTTGATCCCCCCGTGACAGACACCTTACGATCCGGCGATTTTTCGCAAGGCGCATTTGAAACGAAGTCCTATCCAAAGGCAGCTCGGACGACTATCCAGAAGCACTTACGCCGCCCAGCTCCTTGGAACCCAGATGGGCGCACCCGGCTCACGGAGCAGGAATACAGTAAGCACAAGCGCGAAGTTGTTGAAAAATTTGACTATATGCTCGCCAATGATGGCGAGATTCCAGAGCGTTTCAAAACGCGAAAATTCTCCCAGCGAGTGCTCAAGGAGAGATGGGGCAACGGCGAGCCGAACATGACGGCAACGTCTCTTCCCGACGACTACGTCCACTATTCACAGCCGCGAATTCTTACCGTGAGGGAGTGGGCAAGGCTCCAGCTTTTCCCCGATTGGTATCAATTCGCGGGCAAGCGAACCACAGGCGGTCTGCGGCGCGCCGGAAACCCCCAGGCGGGGCTCTTTGACCGAGAAGTGCCAAAATACACGCAGATTGGAAATGCGGTTCCTGTTGGATTAGCGGAGAAGGTCGGGGAGCATTTCAAGGGGCTCTTGGACGAAGCACTGGGAGGACGATAGGCCGATGCCTCTTCGCCAGCTCACGGATATCGAACGACAGCGCATGAAACGCCTGACGGCGGAGTCCGTGGATATCACCTTGCTGCAACCGACTTGGACGGCTCTGGACAAGGGCTACATGGACGCAACTGCGCCAGTGAGAAATTACCTCAAGGAAAATGGTTTACACGACTACGAAGGGCAGGGCAGAGGGGCCCGCGAGAACGGTGTTAAGATAGATGCTTTCTTGATCAGTGAGCAGGGGCAAATCGAAGCCCCGGCTTCCTTGTATAAACCGAAAGCGAAGCCCACCAAGGACGGTGATCCTCGTATTTGGTTTTCCAAGCTTCATCACCATACGAATCCTGACGACATGCTTGCCGTGACCGAGCATGATGGTCAGCTCGTTGTGATCAACTTGACGCAGGTCGATATTTCCCACGTTCTGGATGTGCAGCAAAGCGGGCCGCTTTGGGACATTCTTAAAGACATTGGCTCAGAGGCGAACGAGATAGCAGACGAGCTCCTAGAAAAACTTCGCCAGATCGTGTCACGAGGATACGTTCCATCTATCATGGAAACACGCGCCGACACGGCTATCGGGCGAACACTAGAAGCCGCTCTAGGGATCGAGATGAACGCGCGGCAAGAACCTGACTACAAAGGCATCGAGCTCAAGTCTTACCGCCGCAAGAAGAAATCACAGGAGAACCGAAAGCAGCTTTTTGCAAAGGTTCCCAATTGGGAGATCAGCAAGTTCAACAGCATGACGGACGTGCTCGATGCGTTCGGTTATTACCGTGATGGGCGTGACCGATTGAATTGCACCGTGAGCGCCGCGAATACCAATTCGCAAGGGCTCACCTTCCAGCTCGATGAGAAGACGGGCATCTTGAACGAGGTTTCGACAACGACTGACCACGGCGCGTTTGCATCTTGGTATCTGACTGAGCTCCGCGATATTTTGAAGGCAAAGCACGCCGAGACATTTTGGGTTGGCGCAACAGTTCACCCTATCGAGGGGCGTGAGCATTTTGAGTTCACAGACGTGATCCACACCCGCAAGCCTATCGGTTCCCAGTTCGATATCTTATTGGAGCAAGGCGAAATCACTATGGATCACATGATGAAGCGCGTCGATTCAGGCCGTGCGCACGAACGCGGCCCCTCTTTCAAGATCGGTGCAGGGTCGCTAGACCTCTTGTTCCCCCCGAGTAAGACGTATGCCCTAGCGTGAAGCGGACCGCCTTGGCTTGTGGAGTGGAGGGAGGGGCTGGCGTCCCGAGTACAGCGAGCACCACGAGGACGCGCGAGCACCATCAGCACGCCGAGTACCGCCGAAACGCTCTTACCCCCTGATATATCGGGGGAAAATTCTAACAAATTTGCGAACTCGGGTGGTGAGTTTTTCTAATTCGTGCAAACCTGTATTGCGAGAATGGACAGTCTCGCAGGCATAGAGAGAGAGAAGATTTTTCTAAGTCATTGAAAAATAAGAATAAATACTGCATATTGGCCTTATCGCTGTAAAAGTACGCAAGCCCACTAGCGGGCGGTCCAAACCTCGCTAGGCGATCTTCACAGGCGACAGGGCCGGAGGTCCAAACTTCGGCTCGTTCATATTACCAGAAAAGGATTACCCATGGCCAGAATTACTAAGAAGATCAGCAAGAGAACGCTGGCGCTCCGCGCCAAGCTTTGGCCTGATCTAAAGGAAGAAGACCTCTGGAACCGCAGTGTTTATGATGGTTTCACAACGATCCCGCGCACGATGCCTCTCATTATGAACATCATTGATGATCTAGCGGACGGTAAGCGAACTTCATTTACCTACCTTGCGCTTTGGGGGCGGGCATTTGACGAGATGTATGTCAGCTTGCAAAACGCGGACGAGCTCGCTTTCCATTCAGGCTTTACGGGGCAAAGGGCAGTACGCACCTGGCGTGAGCGAATGAAGGCCCTTGAACAGCTTGGCTTTGTTAGGGTCGCTCCTGGAACCTCTGGGGATTTGTCCCATGCTGTTATTCTGAACCCTCATTTTGCTATCCGAAGACTCTACGCGGCAAAGACACCAGGGCTCACCGCGAGCGCCTTTAATGCGCTTGTTGAGCGCGGGTTGGCCATTTCTGCTGACGACATGGAAGTTACGCTACCCGAGGATCAGGTGGAGGAAAAAACAACTTAGTTCCAGCATACACGTTCATCTGGAACACCGGACCAGAGCATGGCGGGGTGCTTTTCGTGAATATAGTTGAACGGCAGGCCGCTCGTGGCTTTGCACAGGTCAAGCGCCTCATCGGCAGAATCGGCAAGGGCGTAGCCCCACCGACAGTAGATTCTCTTCAATTCACTTGATGCTTCGAGTTTCCAGACACGCATGCGACCATGATCGTATGCGCAGGATAAATAGTTGGTTAAGCCCGCCTCACGGTTCGCTCACTAACCTTGAACAGTCGCGCGATCTCCGAAATCGAACGTTGTTCATCATCACGCATGCGCCGCGCTTCGGCTTTCTGCGCGCCCGTAAGTGCAGGGGGGCGACCACCGACGCGCCCGCGTGCCTTGGCAGCCTGTAGACCCTCTTTCGTGCGTTCAGCGATACGCTCGCGCTCGAATTGGGCAATGGAGGCGAAGACGTGGAACACGAGACGGCCGGCCGGCGTCGTCGTGTCGATATCTTCGGCCAGGGATCGAAAGCCTGCGCCGCGATCCTTGATCGTTTTCACCAGGTCGAGCAGATCGCGCAGGGAGCGGGCAAGGCGATCATACTTGGTGACGACGATCACATCACCAGGGCGAAGCTGATCAAGCAGCTTGTCGAGCTCTGGACGCTTGCGTATCGAGCCGCTGATCTTGTCTGAGAAAATGCGTTCCGCACCGGCCACTTTCAGGGCGTCGGTTTGAGCATCGAGGTTCTGATTGTCTGTTGAGACGCGGGCATATCCAATAATCATACCCTAGTGTGACAAAAACCTGCCAAAACTGCAAAGGTTTTGCCGAGGGTTTTTGTCCTTATCAACAGCTTGATCTCAGGTGAGGGGTACGGGAGTGACAAAAACGACCGTTTTTGGCGCACCTGTCCACAGTTCTATCTCTTCCGCTTGAATTCTTGGGTCAAATTAAAACCGTCACGTCCAGGCGTTGATCGAGAAAACGCTGTATCTCGTTTTAGTGCCTCTCGGCCCTGTTTCCGCAGATGGGCCAACTCACTGTTTTTGGCCCGATCAACGCGGGCAAGTCGTTCCTCGTGCCGCTTGCGGACAGTTTTTTCTGCTTTGCGTTTGATGTCGTTTGAATCCGCAACGCCCCTAGGCTTCAGTATCTGCTCAGGGCTGTATCTTTCGTTGAGCAATTTGATGATCTCCTTGCTCACTTTATCGGCGTAGTCTTTGTTGTGCCGAGCTTCGGCGATCCGGCGAAGCTGTTGTGCACGCTCTTCAATCTTTTGAAGCGTGCCCCATTCTTCACTTGCTCGAAGGTCTTTTGCCTCTGCTGCACGGCGTGCCTTGTCGAAGGCTTCTCGCATGCGTGGGGGTTCGGCGGCGTCTTTCATGATTGGCCCTCAAATTTGCAGTGGGAAACGGTGATCTGATAGAATGACGCTATGGCAACATTTACCGATACAGATGAGCTTCGTGTCTATCTCCGCCGCCTCAAGACCTATGAGCAATTTTGGGACGCAAAGGAGCCCGCGTTTTTCGATGCAGAGAAGAAGGCATTCTGGGATGGCTTGATAGCTGAAGGCTGGCCATCTGATAGCGCTCTTTATGCGCTCAAAACGGGAGAGATTTGGGCTTTTGTTGTAGAGCAAGGGGAGCGGCGTATCAGGCGGCTGCATTGACCCTAGCCACGCCCGAAAGTGACAAGCGGGCATTGGCCATCTGGTGGGTGGAGCGTGAAGGACCCGGTAAAGCCGATATAATCACAGCGTTGATAATGCGTTCGGCCCGCATAACCGGTTTGATAGGTGTATGAAGCCCGCAGATATGGTGGCTCCGCCAAAAACGCTGCATAGCCAACAATAGCCGCAACCGGCAGCCACAGAAAGTAAGCGGGTCGAAGAACATGGGTTCTATTGCTCGCCTTGCCTTTTCTTGGACGGCGGAGGTGACGCACGGTGTTGACCGTGTTTGCGATGCCGTAGGTGATTTCGATCCTGGGTTTGTAGGGTAGTTTACCGCCTTCCAGGGGGTTTGCTGCCAGGTCTCGGCCCCAAATCCCGATTTCATTCTGAGACAGCTTCTTGCAGCGGATTGGGGGCATTCCATCAATGAGGATGATTTGCTCGTCCTTAGGCATCTGAAGCAGTTCGGATGGGGTCATTAACGCGCGCCCCTGATCGTTAAGCGTTCGGTTTTGATCTCCCGACTTGCCTGATGCGCTAAAGGATTCCGCGACACCTACGCCAATCCCAAGAGTTTTTGAAAGCCGCTCAGCGTCTTCGATCTTGGACACACCCATGATCTGCTTAACGCCGCACTGGGTTTCTATTGTTTCGGCAGATGCTTCCCCAAATTTTTTGCGAATTTCAGATTCCGCCTGGGCAATGAATTCGATACGGCCGCCATAGGCCCGGAGCTTTGTAAACTCTTCGACAAGGCTATGAACCGGCGAGTTGGTCGCCTCGTCGATGATGAAGCGCACCGGCCGTGCAGGCTCTTGCTTTGTGGCTTGTAGCAAGGCGCTGAGGTGCGCCATGGTGTTGGGTGCAAGAACTTCGCCCCCGACCTGACTACCGACAATGAAAATTGCCGTATTGCCCTCTTTAATCGACGCATGATCGAAAATGCTATCAACGCCGACACCTTCAAGAAGGCCGCCTTCTTCGTAGATTTCGACACGGCGGCGAGCTGTACCGAGAAAGTCCTCGTAGTGTTCGGGGTTGGATTTTTTGCGTGCTATGATGCGGGTTGTCAGGTCGCCTAGAGCGCCAGAGCCTTTCGAGCTTGCCTTGAGGGCATCATCAAGCATCTTAGGCGATGATAGCAGACGCCAGAGACCCGTAGGTGTGCAGTCTTCTGGCACATATTGTGCTAGGGCGAGGAGGCCGAGGGTTAGAAACTCTCTTTCGCCGTCGCGCCAGAATCTTCCCTTCTGGTCGTCCGATGGTTCAGGCACAAAGTTTAGGGCGATTTCTCGGGCCATCATGCTCGCGGCTTTGTCACCTCGTAGATAGGCCCGCCGAAATGGGTCGAACGGGTTTACTGACGTAGGCTTCAGTTTAGTCACGGTCCGGTCATCAATGATGATTACATTGATCCCAGCCTTTCTAAGCACGGGGGCGCACTGACTGGCAATTTCACCGTTTTTGAGGTCCATCAGCACCACGGTAGGTCGATCTGGTGACAATGTTGCATGCATGACAGCAGGGACGACCCTGCTTGTGGTCTTGCTCAAGCCGCTCGGAGCAAGAACTTTCCAATGTGGAATACGCAGTTTATGTGGACCAAAAAGAGCGCGGCCGCCATGGGTTATTCCGCAGGGCGGCTCGACAGGATCAAACATCCCCGCCTTCTCAAGATCGGCATCGCTCGCCCATCCAGCCGTGTGCAATCCAGACCCCTTTTTGCGGAACCCATCAGTATCTTTTCTGGCGACGATATCCGAAAATACTGCGCGTGCAGCCCCGAACGCCATAGCGCCACCACCAAGCATGAGCATGCCGCCCATCGCATACCAGCCGTAGTCATAAGGCTCGAATTGCCCTTTGGGCCATAGCGCCCAACCGGCTGTGCCATAGAGAACAGCGCCGAAGCTTTTGATATTGACCTCACGTACAAGCGGGCGGTTTTCCATCGTTATCTCCAAGATGGAGAAAGCGCAGTAAAACGCCGCGCTTTCTGAGACTGTTACCGACCGTCGAGCGCGCGTTCGACGGCCTCTTTGACGGCGCGCAACGTTCCAATTCTGCCATAGAGGGTGCCTTCGTCACCGCGCATGGCGAGGGAGTGTACCCTTAGAGTGCCGACGAGAGCGGAAGTTGCGATTGTAACAGCGGACACGGTGATCAGGGTCAGCACCTCATACATGTAGAGGTAGCGGAAAAAAGACAGTGTGAAGCCGATCAGCCCAACACCAAGGCCACCACAGATGAGCAATAAAGGCTGCTTAACAGTCACAATCTCAATGTTGCGGAGCTCATATGCACGCTTGGGCGTGCGCAGAAGATTTGAGGTAACTTCGAAGCCACCTCCTTGGAATAAGAGAGATTTCATACTTGAAGCCTTTCTGCACACATCTTGGCGTTGGCGCGCATGCGGGATGCAAACTGAGTAACGCCTTCTTGCTCAACCAGGCCAAAGGAACCGACATAAAACGCCCAGTCATTACGGCTTTCGTTGAGGGCGGCGGTGATTTGGCAGGAACACTGATCCGGCGCACTGGCGATTGCAGCATCCCGTCGTGCCTCAATGACTTTGCGCGCTCGTTCGCGCGCTTGTTCTGCTTGGTTAGCAAGGCTTTCGGCTTCACGCATAGAACGAGAGATTGCCCCGCCCATCAGGCCATCATAGGCATCCAGCAAGTCACCGTATTGCTGCCGCATTGAATTAATGGTGCCTTGTGCCACTCGCGCTTGTCGTTCAAGTTCTGTTGCGCGTTGCGTTTCCGCAATGGCACCCTCAGAAGATGCCGAAAAGCTTTGCCCCAGTGACGCTTCACAGGCAGGAACATAATCAGCATTTGAAATCCTATGAGCGATTTCAGGACCGCCTAGGCCATAAGAAAACGCACCCCAGCCCAGAAGCGCAATTACTGCACTGGCTGGGGCGACTTCAGATAATTGGTTAAGCATCAACAAATCCTCCTTGTTCCTCGCAAAGGGTTGCGCGGCGTAAATGCAAAGTTTTTGGGGAAGTAAGGTTGGCGGCTCCCTATGTCAGGAACCGCCGCCAGCAAGTTATTTACCAGCTTTTCCTTTGTTTACAGCAGTGTCGATTGTGGTGCGATCATTTGCTGGCAGGTTGCGGGTATCGACCCCGCCACCGGATGCTCCAGTTTTTGTCGCGTTAGTGATGGTTTGTTGGGATACGGCCATTTTAATAATCCTCTTTTGATCTTCTGACGCACCGATCAGCTCCTCTGACCGGCATGAGTCAAAGATGTAAGAGAATCATTTGATTGTCAATCATATGTTTGACGAAAGTTTTTCGCGGTATCGCGCACTTGCTTCCCGCTCCGATAACTTCCGGGCTTTCAGAGCCTCTTCATTTGTTTCGTAACGCGGCTTCTTCTGTACGGGACCGTCGAAGGCGTCTTCTGGATGCCTCTCAAGCCACTTGGCAAATGCTTGGTAAAGCGGGAAGTCGAGGTCTTTCAGATCGGAGCGATTTAAGCCGTCTGGTATCCAAGTCCCATCTTCGAGTGTTTGCCCATAGTGCATGTGTATCCAGTCTGCTGGAGATACCTCGCGTCCCGTTGTTCTACCTCTCCAACGCGGAGGGGTCGTCATTGATCGTTGCTCACCGCTACAGTTAAAATCTTCCTGAAGCTTCTTAATCACCCGAGCTTTCGCACCAGGAGAGCCGAGCTCTTCAAATAAATGCACTATTTCTTTTTCTAATTTTTCGCTCAAATACTCCTCGTCAGGCTCCAGATTGATAAGCGGATAACCTTCAAAGAGATTATAGTCTATTTCGGCAGAGATTTCAAATTCTGCTGTAGTTTCATGATCTTGAATGCCTTTTCTTACCGGTTCCTGAGTTTCTTCAGGCAAGTGTTTAGTAATTCTATTTGGCACTTCAGTTCTCCTCACGTCGACTGCTTGCGATGATCATGCTCTCAAGCATTTTTGGAACTGCATCATTTTCCGTCAAGAACTTGTGTAACGTCAGCTTGTCGAAAAAGCGGTTCGCATTGATGCGATACTTCAACCGTATCGCCGGTTCGGATTTAGTTGGTTCAGAGGTGGCTGTTAGCTCGACGTGCTCATACGGGATGATGCGCGTCAGAAGCTCACTTTTTACCTTGAAGTCAATAATCGAGGTCTGATCAATGCAAAACCCCCTTTGCCGTATTTTTGAACGTTTCCGCGATTTGGGCACTTCTTCGGCGATTGCTTCTCCAAGCATTTTCGCAAACAAGTTTTTGGCTTTGCGGCGGAGCCGTCTCTCTGCGTCCCGAAATACGGAGTGATACATCAACATATTCTCGTCAAAACCATGCTGGTCGATCAGTCCTTCGATCGGAGGTTTTTTTTGTCGCGTCGTGTTATCGCGAACATAGCTAGCACACATCCAGATACCACCTGCGCAGCGAAAAGGCAGCGAGACGAGTGAAAGTTGCTCGGCGTCTACGGGCCGGACGGGTGAGCCAAATTGTAGAACATAGTGTAGCGCACAGACCCGCATCATAGCATGATCATAGGCATCATCGTTTGGGACGGTTTCAGCGTCGATCCAGCCGATGGCGCTGCGATCAAAGATACCTGGTTTGATTAGTGCTGTGCCCGACATGAGTACGCTCTCGGCAAATGACCTGCTGTATTCTGGGGTTGGTCCTCGAAGAAGGTCTAGGACTTTGTGACATGTCTTAGGGTTCTTTGCCATTTCCCAGAAGGCTGTATCGTAATTTCGTGTCGTACGATCTGTTCCGAAAGGGATGTAGTCGTCTGGGTTGGCTTCATTCAATGCAGCTTCGAGATGATTTGCCTGGGTCTCCGGAATCATAGCTCGCGCATCATAGTGGTAGTGACCGTACCTGACAGCCTCCTGGTCGAACGTCTTGCTTATGAACAGCAAGTTGGCAGTGAGAGGTCTGTATGTTCCCAGCTCTCGCTGAGGCCAAACGAGAGGTGACTTTGCAAGGCGACTGTACTCGCTATCCACCATTTCCAAAACACGAGACAAAATCCGATCTAAGTAAGCCAGTTCATGACCGCCAAACGGGCGAGGTTTGTCTCCTTTTGCTCGGATCAGCTTGCTTGCTTCCCTTAGCTTTGCCAGCTCTTTGCCTACGTTGGCTTCGATTTTGGAGTGGTGTGAGACCATTTCAGGGTATAAATCGGATTGTGACGACTTCCCGTCGAAAGGCTTGAGCACTTCCACAAAGAACTGACCTAACGGTGAGTTCGTTGGAATAGGTTCAAGCTGCATAGGTGGCTGTGCACCAGGCCGTGCAGGAGCCACGATCATGCTGTAGCACAAGATGAACTGGTTCGTATTCCAGATGGGGATTGCAAACTCTGGTATACGTTCTGGCTTCAGGGGGATGGGCCTAGGAGCCTCGCCCTCAAATTCAGACCGGCTTAACCGATGTTTTGTTAACCCGGAAGCCTCGCTCGACAGGGCATCCAAGATCAAATCGTAAAAGACAGGATCGAGAGAGCTGGTCACGGGGTCAGCTTCGTACCGCCATTTCCCGTTGAGTTGACGTTGAAAACCCACAACAAATACGAGGTGATCGCGGCTGAGAAACGCGATCCTATTAAGAATGCGGAAGAGCCCAAAATCGTCCCATTCACCCCGAGCAACTATATCTGCGAGCGTGAACCGCAGGAAATCGATCCACTGTCTTATGCTTTCCTCATCAGATTTTTCTGTTGGGTCGGTTGTCATATTTTGAAC
>NZ_FOBO01000010.1 GCF_900109855.1 Roseovarius tolerans | reverse complement strand
TCCCTTACCCGAGGAACCTGAACCGCTACCTTGCCAATCCCGGTCATAACCTCGCGCTCCGGCAGAAACCCGTGGCGCACCAAACGCTGGCGGCCCTCGTCGTCCAAAAGGTGCGCGTGACCGCCCATGAATTCGGACACCTCCGCGCGCACCGCAGTAGCCAGAAGTTCCTGCGCACCTGCTCGCAGAAGATCCGTCAGCGGATCAGGTGAAAAATCGCTTGGTTTTGCGAAGTCGATAACTGTATTCTTGGTCATGTGGCATATCCTTTTCTCAATGAGAATTGCGGCGCTTCAACAACGCCATGATATGCCGCCCATTCGGGCCGTCACCAACTTTCGGTTATAACTCATATTCGCCTCGACAACATACAACGTCAGAGGTTCTTGGCGGCAATTTCGTCTAGGCTTCCTCAAAGAAAGCCTCGTCCAATTCCTTAATATGCAAGATGTCCTTGTCACGACATCCTATATTGTATCGGATCATCAACTTGGCGAGTTGTGGTCCGTCAATCAACACAATGCGAGAGCCTAGATTTTCGGCTGTTTGTTTTGCTGATGTGGAGAAGCTTGAGGTCGTGACAAAGATGCCTTTGGTCGCCTTTTTGAGACTCAATGCACCAAAGAAATTTCGAATATCGCCACCGCCTACCGTGTTAACAGCTGCATATCGCTTCGCTTGCAAGTAGATCTGGTCGACTCCAAGAGGGTCTTGGTCAACAACGCCATCAACACCGTTATCACCGGTTTGCCCCAAGGCTCTGCCAGCATCTTCCGACGATCCACCATAACCCATAGCCAACAGCAAATCGACAATCAGGGTTTCAAAGAAAGCTGGTGATGCCTTTCGAACCGAATCCAAGAGATTTGCGGCAAGCGCTGCGTTCAAGCGTCTATGCGCAGCTTGTAGGTTCTCATCAGGGGTCGTACTGTCATCGGTGTCGGTAGATTGAGTTGGACTGTCGATCTCTGCATCGCGCGTCCTAGACTTGAACTCTTGAAATTGTTCAAACCGCTCAAGATATTTTGTGTTCAAATGAATAGAAGTATCGTCGGCAATTTCGCGGCCCTTATCGGTTAGTTGGTACCAACCCCGTTTGGGGTTTGAAACTAAGCCAGCCTGTTTCATATAGGTTCGCGCCCAATGCACCCGATTGGCCATCACCGTTTGTTTGCCACTGGGCAACATTTGACGCTTTTCTTCATCTGAAAGTCCAAGGCTATTGGAGAGTTCCTCGACTACGTCAGAGACTTTTCGCGGCTCGCTCTTTGCGCAGTCCAACACTGGCCTCATCAGAGATTGATAGTCCGGGATCATGTGGTCATGCCTCAACCTTCGGTGTTTGTGCTTATATTTGCTGAGACATTGGGAAAATGAAAGGCCAGCGTTTCCCCCGGCCCCCTCAAGGCGCTCTACAGGCCCACACCCAGTTCCTTGTACAGCGCCTCAAAGGTCGTCCTAATCACCTCGCTAAGATCACCCCGCTTCGCATAGACAGACATGCCAATATCGTCCTTGTTCGAGTGACCTACTGCAAGGTTCCGGGCCTCCTTAGCCACCCCAGCGTTGACCAAGGCCGAAACCCCGGTACGCCTGAAAGAATGCATGTCCCACTCGTCGGCATTTAGCGCCAACGTCTTTCGCGCTTTCTCCAAGGCTTTCCCAAGGTAATGCCCTGTGGTCCTGTCGTAACCGCCTCTGAGCAACCTAGGGAACAACAGGCCCTCGTTCTCGGGACATACCGGCTCAGCCACTACAGCACGTCTCATGGCGTCTCTGAGCAACTCGCAATCCCCTTGTCCCACAATCATCACTGTACGGTTCCCGGCCTCCGTCTTGGCCCCGGTGATCTTTAACCGGATATGGTCGCCTTGGTCGTCTATGTCGGTCAGGGCCAACCCGGCGATTTCCCCGAGGCGACACGCGGTCACCCAAAGCAACCTCACGGTCACGTACATTTCCCGCTGATACTTGAGACGATCATTTCCAGCGATGTACGATAGCAGAGCCTCTGCCTCGCTACGGGTCACGGGTCTGAGGTTCTTCTTCCTCGGATCAACCTTCTTCCTCTGTCCTGCCAAGCGGCGCAGCAGCGACGAGAAGGGGTTCTTCATGTCGCCATCGACAAGCCCCCAGTGTTCCAAGACACGCCAGTAAGACGCCAGACAGATTTGATGGATGGAGAGGCTACGGTGCGAGAGAAGCTGTCCGGTCCTTGGGGAGGGGATGGATTTCAAATGATCCATGAAGCCCAAGGCCAACTCGCGGTTAATCTTGGTGACCTCACAGTTGCCAGAGTATTCTTCGAACCTCGCAAGGATGCTGCGGTATCTGGCGCGGGTGGCATTGTTGATCCCGTCGCTCTCGCTCAGCCAACGGTGTGCTGTCTCTCGGACGGTGGTGCCTCGGGAATTGCAAGTTCTAGGGTGAGCGGCTCGGAACGGCTGAGCGCGTAGCGGCTGGGGTTCGTCCTCGAAGTCCGAGAACAGGGAAGCCTTGATTTGCTCCAAGACCTCCCCTCGTTTGCCTAGGGCTTCACCTAGGTCTTTCGTTCCGAGAGAGCGGATAATCTCTTTCTTTCCGACCACGGATTGAACCTCAGTCGGCACCGAGAACCTCACAGCATAGACGTCGCCACGCTTGAAGATTCCTTTGGGAAGTGTACGGGTCACGGGTCTTTTTCTCCCTTACAGTTGGGAGAGTAAGCCCTTGATTTTATTAGGATCTGGTGCGGTCGAGAGGACTCGAACCTCCACGGGTGTTACCCCACAGCGACCTCAACGCTGCGCGTCTACCAATTCCGCCACGACCGCACGTGATCAGGTAGGTGCGCGCCGTATAAGCAACCTGATCGGGATTGTGAAGGGGCAAAACCATTGCCCCTCCGGATTTTTTCAGGCCGGTCCGCGCGCTCAGTCGAGCGAGAATGTGGGCAGGGTCGAGGCGGGTTGCACCGTCTCCTCCGGCTTGGGGGCCTGCGCGCCCTTGGACTGGAACGCGGCCTTGCGAATGAGCGAGTTGCGCTCCGAATTGCCCGGCGCAAAGACCGGCTCCGCGCCCTTTTCCACCGCCGTCACCGCGCCGTCATACCACGCGAGTGCCAAATCGGGGCGGCGGGTGGTGCCGAACCCTTCGTTGAGGTGGTGGCCCATCAATTCGCCATAGGCTTCTTCGCCCAGGGCGGTGAGCAACAGGCCAGAGCCGAGTGCGACATTCATGTTGTCGATCCGGTAGCCCACCGACAGACAGACCTTGGCGGTGCCCGCCAATTGTGCGGGCGACTGGCCGGATTGCAGCACGAAGCCGCGCACATCGCTGATCACCGCATCGCGCTCGTTGAGCGACAGCGCCGAGACATAATCGCGCATCGCCGGGCCGAAGGCGCGGCACTGATCCTCGAGTTGTTCGGGGGTCACGCCCTTGAGGTTCGCGGCAATGGTCTCGCCCTCGGCGATCGCATAGGTCCGCGCGAGGCAGAACTGCTCATTGAGGGCAAACCGCGCGTCAGACAGCGAGGCCTCGGTCACAAACCCACCATTGGAATTGGTGATCAGGCTGACCTGGTTGCAATGCGAGGCCAGCGACGGCCCGTCGCCGCCCGATGCCATCAGGTTGGGCAGCGCGGACGACGCCGTCTGCGTCTGCGGCTGCGGCTCGGCCTGCGGCACCTGCGCCGCCTGCGGCACGGCGGCCATGACCCGCGACTGACCCTGTGCCTGCGGCACTGGGGCCGCGGCATAGGTCGGCACGCCCACCGCCTCGTCGCGATAGGCATGCAAAAGCCCGCGCGTGCCCTGGCCGCGCTGCGCGATCAGCTGCGAGGTGGTGGCCCCGCTGCTCTGCGCCCGGTAGTAGGACGAGATCAGGAACTGCCGCTCGTAATCGGCCAGATACCCGGTCATCGGATAGCTCATATGGCCCTGAAACTGCGACACGGCGTTGCGCGTGTTGCGTCCGCGCACACCGTCAGGCGTGCCTGCGGGAAAGCCGAAATAGTTCAGCGCGGTCTGCGTCTCACGGACCTGCTGCCGTTCGACCGTGTTGACCGGGGCGCGATAGACCCGCCGCGTGGTGGTGGTCGTGGTGCGCTTGCGCTCGCGCGCCTTGGCGCTTTCGTTGACGATGATGCCGCTGACCGCGCCGCCGACAAGGCCGCCAACCAGACCATCCGCGAAATCCGCAGCCGCGCGCCCGGCGGGCAGGGCCACACTCGCAGCCAGGGCCGCCATCACAATTCGCTTTGAAACCATCTCTCATCTCCCCTAATCAGGTGCAGCAGAACTTTGAACGACTATACCACATCTTTCCCTTCCGCGTGCATCGAGTCCAGCCTTGACACCCGAAACCCGCATCGAGACCGATCAAAACGGCGTGGAATGGCACATCTCCGCCGGTCTGACCCCCTATCCGGACGCGGTAGAGGCGATGGAGACGCGCGCGGCGCGAATCGCTTCGGGTGACGCCGCCGAGGCGATCTGGCTGCTCGAGCATCCGCCACTCTATACCGCTGGCACCTCGGCCAAGCCCGCTGATCTCACCGATCCCGACCGCTTTCCGGTCTACGCGTCGAAACGCGGCGGGCAGTATACCTATCACGGTCCCGGGCAGCGCGTGGTCTATGTGATGCTCGATGTCGGGCGTCGGGGGCGCGATGTGCGCCGCTTCGTGCAGCAGCTTGAGGCATGGGTGATCGCGACGCTGGATCAATTCAACGTGACCGGTGAGATCCGCGATGGGCGCGTCGGCGTGTGGGTGGCGCGTGACGACAAACCGCTCACCGCCACCGGGGCGCGGCCCGAGGACAAGATCGCCGCCATCGGCATCCGCCTGCGCAAGTGGATCAGTTTTCACGGGATTTCGATCAATGTGGAGCCCGATATCGAGCATTTCACCGGGATCGTGCCCTGCGGCATCACCGAACACGGCGTCACCAGCCTTGTCGATCTGGGCCTGCCGGTGACGATGGCCGATCTCGACGTGGCGCTGCGGCGTTGCTTCGACGGGGCCTTCCCGCCGCCCGAGTTCCCGGGCTGACGCGAGGATCCGCCCTGCGGCAAAGTTGAGCTTGCAACATGGGTCAGCCGATCTATTGTCCTAACAGACTGCAACCAAATCGACAGTGAGGTAGCCCATGAAGACCCTGATCGCCGCAACCGCAACCCTGGTGGCGCTCGCCATGCCCGCCTTGGCGCAGGACGCCGCCAAAGGCGAAAAAGAATTCAACAAGTGCAAGGCGTGTCACATGATCGCCTCGGACTCCGAGACCATCGTGAAGGGTGGCAAGATCGGTCCCAACCTTCATGGCGTGATCGGCCGCACCATGGGTGGCGTCGAGGATTTCAAGTATTCCGACGGGCTTCAGGCCAAGGCAGAGGCCGGTGAGGTCTGGACCGAGGAGAACCTTGCCGAATACGTGACCGACCCCAACGACTTCCTCGGAAGCCGCTCCAAGATGACCTTCAAGCTGCGCAAGGGTCAGGAAGACGTCGCCGCCTATCTCGCGACCTTCTCCGAGTAAGCGGGCATATCCTGACAGTGCAAAGGCCGCGCGGCATCCCGCGCGGCCTTTTGCGTTTCGACCGCCTTGCCAGATGCTGTCACATGCCGGTCACGGCTGACGCGGCACGCCGGTGCCGATCATCGAATCTCGGGTGACCAGCGCCGTCAGCTCCGCTTCGGTCATCCCATCGGTGCCTCGGGCGCGCGCGGGCAGCACGATATAGCGCATGTCGGCAGTGCTGTCATGCACGCGCACCGTCACATGATCGGGCAGGTCGAGACCGAACTCGCGCAGCACGGCGCGCGGCTCACGCACGGCGCGGCTGCGATAGGCGCGGGTCTTGTACCAGTCCGGCGGCAGGCCCAGCAGGTTGCGCGGATAGCACGAACAAAGCGTGCACACGATAAGGTTATGGGTGTCTTGGGTGTTCTCCACCGCGATCAGGTGCAGCGGGCCGATATCGAAGCCCATCTCGCGGCTTGCCTCCGAGGCATTCTCCAGCAGCCGCGCCTTGAAGGCCGGATCGGTCCAGGCACGGGCCACCACCGCCGCGCCATTGGCGGGGCTGCGGGCATCCATCGCGTCGATCTGCGCGGCGATCTCGGCGGGGGTCACATGGCCCTTTTCCACCAGCAACTCGCGCACCGCGATCTCCATGCGCTGCCAATAGCTCAGCGGGGCGTCGTTATCGGTGCGATAGGGATGCCCCGAGGGGCTCAGGCCCTCGGGGTGAACATGGTCGTGATCGTGATGATCATGCGGCATGGGCATCCAGCCTTTCCAGCCAGTGGCCATAAAGTTCGGCGTCAAGCGTGTCGTTGGGGGCCTCCGCCCCCTCGCCCCAGACATCGGCCATGGTAAAGCGCACGCGGTATAGCGGCTTTTCCTCGGCGGGCAGGCCATAGGCCAGTTGCTCGGGATTGGCGAACGCCCCCAGGGGCCGCTCGATCACGCCGACCTTGCCGCGCAGATACCAGGGCGCGCGCACATGGCCGGGCGGTGTGAGGGTCCTGACGCGCACCCGCTCAGCCATCGCCCTGCGCCTCGCCATAGGTGGGGCCGCGCTGTGCGACCTCGTCCATGCGGCCGGCCAACTCCTCCAGGCTATAGGCCCCGGCCTCGATCAGGTTCTGGTTCACGGCGGCGATCCAGCGTTCATAGTAGCTCATCGTCTCGAACGCCTCCTCGCCCATGTCCTCAAGCGCGCGGCGCAGCCCGTCGACGGTGAAAAGCCCCTTTTGACCGCAGAGCACCATGAGCGCGTCGATGCGCTTTTCCCACAGCGCGAAATCATGCCCGTCCATCGGCACAGGCCCTGCGTCCTGTCCGCCCATGTCGTGCCAGCGGCGTCCGTCCCAATCACTCATGTACATCAGCCTAGGCATGGCCCCGCGCCCTGTCCAGCCCTAGCCTTGCGCGTCTTCCTCCTCTTCATCGGGACGGCGCAGGGTGATCTCGCCCGCCGCCTCCAGCCTGCGGATGGCGTTCACCACCTCGGTCATCGCCGCCTCGCCGTCGCGGGGGCGCACGCGGCCCGCCTCCTGCATCTCTTCGCGGATCGCCTCGGCCATGCGCTTGCTCATGTTGGCCAGGATGAACTCCGCCGCCGGGGCCAGCTCACCAGCCTGCGCCCCGGCCAGTGCCGTCACCAGCAGCGGCTGATCGACCTCGCGGGTGATCCGGGGGATGTCGGTGGCAGTCACCCGCTCGGGGATATGCACGAAGGTAAAGATCGCCCGGCGCGCCAGTGCCGCGAAATCCTGATCCGTTTCCTCCAGCCCCTCCAGCATCTCGTCGCGGGTGGCCGAGGCCGAATAGTTCAGGATCGCCCCCACGCGTTCCACCGCGCCCTCTGCAAAGGCGACCTCGGGCACGTCATGCAGTTGTGCCGCCAGCGCAAGCCCGATCCGGTCCACCGCCTCGGGGCTGACCGATCCGGTCTGCGAGATGGCATAGGTGATGCGCCGCGCGACCGGCCCGGGCAGGCGGCCCAGCAGGTCGGCGGCGCGCGCCACGTCGAGCTTCGACAGCACCACCGCCGCGACCTCCGCGCTCTCCTCCTCGAGGATCGGCAACAGCGCCTCGGGGGTCGCACCCTGCACCAGATCCCACGGGTCGCCATATTGGCGCACGCCCGCCTCCTTGCGCAGGCGCATCGCGGTTTGCGGGCTGATCCGGCCATCCAGCGCTGAAAGCGCCCCCGCCACCCCGCGTGGAAAGGTCAGGCCCATCCCTTCCAGTTCCTGCGCGAACTCGGCGACGACATCGGCCAGCGTGCCGCGATCCACGTAGCGCATCGAGCCCATCTGCGTGGTCAGCCGCGCCTGCAAGCCGTCCGGCAGATCGGTCAGCGGCACATCGGTGCCCTCGTTCAGCAAGAACCGGACGATGATCGCCGCCTTTTGCGCGCGGGTCAGATGCGCCGCCGCGCCGCGCCGCGCCGGGGCCTCAATGCGTGCTGGTGGTGCGCCCATGCCTCGATCCCTGTTGCCTGATCCGGCAAGGATCATGCGGCGCAAGGGATGAAGAAATTCTGAACCCGGTCCGGGTTTCTTTTTGGCGAAAATACTCCGGGGGTTTGGGGGCAGCGCCCCCATCCCAAGACCCTGTGTGGCGCAGCCACACCGCTTTTACAAACCCGGTCAGCCCTCGTGCTCGGCGAGGAACTTCTCCGCATCAAGCGCCGCCATGCAGCCCATACCGGCACTTGTGACCGCCTGTCGGTAGACATGATCGGTCAGGTCACCGGCCGCAAACAGCCCCGGGACCGAGGTGCGAGTGCTGCCCGGCTCGACCTTGACATAATCGCCGTGGTGCATCTCGACCTTGCCCTTCACCAGCTCGCTCGCAGGCGCGTGGCCGATGGCGATGAACACGCCCTTGCAGGGGATCTCGGTGATCTCGCCGGTCTCGACATGGCGCACCCGCACGCCCTCGACGCCCTTGGGATTGTCGTCGCCGAACACCTCGTCGAGCGTGTGGAACCACAGCGGTTCGATCTTGGGGTTCTTCATCAGCCGGTCCTGCAGGATCTTCTCGGCCCGAAGCTCGTCGCGGCGGTGAATCAGCGTCACCTTGGAGGCGAAATTGGTCAGGAACAGCGCCTCTTCCACGGCGGTGTTGCCGCCGCCGATCACCACGATCTCCTGCCCGCGATAGAAAAACCCGTCACAGGTGGCGCAGGCCGAAACGCCAAAGCCCTTGAACGCCTCTTCACTGTCCAGCCCCAGCCATTTCGCGCGCGCGCCGGTGGCGAGGATCACGGCATCGGCCGTATAGGTCGCGCCGCTGTCGCCCTTGGCCACGAAAGGACGGCTCCCGGTGTCCAGCTCAGAGATGATATCGCCGACGATGGCACAGCCCATCGCCTTGGCATGCGCCTCCATGCGGACCATCAGGTCGGGGCCCTGCACCTCGGTATCGCCGGGCCAGTTCTCCACCTCGGTGGTGGTGGTCAGCTGCCCGCCCGGCTCGATCCCCTGCACGAGGATCGGCTCCAGCATGGCGCGGGCGGCATAGACCCCGGCAGTATAGCCGGCGGGGCCCGACCCGATGATCAGGCATTTCGTATGGGTGGTCTGGGACATGGAGATTCTCTTCCTGATGATCCGCGATTTCGGGGCCGAGATATAGCGATGCCGGACGCGGGATGTAACCCCGTGCAAAGCGGCATTGCGCCGCCTGCGACCGTTGATCGGGGAAATGATGTTGCGCAAATGCGAAAGATTATTGCGTGTGCCAACGGCGGTGATATAACATCTGCGAATATCAGGGAGTATGACGACATGGCGGCATCCCGTCTTGATCCGATAGATCGCAAGATACTGGCGGAATTGCAGGCCGATGGCCGGATGACCAATGTGGAACTGGCCAAGCGCGTGGGGATATCGGCCCCGCCCTGCCTGCGCCGGGTGCGCACGCTGGAGGAGCAGGGCTATATCCGCGGCTATCACGCCGAGGTGGACCCGCGCGAATTGGGCTTCGAGGTGCAGGTCTTCGCCATGGTCGGGTTGCAGAGCCAGGCCGAGGCGGACCTCTCGGCTTTCGAGGCGCGTTGCCGGGCGTGGCCGCTGGTGCGCGAATGTCACATGCTCAATGGCGAGGTGGATTTCATCCTCAAATGCGTGGCACCGGATCTGTCGACCTTTCAGCGGTTCCTGACCGAGGAGTTGACCGCCGCCGACAACGTGGCGAGCGTCAAGACCTCACTGGTCATTCGCGGCGCCAAGGATGAGCCCGGCGTGCCGTTCGACATCCTCGAGGCGCGGCTCAGCCAATCGGCCTAGGCCACGTCCAGCGTATCGGGCGTGTCGAGCGGCAGGCGCAGGTGGGCGAGCGGGCCGAAATCCTGCAATGTGTGGATATGTGGAAACAGCGACAGGAAGCGGCGCAGCGTCTCGGCACCGCAGTCGCGGTCGAACCCGGCCCCGGGGTGAAAGCTCTCGACCTCGAGCCCGTTTGCCGTGATCACCGCGTGCCGTCTCAGGCACAGGTGGTAGAGGGTGACGGTCTGGCGGGGAATGACGCAGAACGTGTTCTGGCCATCCGCCATCACATGCGCGGGCGTCAGCACATGATCCGACCCGAGCCGATCCCGCAGGTGGCGCGGACGACCAAGCAGGCGCGCCCCCGGCCCCGCCATCAGATCGGCAAGCGGACGCCCGATGCCAAAAGCGTCGGCCATGATCCGGGTCAGGCGTGGCCCAGTGCCCTGCGCCTGAGGGAGCAGCGCCATCGACCCGATCCATGAGATGGCAAGCGGCCCATGCGCTGCGGTCATCACCTTGTCGCCGGGCAGCAGGTCTTCGATCGCGACCGGCCCCCGGGGCGTCAGGATCAGCGTGCCACGCACGAACGCTGAATGCGCCGCATCAAACAGCGGATGCACCGGGGCCTCCTGCTCAGTTTCCTTGATTTCACCGGAAAGATCCGTCCAGAGGCTGCGATATCGGCGCGTTTTCGGGGCGACAGGAAGCTGTGGCACGCCAACGCGCGGCAGAGCCTCGGCGCGGGGCGACAGGCGGGGGATGGTCATGCTGTGTAACCTTTCACTCAAGGTTGTCACAACCGCGTCGGCCCCCACCGACAACGACAGATGGACAAGATCTGTTCACTTGACGGAAATAGTCTGCGTCCACCTGCGGCTTTGCGTCAAGTTTCCGGGGGCATTGTTCCAGTTTCGCGAATGATCGCGCGAAACATGCCGCTTTGTTCACGGATCATGCGCGGGTTCGCCATATTCCGCCATATGCCCCCGAATCGCGCAACGGGGCCGCGTTGCGCGACCCCGTTGACCTGTTTGCCTGTAATCTGATCCGCGCTCAGGCGGATTTCACTGCCTTCGGCGGGTGTGCCATCCGCGCGCGCCTCGCCGTTTGGCGGGTGCCACGTGCATAGGGCAGGGCAGGGGCGGCGTCCTTGCTGTGCTTGACCACCGATTTCAACCAACGTGCTTTCATGACCGTGTCCTCGTTCTGCTCTGCCCGTCTTGGGGTGCATTGTTTCTCTAATGGCAACTATGCTCGGGTTTTGGGGCCAAGTTTTGACGGCAACGCAGAAAATTCAGGGAAAGCCGTAGAATCTGATGCGGACCTGTGCCGGTCATTCAAATAATTGATTATATTAAATAAAATACTAATACTTGTCTTTCATTCCCGACCACGCTCGGGCGGATGCAGCGCCAATGCGGCGAGAATCGTGCCGATCTCGCCCAGATCCCGCCCGATTTCGGCGGCCTGCGCGCTTAGCGGATCAGGCTGTTCAGCAGCACAAAGATCACGCTCGACATCAGCGCGGCGGCGGGCACCGTGATCACCCATGCGGCGATGATGGTCAGGAAATGGCTGCGGCGCACCAGCTTGCGCCGCCGCCGCTCCTCGGGGGCGATGCGCATCGGGTCGGGGCGGGCATTGTTCAGCACCCGCCGCCGCCGCGCCATGTGCCATTCTCGGAAGAACCCCACGCCAAACACCGCGCCCACGGCGATATGCGTGGAACTCACCGGCAGACCCAGCCAGCTTGCCACGATCACCGTGATCGCCGCCGACAGCGCCACGCAATAGGCGCGCATCGGGTTCAGCTTGGTGATCTGACCGCCGACCATCCGGATCAGCTTGGGCCCGAAAAGAAACAGGCCAAAGGAAATCCCGAAGGCCCCGATCACCATCACCCAGGCGGGAATCGAGACCTGACTGGCGACACCGCCCAGGTCCGAGGCGTGCACGATCGCCGCCAGCGGCCCCACCGCATTGGCCACGTCATTGGCCCCATGCGCAAACGACAACAGCGCCGCCGACAGAACCAGCGGCATCGCGAACAGCACCTTGACCGATTTATTGCGGTTTTCCATACCGCGTGATTTGCGCGCGATCAGCGGGCGGGTGACGACATAAGTCATCAACCCGAGCGCAAGCCCGATCAGCAGCGCGCTCTGCATGGTGATCGGCAGCACCTTCTTCAGCCCCTTGAGCGCGAGATAGGCGGCAAAGGCCCCGGCCATGATCGCCACAAGGATCGGCACCCAACGCCGGGCGGCGGCGATCTTGTCCTCCTGATAGAGGATGCGGCTCTTGATCAGGGCGAGGAACGCGGCGGCGATCACGCCGCCCAGCACCGGCGAGATCACCCAGCTTGCCGCAATCGCGCCCATGGTGGGCCAGTTCACCGCCCCCAGCCCGGCCGCGGCGATCCCGGCCCCCATCACGCCGCCCACCACCGAATGCGTGGTCGAGACCGGCGCGCCGACCCAGGTAGCAAGGTTGATCCACAGCGCGGCGCTCAGCAGCGCGGCCATCATTGCCCAGATAAAGGCGCGTGTTTCGGCCACGCTTGTCGGGTCGATGATGCCCTTGGATATGGTCGAGACGACATCCCCACCGGCCACCAGCGCACCGGCACTCTCGAAAATCGCGGCGATGGCGATGGCCCCGCCCATGCTGAGCGCATTGGCCCCGACCGCGGGGCCCATGTTGTTGGCGACGTCATTGGCCCCGATATTGATGGCCATATAGGCCCCGATCACCGCCGCCGCGATCACCACAATATTGACCGGCGTGGTCCCGAAGAGAAGCGCCGCCGCCAGCCCCGCCATGACCATGAATGCAAGCGCCACGCCCGGCGCCACCAGCGGGCGCGAGATATACGCCGTCGCGTATTCGACCTGAGAAATCTTGTTCAGGTCCTTGTCGACCGTGTTCCATTGCTTGCTGTCAGGTGACCCAGCCACGCGAAACTCCCCCGGATGCTGCGCGTCTCGCCTAGGGGGATTGAAGCCTCAGATCAATGGAGTTAGTGCAATTCTGTTACGAAACCGTCACATTTGCCGCAGAATGGCCTGCAACCCCGGCTCCTGAACCCGGTTCGCGGCTTCTTCGGGGGTAAACCATTGGCGGTCTCGTTCGCCAGCCTCGGGATAGCTGTCTTCCAGCCGGTCAATGCAAACCTTGAACACATGCGCTTCGACGGGGGTCTCGTAGCCCTCGTCGTGGCGCTTGTCATAGTCGAAACGCCCGGCCGGTTCGGCACGCTCGACCCGGGCCTTGACCCCGGCCTCTTCCCACGCTTCCTGCAATGCGGCCTCGACCGCGTTCAGCCCGTCGATAGGCCAGCCCTTGGGCACGATCCAGCGCCCGGTGCCCCGGCTGGTGATCAACAGAACCTGACGCCCCAAAGGGGCATCGCGATAGCAGATCGCGGCCACCTGCAACTGGCGAGGGCGGCGCAAAAGCGGCTGGACCAGATCGGTCCAGGTTTTCATCAAACCTTCGGTCATATTTGTTTCGAACCTGCTCAGGTAAATTTTTGTTATTGATATATGATATAGGGCCAGATCAACAAAATTGCAATTCACCACCCCGCAACGTCATTTTCTTGGCTTGGCGCGCAGGGTCGGGTCGGCCTCGCGCGGGTCCTCGGGCCAGGGGTGGCGCGGGTAGCGCCCGCGCATCTCCTTGCGCACATCCGCATAGGAACTGTCCCAAAAGCCGGGGATATCCGTCGTCGTCTGCACCGGCTTGTGCCCCGGCGACAGCAGCGTGACGCGCAATCGCGTGCCGCCCACCACCGGATGCGTGGTCTGGCCGAACATCTCTTGCAGGCGCAGGGTGATCTCGGGCGGATCAGAGCCATAATCAATCGGAATCCTGCGTCCCAGCGGCGTGGTGAAATGCGCCGGCGCCGCGCGGTCGAGCGCCTGCATCTGCTCCCATGTCAGCCGCGCGCGCAGCGCATCCAGCATGTCGAAGCGTTTCCAGTCCTGCGCGGTCTTGACGCCCTTGAGATAGGGCAACAGCCAGTCCTCCAGCATGTCCATCAGGGCCGCATCGGACAGGTCGGGAAGTCCGTCGATGCTATCGCGGCAGAGCATCACCCGCGCCTTGAACCGGCGTGCCGCATCGCTCCAGTTCAGCCCCATATCGCGCACCCCGTCCAGCATGGCGCGCGCCACCGCCTCGGGCGGGGCCTCCTTCCACTGCCGGTCGTCGAGGATCAGCGCGCCAAAGCGTTCCTGCCGCCGCATCAGCACGCGCCGCTCGCGCCTGTCCCACAGACAGACATCCTGCCAGACGATCTGATCGGCGAAGAGCGCGCGGACCTCGGCCTCGCTGATCTGCATCGCCTGCCGGATACGGGCCTCGCGCGGGTCCCCATCGAGATCCGTCGCCACGATCAGCCGCGCACCCGCCATCGGATCGTCCTCGGGCATGACCGCGCCCTTGCCGCCCGACAGCACATAGCGCGGCGCGTCGCCCTTGCGGCGCAGCCCGATCCGGTCGGGATAGGCCAGCGCCGCGCATTCGGCATCGCTCAGCGGGGGTGTCATGGGCTTGGCCTGCCGCGCAAGGCGGTTGGCCTCGGTGCGGATGCGCTCCACCGCACCGCGATTGGCGGGGTGGGGGTGGCGCTCGGCATAGGCGCGCGGATCGCGCAGGGCCATGAGACGGAGCGACAGATCGACCGGCGCGCCGCGCCCCAACGGGTCGCGATCCGCCAGCAGCGCCGCCATGCGCGCGGCATCCGGCCCTGCGACCGTCAGCATATGCGCCAGACGCGGATGTAACGGCAGCGCGGCAAGCGCCCGCCCGTGATCGGTGATCAGGCCCCTCGCATCGAGTGCGCCCAGCATGGTCAGCAGCGCCTGCGCCTCCGAAAAACTGCCGGGATTGGGCGGGGTGAGGAACGGCAAACCTTCGGGCCCAGCCCCCCAGAGCGCCAGTTCCAGCGCCAGCCCCGCCAGATCCGCCGCCTCGATCTCTGCGGGCGGAAAGGGCTGGAGCGCGCCCTCTTCCCCCTTGGTCCAGAGCCGGAAACAGACCCCTTCGGCGACGCGGCCCGCGCGGCCCGCGCGCTGCGTGGCCTCGGCGCGGGTCACCGGCTCGGTCACCAGCCGTGACATGCCCGAGCCGGGATCAAACCGCGCCCGCCGCGCCCGGCCGCCATCGACCACGACGCGAATATCCTCGATTGTCAGCGAGGTTTCGGCGATGGCGGTGGCCAGCACGATCTTGCGGCCCTGCGTCGCCGGCGCGATGGCGGCGCGCTGCGCGGCAAACTCCATCGCGCCGAAAAGCGGACGGATCAGGCACTCCGGCGGCACGCGGCCCTTGAGCAAGGTCTCGACCCGCCGGATCTCGCCCTCGCCGGGCAGAAAGACCAGCACGCCGCCCGTCGTCTCCGCCACCGCCTCTGTCACCAGATCGGCGACCCCGTCCTCGAACCGCTGCCCCTTGCGGCGCGGACGGTCGCGCCAGCGGGTTTCGACCGGATAACTGCGCCCCTCCGATGTGATCATCGGCACATCGCCCATCAGCCGTGCCACCGGCCCGGCATCGAGCGTGGCCGACATCGCCAGCAGGATCAGATCGTCGCGCAGCGCGCCCGCCACTTCCAGGCAGAGCGCAAGACCCAGATCGGCATTGAGCGAGCGTTCGTGAAACTCGTCGAAGATCACCGCGCCGATGCCGGGCAGGTCCGGGTCCGACTGGATCATGCGGGTCAGAATGCCCTCGGTCACCACCTCGATCCGGGTGGCGCGGCCCACCTTCGCCTCGCCCCGGATGCGGTAGCCCACGGTCTCGCCAACGCCTTCGCCCAGGGTCTGCGCCATCCGCTCGGCAGCGGCGCGGGCGGCAAGGCGGCGAGGCTCCAGCATCAGGATGCGGCCCGTCGTGAGATCCGCGCGCAGCATCTCCAGCGGAACCACTGTGGTCTTGCCCGCGCCCGGCGGGGCCTGCAACACCGCACGTCCCCGCCCGCGCAATGCGTCGATCAGGGCGGGGATCGCGTCATGGATCGGCAGCGTCCGGGTCATACCCCGCTTATCCGACAGGGACGCGCGATTGGCCAGAGGGGGTGTGTCGGGGTTTCTTTATGGCAAAAATACTCAAATCCCACCGTCTGTGGCCCGCGTTTCGGTTGAGTATTTGGACCATAAAGAAACAAGGGGCGCGTGCCCCGGTCTGGACATTCGCGTTCCTCGCAAGGCATGAAGGCGCAACGCAAACAACCTTTCTGGCCGGGCGCATGGATATCACCGAACTGAGCGACAGGATCATCGCGGGCGACCGGCGCGCGCTGGCACGTGCGATCACACTGATCGAAAGCGGCCGCGCCGATCACCGCGCGCAGGCCGCCGACCTGATGGAGGCGCTGAAAGACACCGGGCGCGAGGCGATGCGCATCGGGCTGTCGGGCACGCCCGGTGTGGGCAAGTCGACCTTCATCGAGAGTTTCGGCATGATGCTGACCGCGCAGGGCCTGCGCGTGGCGGTGCTGGCGGTCGATCCCTCCTCGGCGCGCTCGGGCGGCTCGATCCTCGGCGACAAGACCCGGATGGAACGCCTCAGCCGCGACCCGAACGCCTTTATCCGCCCCTCTCCCAGCCGCAGCCATCTCGGCGGCGTCGCTCGGCGCACGCGTGAGACCGTGGCGCTCTGCGAGGCGGCAGGCTTTGACGTGGTGCTGATCGAGACCGTGGGCGTGGGCCAGTCCGAGACGGTGGTGGCGGAGATGTCCGATCTCTTCATCCTGCTGCTCGCCCCGGGCGGCGGTGACGAGTTGCAGGGCGTCAAGCGCGGCATCATGGAGATGGCCGACATCATCCTCGTCAACAAGGCCGATGGCGATCTGAAACCGGCGGCGATGCGGACCTGTTCGGACTATGCGGGCGCGCTCCGGCTGTTGCGCAAACGCCCTCAGGACCCCGAGGGCTTTCCCAAGGCGATGACCGTTTCGGCCTTGCGGGAGGACGGGTTGCAGACGGCCTGGGACGAGATGCAGGCACTGGTCGACTGGCGCCGCGCCGAGGGGCATTTCGCCGCCCGCCGCGCCGCGCAGGCGCGCTACTGGTTCGGCGAGGAGGTGCGTCAGGCGCTGCTCTCCCGACTGGAGACCGCCGAGGCGCGCGCGCTGATGGAGGACTATGCCGCACGGGTGGCGCGGGGCGACCTGACCCCGGCGGTCGCGGCGGCACAGGTGCTGGACCGGGTGTAGGGGCAGGGAGCAACTGGCCTGGAGCTGTCGTTAGAGTGAAGCACCTGCGCGGAACAAGGCCGAAGGCCGCCGCGCATCGCCGGGCCGCCCCCCGGCACGGCGATTTGGCTGCAACCTGCGCATCACATGGATGTTTTCCTGACTTGGCAGAGATAAAGGTCTGCAGAACAGGCGTTGGATCGCCGTACCGCGGTCCGTCGATGCGCGGCTTACGCCAACGGCAGCTTCAGGCCACTTTCACAGCCACCTGAACCTGATACTACCCCCGGTCTCCGCCCCGGATATAGACGCCCTCGGGCAGGTCGAGCGCCGCGCCGAGATCGCGCAACTGGCTCATCGACAGGGTGATCTTGTGCAACCTGTCGGTGCGCGGATCGTATTGCTCGACCGTCACGCATTCCTCGAAAGCGTTGACGATCACGTCCTCGCCCAAGGGCGCGCTCCCCTCGTCGACAAGGGTGATCACCGTGGCGTCAAAGTCGTGTTCGATGGAAAACATGGAACCACCCTAGCCGCTTGGCGGGTCTTTGCAAGGGGGCAGGTTCGCGGCCCAAAAAGGCTTTGCCGCAGCCCAAACCCTGTTAGAACAGACGGGTGATACGCCATGGGAATGACAGAGGTATGTGATGCGCTGGATTTACGTTCTGGGTCTTGTCGGGCTGATCGGTTGTGTGCCCACGGTCGAGCAGGGCCCGGTCACGCGGCCCGCGCCGCAACAGGCCGCGCCGCAGCCGCCCGCGACGCCCACGCGCGCCAATGTGCAGCAGTTTCTCAACGTCGTGCAGCGCGTGGAACCGGTGGCCGAGCGCGAATGCCGGGCCCGCGCGCCGCGCAGCAATTGCGATTTCCGCATCGTGGTGGATGACCGCCCCGGTCAACCCGTCAACGCCTATCAGACGCTCGACCGCAGCGGCCGCCCGATCCTCGCCTTCACGCTGCCGATGATCGCCTCGGTGCGCAACGCCGATGAGCTGGCCTTTGTCATGGGCCACGAGGCGGCGCATCATATCGCCGGTCACATTCCGCGCCAGCAGCAGAACGCGGCGGCGGGGGCGATCATCCTGGGCGGGCTTGCGGCGCTGACCGGGGCCAGCCAGGGGATCGTCGATCAGGCGGTGGATATCGGCGCGGGCGTCGGCTCGCGCACCTTCTCGAAGGAATTCGAGCTGGAGGCCGATGCCATGGGCACGGTGATCACGCATCGCGCGGGCTACAGCCCGTTGCGCGGGGTCGAGTTCTTTTCGCAGATCCCCGATCCGGGCAACCGGTTCCTGGGCACCCATCCGCCCAACGCGCAGCGCGTGGCGACGGTGCGCCGGGTGGCGGCCGGGCTCTGATCCATGCGGCAATTGAAGGCGGTGCTGAGCGACCGGGGATCGAGTTACGCGGTCTCGGGCGGCGCGGCGCGCGACCGGGCCGAGGTCGACGATTTTCTCAAGGCGCTCAAGCGTGACAAGAAATTCGCCCGCGCCACGCATAACACCTGGGCGGTGCTGTTGTCGGACGGCACCCCGCTCAAGGGCGATGATGGCGAGGCCGGGGCGGGACAGGTGATCCTGCGCATGTTGGAACGTGAAGGCCTGCACGATCACGTGATCGTGGTCACGCGCTGGTATGGCGGAAAAAAGCTCGGGGGCGACCGGTTTCGCCATGTGCAGGACTGCGTGCGCGCCTATCTCGACGCGGCGAGCGTTTGACGCAGATCAAGGCATGCGAGCGCCGCGTCAGGCAGGCTGTCTCCGAGAAAACAGGAGATATGGCATGCAAGGCACCACCACACTCAAACGGCACGCCGATCTGGTGGATCGGATGGCGAATACGCAAGGCGTTGATCTTGAAGAGAGAATGATGGCGGGCAAGATATTGCCCGATGATCTGAGCGATGCGGTTCTGGCCTGCACCGGCTGCGCCAATCCCGAGGCCTGCGAGCATTGGCTTGCGCGCAACGAGACGGCAGAGCAGACGCCCGACTACTGCCGCAACGCGGATCTGTTTGGACGGTTGAAGCTGGGCGGACACGCTTGATCCGTCTGGATCGTCACGAACCTCACGGACGCGACATCACCCCGCCGGATTACATCCCGGCGGAGAGGGCGGTTGCGATCCCGAAGAAGAAACAGGCGCTGGCCACCGCGACGAAGAGGTGCCAGATCGCATTGGCAAACCGCAGGTTTTCCCAGGCGTAGAACACGACGCCGCCGGTATAGAGCAGCCCGCCCGCCAGAAGAAGCCCGAGGCTTTGACCCGGCAGCACCGCGGAAAGCGGGATGAACAGTGCCAGACCGATCCAGCCAAGCGCCACATAGGGCAGCCATCCGGTGGTCATCTGACCGGGTTTCGCGCGGATCTTGGTCACCGCGCCGAAGAGGGCCAGCACCCAGACCAGCGCCAGGACGACATAGCCAAAGGCGGTGCCCAACAGCACGCTGAGCGGGGTGAAGGTGCCCGCGATCTTGACGTAGATCGCCGCGTGATCGAGGCGGCGCAGGATCGGTCGCGCGGCGGTATGGGCATAGAGGTGGTAGGCCGCCGAGGCCACCAGCATCAGCAAAAGCGTGCCGGAATAGACGATGGTCGAGGCTAGCGTCACGCCGTCCATACGCAGCGCCCACATCGCGAACAGCAATGAAATCCCGGTGATCGCGGTGATCACCCCCGCGATATGAACCGCGCCATCGGCGACGCGCTCGGCCTTTGAATACTCGGGATAGGACATGTCGATCATGCCTCCATAATGAGCCCCAAACCTTAACACTTCAAGAATGCCCGGGAATTTCGTCAATCATAGGGTGACGTTGGGGCAATTGCGGCGCTCGCGTGCCAGATGCCGCGCATAGAGGCGCGGCGCGAGGATGCGCTCATAGACCAGATGCGCGACCTGCCGAAGCCCCGGCAGCGCCACCACCCGGGCAATCCAGCTATAGCGCGGCAGGGCCCGCCAGAGGGCGATGAACGCGTCAACGCCTGACAGAACCTGCCCCGCCTCGCGCACATGCAACCGGCGCGCGGCCTCGTCCGCGCCGACCCCCCAATTCGCCAGATCGCGGCTGTTGAGGTCGTGGAACCTCACCGGCAGGTCGCGGGCCCGGGCATAGCCTGCGTAATGGTCGATCTCGGCCCGGCAGACCGGGCAGCGCGCGTTGTAAAGGACTTCGGTGAGCGGTGGCATGGTCCCTCCTGTGCTGTCCAAAGACCTAGGGCCCGACGCTCGTCTGGCCAGAGGCCAGGCGGCACCACGGCCGGGCTTTGAGTCACATCTCCGAGTTTTGTCAAACTTTTGCTGGCAAATCGTCATTTGCCTTTGCTATTGGTTGCAAGGCCGGGGGGCATCACATCGGGAGCGTGCGGAATGACGCGTGTTTTTGCCATTGCCCTTGGGCTTTGCATCGGGCTGGTCACTGCGGCGCAGGCCGAAGGCCGTTACAAGATCGGCTACGGCCTGACCTTCACCAATGACGTGATCGGCGACACCAAGGATCGCTGGCGCACCGGGTCTGTCGCATCAAGCCGGGTCTGGGCCGATGGCTGGCAAGGGCAAGCGCCAACCGGCTTCGGCGACCTGCTGGAGTTCCGCTTCAATGCCGAGATCATGTCGCCCGAAAGCATCGGCGCGCCCGCACCCAATGACCGGCCCTTCGCCGGGGCGCTCAGCTTCGGCTTGCACACGCATTTCGAACGCGCAGCGGTGGAATACGCGCTGGGCGGTGATCTCGTCATCACCGGATCGCAGACCGGGCTTGGGGATTTCCAGGACTTCCTGCACGGCCTGGTGGGCGCGACAGAGCGGGGCCCGGCCACCCGACAGAACCAGATCGGCAACGAGTTCCGCCCCTCGGGCGTGTTCGAGATGGGGCGCGAGTTCACCCTTGGCGCGGTCCGCATCCGCCCCTTCGCCGAGGCCCGCCTCGGGATCGAGGATCTGGTGCGCGCCGGAGCGGATATCACCATTGGCTCGCTCACCCGCGATGAGCTGATGGTCCGCGAACCGGTGACCGGGCAGCGCTACCGCGTGGTGCGCGAGGACCGGCCCGGCACCGCCTTCATCCTCGGTGGCGACATCGCCTATGTCGATGACAGCGAGTTTCTGCCCGCGCGCAGCGGCGTAAACGTCACCGAAGACCGCACCCGCCTGCGCGGCGGCGTGCATTGGGAGGGCGCCAAGGGCGGCTCGCTCTTCTACGGCGTGACATGGCTGAGCGAGGAATTCGATCAGCAACCCGAAAGCCAGGTCGTCGGCTCTGTGCAGTTCAGGTTGCGCTTCTGAAGAAAATTCCCGTGGGGGGTTTTCAGGGTGATTCGCCTTTGCTACGCTGGCAACAATAAAAAAAGACAAGAGGCAGGCAGTCAGAGATATGGGAACGGGCTATAAAGGCACGTTCGTCATCTCCTGGTCGCAAACAGATCTGGATGGAGTGTCGGGCGCATCTGTGCGGTCGCTTTCGGTAGGGCAGACGTGGCTCTGGCGCGGCGATGTGGTGCGCGTGGACGGACCAAACGAGCTTTTGCGCCTGGATATGGCGGAGGGAGAAGCCGTGAACCGCAAACGTGCGGCACGGATGGTGCGGCGCCTCGTGGGGGCCGCGATGAGCAACACACGCGATCTGGGCGCGGTCGACGTGCCCGAGCCGATCATGGATACGGGCTTTGTCGTCACCGACGGTTTGCGCAGCTACACCGTGACGATCATCGAGGTGGCGGGCGATGCGCCACCGCTCCTGATGTTCCTTGACGAGATTCCGCCACGCGACACCGAGATGTGGATCGTGCATCACTCGCTCGAGGGGATGCGCGGTGCCTCGACCGGACCGGCGAGCGGCGGGGTGATCTGTTTCACCCCCGGCACACGGATCGAAACCCCCGAAGGCCCCCGCCTGATCGAGGAACTGCGCGAGGGCGACCGGGTGCAGACCCGCGACAGCGGCGCGCAGGATATCCAGTGGATCGGTAGTCGCCGGATGACCGGGGCGCGGCTCTTTGCCATGCCCAAGCTGCGGCCGATCCGTCTCGGCCCCGGTGCAATCGGGATCGACCGCCCCGATGCCGCGCTTTTGGTCAGCCCCGAGCATCGCCTGCTGGTGCGCGGCGACGTGGCGCGCGCGCTCTTCAACACGCCCGAAGTGCTGGTGATGGCGCGCGATCTGGTCAACAACGACACGGTGTCGGTCGATCTTGCCTCGCGCGAGGTGACCTATATCCACCTGCTCCTGCCCAGCCATCAGATCATCTGGGCCAATAGCGTGGAGACCGAAAGCTTTCACCCCGCCAGCACCGCGCTCTCGACGCTGAGCGATGGCGACCGGACACGTCTGCTGGAGATCAATCCAAACCTCGAATACGAGCCGCATGTCTATGGCGGCTATGCGCGGCGGTGCCTGAACGGGTCCGAGGCCGCGATCCTCGCGCATGAGGCGGCGTGACGGGGCAGGCGGGGCGCGCGCCTTCAGCGTTCCGCGCGCACCGGTGAGCGTTGTTCGCCGAGCCCCGAGATGCGCAGCACCATCTCGTCACCATCCTTGAGAAAGCGCTGCGGTGTGTGCCCCATGCCCACGCCCGGCGGGGTGCCGGTGGCGATGACATCGCCCGGCTCCAGCACCATCAACTCGCTGAGATAGGACACGATCCGCGCCACCGAAAAGATCATCCGCCCGCTATTGCCGCTCTGCATCCGCTCGCCGTTCACATCGACCGACAGATCGAGCGCCTGCACGTCGCCCGCAGTATCGGGCGTCACCAGCCACGGCCCCATCGGCGCGAAGGTGTCGCAGCTCTTGCCCTTGGTCCATTGCCCCGAACGTTCAAGCTGAAATTCGCGCTCCGACACGTCGTTGACGATGGTATAGCCCGCCACATGGCGCAGCGCCTGCGCCTCGGTCACGTATTTCGCGCGGCGACCGATGACGATGCCCAGTTCGACCTCCCAGTCGCCCTTCTGCGACCCGCGCGGCAGGATCACCGGATCATGCGGCCCGTTGATCGCCGAGGTCGCCTTGAGGAACACCACCGGGTCCTCGGGCGGCTCGACCCCAAGTTCGGCGGCGTGATCGGAATAATTCAGCCCGATGCAGACCAGCTTGCCAACCTGCCCCACCGGCGGCCCGATGCGCGGGCTGCCCGGCACCAGCGGCAGGCTTTGCGGGTTGATTCGGGGCAGATCGGCCATGACGGGGCCCGCCAGATCGGGCACCACGCCGCTGAGGTCGCGCAACTGTCCCTCGGCATCCAGCACCGCGGGCCGTTCATGCCCGGCCTCACCATATCTCACGAACCGCATGGTCTGCCCCCTGTATCGCCATGTTCCGTCACGCAGCATAGACCGCGCGCGGCGCTTCGCAAGGGGCTGGTCACGGGCCGCGCGGGGCCTATCATCGGCGCATGGTTCTGCATGTCACCCCAGAGGGGCTTTATTGTCCCGCCGGCGATTTTCACATCGACCCTTGGCGCCCTGTCGCGCGGGCGCTGATCACCCACGGCCATGCCGATCACGCCCGCGACGGGCACGGCGCCTACCTCGCAACAGACCTCGCTGCCCCGGTGATGCGCCACCGGCTGGGGGATATCGCGCTCGACACCATCCGCTACGGCGAGGCGCGCCAGATCGGTGATGCGCGCGTCTCGTTTCTCCCCGCAGGCCACGTCCCCGGCTCGGCGCAGATCCGGGTCGAGGCGGGCGGCGAGGTCTGGGTCGTCTCGGGCGATTACAAGCTTGAGGTCGATCCCCTCTCGACCCCGTTCGAGCCGGTGCGCTGTCATCAGTTCGTGACCGAATGCACCTTCGGCCTGCCGGTCTTCGACTGGCCCGACCCCGGCGATGTGGCGTGCGAGATCAACGCATGGTGGGCGGCGAACGCGGCCGAGGGGCGGTTCACGCTGCTCGGGGCCTACGCGCTCGGTAAGGCGCAGAGGGTGCTGATGATGCTCGACCCCTCCATCGGCCCGATCCTCACCCATGGCGCGATTGAGGCCACAAACGCGGTGATGCGCGCTCAGGGGCTGGCCCTGCCCGATACCCACCACGTCACCCCCGAAACCGACCTGCGCGCGCGCCGCGGCGCGCTGGTCATCGCACCCCCCGGCGCGCTCGCAGGGTCATGGGCGCGGCGGTTTCGCCCCGCCTCCACTGGGTTTGCCAGCGGCTGGATGCGGCTGCGCGGCGTGCGCCGCAGGCGCGCGGCGGATCGCGGCTTTGTCCTCTCCGATCACGCCGATTGGGCGGGCCTCAACCGCGCCATTGCCGAGACCGGGGCCGAGACCATCCACGTCACCCACGGCTATACCGAGATTTTCGCCCGCTGGCTGACCGCACAGGGCTATGACGCGCGCGTGCTGCGCACCGAGTTCACCGGAGAGACGCTGGATGACGGGGCCGAGACATGAAGCAGTTCGCCGCGCTCTTCGCCACGCTCGACCAAACTACGCGCACCAACACCAAGGTGGCGGCGCTGGCCGAGTATTTCCGTAGCGCCCCCGAACCCGACCGCCTCTGGACCATCGCGCTCTTCTCCGGCCGCCGCCCGAAACGCGCGATCACCACCACGCGGCTGCGGGAATGGGCCGCCGAGCGCGCAGGCATCCCGCTCTGGCTGTTCGAGGAAAGCTATCCCATCGTCGGCGATCTGGCCGAAACCATCGCCCTTGTGCTGCCACCGCCCAGCATCAGCCACGACGCCAGCCTTGCCGCGTGGATCGACCACCTGCGCGCCTTGAAAGACGCCGAGGACGAGACGCGCAAAGAGCAGGTGCTGGCGGCATGGGAGGGGCTGACGCCGCTGGAACGGCTGGTCTTCAACAAGCTGCTGACCGGCGGCTTCCGCGTCGGCATCAGCCGCAAGCTCATGACCCGCGCGCTCGCTCAGGCATTAAGCCGCGATGAGGCTGAAATCGCCCACCGCCTGATGGGGGACTGGACCCCCGACAGCACCACATGGGCCGACCTGATCGAGAGCCACGACCCGACCGACACCCTCTCGCGCCCCTATCCTTTCTGCCTCGCCTACGGGCTGGAGGACGGACCCGAAAGCCTTGGGCCGCCTGCCGACTGGCTCGCGGAATGGAAATGGGACGGCATCCGCGGCCAGGTGATCGCACGCGGCGGGCAGGTCTTCATCTGGTCGCGCGGCGAGGAACTGATGACCGACCGCTTCCCCGAACTTGCCCCCCTGTGCGACCTCCTGCCCGACGGCACGGTGATCGACGGCGAATTGCTGGCCCATGACGGCGACGCCCCCTTGCCCTTCACCGCGCTGCAAAAGCGGATCACGCGAAAAACCGTGCCCAAGAAACTGCTGACCGAGGCCCCGGTGATCCTGATGGCCTATGACCTCTTGGAACAGGGCGGCCGCGACCTGCGCGACACCCCCTTCGCCGAACGCCGCGCGCGGCTCGACCGGCTGATCACCGATCTGCCTGACGACACCCCCCTGCGCCCCTCACCGACGATCCCCTTCACCACATGGGACGATCTGGAAACCATCCGCGCCACCGCCCGCGCCCACCGCGCCGAGGGGCTGATGCTCAAGCGCCGCAGCGGCCCCTATCACGCGGGCCGCAAAAAGGGCGATTGGTGGAAATGGAAACTCGACCCGCTGACCCTCGACGCGGTTATGATCTACGCGCAGCAGGGCCACGGGCGCCGGGCCAACCTCTTCACCGATTTCACCTTCGCGGTCTGGGACGGTGACACACTCGTGCCCTTCACCAAGGCCTATTCCGGCCTCACCGATGCCGAGTTCCGCCAGATCACCGCCTGGGTCCGCAAGAACACGACCGAGCGCTTCGGCCCCGTCCGGCAGGTTCGCCCCGAACATGTGTTCGAGCTCGCCTTCGAAGGCATTCAGGCCAGCTCGCGCCACAAATCCGGCGTTGCATTACGCTTTCCCCGCATGGCCCGCTGGCGGCAGGACAAGCCGACCCATGAGGCCAACACCCTGACCGACCTGCGCGCCATGCTGGCGCAATACGGCTAGCTCAGGAACACCCGCCGTCCAGCAGCACCCGATTGCCCCGAATGCCGGTCACGCTGACCGTGCAATTCTCCACCGCATGGCTCTCGCCGACGCGCAGGCTCTGCATCGCCAGCCCGTTGATGGCCAGCCGCGCCGCGTCGCCCAGAATGCCCGAGACGAAGACCCGCAACTGCCCGTCGCCCAAGCTCGCCATTTCGCCAGGGCCATAGGCCGCGCCATCACCGGCAGGCATGTCGCAATCCGAACTGATCCGCACGCCGTCTGCGCCGACCTCGCTCAGCGCCAGCCGACAGGCCCCGGCGTCATGGCGCACGGTGATCGCCTCACCCGGCGACAACTGCGCCGTGCCGCCATTCACCGACAAGAGCACCGTCCCAGCTTCGGCATCCGCACGCTGCACGAAGGCACGCACCGCGCCACCGGCCAGCACGAAGGTCTCTCCAACCCCGCGCGCCTCGGGCAGCATCGCCAATCCCTCGGGCGTCTCCGCCTGCGGCGCGCTCACCGCCGCCGCTTCGGCCTCGGGCGCTGGGGCGGCAGCAGGCTGCGCCTCCAACGCGCCGCGCACCGCCTCGGCCTGCGCTGCCGCCGTTTGTGAAATCTGGCTGCCAAGATCCTGGGCCACCGTGTCGATCCGCGCCTCAAGAGCCGCAATCCGCTCACCGAAATCACCCGCCACCTGCGCCCCCAGACCGGCCACAGCCTCGGCATTGCCGGACATGCTCGCTTCCAGCGCGGCCAGCCGCTCACTCACCCCCGACAGCGCCGCATCGTCGCCCTGCACCACCGCCGACAGATCCTCCATCGCGCGGCCCATGCTGCTGCCGACCTTGCTCTCGATGGTCGAGAGCGACAACAACGAGCCCACCAAAAGCCCGGCAATCCCGCCGCCCACACCGGTCACGACCGGGTTTTTCAAAATCTCAGACATGTTCAAATCCTCCCCCTAGAGGGATAAGGATAAGGGGATTCGCAAGATCCGGAACAGATTTTTTTAGATCGACCCGGCTCTCGCGCATATACTTCGCCCGCCCTGCGCGCTACCTCTGCGCAAAACCGATACTAAGGAGCGTCCCATGACCGACACCGTCCTCCGCGATGCCAATGCCCCCTCCGGCGACAAGAACCTCGGCGATCTGCCGGAATGGGATCTGAGCGATCTCTACGCGGGCGAGGACGCGCCGGAACTGCAACGCGACCTCGACTGGCTGCAAACCGTCTGCGCCGAGTTCGCCGCTGATTATGAGGGCAAGCTCGACACGCTCGACGCCGCCGGGCTGCTCGACTGCCTGCACCGCGACGAGGCGATCAGCCGGACGGCAGGGCGGATCATGTCCTTTGCCGGGCTGCGTTATTACCAGCTGACCACCGATGGCGGGCGGGCGAAATTCCTCTCCGACTGTCAGGAGAAGGTCACGAATTTCACCACGCCGCTGGTCTTTTTCTCGCTGGAACTGAACCGGCTGGATGAGGGCGCGCTCAAGGCGATGTATGCCGAGAACGCCGATCTCGCCCGCTACGCCCCCGTCATCCGCCGCATCCGCGCGATGAAACCGCACCAGCTCTCGGATGAGCTTGAGAAATTCCTGCACGATCTGGGCGTCGTGGGCGACGCATGGGAGCGGCTTTTTGACGAGACCATCGCCGGGCTCACCTTCACCGTGGACGGTGAGGAGATGGGCATCGAAGGCACGCTCAACCTGCTGACCGAGCAGGACCGCGATCAGCGCGAGGCCGCCGCGCGCGAACTGGCGCGGGTGTTCGGCGAGAATATCCGCACCTTCTCCCGCGTCCACAACACCGCCGCCAAGGAAAAAGAGGTGATCGACCGCTGGCGCAAGATGCCCACGCCCCAGACCGGGCGGCACCTGAGCAACGATGTGGAGGCGGAAGTGGTCGAGGCGCTGCGCGACGCAGTCGTCGCGGCCTATCCCAAACTTTCGCACCGCTATTACGAGCTCAAGCGCAAATGGCTGGGGCTGGAGCGCATGCAGGTCTGGGACCGCAACGCACCGCTGCCGATGGAGGAAACCCGCATCGTCGACTGGGACGACGCCCGCGCCACGGTGATGAACGCCTATGGCGCGTTCGACCCGCGCATGGCCGATCTGGCGCAGCCGTTTTTCGAGAAGGGCTGGATCGACGCGGGCGTGAAGCAGGGCAAGGCACCGGGGGCGTTTGCCCATCCCACCGTGACGGATGTGCATCCCTACGTGATGCTCAACTATCTCGGCAAACCGCGCGACGTGATGACGCTGGCGCATGAGTTGGGCCACGGCGTGCATCAGGTGCTGGCGGCAGAGCAGGGCGAGCTTTTGTCCTCAACGCCGCTGACGCTGGCGGAGACGGCCTCTGTCTTCGGCGAGATGCTGACCTTCCGCCGGATGCTCGACGGGGCCAAGGACAAGGCCGAGCGCAAGGTACTGCTCGCGGGCAAGGTCGAGGACATGATCAACACTGTCGTCCGGCAAATCGCGTTTTACGATTTCGAATGCAAGCTGCACGACGCCCGCCGCGAAGGCGAGTTGACGCCTGACGACATCAACGCGCTGTGGATGAGCGTGCAGGCGGAAAGCCTTGGGCCGGCGTTTGATTTCATGGACGGCTATGAGACGTTCTGGGCCTATATCCCGCATTTCGTGCATTCGCCGTTTTACGTCTACGCCTATGCCTTCGGCGACGGGCTGGTGAACGCGCTTTATGCCGTTTACGAAGAGAACCCCGAAGGCTTTCAGGAGAAGTATTTCGAGATGCTCAAGGCGGGTGGCTCCAAGCACCACAAGGACCTGCTTGCGCCCTTCGGTCTCGATGCGAGCGATCCGGCGTTCTGGGATAAGGGCCTCGGTATCATCTCCGACATGATCGACGAGTTGGAGGCGATGGAGGACTGAAACCCCTGCCACACCCCGACCGGGCGCGGCGGAATTTTCAAAAAATTCCGGTCCGATTTCTTTTTAAGAAATCGTTACCCCCGCGCCCCGTCGATGTGGCGGGCTTCGCAGTCCATACCGACGCAATACCGACGTGATACCGACGCGATACCGACGCGATACAGCCGGGCCTCACTTCAACTGGCTGTCCTTCGATCCGCGCCGGTTGATGCCGCTGCGCGGCTGATTCTGCGCTTGCAGATCGGACGCGCAGTCGATGCAAAGTTTCACGCCGGGGATCGCAGTGCGCCGGGCCTCGGGGATCGGTTCCTCGCAGTCGGCGCAATGGGTCAGGCTCTCGCCCTTTGGCTGCGCCCGGGCCTTGAGCCGCGCCAACTCGTCCGAAATCGAGGCTTCGATCTGCTCGCTCACCGCGCCATCGCGCGCCCATCCACCGGCCATCGGGATCTCCTTTCCTGCGCAGGCCAGTCTAGGCCCGCGCGGCTGGTGACGTCAAATCCGGCTCAGGGTTCCACATGTGTGGCGGCGGGCAGGGCGAGCGACATGTCGCGCACGAAAGCGGCCCCGACTCCGCCCGCCTGCGCAATGATGCCGTTGAGCATGCGGATCGCGGCGGGCGAGGTAACCGGCACGAAATGGTTGAAGCCCTCGCCGTCGGCCAGGTCCGAGAAATCGACCACCTGCACATCGCCGCGCTGCACCTTGTCGGCATCGTCGATCACCCCAAGTCGCGGCTTGCGGCCGGTGATGAAGCCCGACAGCGTAAGCGCGCGATCCGCCTTGGTGATGAAAATCATGAATGGCTGCGGCAGCTTACCGATGGCCTCGGCCTGCCGGTCGAAGAGATCGGGGTCGATATCAGGTGACATCAGCACCACGCCGCTGATCCGGTCGAGCAACTGCCGGTCGCCGCGCAGGGCAATCTGGCGCAGCACCTCCATCACCAGTTGCGACCCCATGGAATGCGCGAGGATAAAGACCTTCTCACCCGGCCGTGCCGTCAGATCACGCAGCAGCCTCTCGAGATCGTCACGCGCGTATAGCACGCTGTCACGGTCGTAGATATAGCCACGCGGATCGGCCGCAGAAGGCCAGGCGAACAACAGCCCCGGCATTGGCACGTTGAAATCGGCCCTGATCTGTGCCAGCCGGTACATCGCCTCCGAGAGCGTGTTGTTGTACCCATGCACGAAGAGCAGCGTCTCGCGTCCCGTCGTGCGTGCGCGCATGTCGCGGATGAGCGCGTGCGGCCCGTCATGCACCTGCGTCCCGGTGACCACGAAATCGGTGGCCGCGTCGGGCGGCCCCTCTGGCCATTCGATGCGCCCTGTTTCATGGGTCGGCGGGATAGAGATATCGGCGCGGAAATAGTTCATGGCCTCGGGCCGTTCCAGCCCGAAGATCGGCCCGGTCCGGTCGAGATCACGACCCGTCGCCACGAAAATCGGCTGGATGTCGGCTTGTGGATTTGCTGCTGCACGCTCTGCGGTGACACGCGGCGCGCAGGCGGCCAGCAGTGTCAGGATGATGACGGCCAGCCCAAGACGGGCCAGCCGATCGGCAGAGGTCGTTCCAGTCCCGCGTGTTGCCATCATCACCCACCCTCACCTGAGCGCGAGAGATAGGCGATGTCAGCGCCCGCGCCAAGGGGTCAGGCCGATGCCAGCATACCTTTTTCCTGTGCCAGATCGCGCATCCGTTTTTGCAGCTTTTCAAAGGCACGCACCTCGATCTGGCGAATGCGCTCGCGGCTCACATCATATTGCGCGCTAAGATCCTCCAGCGTGATGGTCTGCTCGTTCAGGCGGCGCTGCGTGAGGATATCGCGCTCGCGCTCGTTGAGAACGTCCATCGCCAGCCCCAGCAATTCGCGCCGCGCCTTGAGTTCGTCCTGCTCCTCATAGGCTCCGGCCTGATCGGCATCCTCATCCTCGAGCCAGTCCTGCCATTGCATCGTGCCTTCGCCTTCGGAGCCGACAGTGGCGTTGAGCGAGGCGTCTGACCCGGCCATGCGCCGGTTCATCGAGATCACCTCGTCCTCGGTCACGCCGAGGTCGGTGGCGATCTTCTTGACGACCTCGGGGCGCAGATCACCATCCTCAAGCGCACCGATGCGGGCCTTCGCCTTGCGCAGGTTGAAGAACAGCTTCTTCTGCGCCGAGGTGGTGCCGAGTTTCACAAGGCTCCATGAGCGCAGGATATATTCCTGGATCGAGGCCCTGATCCACCACATCGCATAGGTCGCGAGGCGAAAGCCGCGCTCCGGGTCGAACCGCTTGACCGCCTGCATGAGGCCGACATTGGCCTCCGAGATCACCTCGGCCTGCGGCAACCCGTAGCCGCGATAGCCCATTGCAATCTTGGCCGCGAGACGTAAGTGGCTGGTGACCATGCGGTGCGCGGCCTCGGTGTCCTGTTCCTCGACCCACCGCTTGGCCAGCATGTATTCCTCTTCCGGCTCGAGCAGCGGAAACTTGCGGATTTCCTGCATGTAGCGATTCAATCCGCCTTCCGGTGTCGGCGCTGGCAGATTCGCGTAATTGCCCATGCTGTTGTCCCTCCTGATGTTTAGCTCGTTAACATTGACCTAGGAACGCGTGGCGATCCTTTCAAGATGCCATAGCTCAAAGATATTAACGTTCAGGTAAGAGTTTTCCGTCGCTTTGCTCTGAATATGTCAGAAATTCACGCGATCTTGCGCCCGGTCACACCTCGCCTCGAAGTGCCGTGATCAGGGTTGCCATATCGGCGGGCAGCGGGGCCTCGAAGCGCAATGCCTCACCTGTCAGCGGGTGGTCAAAACCCAGAACGGCGGCGTGCAGCGCCTGCCGGGCAAATCCCTGCGCAGCCTCGATGGCGCGCGGCGAAAGCGCCTTTTGCGACAGCTTGCGCCGCCCGCCATAGACCGGATCTCCGATCAGCCCATGACCGACATGCGCCAGATGCACCCGGATCTGATGGGTGCGCCCGGTCTCCAACCGGCATTCCAGAAGCGCCGCCGCCGGGGGATGGCCGAACCGCTCCAGCACCCGCGCGCGCGTCACCGCATGACGCCCCCCCTCGAACGTCACCGCCTGACGCTGCCGGTCGGTCTTGTGGCGTGCGAGGCTGGTGGCGATGCGCAGGACATTGCCGGGCTCGAACGACGCTCCGCGCAGGCCTCGCAGGCGCGGATCGCTGGCCTCGGGTACGCCGTGGACCACGGCCATGTAGGCGCGCTCGGCGCTATGGGCCTCGAACTGTGCGGCCAGCCCCTGATGCGCGGCGTCGGACTTGGCCACCACCAGCAGGCCGCTGGTATCCTTGTCGATGCGGTGGACAATGCCGGGCCGCCGCGCGCCGCCCACACCCGAAAGCGTGTCGCCGCAATGATGCAGCAGCGCGTTGACCAAAGTGCCTGCCGGGCTGCCGGGGGCGGGATGCACGACCATGCCAGCAGGCTTGTCGACGACGATCAACTCATCATCCTCGTAGACCACGGCAAGCGCGATGTCCTCTGCCGCGATATGGCTCTCGCGCGCGTCCGGCACGTCGATCTCGATCAGGTCACCTGCTGCCACGCGCGCCTTGGCCTCAACGACCACCGTGCCGTTGACCCGCACAGCCCCCGTATCGAGCAGCCGCACCAGCCGGGTACGCGACAGCGCCGCCACCTCTGGCACATCGCGGACAAGCGCTTTATCAAGGCGCGCAGGCGGATCGTCCCCGATCCGGAATGAAAGCGGGTCTTGCCCCATGGATGATAGCCCCCCGCCGGTCAGCCCGGCGACATTGAAATTCCTCGCGCGGCTGGTCACGGTGCTGACCGCCACGATGATTGTCGGCGTTGTAGTCATCGTCGCCCTGCTTGTCATCCGCTTCTCGGGCGACGAGCGCACGCCACCTCTCACCTTGCCTGACAGCATCACCCTGCCTGAAGGCGCGCGCGCCGAGGCGGTCACCTTTGGCGGTGACTGGATCGCCGTGGTGACGGGCGACGAACGCATCCTTATCTATGATCGCACCAGCGGCGCGTTGCGGCAAAGCATCGCGATCGAGTAGCGTGCCCTTCATGACCCGCACACATTGGCTTGTCCTGCTCTCCGGCATCTGGGCCGCGCTCTATGCGGCATCGGTCCTCGTGCCTTACTTCACGGCCCCGACCGATTTCGGCTTCACGCGCGGGATGAACCGGCTGACGGCCTTTGTGCAATATCAGTTGGGCGCCGGGGTTGTGGGTGTCTTCATCTGGGCCATGGGACAGCGACTGCGCCATCGCTGGCAGCGCTGGCTGGCGCGTGTGCCGGGGCTTCTCGCGATCAGTCTGGTGGTCCTCGTGCTTGTTGCGATCACGGTCGCCAACCTGTTCGAGTGGCGCGTCGAACCAGCAACCTTACCCCAAGAGTCGACGGTTACGCAGTAGCATGCAAAGCGCAATTGAGATGTCGGGAGGATGGTACCGCCTCCCTGGCTTGAACAGGGGACCTCTGGATCCACAATCCAGCGCTCTAACCAACTGAGCTAAGGCGGCACTGTGGGGCGATTTAACTTTACCGCACTCCGAATGCAAGCCTAATGAAAGGTGATTTCCCAGCTTTGTTCGACCAGATCGCGGCCAAAGGAGTGTACCGGGCGGGACGCGACCAGAAGCCAGCCGTTGCGCGTATAAAGCGCGCAGGCGGCGCGGTGGCTTTCATGGGTCCAGAGTTGCATGCGACGATAGCCCCGGTCGCGGGCATAGGTCATGCAGGTCTCCAGCAACCGCTGCCCGAGGCCCTGACCGCGCGCCTCGGGCACCAGCAGAAAGAGCCGCAGCTTGGCGGTATGCTGATCGAGCCGCACGCAGAAAATCGAGCCGAGCCGTGCTCCCCCGGCCTCGGCAATCCAGCCCGCCTCGCAGGTGGGATCGTGATCGGCGAGAAAGCCGTCGAGGATGCTCGCCACCAGCGGCGCGAACGTGTCGTCGAACCCCTCGTCGCGGGCATAAAGCGCGCCGTGACGCTTAACCAGCCAGGCGGCGTCCTCGGGGCGGAAGGGGCGGATCACGGGCGTCTCCATCGCACGCAGCAAAGCGCCATGAGGCTTGCCAAGCAAGAGGGAAACGCGTAGCAGACCGCCCAGATCAAGGAGGCCGGAATGGGCATCAACGCTGAAACCGATATCGAAGCCAATCTCCAGATCGGTCCGACCGATCAGGGCATGGTACGTCTCTATGTTGAGGCGCAGGGCCTTGAAATTCCTATGGACTTCACACCTGAAGAGGCCGAGGAAATCGCCCAGGAAATCCAGAGCGCGGCCAAAGCCGCCGCGGCGCGAAAATCATGATTGCGGATCGCGCAGCCATTGCAGGCGGCGCGCGGCATCGCGGGCGAATTTGCGGATGAGCGCGGCGCGGCGCGCGGGGGCCAGTTTACTTTCCTCACCCATGCGCAGAATCTCGGCGCCGTAGCCATCGGCGATGATCAGGCCGGTCTCGGGCGGCAAAAGATCGGTGGGGAAATCAGCGTCCACCGCCCAGAAATAGCGGTCACACCAATCGAGATAGCCCTGCCATTTCGCGTCAGTCTGAAAATCGGCGCGGCTCGACTTGCACTCGATCACCCAGATCTCGCCCTTGGGGCCGAGCGCCATGACATCCACCCGCTTGCCCCGCTCGGGCGCGAATTCCTCAACTGGAACAAAGTCGTAGCCCAGAAGGTGACGGCATACACCACGCGCCAGGATCTGGCCGGGTTGCAAGGGGCGGGCGCTCAGCGGGTCCATACTCGTATTTTGAACAAAACACGAACGCGTGCAACCCCTTGTCGTGCGCGCCACAAAGGACTACTTCAGCGGGGTGACGGGTTCTGCCCTTTTCGTGAACGGTTGCATTCCGGTGGCCTTAAGCAATTCCGAGGGAGCTGGCTCTGTCCGGGCCCTGGTCCGGTTACCCGGCGCCCACCTGTACATACAGGTCCTCGGGAATGAGATAACCAAACGGCTGCGTGCGGGCCCGTCACACCCCCTGACCTTTCGACCAGATGTAAAATTCATGCGCTGAACGTGACAAACGAAAAAGGCCCCCGCAGGGGCCTTTGTCATGTCCGTGAGGGCGTGATCTACCACTTGTTCTGCCAGAAGGCGCGTGAGTCATCTTCGTCGGCGCGCGCCGGGATGGTGGCATATTCGCGCCGCATCACGTGCTGGCGGTGGCCGCCGCGCGGCCCGTCATCATCGTCATCCTTCAGGCGCATCACCGCGATGGCGAATTGAACACCGGCAAAAACGATACCGTTGGCGAACCACAGGATCACAACAGCCAACAGGCCCTTGTCCGAATGGGTCACCAGATGCCAGAGATTGGCGACGTTGAACCACAGCAGCATTCCCACGAATGCCGCCGCAATACCGAAACCAATGGCGACATGTGTTATGTAGAGGCGGATAAGCTTGGGCATGGCAAACCTCATTTGTGCTATTATAGAGCGTAATGCCTTAAGAAAGAATTACAAGCGCCCGGTCTAACTTGTGATGCCGTCCGCGACATCCCGCCGCCGCAGATCAGCGGCAATAGGGGCCGCCCCGGTGCCGGGCGGTGTCGAAATGGAAGTGATCGCGGTGGAATCGGTCCGACTCGGGGCCCAGCACCGTGCCAAACGGACCACAGGCCTGACGGTGCACGCGGCGCAGCACGCGCCCCTTTGGCCCTTGTCCCCAATCGTCGAGTACCGAAATTTCCGACCCGTCGCGCAGCTGCAGGGCGGCGATGTCGATCGCCTTGCCCTTGCCGTGTTCCGAGATCCGCGCACCGGGTTGATGATTACGGGTCCGGCAGGCGTAATGTGCGGCCACGCGCAGCCCGGAAAGGCCGCCGCCCATGCGCCCCACCTCGGGTTTGGCGCTTTGATCCACCCATTGCCCGAGGGTGCGTGCCGTCAGACAATCAAGTGTCGCGGGCTGGCTCAGGCGCACGCCGTGCACCGATTCGAGCCGTACCGCGCGCTCGACTCCGCAGCTGCCGATGCGACCGGGCACAAGGCCCGATACCGTACCGACCAGCGCCGGATCACCACAGAGGCCACCGCCGCGCGCTACTGCGTCATCGCCACGCCCGCAGGCGGAGGAGACAAGGCTCAGGCTGAGGGCCATGGCGATCACGGTGCCCCTCATGCCTTTTTCACCCGGCCGAAATCGGGTGCCTCAGTATCCTGCCCGGCCTCGATGATGCCGCGCCGGATGGCGCGGGTGCGGGTGAAATAGGCGTGCAGGTGATCGCCGTCGCCGGTGCGGATCGCGCGTTGCAGCGCGAAAAGCTCTTCGGTAAAGCGGCCCAGAATTTCCAGGGTCGCCTCCTTGTTGTTGAGAAACACGTCGCGCCACATGGTCGGGTCCGACGCCGCGATGCGGGTGAAATCGCGGAACCCGGCGGCGGAATACTTGATCACTTCGCTATCGGTGACGCGGCGCAGATCGTCGGCCACGCCCACCATCGTGTAGGCGATGAGATGCGGCGCGTGGCTTGTCACCGCCAGCACAAGGTCGTGATGCTCGGCATCCATCTCGTCGGTATGGCTGCCAAGCGCCTGCCAGAACGCCTCCAGCCGCTCGACGGCGGCGCGGTCGCTGCCCGCTTGCGGCACAATCAGGCACCAGCGGTTGTCAAAAAGCTCCGCAAAGCCCGAGCGCGGACCGGAATGCTCGGTCCCGGCCAAGGGATGGGCGGGCACGAAATGCACGCCCTCGGGCAGATGCGGTGCCACTGCCTCGATCACCGCCTTTTTGACCGATCCCACATCGCTGACAGTGGCACCGGGTTTCAGCACCGCGCCGATCTCGGCAGCGACGTCGCCCATGGCTCCCACGGGCACGCAAAGCACGATCAGGTCTGCGCCTTCGCAGGCCTCGGCAGCGCTCTCGCAGACCCTGTCGCACAGGCCGATTTCGCGCGCGATGGCGCGGGTCTCGGGGCTGCGGGCATATCCCGTCACCTCGCGCGCCACTCCGGCGCGCTTGATCGCATGCCACATCGACGAGGCGATGAGCCCGAGCCCGATCAGGGCCACGCGGTCATAGATCACACTCATCTGGCACCGCCTTTGAACTGCCCTACGGCATGCGCCACGCGGCGACAGGCGGCCTCGTCGCCCACGGTGATACGCAGGCAGTTGGGCAGGTTGTAGCCGGCCACCTTGCGCACGATCAGGCCCTGCGATTGCAGATAGGTGTCGCAGGCCTCGGCCTCGTCGCGGCTGCCAAAGCGGGCGAGGATGAAATTCGCGGTCGAGGTGTCCGACGGCACGCCGTGTTCGGCCAGTGCCTCGGCCAGCCAGGCGCGCAGGCGGGTGTTGTCCTCGCGGCATTTTGCGGCCCAGGCCGTGTCGCGGATCGCGGCCTCGGCGGTAACCAGCGCGGCATGGCTCAGGTTGAAGGGCCCGCGCAGGCGGTTGAGCACGTCGATCACATGGGCTGGGCCATAGCCCCAGCCGACGCGCAAGCCGCCCAGGCCATGCAGCTTGGAGAAGGTGCGGGTCATCACTACATTGTCGCGGCTCTCGACCAGGGCCGCCCCGCCATCGTAGCCCTCGACGTATTCCGCATAGGCCCCGTCGATCACCAGGAGCGCGCGGTCGGGCAGCCCTTCGGCAAGGCGACGCAGTTCGGCCTCGCCGATCATAGTGCCGGTGGGGTTGTTGGGATTTGCGACAAAGACCAGCCTTGTGGACTCGGTGCATGCGGCAAGGATCGCATCGACATCTGTCACGCGCTCGCGCTCGGGCACCTCCACGGGGGTGGCCCCGTTCGCCAGTGTACTGATCCGGTACATGGCAAAGCCGTGCTCGGTATGGATCACCTCATCGCCCGGCCCGGCATAGCCCTGACAGAGAAAGGCGATGATCTCGTCACTGCCGACACCGCAGACGATGCGCGCAGGGTCGAGGCCGTGGATCTCGCCGATAGCGGCGCGCAACTGGCCGTGATCGGTCGAAGGGTAGCGGTGCAACTCGTAGGCGGCCTTGCGAAACGCCTCCTTGGCGGCCTCGGAGGGGCCGAACGGGTTCTCGTTCGAGCTGAGCTTGACCACATTGGCCACGCCCTCCACATGCCCGGCCCCGCCCTGATAGAGCGCGATATCCATGATGCCCGGCTGTGGCGTGATCTTGGTCATGTCGTCCCCCGTGTCTTGCAGGTGGTTCTAGCTTTGACATCCCGCCTTGACCAGCATCAAAAGAAAAAGGCCGCGGCGGTTCCCCGTCGCGGCCTCTTCGCATCTGGTCAGAACGTTTAGTTCTGGGCGTAGAATTCGATCACGAGGTTCGGTTCCATCATCACCGGATAAGGCACGTCCGACAGGCCGGGCTGGCGCACGAAGGTTGCCTTCATCTTGGAATGATCGGCATCGATGTAATCGGGCACGTCGCGCTCGGCGAGTTGTACGGCCTCAAGCACGGCAGCAATCTGCTTGGACTTGTCGCGGACCTCGATCACGTCGCCCTCTTTCACGCGGTAGGAGGGGATGTTGACGCGCTTGCCGTTCACCGTGACATGGCCGTGGTTCACGAACTGGCGTGCGGCAAACATCGTCGGCACGAACTTGGCGCGGTAGACCACGGCGTCGAGACGGCGCTCGAGCAGGCCGATCAGAAGCTCGCCGGTGTCACCGCGGACACGCTCGGCCTCAGCGAAGATGCGGCGGAATTGTTTCTCGGTCAGATCGCCGTAGTAGCCCTTGAGCTTCTGCTTGGCGCGCAGCTGCAGGCCGAAGTCGGAAATCTTCGCCTTGCGGCGCTGGCCATGCTGGCCGGGGCCATATTCACGGCGATTCACCGGGGATTTCGGACGGCCCCAGATGTTTTCGCCCATGCGGCGGTCGATCTTGTACTTGGCAGACGTGCGTTTGGTCACGGCTGATCTCCTTCTCTATGTGTCGAAGGGCGTTGTCCTCTGGATTGCTCCCGACAGGCATCCCCTTGCGGGGGCCACCAACACCAATGAAGCCGCGCTTATACAGGGGTGCGTGCGGGTGTCAACCGGGGTGTTGGATGATGCGAGGCGGGGGAGCATGGGTGGCCTGTTGCTGCCGTTGGAGTTAGCCGCGCATCGTCGTGCCGCGGTGTGGCGATCTTAGGCTAGGTGGGCAGTGCTTTATTCCAGCCAAGCTCGAAAAACATCAGAGCGCAGAGCAGGCTGCAGCCAATTCGCCGCGCCGGGGGGCGGCACGGCGGTGCGCGGCGGCCTTCGGCCGCGTTTCGCGCAGGTGCGTCAATCAGAGGTCCGCTTCAGGCCAAAACCAACACCGCCCTCAGTCGGCTCTCATCCCGTTCAACCTCAGAAACAGGCTTTCCTCGTCGTCGTTGCGGAAAAACGGCACCGAGGAAGGCGGCGCGCGGTCATGTGCCCGCGCCGTGACCTCTGCCAGTACCACCTCGGTGATGAAGGGCAGATCGAATCGGCGTGCATCCGCGAGGGGCACCCATTGCAGATGGCTCAACTCCTCGCAGGCGGCAGTGAAATCATCGGGGTCACCGGCGAGCGCCTCGGCATGGACCAGAAAGAACCGCGCGTCGAACCGGCGCGGGCGGCCCGGCGGCGTGATCGCGCGGAACACAAATTGCAGCGGGTCGGCACGTGGCACGAGACCGCGCGCGGCAAAGCCCTGCCAATCGGGCGGCACCGCGCCCGGCCAGTCACCGGCCTGACCCAGGGCAAGCCCGGTCTCCTCCCACAATTCGCGCACCGCAGCCGCGGCGAGGGCGTGGGCCAAGTCGCGCGGGCTATCCTCGCGCAGACGCTCGGCGCAGAGGGCGGGCAAGGGCCGGACAAACGGGATATCGGCATCGCCCGCATCCACTGCACCGCCTGGAAAGACGAACTTGTTCGGCATGAAGGCGGCCTGCGCACCGCGCTGCCCCATCAGGACATGCGGCCGCGCCTCATCGCGCAACACGATCACTGTCGCTGCATCGCGGATAGCTGTTTTGTCGATCTCGCTCATGCCGCCCTTTCGCGCGCAAGGGCCTAGTGGCTGTCGCTGAACCCGTGCATCAACCGTGCCCATTGAAAGGCCACAATGGCCCCTTTCAGACGGGGCAGAAGGTAGAGCGAGAGTGTGATCGTGCCAATAGCGAATATCGTGAACAGCACCAGCGGCTCGGGCCGAAACTGCACGAAGGAGATATGCAGAAGCGGTGCCATCAGATGCCCGACGATCAGGATCGTCAGATAGGCGGGACCGTCGTCGGCGCGCGCATGGCTCAGATCCTCGCGGCACACTGGGCAGGTCTCACGCAGCTTGAGATAGCTCTTGAGGATCGGACCGCTGCCGCAATTGGGGCATTTACGGGAAAACCCCCGGCGCAGGGCGGGCCACAGCGGGCGGTCTGTCTGATCGGCGGTGGTGTCCTGCATGGGGTGAGGCCTTTCGTTGCGTTGGCTCGAACATGGCGAAACCTGTACGGTATTTAAAGGTGACAGCCTGCCCTTGCGGCGCGATGTCGCAAATCACCCGCAAAGCGATGCAAAAAAATCATTCCTGCGCGCCGGAAGCGCGGTCCGTGCGCGTATCACTTTGCAGAAACGGCCCGACACGGTGGCGTTTCACGACAACAGGCACGTCACAAGAGAACTGGAGATGTCACGATGAACAATATGGTTTTGATCGCAGGTCTGGCCACTGCCATCACGCTTGGCGGGCTGAGCGCCGTCGAGGCGAGCAACCACAAGGGCGGCAAGCATCATGGCGGCATGCGGATGCAGCACAGCTTCGAGGAACTTGATACCGACGGCGATGGCAAGATCACGCCCGAGGAAATGTCCGGCCACATGCAGTCCCGCTTTGACGGGGCGGATACTGACGGTGATGGGGCGCTGTCGCGCGACGAGTTGGTCGCACGGATGATGGAGCGTCGGGCCGAGCGGATGGGCAACTATGCCGACCACATGATCGAGCGGCATGATGCCAATGCCGACGGCAAGCTGAGCATGGACGAAATGCGCGCCGACCGTCAGGGCAAGATGTTCAAGCGCGTCGATGCCGATGGCGATGGTGCGATCAGCGCCGATGAGTTTGCCAAGATGCGCGAGATGCGCGGCAAGCATCACGGCATGAAGCAGGGCGGCAAGGCGTCCGAGTAAGCGCGGTCCGCGTGGCAGGCATGGCACCCGTGCCTGCCACGCTGGTCAGGGACCGGTCTGAAGGATACGCTTGGGGGCCATGACGATGCCGTTCGACGCCCATGACGACGTGCCCGATGAGGCGCTGCTCGTGCTTTTCGCCAACGGCGACAGCGCGGCGGCGCGCGTGCTGGCCCTGCGGCTCACGCCGCGTGTGATGGCGCATGCGTACCGCCTGTTGGGCAACCGGGCGGAGGCCGAGGATGTGGCGCAGGAGGCGATGCTGCGGCTCTGGAAACAGGCCGGCGACTGGCGCCATGGTGAGGCGAAGGTGACCACGTGGCTTTACCGTGTCGTGGCCAATCTGTGCATCGACCGGCAACGGAGGGCGCGGGGCGGGTCGGTTACGCTCGATGCCATACCGGAGCCTGCGGACGGGCGGGCGAGCGCCGTTGAAGAAATGCAGGAGCACGCCCGCGCCGAGGCGTTGCAGACGGCCCTGAACGATCTGCCGGAGCGGCAGCGTCAGGCGGTGGTGCTGCGCCATATCGAAGGGCTGGCGAACCCCGAGATCGCCGGGATCATGGAGATCACGGTCGAGGCGGTGGAAAGTCTGACCTCGCGGGGCAAACGCGCGCTGAGCGCGGCCCTCGCCGGGCGGCAAGAGGAGTTGGGATATGTCGATGAGCGATAAGGATCAGGCGGACGGTGGGCTCGATGTCTTTTTCGAGGCGGCGCGTGGGCATGCTCCCATACCCTCGCCGGATCTTCTGGCGCGGGTGTTCGCAGATGCCGAGACAACGCAGCAGGCTGGTCCGAGCACCGCGCCCGCCCGCGTGTCCGCCACGCCGGACGGGTTGGCGGCGCGTCTTTATCGTCTGCTTGGCGGCTGGCCTGCCATGGCCGGGCTGGCCACGGCGGCACTGACCGGTATCTGGATCGGCACCGCCTTGCCCGAGGGGCTGATTGGCACCGCCGAGGCGGCCTATCTGGTGGATATCACGCCGGAAATGGCCTTTGATCTCGCCGGGGGGGATTTCTGATGACAGATCTGAACGAGCGGCAGGACAAGCCCGGCCCGGGGCGATGGATGCGCGTGCTGCTGGTGGTTTCGCTGGCTGTGAACCTCGCGGTTGTCGGGGTCGTCGCCGGATGGGCGCTGCGCCATGGCGGGCATCACGGGCACCACCCCTCGCGGCTTGATATGGCAGGCGGGCCGTTGACCCGCGCGCTCAACGACGAGGACCGGCGTGCGATCGGGCAGCGCATGCGCGAGGTCTGGCGCGAACGCGGCGGCAACCGCGCCGGTATTCGTTCAAGTTTCGATGCGTTGGTGGTTGACCTGCGCGCCGTTCCCTTCGATCCGGATCGCGTGGCCGAGCGCATGCGCGAACAGCGCGAAGGATTTGCCGCCCGCTTCGAGATGGGGCAAGAGGTGCTGATCGCGCATCTGGCGGCGATGAGCGATGCCGACCGTGCGGCCTATGCCGATCGGCTGGAGGCACGGATCGAGGACTATCGCGCGCGGAGATCGGGAAAAGACCGCGATTGATCGAATGATCGAAAACCGTGCGGCGCTGCACTAGCGGCGGAACGCCACCGGCAGGTTGAAGCTGTGGCTGTCCCCCGGCAGAGGGGCGGGCTTGGCGGGCAGGCGCGCGCCTTGCACCGCCTTCACTGCTGCCGTGTCGAGCGCACGGTCACCCGAAGATTGCCGCACACGCACCGCCATCAGCCGTCCGTTGCCCGACACTGTCAGCGCCAGATGAACCGTACCGCTTGACCGGGTGCCGCGTGGATAGCGCTTCTGTCTCTCGATCCGGCTTCGGATACTGCCGCCCCATTGGGCCATCAGGCTGTTGCGGGCGGCGGGATCGAGCGTCGTTGCAGGTGCGGTTCTGGCCGCGCCGCCGGCCTTTTGCCCACCATCTCCGCGCGCCACTTCCTTGGGGCGAGCGGGGCTGGATTGCGCGGGCTTGGGGGTAGGTCGCTCGGGGCGTGCCGTGGGCCGTTTGCGGGATGGGGCGGGGGCGGTATCGGCTTGCGGCAAGGCGTCGGTTTGGGTGGGGCTGCTGAGCCGGGCGGTCATCGTAGCGCGGGCGGGGGCCTGTTCTGACATTGCAGTGGGCCGCGTGTGATCGGCCTGCGGATTGGGAGCCGTTGGCTGAGGCGCGCGGTCGTTCAGCTCTGGCGTGGGCAGGGGCAGGGGGGTGGCCTCGACTGCGGGGAGGTCGGGTGCATGCGCCGCGATTTGCGGTGCGGTCGGCGCCGGGCCGCTGCGTGGCGCGGTATCGGAGCGCAGGCCGACCGGGGTTGCGTCCGGGCGCGGAGGGGACGTGGGCTGTGCTGCCTCTTGCGTCAGTTCAACCGGTCGCTTCCAGGCCTCGATCAGCGCGGCAATCTGCGGGCTTGAGGCCTCCAGCGTCACGCTCTCGGACCCCTGTGCGCCGCCTGCGCCGCTGCTGCCACCCGGCGCGGCGGTCCAAACCCCGGCATGCACGGCGGCGGCAAGGGCGAGGAAACCGGTGAATTCCAGACCGCGAATCATGGTGCCCCCGTCAGAAGTTCGATCTCCGCGATGCCACGCGCCGCCAGTTCCGGCAGAAGCCGGGCAAGCGCCTGCGCCTCGAGCCGCGCATCGGCGCGGATTTGCAGGGTGGCATCGGGCGTGGCGCGGGCGGCGAGCGTGTCAAAGACCGCCTCGCCCCGCGCCGCGTTGAAGGCGAGCCGCCCTTGTGCATCCATGTAAAGCGTGTCGGTGGGCTGTGCCGCGTTCTCGCTCGCACTTTCGGGCAGGGTCACGTCGAAGGGCGCGGGCGGCGTGATCTGCGCGCTCATCAGGAAGAAGATTAGCAGCAGGAACACCACGTTGATCATCGGCACGATGGCCTCGGAGGGGCGACGGCGTCTGGGGGTCGCGAAGTCCATGCGCCTACTCCACCACGATCAGTCGCGTGAGACCGGCAACGCGCAAGGCGTCGGTCACGGCGATCAACGATTGCAGGTCGGCCCCGGGCGCGGGGCGCAGCACGACGGCGTCGCCCCTGTCCGCCATCAGCGGGGCGAGGGCTTTGGGCAGGGTGTCGAGCGTCACGGGGTTTCCGTTGAGTGTGAGCCCTTCGGCCGCGATCCCGATCAGGCGGGGCGGGCCGTCATAGGTGGCATTACCGCTGCCGCCGGTGGACAAGGGCAAGGTCATGTCGTGGCCGAAGCGCGCGGCCAGCATGAAGAACACCAGCAGCAGGAACACCACGTCGATCATCGGCGTGAGGCTGGGGCGGCGCGGCGCGCGGGGCTGGCCAAAGCTCATCATGGCGCGCCTCGCACATGCGGAGTTGTGAAGATGCGGGTGGCGGCGTCTTCCATGTCGGCCTGCACGTGGTCCGCGACGCTCTCGAACCATGTCAGCGCCATCGAGGCCGGGATCGCCACCGCCATGCCTGCAGCGGTGGTCAGCAACGCCTCCCAGATGCCGCCGGCGAGGATCGAGGGATCGGCGCTGTTGCCGCTGTCTTGCAGCGCCTGAAAGGCGGCGATCATGCCCAGAACCGTACCGAGAAGGCCGATCAGTGGCGCGATGGTGGCGATGAGTTCAAGCGCGCGCAGCCCGGAGCGCGCCTCGTTCAGCAGCGACTTGGCGATGCGGGTGGTGTCTTCGCGCGCCTCGCGTTCGCCCCAGTGCGGGGCCGTGGCCGCCTCCATCGCGGCGAGGGCGAGCCGGGCGCGCAAGCTGCGGCGCGGGCGCAGGAGGGCCGTGGCCTCGGCGCCCTGCCCGTGCTGCCAGAGGGCCACCGCGCGCTCGGTCACCGCCCCGGACCACGCGCCGGTCAACAAGAGCCGCCAGACCTTCCACAGGATCAGCGCGAGGGTCAGCACCGAAAGCGCCGCGATCACCCAGAGCGCCGGGCCGCCCCGATCCAGAAATCCGATGAGCGCGGTGCTATCCATGCTGCGCCTCCTTTGCCGGTCGGGTCCATGCCTGCGCGCCTTGCCGGACCGCGTCAAGCACCGCGCGGCCCACGGCCTCGCCCGCCTCGGTGTGCAGGCCTGCATACCGCGTGGTGCCCTCGGGTGCTGCAATGGCGATGCAATCGGTGCCGGTGCCGGTGGCGAGGCCGGTCGCAAGGCGCAGCCCCGCTTCGGTAATGGCGACGGTGCGGGCCTGCGTGGCGATGCTCATCGCCTCCAGCCGGGCCGCGTCGGTCAGGCCGGCGTCAAGCACCACCGCGATGTTGATCGTGCCCCAGCCATGCGCCGAAGGTGGCAGGCGGCGGCCCACGCGTTCGGCATTCGACAGCCCGACGGTCGCCACGGCGCGGGCGGTGACGGCACCCGCCGTGGCGCGCGCCTCGCAATAGGTGCCTATATCGCAGGAGGTGAGAAAGCAGACGGCATCGCAGGCCTGCCGCGCCGCAAGGTCCCGGTCGAGCCAATCCTCAACATCGAGATCCTCGGGCAGATCGGCATTGCGCACCTCGCGCCACAGGATACGCCGGGCCAGTACCTGACCGGGGCGGTTCACGGCCCAACTGAGCACCGGCATGTCGCGGCCCAGATCGAGCGATAGCCAGGGGCGGTCCAGGTGCAGGCGGCTCATCGGGTCACCTCGAGCGGTTGAAAGACGGGGCCTTGCGCGGTGTGCGCGTAATGCGCCGAGACATGGAAGATGCGCGCAAGGTTGTCGGGCGTCAAAACGGCATCGGGCGGGCCATCGGCGGCAATGCCGCCCTCGCCCAGCAGAATGAGCCGGGTGCAATGGCGCGCGGCCAGACCCAGATCGTGGATCGAGACGATGACGGCGCGGCCTTCCTCTGCCAGCCCGGCAAAGACCTCCATCGTGGAAATCTGGTTGGCGGGATCAAGCCCCGCAATCGGCTCGTCGGCCATCAGGAGCGGTGTGTCCTGTGCCAGAGCCCGGGCGATCAGCGCCATCGCCTGTTCCCCGCCCGACAGGCGCGTGGCGGTGCGGTCGCGCAGAGCGTCGAGCCCCATCGTGGTGAGCGCCGCATCGACATGGGCGCGGTCGGCGTCGCTGATGCCCTGTAGCCCCGACAGGTGAGGGGTGCGGCCCAGGGCGACCAGCGTCTCGACGCTCACCGGCCAGGCGATATCGCGCGCCTGTGGCATCCAAGCGGCGGCGCGGCCACGGTCGCGCGGGGGCAGGGCGGCAAGGCTGCTATGGCCGCTATGCGGGACAAGCCCGAGGATCGCGCGCAAGAGCGTCGTCTTGCCCGCGCCATTGGGGCCGATGAGGCCGACGCATTCCCGTGGCCCGACGCTGAAGCTGACATCGCTCAGGACGGGACGCGCGCGCAGCCGCACCGAGAGGCTATCGACGCTGAGCAGGGTCATGCCATCTCCGCCCGTGTCTTGTAGATCAGGTGCAGAAAGAGCGGCGCGCCGACGAGGGCTGTGAGCACGCCGAGTTTCAGGTCACGCTCGGGCAGGACCAGCCGCACGGCGAGATCGGCGGCAAGCACCATCGCCGCTCCGCCAAGCGCCGAGGCCCAGAGCAGCCGCGAGGGCCGCGCGCCCACCAGCGGCCGCAGCAGGTGCGGCACCACGAGGCCGACAAAGCCGATGGCCCCGGCCACCGCGGTCGCCGCGCCCACCACGAAGGCGGTGCCGACCACGAGCGTCAGGCGCAGGCGGGTGAGGCGAATGCCCATGGCCTCTGCCGCGTCCTCGCCCAATGTCAGCGCATCCAGACCGCGCCCGAGGGTCGCAAGCCCGACCCAGCCCACCACCATCAGCGGCAGCGCCAGCCAGACATGCGTCATCGAGCGGTCAGCGAGCGAGCCCATCATCCAGAACACGATCTCGGAGGCGGCATAGGGATTGGGCGAAAGATTGAGCACCAGCGAGGTGAGGGCGGCGGCCAGTGCCGAGATTGCGATGCCCGCCAGGATCAGCGTGATCGACGCGCCGCGTGGCCCGGCCAGCATCAGCACCAGCAGCACGCCGGTGCCTGCGCCCGCCAGCGCCGCGAGCGGCAGGCCGAGGGTGAAGGCGGCGGCAAGCCCGGTATGGATGGCGAGCACCGCGCCGAGGGCGGCGGAGCCCGACACGCCAATCAGCCCCGGCTCGGCCAGCGGGTTGCGCAGGTAGCCTTGCATCGCGGCGCCTGCAAGTCCGAGGCTTGCGCCGATCATCAGGCCCAAGAGCGCGCGCGGCAGGCGGATTTCGCGCATCACCAGCGGCAGGGGGCCGTCACCGCCGAGAAAGAGCGCAGAGAGGTCCGACAGGGTGGAGGTGTCTGACGGTCCAGTGGTGAGCGAGGCGGCGAAGAGAACCGCCACGAGGGCCGAGAGGGCGAGGGCAAGGCGGCTCATTGCCCGCCCTCCGGCAGGGCGCGGCGCGCGTCGGTCAGGCGCTCGACCGCATTCAGCACATGCGGCGTGCCGCAGATCCAGTCGGGCGAGGTGATCCGCAGCCCGGCGCGCCCCTTGCGCAGTGCATCGAGCGCGGGATGACCCAGAACCGCCTCGGAGCGCGAGGCACCGGGCAGGGGGGCGGCACTGATCAACAGATCGGGCGCGGCCATGACAAGCTGCTCCAGCGGCAGGGTGCCGCCGCCGCGATGGCCCAGCTCTGCGGCGAGGTTGCGAAAGCCCGCAGCGCGCAGGATGTCATCAGCCAGCGTGCCACCGCCGAGCGTGTAGCCGTTGGGATGGTAGAGCGCGGCGCGCGGGTGATTGCCGGCCTTGGCCTTCAGTTCCGCCAGACGCGCGTCGAACTCTGCGATCAGGGCGGTGCCCTCGTCGTCACGCCCCAGAACGCGAGCCATCTGCGCGATGCGCTCGCGGGTGTCGGTCAGCGACTTGGCGGTGTCGAACTGCTCCACCCGAAGACCCACCCGGCGCAGCATGCCGATGGTGGCGGGATCGGTATAGGCCCCGGCGACCACCAGATCGGGGGCAAGCAGATAGACCTCCTCGGCGCGGCCCTGATTGACCCGATAGCCGCGCGCGGCGTCCGCCATGGCGGAACTGTGCGGATCGGCGGCCAGATCGGAAACCGAAATCAACTGCCCCGGTGCCGCCAGCAGCATCGCCAGCTGATCGGTGCACAGGTTGATCGACACGACCCGGCGCGGGGCCGGGTCGGCCCCGGTCTCGGTTGCGGTCACGGCCCCCGCGAGGGCGAAGGCCGCGCCAAGCGATATGAGCCTAGAAAGACGCACGCAGCCCCACATAGGCGGCGCGGCCCGAGGTGTTGAACCCACCGGCTGTCTCGTAATCCTCGTCAAAGAGGTTCTCGACCCGAAGGAAAGCATCGACATTGTCTGTCACCTGGTAGGCGGCATTGATGTGGACGAGGGTGTAATCCTGCACCTTGTTTGGCGTCGGGGCAAAGGTCGAAGGGGTCACGCCGGCGATATGCTGGAGCGTGAACTGTGCTTCGAACTGTGGCGTAATCTGTGCGCGGAGGCCAAGGGCCAAATCGTGCTCTGGCACGCGGGCGGCTGCGGCTCCGTTCTGCTCGGCATCAGTATATGTGTAAGCTCCGGATAGAGTGAGGAATTCGTTGATCGCGGCCTGTCCTGAAATTTCGACGCCGCTGCCCTCAAAATCGCCAGTTTCAAAACAACCGGTATTCGGAGGAGTTGCTGCAATGCACCGCGTAGAATTGCCGTCAAAGAAGATCTGGTTGTCGATTTCTGTGGAAAACAGGGTCACGCGGATGAAATCGTCGCCATCGAGCCGCTTTTCCAGCCCGAGGTCGTAGCTGACCGAGGTTTCCGGCTGAAAAGTCGGATCGCCGAAGAACGGGTCGAGTTGCGAGAGCGTTGGCGCTCGGAAGCCGTCGGATGCCGAGGCGCGCAGGATCAGGTCGTCACGGATGCGCCATGCGAGGGCGGCACGCGCCGACAACTCGCCAGAGAATTCGGAGTGGTCGTCATGCCGAACGGAGAGGGCGAGATCGAGCGCATCGGTGGGGGCGAGCAGAAGTTCAGCCTGCAGCCCTGCGATGTCGATCTTCTGATTGAGGTCCTGTTCCTCGGTATAATCGCCGCCGAAACTGAGCGCCCAGATCCCGCCCGTATCATAGCTGCCGCGATACTCGATGCGGTCGCGTTCGCCTTTGAACGGTGTGGGGGTGCCGTTGGAGAAGCTGACGCGGTCGGTCTCGAAGGTTGAATACGCCAGTTCATGACTGACCGGCCCGGTTTCGAGCTCGGTGAAGAGCCGCACGCCTGTGACCTCGCGCTCGTTGAATTCATCGAACGGCGCGGGCCCGTCGCCGCCGAACTCGTCGAACTCCGCGCGGCTGTCGATATAGAGAGCGCTGAGACCTGCGGCGAAGATGTCGGTGACCTGGTGGCGCAGATAGAGATTGGCCTGGGTCGAGTCGAACCCGTCATCCTCGGTTCCCGCCGCAGAGGCGGAAAAGCCGTCGCTTTCGGTGCGGCTGATGGAAAAGGCCAGATCGGTGCGGTCGGTGCGGGCGGTGAGGCCCAGCACACCGCGCCGGGTGTCAAAGCTGCCTGCCTCCACCTCGGCAAAGCCGTGCACGCCGTCCTCGGTGGGGCGCAGGCTCTCGATATTGACCACGCCGGCGACGGCGTTCTGACCGAAGCGCGCCGATTGCGAACCCTTGAGCACCTCGATGCGGCCAAGCCCGGCATTTGTCAGCCCGCCGAAATCGAAACCGCCGCCGCTACTGGCGGGATCGGTCACGTCGATGCCGTCGATCAGCACCGGCACATAGGCACCGCCAAGGCCACGAATGCGCAGCGTGGAGGTGGTGCCTAGCGGGCCGTTGCCAGAGGACGAGATGCCGGGCTGAAAGGTCAGAAAATCGCCAAGTCGCGCGGTCGGGGCATCGCGTACGTCATCGGCGGGCAGCACCTCGACGGTCGAGCCGCTGCGCTCGAGCGTGGTGTCGGTCTGGTTGGCTGTCACGGTGATCGTGTCGAGTTCAAACGCATCCTGCGCGATCGCGGGGGCGGTGCAGAGCGCGCAGAGCGCACAAAGGGCGGTGGTTCGCAGATATGTCATTTATGTCCCTCAATACCGGTCTCCGGCATCGGTGTTCCAAGGTGCGAAGTCATTGGAAAGGACATGGCCCCTCCGCAGACGGTGAAGCGCCACCACTACGGAATAGACCGTTATCCACGGCGCGCCCCGCGCCCGGATAGGGTGATCACCTCGGCAGGTCTCCTGACTCGCGGGTCGCTGCTTTACCGGGCCTTCCCGTCACATGGGGTGACAGTGGCATATGCCGGTATCGCTCGCCGCTTACAGTTGCGGGGGCAGTTACGGAATTGATCCAAGACGAGGATCGCACCGTATTCCCTTTTCACCGAAAATCTGCATTCCCGGACCGAAGTAAGTCTTCGGATAATCGTGATGCGGGATTCGCGCAAGGATAAAGATATCCTCTCGGGTAGTACGGCGCGGCTGAGGGAACGCGGCGTGCCACGAAGAAATCGCCTATTCTTGAAATGATTATGGAATTGAAATGCGTCAGGCCCGAGTAGCCCCGGGCCTGTGAAGATGGTGGCCGCGTTGCGAATTGCGCGTTCAGGCCTTGGCCTGCGTGCGTGGGGTGAGGCGCATTCGGGGGGTGAGGCTATCACCATGTGTGCGACGTTGCGGCGGCATTGTCTGTGCGTCGGGTTCGTCCTCTTCGGTCAGCGCCTCTTGCAGCCCATCGAGATCGCGGCTGTGGAACACGCGTGAGGACATCACGGACAGGAAGTAATAGGACATGTCTGTCTCCGAAGATTGGCCCGGGCTCAGCCGGTGCGGGCGCTGTCGGGGTTGTGGCGGTCGGCGATGGTGCGAGTTATCGCAATCGCGTCCTTGAGGCCGAGACGCTCCTGCTTGAGACGTTTCAGCCGGGCGATATCGGGCATCGGTCGCCGCTGCTCGTCATCGATACGTGCGTCGATTTTCGCATGACGGCGGCGCAGTGTGGCAATGCGGCTGATGAGCGATTGATGAGAAATCCGGCGATGCGGCATCATGGGTCTCCTCCCGGTTGGATCGGTCGCGGTTCAGGGTGCGACCCGATAGAGATGGGGATGCATTTCGTTTAGAAAAGCCGATGTTATATTTCAGTTTGATAGGAAATTCCTATATAAGTGTCTTTAGGAATGCGGAGGGCGAGAGATCATGCAGCAGGAGGTGACGCTTCGACAGTTGCGATATTTCATCGCCCTGTCGGAGGCTGGCCATTACCGCAAGGCTGCGGAAAGGGTGGGGGTAAGCCAGCCATCGCTCAGCCAGCAGATCGCCGGTCTTGAAACCGCGCTTGATCTGCCACTTGTGGAGCGTGGGCAGCGTGGCGCTGTTCTGACGCCGGGCGGTCGCGAGGTTCTGGAGCACGCCCGTAAGGTTGTGGAAGAGGCGGAAGCCTTGCAGGCACTGGCGCATTCCAGCCGGGAAGGTCTGAGCGGCACGGTCCGGCTCGGGGCAAGCCCGACGCTCGGCCCCTATTTCCTGCCTTACGTTGTGCGCCGACTCAGGCTGGTCTGTCCCGGCCTCAAGCTGATCATCCGCGACGCGGCACCGGATGTATTGCAGGACGAACTGTTGGCCGGGCGGCATGACCTCATTCTTGCGCAACTGCCGCTACACTCGCGCGATCTTGTCTCCGAACGCCTGTTCCGCGAGCCGTTGAAGCTGGCCGTTGCGCAGGACCATCCTCTGGCCGATATGGACCGCGCGGAGGACCGGGATCTCGCGGGGCAGGATATGCTGGCCTTGCCGCGCGGCTATCCGTTGCATGCCCAGATCGTTGGCCTCTGCGACGAGATGGGTGCCCAACTGCGGCACGATTACGAGGGCACCAGCCTCGATACGCTGCGGCAGATGACGGCGCTGAACATGGGGGTGAGTTTTCTGCCCGCGCTCTACGTGCGATCGGAAGTGTCGAAGGGAGCGGGAGACGTGGCGATCCTGTCGTTTCGCAACGACCGCTTCACCCGGTCGGTCGGGGTTGCGTGGCGCAGGCGCTCGGTGCATCGGGCGCTGCTCGATCGGATTATTCCGGTGATCCGGGCGGTTCTACAGGAGCATTTTTCGGATCTAGTGACGGTGGAGGGATAAATGCTGAAATTCGTGCCGGGAGAGGATGTGGGGCTGCTCGAGCATTGGCCCTTTGACGCACCGGAAAGCGATTACGTCATGGTGGCCGGAGACCCTGTTTGCCACGGGCGTCTGGATGCCGGTGGGCCGGGGCATGACACGCGCGCCGGTATCTGGCGCTGCACGCAAGGCGCGTTCAAATGCACCGAGCAGGGCGACGAGATGATGGTGATTCTCGAGGGGCGCTGTCAGATCACGGATCACGCAACCGGCGAGGTGCTGCGCCTCGGCCCCGGTGATTGTGCCTTCGTGAAAGACGGAATGCGCGTCACGTGGGAGGTGTCCGAGACCGTCACAAAGGCGTTCATGGGGTGGAAGCCGGGCGGATACTGAGCCGGTATCGCAGGCAGAGCATCGCAAAGACCGGCTTGAAATGAAACAGGCCCCGGAGTGATCCGGGGCCTGCGTCGTGTCGGTCTCATGCCGATCAGTGGGCTGGCTGCTTGTCCCAGTCCTCACGCTTGGGGAGCTGTTCGAAGGTGTGCTCCGGCGGCGGCGAGGGCAGGGTCCATTCCAGCGTGTCGGCGTATTCGTTCCAGGGGTTGGCTTGGGTGATACGCGCCCCGCGCAGGAGCGTGTAGATCACCAGCCCGAAGAAGAAGATGAACGACGCGAACGAGATGAAGGCCCCGATCGACGACCACCAGTTCCAGACCGCGAAGGCCTCGGGATAGTCGATATAGCGGCGCGGCATGCCCTGACGTCCCAGGAAGTGCTGCGGGAAGAAGGTCAGGTTGGCACCGATGAACATCGCCCAGAAGTGCAGCTTGCCGGCCCATTCGGGGATCATGCGGCCCGTCATCTTGGGGAAGTAGAAATAGATCCCGGCAAAGATGGCGAAGACCGCGCCAAGGCTCATCACATAGTGGAAGTGAGCCACAACGTAATAGGTGTCGTGATAGGCCCGGTCTACCGATGCCTGGCTGAGCACGATGCCCGTGACGCCGCCGACGGTGAAGAGGAACAGAAAGCCGAACGCCCAGAGCATCGGCGTCTTGAACTCGATCGAGCCGCCCCACATGGTCGCGATCCAGCTGAACACCTTGACCCCCGTTGGCACCGCGATCACCATCGTCGCCAGCATGAAGTAGCTCTGCTGGGTCAGCGACATGCCCACGGTGTACATGTGGTGCGCCCAGACGACAAAGCCCAGAACACCGATCGCAATCAGCGCCCAGACCATCGGCAGGTAGCCGAAGATCGGCTTGCGCGAGAACGTCGCGATCACGTGGGAGATGATGCCAAAGCCGGGCAGGATGATGATGTACACTTCCGGGTGGCCGAAGAACCACAGGATGTGCTGGTAGAGGATCGGATCGCCGCCGCCCGCCGGGTCGAAGAAGGTCGTCCCGAAGTTGCGGTCGGTCAGCAGCATGGTGATTGCCCCCGCGAGCACCGGCAGGGCCAGCAGGATCAGCCATGCGGTGACGAAGATCGACCACGCAAAGAGCGGCACCTTGAACAGCGTCATGCCCGGCGCACGCATGTTGAGGAAGGTGGTGATCATGTTGATCGCGCCGAGGATCGACGACGCCCCCGAGACGTGGACCGCGAAAATCGCGAGGTCCATCGACATGCCCGCCTCGTTGGTCGAGAGCGGCGGGTAGAGCACCCAGCCCACGCCAGAGCCAAGCTGACCGTTGCCACCCGGCGCCAGAAGCGAGGCCACGCCAAGCGACGTGCCGGCGATGAACAGCCAGAAGGAGAGGTTGTTCATGCGCGGGAACGCCATGTCCGGCGCGCCGATTTGCAGCGGCATGAAATAGTTGCCAAACCCGCCGAACAGGGCCGGGATGACGACGAAGAACATCATCAGGACGCCGTGATAGGTGATCATCACGTTCCAAAGGTGGCCGTTGGGCGTGCATTCGGCGACATCCGACGCGATGAAGCGCGCGCCTTCCATGCACATGTACTGAACGCCCGGTTCCATCAGTTCCATCCGCATGTAGACGGTGAACATGACCGAGATGAGACCGACGATCGCCGAGGTGATCAGGTAAAGGATACCGATATCCTTGTGGTTCGTGGACATGAACCACCGGGTGAAAAACCCGCGCTGATCTTCGTGTTCGTGGCCGTGAATGGCTGCGTCTGCCATTTGATGCCTCCTGCTGATGTTGTGACGGGCACGCAGAATCCAGCGTGGCTCACACGCCCGTGATCCTCTCAGGTTTTAGAATGTCCCGCCCGGCGCGGCAATGCGCGAAATTGATGCAGATCAAAGAATTTTGTCGCACCCCCCGGCGTTTGAGGGCGGGGATGCCCGATGTGGCCTGCGCCGCTTAAGCCTGCGCGGCGTAGATCTCTGTGAGCCGTGCGGCTTCCTCGCGCAGACCGTAGGGCGGGTTCACCACGAACATTCCAGAGCCCGCCATGCGGTGTCCCGCGCGGACAGGTGGAAAGCGGACCTCGTGGCGCAGAGCTTCGGGGAAGATCGCGCCGAGATGCGTGAGCATCGCGGTGTGGATGCCGCTGGTCAGGATCGGATACCAGAGCATCAGGATACCCACGTTCCATTTTCGGGCGATCTGGGCGAAGTGGCGGGGAATGCTGTCATATTCCGTCTTCACCTCATAGCTTGGATCGGCCAGCAGCAGCCCCCGGCGCGGCATGGGAGGGCAGAGGGTTTGGGCCATGGCGAACCCGTCCTCCTGACGCAGTCGCGCGCGGTAGGGGGCCAGATGCGAGGCGAGCAGGGCATGCTCGCCCGGGTGCAGTTCCGCGAGGTGCAGGCTGTCACCCGCGCGCAGGCTGAGCGCCGCGATGAGCGGCGAGCCGGGATAGGCGTGGGCCCCGTGTTTCGCGCGTGTGGCATCAAGGCGCAGGCGGTAGGGGTGAGTGGCGGCAATCGCCGTCTCCAGCCGCCCGATGCCCTGTGCGGCCTCCCCGGTCTTGTGGGCGGCCGCATCGCTCAGGTCATAGAGGCCCCGGCCCGCATGGGTCTCGATATAGCTGAGCGGTTTGTCCTTGCGCGTGAGGTAGTCCAGCGCCCACGCCAGCAGCGCGTGCTTGTGGACATCCGCCGGATTGCCCGCGTGGTAGTGATGTTGATAGCTCAGCATGCGGCCCAATAGCAGGCGGTTCCGGACGGGGGAAGATGGCATGAGGGGCGGGGTGTCGCAATCAGGACCAGGTGACCGCACGGTGGCGGCCACCTGATTTGCTGTTGCATACCATACAGGAAACAGATCACTCTTGAATATGTTACGTCACTGAATGTGCGGGTCGCGCTGCGTGGGATGCGTGCAGCGTGTCCCCCAACAAGGCTCATATGGCGTGTGTAATGTGGCGGAAATTGGGGTCTGCGCGGGTAAGGTTTTGGCATTCGGCCACGTTCGGGGCCTTGGGTTGCAAGGCGGCGCGGGGTTGTCGCGCAGGGGTTGAAGGTGCGGAGCGCAGGCTTGTGGCACGCAAGAAAAAGAGGAGAGAGGCATGGAAATGAACCTTGGCATGCGGCCGCAGATGCAGGACTTGCTGGATCGCGTGGCGGCGATGGTGCGCGACGAGATCATGCCGCTGGAGGCCGAGTATCACGCCGAAGTGGGCAAGGGGGACCGTTGGACCTACACGCCCCGGCAAGCCGAAATCCTCGAAGGATTGAAAGCGCGGGCCAAGGCCGAGGGGCTGTGGAATTTCTGGTTGACCGACAGTGCACGCGGCTTTGGCCTGACGACAGTCGAATATGCCTACTTTGCCGAAGCGATGGGGCGCACGCCGATGGGGGCCGAAGTGTTCAACTGTAATGCCCCCGATACCGGCAACATGGAGGTGTTCGAGCGCTACGGCACCGAGGCGATGAAGGCCGAATGGCTCGCCCCGCTGCTGGAGGGGGAGATTCGCAGCGCCTACCTGATGACCGAACCGGAGGTTGCCAGTTCGGACGCCACCAACATCGCCATGTCTTGCGCGCGCGACGGTGATCACTACGTGCTGAACGGTCAGAAATGGTGGGCCACCGGCGCGGGTGATCCGCGCTGCGCCGTTTATATCGTGATGGTCCGGACGGGGGGCGATGACCAGCCCAAACACCAGCGCCATTCGATGATCGTGGTGCCCGCCGACACGCCCGGAATTGAAAAGCTGCGCCCGATGGAAGTCTACGGTCGTGACGACGCGCCGCACGGGCATATGCATTTCAAGTTCGAGAATGTGCGCGTGCCCGCCGACAACATGCTGTTGGGCGAGGGGCGCGGCTTCGAGATCGCGCAGGGCCGCCTCGGGCCCGGCCGTATCCACCATTGCATGCGCGCCATCGGGCAAGCCGAGTCCGCGCTCGAGATGATGTGCAAGCGCAGCCTCGCGCGTGAGGCGTTCGGCAAGCCGCTGGCGCAGTTGGGGGCGAATTACGATATCATCGCCGAGTGCCGGATGGAGATCGAGCAGGCGCGGCTCCTGTGTCTCAAGGCGGCGTGGATGATGGATCAGGGCGATGCCCGCGCCGCAGCCCCGTGGATCAGCCAGATCAAGGTGGTGGCCCCGCGCGTGGCCCTCAAGGTGATCGACGAGGCGGTGCAGATGTTCGGCGCGCAGGGCATTTCACAGGACGTGCCGCTGGCCGCGATGTGGACCCATGTGCGCACGCTTCGGCTGGCCGATGGTCCCGACGCGGTGCACCGTCGGCAGGTGGCCCGCGCCGAATTGCGCAAGCACACGCAGGAAAAGGTCTGAGCGTTCGGCTCAGCCCCCCCGTATGCGGCTGACCATTTCTGTCGTGTCGCGGCTGAGGTTCGGGGTGGCAAGGATGCGGTCAAGCTGTTCCGCGATCAGCGCCCGCCGGTCCGCATCATAGCGCCGCCATGTCTCGAACGCCGAACACATGCGCGCCGTGGTCTGCGGATTGAGTGGATCGAGCGCGATGAGCCAATCCGCGAGCGTCCTGTAGCCCTTGCCCGACGCGTGGTGAAAGCCTGCCGGTGACATGGCGAGCGCGCCCAACGTGGCGCGGAAGCGATTGGGGTTGCGAATGGTGAAATCGCGGTGCTCGGTCAGGCGTGCGGTGGTATCGGCAGTGTCTTCGGGGGCGGCTTGCAGGATCTGCAGGCTGAACCATTTGTCGATCACCAGACGGTCGTGCTGCCACTGTTCATAGAACGCCTGCACCGCGGCTGCGCCTTCGCCCGCCTGTAGAAGGCAAGAGAGCCCGGCAAGCTGCTGGGTCATGTTGTCCGCTGCATCATATTGCGCCTGCGCCTGCGCGCCGCCGTCGCGGCGGGTGAGGATGGCAAGCGCGGCGTTGGCGAGCGCCCGCGCGCCGGTCTGCTCGGGGTCGGGACGGTAGGGGGCGGTGACCTGATGCCGGTCGTACAGCGCGCTTGCGGTGGCCTCCATCGTCACGGCGCGGGCGTCGCGCAGGGTCTCCAGCGCGTCCCAGATGGCTTGCGGGTCGGGGGTGTGCCCCGCGTCATGCAGCGATTGTGCGAGATCGTCCTCGCTCGGAAGCCCAAGTGCGAGGGCGCGAAAGGCCGGGTCAAGCGTCTCGTCGCGGGCCATGGTATGCACGGCGTCGAGATAGGCGGCATCTGGCGCGGCCCCCTCGCGGATCATCGCCAGCAGGCCGTTGCGGGCCAGGGCGCGCCCGGCCTCCCATTTGTTGAACGGGTCGGTGTCATGGGCGAGCAGGAAGGCGCGTTCTTCATTGCTGGTCTCGCGGTCCAGGATCACCGGGGCGGAGAAATCGCGCAGGATCGAAGGGACCGGCTTGGCGGCCAGCCCGTCGAAGGTGAAACTTTGCCGCGCCTCGGTCATCTCCAGCAGTTGCGTTTCTTTGACCTCGTCGCCGTTGGGCCCCAGAAGCCCCACCGCAATCGGGATCACGCGGGGGTCTTTCACCTCCTGCCCCGGCGTGGGCGGGGTGTGTTGCTCGAAATGCAGGGTGTAGGTGCCGCCCTCGTAGTCTTCGCTGACCCGCAGGCGCGGTGTTCCGGCCTGCGTGTACCAGCGTTTGAACTGCGCCAGATCGCGGCCGGTCGCATCCTCGAACACCTGCAACCAATCCTCGATGGTGCAGGCCTGCCCGTCATGCCGCTCGAAATAGAGGTCGAGCGCGCGTGCATAGGCCTCATCCCCCACGAGCCGCTTGAGCATGCCGATCAACTCGGCCCCCTTCTCATAGACCGTGGCGGTGTAGAAATTGTTGATCTCGACAAAGCTTTCGGGCCGCACCGGATGCGCGAGCGGGCCGTTATCCTCGCGGAACTGCCGCGCGCGCAGGGCGATCACGTCGCCGATGCGCTTGACGGGGGCGGAACGCATGTCGGCGGTGAATTCCGAGTCGCGATAGACGGTCAGCCCCTCCTTGAGGCAGAGCTGAAACCAGTCGCGGCAGGTGATGCGGTTGCCGGTCCAATTGTGGAAATACTCATGCGCAATGATCGCCTCGATGCGCTCGAAATTGGCGTCGGTGCTGGTCTCGGGGCTGGCCAGCACGCAGGAGGAGTTGAAGATGTTGAGCCCCTTGTTCTCCATCGCGCCCATGTTGAAATCATCGACCGCGACGATGTTAAAGAGGTCGAGATCGTATTCGCGCCCGTAGACTTCCTCGTCCCATGTCATGGATTTCTTGAGCGCCTCCATGCCGAAGGCGCATTTGCCCTCATCGCCGGGGCGCACCCAGATGTTGAGATCGACCTCGCGGCCCGAGCGGGTGGTGAAGCGGTCGGAATGCGCGACCAGATCGCCCGCCACGAGCGCGAAGAGATAGGCCGGTTTCGGCCAGGGATCGTGCCATTCGGCCCAGCCATTGCCTTGCGCTACCGGGTTGCCGTTGGACAGCATCACCGGCGTGTCGCCCTCGATCCGGACGGTGAAGACGCCCATCACATCCGGTCTATCGGGGTAATAGGTGATCTTGCGAAACCCCTCGGCCTCGCATTGGGTGCAATACATGGCATTTTCGGTTGGCAGACTTTCGCGTCCGCTCGCGGTGCTCGCTCCCACGTTCTGCGGCGACATATACAGCCCCTCAAGCGCGGTATTGCCCGCCGGGTTGATCTCGACCTCGGCCTCGAAGGTGAAGGGTGCGTCGGGCGCATCGGCGGTCAGGCCCTCGGGGGTGACCTCGGGGGTGATCGCCGCGCCGTCGATTTTCGCACCTATGAGGCGGAGGTTTTCGCCATGCAGGAAGAACGTGTGGCTCGATGATGCGGGGTTGGGGCGAAACTCTATCTTGCTGAGAACGCGGGTTTTTTCCGGTGAGAGGCGGAAGGTCAGGTGGACCTTTTCGACCAGAAAGGCTGGCGGAGTGTAATCCGCGAGATAGATGGTTTGGGGTGAGGCGTCTTTCATCGCGGGCGTCTCCGTCGGCTGGATCAAGAGGTTTGCCGGACGTTAGGGCGATGCGCGTGCAGCTTCAATGGGGGATGCGCGCGGATGGACGCATAGGAAAGGAGCCACAATGTCGGCACCCGAGACGAATGTCGAAAAGCAGAAGAAACAGCACAAGCCCGCGTTGATGGGGATACGGGGGGCGGTGCTTTTTGCGCTCGTGCTGCTTCTGGGGCTGATCGGCTGGGTCGCCTCGCAGGGACAGACGCCGGTCGACCCGGACGTGAAGATCGACGGACGCACCGGCGAAGGAGTGGTTGTAGAATGACCGAGGTCGCCTGACATGCCCGCACCGGTGATCTGCTGGTTCAAGCGCGATCTGCGGGTGCAGGATCATCCGGCGCTCGCGCATGCCGTGCGGCTTGGGCCGGTGATCCCGCTCTATATCGTGGTGCCGGAGATGTGGGCGCAGCGGGATGCCTCGGGTAGGCACTATGCGGTTTTGCGCGAGGCTTTGGAAAGCCTGCGCGAGGCATTGTTCGGGATCGGCTTGCCGTTGATTCTCCGCGTCGGTGAGGCCGTGCCAGTGCTGGAGGATCTGCGCGCCTTGCATGGCGTGACCCATCTTGTCAGCCATGAGGAAACCGGCAACGGCTGGAGCTTTGAGCGCGACCGGCGCGTCGCGGAGTGGGCGCGCGGGCAGGGGGTGACGTGGCACGAGATGCCGCAATGCGGGGTGATGCGGCGGCTGGACAACCGCGACCGATGGCAGGGCGCGCGCGATGCGTTCATGCGTGCACCCTTGGTGCCGACGATCTCAGGCGCTGTGGCCAGAGCCGGGATCACGAGCGACCCAATGCCCGAGGCGCACGCGCTCGGCCTTGAAGACCATTGCCCCGGTCGGCAGCGCGGCGGGCGGTGGGCCGCAGAGCGTGCCTTGGAGAGTTTCCTGACCACGCGCGGCGAGAGCTATACCCGCGCCATGTCCTCGCCCGTGACCGGCGCGCGGGCCTGTTCGCGGCTGAGCCCGCATCTCGCCCTCGGCACGCTTTCGATTCGTGAGGCGGTGCAGGCGGGGTGGCGCGCACCCACCGGGCGCGGTGCAGGCTGGGCGCGCGCGATGCGCTCGTTTCAGGCACGGCTGGCTTGGCGTGACCATTTCATGCAAAAGCTGGAGGATGAGCCGTCCATCGAGCATCGTTGCCTGCACCCCGCCTATGAGGATTTGCGCCCCAAGGAGCCGGACGCCGCGCGGCTTGGCGCATGGGCGCGCGGCGAGACGGGGCTGCCCTTTGTCGATGCCTGCATGCGCTCGCTGATTGCCACCGGCTGGCTCAATTTCCGCATGCGCTCGATGCTGATGGCGGTGGCGTCCTATCACTTGTGGCTGGATTGGCGGGCGACCGGGGCGGTGCTGGCGCGGTATTTCACCGATTACGAGCCGGGCATTCACTGGTCTCAGGTGCAGATGCAGTCAGGGACAACGGGTATGAACACGATCCGCATCTATAATCCCGTCAAGCAGGGTTTGGATCAGGACCCGACCGGCGCATTCACGAGGGATTGGGTGCCAGAACTGGCCGGGGTGCCGGATGCGCATTTGCAGCGGCCGTGGGATTGGGACGGGGCAGGCAGCCTGTTGGGCAAGCGATACCCCGCGCCGATTGTCGATCCGGTGGCGGCGGCGAAGGCCGCCAAAGAGGCGGTCTATGCCTGTTGCGCGGCGCATCGCGGCGATGCCGAGACGGCGCGGATCGTGCAAAAACACGCGAGCCGCAAGCGCCCGCGCCGCAAGCCGCGCAACGATGCACAGCTGAGCCTCGACCTCTAATGCCGCGCGGCCGCCGCAAATCCGACCTGCCGGTCAAGACCTGCGCCACGTGTGGTCGCCCGATGCAATGGCGGCGCAAATGGGCCAAGGTCTGGGACGAGGTGCGCCATTGCTCGGACCGCTGCCGTAGGATGCGCACACCGGCTGGTGTGGACGGGAAAACCACGGCCGGTCGGGATGCGTTTGACCGGTGACGCGACCCCCGCCCACGGCACGCAGCATCGCGTGGAAAGGTCAAGAAACCGTGCAGGGATTTTGGGCAAACCCGCATCAGCGCACGAGAATATGTGCGCGGATTGATGTTTTGTTATTTCACTCTGCGCTATATCTTAGGCAAATGGAACGCAACGCGCCTGACCAAGAAGGACCAATATGACTCGCCCGGTCGTCGGCATCATCGCAAACCAGTATCAGATCGACAATCGCTACCCCACCCATGCGGGCGGCACGATCAACTCTTCTGCCATGGCCGATGTGGCAGGGTGCCTGCCGCTGATCATTCCCGCTGACCCGCGCTATATCTCGGTGGCGGAGCTTATGGACGTGTGCGACGGCTTTCTGCTGACCGGCGGGCGGCCCAATGTCCACCCCGAGGAATATGGCGAAGAGCCGACCGAGGCGCATGGCGCGTTTGACCGGGCCCGCGACGCGATCACCCTGCCGCTGGTGCGCGCCTGTCTGGAGCGGGGGCAGCCGTTTCTGGGCATCTGCCGCGGTTTTCAGGAAGTAAATGTCGCCATGGGCGGCACGCTGCACCCCGAAATCCGCGATCTGCCGGGGCGCGACAACCATCGCATGCCGCCCGAGGGCACGATGGATGAACAGTTTGCCCTGCGCCACAAGGTTCGGTTCACGCCGGGCGGCGTGTTCCATCGCCTGATGGGGGCCGAGGAAGTGATGACCAACACCCTGCACGGGCAGGGCATCGTGCGGCCCGGACATGGCGTGGTGATCGACGGCTGGGCGCATGACGACACGCCCGAGGCGCTCTATCTCGACGGCGCGCGCGGCTTTACCCTCGCGGTGCAGTGGCACCCGGAGTACAACGCCACCAACGATCCCGTCAGCCGCCCGCTGTTCACCGCCTTTGGCGATGCGGTGCGGGCCTGGGCGGCGGGGCAGGTGGCCCCGGTGCTGCGCAGTGCCTGACCGACACGCGGCCTAGCGTGACCACGCCGGGGCAATTTCGTCCTCGTTGCACAGCAAGGCCGCTTCGTGCCGCTTGAGGCAGGGACGCGCGATCTCGCGATGGCGCCCCGGCGCGCTGCGCAATTCCGGGAAGATCGTGAACAATTCCTCGCGGGCGGCGGCATCCACGGCTGAAAGCGCGGAGTCTCCGGCATAAAAGCTCTCGGTTGCTATGCCACCGGCATAGATCACCTCGTGGCGGTCGAACATGATGTGGATATAGGTCACTGCCTCCTGTTGGGAGACCGTCACATCGCGCCCGTTCACCAGATGCTTGGCCGCGACGAGAACCTCGCTCTCGCCGAAAAGCAGCTCGGCGCGATAGCCGGTGAACAGCAACCGGTGCTGAGGCGAAACCAACAGAGCTTCATGCCCGCCCATCACGCTTGACGCGATGGAGATGGGGGCAAAAGCCCCTGTCGCGTGCACGGTTCGCTCGCCGATCCAACGCACCGGCTGCAACCCATGGTCGCGGGTCACCACCATGTCGCCAAGCCGCAGCATCTCGATCGGGCGCTCACCCCATTGGGTGAGGATCCGGGCACCGGGGGTGAAACAGATGATATTCTCGATCTCCGAGAAATTCACCACTGCGCCATTCAGGGTGAAGGTGCCGGAAAGGCCCCCGGCCGCGTCGTCGGTATTGGTGAAGGTGATGTCGTCGCGCCCGATATCGGGGGTCAAGACCAGCGTGTCGCCCGCCGTCTCGTCACCCTCGCCGCCGATGATCGTGATGGTGCCGGTGTCGGTCTCACCGAGATCCGTCAGAATAAACACATCGTCGCCGTCGCCGCCCTCGGCACTGTCGCCCTGGCTCACGTTGATCGTGTCGTTACCGTCTTGCCCGAACAGCTGATCATTGCCGGTGCCGCCGGAAATCAGGTCATCGTCGGCCTCGCCAAAGATCGTGTCCTCCCCGGCATCGCCGGAGAGGGTGTCGTTGCCGTTACCGCCGTTCAGGATGTCGTCGCCTGCGCCGCCATCCAGCAGGTCGTTGCCGTCATCCGCGTTGACGGTGTCATTGCCAGCCCCGGCAAGGATCGTGTCATCGCCCGCCCCTGCCTCTACGCTGTCGTCATTGTTTGCGGCAAGGTTGTCGTTGGCGTCGATGCGGTCGCCCTCGGGATCGCCGATATAGTCGATATCGATGAGTTCGCCCGCTGCCGTGCCTTCGACGATTCCGTTGAGAGCGACATCGAGGACAAGATTGTCGAGGGCGATACCTGTCAGGCTGCCGAAGGCCCCTGTATCGCTCGTGGTGGAGAGCGACAGGTTGCTGGTCGTCTCGGTCGCGGTGAAGTTGAAGGTCGCGGTCTGCCAGTAGGGGGCCGTTTGCCCGGTGCTGTCGATCGGGAGTGTCAGTGTTTGCGTGCCGATGGTGACGTTCAGGTTCGTGGCGCCCGCCTGATTGCTGGTGCCGTTCGAATCGTTGACGTAGAAGTCGAAGGAAAACGTATAGGTTTGGCCAGCGACAACGGATGTGTTGAGCGTGGTCGACAGCGCCTCGCGCGCCGTTCCGCCATCTCCGAACAACGTGATATAGCCGCCGCCCGAGGCGTCGAGATCGGCGGGCATCCAGCCCTGATTGGCCCATTCGAAACTGCCGTCGGTCTGAAGATCGGGTGAGCCCGAGGTGATCGTCCAGCCAGAGGGGGACTGCGACCCAGCCGTGGCGGTGTTGGTTTCAAAGACACCGTTCGTGATGTGGTTCGCCATCTTAAATCTCGTACTCGTTCAAAAGCCTTTCTTTGCCTGCCCGATCATCGGGGCAGGATTCGGCCTGACTTGACCAGCGCATAGCCCCCGTTCGCCCGTCTCCATCTTGTGTGGCGGTGCCGCGCAGCGGGGATGATCCCGAGGGGGTAGTCGGGATGCGGTGCCCATTGCTGGTTTGTTCTGAGTTGAATGGCATAACTATTTGTTCTTCCTCGTACTTAACACACGGCATGCTGGCAGCATCACGAAGCTAGGCAAAATGTCTGTTGATCGGGTTAAGCGGTCTGTCAGGCGGGTCTGTGGTGGCAATTCGACATCTCAACGGCAGCGCGCGGCTGTATTTCAGGGTCACTCAGGTGCAGGGTTGCAAAAGACGTGCCTCATGGCGTTTCAGGCAGGGGCGCGCCGTGGGTCCGTAGGCTTCGGGATGGGTGCGCAATTCAGGGAAGATGCGGAACATCTCCTCGCGGGATTGATCGGAAATCGCGGCCAGACCGATATCTCCGGCGTGAAAGCTCTCGGTTGCGGCACCGTCGGCATAAATCACCTCGTGGCGATCGAGCATGACGTGGATATAGGTGACCTCGGCCTGTGGTGCCTCGGTGACGTCGCGCCCATCCACCAGGTGTTTGGCCGAGACCAGCACCTCGTCGCAGCCGAACAGCAGTTCGGCCTTGTAGCCGGTGAAGAGAAACCGGTGTTGCGGCGAGACCAGAAGCGGTGCTGTCGCCCCGTCAAGCACATGCGCGGCCACGCGGATCGGGGCAAAGCGCTCGATACCCGGCACCGTGCGACGGCCGGTCCAGCGCACTGGTTGAGGGCCATTGTCGCGGGTGATGACCAGATCGCCCGCCCGCAGGCGCTCGACACGGCGCAGGCCGCGCGGCGTCAGAATGCGTGCGCCGGGGGTAAAGCAGATGATGTTCTCGATTTCCGAGAAGGTGACGAGGGTGCCATCGGCCAGCGTGAACGAGCCTGATAGCCCGCCCGCGGTGTCATCCGTGTTGGTGAAGGTGATGTCGTCCGGTGTCACGTCGGCATTGAGCTGAAGCGTATCGCCGGCTGTCTCGTCCCCCTCGCCACCCACGATATTGATCGTGCCCGCGCCTGCCTCGCCGAGATCACCGATCACGAAGAGGTCGTCGCCGTCACTGCCGAACGCCACGTCGCCCTCGGCCAGAAAGAACGCATCGTTCCCGGTGCCGCCATAGATCGTATCCGCCCCGGTGCCGCCGGTCAGAGTGTCATCTCCTTCGTTGCCGAAGATCTGATCGTTGCCCGCGCCGCCGTCGATAAAATCGCCGGTTTCGTCTGCCATCGGCACCTTGAAATCGGTATCGACACGGCTCGCGGCGAGCGAGCCGTTATCGGCGCTGGTCGAGTTGAGCGAGATCGACACGATAGGCTGCGCCGAGAGCGCCGCGTTATCGGCGTTGATCGCGAGTTCAGGGGCAAGGAATGTGTCACCGGTGGTGGTCTGGAACACCACTGCTGTGATGTTCGCTGTGCTGCCATCGGCATAGGTTAGGGTGGCGTTGTAGACCTGCACGCTGTCGAGCGTGACGCTTTGCCCGCCGATGGTCACGGTTTCGGGCGTGTTGCCGTTGTCATTGTCGTCGACATTGCCCGATCCGTTAGGATCGGCGGTCGTCATGTCGAGAAGGTTGTCATAGAGCGGTGCGTCGAGAGAGCCGTAGGTGCCGAAGAGATCGGCCATGTTCTCGGAAATGCCATTGGCCTCGTTGGGATCGATATCAGCGAAATTCCCCAGGTTTATGACCTGAAACGACGTGCTGAGCGTGTTCGTGCCGCCGGTGCCGGTGAACTGTGCGGGATCGTTGCCGCCATAGAGCGTGTCGTTGCCGGAACCACCGAGGATCGAATCCTGGCCACTGCCGCCGATCACCAGATCGTCACCATCGCCTGCATCCACGGTGTCGTTGCCGGGACCTGCCTGCACCTGGTCGTTGCCGAGACCCGACGCGACGCTGTCGTTGCCTGCACCTGCGTTGACCGTGTCGTCATTGCCGTCCGGGCCGCCACCCAGTCCGGTATCGACCGAGTCGCCATCCCCGTCAGTATAGGTGTCGTCGATGACGTCTGCCCCGGCGGTTCCATCCACAGGGCCATTGGAGATAGAGAAGGTCGGCGCGTCCTGCACCGTTGCGGATGTAATCGTGTCCACCGGGCCGAAATCCGGCACGAAATAGACATTGCCGTCGGTGGCGAGGAAAAAGACGCCTGGTTCGGACGTGTTGGTGAAGGTCTGCCCGTTCCAGGTGCCGGACCAGATCCAGTCCCCCGCACCAAGTTCGGTGTCGGTGGTGAATGTCACAAGCGGGTCGACAATGCCGTCGTTCGGATCGAGCGACCCATCGCCCAATTGTACCAGATACCCGTCGGGCATACCCGTCACTCCTGCCTCGCGGGGGTGTGTCCCCCGCCATTGTGTCAGACGCGCCAAGGCTCTTTGATGGCCTTGCTTCGCTAAGACGGGATGCGCTTCATGTGCTGTTGCATCCCGTTGTTTCCAAAATGGATACACAGCGTCTGCGGCGGCAATTGGCGGGGTTTTTGGTGAATTTGCGACAGATTGAGGCGAAAGCCTGGCTTTTCGAGCTCAGGGTTGTGTCGGCTTGTCTCAGGTGACCGCGTGGCGTGTCCGGTGCTCTGGAAGGTCCCAGAGACGGTTCTGCATCACGTCGGTCAAGATGCGAATTGCGGTCTCGACCTCGGCCTCCGAAATATAGAGCGGGGTAAAGCCGAAGCGCATGATATCCGGCGCGCGGAAATCGCCCATCACACCGCGTGCGATCAAGGCCTGCATGGCAGCATAGCCTTCTTCAAAGCGGAACGACACCTGAGAACCGCGCCGTGCCGGGTCTTGCGGGCTGGCCAGTGTCAGCATCGGGCAGGCGGCCTCGACCCCTTTGACGAACATCTCGCTCAGTTCGATCGAGCGGGCGCGCAGATCGTTCATGTCGACACCGTCCCAGACATCGATCGCCGCTTCCAGGGCCGCCATGGCCAGCACCGGCGGCGTGCCGACGCGCATCCGTTCGATACCCGCGCCGGGGCGATAGGCGGGTTCAAAGGCGAAAGGCGCGTCATGTCCAAGCCAGCCCGAGAGTGCGGGAAAGGCTGTTTCTGCGTGACGAGGCGCGACATAGATGAAGGCAGGCGCACCCGGGCCGCCGTTGAGATACTTGTAGGTGCAGCCCACGGCGAAATCCGCGCCTGCGCCCGCCACATCGACCGGCAGCGCCCCGGCGCTATGCGCCAGATCCCAGACCGTGAGGGTCCCCGCCGCATGCGCGCGTGCGGTCAGGTCCGCCATGTCGTGCAACCGCCCGGTGCGGTAATCCACCTCCGTGATCAATGTCACCGCGACCTCATCGGTGATCGCGCCTGCCACCTCTTCCGGGGCGACGATGCGCAATTCATGGCCTCGATCAAGCGTACGGATCAGCCCCTCGGCCATGTAGAGATCGGAGGGAAAATTGCCACTGTCACTGAGGATCACGCGCCGGTCGGGGCGCAGTTCGAGCGCGGCGGCAAGCGCCTGGTAAACCTTGATCGACAGCGTATCGCCCAGCACCACTTGGCCCGCCTCGGCCCCGATCAGTCGCCCGATCCGATCCCCAATATGCCGCGGCTGCGCCATCCAACCGGCGCGATTCCATCCGGTGATCAGCATCTCGCCCCATTCGTCATGCAGGGTGCCTTGCATCCGCTCGATTGCCGCGCGCGGCAGTGGGCCGAGAGAGTTCCCGTCGAGATAGATGACATCCTCGGGCATATGGAACATGGCGCGCGTCGCGGTGAAATCTGTCATCGTCGTCTCCGTTTTTCTGGTCACGTCTGCCCGAAGACCGACGGCAAATCGAGAGGGTGCGTCGTTCGACACCATGCCGCGCCCGCACTTTGCAGTCGAGAGCGGATCCTGCGCCGCGCCCCCGCGACAGCCGGATCAAATAAACCTGTCAGGTGTCTTGCGGGTCGCCGCAGGCATGCCCACTTGCCCCGTCACGGCGTGGTGTCGCCCATGGGAGTTAACGGATTGGACTATCTCTATCTTCTGGCCGGTCTTGCCGGTCTCTTGATCGGTGGCGAGGCGCTCGTGCGGGGCAGCGTGGGGATTGCGCGGCGGCTTGCAATGCCGCCCTTGTTGATCGGTTTGACCGTGGTCGGCTTCGGTACGTCCACGCCGGAACTGCTGGTTTCGGTGGATGCCGCCTGGCGCGGCGTGCCGGATATCGCGCTTGGCAATGTTCTGGGCTCGAACATCGCCAATATCCTGCTGATCGTCGGGATCTCGGCGCTGGTCTGGCCGATCAGGGTACAGGGGCGTGCGCTGTCGCGCGATCTGGGCGTGATGCTGGCCGCAGCCTTGACGCTGGTGCCGATCTTTGCACTGGGGCAGATGGGGCGGCCTGCCGGTCTGATCCTGTTCGCCGGTCTTGTGGCCTATCTGGTCTGGGCGTACCGCCAGCCGGGCGAGGCTGCGCCCGATCTGCCGGGGGCCGCCGGATCGGGGCTGATGTCAGCGCTTACGGTTCTGGGCGGGTTGATCGCGCTCATGCTGGGCGCGCGGTTTCTGGTGGACGGCGCGGTTTCCATCGCGCGGGGCTATGGCATTTCAGAGGCCTTCATCGGGCTGACCATCGTCGCCGTCGGCACATCACTGCCGGAGCTTGCCACGTCGCTGATTGCGGCGCTGCGGCGGCAGTCGGAGATCGCGATCGGAAATATCGTGGGCTCCAATATCTTCAATATCCTCGGAATTCTCGGGGTGACGGCGGTCATCGCGCCAATCCCGGTGGCCGGGCGGTTTCTGGCGTTCGACCTGCCGGTGATGATCGCGGTGTCGCTGTTGCTGGCTGGTCTGCTGCTGATGCGGCCGGTCATCGGGCGCGGCGTTGGTGCGCTGATGCTGGCGGGCTATGGGGCCTATGTGTGGCTGGCGCAGGGCTGAGCCTCTCAGAACTGCCCGCCCGCGATCTCGATGGCCTGACCGTTGACGCTGCCTGATCCCGGCCCGCAAAGCCAGAGCACCGCTTGGGCCACCTCGTCGGGGGCGATCAGGCGGTTGTGGCGGTTTGCGCTGATCATCATGGCGCGGGCCTCATCGGTCGAGACGCCCGCGCGTTCGGAGATCGCGGTGACGTTGCGGCTGACGATTTCGGTATCGACATAGCCTGGGCAGATCGCGTTGAAGGTCAGCGGCGTGCCGAGATAATCCTCGCTCAGGGCTCGGATCAGACCGATCATGCCGTGCTTGCTGGCACTATAGGCCGAGGCACCTTTCAGCCCCTTGAGCCCGGCAATCGAGGAGATCGCGATGACCCGGCCCCAATCGGTCTTGCGCATGCCGGTCAGGCATTCGCGCACGGTATAGAAGGCCCCGTCGAGATTGGTCGCCATCATATGCCGCCAGAACGCCGCGTCGGTCTTGTGCAGGGCGCGACCCTCGGCGATGCCCGCGTTCGGAATGCAGATTTGCACCGGGCCGCGCGCGGCGACCGCGGCGGCGACACCCTCTACCACCTGGCGCTCGTCGGTCACGTCCATCGTGAGCGGGTGCAGGCCGCCGCCCGCCACCTCTTCAAGAATCCCGGCGCGTCGCCCGGTGATCGTGACCTCTGCCCCCTCTGCCGCGAGCGCGCGGGCAATCGCCAGACCGATGCCGCTGCCACCGCCGGTGATCAGCGCGTGTTTACCACCAAGTGCCATATTGCCTCCCTAATATCAGGCGCTACTGTAGCAACGCGCCCGAGGGTGACAACCGCAGAGAAAAGGATGCCGTGCGAATGCTCAAATGGATCGACATGCCGCCGGTCTGGCTTTTGGCGTTTCTTGTCGTCGCGTGGGCGCAGGCCACGCATTACCCCATGGGGTTTGGCTTTGGTGAGACATGGGCGGATCTGCTGGGCGGGCTTATGGTCGGGGGTGGTCTGCTGCTGATCGTGATGGCGGCGATGGAATTCCGGCGCTACAAGACCACCATCGTGCCGCATGAGACGCCCGAGCGCCTGATTCAGTCCGGTATTTTCAAACGCTCGCGCAATCCGATCTATCTCGGGGACGCGCTGATCCTCGCCGGGTTGATCCTGAGATGGGACGCGGTTTTGTCGCTGCCGCTGATTCCCGTCTTCGTCTGGGTAATCGAAAAACGCTTTGTCATTCCCGAAGAGGACCAGATGCGCCGCACATTCCGCATGGATTTCGCCCGATATTGCGAAAAAACCAGACGCTGGGTGTAGAAACCGCGACAATCTTGATATCGCCACTCGTGAAATAGTGTGAAATAACGACCTTCGGGATAAGGAAACCGGCATACCGCGATAGCGGAGCCACAAGAACACGTGATCTGCCAAGGGGGGACACAGATTTGAAGATCGGAACGCCAAAGGAAGTGCTCGACGGTGAGAACCGGGTGGCGATGACGCCCGACTCGGCCCTGCAATTGCAAAAACTCGGATATGACTGCGCCATAGAGGCGGGGGCAGGGGGTGCCGCAGGCTTCTCGGACGCCGCCTACAAGGAGGCCGGTGTCGAGGTGATCAAGAGTGCGGCACAGCTCTACAAGGCCGCCGATGTGGTGGCCAAGGTGCGCCCGCCCACCGAGACCGAGGCCAAGCGCCTGCGCGAGGGGCAATTGTTGATCTCCTTCTTCTGGCCTGCTCAGAATGAAGAGCAGATGAAGACGATCGCCGACAAGGGCACGTCTGTCATCGCGATGGACATGGTGCCGCGTATCAGCCGCGCGCAGAAGATGGACGCGCTCAGCTCCATGGCCAATATTGCGGGCTATCGCGCCGTGATCGAAGCGGGCAACAACTTTGGCCGGTTTTTCACCGGGCAGATCACCGCAGCTGGCAAGGTACCCCCCGCGAAGGTACTTATCGTCGGCGCGGGTGTGGCTGGTCTGGCCGCCATCGGCACCTCCACGAGCCTCGGTGCGATCACCTACGCGTTCGACGTGCGCCCCGAAGTGGCCGAACAGGTCGAATCGATGGGCGCCGAGTTTGTCTATCTCGATTTCGAGGAAGAGCAGCAGGACGGCTCGGCTTCGGGTGGCTATGCGTCGGTCTCCAGCCCCGAATTCCGCGAGGCGCAGCTGGCGAAGTTCCGTGAACTGGCCCCCGAGGTCGATATCGTCATCACCACCGCCCTCATCCCCAATCGCGAGGCGCCCGAGCTTTGGACCGAGGATATGGTCAAGGCGATGAAGCGCGGCTCGGTGATCGTCGATCTGGCGGCGGAAAAAGGCGGCAATTGCAAGATGACGGTGATGGACGACAAGATCGTCACCGACAATGGCGTGACGATCATCGGATATACCGACTTTCCCAGCCGGATGGCGACGCAATCCTCGACGCTTTACGCCACCAACATCCGCCACATGATGACAGACCTCACGCCCGAAAAGGACGGTCAGGTCAATCACAACATGGAGGATGACGTGATCCGGGGCGCGACGGTGACCCATGCGGGCGAGGTGACCTTCCCGCCACCACCGCCCAAGGTTGCGGCCATCGCCGCGCAAAAACCCAAGGAAAAGGCCAAGGAGCTGACGCCGGAAGAGCGCCGCGCACAGGAAGTTGCGACCTTCAAGGCGCAGACCAAGAACCAGGTCATGCTGCTCACGGTCGGGGCGGTGCTGCTGCTGGCCGTGGGTCTGGTGGCCCCTGCCAGCTTCATGCAGCATTTCATCGTCTTCGTGCTGTCGGTCTTTGTCGGCTTCCAGGTGATCTGGGGCGTCAGCCACAGCCTGCACACGCCGCTGATGGCGGTCACCAATGCGATCTCGTCGATCATCATCCTCGGTGCGCTGATGCAGATCGGATCAAGCTCGATCCTGATTACCATCCTCGCCGCTGCGGCGGTGTTCATGGCCTCGATCAACATCATCGGCGGCTTCCTCGTGACACGGCGCATGCTCGCCATGTTCCAGAAATCCTGATCGGAGGCGACAATGGATTACGGATTTACCATTGCGGCCTACGTGGTCGCGGCGATTCTCTTCATCCTCAGCCTCGGTGGTCTGAGCGGGCAGGAAAGCGCCAAGCGTGCCGTCTGGTACGGCATCACCGGCATGGCCATCGCGGTCATCGCCACGCTGATCGGGCCGGGGCAGGGGCTGTGGCTCTTGTCGCTGATCCTGATCGCGGGCGGCGGCCTGATTGGCTATCAACTGGCCACGCGGGTGCAGATGACGCAGATGCCCGAACTGGTGGCGATCATGCACTCGTTGGTCGGCCTTGCGGCGGTCTTCGTGGGCTTCAATGCCGATATCGAGCTGACCCGCGTCGCGGCGGCCTTTGCCGATGAAGGCTTTGCCTTCCCGCGCCCCGAGACAGCAGTGGCCGAGGCCACGGCCTTTGCCAAGACCTTCTCCGGCTTTGCCGCCATCGTGGCCAAGAAGACGGCGGTGGAGGTCAGCATCCTGCGGGTCGAGCTGGTGCTTGGCGTGTGGATCGGCGCGGTGACCTTCACCGGCTCGGTGATCGCCTATGGCAAGCTGGCGGGCAAGGTCGACTCGGCCGCCAAGAAGCTGCCGGGCGGGCATATGCTCAATGCCACGGCGGCGGGCTTGTCGCTGCTCTTTGCCGCGATGTATCTGGGCGGGGCTGGCATCTGGACGCTGGTGGCGCTGACGCTTCTGGCGCTCTTTATCGGCTATCACCTGATCATGGGGATCGGCGGCGCGGACATGCCCGTGGTGGTCTCGATGCTCAACAGCTACTCGGGCTGGGCGGCGGCGGCGATCGGCTTCAGCCTCGGCAATGACCTTCTGATCGTGGTCGGCGCGCTTGTGGGCTCCTCGGGTGCGATCCTGAGCTACATCATGTGCAAGGCGATGAATCGGCAATTCGTCAGCGTCATCCTCGGTGGCTTTGGCGGCGCGTCGGGTCCGGCGGCGGAGATCGAGGGCGAGCAGGTCGCCATCGACGCCGACGGCGTGGCCAACGCGCTCAACGAGTCGGATTCAGTCATCATCGTGCCGGGCTACGGCATGGCGGTGGCGCAGGCGCAGGGCGCGGTGAGCGAGTTGACCAACAAGCTGCGCGCCCGTGGCAAGAACGTCCGCTTTGCCATCCACCCGGTTGCCGGCCGTCTGCCGGGGCATATGAACGTGCTCTTGGCCGAGGCCAAGGTGCCTTACGACATCGTCATGGAGATGGACGAGATCAACGACGATTTCCCGGATACGGATGTGGTGATCGTCATCGGCTCCAACGATATCGTCAACCCGGCGGCGCAGGACGACCCCAACTCTCCCATTGCCGGGATGCCGGTTCTGGAAGTGTGGAAGGCCAAGCAGGTGTTCGTCTCCAAGCGTGGTCAGGGCACCGGCTATTCGGGCATCGAGAACCCGCTCTTCTTCAAGGAGAACACCCGCATGTTCTACGGCGACGCCAAGGACAGCATTTCGAGCCTGCTGAGCAAGGTGGAGTGACGCCCGCGTTGATACGCGACCGAGACGGGGCGTCCTGCGGGACGCCCCTTTTCATATGGGCGGTCGAGACTGTAAGGCGCTCGCCAAGGTTCGCAGACGGGCGGGATAGCCGCACGCATGGGGGCGTATGCGGCGCGGAACAGGCGCGGATCGTGTCGGCATGGCCAGAATGGGCCTTTGCGTGCGATAAAAACCTTTCACTTCCACGCGGATCGGGCCGCTTGACGACCAGTTCCGGCCTTCACGAGCTAGAGCATCGGTGCTGTCTGGCGCGGCGGCCCCTTGGATCAAGGCATCCGGCCCCGCCGCTGTTGCGACGGCGCGCCGTCATTTTCTGACAATGGTCACCCCCGTGCCATGCTCTGGCCAGAAACTGCGCTTACCGCTGGAGCCAATGCAATGGAAAAGGTGGCCGCTGTTCAGGCACGGTGATGTAGTCCTATGTTGAAAAGTATCGTCGCGCTGTCTTTCGCGATCCTCCTGCCGAGGATCCTGTTGATTCCGGTCTTCGTGATCCTGCTTGGCCTTGCGATGCTGGCGCTGGTTCTGATCACTCTCGGGCTGGCGGTGATCTCCCCCTTCATCGCGGTCATCGTCGCCGTCATTCTCGGGCTGTCGCTGGCCATGATCCCGATCATTATCGGGATCAGGCTCGGGTTCACCGCGCGGGGTCACGATGTGACGGGGACTTATGGGGGCCTTGTCCTGCCGGGGGCGATTTATGGCGCTGTCGAGGCGATCGGCTATCTTGTCGTTACGCTGTCGGCCACCGTGATCCTGGTACTGATCTCATCGACGGTGCCGCCGGCCGAGCTTCTGGCCCTGCTGCGCGCGGGCGGTGTCGAGGCCATCGAAGACGTCCTGCAGACCGGCACTTTGCCCGCGGGCATTCTGGCCGTCATCAGCTTTCTGGCGGTCTCGGCGCTGCGGGCGGCGATTTTGGGCCGCTGGCCGGGGCGGCGTCGGGGCGCGATGCCAATGGCAGCCCGCATACCCCACTGGCGGGATTCGGCACCGGCTTCGTGCCACTGACGCTGCTTGTCTGCGCCTCTTACGTGCTGTTTCCGCTTCTGATCATGGGGTTTTTCGCGCTGCTGTCCTTTCTTGGCATGGGCGATGCCCTGCAGGAGTCCATGGCCGCCCTGCGCAGGCTGGAGGAGGGTGGCTGGTCGGCGATCGGCTGGCGCGAGGGGCTGATCCTGGCAGGGGTGTGGACCTGCTGGATCTGGATCTTCTGCCTGCAATGCGCGGGGGCGGTGCTGTTTTTCCTGCGCTGCGGCGATGGGACGGACGCCGCGCCACGCGCTGTGCGGCCCGAAGTGTCGCCCGCCTCCCACATGGCGCCGCAGGATCTCCGCGCGCTGCGCAAGAGCCGCTCGCAGCTCGGCTGACGCGTCATGCCGGAAGCTGAGCTTCAGGTTCTGGCGGAACACTCGAGCGCAGATTGCCTTTCCAACACGCGCCCGGGCCGATTACCTTCGCGCCATGGCGCGAATTGTGATCGTCTACCATGCCCGCACCGGGGGCAGATGGTCGAGGCGGCGGCGCAAGCGGCACGGCGCTTTTCATCAGCCGCCTGTAAGCGAAGGCGATCCAGATGCGGCCGCCCCGGGGTAGGCGCTCTCCGGGCAGGCGCAACACCGCCAGCAGGATGAGCGGGTTCATCGGGCGCTGTGCCTGTCGTTCGGTCGGTGGGGATGCGTCTGCGGTGCTCATGGTGCCTGATATGCCGGGAACGGGGCGCAACCGACGACCCGTTTCTCGCGTATTGGGCGTGCGCATTGCACACGCATTCGCCTTTGGCAGCAGGTGGGATTTGCAGTAGTTTGACCAAGAAGACGCCCAAGCGATGTGCAGTATACGGTTGTGTCCCGCTAAATCATTGGGGGTGAAGGAAAAAACGCTTTCACGCGCACTCCGGGCGCGATAAGCAGCGGCAAGGATCAGGAGACCGGCGCATGCCCCCAATCGAAGATCACCCGCTGCGCTATGACTTGGCGAATGAGCTGCACGCCCGCCCCTTTCCGTCGCTCAAGGCGCCCTGCACGGCCGTTTTCCTAGCGATCAAGCAGCCGAGTGACGCCGCCAAGCGCGACCGCGCAGCGGATCTTGCGCATCTGACAGCGTTGCTGGATCGCTACGGGGCCAAGCACCCGCAGCCCGGTGCGACGCATTATTTCGGAGAGATCGGACGGCACAGCCTGAAATGGGAAAGCCATACCGAGATGGTGACCTACACGGTCTTTACCGAAGGCGTCAGTTCGCGCCCCTTCGATCCGGTGGATTTCGAGGTCTTCCCGGAGGAATGGCTCGCCAAGGCACCGGGGGTGCGCATCACCTCGGCGATGATCCGGGTGGTGCCGTGGGCCAGCCGCGATGCGACGCGCGCCGATATCGACAACTGGTACGTGGATGAAAGCGTCGCTATGGCGCGCGTACTTGATGATGCCGCCGTGATGGCGGGGGATTTCCGGGTCGACCCGGCGGGGCATCTGCGGTTTTCCCTGCATGTCGCGCCCTCTACCGGGGAGCGGCGGATCGGGCGGGTGGTGCAGCGGATCTGCGAGATCGAGACCTATAAGGCGATGTCGATGCTGGGCTTTGCGCGGGTGCGCGAGATGGGCCGCCAGATGGGCGAGACCGACAGCCAGTTGAGCCGCCTGATCGACGACATGACCGGTGGCACGCAGCCCGCTGAGGAGACCTTGCAGAGCCTCTTGCGGGTCTCGGCAGAGCTGGAATCGCTGGTCGCGCAATCCTCGTTCCGCTTTGGTGCGACGGCGGCCTATGAGCAGATCGTCAATCAGCGTATCGCGGTCCTGCGCGAAGAGCGGTTCGAGGGTCGCCAGACCTTTGCCGAGTTCATGATGCGGCGCTACGAGCCCGCGATGCGCACGGTGCGCGCCACCAAGGACCGGCTCTCGGCGATGGCGGACCGGGCGATGCGCGCGGGCGAGCTGTTGCAGACCCGCGTCGATGTGGAGCGCAGCGCGCAGAATCAGGCGCTGCTGGAGAGCATGGACAAGCGCGCCGATCTGCAATTGCGCCTGCAACGCACGGTCGAGGGGCTGTCGGTGGTGGCGATCAGCTATTATGCCGTGTCCTTGGCGGGCTACCTGCTTTATCCGCTGACCGACATGCTGGACGTGAGCAAGGGCATGGTCACGGCTGCGGTGACCCTGCCTGTGGTGGGCCTGGTCTGGTGGATGGTGCAGCGCATCCGCAACAAGATCCACTGAGCGGTTTTGCGCGGCGGGCCCGCGCGTCGGGGGACGCTTGGCGTCAGATCACGTAATGGAGCCGGTCAAAGCTCTGCCGCCATTGTGACACCTCCGGCAGGAGCGCGCCGGGATCGTTCCCGCGGAGAGCGCGCGCGATGAGCGCGGCCATGCGCGGCGTGTCTTCGGGCGTCACGCCCCACCGGACGAGTTCCGGTGTGCCGATACGCAATCCGTTCATGTCGCCTGCAACCGGGTCGATGGGCAGCCCGATGCCACAGGCGAGAAAGCCTGCGAGACGCAAGCGTTTCGAGGCGGCCTGCCCGCCGCCGAACGCCGCTGCCTCGAGCGCAAACTGATGCGATTGCGTGGCCGTGTCTCGGGCCTTGAAGACCGGCAGCCCTTCGGCCTCGAGCGCGGTCGAGAGCGCCTGCGCGACGGCCACCATCTGGCTTGCATAGGCGCGTCCGTACACACGCCAGTCCAGCAGCGTGACGGCGAGCGCCGCCGATTTGGCGGCATCGAAATTGGCCGTCATGCCCGGGAAGGCGATGGCGTCGAGCCGTTCGGCGAGATCGGCCTCATTGGTGACGATAAGGCCACCTGCTGGGCCGCCAAGGCTCTTGTAGGTGCTCATCGTCATCAGGTGCGCACCCTCTGTGAGTGGGTTCTTCCATGTCCCGCCCGCGATGATGCCGCATTGATGCGCGGCGTCGAAGAGCAGTTTGGCCCCTATCGCATCGGCAATCGCGCGCACCTCACGCACTGGGTGCTCGAAGAGATTGAGACTGGCACCGAGCGTGATCAGACGGGGCCTTTCCGCCTGCGCCATGGCGCGCAATCCTTCAAGATTAACGGTATAGCCATCACGGTTCACCGGGGCCTCGAGGATGCGCAAGCCGTAGAGCCCGGCGCAGCCCGGCGCGTGGTGGGTGACATGGCCACCAATGGACGCAGGCGGCGCGATGATCGTGTCGCCGGGTCGGCAGGTGGCCATGAAGGCGTAGAGATTGGCAATCGCGCCCGAAGGCACGCGGATCTCGGCATAGTGCGCGCCAAAGATCTCGGCAGCCAGTTCCGCCGCGATCACCTCGATCTCCTCGATGGCCTCGAGCCCCATTTCGTACTTGTCACCCGGGTAACCCAGCGAGGGGCGCGAGCCGATGCCCGAGGCCAAGAGCGCCTCGGCCCGCGGATTCATCACATTGGTTGCCGGGTTGAGGTTGAAGCACTCGGCCTCGTGGATGCGGCGGTTGTTCTCGGCCAGCGCCTCGATGCGGGCGGCGATCGCGCTCGCATCCTCGCTCGCGGTGCGGGTGGCAAGTGTCTGGATCAGGTCTTCGCAAAGGCTGGGCACCCAATCGCGGTGGGAAAGTGTCATGATGATCTCCTGAAGATCCGTTTCCGGCAGGATGGCGCGGCACGATGGACGGCGCAAATCAGATTATGTAAAAATGAGCGTAGAAAAACTAAGGCTAGAAAATGTCGGTATCTCCGCCCCGCCCGAAAGGGCCACCGCTCAATGCGCTCCGCGCTTTCGAGGCTGCTGCGCGGTTGGGTGGTTTTGCCAATGCCGCCGAAGAGCTTTGCGTGACCCCCGGAGCGGTTTCGCAACATATCCGCGCGCTTGAGGACTGGATCGGCGCCGATCTCTTCGAGCGTCGTTCGCAGGGGGTGCGATTGACCGCGTTGGGGGCAGAGGCACTGCCGGGTTTTGCCACGGCTTTCGATGCGATGGGAGCGGCGGTGCATGGTCTGCGAAACGCCGCGCGGCATGGCACCCTGCATATCGCGGCGCTGCCCAGCGTGGCGCAACTCTGGCTCTCGCCCCGATTGCCGGCGGTGCGCGCGGCGCTGCCTGATCTGCGTGTGTCTGTCTCGGCCATCGAGACCCCGCCCAACCTGGCGCGTGATCTCTTTGATCTCAGTCTCTTTGTGCGTCCTCCGACCGGGGCGCGGGGCGAGCGGGTGCTGGCGCAGGATATGATCCTGCCGGTCTGTGCCCCCGAGGTTGCCACGCGGCTGTGCAGCCCCGCCGATCTGGCGGGGGAGACCCTGTTGCATGATGCGCTCTGGCCCGAGGATTGGGCGCTTTGGGCGCGGTCGGTTCTGCCGGGCACCCGGCTGCCCACCAATGGGCCGCGCTATTCGCTCTATGCCATTGCATTGGAAGAGGCGCGGCACGGGGCCGGGGTGCTGATGGGGCATCAGAGCCTTGTGCAGAGCGCGTTGGAGGATGGCAGCCTGATTGCGCCGTTTGCTGCGCCTGTGCCAACGGGCAAGGCGCTGGTGCTGGAACATCCTGCCTTTGATCCGCCCCGCGCCGATCTGGCGCAGGTGTTGAAGCTGCTTGCCGGGCAAGTCACGGGCTGATCCCCTCTGGCCATTGCCGCGCGCCTGCGATATCCGGGCCGGGTTGCAACACCCCCGGAGGACACGCCTATGTCCGATACCGTTCCGTTCGAGAAACCCGGCCCCGTCGAGGCCGATCTGAGCCATGCCATCGCGCCCACCGAAGAGATCATCGCGGAGGCGCGCAAGGGCCGGATGTTCATCCTCGTCGATCATGAGGATCGCGAGAACGAGGGCGATCTGGTGATCGCCGCCGAATTCGCGACGCCGGAGGCGGTGAATTTCATGGCGCTGCACGGGCGTGGCCTGATTTGCCTGCCGATGACCGCCGAGCGGATCGACCGGCTTGGCCTGCCGATGATGGCGGTGAACAATTCCTCGCGCCACGAGACAGCCTTCACCGTGTCGATCGAGGCGCGCGAGGGCGTGAGCACCGGCATCTCCGCCGGTGACCGCGCGCTGACCATCGCCACCGCGATCAACGAGCAGAACACCATGGCAGCGATTGCTACGCCCGGCCATGTCTTTCCCCTGCGCGCGCGGCGCGGCGGGGTGCTGGTGCGCGCGGGGCATACCGAGGCGGCTGTCGATATTGCGCGGCTGGCGGGGCTGAACCCCTCGGGCGTGATTTGCGAGATCATGAAAGAGGATGGCAGCATGGCGCGGCTGCCCGATCTCATCGAGTTCGCCAAGGCGCATGACCTCAAGATCGGCACGATTTCCGACCTGATCGCTTATCGCCACAAGCATGACAACCTGATCACCGAGACCGGGCGCGAGACCGTCACCTCGAGCCATGGCGGCGAATGGCAGATGCGCATTTTCGCCGACCAGATCACCGGGACCGAGCATGTGGTGCTGACCAAGGGCGACGTGTCGGACGGCCGCCCCGTTCTGGCGCGCGCGCATGCGCTCAACGCGCTGGAGGATGTGTTGGGCATCGGCCTTGCGGCGCGTGAGGGTGCGCCGACTGGTAAACTGCCCCGCGCGATGGAGATCATCGCGCGCGAGGGGCGCGGTGCGGTGTTCCTGTTCCGTCAGCCGCGCCCCAAGCTGGCGGGCGAGATGGAGGACGACGACACGCCGCGCACCGTCAAGCAGACCGGGCTTGGCGCGCAGATCATGGCGACCATGGGCATTCACGAGTTGATCCTTTTGACCGACAGCCCGAACACGCGCTATCTGGGCCTTGATGCCTACGGGATTTCGATCACCGGCACCCAACCCCTGACCGAGGAGTGAGAGCATGGCCGAGCACGAATACACCCTGCCGCGCGCCGAGTTCGACAAGCCTGTGAAAGTGTTGATCGTGGTGGCCCCGTTTTATCGCGACATCGCCGATAACCTGATCAAAGGAGCGGTGGCCGAGATCGAGGCCGCGGGCGGCACCTACGAGATCGCCGAGGTGCCCGGGGCGCTGGAACTCCCCACCGCCATCGGCATCGCCGAGCGGATGTCCAACTTTGACGGCTACGTGGCGCTTGGCTGCGTGATCCGGGGCGAGACGACGCATTACGAGACGGTCTGCAATGACAGCTCGCGCGGGCTGACGTTGTTGGGCCTGCAGGGGCTGTGCATCGGCAACGGCATCCTGACGGTCGAAAACCGCGCACAGGCCGAGGTGCGCGCCGATCCCGAGGCCATGAACAAGGGCGCGGGGGCTGCGGCTGCGGCCTTGCATCTGGTGGCATTGGCCCGTAAATGGGGCGGCCCACGCAAAGGCGTGGGGTTCAAGCCCGCGACCGAGGAAATCCGCCTCGCGGGCGATGTGAAGGACGACCCCAAGGCATGAGCACCGACCCCGCCCTTTCCGGCAACCGCCGGCGTCAGATGAAATCCGCCGCGCGCATGTATGCCGTGCAAGCGCTGTTTCAGATGGAGCATTCGCAGCAAAGTTCGACCGCCGTGCGGCAGGAGTTTCTCTACCACCGGTTCGGGGCCGAGTTCGACGACGGTGTCGACATGGCCGAGGGCGATGTCGATCTGTTTTGCAAGCTGATTGACGACGCGGTGAACTGGCAGGCGAAGATCGACCAGATGACCGATCGCGCGCTGGTCGCCAAGTGGCCGATTGCCCGGATTGATCCCACGCTGCGCGCGCTATTTCGCGCGGCAGGGGCCGAGATGATCCAGTCCGACACGCCGCCCCGCGTGGTGATCATGGAATTCGTGGACGTGGCCAAGGCGTTCTATCCCGAGGGCAAGGAATCAAAATTCGTCAATGCCGTGCTCGACCACATGGCGCACGAGGCCAAGCCCGAAGCGTTCTGAGGTCTCAGCGCAGCCGCAGCACCGGGGCCGGGCCAATCGGGATCGGGCCGAGGAGGATGCGGCCACCCCTGAATGTCAGCGGGATATCCAGCGTCTCGCGATTGCCATTCATCCGGGCCAGAAGGTCCAGACCATTCTCAACCGTCTGCGCCATCCCTTCGCGCAATGCGCCCGAGGCCTGCGCGAGCGCGATCATGTCGCGCCAGTTCCGCGCCTTGAGGGTGATCTCGCCTTCGGGCATCCCGTCCGGTGTCACGTCCACCTCGCCCGCCGCCTGCAGGTGCAACTGTCCCCATTTTCCATCGACCAGCGCAACCTTGATACGGGTGGGCTGCGGGCGCGCGACCTCGATCGCGGTGCGGTCCCAGACCTTGTCGAACGTGACCGTCAGATCAGCGGTGAGGTTCGAGATCTGCGCGGGCAGGCTGCCATCCGGGTCAAGCAGGTCGCGCCAGGGCGGTGCCAATGTCAGACCTTCGGCGGCCAGACCGAGGCGGTAGTCGCGGTCGGTTTCCTGCTGTTCGGCGGCCAGAGTCAGAGAGGTCAGTGTGCTGATTTCCTCGGGCCGGTCCTCGGGTGTGATCTGCAGGAACTCGGCGGTGAGGGTGACGTTGCGCGGGGCGAGCCGCGTGTCGGGGGCGATGCGCAGGCTGGCCCGCATGTCGCGTGCCTCCACGCGGAATTTCTCTTGCGGGGTGGCGATGAGCTGCGTCTCGGGCCAGACTGCGATCACGTGATTGGGCTGATAGCTGAGCGCGCTCAGCTGGAAATACGGGGCCTCCCACGCGAGGCCGGTGGCCGGGTCCGCGAGGATCAGGTCGGCAAATCCGGTGTCGAAGCGGTTGGGAAAGCCCCGCACGCTCAGGTCCGAGGTTTCGGCGACCCAGCCTTCGGACCGGCGGGCCTCGAACCAGCTGGAGAACGCGGTCTGCAGCCCGCGCTGTCCAATGTACCAGTAGCCCGACCAGCCAAGTGCCGCGATCACGATGACAGCCAGCAGAACTCTCATGAGGCGCGCCCCTTTCATGCCTGTTCGGAAACGTGTTTATAGGGGCCAGTACGCGAGGAACAGGGATAATCAATATGTGGGTCTTCGGCTATGGATCGCTGGTTTGGAACCCGGGCTTTGATGTCACGGAACGCGTGATTGCGCGGCTGCCCGAATTCCACCGCAGTTTTTGCATGCGCTCTGTCCATCACCGTGGAACGGATGACAATCCCGGCCTCGTTCTGGCGCTTGATGCCGCCCCCGGCGCTCTGTGCCACGGGGTCGCATTGCGGGCCAAGCCGGAGGAGGCCGAGTGCGTGCTCGCCTACTTGCGCGAGCGGGAATTGGTGTCTTCCGCCTATCTGGAAAAGCGTCTGGAGATTGCGCTTGACGATGGTCGGCATGTCGAGGCGCTGACTTATGTGGTCGACGCCGAACATGTGCAATATTGTGGCGGGCTCGACCTTGAAGAGCAGGCGCAGATCATCGCACGCGCGGTCGGCGGGCGGGGGCCGAATACCGAGTACCTCTTCAACACTACCGCACATCTCAAACAGCTTGGTATCCATGACAAGGAACTGGATTGGCTGGTGCGCCGGGTCCGGCATCTGTGTGGATAAGTCCTTGGCTTGACGGGCCAAGACGCGTAGGGTTGGGCGCATAAATCAACGTGTCGGGAGCGTCCAGATGGACCAGCCGGACCGCGAGGTCGAGCCGCAATTCTCATACCCCTATCGCCAGATCGTGCTGATGGTGATCGTTCTGGTGCTGACCGGGCTCGGCTCCTTCGTGGCGCTGCCGCGCGTGCTGCCGGTGTTCGAGGCCAACCCTTGGCTCAACGGCTTCATCTTCCTCGTCTTCGTGATCGGCGTGATCGCGACCTTCTGGCAGGTCTTTCAACTGATCGGCTCGGCCCGCTGGATCGAAGGCTTCGCCGCGCAGGTGCCGGGCCACGAAATGACGCGCGCGCCCTCGATGCTGGCCCCGCTGGCCACGATGCTGCGCTCGCGCGGAAAGCGGATGCAGATCGCCTCGACCTCGGCGCGCTCGATCCTAGACTCGGTTGCGCAGCGCATCGACGAGGCGCGCGAGATCACACGCTATATCGTCAGCCTGCTGATTTTCCTCGGTCTTCTGGGCACATTTTACGGGCTGGCCACGACCGTGCCGGCGGTGGTCGACACGATCCGAAGCCTCGCCCCGCAAGCGGGTGAAGAGGGGGTCGACGTCTTCAACCGCCTGATGACCGGGCTCGAGGCGCAACTGGGCGGCATGGGCGTGGCCTTTGCCTCGTCGCTTCTGGGTCTGGCCGGATCGCTGGTGGTGGGCCTGCTGGAGCTTTTTGCCAGTCACGGGCAGAACCGGTTTTACCGCGAGCTGGAAGAGTGGATGTCGACCATCACGCGGGTCGGCTTTGCTAGCGGTGATAGTGATGGCGACGGCGGCGGTGAACAGGACGCCGTGGCGCATGTACTCGACCACATGTCCGAGCAGATGGACGCGCTGCAGAACATGCTCAGCCAATCGGACATGAGCCGCGCCATGGTCGATCAGAAACTGGGCGTACTGGCGGATTCCATCGAGCGCCTGACCCACCGGATGAGCGATCAGAATCCGGTGCAGGTGGCGCTGATGCGGATGGCCGAGGGGCAGGAGCGGCTGATCGAGACGCTGGAGAACCGCGAAGTGGCCCCGAACGAGGGGCTCGATGCCGAGAGCCGCATGCGCCTGCGCTCGATCGACGTTCAGATGCTGCGGATCCTCGAGGAAATCAGTGCCGGACGGCAGGAGACCATGACCGAGTTGCGCTCCGATCTGGCGGCGCTGACACGGTTGCTCGGACAGGCGCGCGACTCTGCCCCACGCCGCGTGCGCGCTGCGTCTCGCCCTGAGACGGATCGCGGCGGGGAGGGCTGAGCATGGCGCTCTCGCGGCGCACAGGAAGCCGGTTTCAAGGCGCGATCTGGCCGGGTTTCGTGGATGCGATGACCGGGCTGTTGCTGGTCCTGATGTTTGTTCTGACGATCTTCATGATGGTGCAATTCGTGCTGCGCGAGGAAATCAGCGGGCAGGAAACGCAGCTTGACGCGCTGTCGGCCGAAGTGTCGGCCCTGTCCCTTGCACTCGGGCTGGAGCAGGACCGCAACGCCACGCTGCAAGAGCGCGTTGGCGCGCTCACCACGACCTTGGGCGATGCGCGCGAGCGGCAGGAACAGCAGGCCGCCCTGATCGAGAGCCTGCGCGCGCAGAGTGCCGAGCAGGCGCAGGCCTTGCAGACCGCGCAGGGCCGCATTGCAAGTTTCGAGGAACAGGTGGCGGGCCTGTTGTCGGATCGGGAAACGGCGCAGGGGCGCATTGCCGATCTGGAAGACCGTCGCGACGCATTGCTGAGTGAGGCCGAGCAACTCAACCTCGCCCTTGCCAGCCTGCGCGATGAGGTGGACGCCCAGGCCGAGGCCGCCCGGCTTGCCGCCGCCCGGCGCGAGGCGCTCGATGCGCTGGTCGCGGATTTGCGCGTGCGCAATGCCGAGGCCGGAGAGGCGCAGGCGGCCCTGAGCGCCGAGGTTGACGATCTGCAAGCGCAGTTGAGCGAGGAAGAACAGACGCGCCTCGCCGAGGCCGCCGCCGCCGAGGCCCTGCGAAAGCGCCTGGAAGCATCGCAGGCAGAGTTGACCTCGATGACGCTCGCATTGGAGGAACAGCGCCAGCAGGCCGAGGAAACGCTGACCCTGCTGGCCGCTGCCGAGACCGCGCGCGAGGACCTGAATAGCCAATTGGCGCAGGCGCTCTTGCAGGCCGAGCAAGGGGCCGAGGCCCGCGAGGCCGAGATTGCGCGCTTGGAGGCCGCACTCGACGCCGCCCAGAGTGGCGAGGCCACGGCCACCGGCACGCTGGAGGACACCCGTGTGGCGCTTGCCGAGGCACAGGAGTGGGCGCGCAGGCTGGAGGAACAACTGGCGCAGGCCTTGGCCGAGAAAGAGGCCGTGGAAGGTGAGGCGCTAGATGCCGAAGAGGTGCGGGCGCAGTTGGTGCAGGCACTCGCGGCACAGCGCGCCGCCGAGGCGGAGACGCAAGAGCAGATGAGCGCCGCGGAGGAGCGCGCGGCGTTGCTATCGCAGGCCCGCGAGCAGCTGGCTGAGGAGCAGCAAGCAGCAAGCGCCGCGCAACGGCAGCAGGCGCTGCTCAATCAGCAGGTCGCGGCCCTGCGCGATCAGTTGTCGCAGTTGCAGGGGTTGCTGGATGAGGCCCGTGAAAGCGAGGCCGAAGCCGAGGTACAGTTGCAGTCGCTTGGCAATGAGCTCAATACCGCGCTGGCCCGGGTGGCCGCCGAGGAACGCCGCCGCCGACAGGCTGAAGAAGAACGCGCGCGCCTGCTGGAGGCAGAACGCGAGCGGTTGGAGGCCGAGAAAGAGGACTTGGAGAAGTACCGCTCGGAATTCTTTGGCCGTCTGCGCGACGTGCTGGGCGATCAGGAGGGCGTGCAGATCGTGGGGGATCGGTTCGTCTTTTCCTCAGAAGTCCTGTTTGCTCCGGGTGCGGCCGATCTTTCTCGCGCCGGGCAATTGGAGATTGCCAAGGTTTCAAACATTCTGCGCAGCGTGATCGACGAGATCCCAGAGGGCATCGAATGGGTGTTGCAGGTGGACGGTCACACTGACGACGTACCGGTCATCGAGGGTGCGCGCTTTGCCGACAACTGGGCGCTGAGCCAGGCGCGGGCCCTCTCGGTGGTGCGCTATCTCACGAATTTCCTCGGCTTTCCGCCAGAGCGCCTTTCGGCCAACGGGTATGGTGAGTATCAGCCGGTCAACCCCGCCGATACGCCCGAGGCCCGTGCCCAGAACCGGCGCATCGAGTTGAAGCTGACCACTCGGTAGCGCGCGTCAGGGCGTCACCGTGATATCGGCGTGACGCGCGGCAATCAGCGTATCGCCGCGGATGAGGCGCACATAGCCGCGATAGGCCCCGGCGCGCCAGCCCGCAGCCGGGGCCTTGCGCCCGAAGGCGCGGAAAAGCTGCACCTTGGGGGCGTCGAGCGTGATCTCGTGGCGGAAAACCTCGCCCTCGGGGCCGTGGGCCGTCAGGATCAGTTGATCGCCCGGTTGCGCGTAGAAGACATGACCGTAGAGCACCAGCGGCTGATCTCCTGCCGTCGCGCCCATGCGTGCCGCGCCGGATTGCACCGCTTCAAAGCTGGGGACAGCGGTGGAAAATCCGGCCGTGAAGAGGCCCGCGCGGGTGTACGCGAGTGGTGTTTGCCACAAGCCGCCATCTGTTGCTTCGCCGCATTGCGTGATGTTGTCGGGATGGAAGGGATCGACGATCTCACCATCCTTGAGCACGCCGAGATGCACATGCGGGGCGTTGGTCAGTCCGCTCAATCCGACCTCGCCCAAGACATCGCCGGTCATTACCTCTTCGCCTTTGCGGACTTGGATCGACCCGAGTTTGAGATGGCAATAGAGCGTTTGCCAGCCGTCGCCGTGATCGACGCGCACTGCATTGCCGCATTCGCGGCCCCGGATCGCCTCGCGCGTGGCGGCTGTGACGGTGGTATCGGCCATGTCGTCGCGGGTGGCGGCGACGGTGCCGGGGGCGGCGGCCAGAACATCAACGCCGGTCTGCATTGCCTCGAAAGACGGGAGCATGAAATCGGTGCCGCGATGGTCGTCACGGCTGTTGAGGCCACACATGTAATCACGCTGACCGGGGCCGGGATCGGTATCGACGTAATCCTCGATATAGCAGGTCTGGCCAAGGGTGCAGTCGAGCGGCAGGGCGAGCCGAAATGCGTCGGCGGCGGCCGTTTGGGCCGCCGCCAGTGTCAGTATCGAAGCGAGGGCATAAGCCCGCCGCATTATTCCGCCGTGAGTAACGGCGGCTTCTTCTTGCCGGTCAGACGGCGTGCGGCAGGGCCTTCGATCTCCAGATCGATCTTGCCATCCTTGACGCTGACCTTGACGACGCCACCCTTCGACAGCCGCCCGAAGAGCAGCTCTTCCGCCAGCGGCTTCTTGATGTGCTCCTGAATGACGCGACCCAAGGGGCGCGCACCCATCTTGTCATCATAGCCCTTGTCGGCAAGCCATTCAGCGGCCGGTTCCGTCAGTTCGATGGTCACGTCGCGATCCATAAGCTGCGCCTCAAGCTGCAGCACGAACTTTTCGACCACCTTGAGGATCACCGATTTCGGCAGCGGGCCGAAGGAGATAACGGCATCCAGACGGTTGCGGAACTCCGGTGTGAAGGTCCGCTCAATCGCCGCCGTGTCCTCGCCCTCGCGCCGGTCGCGGCCAAAGCCGATGGCGGATTTCGCCAGTTCGGTTGCACCGGCATTCGAGGTCATGATCAGCACGACGTTGCGGAAATCCACGCTGCGCCCGTTATGGTCGGTGAGCGTGCCGTGATCCATCACCTGCAAGAGGATGTTGAACACGTCCGGATGCGCCTTTTCGATTTCGTCGAGCAGCAGCACGCAATGCGGGTGCTGATCGACCCCATCGGTCAGAAGCCCGCCCTGATCGAACCCGACATAGCCCGGAGGCGCGCCGATCAGGCGCGAAACCGCATGTTTCTCCATGTATTCCGACATGTCGAACCGCAACAGTTCCACGCCGAGGGAATCCGCCAATTGCTTGGCGACCTCGGTCTTGCCGACACCGGTCGGACCGGCGAACAGATAGTTGCCGATGGGTTTTTCCGGCTCGCGCAGGCCAGCACGCGCCAGCTTGATCGCGGAACTGAGTGCAACGATGGCGTCGTCCTGACCGAACACGGTCCGTTTGAGTGCGCCTTCGAGATCCTTGAGCACCTCGGCGTCGTTCTTGGACACGTTCTTGGGCGGGATGCGGGCGATCTTGGCCACGACATCCTCGATCTCCTTGACCCCGATCGACTTGCGCCGCTTGGAGGCGGCCACAAGATGTTGCGCCGCACCGGCCTCGTCGATCACGTCGATGGCCTTGTCGGGCAGCTTGCGGTCGTTGATGTAGCGCGCCGAGAGATCGACCGCGGTGCGGATCGCGTCATTGGTGTATTTGACGCTGTGGTGATCTTCGAAATAGGGCTTGAGGCCCTTGAGGATTTTGACCGCATCCTCGACCGTCGGCTCCGCCACGTCGATTTTCTGGAACCGCCGCGACAGCGCGCGGTCCTTCTCGAAGTGCTGACGGTATTCCTTGTAGGTGGTCGATCCCATGCAGCGCAGCTTGCCGCCCTGCAGCGCGGGTTTGAGCAGGTTTGAGGCGTCCATCGCCCCGCCCGAGGTGGCTCCTGCACCGATCACCGTGTGAATCTCGTCGATGAAGAGCACCGCGTCGGGATGTTTTTCAAGTTCTGTGACCACAGCCTTGAGCCGCTCCTCGAAATCACCACGATAGCGGGTGCCTGCGAGAAGTGCGCCCATGTCGAGCGAATAGATGGTCGTGCCCGACAGGACCTTGGGCGTCGAGCCGATGACGATCTTGTGTGCGAGGCCCTCGGCGATGGCGGTTTTGCCGACGCCGGGATCGCCCACGAGGATCGGGTTGTTCTTGCGCCGACGGCACAGCACCTGAATGCAACGCTCCACTTCCGAATCGCGGCCGATCAGCGGATCGACATCGCCGGTGCGCGCCTTTTCGTTGAGATCGACGCAGTATTTCGCGAGTGCCGAATCGCCGGCTTCGACCGCGTCGCTTTCGGCCTGTTTCGTGGTGCCGTCATCATCGAGGTCGGTCGCGCCGGACACCGGGCGGGATTCGCCGTAGGCAGGATCCTTGGCCACGCCATGTGCGATGAAATTCACCGCGTCATAACGGGTCATGTCCTGTTCTTGCAGGAAATAGGCGGCGTTCGATTCGCGCTCGGCAAAGATCGCAACAAGCACGTTGGCCCCCGTCACCTCGGTCCGGCCCGAAGATTGCACATGGATCGCCGCACGCTGGATCACGCGCTGGAACGCGGCGGTCGGCACCGCCTCGGAGCCGTCGATATCGGTCACGAGATTGGCAAGGTCGTCGTCGATATATTCCACCAGAGTGGTGCGCAGTTCCTCGGTATCGACGCTGCACGCCTTCATCACGCGGGCGGCGTCAGGCTCGTCCACGAGGGCGAGCAGAAGATGTTCCAATGTCGCGAATTCGTGCCTGCGTGCATTGGCCAGAGCCAACGCCGCGTGGATTGCCTGTTCGAGTGTGTTCGAGAATGAAGGCACGGTCGTGCTCCTTCTGATCTTGGCCGGGGCGGGACGCCCACAAACCTTGGCCTCATAGTCTTAAAGTTTGGTCGATACCGGCCATGCTTCAAGGATTTTTTCGTAAAACCGGGTCACTTTTCGTGATACGGGTCGCGATTTCGATCACATCCGCCTCAGAACCGATCCTTTCTTGCACGGATTTCCGCAAAGACCATCTCCGGCGCGGCTCCGGTCATGCCGAGGTGGCTCTGAATATCTGGATCAGAGGCACGCAGGAACGGGTTGGTGGCAAGTTCCTCCGCGAGGGTAGAGGGAACGGTGGGTTTGCCGGTTGCACGCTTTGCATCGATCTCTTTGATCCTTGATTTAAGCCTTGGATTGTCGGGATCAACGGTCAGGGCGAATTTTGCATTGTTTAGTGTGTATTCATGGCCGGAATATACCACAGTTTCGGGCGGTAGTGTGGCAAGTTTTGCAAGGCTCTCGTGCATTTGCGGCATGGTTCCCTCGAATACCCGGCCGCAGCCGAGGGCCATCAGGCTGTCCGCTGTAAACACCGCGTCGCTCTGTGGAAAGTGAAATGCGACATGGCCGACAGTATGCCCCGAGACGTCGATTGCGCGACCGTCTTCCTGACCGATACGCACGGTGTCGCCTTCGGCTATCGCGATGTCGAGCGGTGGCAGGCGATGCGCGTCTGCCGCAGCCCCGACGACGCGGGCGGGTGCGAACGCGAGAAGATCGGGCAGACCCTGCACGTGATCCGCGTGGTGATGAGTCAACAGAACGTCCGAGAGCGTCCAGCCCTGTGTCTTCAACTCGGCGATAATGGGGGCCGCCTCGGGTACATCCACCACCGCCGTTGCCCCTGTTGCGGGGTCATGAGCGAGATAGGCATAATTGTCCGACAGGCAGGGAATGGTAACGATTTGCAAAGTCATGGTATTTTCCCGGTCGCCAGTTGGTGATACGGTCAGAGTGACCGATAACGGGATGCTCTGCAATGCATCTGGACGTGCAGGACTTGCGAAATTTCTACTACCGCAGCCCCTTGGGCCGCGCGGTGCAGAAGACGTTGCGCGCGCAGCTTTCCTCATTCTGGCCCGAGGCGCAGGGCCAGACAGTCGCGGGGTTCGGATTTGCGGTCCCGTTCCTTCGCCCTTATCTGGCCGATTCGCGGCGGGTGGTGGGCCTGATGCCCGGCCCGCAGGGGGTGATCGGCTGGCCGCAGGGCATGCCCAATATCTCGGTTCTGTGCGAAGAGACCCTTTGGCCGCTGGAAACCGGCCATGTCGACAAATTGCTGGTCGTGCATGGATTGGAGACTTCTGAACAGCCCGGCGCATTGCTGGAGGAATGCTGGCGCGTGCTGGGGCCGGGAGGATCAGCGCTTTTCGTGGTGCCTAACCGGGCTGGGCTGTGGTCGCGATCAGACCGCACGCCATTCGGCTTCGGGCGGCCCTACAGCCAGACACAGCTGGAAAACCAGTTGAAGCTGCACAATTTCCTGCCCGAGCGGCATGCCACTGCCCTCTATCAACCACCTTCGGACAAGCCCTTCTGGCGCAAGACTGCGGGGATGTGGGAGAAGATGGGGATACGGCTGTCGATGGTCGCGGCGGGCGGCGTTCTGATGGTCGAGGCGACCAAGCGCGTCCAGGCTCCGAGCGGGCCGGGATTGCGCGACAAGGTACGTAAACCGCTTGGTGTGTTGACCCCGCAGCCCGAGGCCAAGCCGGTCTGACGCCGCTCAGCCTTTGCGTCGGATGCCGATCTTGCGTCCTACGCCGTCGGGACGGGGAAGCGCCGCATGAGCCTGTGCCATCGCCTCGACCCGGCTGCGGACATCCTCGGGCATGGGCGTCACGCGCGGGCCGCCGAGATCGACGTGCAATGTCAGCCCTTCGCCGGTGGCGGCCAGCCATCCATCCTCGTGGTAGAGTTCCTGAAACGAATGAAATCGTTTCTCGTCGTGATCCAGAAGGTAGAACGTGCTGCGCACCCGGTCGCCCAGCTTGACCTCGCGCAGGTAGCGGATGTGAAACTCGGCGCTGAAGGTGGTGAGGTTGCGCGTTGCGACGTAATCGGGGCCGAACCCCATCTCGGCAAAGGCCTCATCGGCGCAGCGGTCGAAGAGCACGGTGTAATAGCCCATGTTCATATGCCCGTTGAAATCGATCCATCCCTCTTCGACCGCGTGGTAGCTGGAGAGAAATGGCGCGGCGTCGGACATTGGAAAGACCTTTTCAAGACCGGAATATCGCGGGCGTTCTAGGCGGTTTCATGGCATGATGGCAATGGTTGCGTGGCAAGGATGACATGCACCCCGCGTTTTCGTGATTTGGACTTGCGGGTTGCGTGCCTAAATCAAGGCGAGGCGCATCTCAGGAGGATACCATGCCAAACGTGACACGACGGAGCCTTTTCATTGCAGCGGGGGCCGTGGGCGTGGTGGCGATTGCCGCCTTTGCGTCTCAGCGGTTTCTTGGCGGGTTCGAGGAACTGGCTACGGCACCGGTCTATGCGCCGAAGGGTGTGGCGATCCGGGGCACTGATCCGGTGGCCTATTTCACCGAAGGCCGCGCCGTGCCGGGCACTCAGGCGCACAGCCTCGATTGGAATGGCGCGACATGGCATTTCGCCAGTGCCGACAATCGAGATACCTTTGCAGCGGAGCCCGCGCGCTACGCGCCGCAATATGGCGGCTTTTGTGCCTGGGCCGTGGCGGAAAAGGGTGAACTCTATTCCACCCAGCCCGACAACTGGAAGATCGTCGATGGCAAGCTCTACCTGAACTACAACGACGACATTCAGGCCCGCTGGCAAGACGACATTCCCGGCTTTATCGCGCAGGGTGACGAACGCTGGCCCAAGATTCTACAGGACGGCGTGTGACCTAACCCCAGGGCCCGTTGCCCGTGCCCGCCATCTCGCGCAGGGCGCGGATGCGGTTTTCAGCGGCGGGGTGGGTAGAAAAGAGCTTGTCCCGCGCATGGGCGTGCAGCGGGTTTATGATGAACATGTGCGCCGTGGCCGGGTTGCGCTCGGCGCTTTCATTGTCGATGCGTGACGCGAGGCCGGAAATCTTTTCCAGCGCCGAGGCGAGCCAGAGCGGGTTGCCGCAAATCTCGGCCCCCACACGATCGGCCTCGTATTCGCGGCCCCGGCTGATCGCCATCTGCACCAGCGCCGCGCCGAGCGGGGCCAGGATCATCAGTGCCAGCGTGCCAATGAGCCCGAGCGGGTTGTTGCGGTTGCCGCCGAAGAACAGCGCAAAATTCGCCAGCATGGAGATCGCACCGGCAAAGGTCGCGGTGATGGTCATGATCGTGGTGTCGTGATTGCGGATATGCGCCAACTCATGCGCCATCACCGCGGCGATTTCTTCGCGGCTGAGGTTCTGCAACAGTCCGGTGGTGGCGGCGACGGCAGCATTTTCGGGGTTGCGCCCGGTGGCGAAGGCATTGGGCTGTGCGTTCTCGATGATGTAGACAGTGGGGCGCGGCATCCCGGCGCGATCCGCCATGTCATGCACCATCTGCTCCAGCGCGCTGCCTGCCTGCCCCGAGGCTAGGTGCGCGCCGTGCATTTTCAAGACCATCCTGTCGGAATTCCACCAGGTATAGGCGTTCATCGCCACGGCGATGACGAGCGCGATCAGGGCGCCGCCCATGCCACCCAACAGTGCGCCGATCCCCAGAAACAGCGCGGTCATAGCGGCCATCAGTATGGCGGTCCGCAGATATCCCATGTCTCACCCTCTTCTTCGGTCCGTCAAATATGGCACTTGGCACGCCCCTTGCAAGAGATCGGCCCTAGGCACAAGCGAGAGGAAACGGGTCATGGTCGCGGCTTCGGAATTGACGATCAATACATCCGCCACAGCGCTGGACATGGCGCAGGCGATGTTCGGAAATGGGATCACGGTGCTCGGTGCCAGCTACACTGGGGCGAACAGCGCGTCAGGTGTCTATAGCAACGGGGACAGTATCGCGCCGACGCTCACGCCCTCTGATAGCGGTGTGATCCTGTCCACCGGCAGAGCCTCGAGCGTGACCAGTGATTTCGGTCTCGACAATCTTTTGGGCCTGACCAACGTCTCGCACGAGACATCGACGAATTTCTATCGCGCGGGGGATGCAGACCTTAACGCGATTTCGGGGCAGACCACTTTCGATGCTGCCGTACTCGAGGCGGAGTTCGTGCCCGAAGGCAGCGTTTTGACCATGCAGGTCGTGTTCTCGTCCGAGGAATATCTCGACTATGTCGGCGCCGGGTTCAACGATGCGGTCGGCGTGTGGGTCAACGGGGTGCAGGCTGAACTTACGGTCGGAAGCGGCGATATTACGGTCAACAACATCAACACCACAATCAACGAGAACCTCTATATCGATAACCCGGTTGGCTCCAATGACTATAATACCGAGATGGACGGCTTTACCGTCACGCTGACGCTAAAGGCACCGGTCATTCCCGATCAGACCAACACCATAAAGATCGCGATCGCGGATGCCGGTGACGGTAAGCTCGATAGCAATCTGCTGATCGCGGGCAATTCGGTGCAGACGGCCCTTGTGGCAGGAGATGACACCGTCGAGGGTGTGGCGGGTGACACCATCAACGCCGATCTTCTGGCCAACGATTTCAGCAGCGTCGGCGGCACGCTCACCATAGTCGAGATCAACGGTCAACCTGTCGGAATCGGTGACACTGTCGACCTTTCGACGGGCGAGAGCATCCTTCTGACCGACACAGGCATGATTTTGGCCACCGCGACACAGAGCGTCGGCAGCAACAGTTTGTCCTATACGGTACAGGACGCGGCGGGAAATACGGACGTTGCCTTTGTCACGCTGATCACGACTGCCCCCTGTTTTACCGCCGGGACGTTGATCGACACGCCTAACGGGAAAGTGGCGATTGAAGCCTTGAAGCCCGGTGACGAAGTCCTGACCTGTGACAACGGCGCGCAGCGCGTACGCTGGATCGGGCAGACGGAACGCCGCGCGGTGGGCGACGACGCGCCGGTCGTCTTTGATCGGAATGCCTGTGGCAGGCATGACGCGCTGGAGTTGTCGCCAAATCACCGTGTGCTGGTGTCGTCCCCGCTGGCAGAGCTATATTTCGCCAGCCATCAGGTTCTGGTCAAAGCCAAGGATCTGGTCAATGGGCGCACCATTCGGCGGCGGTGCGACGGGGCGCCGGTGCACTACGTTCACCTGCTGTTTGACCGGCATGAGATCATTCATGGCAACGGCTTGCCAAGCGAGAGCTATCACCCCGGTGAACAGACCCTCCGCAGCTTTGACGCCGAGACAGAGGCCGAGTTGCAGCGCCTGTTTCCCGAGTTGTTCGAGACCGGCCCAGGGGCCTATGGCCAGACCGCGCGCTACACCTTGCGCAGTTTTGAGGCGCGGGCATTGCTGGGGGCAATCCCTTTGGAGAGCATCGCCGCGCATCCGTGAAAGGGGCTGTGCGCCAGTGCGCGACCGGGTAAAGTGACCGCATGATCATCTCGCGTGGCCGAAACTACATCTTTGTCCACATCCCCAAGACCGGCGGCACATCTATGGCGCAGGCGCTGGAAGGCCGTGCCATGGCGGATGATATCCTGATCGGCGACACGCCCAAGGCACGGCGCAGGCGATCACGGCTCGACGGGCTTGTCGCGCAGGGACGCCTTTGGAAACATGCGACGCTCAGCGATATCGACGGGCTTCTCTCGCCCGCTGAAATTGCCGATGCATTTACCTTCACGCTGGTGCGCAACCCGTGGGATCGCATGGTCAGCTATTACCATTGGCTGCGCGGGCAAAGCTTTGATCACCCGGCGGTGCGACTTGCCGCTTCATGTGATTTCGGCGGGTTTCTTGAGGCCCCCGAGACGCAGATCGCCTGGGCCGCGCAACCCGCCCGGCATTACATGACCACGTCGGACGGGGTGGAGCGCTGCACGCTCTATCTACGGCTGGAGCATGTTGCCGAGGACGCCGGGCCACTCTGGTCACATCTGGGTTTTCAACTTGATCTGCCGCGTGTGAACATGTCGGCGCGGGGCGCGTATCGCAGCTATTATTCTGATGATCAGGCCGCCATCGTCGCGCGAATCGCAGCCGAAGATATCACGCGATTCGGCTATCGGTTTTGATCACGTCTGTGTGTGATTGCATCCGCCATCCGGCCCAATACGGGGCGTTGCAACCGGCTGTTCACATGTGGAAAACGCTGCCCGATTCTCGCCACAAAGCAAGCAAGAACCGAACACGTTAACCATTCTTAAAGGTTGTGTTCGAGGTGTGGGGGCATCCGTCAAGCGGGCGCGTTTGGCCAATGAGTGGACAAGTGAATGCTGGGTTGGAGTGATCTTGGAGCGAACCGCGAGGCGGGGACAACGGACGCCACCGACGTGAGCGGCGCACCGCATGCCGCGCAGAGCGGGCTGTTGTCCGGGACGCGGGTCGCAACGGCGTTTGGCTGGCGTCCGGTTCAGGCGCTTGCGGCCGGGGATCGCGTGCTGACGTTCGACCACGGCCTGCAACCGCTCGCGGACGTGACCCGGCGCTTGGTCTGGACCGGAACCTCCGCCCCTCCGCAACGCTTTTGGCCGTTGGAGATAGAGAGGGGCGTTTTGGGCAATCGTGGGCCGTTTCGGATCATGCCGGGGCAGGCTGTCATGATCGAAAGCGACATGGCCGAAACCATGTATGGCGATCCCTTCGCGCTCTTGCCGGCGCTTGCGCTCACGCAGATGACAGGGGTGGACCGCAGTCCGCCGCCGGACGGGGCCGAAGTGGTTTTGCTGCATTTCGAAGAGCCGCAGGTGGTTTTTGCCGATCACGGCATGATGTTCCTGTGCCCGGCGACACGGAACCTGCTGGACTACGCGCTTGGCGCGGCACCCGCCGATATATACGACATCCTGCCCCCGCCCGAGGCGCAGCGCCTGATTGCCGCGATTGATCGGACCGGAGCCATGATGTCGCCTGCGGAGTGTCCCGGTGGGGCCTGATCCGCTGTCAGCCGTTATTTGATCAAATATTGTTTCGCCTCTGGTCAATCCGGTGGCCGCGCATCAATGTCAGCCTCGTTGACCTGTCATGCCGGAGGACCCATGCCGAACCGTCCTATTCGCATCGCCATAAACGGGTTTGGCCGGATCGGCCGAACACTGCTGCGCATTCTCATGCAGGAGGGCAGCGAGTTTGAACTCGTCTGCATCAACGACATCGAGCCCCTCGCCACCTGCGCCTACCTGTTCCAATACGACAGTGTTTTCGGCCCCTGGCCGGGGCAGGTAGGCACCCGCGACAGTGTCCTGATCGTGGATGGCCGGGAGATCCCCTTTCACGCCGAACGCGATCTGCGGGCGCTGGATCTGTCGGGTGTCGATCTGGTGCTGGAATGCACCGGCATGGGCGGCAAGCGCGCCATGGCCGAGCGCGGGATCGAGGCAGGCGCGCGCGCGGTCCTGGTGTCGGGCCCGTCCGCGGAGGCAGACGTGACACTGGTAATGGGGGCGAATGATGACGATCTGACCGATCAGCGGATCATCTCCAACGCGTCGTGCACCACCAATGCGCTCGCTCCGTTGGCGAGGTTGCTGGACGAGGCCTATGGTATCGTCAGTGGCCAGATGACCACGGTGCACTGCTATACCGGCAGCCAGCCCACCGTGGACAAGCCCCGCGACCGGCCCGAGCGCAGTCGCGCCGCCGCGCTCTCCATGGTGCCCACCACCACCAGTGCGCAACACCAGACCGGCCTTGTCCTGCCGGGCCTGAAAGACCGGATCGAGGCGCGGGCGATCCGCGTGCCGACGGCCAGTGTCTCGTGCATCGACCTGACGCTCCAGACCCGCGAAACGGTAAGCGTGGAGGCGGTCAACGCGATGCTGCACGGCGCCGCGCAAACCCATCACTGGCTGGGATGGACGGACGACCCGCTGGTGTCGTCCGATCTGCGCGGACGGCCCGAGAGCGTGATCGTAAGCGGCCCGCAGACTTCGGTATCGACCGGTGGGCTCTTACGGGTCTTTGGCTGGTATGACAATGAATGGGGGTTTTCTTGCCGGATGCTCGACATGGTCCGGCGGATCGGGCGGCGGGTCTGAGCCCGCCGCGCGCCGTTACTTGCGCAGTTTTACATTGGAAAACCCGAGACCCTGAAGCCGCGCGACCCCGCGATCAAGCTGCGTCTGCGTCTGGAACGGCCCGGCCAGAACCAGCGTCAACTCGCGGCCGTCCCGGGTCAGCGTCCCGCGCCGTGCGGGCAGCCCTGACCGGGCGATCTTTTGCGCCGCAGCCTTGCTCTGTTCTGCATCGGCAAAGATACCGGCCTGCGCGTATCTGTGGCTGGCGGATGGAACGGCTTCGGGGGCAGAGCGGGTCGAAACCGTGGTGTTGCCGGCCGACTGCGCTGTGGCGGTGCGGGTCACCGTCGTGCCACGACGCACGGTTTGCGGATCTGACAGCACGCGGCCCTGCGTGGCGACACGGACGCCTGCGGCACGCTGATCCTCGAAGCTGGTGAACGGCGGTTGCAGGCCGGGATATTTGTGGATCACGTCCCCGCCCGTGCGCCGGTCGATCAGGCGGCGCGGTACGGTGTTGGTCCACATCACCTCCATGCGGGCCTTGCCTTCAAAGGTCTGATGCGCGCGCTGCGGGTTAAGACGGTCATCCTCCCAGACCGGTTTCATACCCTGCGGTACGTATACTCCGGCGAGGCTACGTTGCTGGCTCTCATAAACCTTGCGCGGTGCGACACGTGTCCGGGGCGGCACGGTGTCGGGCGTGGCAATGGTTCCGGGGACTGGGACGGTGGATGACGCAAAACGCCCATTGCTGCCGGTGACATAGGTCACATGCGCCGTCCGTTGCGGGCCACAGCGCACTGGAGAGCCGTTGTGCTGCACCATGTAAGCAGCGGACACCCCGGTTGCGTTGGCGCAGGCGGTGCGGCTTGGATCGGGGGGCGTGATGACCCGCGCACGGCGGGCCTGCGGGGCGACGGCGGGTGCCGGGGTCGCGACCGGCTGTGGTCTTGGGGCCGGGGCGGCAGTTGTCTCAGCCGGGGCTGGTGCGCGGCGCACGGTGCGAGCTGGTGTCGCGGTCGGACGCGGGTTCTGCACCTGAGGCGTTGTGCGGGGAACGGGCGCGACTGGTACCGCTTGTTGACGCGGGGCAGACGCAGCCTGCTGACGCGGGGCCGGTGCCGGTTTTGGTGCCGCTTCTGGTGCGGCGCGGGCCGTCAGGCTTGGTTGGAACCCGCAGAGTGGCTCCCGGTCGCGCGTCATGCGCGGCACCCAGCTTACATTGCCCGCAACTCCCGCACGCACGAAAACGCAGCCATTGCTATCGACATACTGCCGACCGTCATAGGAACTGGGCGGAAACTCAGCGGGTATCGGCGCGTCGCGCAATGATTGCGCGCCCGCATGTCCCACCCCCAAGGCAGTGACGGCGCAGGCCAACAGGGCAAACTTTTTCAGAGACATGTAACCCCCCGGTTCAATTCCCTGAATCGTGCCTTATTTTTGACGCGTAGTAAACAGTTATTGGCTTATTTTGTGCCAAACATCCGGTCACCCGCATCCCCTAGTCCGGGCACGATATATCCCTTGTCGTTCAGCCGCTCGTCGAGCGCCCCGGTCGTGATCGGCACGTCGGGATGCGCTTGGGCCATCCGCGCGACACCTTCGGGGGCCGCGAGCAGGCACAGAAAGCGGATATCTCGTGCGCCTTTGGCCTTGAGCATCGACACCGCCGCCGCAGAGGAGTTGCCGGTGGCCAGCATCGGATCGACCACGATGGTCCGGCGTGTCTCCAGCCCGGCAGGGAGTTTGGCGTAATACTCCACCGGTGTGAGCGTTACCTCGTCACGGTAGAGCCCGATAAAGCCGACACGGGCGGATGGAATAAGATCCAGCATACCGTCGAGCAGCCCATTGCCCGCCCGCAGGATCGACACCAGCGCCAGTTTCGGCCCGGCCAGCACGGGGGCGTCCATCCCGACCAGCGGCGTCGTTATGCGTTCGGTCGTAAGCTCCAGGTCGCGCGTCACCTCGTAGGCCAGAAGCTGGCTGATCTCGCGCAGCAACTGCCGGAACTGCGCGGTCGGCGTGTCCGCCTTGCGCATCAGGGTCAGCTTGTGCTGTACCAGCGGGTGGGTGACGATGGTCAGGTGATCGGACATGCGGCGGGCTCCGGTCTGTGGCGGCGTGCTCTTCTGTGTTCCAGAAAAGAACGCGCAGGGCAACGCCGGGATTGCGGCGAGGCGCGGCAAAGTGCAAGCTGCCCTTGCATGATTGACGCCGCGTGATATGGATGATGGCGATATAGTTTAGCATTAAACTACATTCGCGGCAGGGAGGGTGGCCATGACCGACAACCAGAACGATGCCCCGCGTCAGGCGGCGCTCGACTACCATGAATTCCCCAAGCCCGGAAAGCTGGAGATCCGCGCCACCAAGCCGATGGCCAATGGCCGCGACCTCGCGCGCGCCTATTCTCCGGGCGTCGCCGAGGCCTGTCTCGAGATCAAGACAGACCCCAAAACTGCCAGCCGCTACACCGCACGCGGCAATCTGGTGGGGGTCGTCACCAATGGCAGCGCGGTTCTGGGGCTTGGAAACATAGGCGCACTCGCCTCCAAGCCTGTGATGGAGGGCAAGGCCGTGCTCTTCAAGAAATTTGCCAATATCGACTGCTTCGATATCGAGCTGGACGAAACCGACCCCGAAAAGCTGGCCGAGATCGTCTGCGCGCTCGGACCCACATTCGGTGCGATCAACCTCGAAGACATCAAGGCCCCGGATTGTTTCATCGTTGAACGAATTTGCCGCGAGCGGATGGATATCCCGGTTTTCCATGATGACCAACACGGCACGGCCATTGTCGTGGGGGCGGCAGCCACCAACGCGCTGCATGTCGCTGGCAAGCGGTTCGAGGATATCAAGATCGCCTCGGCGGGCGGCGGTGCGGCGGGGATCGCCTGTCTCAACATGCTGCTCAAGCTCGGGGTCAAGCGCGAGAATATCTGGCTCTGCGATATTCATGGGCTGGTCTACGAGGGCCGCGCCGAGGACATGAACCCTGAAAAGGCTGCATTCGCGCAGAAAAGCGACCTGCGCAGCCTCGATGAGGTGATCGCGGGGGCGGATCTGTTCCTCGGGCTGTCGGGTCCGAATGTCGTGACACCTGACATGGTGCGCAGTATGGCCAAGCGCCCGGTGGTCTTTGCCCTCGCCAACCCCAACCCCGAGATCATGCCGGATGCCGCGCGCGCGGCCGTCCCGGATGCGATCATCGCCACGGGCCGGTCGGATTTTCCCAATCAGGTTAACAACGTGCTGTGTTTCCCGTTCATCTTTCGCGGCGCGCTCGACGTGGGTGCGACCGAGATCAACGACGCGATGCAGGTCGCCTGCGTGCAGGGAATCGCCGAACTGGCCCGCGCCTCAACTAGCGCCGAGGCGGCCGCGGCCTATCGCGGCGAGCAGATGACATTCGGGGCTGATTACCTCATTCCCAAGCCGTTCGACCCGCGCCTGTCGGGCATTGTGTCCTCTGCCGTGGCCGGCGCCGCGATGGAGACGGGTGTGGCCGCGCGCCCGATTGCCGATCTGGAGCAATACAAGGCCGATCTGGATGCCAGCGTGTTCAAGTCGGCGCTGCTCATGCGCCCGGTCTTCGAGGCGGCCCGCACCGCCGCCCGGCGCATCGTCTTTGCCGAGGGCGAGGATGAGCGCGTGTTGCGTGCCGCTCAGGCGATCCTCGAGGAAACCACCGAGCAACCGATCCTGATCGGTCGCCCCGACGTTATCGCCCGGCGCTGTGAGCGTGCGGGGCTCTCGATCCGCCCGGAGCGGGATTTCAACATCGTGAACCCGGAAAACGACCCGCGCTATCGCGATTACTGGGAAACCTATCACCGCGTCATGGCACGGCGCGGTGTCACCCCCGACCTGGCTCGCGCGATCATGCGCACCAATACAACCGCCATCGGCGCGGTCATGGTGCAGCGCGACGAGGCCGATTGCCTGATCTGCGGCACGTTCGGGGAATTCCGCTGGCACATGAATTACGTCAATCAGGTGCTGGGCAGCGAGATGCATCATCCGCATGGTGCGTTGAGCCTGGTCATTCTCGAGGATGGGCCGCTCTTTATCGCTGATACGCATGTTCGAGTGCGCCCCGAGCCGGCCGATCTGGCCGAAACGGCGATCGGGGCAGCCCGCCATGTCCGCCGCTTCGGGATCGCGCCCAAGGTCGCGTTCTGCTCGCAATCGCAATTCGGCAATCAGCAGGATGAAGGCGGCAAGCGCCTGCGCGCGGCCTTGGCCCTGCTTGACGAGGCGCCGCGTGATTTCAGCTATGAGGGCGAGATGAATATCGACGCGGCCCTTGACCCCGAGTTGCGCGAGCGGCTTTTGCCCGGCAACCGGATGGAGGGGGCGGCGAATGTGCTGATCTTCGCCAATTCCGACGCCGCCTCTGGGGTGCGCAACATCCTAAAGATGAAGGCGGGAGGGCTGGAGGTCGGGCCGATCCTGATGGGGATGGGCAACCGCGCGCATATCGTGACGCCGTCGATCACAGCGCGGGGGTTGCTGAACATGGCGGCCATCGCGGGCACTCCGGTGGCGCACTACGGATAGAATCGCAGATTTGCAGTAAAATATTTGCACATTTGCAAATCCGTCTCAGTGTTTGAGCTGTGCGCATAAAAGCTTGAGATTTGCAAAAATTTGCAGACCCTAAACCCTGATTTCTGCAAAATTTCTGCGGCCTTGTGTCCCGAGGTCATCCATGACGCTTGCCCGATGGCAGGGTGATCCGTAACACATGTGCAACGGATCGGAGGAGGATACGATGGGATACAACGAGGTTTATGACCGCTCTATAGCGGACCCCGAGGGCTTCTGGCTGGACGAGGCGGACAAGATCGACTGGGTTCAAAAACCCTCCAAGGCCCTGTTTGACGACAACGCCCCGATTTACGAATGGTTCAGCGACGGGCTGGTGAATACCTGCTGGAACGCGGTCGATCGGCATGTCGAGGCCGGGCACGGTGCGCAGGCGGCGATCATCCACGACAGCCCTGTCACCGGCACCAAGCATCGGATCAGCTATGCGCAGCTGCGCAGCCGGGTGGCCCGTTTGGCGGGGGCGCTGCGCGCGAAGGGCGTGGAAAAGGGCGACCGCGTCATCATCTATATGCCGATGGTGCCCGAGGCGCTCGAGGCGATGCTGGCCTGCGCGCGGATCGGCGCGGTGCATTCTGTGGTCTTCGGTGGGTTCGCCGCGCACGAGTTGGCGGTGCGGATCGACGATTGCACCCCCAAGGCGATCATCGCCGCCTCCTGCGGAATCGAGCCGGGGCGCGTCGTGCATTACAAGCCGCTGCTGGACGGTGCCATCGAGCAGGCCGCCCACAAGCCCGATTTCTGCGTGATCTTCCAGCGCGAGGAAGAGGTGGCCAAGCTCATCGAGGGCCGCGATTATGACTGGCACGCCTTTCAGTACGGGGTGGAGCCCGCCGAGTGTGTGCCGGTCGAGGGCAACCACCCGGCCTATATCCTCTACACCTCTGGCACCACTGGCGCGCCCAAGGGCGTGGTGCGGCCCACCGGCGGGCATCTGGTGGCGCTCAACTGGACGATGAAGAACATCTATAATGTCGATCCGGGCGAGGTGTTCTGGGCCGCGTCGGACGTGGGTTGGGTCGTGGGACACAGTTATATCTGCTACGGGCCGCTCATCCACGGCAACACCACGATCGTGTTCGAGGGCAAGCCCGTCGGCACGCCCGACGCGGGCACGTTCTGGCGGGTCATTTCCGAGCATAAGGTAAAGAGTTTCTTCACCGCCCCCACGGCGCTGCGCGCGATCAAGCGTGACGACCCGGAGGCCAGGGAACTGCAGAACTACGACATCTCCTGTCTGCGCGCGCTCTATTTGGCGGGGGAACGCGCCGATCCCGATACGATCAACTGGGCCGCCGACAAGATGGGCGTGCCGGTCTATGACCACTGGTGGCAGACGGAAACCGGCTGGACCATCGCCGGTAACCCTGCAGGCGTCGAGGCGCTGTCGGTCAAGGTCGGTTCACCCACCGTGGCGATGCCCGGCTACGACGTGCAGATCCTCGACGAGGGCGGACACGAGGTGCCGGCGGGCACGCTCGGGGCCATCGCGGTCAAGCTGCCGCTGCCCCCGGGAACGCTGCCGACCCTGTGGAACGCCGAAGACCGCTACCGAAAATCCTATCTCACCACCTTTCCCGGCTACTACGAAACCGGCGACGCGGGGATGAAGGACGAGGACGGCTATCTGTGGATCATGGCGCGGACCGATGATGTGATCAACGTCGCAGGTCACCGGCTCAGCACCGGCGCGATGGAGGAGGTTCTGGCCTCGCACCCGGACGTGGCCGAATGCGCTGTGATCGGGGTCAGCGACACGCTCAAGGGGCAGGCTCCGGTCGGCTTTGTCTGTCTTACCAAGGGCGTGAACCGCCCGCATGCCGAGGTGACTGCCGAATGCGTCAAGCTGGTGCGGGATCAGATCGGGCCCGTGGCCGCGTTCAAGCTGGCCGTGGTGGTGGACCGTCTGCCCAAGACGCGCTCGGGCAAGATTTTGCGCGCGATCATGGTCAAGATCGCCGACAGTCAGGATTACAAGATGCCCGCGACTATCGACGATCCGGCCATTCTGGATGAGGTCAAAGAGGCTCTGCAGGGCATCGGATTGGCGAAATAAGCGAACGCGCGCCGGAACAGCCCCGGCGCGCGCCTTGTGACGTCAAGCCGCCGCGCGATCCATGTCGCGCAGGGCTGAAAGCATGTGCTCGGCCACCCCGGCAGAGGAATCGGGGTTCTGACCGGTCACGATCCGGTCGTCGCGCACCGCGAAGCCGCAGAAATCCTCGACACCGGATTCGAACTCCGCGCCTTGTTCGCGCAGCGCATCCTCGAGCAGGTATGGCACGACATCTGCGAGGCCCGCGGCACGCTCTTCGGAATTGGTGAAGCCGTTGACGCGCCGCCCCTTGATCAGCGGTGTGCCATCGCTGCGCTTGGCCTCGATCAACCCGGCCGGACCGTGGCACACCGCACCCACAACGCCGCCGTTTTCATGCACTGTTGCAACCGCCTTGGCCACCGCAGGGGTCTGGCGCAGATCCCACATGGTGCCATGCCCGCCGGGCAGGAACACCGCGTCATAATGTGACGCATCAACCTTGCTCACGGCGGCGGTAGCGTTCAGGGCCTGCATGGCCTGTTTGTCCTGCATGAACCGTGTCACGGCTTCGGCGCGTGCGCTCGGGTCCTCGTTGGATGAAGGATCGGCCGGGGGCTGACCGCCAAGCGGACTGGCCAGATCGACCTTATAGCCCGCATCGCGGAACGCCCAATATGGCACGGCCATCTCCTCCCAGTAAAAGCCGGTCGGCGCGCCGTCCTCTCCCATTCGGTCGCAGGATGTGAGGATCATCAGTATGCGTGTCATCTTGAACACTCCTTTTCGGTTCGGTTGGTTGTGTGACGCCCGGGACTAGCCGTGGGCGTGATCTGTGTTGCGTGGGTCCATCATGCCTGCCTTGACGCCGAGGCGGATCAGGATGACGTTGACCGGGTAGGCGGCGATCAGCCCGCAACTCAGCGAGACGATCATCGAGGACCAGAACAGAACCTGACCTGGCCCTGCACTGCCTGCGAGCGTCAGGTCTACGCCGATGGCCACGATCTCCATGATGGTGATGCTCGGGGTTTCCGAATAGACCGCATCACGCGCCGCCTGACCAAAACTCGTGCCCTCCTGCATGAGCGGGCCAACGGTCAGCGCGAAACCCGCCGCGTAGGCAAAGGCAAAGGTGATGAGCGCGGTCGCCACGGTTGGTGCCGCCAGTACACCGACCGCCAGCGTGAGACCCACGATCTCACCCAACCCGCAGCCGGAATAGCAATGCGCCACCGACCGCGCCGCGCGGCGCCATTGGCCATCGGCGGCGATCTCCTTGCGACCCGACCACCAGTAGACCGCGAGGCCCAGAGGCCCGGAATAAAAGACCGTGAGCGCCCAGACCCATTTCATCAATGGCATGAGATGCGCATTGCGCATCCTCAAGTCTCTGATCACGATGGCGAGGCTGGGCACCATCAGTACGGCCCACGCTGCCAGAAACCACGGGCTTTGCAGAAGAGTAACGAATTCTGTGTAACTCTGCTTCATGTCCCGTCACGTAAGCAGGCACGCAGGTCTTTAAACCCCTGAGCAGACGTGGGGCGGATATGCGCTGATCACGCTTTTACTGGATCATATTAAACGCCGCGCTGGCCCGGTCGCTACGGAATACCCCGCGCGGGGTGTCCGCGCGGGGGCCAAAGCCCGGCAAGCCGGGCAGGAGGAGGACCGGTACTCGCCTAGGATGAACGCGCGCTCAGAACCGATACTTCAACGGGGCTTGGAACGAGGCTGGTCAGCGCGGCTGGATCGCTTTGACCCGGCGTGTCCCGCTCCTGATACGCAACACTCCCCATGATCATAAGACCTCCCAGAAGGAGTAACCTGACGGTGTTCTTGACCCGCATGACCGCGCTCCTCTTTATCCTGGCGTCACAGACCTGCACGTGGCAGGTGAGGCCAGATTGTGGTGGCGCGCGCGGACAGGCAATAACGCGGGGTTGATATTGGATAACACAGGGTCTTTTCGCCGCGGTGCAATAGTTTATCTATGCTTCAGGAGATTGCCGATGCGCCTTGTTTTCATGACCCTTCTTGCCTGTCTGGTCTGTGCCATGCCCGAAACACCCCATGCCGGCCCAGACGTGAGCGGCTATGCTCCGCCGCCGCTTGGCGAATACCGTTTCATCAGTGATCAGGTGATGGGCGGTGTGTCCGAAGGCGAGGCGCGGGTCGAACGGGAGGGCGACGTGCCGTATCTGCATTTGACCGGCACAGTCAGCACCGCCAATCGCGGTGGCTTTTTGCAGGCGCGGGTCAAGCTTGACGCACCGATTCCGCAGGAGGCACGGGGCGTTGTGCTGCGGGCCAAGGGCACGGGCGGGCGATATTTCGTGCATTTGCGTACACGCGGCACGCTATTGCCGTGGCAATACTATCAGGCCGGTTTCGAGACGACGTCCGACTGGCAGGACGTTCGCATTCCCTTCACAGCCTTTGTCGCCTCGGGTGCGCTCTTGCGCGATACGCCTGACCCCACGAGCGTCACCAGCCTTGCGGCAGTGGCCTATGGACGGGATCACGTGGCGGATTTGTCGTTTCGGTGGGTTGGGCTGTATTGAGCGGCGTGTGCACGGCGGACCGTGCCGGCGTCAGGTGAATTGCTCGCGCAGCAGCCTTTCCTCCAGACCATGGCCCGGATCGAACAGGATTCGATGCGTGACGCGGGTTTCCGAGCGGATTTCCACCCAAAGCACATTTTCGACCCATCGGCTGTCGGCATCGGCCATGACCGGGCGCTTTTCGGGGTCGATCACATCGAACCGTACCTGCGCGGTTTTCGGCAAGAGCGCCCCGCGCCAGCGACGCGGACGAAAGGCCGCCACCGCCGTCAGCGCAAGCACGTCCGAACCGATTGGCAGGATCGGACCGTGGGCGCTGTTGTTATAGGCTGTCGATCCAGCCGGTGTGGCGACGAGCGCGCCGTCGCAGACCAGCTCTTCCAGCCTTAGACGCCCGTCGATGCTGATCCGCAGCTTGGCCGCCTGCGGGCCTGCGCGCAACAGCGACACCTCATTGATCGCCAGCGCCTCGTGGATCGTGCCGTCGGGGGATTCCGCCGTCATGCTCAGAGGGTTGATGACCTCTTCTTCTGCAGCCGTAAGCCGCTCCATCAGGTCGGTTTCGCTGTATTCATTCATCAGAAAGCCGACGGTGCCGCGGTTCATGCCGTAAACCGGTGCGCCGAGGCCCTGGGTGCGGTGCAATGTGTGCAGCATGAACCCGTCGCCGCCAAGCGCCACGATGACATCTGCGTTCTCTTCAGGCACATGCCCAAAGCGTGCAACAAGCGCCGCGCGGGCGGTTTGTGCGACGGGCATGTCGCTGGCGACAAAAGCGATCTTGCGGCTCATGCCAAAGTCCTGTTTCCCAAAGGCGATGCATTGGCGTGGATCGAACCACAATTCCCGCACCAAGACCAGCCGTGCCGGTCCTGCAATTGAATTCGTCGCTTTACATTCTTTCAAAACGGACGAGTTTCCTTTAGGAAATCGAAAATTCACCCTCTGCCGGAGTTGTTCACATGCCCCATGACGGAAATCAGCCTGTAGCGGATAAAGGCTTTTTCACTGAATCTCTCGCCTCTCGCGATCCCGATCTTTTCGGGGCGATCCGACAGGAGCTGGGTCGTCAGCGCGACGAGATCGAGCTGATCGCCTCCGAGAACATCGTCTCTGCCGCCGTGATGGAGGCGCAGGGCAGCGTGATGACCAACAAATACGCCGAAGGATACCCGGGTCGGCGCTACTACGGTGGCTGTCAATATGTCGATATCGCAGAAAACCTCGCCATCGAGCGGGCCTGTGAACTGTTTGGCTGCGGTTTCGCCAACGTGCAGCCCAATTCGGGCAGTCAGGCCAATCAGGGCGTGTTCACGGCCTTGCTGAAACCCGGCGATACCATTCTGGGCATGAGCCTTGATGCCGGTGGGCACTTGACCCATGGGGCGGCGCCGAACCAGTCAGGCAAGTGGTTCAACGCGGTGCAATACGGCGTGCGCCGCCAGGATAACCTGATCGACTATGATCAGGTGCAGTCACTCGCCACCGAGCATCAGCCCAAGCTGATTATCGCCGGTGGCTCGGCCATCCCGCGCCAGATCGACTTTGCCAAGATGCGGGAAATCGCTGACTCGGTCGGGGCTTACCTGCATGTGGACATGGCGCATTTCGCCGGTCTCGTGGCCGCGGGCGAGCATCCCAGCCCGTTCCCGCATGCGCATGTGGCGACCACCACGACGCACAAGACGCTGCGCGGGCCGCGCGGCGGCATGATCCTGACGAATGACGAGGCGCTGGCCAAGAAATTCAACTCGGCGATCTTTCCCGGCATCCAGGGCGGGCCGCTGATGCACGTGATCGCGGCCAAGGCCGTGGCGTTTGGAGAGGCGCTGCGCCCCGAATTCAAGACGTATATCCAACAGGTTGTTAAAAATGCGCAGGCGCTGTCGGATCAACTGATAAAGGGCGGGCTGGATACGGTGACCCACGGCACCGATACCCATGTCGTTCTGGTCGATCTGCGGCCCAAGGGCGTCACCGGAAATATCGTCGATAAGGCACTGGGCCGCGCGCACATCACCTGCAACAAGAACGGCGTGCCGTTTGACCCGGAAAAGCCCACTGTGACCAGTGGGATACGGCTTGGCAGCCCGGCGGGCACGACGCGTGGTTTCGGCGAGGCGGAGTTCCGCCAGATCGCGGACTGGATCATCGAGGTGGTCGATGGTCTGGCGGCGAATGGCGAAGAGGGCAACGCCGCGGTAGAGTCCAAGGTGAAGGCCGAGGTCGAGGTGCTCTGCGCGCGCTTCCCGCTTTATCCGAACCTCTGAACCGGATCATAGATGATAAAACCCCGCGCTGCCTCTGTGCTGCGCGGGGTTCTCTTTATCTCAACGTTGAATTGTAGGTTTCCTAGCCTGCGCCCTGCCAGCGGATGAGGGCATAGACCAACCCGCCCAAGACCATCAGGTTCAGCACGATGCCACCCAAGAGACGCAAGACTGCGGTCTTGCGCGCCTCGCGCGGGTCCAGCGTGTCGAGATAGCGATGCAGATCGGTGAAGGCATTGTTCACGCCCGACATATCCAGAACCCGGGCAAGTTTGGGATGGGCCATCCAGTCTTGTGCGCCGAGGATAATTTGACCGGCGCGGCGTTGACGGCGGGGCAGACGCCGTCCGGCGCGGCGCAACTGTCGCTCGAGCGTCGCACCGCGCAGGCGCATCCTGTCCGATAGTGCGGTTTGCAGTCGCACAACTTTCGCCTGAAACTCTTCTGTATCAATCACTTGGCCGCCCCTTTGGCCAGAGTGTAGCGGTCTGTTGCGGGTCGCTCAAGGGGGCTGGTCATTGATCCTGCGGGGCGATATTCAAGTCCTATGTTGAACCGGATCGAACATGGTGCACCGACTGACAGGCCCGGTCTAGTGATCGTTCACGGACTTTATGGCTCGGGTCGGAACTGGGGGGTGATCGCGAAACGCCTCGCGGACAGCCGTCATGTGGTTGCCGTGGATCAACGCAATCACGGGGCAAGCCCTTGGTTTGACACGCACTCCAACGAAGACATGGCCGCCGATCTGGCCGAGGTGATCGAGGATATCGGAGGCCCCTGTGACCTGTTGGGACATTCGATGGGGGGCAAGGCGGCGATGGTGCTGGCGCTGACCCGGCCCGATCTGGTCAACAGCCTGATCGTGGCAGATATAGCACCTGTCGCCTATGAGCACACCCAGATACAGTATATTGAGGCGATGAAAGCGGTGGATCTGTCGCGGGTCGAGCGGCGCTCTGACGCCGCCGAGCAATTGCGCGAGACGGTGGATAACCCCGCGCTTGTCCCATTTTTCTTGCAGGCGATCGACGTGACCGAGAAACGCTGGTTGCTGAACCTCGACACGTTGGCGCGCGAGATGCCGAAGATCCTGAGCTTTCCCGAGATGTCAGGCGCTTATGACGGGCGCACCCTGTTCCTGAGCGGCGCGGAGTCGGACTATGTCGGGCGCGCGCATCGCGACCGGATCAAGGCGCTTTTTCCGGCGGCGCAGTTTGCCAAAATCCCCGGCGCGGGCCACTGGCTGCATGCCGAGAAGCCGCGCGAATTCGAGGCGGCAGTGCGCACATGGCTTGAGGGCTGAGCGCGGTGATCAGCCGTCCTCGTAGAGCATTTTCGTGACCACCCATGTCACCGGAATGGCCGCGACAAAGCCGATGGCGGCGGCGATCAGGATCGGGATCAGCGTGTCCTGTCCTATCACGAGAGCCGCGATGACGGCGGATCCCGCGATGGTGGAGCCGATGAAAAGATGCAGGATGAAACCAAGGCGCAGCATGGGGTTCTCCGGGTCTGAGGATCGTTGCGGCGATTATTAGGCGCGGTTTTCGGTGCGCGCCTTGATCTGGGTCACGATTGTCCGGATTTACAGGCGCGGGTCGCGCGGGCTATCCTTGTCGGATAGCTACATGCGGGAGACGCCCCATCACCGATAAACGCAGCCATGTGGACAAGGTCCTCGAACAGTCGCAATCGGCCTCGGCCCCGGCGCGGTCGCGGGTGGTTGCGTCGTGGCGGCGCTCGATGCTCACGCATGGGCTGGACCCCGCAGAGCGGCGCGCGCCCGAACGGGTGGAGGAGACCGAGTTGCGGCAGCGGCAGGCGGGGTTGGAGCAGTTCCTGCAAGTGGCCGCGCCGAAGCTGGATCAACTTTTCGGTCTGCTGGGACATTCGGGCTGTGCGGTGCTGCTGACCGATGCCGAGGGGGTTGTGCTCGATCAGCGCTGTGCCGAGGGAGATGCGTCGATCTTCGAGGATTGGGGGCTGTGGCAGGGGGCCGACTGGTCCGAGGCGGCAGAGGGCACCAACGGGATCGGCACCTGCATCGCCGAGGATCGCCGCGTCATCATCCATCGCGACGAGCATTTCCTGGCGCGCAACACCGCGATGAGCTGCATGGATGCGCCGATCTACGGGGCCGATGGCCGCATCATGGCGGCGCTCGACGTGTCCTCGGCGCGGTCGGATCAGACCGAGGCATTCAACCGGCTGATTGGCGCAATGGTGGCGCAGACCGCGCGGCAGATCGAGGCCGACAATTTCCGCGCCGCCTATCCGCGCGCCCGCATCCTCTATGCCGACCATGACGACAGCGAGGCGGCGATGCTGCTGGCGGTGGATGGCGACGATATCGTCGTGGGGGCCACACGTGCCGCGCGCAAGGCGTTCGGTCTGGGGCAGGCGGTGGCGATCCGACCGGTGCCCGCGAGCGATATTTTCGGCCGTGAGGACGGGCCACGCGGCTTTGAGAAAGCCGAGCGCGCGGCGGTGATTCGGGCGCTGGCACGGGCCGGGGGCAATGTCTCGGAGGCCGCGCGCGCGCTCGGGATCGGACGCGCGACGCTCTATCGGCGGATGAAACGGCTGGGTTTCAACGAAAGCATCGGCGACCTGTCTCAGGATTGAGACAGGTGCGCCCGCCCGTCCTCCGCGCATGGGGTGACGCGGGGTGGTGTGGTGCGCAGGGTAGCCTCATTCCCCGGCGGAGGACCGGGGACAACCGGAGGAAACCCAATGAACGAGATGACACAGGTGGCGGGCCAGCAGGGCGCGCCCTTCAAATCCCATTACGACAATTTCATCGGCGGCGCGTTCGTGCCCCCCGTGAACGGGCGCTATTTCGAGAATATCACGCCCATCACCGGCGCGGTCGTCTGCGAGGTGGCGCGCTCGGACGCGGCGGATGTGGAACTGGCGCTCGATGCCGCCCATGCCGCAAAGGACGCCTGGGGCCGGACCTCGGCCACCGAACGGTCGAACATCCTGCTCAAGATCGCCCATGTCATGGAGGCCAATCTTGAGATTATCGCGCAGGCCGAGACATGGGACAACGGCAAGCCCATCCGCGAGACGATGGCCGCCGATATTCCGCTGGCGGTTGACCATTTCCGCTATTTCGCAGGCGTTTTGCGCGGGCAGGAAGGCAGCATGTCCGAGATCGACCAGGATACGGTCGCCTATCACTTCCACGAGCCGCTTGGCGTCGTGGGGCAGATCATCCCGTGGAATTTCTCGATCCTGATGGCGGCGTGGAAGCTCGCGCCGGCGCTGGCGGCGGGCAATTGCATCGTGCTGAAACCGGCGGAACAGACGCCTGCCGCGATCATGGTTCTGGCCGAACTGATTGACGATCTGCTGCCTGCGGGCGTGCTCAACATCGTCAACGGCATGGGGGCCGAGGTGGGCGCGCCGCTCGCGAGATCGCCGCGCATCGCCAAAATCGCCTTTACCGGCTCGACCGAGACCGGGCGCAAGATCATGCAGGCCGCGACCGAGAACCTCATCCCCGTCACGCTGGAGCTGGGCGGCAAGTCGCCCAACATCTTCTTTTCCGACGTGATGGCGCAGGATGATGCCTTCCTCGACAAGGCGGTCGAGGGGTTCGTGCTTTTTGCCTTCAATCAGGGTGAGGTCTGCACCTGCCCGAGCCGCGCGCTTATTCAGGAGGATATCTACGAGGAATTCATCGCCCGCTGCATCGCGCGCGTTAAGGCGATCAAGCAGGGCGATCCGCGCGACCCCGAAACGATGGTGGGCGCACAAGCGAGCGCCGAGCAGCAGGACAAGATCATGTCCTACCTGACCATCGGTGTCGAAGAGGGGGCCGAGGTGCTGGTCGGCGGGCAGGCCGCGCGCTTCGACGGTGACCTCTCGGGCGGCTATTACGTGCAGCCCACGATTCTCAAGGGGCACAACAAGATGCGGGTGTTTCAGGAGGAAATCTTCGGCCCCGTCGTCAGCGTCACCACCTTCAAGGACGAGGCCGAGGCGCTCGCCATCGCCAATGACACGATGTACGGGCTTGGGGCCGGTGTCTGGACCCGCGACGGCAGCCGCGCCTACCGCTTTGGCCGCGCGATCGAGGCGGGGCGTGTCTGGGTCAACAACTATCACGCCTATCCGGCACATGCGGCCTTTGGCGGCTACAAGCAGTCTGGCGTCGGGCGCGAGAACCACAAGATGATGCTCGACCACTATCAGCAGACCAAGAACATGCTGGTCAGCTACAATCCCAACAAGCTCGGTTTTTTCTGAGGCTGTAAGCGTAACGAGTGCTGGCCGTCGGGGAAACCCGGCGGCCTTTTTCGTGGGGCGGCATGGGGGTTTGCGGGCCGTGCTGCGGGGCTATAAAGAAGACAAAGACAAATGGGAGAGACGCGACATGAAATGGCTGATGATCGGGCTTGTCGCCTGCACGGGTCTGGCTGCCTGCGAGACGGTGCAAGGTGCCGGGCGCGACCTGCAGAACGCAGGCCGCGCGGTGGAGCAGGCCGCAGAGTAAGCCGGTCTCAGACCTCGGGTTTCGAGGGATCTGGGATCAGGCCGCCTTCTTGGGTGTGATCGAAATTCGGGTCCTTGCGCTTGACCCGGCGGGAGATCAGATAGGCCAACGGCCATGCGGCAAGCGCGCCCACAGCGGCAGCGCCGCCAATGGCGGGCCAAGTGTAGTAGCCGAATGCCATAACGGTGATGACCAGCCCGCCTACGGTTACGGGCCCGGTGGCAAGGGTGAGATACAGACTCAGACGGTCCATGATGGTCCTCCTTTCGCTGCACCCTTAGACGTGGGAATGTAGGAGGGGCCGTGTCAAGGGGGGCGCTAGATGCGCTTCTTGACGAACTCCGTCAGGATCACGATGCGCTGGCCTTCGACGCGGCCTTCGATGTGGGCCGGATTGTCGGGAACAAGCGAGATGCCGCGTACCGCCGTGCCGCGCTTGGCGGTGAAACTGGCGCCTTTTACGGGCAGGTCCTTGATCAGCACCACGGTATCGCCCTGCATCAGCGGTACGCCGTTGCTGTCGCGATGGCCGCTATCACGGGCGATGTTCTCGACCCAGGCGCGGGTGTCGTCATCGAGCCAGAGCTGCCCCGCCAGATCGCGCGCCCAGTCGTGCTCTGAAAGGCGGTCCAGCATGCGCGCGGCGAGGACCTGCGTGGCGGCATTCTCGGACCACATCGCGGCGGCAAGACAGCGCCAGTGGTCGGGGTCGGGCGTACCCGTGATCTGGTCCGTACAGGTTCCACAGAGCGCGGCACTCGCCCCGTCCGGGCCGCCGGTCACGGGGGTGTCTGTCAGCGGGGCATCGGCAGAGCAAAGCGCACAGGTCATGGGAGAGATGTCCGGGATACGGGATGTGTTGCCACCGCTATAGGCGCAATGCAGCGGCGGGGGAAGGGGATAACCCACCTATGCGAGCGGTGCGGGATGGCGGTTTGGCAGCCATCCTAAAGGGGCGTTGGACATCCGTGACATCACGCCCCCAAACCCTCAATCATCCATCTTCAATGCCGAAATGAACGCCTCCTGCGGGATCTCCACCCGTCCGAACTGGCGCATCTTCTTCTTGCCGGCCTTCTGCTTTTCCAGCAGCTTCTTCTTCCGCGTGGCATCGCCGCCATAGCATTTCGCCGTCACGTCCTTGCGCAGCGCCGAGATTGTCTCGCGGGCGATGACCTTGCCGCCGATGGCCGCCTGAATGGGGATCTTGAACATGTGGCGGGGGATCAGGTCTTTCAGTTTCTCGCACATCGCCCGCCCGCGCTGTTCGGCGCGGTCGCGGTGGACCATCATCGACAACGCATCGACCGGCTCGTCATTGACGAGGACCTGCATCTTCACGAGATTGTCGGCGCGGTAGCCTTCGAGCTGATAATCGAAGGATGCATAGCCCTTGGTCACCGATTTCAGCCGGTCGTAGAAGTCGAACACCACCTCGTTCAAGGGCAGGTCGTAGACCACCATCGCGCGGGCCCCGGCATAGGTCATATCAAGCTGAATGCCGCGCCGGTCCTGGCAAAGCTTGAGCACGTCGCCGAGATACTCGTCGGGCACCAGGATCGTCGCCTTGATGCGCGGCTCCTCGACATGGTCGACATGGCTGGGGTCGGGCATGTCGGCGGGGTTGTGCAATTCGCGTTCTTCGCCATCCTTCATGAAGAGGTGATATACGACCGAAGGCGCGGTGGTGATCAGTTCGATATCGTACTCGCGCTCGACCCGGTCGCGGATCACCTCAAGATGCAGGAGCCCCAGAAAGCCGCAGCGGAAGCCGAACCCGAGCGCGGCGGAACTTTCCATCTCGTAGCTGAAGGAGGCGTCGTTCAGCGCCAGTTTCTCGATCGCGTCGCGCAGGTCTTCGAACTGCGCGGAATCGACCGGGAAGAGGCCGCAGAACACCACCGGCACCGAGGGTTTGAAGCCCGGAAGCGCCTTGTCGCAGGGGCGTTTGACATGGGTGATTGTGTCGCCGACGCGGGTGTCGCGGACCTGCTTGATCGAGGCGGTGATGAAGCCGATCTCGCCCGGACCCAATTCATCGACCACGGTCATGGCCGGGCGGAACACGCCGATGCGCTCGACATTGTAGGTGGCATCGGTCTGGAGCATGCGAATCCGGTCGCCCTTTTTCATCACGCCGTCCATGATCCGCACCAGCACGACCACGCCAAGATAGAGGTCGTACTTGCTGTCCACCAGCATCGCCTTGAGCGGCGCGTCGCGGTCGCCTGCGGGCGGCGGAAGGTGGGCGATGATCGCCTCCAGCACCTCGCGGATGCCTTGGCCCGTCTTGGCTGAAACCGGTATCGCGCCCGAGGCGTCGATGCCGATCACCTCTTCGATCTGTTCCGCCACCCGGTCGAGATCCGAGGCGGGCAGGTCGATCTTGTTGAGCACCGGCACCAGCTCGTGACCCGCGTCGATCGCCTGATAGACATTGGCCAGCGTTTGCGCCTCGACACCCTGCGTGCTGTCGACCACCAGGAGCGAGCCCTCGACCGCGCGCATCGAGCGGCTGACCTCGTAGGAGAAATCCACGTGACCGGGCGTGTCGATCAGGTTGAGCACGTATTGCTGACCGTCGTCGGACGAATAGTCGATGCGGACGGTGTTGGCCTTGATGGTGATGCCGCGCTCGCGCTCGATATCCATACTGTCGAGCAACTGCTCTTTCATGTCCCGTTCGGCGACCGTGTCCGTCATCTGGATCAGCCGGTCGGCAAGGGTGGATTTACCGTGGTCGATATGCGCCACGATGGAGAAATTGCGGATGTGCGAGAGCGGTGTCATGGCTCTCGCATATGTATGGGAATGGGGGGTTGGTCAAGGTGGATTGCGGGAATGGGGCGCCTGAGCCGCATGGATTCCGCGCGCGTCGGAGGGGCGATATGTGATAGGCTCGGATCAGGCAGACAAGGAGGCGATCATGGCGGAGGTCAAGGCGGTGTCGGTGCGTGTCGAGGGCCGGGTGCAGGGAGTGAGCTTTCGCGCCTGGACGCAGGTCGAAGCGCAGGGGCGCGGGCTGTCTGGCTGGGTGCGCAACGCGGCCGATGGCTCTGTTCTGGCGCATCTGGAAGGGCCGGGCGCAGAGGTCGACGCGATGCTTGCGGCGCTGCACAAGGGCCCGCCTGCGGCGGTCGTGCGTGCGGTGACGGTGGATGACGCGGCACCCGAGGGCGCGTCGCATTTCGATATCCGGCGGTAACGGTGGGGAGTCGGGCGGTGGGTCAGTTTGGCCTGAACCCGACATACGCACCACCCGCGCGAAACGCACCGAAGGTGCCGCGCGATCGCAGGGCCGTCCCGCGGCCTGGCGATTTGATAGCTTGCGCAACGTGTTGAGTTCAGGATGACTTGGCTGGGATAAAGTGCGGGCATCAGCCGTTGCGTCGCCAGTCCCCGGCCCTGCGACCGCGCGGCACCTTCTGGCGGGGTGCTATGTCCGCTTCAGGCCAACACCTCCCTCGCCGCTCAGTCCCGCGTGCCTGAGAAACGCGCCTGCCAATCCTCGCGCTGATCATCGGCGATCTTGGAAAAGAGCACCTCGGGCACCTCGAAGGCATGGCCGGGGGCGAGGACACCAAGCTTGCCGGGCACGTCATCGGGCCAGTGGGTATCCTCGGTCTTTATCGCCGCCAGCATTGCGGCGGCGGCATCGGGAATGAACGGGGCCGAGAGCACCGCGTAAAGCCGGATGAGGTTGAGCGCGAGGCGAATCTGCATCGCGGCCTGTTCGGGGTCGGTCTTGAAGGTGGACCACGGCGCGGCCTCTTGCAGGTATTCGTTGCCCTCAACCCAGATCGCGCGCAGCGCGGTGGCGGATTTACGCACCTCCATCGCCTGCATGTGGCCCTCGTACTCGCGGATGCGGTTGGTGAGACGTGCGATCAGCGCTTCTTCCTGCGCGCCGTAAGCCCCGCCCTCGGGCACCTCTTCGCCGAATTTGGAACGGCAGAACTTGGTCACGCGGGAGACGAAATTGCCAAGGACATCGGCCAGATCCTTGTTCACCGAGGCCTGGAAATTCTCCCATGTGAACTCGGCATCCGAGCTTTCGGGCGCGTGGCTCAGCAGCCACCAGCGCCAGTAATCGGCGGGCAGGATTTCGAGCGCCTGATCCATGAACACGCCGCGCCCGCGCGAAGTGCTGAACTGGCCGCCATCGTAATTGAGGTAGTTGAACGACTTGATGTAATCCACCAGCTTCCAAGGCTCGGCTGAGCCGAGGATCGTGGCCGGAAAGCTGAGCGTGTGGAACGGCACGTTATCCTTGCCCATGAACTGGGTATAGGTGACGTCATCGGCGCCCTTGTCGGTGCGCCACCAGCGTTGCCAATCGGTGCCGTTGCCCGCTTCGACCCATTCCTGCGCGCAGGCGATGTATTCGATGGGGGCGTCGAACCAGACGTAGAACACCTTGCCCTCCATTCCGGGCCAGTCTTCGTCTCCACGCTTGACCGGAATGCCCCAGTCGAGATCACGGGTGATGCCGCGATCCTGTAGCCCGTCGCCATCATTGAGCCATTTCTTGGCGATTGAGGTGGTGAGGATCGGCCAGTTTGTCTTGCTATCGATCCAGGCTTCCAACTCGTCTTTCATCTGCGACTGGCAGAGATAGAGATGCTTGGTCTCGCGCATCTCCAGATCGGTCGCGCCCGAGATCACCGAGCGGGGGTTGATCAGATCGACGGGATCAAGCTGCTTGGTGCAATTGTCGCATTGATCGCCGCGCGCGGACTCGAAGCCGCAATTGGGGCAGGTGCCCTCGATGTAGCGGTCAGGCAGGTAGCGCCCGTCGGTGGGTGAATACATCTGGGTTTCCGAAACCTCGCGGATCAGCCCCTGTTCATGAAGGCGCTTCGCGAAATACTGGGTCAGGCGATGGTTCTGCGGGCTCGACGAGCGACCGAAATGATCGAAGCTCAGGCGGAAGCCGTCGGAAAGGCGCTTTTGCACCTGCCACATCTCGGCGCAATACTCGGCCACCGGCTGGCCTGCCTTTGCGGCGGCGAGTTCGGCTGGGGTGCCGTGCTCGTCGGTGGCGCAGAGGAACAGCACCTCATCGCCGCGCGCGCGGCAGTAGCGGGCGAAAAGATCCGCAGGAAGCTGCGAACCCACCAGATTGCCGAGATGCTTGATCCCGTTGATATAGGGAATCGCCGAGGTGATCAGATGACGTGCCATCGGGTGTGTCTGCCTTTGCCGGACCGCGTTCTTGCCCACGCGTTTACCTGTCTCGCGCCCAAAGGGCCAGAGGGCGCGCCCGGGCGTGCCGCATATTTGCGCAAGCCGGTGATTTGCCGGGTTAGGAGCCGCGAAACCGGTTTGACGCGCGCGCCCGGTCAGTGGTAGCGGCGCCGGCATACGGGCGGCGCGCGCCCGCAATGTCAGGCAAGAGGAAAGCCCGCCATGTTCAAGGTTCTGGGATCGGTCTGGGCGCTGTTGCTGGGCATGACACTGATCATGATCGGCAACGGCATGCAGGCCACGCTGATGGGTGTGCGCGGCGGCATCGAAGGTTTCGGCACGCTGCAACTGTCGGTCATCACCTCTGCCTATTTCCTTGGCTTCCTGGTGGGCAGCCGGGTGACGCCCGAGATGATCCGCCGGGTTGGGCATGTGCGGGTCTTTGCTGCGCTCGGGTCGTTCATCTCGGCGGGGCTGATTGCCTTTCCGGTGCTGACCGATCCATATAGCTGGACGGTGATCCGCATCCTGCTCGGGTTTTGCCTGTCGGGCGTGTATGTCACCGCCGAAAGCTGGCTTAACAATGCCGCGACCAACACCACCCGGGGCAAGATCCTGTCGGCCTATATGATCGCTCAGACCACTGGCATCATCGCGGCGCAAGGGCTGATGAACCTGGGTGAGGCGGCCGGATATTTCCTTTTTGTTGTGCCGTCGATCCTGGTGTCGCTGAGCTTTGCGCCGATCCTGTTATCGGCGACGCCGACGCCCGCCTTCGAGACCGACAAGCCGATGACCCTGCGTCGGCTTTATGAAAGCTCGCCGCTGGCCAGTGTCGGGATGCTGATCCTTGGCGGGATTTTCGCGGCGCAGTTCGGCATGGCCTCGGTCTATGGGGCCGAGGCGGGGCTGAGCGTGGGGCAGATCAGTGGATTCGTGGCGTCGATCTTTACCGGGGCGATGGTGTTTCAGGTGCCGGTGGGCTGGCTTTCGGACCGGCTGGACCGGCGGCTGCTGATCCTGGGCGTATCGGCGGTGGGCGCGGTCAGCACCGGGGTCGGCGCGTTTCTGGGGGTGGATTTCGAAACGCTGCTGGTGCTGGGCTTTGTCATGGGGGGCATGGCGTCGCCGCTTTATTCGCTGTTCATCGCCTATACCAACGATTTCCTCCAGATCGAGGACATGGCCGCCGCCTCGGGGGGGCTGGTCTTCGTCTACGGGATGGGGGCGATTGTCGGACCTGTGGCCACCGGGCAGTTGATGAACGTGGTCGGGCCGCACGGGTTCTGGCTGTTTCTTGCGGGGCTGTTCACGCTGATCGCGGTCTATGCGGCATGGCGGATGACGCGGCGGCCCTCGGTGCCGGTGGACGAGACCGGCGCCTATCTCGGGGTCAGCCCGACAGGCTCGCCGGTGGCGCTGGCCGCAGCACAGGAGTGGTATGTGGATACGGCCGAAGAGACCGCTGAGGACGAGGCGCGCGAGGTGTGAGGCGCGCGCCGGCAAGCGGCGAATGGCCGTCGCCGCGAACGATGGTCAGGGCCCGGACATCACCGTGATCTGCATCGCGATGGCGCAGGCGTAGAGGCCGAGCAGCGCCATGCTCTCGGCCCCGATCCGGGCCGGTCCGACGCGTTGGCGCAGGACCAGCCCCCCCAGCAGGACGGCGGTCATCAGGATGGCGGTGAGGTTCCAGAACTGGTCCCCTGCGCCTGCCGCATGGTAGAGCGAGCCATCGCGGAACGAGATATCCGCCGCGCTCAGGAACAGCGTGTCGAAGCTGTTGCCGCCGATGATCCCGCCGACCGCCAGTTGCAACGCGCCGCGCCGCACAGCGGCGACGGTGGTCACGAGTTCTGGAAAGGACGTCACGACGGCAGTCGCGAGGGCCCCGACCAGCGATTCTGACAATTCGAGGCGCCCGGTGAGTGTCCCGGCTGTCTTGGCGATGACCCATCCGGCGATGCCCATGATCAGCATGAGCAGGGCGAGGTCGAGGAAAAGCCGCCCTGTGCTTTTCCGGCGATCGGCTTCGGGCTCTGGTTCGGGCAGGTCCTCGCGTGTCTCGGCGGTGGATACGGGCTGCCACATTGGCTTTTCGCGCAGCGCGCGGGTGGCAATGAGCCCGCTGACATAGAGAATCGGTATGATCAGCGAGACCGGATGAATGGCAAGAAACGTGGTCTCTGCCCAGTTTGATGCGAGCAGTGGCAGCGTCAGCAGCACGATCAGCGTGATCGACTGGAAAATATTGCCGAGATCGGCCGCAGCATGTTCCAGATTGGCCTTGCGATAGACCAGATCGGCGATGGCGAGAAAGGCGGTCTGGGCGGCAATGCCACCGATCCCGTTGGAATAGGCAAGCGACGCCTGCCCGTCGAGCGCGGCGGTGATCGACACGATGGTGCCGCTCAGGGACGTAGCCGCGCCTAGCAGAACAGCGCCGGCGAGGGCCTCGCCGATGCCGGTCCGGTCGGCCAGTCTGTCCACCAGCCGGGTGATGCGAAGGCCGGTGAACAGTACGATAACCGCCCCCAGCAGGAAGCCTGCGACCAGATATGGGGTCGACCAGCTGGCAAGCATCGGGCGCGGTCCTTTTCCGTCTCAAGCATGGGCGAGCCTGTCCGGCATTCTCGAAGCAGCCGGTTCCATGCTCAGCGTATCATCCTTGTGCATTGGCTTGAAGATCGTCGATGCGACGGGTGCGCCGTGAGGGAGGGCGGTGCGGATCAGATCAGGGTGCGTTCGCGGCTGATCATCGCCGCGTGCGCGCGATTGCGGGCACCCTGTCGGATCGCATGGACGAGATGCGCCGGGATTTCGACTGGCTGGTCAGCGACCGCATGATCGAACAGGCGGTGGACATGGCGCGTCTTGGCCAGAGCCATGACAGCATCGCACAGACCACCGGCGTCAGCAGCGCCGAACTTGACGCGATCCGGAAACTGCGTCGTCACTAAGCCATTATACGGTCGGCCCCAGACATGGCCGGCAGTCCTGCCTGAGGATCGCCACCCGCTCTGCCATTGCCTTTCGGAGAAAAGTGAACTTATCTCCCCGACAAGGTAGCAGCGACAGGAAAAGGGAGGGCTGACGTCATGGCGCGCACGGTTATTATCGAAGAGGCAGGCGGCCCCGAGGCACTCAAACTCGTTGATCGCAAGGTAGGTGAACCGGGACCGGGCGAAATCCGCATTCGGCACAAGGCCTGCGGTCTGAATTTCATCGATGTTTATCAGCGCACCGGTCTCTATCCGCTTACCCTGCCGCATGCGCTGGGAATGGAGGCCGCAGGTGTTGTCGAGGCCGTGGGCGAGGGCGTCACCCATCTCAAGGAAGGCGACCGCGCCGCCTATGCCGCGACCCCGCCGGGGGCCTATTGCGAGGCGCGGGTCATGCCCGCTGCACAGGTCTGCCCGCTGCCGGATGGCATTTCGTTCGAGGACGCGGCTTCGATCATGTTGCAGGGGATGACGGTCGAATATCTTTTTCACCGGGTTTGGCCACTGGAGACAGGGCAGACCGTGCTCTTTCATGCCGCCGCCGGCGGCGTGGGCCTTCTGGCCTGTCAGTGGGCGCGCTCTGAGGGGATCAGGTTGATCGGAACTGCGGGAACAGACGAGAAATGTCAGCTTGCACTCGATAACGGCGCCTCGGCCTGCATCAACTATCGCGACAAGGATTTCGTGGCCGAGGTCAAGGCGCTGACCGATGGCGTAGGTGTCGATGTGGTGATGGACGGCGTCGGCAAGGATACGTTCGAGCGCTCGCTTGATTGTCTCAAGCCGCTCGGGATGATGATGTCCTTCGGGAATGCCTCGGGTCCGGTCGAGCCGGTGAGCCTTTTGACGCTCGCTGCCAAGGGATCGCTGAAACTTACGCGGACCACGCTGTTCACCTTCCTTGCCGATCATGCGCGCTGTCAGAACATGGCGCAGCATCTCTTCGACAAGGTCGAGAGCGGGGCGATCAACGTCAATATCGGGCAGACCTTTCCGCTCGAGGAGATCACCGAGGCGCATCGCGCGCTCGAAGGGCGGCTAACCACCGGATCGACGATCCTGACGCTTTGATTGAACCGTGCTGAGATCAATGCCGATCCGACGTTGCGGCTGGAAGGGATGGTGCCCGGGTGTCAGCTCGCCCGGCACCTCCCAAATCTTCGATAACATTCTGTAAGATATGGTGAGTATGCTGCGCCCGCTCGTGATCATGTTACGGGTTGGAAACCATTTGTTACATAAACTGCAAGATGTTGCCGATGTCTTTTGGCGGCAATATCGGAGGGTTTAGGCATGCGCCCACGGCGCGCGATGCTGGGTGTTGGGCGGGGCTGTCGGGTGTTGTCCTGAACGGTGCCGTTATGGCCCGCCATGCGGATTTCCATCGCAACTGGACGCGGCTTTGACGGTGGCGGCGCAGGGCCTGATGGTCACTGGCAATTTTACAAGATTGCCCCTGCTTTGGTGGTCCCGGGAAGCCGCCTGTTGAGCCGGATTAAGTAACTGTAATATAATACAATATATGATTTCTTTGTGGCGGGGTATACTACTGGAAACACGCGTTTCGCGGGTCACGCTGATGGTGCCGCACGCGGTGGAAAGGTGCATGATCCGGTGGGCCAGGGGGCATCAGGTTTGCGTTTCGGGGGCGTGGTCGTGGCATTCGCATGCGCCCGCTCGGAAGGCGGAGCAGCGGCCGACAGTTCGGCACCGTGCCCGATCGCCTGCTGCGTGCTGGTTTCGCGGCTTTTTCGTGACGCGCCCGGCCCGATTGAGCCCGTTGGCCCTGACTTGACCTGAAACCTCGGCTTGTGCCAGTAGAACGCCACATGCGATACACTTGGTGTTATGACGTGAGAACCGAAGATATTCGGAAACCAAACAAGGATAATTGAGATGCAGGCGACAGGCAGTTCGCACGCCCTCGCTTTGCGACGGGCAGACTTCCCGACTCTGAAAGAGGCACTCGACTATGCCGCGCAGGGGACGACCGGCGTCAACTTCTACAACGCCAGGGGCGAAGTCTATGCCAGTTCGACATATGCCGACCTTCAGCAAGACGCCATCGCGCTTGCGCGTCGCCTGCTGGGACTGGGCCTAGAGCCCGGAGCGCGGGTCGCGCTCGTTGCAGAGACGTCACTGCATTTCGTGCGGTTTTTCTGGGCCTGCCAATATGCCGGGCTGGTGCCCGTGCCGCTGCCTGCCACGATGCATATCGGTGGTCACGCGGGCTATGTTGCACAACTGCGCGGCCTGATCGAGAATTGCGGCGCTTCGGTGGCGATGGCCCCCGCGGAATGGATGCCATTCCTCGAAGAAGCGAAGGCCGATATCGACCTGACCTTTGTCGGCACGCCCGAAGATTATGATGAGTTGGTTTCGGCCTCGCAGGACCTGCCAGAGATCGCCCCCGACAGTATCGCCTATATCCAGTACACATCAGGTAGCACCCGTTTCCCGCGTGGTGTCGTGATTGATCAGGCCACCGTGCTGGCGAATATCCAGGACATGTCGACCCACGGCCTGAAGATGACACCCGAGGATCGGTTCGGTTCGTGGCTGCCATTCTATCATGACATGGGCCTTGTCGCCTTCATCATGATGCCGATGGCGACGCAACGGTCGGTGGATTTTCTTGGCACCCAGGATTTCGCGATGCGGCCGCGCAAGTGGTTGGAAATGATGTCGGCCAACCGCACCACGATCACCTCCGGCCCTCCGTTCGGCTATGATCTGGCCGCGATGCGGGTGCGCCCGAGCGATGCTGAAAAGTGGGACCTGAGCGCGCTGCGCGTTGCCTGCGTGGGCGCCGAGATGATCAATCCCGAGCCGCTGCAACGCTTTGCAGAGGCGCTGGCGCCTGCCGGGTTCAAGTCGACCGCGTTCCTGCCGTGCTACGGCATGGCCGAATGCTCGCTTGGTATCAGCTTTGCCGGGTTGGATGAGGAACTCAAGATCGACTACGTCGATGCCGAGAACATGCAGCATGAGAATGTGGCAGAGCCTCTCAACCCCGAAGCGGCTCTGAAGGAAAAGCGCCGCGTCGCGCGCTACGTCGATTGTGGCGCATTGCTGCCCAGCTTCGACATCGCGATCCGCGACGAGGATGGCAACGACCTGCCCGAGCGTCGTGCCGGTGTTGTCCACCTGCGCGGCCCCAGCGTGATGAGCCGCTACTTCCGCGAAGAGGCGATGACGCGCGAGACGCTGAGCGCGGATGGTTGGCTCAATACCGGGGACATCGGGTACATGGCCGATGGCCGTCTGTTCGTGACCGGGCGCAAGAAGGACATGATCATCATTCATGGCCGCAATATCTGGCCAGAGGATCTGGAATACATCGCCAAGACGCAGCCCGGTGTGAACTACACCGACGCCGCCGCGTTCTCGGTGCCGTCGGAGAAGGATCAGCAGGAGACCGCTGTTCTTGTGGTGCAATGCCGCGAGCGTGACGAGATCAAGCGCGCGCGTCTGGTCAAGACCATCGCGTCGCTGGTGCGTTCGGAATACGGGATCGACTGCATCATCGAACTGGTTCCCACCCGCACCTTGCCACGTACCTCGTCGGGCAAGCTGGCGCGGGCGCGGGCGCGGCTCGATTTCCTTGGGCGGCGACGTGCAGCGGGAGTGGAGGTCAAACCCGAGGCCATCGACACCGCGCCGGTGGATCACGACAGGGCACCGATCCGTAATATCGCATGAGCACAGCCGTTGCCGTGACCGGTGCGTCAGGCTTTGTCGGGCAGGCCCTTGTCGCACATCTGCTTGCGTGCGGGCGTCCGGTCAGGGCGCTGGTGCACCGGCAAGCTATTGCGATCAGTCACCCTGATCTGGTGACCGTGACAGGGGGGCTTTCTGACGCGGCGGCGCTCGGAGATCTTATGGATGGGGCCGGTTCGATCATCCATCTCGCCGGGCGTGTACGTGGCCGCGATGACGCGGATTTCATGCCCGTCAACGCCGAGGGCGTCGCGCGTGTTGCCAGCGTGGCGCGGGAAAGTTCATCAGTCGCGCGCTTTGTCCTGGTCTCGTCATTAGCCGCGCGTGAGCCCGCGCTGTCCCCCTATGCGGCAAGCAAGCGGGCGGGCGAGGCGATGCTGGCAGAGGTCGCCGAAGGCAGTGAGCTGCGCTGCGCGGTTCTGCGCCCCCCAGCGATCTACGGACCCGGCGACAAAGAGCTTTTGCCGCTCTTGCAATTGATGGCGCGTGGGGTCGTGCCGATGCCGGGGGTCGTGGGGGCGCGTGCCTCGCTCTTGCATGTCAACGACCTGGCGAACGCCGCGGTCAAACTTCTGGACAGCCCGGCGCAGGGTACTTATGAACTCCACGATGGTCACGATGCCGGATACAGCTGGGAAGAGATCGCGACGATCGTCGAGAGCGTGGCAGGTCGGGGTCGCGGCTGGCACCTGAAGCTGCCCGAGGGCGTACTGCGATCCGTTGCCGCGATAAATCTGCTAGCGGCCCGTCTCTTCGGCTACCTGCCGATGATGACGCCCGGCAAGATCAACGAGCTTCGTCACCCTGACTGGGTGTGCGACAACACGGAAATAACACTGGCCACCGGCTGGCAGCCGAATATCTCTCTGCAGGACGGTCTGTCTCCGCTCTTGCCGGGACGCACTGTGAAACCCTTGTGAAGGTAAATCGAATGTCACATGAGACCCAAGACCTAGACCAGGAAATCATGCAGACGCTGCTGACGCATCTGGCGCGGTTTCCCACCAAATCGGACGAGCTGAACGCACAGACCGACCTTGCCGCTGACATGAACATCGACTCGGTCAACATGATGGAGCTGCTGATGGAAATCGAGGACACGTTCGACGTCAGCTTTCCGTTGAACATGATGGCCAACGTCAATACGGTTCAGGATCTTGCCAATCAAATCAAGCAACTGGTTGAGAACAGACCATGAGTATTTCAGACCGCTTCGCCGAACTTGCGCATATTCGGGATTCGCTGGGGGCCGTCGAGGCCGATCCCAGCAGGATCGTCATGGAAAAGATCCTGTCGCCTACCGAGGCGCTGATCGCGGGTAAGCGCACAATCCTTGTGGGTACCAACAACTATCTTGGCCTGACCTTCGAGCCCGAGTTGCTCGATGCAGCCTGCGCCGCGATGCATGAGCAGGGCAGCGGCACCACCGGGTCGCGCATGGCCAATGGCAGCTTTGCCGGTCACGCGGCGCTGGAACGCGACTTCGCGGAGTTCTACGACGTGCCGTCGGCGATGATCTTCTCGACCGGTTACCAGACCAATCTGGGCCTCTTGATGGCCATCCTGCGCCCGGGCGACAAGGTCGTGCTCGATAGTCACAGCCATGCCTGTATTTATGACGGTTGCCGGATCAGCGGCGCCGATTTCCTCGCGTTCCGGCACAATGACCCCGAAGACCTGCGCAAGCGCCTGCGCCGTCTTGGCGGCGACGCCGAGGGTGCGCTGGTCATCGCCGAGGGTCTTTACAGCATGCTGGGCGATATTGCCCCGCTGGCCGATCTGTGTGCCGTGGCCAAGGAATACGGCGCATGGTTCATGGTCGATGAGGCGCATTCCTTCGGCGTTTACGGCGAAAGAGGCCTTGGCCTTTGCGAAGAGGCGGGCATTCTCGATCAGGTCGATTTCATCACCGGCACGTTCAGCAAGAGCCTCGCCTCGCTCGGTGGTTTCTGTGTGAGCCGCCACCCCGAGATGCAGCTTTTGCGGTATGGCAGCCGCCCCTATATCTTCACCGCGTCGTCAAGCCCGGCCAATATCGCCGCCGCCGACGCCGCGTTGCGCGCGATCCGCACCCGCCCCGAGATCAAGGACAAGCTCTGGGCCAATGCCAATCGGCTCTATGATGGGCTCAAGGGGCTGGGCTATGAGCTTGCCTCGACCGTCAGCCCGGTGATCGCGGTGCGCGTGCCCTCCAAGGAAGAGGGCGCGCGGCTCTGGAACGCGCTGCTCGACGAGGGGGTCTATGTCAACCTGGTCCTGCCGCCCGCAGCGCCGGACTCTGCGGCACTCTTGCGGTGCAGCCTGAGCGCCGCGCACAGCTTTGAGCAGATCGACGCCATTCTGAGCGCGTTCAAAGCGGCCAGTGCCGGATCGGACAGAGCCGTCGGCGCAAGCGCGCATTAGGCATCCGGCCCGCGCGCCCGGCGCGCGGGACCCGTTTCGGAAATGGTGGCGATGGCAATGCAGGGACCCGAAAGCAACACACCCGCAGGGGTGACGCTCGCGCATATTTCGGACCCGCATCTGCCTTTGCCGGTGACGGTGCCGTTGCGCGAGGTGCTGAACAAGCGCCTTCTCGGGCTGCTGTCCTGGCGCACCAAGCGGCACCGCCGCCACCGCCCCGAAATCCTGGCGCGTCTCATCGCGGATATGCAGGAGCATGCGCCGGATCTGGTCATGGTCAGCGGTGATCTGACCAATCTCGGCCTCGATAGCGAGTATCGCGCGGCGCGGCACTGGCTGGACGCCTTGGGCGATCCGGCCCGCGTGATGACGATTCCCGGCAATCACGAGGCGCTGGTGACCGGGTCCTGGGACAAGGGCGCCGCGCAATGGCAGCCCTATTGGCAAGGCGATGCCGCACCTGAAAGCGCCGATGTGACATGCGCCTTTCCGGTGTTGCGCCGCCGTGGTGCGCTTGCTCTGATCGGCATATCCAGCGCGGTGGTGTCGCCGCCGGGGTTCGCTGTTGGAGAGGTGGGGGTCGCACAACGTGACCGACTTGCCGCGCTCCTGCGCCAGACGCGGGAGGAGGGATTGTTTCGCCTGATGATGATCCATCATCCGCCGCTTCTGGGTACGGTGTCACCGCGCAAGCACCTGCGCGATCACGTGGAGTTCTGCGCGCTGCTTGAGCGTGAAGGTGTCGAGATGGTCCTGCATGGCCATAGCCACCGCAGCCATCACCAGAGCTTGCCCACGCGCGACGGACCGGCCCCGGTGATCGGCGTGCCGTCGGCCTCGTCGATGCATCACGAACCGGCAGCCTACAACCTCTACCGGATCACGCAGAGCGCTGACGGTTGGGAGGTCGAATTGAGCGCCCGGCACGTGGGCGCGGATCAGCGCATGGAGACAGGTCGATGTGCCACCATGGCAATCGCACGCGGGCACGCAGGATGAGGCGTGACGCGCGGTTTCATGCCCCGCGCAGGCGCGTGAAAGTGGCGGTCGCTTTGATCTCGTGTTACCGACGCGCAAGACTGGCGCACCGCGTGCGTCAGATGTCCGGCCAATTGACGAAAGACCACCCATGCGCCTGATGATCGATCTCTTTCGCGCCTATCCGATGGCCAGTTTTCTCATGGTCCTGGCGCTGTTCTTTTCCGGTCTGGCCGAGGGGCTGGGCCTCTCGGCGCTGCTTCCGATGCTCAAGATCGCACTCTATTCCGGCGAAGACGCGGCGACAGCCGAGCCGCCGGGCGAATTGGAACAGGCGGTCATGGACATCATGATATGGCTGGGCATTCCGGTCACGCTCGGCGCGTTGCTGATCGTGATCGTGGTCGCCGCCTTCTTCAAGGCGATTCTGCTTTTGGTGGCACAGCGTCAGGTCGGCTACACCGCCGCGCAGATCGCCACCGATCTGCGGCTGGAAACCCTGCGCAACATGATGCGTAGCCGTTGGCGTTTTTTTCTGCATCAGCCTGCGGGCAGGCTAACCAATGCGCTGGCAACAGAGGCGCAACGCTCGGCCGACGCCTATATGTATGGGGCGACTGCGCTGACGTTTCTCATTCAGGCGCTGGTATATGGCACCGTCGCCGTTCTGGTGTCCTGGGAGGCGACGCTGCTGGGGCTGGTTGGCGGGACGGTGATCATCTGGCTGTCGCATTTCCTGGTACGCGTGACCCGCAAGGCGGGCAAGAAGCAGACCGATCTGATGGTGTCGCTGATGTCGCATCTGACAGATACGCTGCAATCGGTGAAGCCACTCAAGGCGATGGCGCGCGAGAACCTCGCCGATCAGCTTTTGCATCACGAGACCAACCGCCTCAACAAGGCATTGCGCCGTCAGGTTCTGGCAAGTGCAGGGCTCAATTCCGGGCAGGACCTGATGTTCGTGATCGTCATCGCCTTCGGGATTTACATGGCGTTGGGTGTGCTTTCCATGGAGTTTGCAACGGTGCTCATTCTTGCGGTGACATTGGGGCGGGCCTTCAATTTCATCGGAAAGGTTCAAAAGCAGTACCAGAAGCTTGCGCAGAGCGAGAGCGCGTATTGGTCTTTGATGGAAACCAACCGCCGCGCGCAGGAAGAGCTGGAACATCTGGGCGGGCATGTGGCACCGGCTCTGAAATCAGGTCTCGTGCTGCGCGACATCGGCTTTTCCTACGATGGGCACCCGGTGATTTCCGGCCTCGATCTTGATATTCCCGCACACCAGATGACGACGCTCGTGGGGCCCTCGGGATCGGGCAAGACCACGATCGTCGACCTTGTGATCGGGCTCTTGCGGCCCGACGCAGGCGAGATCACCGTTGATGGCGTTCCGTTTCAGCAGATTGATCTCAAGGCCTGGCGGCGGATGGTGGGATACGTGCCGCAAGAGACGGTGCTGCTGCACGATACGATCGCTCACAACGTCACGCTTGGTGATCCAGAGGCGACGCAGGCGCGTGTTGAAGAGGTTTTGAAAAAGGCCGGGGCCTGGGGCTTCGTCAGCGACCTGCCCGAGGGGGTTCACACCGTGGTCGGGGAACGGGGCGGGCGGCTTTCCGGCGGGCAGCGGCAGCGCATCGCAATCGCGCGGGCCCTGATCAATGACCCGAAGCTGCTGATCCTGGATGAGGCGACAAGCGCACTCGACGTCGAAAGCGAGGCGGCCATCATCGAGACGCTACGCGCCTTGCGGGATCAGTTGACGATCCTCGCCATCACCCATAACAGCCGCCTTTCGGATGCCGCCGATATCGTGCATCAGTTAGAGCCCGGGGGCGACTTCAAAGCTGGCTGATGCGTTCCGCGCGGTGACTTTCTCCGGGCGTGCCGGACGGCTCGGTTTCCATAAGCTGACCGATGCGGGCAATGGCGCGTTCCATATCGCTTGGCGGCGGAGTATGCTGTGGCGCCCTCGGTGCCGGGTCTCCCAGCCAGCCCATGCGGCCGGACTGCACCAACCGCAGGTGCATCTGGCTGATGTCGCGTGACAGGTGCTGCCAGCCCCACCGCATCAGGGCACGATAGGCCAATGGGCCAAGTGCCAGGTCGGGGCGATCTCTGTCATCTCGGGCCAGGGTTTGTGCGCGCTCCGTCTCGCCAAGGGCCAGCGCCATGTCGCGGCGCATGCTCAAGTGTCCTGCGCCCGGATCGAACATATGGACGGGTTTGCCTGTGGCATAGGCCTCTGACAGCATCGAGATGCTGTCTGCCGTGACGATGATCTCGTCCGCGAGGGCCAGAAAACCCAGATAGGGATTGTCGGGGTCACCCGGTTGCCAGCGATAGAGTTGCATCGGTACCTCGGACTGAGCGGCAAAGGCGGCAATGGCCGGGGCCGGTGTCCGTGCGCTCGAGCTGATCAGAAGCGATGCACCGCGTTGTCGCGCCAGGGCCAGGGTGTCGCGCACTAGCCGCTCTGCGGCGCGCGGGCCAAAAGCATAAGGCCCGCTGGTGCCGCCGATGTTCACCGTCAGATAGGGGCGCGGAAGATGTGACAGGGCCGGACCCCAGCGGGCTGCGGCCTTGGCCATTGGTCCGGGACCCAGAGGGTGTAGCGGCAGGGCATTCCGCAAGACGTTGGGCCGATCCGGCACACGGTATTGCGGAGTGGTAATCACCAGGTCGAACTGTTCAGGGTCAGACCAGAGACGGCCGAGAAAGACCAGCCGCGTGCGCCCACCCGACTGGTCGCGTATCCAGCGCGCGACCGGTTCGTTACGCATGCCCATCGAGAGCACGAGATCGGGCCAGGGAGGCGCGAGCGCGTCGGAATTTGCGCGGTCCACGCCGCGCAGGTCGCTGCCGCGCAACAGGTTGGTCCGCATCTCGAACTTGCGATAGCGCAGGGTCTTTATCTCATAGGGCCAGCCCAGCCCCTCAGCGAGCGCGCGCAACTGCGTCTTTTCGCCGGAGCGGTGGGAGTCCACGACCCAGACGCGCGGGGGGCTTTCCTGCTTATACATCGGGGGATTGGGGCACGACGGCGGCCTTGGGCCAGCGCCGTTTCATGCACAGCCATTGGTCGGGATACTCGCTGATCCAGGCCTCGAACCGCTGGTTGAGTTGATGGGTGAGATCAATGATCTGCTCTGCACGCGGGGCTTGTGGGTTGCGCGGCGAGAGCGGGGCCTCGACTTCGATCAGGAACCGCCAGTTTGGCAAACGCACCGTGCGAATGGGCAGCAAGGTATAGCCGCGCATGGCCAGCATTGCGGGCAGGGTGCTGGTCGGGGTGGGGATGTCGAAAAACGGCACCATCTCCCCCTGATCGATCCGGGTATCAAACGCCGCGCCGACCGAGTTTCCGGCGGCCAGTTCGCGCAGGAAAGTGCGTGCGCCGCCAGCACTTGGCACCATCGGGCCACCAAATGCGCGCCGCCTGGCGAGAAAGAAACGGTGCAGCCAAGGGTTGGCTTCCTGTGTGTAGATTACCGAGATGGCCAATTCGTGCTCGCGACCGATCAGGTTGCAGAGCTGCCAAGCGCCGACATGTGCGGTGGCAAAGATAATCGCCTCTTTCCGGGCGATGATGTCCTGTGCCTCTGGATGAATCGAGAATTCAAGATAGTGCGCTCGCCGCCGCCAAATCCGTCCGAGCAGGAACAGTTCGGCTGCCGCGAGTCCGGTGACGCGAAATATCCGCCGTACCACGGTCTCGCGCTCGCGCTCGCGGGTCTGTGGCAGAACTACGGACACGTTGCGTCGCACCACGCGGCGCTTTTGAGCATTCCGGTAGCCAAAGCTGCCAAGAAAACGTCCGAATATCGTCGCGACGACCGGAAACGGCAACGCTTTGGCAAATCCCAGAAGCATATAGAATGCCGCCGCCTCAACCAGCCAGATCGGCGTCTGCACCCAGTTAAACCGGTTCACCAGCCCTTTGGGCAACAGATAGTTCTTGGCCATCGACAGACCCCAACCCGGAGCGGCGGTATGGAGAAGAGAGAGGCGGGCGGGCCCTAGCCTCTGTTCGGTTTCTCCGGCTTGGACGGGTAGGTGTTGAACACCCAGTCCCAGAACGGGGTGCTGACCCCGTAGCGCCCGTCATCATCCGAGAAGTGATGCCGCATGTGGTAGTGCTTGAGGAACTTCAGCAGTGGATGCCGCATCGGAAAGTGATGCGTCGCATAGTGGATATAGTCGTAGATCAGGTAACCGATGATGAAGAACCCGGTAAAGGGCTCGGCCCAGGGGTAGGGCAGGACCAGCCAGAACATCAGGTAAAGCACGGCGATGATCGGCAACGCACCGGCGGGCGGCATGAGCAGGCGCGTCTTGTCCTGCGGCGTGTCGTGATGCACTCCGTGGAACAGGTAGATGAACCGTCGGCCCAGATCGGTCTTTGGCTCGAAATGGAACAGGTAGCGATGCAGCAGGTATTCAGCCAGTGTCCAGGTCAAAAGCCCCGCAACCCCGATCACCGCCATACCTGCAAGACCGATCTGATGAACCGTCACCGCGCGCACCAGAAGCCAGATCGCGACGGGTCCCCAGACCAGAAGCGGGACAATCGGGTGAACATGGCTCAGTTTCTCGAGGATCGGATTCTTGAACAGGCGCACCGACTCGTCGACGCGGTGGGTGCGACTCGGTTGATGGTTCGACATTGTGAAACTCCAGTTATTCGGCTGCTCTGCGCACTTCCGTATATATGTCTGTTTTAGCTTGGAGAACAGCAGATGGCCAGATTTTGCTGGTGCAAAGCCATTCGCCGGGGCGGGCTGTGATCCACTGTTCAAATTTGTCGTTGACCTGATGCGCAAGGTCAACGGCCTGATCGTCGCGATCGGCCTCCGGATCGCGGGGGTGCAGGGGCGCGTGAAAGCGCACGCGAAACCTGGCACTGGGCAGACGCATGGCCTGAACGGGCACCAAAGGCACGCCGAAACGAAGGGCAAGACGCGCGGGCAGGATGGACGATTCCTTGTCTTCGCCGAAGAGCGGGATCTGTTTGCCACCCTCTATACGCCTGTCCGTGATGATAATCGGCGATTTTCCGGCTTTGAGCGCATCGAGGAACCCCCGCAGCCCCGCGTCACGCGAGATCAGCTCACAGCCGAGCGCGTTGCGATAGCTGCGCATCTTGCGGTCAAGCCATGGGTTCGAGAGCGGTGCATACATCGCGCAGGACGGGATGCCCATCCGGGTGATCGCGGCACCGATCACCTCCCAATTGGCCAGATGCGCAGCCACGAAGACCACCGGCCGGCCGGGGGGCTGATCGGCGGAGATATGCTCATCGCCCTCGATTTCGAGCCGGTCACGGCGCGGATCCCCGAAGGCGGGAAGATTGGGGTATTCGGCCATCACCGCGCCTGCGTTCTCCCAGACCTCCTGCGCCAGCAGGTCAATCTCGGCCGGCGACTTTTCGGGTAGGGCGAGCGACAGGTTGGCGCGAATGTGCCGGGTCCGTTGCTTGGCGATCTTGCCGAAGATGCGACCGACGCGGGCCCCGAGCGCAGACCCCCAGGTCACGGGCAGCACTCGGAAAAGCCCCAGAACCGCGCCCACGAAAACGAGATCGGCGAACCACAGGATGTTGCGCGCGAGTGCGTTGTTGAACGCTGTGTTCCGATGTGCATTTCCGAGGATGAATTTGGCCAAGGAGACTCGACTTCTTCTTTTTCAAAGTGGATAGTTGCGCCGTTATTTGAGGTTGGGTGCGGGAATTGCAAGCAGTTTCCAAGGTTTGTCTGTCCGGTTCCAGTGCAGGAATGCTGGCCTGTGCGCAATGCGACCTCAACGTGTCCCGGACCATATCGTGGACGACTATGATAGTACCTTTTGTCGGCCTGTCGTGCAAATGCGCGTAAGGTCACAGTCACTGCAAGAAAGGCCCCCCATGTCATCCGACACGTCTGATCGCGATCAGATTACTCTCGTCGAGGCCAAGAGCCGTCAGACGGTAAATGACTTCCTGCACCTGCCAGAGCGGATTTACGCCGGTGATGCTGCTTGGGTGGCACCACTGATGTTCGAGCAAAAGCAGCGCGTGTTCGAAAACAAGCCGCTTTTCGCCCATTGCGAGGTCGCCGCCTGGGTGGCTTACCGCGACGGCACGCCCGTTGGGCGGATCACCGCGCAACTCGATCAGATGCAGCCCGAGGACGAGGCGGGCAAGATCGGCTATTTCGGCATGCTTGAGGCGATCGACGAGAGCGCTGTCTTCGATGCGCTGTTCGAGACGGCACAGGACTGGCTGCGCGCGCGGGGCGCGGCCTCGGTGCGGGGCCCCTACAATCTCTCGATCAACGAGGATCTTGGCCTTCTGGTCGATAATTTCGAAGATCCGCCGTTCATCATGATGGGCCATGCGCCAAGGTATTATTCCGGGCGGGTGGAGGAGCAGGGCTTCGAGGCGGTCAAGGACCTGCTTACCTACAAGGTGCGCCCCGATTTCGTGGCCCCTGATGTGATGCAGAAACTGGCCACCCGCGCCAGCCGGACCGTGAAGATCCGCACGCTTGACCGCAAGAACAGGGCCGCCGATTTCGAGGCCATGCGTGATATGTTCAACGATGCGTGGTCGGACAACTGGGGTTTCGTGCCCTTCACCCACGAGGAATTCGAAGAAACCGCCAAGGTATTGTCTCTGCTCTTGCCCGACGATTTCATTCAGATCGCCGAGATCGAGGGACGCCCGGTCGCCTTTATCACCGCGTTCCCGAACATCAATGAGTTGATCGGCGATCTGCGTGGCAGACTGCTGCCGTTTGGCTGGGCGAAACTGCTGTGGCGGATCAAGGTCAGGGGCGCGCGCAGCGCCCGGGTCGCGCTGATGGGCGTGCGCAAGGAATACCAGTATTCGCGGCTTGGTCCGACACTCGCCTTTCTGGTCATTGACGCGGTGCGCAAGGCGATGGTGAAACGGAACGTCACATCCGTCGAAATGGGCTGGGTTCTGGAAGACAATGATGGCATGCGCCATATCATTGAGGCGGTCGGCAGTACGATCTACAAGCGGTATCGCGTCTACCAGAAAACCTTGTAGGTCGACCGAGAGCAGACCAAGATCGCAGCCGCTATGAAAGTGAGACCGTGAAAGACTTTACCTCCGTAATTCTAGCCGGTGAGAGAGCCGACCGTGATCCGCTGCGCGATGAAACCGGTGTCGCCTGCAAGGCGTTGCTCGATATAGATGGAACCATCATGATCCGGCGTGTGATCAACGCGTTGGACGATGCGGTGTCCATTGGCTCGATCCATCTGAGTGGCCCCACCGAGGCCTGCGTCAAAAGCGATGCCGGGCTTGTCGACCTCATCGACGAGAAGCGCATCGACTGGACCCCGCCCGGCCCCTCGCCAAGCACCAGCGCCTATGACATGCTGGGCCGGTTCCCAGAATCCCAACCGGTTCTGATCACCACCGCTGATCATCCGCTGCTGACCGGCGAGATCGTCGATCATTTCTGCCGCGACAGCGCGCAATCGGGCTGCGACGTTGTCGTCGGTCTCGCCCCGTATGATCTGGTCCGCCAGACCTATCCCGATCTCAAAAAGACCGTTCTGAGATTCCGGGATGGTGGGTATTGTGGCTGCAATCTCTTTGCCTTTCTGACTGAAGACGGACGGCGTGTGGCAGATTTCTGGCGGCAGGTCGAAAAGGACCGCAAGAAGCCGTTGGTGGTCATTCGCCTGTTGGGGCTTTGGGCGCTGTTGCGCTACAAGATGGGGTGGCTGAGCCTCGATGCGGCGCTCGCCGGTCTGTCGCGCCGGGTCGGGCTGCGCATCGGCGTGGTGATCCTGCCCTATGCGCATGCCTCGGTGGATGTGGATTCGGTGTCGGATTACCTGCTGGTGCAGCGCTACAGCAAGGAAGCGTCGGCGCGTGGAGCAGAGCCGGAAACGGGCGCGGGTTGATCGGTTCGTGGTGCGTGCCGGTGGGAATATTGGCCTGGAGCAGACGTTAGAGTTCAGCCCCAATGCGCGGAATCAAGGTGCCGCAGGCACCGCCGCGCAGCGCCCGACCGCCCCCTCGGGCGGGCGCTTTTGCAACGTTTCAAGCCATTGAAAACGCGGGAGTGTTGGCTGGCATAAAGTGCGATCCACATAGGTTGCTGCGCCCACCCGGCGGTCGGGCACGGCACGGCTTGTCTTTGAAACCGCCAACGGCAGTTCCAGATCAACATCGCAAACAAATGCGCCTCCGCCTGCCCCTGACCGCTCGAGTCAGGAGGCGTTGTAGCCAAAGGACGGGTCCAGCGCGTCATCGACCATCGCATCGACAATCTTCACTTGCTCAGGCGTGAAATAGTCGCGATAGCCGCCGACCTTGCCGCGCCGGACCTTGAAGGAATCGGGGTTCGCCGTGTCGCCGGGTTTGACCCGCTGACCGCTGCCGCGCATGCCGTCCTTCTTGGCCTCGCGCTTTTTCATGTTCTCGTAATCGGCATACTCGCGTGCGGCCTCGATATGCTCGGGGCTGCCCTCGGTCCCGGTAAAGGCCACGACCTGTCGCAAAACTTCCGCAGGGTCGCGACGCAGATCCTCGTAGCGGACAAGCAACACGTCATCACCCAATGCCGGCATCGAGCGGGCCCAGGTGTTGAACGCCTCGACGATGCGGGGAATACCGCAATCGCGATTGCAGACGAAATCGAAAATATCGACATCCGTTCCATGGGCCGGATAGGCGTTCAGGGCCTTCTTGCGCGGGCGCATGCGGTAGCGCCACTGGAAATACTGCGACACCGCCACGTCGCGCGGATCACGCACCAGCAGGACCAGTTTGCGCCCCTTGTAATAATCCAGATTGTTCCATGCGCCGAGATAGTCGCGGATGTAGTTGTTATGGCTGAACAGGACCTTGGGGGCCTTCGGATTCAGCTGATGGAAATTGTCGAACTCCAGCATGTAATCGGTGTCGAGCCCGAAATGCAGTTGGTAGAACCGTGACAGCATCACCCGGAACCACGTGCGCCCGCTCTTGCCCCATGACACGAGCGCCCAGTCGGCCTCTTGCAGGTAGGCATATTCCTGTTTGCCGCGCAGGCGGCGTTCCAACGCGATCTTTTTGGCCTTGGGCAGAAAGAACAAGGCGGTGAGGATCAGGTGGCGCGTGGCAACGGCCGATGCCTCGCGATAGGAGACGTTGAACATGGGCGGGCAATCTGGTCTTGGGTCAGGGTTTCGTACCCTGCTCTTAGAGGGTATCGCTCCGGGTTTGTATGGGTAATTTTGCGCGTGGCTGTTTCAGGCTGAAATTTGTGGCATTGACCGCGCAACAGGGCAGGATGGCGGGCATGATCCGCATAGAGCGAAAACGAGAGAGATTTTGGACAAGGACGGGACGGTGAAACCGGCAAAGGTCTGGTGCCTGCTGGGGCGCAAGGCGGGCGACAACACGCAGGTGTTGGCGCTGGCCGAGGCATTGGAATGGCCGTTCGAGGAGAAACGTATTTTCGCGCGCAGTTGGGAATTGCTGCCACACCTGCTGTTGGGGCCGACGCTGATGGGGATCGACCGGCAGGCGTCGAGCCCCCTTAGCGCCCCTTGGCCGGATCTGGTGATCAGCGCCGGGCGTCGCAACGAGCCGGTCGCGCGCTGGATCAGGCGACAAGCAGGCGGCGGCGTGCGGCTGGTGCATGTTGGGCGTCCCTGGGCTCCGCCTGACTGCTACGATCTGATTGTCGGCACGCCGCAGTATTTCCTTGAGCCTGCGCCCAACATCCTGGTCAATCCGCTGCCGATGCACCGGTTTACCCGTGCGCGCGTCGATGACGCCGCACAACTGGCAAGGCCGATGCTCGCGCAACTGCCGCGTCCCTTCACCACGGTGCTGATCGGGGGCGATAGCGGGCCGTTCGTTTTCACCCCTGCCAAGGTGCGCCGCCTGGCGGAGGGGGTTAACCGGCTGGTCGGCGCAAGCGGGGGGGCGGCCCTTGTCACCGGCAGCCCGCGCACGCCACCTGCCGTGGCGCAGGCGTTTTGCGACGCGCTCCACGTGCCTGCGCAAACCTATTGGTGGCATGAACGCGTGGGCTCAGAGGAGAACCCCTATTCCGCCTTTCTGGGTCTTGCGGATCGGTTTGTCGTCACCGGCGAAAGCATGTCGATGCTGGCCGAGGCGGCAAGCCTTGGGCGGCCGCTTTATATCTTCGATCCCGGTGATTCGCCGGGCAGTTGGTGGAGCCATCCCCATAATTTCCGGCACAAGCCGCTGAGCCATGCGCTGGCGATGGGCCTTGCGCCGGTGCGGATGCGGCGGGATATTTCGCGCATTCAGGATGCATTGGTGCGCGACGGGCGGGCGCGCTGGCTGGATGAGGCGCCAAAACTGGTGGCGCAGGGCGAGGGATGGACAAAAGAAATGCGCCCCGACCCATCGGGCGGAGCGCAAGACGCGAGCGAGAGAATTCGCGCGCTGTTTTGATCGGCGCGGGCCTGGGCCCGCACCCATGTCTTGATCAGGCCGCCTTGGCAAGATTACCGGTGCTCAGCGGATGCGCGGTGCCTGCGGGCAGGTCTGGCACATTCTTGAGAATCTCAAGCGCATCGTGGCGGACGTGGTTTTCTTCCATTTCCTTGCGCAGGAACTCTTCGGTGAGCTTGCCCTCTTCGACGCATTCCTTGACCAAGCCCCAGAAGAAGTTCTCCTGGTTCTTGTCGGGATGCTCCTTGTAATTGCCCATCAGGCCGTATTCGCCAAAGATCTTGCGACGCATACGAAGCACCCACGCCGCTGGCGGGAATAGGCGGAATTTCTCTGCGGGGCGCCAATCGACCGGCAGGCCGGTCTTCCACGGCTGGGTCTTGCGGCGGGTGGTGTGTAGCATCTTGGTGTCGGTGTTGAACTTGTCGAAATCGTTCCACTCGTTCTCGATGAATTCGATCTTGCTGGGGTCTTCGTTACGCAGACCGATCCAGCGCGAATAGTCATGATCACCGTCGAACATCGCGTTGAACTGTTCTTCGACCTTCCAGTGGGTCAGCTGGGCGCAGTCGAGCAGCATCACCGAGCTGGCGTAGGCCTTGTCGATCAGGCCCTTGGTGCCCGAGCGCATGCGCGCCATGATCGCATTGCCCTTCATGTCACGGTTCAGCAGTTCCCAGATATCGGCACAGGCGAACACGTCGGGATCGATGACCACGGCGCGGCCTTCGTAGCCCATCAGTTCGGGCGGCATGAAGCGGGTGGGGGTAAAAGATTGCAGGTCTTCGTTCAGCCAAACCCGCTTGACCCCGTCGCGCATGTATTCTTGGCCTTCGCGGGCCAGGAAGAACGGGTAATCCCGGCTGTTGACGATATGCACCTCGAACTTGTCGTTGTTGGTGGAATAGCGGCGCAGCGCGTGCTCGGCGGCAATCGCGCCGACGATCTGCTTGTGGTTTGACTGGATGAATACGGCGTGTTTCATGATGTGTATCCGCAACCTCGATTTTGTTTTTTCTGCGGCGCTCTATACAGGAGAATTCCGGCAGACGCCATGTCTCAGGAACACAATTGAACACCTTACTGTTTTGATCTGGATCACGTAAAAGCCGAAAAACGTCGTGAAACTGTCATTGTGTTTCAGTTTGTGCGCGGATTCTTGCGTGGGCCTTGCGGCAAACGCGGGGTCAGCGAAAAACACCCCGGGCATAAAGCTGGCGCATGAAGCCCCAGATATGGATCAGCGGGCGGCGGCGGACCTTGTCGGGTATCACCACCTCTTGCCCGGAATGGCGCGACAGTTTCCAGGCGAGGTAATCGAGCCCGCCTTCGAAGGTGAACAGCCCCTTGATCAGCCTCGCCACCGAGAGCGCCTTGCCCTGCACCCGCCGCAGTGCCCAGAGCATCGGGGCAAGGCGGCGGGCGCGGCGGCTTGCGTAGCTGCGATAGTGCAGGGTGCCGTCGTCGTTCCCAATCTGCAAGAGCCCACCGAGACGCGGCTCGAGGCACTGGGTCAGCGCCTCAAAGAAGGCCTGCCCATGCCCGGCGAGTTCGGCGGCGCGGCCCTGACGTTCGGCGCGCAGTTCTGTGCCATAGCTGAGTGCCAGCGCCCCTCGCCACAGGTCCGACAGTCGTCCCTCGGGTGGCAGCGCCGGGATGGCGCGGCGCAGCAGGGTTTCGCCCGCACGCAGGAAGGCCGCGTGCAGCCGGGCGCGGGTGGCGGGGCTGTCGCACCAGACCGGTTTCACGGGCTGCGCAAAGCGTCCCCAGAGATAGGAATGAAACCAGCCCGGACCGGTGCCGCGTTCGAATTGCGCGAGGCTGAGCACGGCGTATTTGCAACGCACGGTCTGATCCCCCAGAGGGGTTTCGAGGTAATAGACATTGGGCGGCAGGATACGCCCGCCAAGCCGCAGCCAGAGCCGGGGTTCGGCGCGCGGCGTGTTCTCGACCAGCACATAGAAATCGACGAGCCCATCCAGAAGGTCGGTGCTGCGCAGGCAGGAGCCGTAGAGGATGACCGCCTGAAGCCCGTCGCCGAAGCGCTCTTGCAGCGCCGTCACCAGCACGCGCAGGGCGGCGGAGGTCTCAAGATCGGGGCCGTCCGGGGTGGGATACTCTGCCGGTGTCTGCTGGCCAGTCATGGGATGCGCGTGCCTTGCATGGAAAATCACCTGCCCTCTATAGGCCCGGGGCGGGCTGGCAAACAAGCGCCGCGCCCTAGCGTGGACGCAGAAAGCGCAATGGTCCCTCGGCGGTGATCACGAGCGGGACATCGGGGCCGGAGCTGGCGAACAGCTCTCCGTCGAGATTGAGTTCCCCCTCGAAGCGGAGCGCAATCTGCCCGGCGCGAAAGCTCTCATAGCCGTTTTCCGCCGTCACATGGCGGTTCGGATGCCCGCGCAGCACCGACGGGAAGGCGCGGGCAAAGCGCGCGGCGCCGCCACGGATCGTGGTGAGGCCGATGGGGGCCTTTTCGCTGGACCAGAAGGGTCGGATGCCAAGAAACAGCCGTTCGAGCGTGCTGGCCACGAGGATCAGCATCGGGGCTTCGTCGCGGCTGACCTGCGCGCCGCCCGCGCCGGTCATCCGCATGCGCACATGGGTCGGCTGGTAGAACTTCGGGTCCTGACGGATCAGCCCCCAGACCGAGCGGATAAGGATCATCCCGAGACTGATCTCGCCGCCTAGGCCGCGCGAATGCACCTCGCTATGGGCGAATTTCGTGGCCTGCATGATCGCCCCGGTTCCCATGAACATGCCGTAGCGCACCTGCCCGTCGGCGGCCCCGTCGACGCGCATGATGTGACGCTCGCGGATATCGCCGTCGAGCGGCGCGCCCCGGTCAAGCCAGGCAAAGAACCGCTTGAGCGCACGGCGATGCGAGGACGCGGTGCCGATATCGCCCGCCGTCATGTTGGCGGTGCCGCCGGGCAGCACGATGATCAGGGGCAGGCGATCGGGGACCCAGTGATCGAGGATCATGCCAAGCGCCGCCGCGATGGTGCCGTCGCCGCCATTGATGACCACCACGTCGGGTTGCATTGCCGCAAGGTCCGGCACCAGCGCCTCGGCCTCTTGCGGGGAGCGGGTGACATGGTGGCGGACATGGTCGTAGCGGGCGAGGCGCTCCTCGATTCGGGTCTGCCATTTGCGGTTGTTGCCGCTGGTCGGGTTGCTGATGACGCAGATGTTGGGATGGGTCATGTCACACCCCGCGCAAGAGCGGGTCGATCCGGGCGAGGATGCGGGTCACGTCATCCGCGCTGGCCGTCGGGATCGGCTGATCGGTCGGGGTGTCCGCCTCGGCGTCACCGGCCCAACTGGCCAGACCGCGATCAATGAGGATCTGGTGAAACCGTGGGAAATGCCGCGTCTGTTGCATCAACCTCAGATGATAGAGCCCGCGCGCCATGGCAAGGCGAGCCGCCTCGGCGGGGTGACCGGCGCGTGCCGGTTGGAACATCCACGCCGCGAGCCGCCGCCGCGCATCGTCGAGCCGCCCCAGCCAGCCGAAGGGCAGCGGCAGGATTTCGAGCGGCTTGCCAAGCCGGGCCACTTCGACCTGCATGGAGATGCTGTCGCCGGTCACGACGAACCGGTCGCCGAGGGCCAGAAGGCCGGTATAGGGGTTCTCGCCCTCGGGGCGGGCCCAGTCGAACACGCGAAGGGTGTCGGGAAATCCGTCTTGCAGACGATCCAGAAACCCTGACGGCGTGCGCCGCGAGCCGACGAGATAGGGTGTGCCGCCTCGCGCCAGAACCTGCGCGATGCGTTTGCGCAGGCGGGTCTCGGCCTCGGAGTTGTAGACATAGGGGCTGGTCGGCCCGCCGATCAGGAATGCAACCAAAGGCCGGGGCAGGGGGGCAAGCGTATCCTGCCATTCGACACGCCCCGCTTCGAGCCGGTCGGCCCCGATCTGCATCAGCGGCAGGTCGATCTGCATGACGTTGTCAAAGGGCGGCGGCAGGGTTTCGGAACTGGTGATGACGAGGTCGAACTGAGACATGTAATGCGACAGCCAGCCCGCGGGCTTGCCCAGAAGCACGATGCGCGTGCGCCCGCCGGATTGCCGTTTGATCCAGAGCGCGACATTGGACGGGCGGCGCCCGCGCGTAAGGATCAGGTCGGGCCAGGGCGGTTCCAGCGGGTCGCTGCGCGCGCGGTCGATATGGTGCAGGGTGGGCGCGACGCGCGGCTTACCCTTGACGTATTCCGGCAGCATTTCCAAATGGCGCAGCTCTGACGTCCAGCCGCGTGTCTGTTCCAGCGCCTCTGCGATCACGTCAACCTGACTGTTATCGCCCTTCTTGTCGCCCAGAACCCGCCAGATGCGAGGGGATGCTTCGGAAGGCGTCATTTTGCCTTGCTGTCGGCTGTGGCGTCCGCGTCGTAGCGATAGACGGGGTCGAGGGTCTTGGCCGTAAGCCCGTTGATCGCCTCGATCTGGTCGTCCTCGAAATAATCGCGAAAGCCGCCGACCTTGGCGCGACGGGTCTTGTAGCTGTCGGGATTGCTCTTGTCGCCGGGGGCCAAGCGCGTGCCGCTCATGCGGAAGCTGCTCTCGGCCTCTTTTTTCTTCATGTTCTCGAACGAGGCGTAATCCACCGCCTCTTGTATACGCGCGGCATCGGCGGGGATGTCGAGGAATTCGGCCACCTGCGTCAGGGTCTCGTGCGGGTTGGCGCGCATGTCCTCGTAGCGGATCACCGAAAGTGCGCGCAGATTGTCACGCTCGCGGGCCCAGATGTTCATGAAGTCGATGACCTTGGGCAAGCCGCCACCTTCGTGCATGACAAAATCATAAACGGATCTGTCATCCCCGTCCGGTGGATATTCATTCAAAAGCTTCTTTTCGGGCCGCTGGCGAAAACGCCATTGAAAGAACTGAGATACCGCGACATCACGCGGGTCGCGCACCATCAAGAGCACCTTCTTGTCGTAGAAATCGACCTTGCTGTCGGTATGGCCGGTATAGTCGCCGATATAGTTGTCATGGGTGAAGAACAGCCGAGGCACACGGCGATCCATGTTATGAAAATTGTCAAACCCGATTAGCGTGTCCTCAGGCAGATCATAGACCTGCTGATAGAGGCGCGAGACCATCACGCGCAGCCAGGTTCGACCGCTTTTGCCGAAAGACACCACCACGGCGTCGGCTTTTTGAAGACTGCGGTACTGCTCGCGACCGCGCTGATAACGCTCGGCGCGGATGCGCTCGGCCTGATCCGCTCCGGTGAGGTCGAGCCTGAGCTTGAGTAGGCGGCGGGTCGCCTTGCGCCAGACAACCTTGCTGGCCTCTGGAAAGCTGGCGCGAAGAATTCGTATCGTGTCGTTCATTTGCTGATCAAGAGGCGGACTGGGTTCGGGGTCCGGTCCGCGATCTTGCCTTTTGCGTGCCATCCAACTCGTGTCGCGACAATCCCTTGGCCGTCCGGGTCGGGCATGTCACGTAGGGCCACTGGCCTGTTCGGTTTCACCGCGTCCATCCGGCCGGGCATTGTCTTGGAGTGGGGATTACTCATTTCACCACGGATTTGCCACCGCAAAAGAATAACGGTTTCATCCTGACATGCATCGTGAACGTCGTAATGCCCCCTCCCAACGCCAGAGTGCGCCGGGGCGAGGGGCATGGGTCGCGGACGTGGCGGGCGCTAGCGTCCCTGATGCGCCACATACGCCTCTGCATCGGTCAGCGAGAACCGCCCGAAATAAGCCTCTGGCCCGATCTCCACGAGATCGACATCCATGTATTTTTTCAAGATCTCGTCGTAGTGCTCGAACAGGGTGTTGTTCGTCGGGTCGAGGTTCTCGATGCAGCCGAGGCCGGTCGCCTCGGCGTTGAGAACGTTGATCTCGAGGTCGGGTCGGTAGTCCAGCAGGGCTGCGATCACCTTCCAGACATCGCCCGTCCAGGGACGTTTGAGCACGTTGGTGTAATCTGTGTCGCGCGTTGTCATGGCGGCGTTGTAGGGGCTGACGTCATGCAGGCAGACGAGGCCACCCGGTTTCATGTTCCGTTCGCAATTCATGAAATCCCGCAGGGCGAATTCGAAATGGTGCAAGCCGTCGACGAATGCGAGATCCGGGGTGATGGCGTTGCGGGACAGGAACTCCCCCCCGAAGAAATCATCGCTGCTTTGCTGAAAGAACATCATCTGCTGCGCGGTGTTGAACGTGTCGTGCTCGACCTTGAACTCGATATCGATCGCGATGTAATTGCACGGACACAAGGACAGGGAGCGTCCGTCGCGCGAGCCAATTTCGAGATACCACTCGGGCGCGCGGAGCTTGAACAGGTTCTCCAGCACCTTGCGATAATGCGTGCCGGTGTTCTCGCCGAACCCGGCTTCCTTGTGACGCCCCGGTTTCTTTTTCTTGAAAAGTGCCATTTACCCTATCCCGAATTCCTTGAGTGCTGTGCTCAGCTGTTGCGCGAGCGCCTTGGGTGATACCCGCGTCTTTACCGTCTGCATGATCGATTGCGCCCTGAGCCAATCCGCATCGCCATAGCTGTGTTTTGCCCGCTCGATCATTGACAGGACTTCGTCCGGTCTGTCGCCGTCAACCAGAAACGGATAGTCGGACCCGAGGAATTCCTCAACATCCTCGGTGCGCCGGTGCGCGATGACATTGGCCCCGCAGGCCGCCGCCGTAAAGCCCTTGGTGAAGGGTTTCGATGAAAGCGGGGCGGCGATGTCCTGGTTTCTGATGCAATAGTGCAGGTTGTAACCCGCGAGGCGTGGCAGCACCGCCTGCATCTCGTCGGATTCGGATATCTCGATCACATCCATGGTTTTCTCGATCCCTGCCTTGAGGTTCGCGTTTCGCGGGTCGCCAAAATAGACCATTCGCGCATGATCCAATTCGCGCGGCGTGAAGTTTTCGAGCCGCAGATCATAGCTGTGCAAGAGCAGCATCGGCTCACCTTTGAATCGAGGATTTTCCTTTTTGTGGCGTCGTAGCTTTTCCAGCTGGGCATATGAGCTGCAGAACTGGATGTCGGCATAGAGCCGGGAGGTCACGCCATGATCGTTATCGACCTGGTCAAAGCAGATCAGGCTGCCGCGCTGGCGTAACCACCAGACCGTGCTGGCGAACAACTTGTTGATGGCGGCCTTGGAGAACACAAAAATCGTATGCCGGGCCTGGCGTTTGGCCCAGAGCAACTGTTTGAACGGTGAATTGCCATCCGGCATCTCAAGCACGTCTATGTCGAAGCGATCCTCGAGATAGGGCCGGATCATCGCGCTAAGTTGGAAGCAGCGCATGAAAGTCGAGCCCTGCGACTCTTTTCCTGACCTGTACACAAATCGTATTGATGGTTTCGTTTGCATCTATTTAATCATCATCGGCTACCACAGCTTCATTCGTTTTGTCCCCGCATGTCCTCATCAGGTCGGGTCGTAGGGTGCAGGCCCGTAGGTGGCGCATGATCCCGTGGATCATTTCAATACTCGCTAGGTCTGGATTTCGGGTCCTAGCCAGGCCGCACATAGCGCTCATAAAGCGTAATCAGCGGTGTTTCGACATCAAAATCGTGTGGCTGCCCATCAATTCGGCGAAACGCCGCAGTAGGTTGCGCGCCTTTGGCGCGTCTTTCAGGTCAATTTCTGCAAGTCTTCACACGGGCTTGTGGTCTGCCCCCACTGAGTGGTCCAGTTTAAATGTTAGTGCATGGTCGGCCTTTGGTCTATGGGAACGATGCTTTCGGGCGCTGGTGGGCGGTATCCCAGAGCGCTGTGCGGTCTGACTGTGTTGTAGTGGCGGCGCCACTTCTCGGTCAGAATCTGGGCCTCGCGTAGCGAGTAGAAGACCTCACCGTTCAGAAGCTCATCCCGGAACCTGGCATTGAAGCTTTCGCAGTAGCCGTTCTCCCACGGAGATCCTGGCGCAATAAAGGCCGTCTTGGCGCCCACCGCG
>NZ_FOBO01000040.1 GCF_900109855.1 Roseovarius tolerans | reverse complement strand
GCGCCAGTCAAATCGTCATTCGTTGATCAAGGGCTTAAATCCAAAATAAGGTGGAATTTTGGAAATTTTGAAGCAGGCTTGGCTCACCCATTGATTGATAGAAGGGATAGCCTGTCCGGTTGATCTGGAATCCAGCCTGGTTGACGTCCAAAGGCGGCTCAAGAGATCTGCATCGCGTTAATGCCAGAGAGCTAGAAGTCGTTTTTGATTGGTAGCAACACTAGTTAAGATCTCGATGACAATTACGCGGCAAGCCAAGAGCATAGCCCGCCAATCCCGCCGCGCCCGATTGTGTTTCAAGGACAAGGCCGATCACTCAGCAGGACCAGTGGGTGCATCTAGACAAAGAAAACAGATGCGGTGTGGCAAAGGTGGGCGAGGCTTACGCCCCGCCCTTCATTAGATTGTCCCGCTTCCACAACGGCTGTAGGTTGCTGAAATGGCAAAGCTCGACGAGTTTCTCCAATGACTCGGCTGCCGATAGAGGCACGATGTGATCAACTTCCCACTGACCATACCGTTCCCAGCCCATTCCTTCCGTGAACCGAGCCGTCATGTGTTCCCGCAACTTTTCATGTGAACACCCGACCGCCTGAGAGGGGCTGACGCGCCCTCTGAGGACCTGTCCCGATCTGAGCTGGACTGATCTGAACATCCGGTAGGATGGGTCTGAGGCCCGCCTCTGACGCTCTCTGGCAGTCGTTTTATCAGCATTACATTGAACGCACTGGCGGTTGCTCACGTACCGCTCTGCAAGATGTCCGAATTTACACATCCGTCCAGTCCAGAAACGAGAAAGACCGCACGCAGCGGCCTTTTCTCGGGTGAGGAGCATTTGCCCCTCGAATATGTCCAACGGCATTAGGCGGCAGTCGCCTCTTGCCGACCCTCCAATCGAGCTAAGCGTTCGATCTCCGCTTGCCCCTTGGGCTTGACTGACCCGCTGAACACTCGCCCATAGAGTAGCCAGTTCAGCAATAGGTTCCGCATGCGCTCGGAGGGCATATACAGCGTCACCTTGCGCCTTGGCCTATACGAGTGCTTGGTCATATTCAGGCCGCCAACTCTAATAGCAGAACGGAACAGCCACTGCACGAGTTCAGTCAATGCATACGCGTTGCAGAACTGATGCGCCTCGGGGGAATTACGTGCCAAGCCCAAGAACGTAAGCAACTGTGGGTTGGGGTACTGGTCGTATAGATACACGGCAGTGTGGCAATCTCTATAGGCGTTTGTACCGCGTGTCGTATTTGGAACGAACCTTACTCCGTTAGTGGACCAAGTCTCTTGGTAGGTTTCTTGTAGAAGGAAACCCGAATGAGGAACAAAGGCACCTTCAAGATCGACACACCGGTTTCATGGACGCTGTGGACCCCGAGCCTTCAGCGGAACTTGAAGCAGCATATAGTGCCGATCCGGAAATAGTTTGGGTGGACAAAACGTCCCCGGAGTGGATTAGAACATCCATCTATTGGCGAGCTAAGGTATTCCAGCGCGAGTTCGGATATGACGTCCCACAGTGGGAAATTCAGGGCAGGTATGACCCTGAAGCATTGGGATATGTTTTTCACGACGACGACTTTCGAATTATCGGTGCAGCTTGTTTTCGACCGCTGAAAAACAGTAGTGCCCGATTTATTCTCGACTGGATATGGCTATCCCCGAAGGCCAGACGCAATGGCTTTGTCTCCCGGCAATGGGAAGAATTCAGGCGACGCTTCGGCTTGTTTCTTATCGGAGGGCCGGTATCCGAGAGCATGCTAACATTGCTGCGCCTAAGGTTCTCCGGTCACAACATAACACAGGGTGGTATGGCAGAGCCTGTTATTCCCATGGAGCAGTTTGCAAGTGTTCAAGAAACACGCTGATAAAGATCATAAAAGCATATGGCTATAGCTGCACCCAGTTATCAAGAAACAGCCCCAACACAGCTACTTTTTACGGCGACTGTTGAGAAGAACTGAGTTATCACCAGACTATTCGTCTGAATCCAACGCTTAGCCACTAGCAGGTGCGGACCCGCCCGTCGAACTACCGCCCGCATACAGGAACAGCGCTGCGACAGCCGTCCTTCTTCTATAAGAAGTCATGCCGCCGCCTCACTATCAACGGCATGCAACTTAGCAACAATATCATCTGTTTGTAGGTGGGTGTACCGCATCAACATACGCAGATCGCGGTGACCGCTAATCATCTGGACCTGTGCCAACGACAGACCGCTTTCCACAAAGCGGGACACAGCTTCGTGCCGTATGTCATGGAGGGTCAGATCGACGACCCCTGCGCGCGTCCGCAAACGGTCGAAAGCCAAGCGTACAGAGTTGCCAGATAGCGGGACACACCGCGCAGCACTTCGGGGCAACCTTGCCAGCACATGTACCGCAGTCGGGCTCAGGGGCACTGTGCGGGCACGTCCATTCTTGGTCTGAGGCAGAAAGACTGTGCAGCGTTCCAAGTCCACATGTTTCCACTCCATCGAGAGCAACTCACCACGTCGCATACCTGTCGCCAGCGCCAGCGCGAGCAACGGTTTCATGAGGGGCAGTCGGGCTTCGTTCACTGCCTCCAAAAGTGCCTGCCATTCACCCGCCTGCAACCGACGTTCCCGCCTGTTGTTGATACGCGGCCTCCGCACTTGTTTCACTGGGTTGCTTGCATGAACACGCTGGCCCCAGTCGGTGCATGCAATGTCGATAGCGTGCTGCATCCAACCCAATTCACGCACTACCGTTGCAGGTTTCATTTTTTTGGAACGTTGGTCTCTGTGGGCAATGAAGTCGGAGGTTCTCAGCTTGAAAAGCTGCATCCCCGCCAGCCTTGGACAGGACCGTAAGAAACCGTTGATTGCATATGTTTCATTGTCAGCACACCGCTTGGTGCTGGTCACCTCATCGCGATACCGTTCAAGCACTTGCCCAAAGGACATATTGGTAACTTCATCGCAACCAGCGTGCTGTAGACTGCCTTGCTCTGCCTGCAACTCGGTCTCACGCGCCCATTTCATGGCGTCAGCACGCTTGCTGAATGTCTTAGATTGCGACCGGCCATCTCTGCGCACAGTGGCCTGCCACTTGCCGCTCGGTCTCTTGTTTAATGTAGCCATCGTCTGCATCTCCATTGAAGGCTTATCCCTTTTGTTCCGGCGGGACTACATGTTGAGGCGACAGAGTTCTTGATTGTGGATTGAGGCACGGATTAGATCCGTTTGCAGCG
>NZ_FOBO01000023.1:14468-43644 GCF_900109855.1 Roseovarius tolerans | reverse complement strand
TGGTTTTGAAGTACTTGAACGGGTCGCGTTTTGTCATCCGGGGAGAGTAGGGGGCAGCTTGCAAGGGCTCAAGCCAAGTTCGTCTGACAAGACCCTGTTAGAGCCAACACCTCCGCTCCTTCAAGCAGCATGACCCCAGACAATTGAACGGTCTCTGTCGGATTTAAAGGAAAGATATCACATTTAACGGCAAAGCCGCGCCATTGATTTTGTTGAATTTCGTATACCGCATTTAAGAGCTACGCGACATGTCCAGATGCGCCACCGCGCGGCCCACGCGGGTTGCCTCCAGCCGGGTCGCGCCGCAGTTCCAGTCACCGTAAACCAGCGGCCCGTCGCCCACCGCCTCGCGCACCAGCCGCAGACGTGCGACATCGGCCTGCCAGTCATCGTCGGCGCCCAGCTTGACCTGAAACTGGGCGATGCCTTGGGCCTGCACCTCACGCGCGATGCGGGCCATTTCCTCGGGCGCGACACAGGTGATCGAATGATAAAGCGGCATGTCCGCCGCCTGCCGCCCGCCCAGAAGTGCGTAAAGGGGCAGGTTTGCCGCCTGACCGGTGATGTCCCAAAGCGCGAGATCCAGCGCGGACTTGGCGTAAGCGTGGCCCTGTTAAAGTCAACGCGACAGTCGGCCAAGAGCGCGTACACATCCGCAAAGATCACCTCGGTCAGCCCGTGCCGCTTCAGGAGGTGGTGGAAATGGAGGCCTCTCGGGTATGTAAACATGCCCTGCCGGCTCATAGCTCGTGGTTTCCCACAGAATGCGGTCAGGGCAGCAACTCACGGATATTTGCCTCAAGCTGCTTAGTGAAGCCTGGATCGTTGCCCGGATTTGCTGCGCAATGACCCCAAGGTGAATCATAGGGACGAAACGCGGCGTTTGGCATGTGACGCGCTTCGATAGCGTTGTCTTGGGGCGGGAAGTAAAGATCCTGAGTGCAGGGCATCAGGATGGCCTTGGCCTTTATGGCCCCGAGCGCTGCCGTAAAATTCCCCTCATAAAGCGGCCCCGCCGAGATGTCCCCGGCCTTCCAAGTTGCCAGCTTTGCCAACAGGTTGTTGGCGTCCCATCCGGTCGCATGATCCTCCTCCCAGTCTTTTAAAAGGTCCTCGGGGGTTTCGAATCCAAGTTGCCGATAAAGCCCTTCACGATAGAAGCTTTGCGAAAAGGCCCAGCCTGCATAGACACGACCAAACGCCTTGAGCCCGGCCACCGGGGGCGATTTGTAGTTACCGTTATCCCAGGTTTGGTCGGCACAAAGTGCTGCCTTGACCCCTTCGAGAAACACGGAGTTATGTGGAGATGTGCGGGCCGAGGCACAAAATGGCAGGATAGCATCAACCATATCGGGATATTGCGCCGCCCATTGATAGGCCTGACTTCCCGCCATGGACCAGCCCGCCACCAGCGCGATCCTGTCAACGCCTAGCGCCTCGGTCAGAAGGCGATGCTGGCAGGCGATGTTGTCCCACATTTGCACCAGCGGATATTTCGCCCCATAGGCGCGCGCACTGTTGCTGGGAGAACTGGAAATACCATTGCCCAGCAGGTCCACGCAGATCACGAAATGCCGCTCGGGGTCGATCGCGCGACCGGGGCCAAAGAAGCCTTCATTGCGTGCATGCGTGCCGGTGTAAAACGTCGGCAGGACAACAACATTGTCGCCCCGTGCTGACAAGCGACCATGCGTCTTGTAGGCGATCCATGCGTCATGCAGAACATCCCCGGAAAGAAGATCTAGGTTGCCAAGCTCAAAGGTGTTGTAAGGTTTGCTCATCGGCGACTTTCTGTTGGATTTGTGTGACGAAAGCGTTTCGGTTTAAATTTTGGGCGATGTGTGCGCAGCGCTCATGGGGTATGCGCGTTTCGCGAAAAAAGTGACGCAGATTTTTCGCGAAATGCCTTAATCATTGATACCGGCCTCGCTGCGCATCAGGGCGACGATTTGCTGTTCGCAGTCCAGATATCCCTCCATCTGGATCAGCTCTTCCTTGCTGTTTGGCCGTTTGCCCTGCTTGAATTTCAGGTCGAGAATGGTCTTCAACCGTCCGGGATGCGAAGATAGAAACACAATCCGATCCGCCAGAAAGATCGCTTCCTGAATGTCATGTGTGACCAGCAGGATGGTGGTATGGGTGGTGTCCAGTATTTCCAGCAGCATTTCCTGCATATGCCAGCGGGTTTCGGCATCCAACGCCCCAAAGGGTTCATCCATCAATAGGATTTCGGGCGCATTGGCCAAAGTGCGGGCAATCGCGACCCGCTGTTTCATGCCGCCGGACAGTGTTTTCGGATAGGCGTTCCTGAATTTCCCAAGATGCACCAGATCGACATAATGCGATGCCCGCTCGCGCCGCTCGGCCTTGGGCACTCCGTTCAGCTTCATGCCGTATTCGACATTCTGCAACACGGTGAGCCAAGGAAACGAGGTATATCCCTGAAACACCATGCCGCGCTCGCGCCCGGGGCCGTGCACCTCGACACCGTCCAGCAGCATGCGCCCTGCACTGGGATATTCCAGGCCCGCCACGATATTCAGCAAGGTTGACTTGCCGCATCCTGACGGACCCAGAAGGACACACAGTTCATTTTTCTCAACCGCGAAAGACACATCGCGCAACGCCTCTACAGGGCCGGATTTGGCTGAAAACGTCTTGCTGACATTTTCAACGGTCAGGATCGTGTTGGTGTTCACGTTGGCATCCTCATGGTCCGTTCATCCGCGATACCCGGCCTCATAAAGCTCTTTATGCAGGCTGCATTCGATTCCTGTTTCCGGCGGCTGGACCTTTTCGATCAGATCGAACTTAACCCACCAGTCGCTGACCAAGGCCCAGTGATCGTTGATCTGGCCATTGGTTTGATCAAACGGAGGATTGCCGGGGGCCGAGCCGCAGAATTGTGCCGCCTCCATGAAATTGTAGACATAGAGACCGCCATCTGTTCGGCTGCCATCCTTACCAAGAACCAGTTCAACATCGGCAACACTCATCTGCATGCCATCGGCGATGATCTGATTGCCCTCCTCGGGGTTCTGGCTCCACCATTCGATCGAATCATAGAGCGCCTTCATCGTCAGCAACGCGACATCCCGACGCTCGTTGATGAACCTGTCGCCCATATAATACCCATCGGCAACGACCCCCTGTTTCAGCCAGTAGGGTTCGCGCGATTGGGCCAATACCGACGATCCTTCGAGGGCCTTGAGGGTATTGCTGCCGTAAGGTTCCCAGAATTGCGAGGCCGCCACGCCGCCGCCGATCATCGCCGCAAGGGCATCATCGGCGATGATGTTGCGATAGACGACCGAATCGAAGTCTGCGCCGTTCTGCTCCAGCCACATGGCCATGAAGATCTGTGACAAACCGCCCTCCAGAACGGCAACTTCCTTGCCTGCAAGATCGGCAGCGCTGGCGATGCCCGGTCCTGCCACGATCTTGTCCGTGCCGTAGGACAGGTTACCAAAAGCCACTAGCTTGATCGGCAGGCCGCGCTCCACGCCAACAGGCGTGAATTCGGCCGTGCTTGCCACGACATCCATCTGATCGGCGGCCACGAGATTGAAGCTCTCGTACGGGTCTTCGATGGTCTGGTAGTCAATGTTGAGTTCCGGTGCGAGATCCTTGGCGATCGCAATATGGAAAAACCCATATCCCGGCCAAGTATAGCCCGCAATACGCACGTCTTCCGCCGCCATGGCCGCGCCGGTGCAGGCCAGAACTGTCGTCGTCGTCAATGCCAGCCTTGCGGGCAGAGTCAGCGCTTTTTTTAATTGATGTAGAAGGGTCATCTTCTTCTCCTTTGACATGATTGTGAATGGTGACTGGACGGGCTGTCAGTGCCCGCTGCCCCTTCAGGGATACTCGTCAAGATACGAAAAGGCGTGCCGGTGAAGCCGCTTGAGCAGGTAATCAAACAGCAGGCCCAGAACGCCGATCACCAGAATGCCCGCCATGATCTGATCGACATGCAGAAACCGTTTGGCCCGCATCATCATGGCACCGATGCCTGCATCCGCGGCGGTGATTTCGGCGATCACCAGATAGGTCCAGCTGACGGCCAACATCTGGCGCATCGCCACCACGATATTGGGCAGGGCGGCGGGCACGATCACCGTGCGCAACACCTGTCTGCGCGTCCCGCCCAGTGTGACGGAGGTGCGGATCAGATCCTGCGAAACGGCCTTGGTGTGATCTGCAATCAGCGTGATCAGAAACCAGATCACGCCAATAAAAAGAAGGGCCAGCTTTTGCGCATCACCCGTTCCGAACCACATCAGAAGCAGCGGGATAAAGGCCGGGGCCGGCAAATAGCGCCAGGCAGATACAAAGGGGTCGAAAAAAGCCTCGACCGCGCGGAATGAGCCCATCAATATGCCCAGCGGGATCGCCACAGCGCAGGCCAGGACAAAGCTGAGCAAGACCCGCTGAACACTGATCAGCACATCGGCAACAAAGCCGTTTTCAGCAAATAATGTATAAAGCGCTGCCAGCACCGTGCGCGGCCCTGGCAGCAGGATTTCGGTCATCCATCGTGACCAGACGGCAAATTCCCACAGGCCGAAAAACAACACCCAGACCAGAACACCCAGACCCAGACCCAAGGTCGGGTTGATGTCCGACTTGAATTCGAACAGTCGCTTGCGGGGCCGCGCGGCGGCCCCCGTCTGCGGTGTGCTATATGATCTGTTTTCGTTCATTTCGGACGGTCTTTCTGCTGATGGGGGTTTGGGTCAGTAGAGCCGCAGATACTCCTTCACTTCCCAATCCGTGACGGCCTGATGGTAGCGCTCCCACTCGTCGGATTTGTATTCCATGTAGGAATTGCGCATCACCGGCCCCAGAACATGCTTGGCCAGATCATCTTCGCGCAGCGCCTCGATCGCGTTGAAGAGCGTGCGGGGCAACCGACGGATACCTGCATCTTTCAACTGCTGTGGACTCATCGAATAGAGGTCAAAATCCGTTGGCTTGCCGGGGTCCATCTTGTTGCGGATGCCCTCAAGGGCTGCGGTCAAATGGAAGGCCATGGCCAGATAGACGTTCATCGTCATGTCGCAGGCGCGGTTCTCAAGGCAATAGCGGCTTTGCGGTAGTCTGAATTGCGCCGAGCGGTTGTTGAACCCGTAGGTGATGTTGGTCGGGGCCCATGTCACGGTGCCGCCTTCAAAGCCGCCAACGCGCGGAACCAGCCCGTTATAGGAATTCACGGTCGGGCATGTGATCGCAGTGATGGCCTCGGCGTGCTGCATCAGGCCTGCGACGGCCCAGCGGGATTCATCGCTCCAGCCCGTATCGCTGTCATCCTTGAACACGTTTTCACCGGGGCGGCTTTTGTGCTGAAGCGACATGTTGATATGCGCGCCTGAGCGCCAGTCGCCAACCGTCGGCTTGGGCATGAAGGTCACGAACATGCCGTGTTCCTTGGCCACTTCCTTTAGCACGATGCGCAAGAAGGCCAGCCGGTCGGACATTTCCAGCATGTTGGTGTAATGGAAATCCAACTCGAACTGGGAATAGGCCCCTTCGGCCACCACATCGTGCAGGTTCCAGCCCATGCCTTCCAGAATGTCGATCAGGTCTTTCAGGAAGGGCATGGAATCAACCGTGTATTCCACGTCATAGCCAAAGGCCTGGCGGCGCGGACGCAGACCATGTGCCGGATCGTCATCGAAAGCCTTTACCGGCTTTCCGGCGTCATCATATTTCATCACGATGAATTCGGGCTCTACCCCGGCATAGCCGACATAGCCATCTGCCTGTGCCTCGTGTATTGCGCGTTTCAGGGCCTGACGTGAGCAGACGTTATAGGGCGCATTTTCCCAATAGAGATCGGCAAAGATGACGGCCATCGACGTGTCCCAAGGGCAGATATAGACGGCGTCCAGATCGGGAACCATTACCTGATCACTGTCGGCGGGCGACAGTTCGGGCACGAAAGAGATCGAGTGGACGGCAAATTGCGGCCCCTTGCCCATGCACAGCTCGTCGAAATCGCTCATCGGCACGGGCTTGGTCTTGGGGATGCCATGCAGATCGATCCAGCTGGACATCACGTATTTGACGCCTGCCTCTTCCAGCATCTTACGCACCTCGGGGATCCGCGGGCGGTTGCGCTCGACCGCTTCATCGAAGGTTTCGTAATAAATCTTCTTGTCGAAATCGTTGGGTGTGTCCTTGGCCATATGATAATCTCCGTTTGTGGCGTTCAGAAGGATGGTTGTTATTCAGGATTGCGCAGATTCTGCGTCCGGCCCTGTCTGGGGTGCTCCGACGTCTCGGGGTGCCCGCGTTTCAGCAGAAATTGGTTTTTGAAATTCCTCAGCCCGGGCATCACCTCGGCATGGGCGATATCGGCGGCCTGATGGATATGGGTTTCGAGAAAGGTCAGGAATTGTGCCTGATCCTCGACCACGACTTCGACGACCAGATCACAGCGCCCGGCCACCCAAAGGATGTAGACAACGCAAGAATGCGGATCCAACCGCTCTGCGACCTTTGCCGGCGAACAGCCCGGTGCCATCCGAAGGTTCAGCATTGCGCTGGTGTGGTATTCGGTCGCGGCCGGATCGACGACAGCCACAATGCGTAGCGCGCCGCTTGCCTTGAGCCGGGCGACCCTGTTGCGCACTGTTCCTTCCGATACGTTTAATGCCTGCGCTATCACTGAAAATGAGGTGCGCCCGTCCTCTTCCAGAAACGCGATGATATCGCGGTTCAACTGGTCCTCTATCGGGTCTGGCGATGCGGGGCCGCCGGTATCCGGTGGACGGTTATGATGTGCAGCCTTACCGAACATGTCCTTGCGCCTTTGCGAAATCAGCCGGAGAAGCAATCTGATTGCTATGTATTTCGAACATTAGACAGCGCAATTATCGTGTAATCAACATTTATTTTCATAAATAATACGTAATTCGTATATTTTGACTGCGCACTTGCGATACGCGCAGGCGCCATCAGGCCGGGCCAAAGGCAACCGGCACCGGCTTGAGACGTCAAATCACCTTGCAAACGCCCCGAATCAGCGGGGGTGCATTCACGTCCGACATAAGATTGGGAGGATCAGCTCCAGTTGCTTTTGAGCAGAAACTGGTTTTTGAAGTTCTTGAGCCCCGTCATGATCTCGACCGAGCCGATATCGGACGGACCATGAATATGAGTTGTCAGTAACTGCATGAACGTCACATCGTTTTCGGCCACCACTTCGACCAGCAGGTCAAAGCGCCCGCTGACCCAGGCGATATAGACAACCTCTTCCAGCAGGCGCAGCCGGTGGGCCAGTGTTTCGGGGCTGCATCCCGACGAAGCCTTGATGCCCAGCATTGCCTCGGTCCGGTATTCAGCGGCACCCGGATCGGTGATGGCCACTATGCGTAGCACCCCGGCGGCGCGCATGGCCCCCACACGGTTTCGGATCGTGCCCTCGGATACGCCCAATGCCTGACCAATCTCGGAATAGGGCCGCCGCCCGTCACGGCGCAGCGCCTCGACGATCTTGCCGTTCAGGTCATCACCCAGCATCGTCAGGCGCTCTGTATGGGCCAATCGCGCGGTTTTTTCCACCTCGTCGGTGACGCTGTTGCTGCTCATCAGTTCCCTGTCTCTGGTGATGGAGTCATACGATCCCCGGCTTTGGCAATTACACGCAGCACTTGATGCTATGTCGGGGCCCTAAAGACAACCAATACTGTTAAGAACCCGCTAAAGCGTATGCTTTTCCCCCAACTGCGTTCAAAAGTAAACTGTGCTGCGCTCGGGAAATAGGCATCTGGACCACAGCTTGCCAGAAGTGACGATATCGCAGCAAGAGGCCCCAAAGCTACGAAAGCAGCCGAAAATATCCGTTGACATACGAATTCAGCATTCGATACTTGGGTATCGACGCCCACAGGGCTGTCCCCCAACAGGAGCACTCAAAATGGAAACCGCCGGACCAAAGACAAAGCCAATGCCGTTTGCCGGCGAATTCCGGGGGTACAAACAATCCGCCAAGGCCGAGGCCGATCTTGAGATCGCCTGCATCGGCGCGAATAGCTCAGGCGGCGAATATATGCGCCGGTTCTGGCATCCGGTCTATCTGACCGATGATCTGGGAGAATTGCCCGAGGCGCTGATGATTCTGGGCGAGGAACTGGTCCTGTTCCGTTACGGCGACGGCAGCAAGATCGGACTGGTGCACAAATACTGCCCGCATCGCCGCGCATCGCTGGAATTCGGCAAATGCGAGCCCAACGGCATTCGCTGCTGCTATCATGGCTGGCTGTTCGCGCCTGACGGCGAGATTCTGGAAACGCCCGCCGAGAATTCAAAGGCGGCCGATATGGTGCGCGAACGCACCCGCTTGGGGGCCTATCCGGTGATCGAATATCGCGGGCTGGTCTTTGCCTATATGGGCCCACCCGAGTTGCAGCCCGAGTTTCCGATCTATGACGCGTTCGAGCATGACGGCATGACCAGCGCCCCCTACAAGGCGCCCTACAAATGCAACTGGATTCAGGTGCTGGACGCGATCCTTGACCCGGTCCACACAACCTACCTGCACGGCCAGAACAGCCATCCGCAGTTTTCCGAGGGCATGTTGGCCAACGGCGTGCTGAAATTCTACGAGCGCAACGACAACCATTTTCTGGGATCGTCCACACGTCGCATCGGGAATAACGCATGGGTGCGCGTCAACGAATTGGTGCTGCCCAACTTCACACAAGCCGGGGCTGCCTATGCCGCAGATGGCACCGAGCAGCGCTATTTCGGGCGCTCCTGCTTTACCCGCTGGGTGGTTCCGGTGGATGACGAGAATTCCATGGTCTTTGCCTGGGCAAACTTTGGCGATCGCTGGGATCCGCATGAATACAACAACCGCGAGGGCCATGAAAAGATCGAGCAGGGCGAGATTCTGGACCGTCCCATGGAGGACAGAAAGCGCTATCCAGCCGATTCCGAAGCGGTGGAGGGTATGGGACCAATCTCGACCCACAAGGGCGAGAACCTGATGCCGACTGACCGGGGCATATCGCTGTATCGGCGACGCGTGCGCAAGCAGATCCGCGATCTGGTAAGCGGCACCGAGCCACCGCAGCCCAACCGCGATCATGGCCATTCGGTCAGAACCTACGGGCAGGACACCATTCTGGCCCTGCCGCCCAAGGGCGACAATGACGCGGCCTATCTTGAGAAGATCGGCGAAACGGTCATGCAGATGGAATTCGACGCCGAACATTTGTGCGACGCTGATCGCGATGCGCGCATCATTCAGCGTCTCAAGGAAATCGAGCAAAATGGACTCGGCTGAACACGGCTGAAAATCGGGAGACAACAGTGACCGTCAAAGTACATGTCAAAAACAATCGCTGGGCTGCGGGATCTTTCCCCAACACGCCCGAGGGCGAAGCCGTCTTTACCATCACGCAGGACAGGATCGACTCCGCTCTCGCCGACTTCCCGGATCTGGCCGGCAAGATGGATTTCAGGATTGACTGGGACACGGACAATTTCGAGACATCAATGGGCGATACGGATGTACTGCTGACCTGGAACCTGCCGACCAAAGGCTTGGGCGCGATTGCGCCCAAGCTGCGCTGGGTCCATTGCATCGGCGCAGGCGTGGAACATCTGTTGCCGCTTGACTGGCTGCCCAAGGGGGTGACCCTGACCAACAGCAAGGGCATTCATGCCGCCAAGGCGGGGGAATTCGGTCTGATGGCGGTGTTGATGCTGCACTCGCATATGCCGAAGATCATCACCAATCAGCGCAAGGTGATCTATGATTCGCTCTATGCCTCGCCAATTGCAGGCAAGACGCTGGTGGTGTTGGGCACGGGCAGTCTGGGCGGTGCCGGGGCCAAGAAGGTGCAGGCCCTCGGCGTGCATGTCATTGGTGTCAATCGCTCGGGCCGGGCCGTCGATGGCTGCGACGAGGTGGTGACCACCGCCGAATTGGACAAGGTTTTGCCGCGCGCGGATTATCTGCTGATCGCTACCCCCGACACACCCGAAACCCGAGGTCTGATGGACCGGCGCAGGCTGGACCTGATGAAACCCAGTGCTGGTCTGATCAATATCGGGCGCGAAGCGGTGATGGATTACGACGCCCTGTGCGACAAGCTGGAAGAGGGTAGTCTGGCCGGCGCTATTCTGGATGTATTCGATCCCGAACCGATCGAAGCGGACTCGCGCCTTTGGGCCACGCCGAACCTGATCATCACACCGCACGTGTCCGCCGATGATGGCGACGCCTATGTGCCAATGACGTTGGGTCTGTTCTTTCTCAACATGCGCGAGTTTCTGAAGGGGAAGCCCCTGCTGAATCCGATCCAGCCCGATCTGGGCTACTGACACGGCGATTGACCACCACGGGAGGAGACCACTTTGGATATCGGATTTATAGGGCTTGGCGTCATGGGCGCGCCGATGGCGGGGCATCTTGCGGGGGCCGGGCATCGCATTCACACCTGTCTGAACACCTCGCCTTTGCCGGACGCGCTGCACGGGGCGTCGGTCAAGGTTCTGGGCAGCCCGGCGGAAGTGGCCGCGGCCTGTGATACGATCATTATCATGGTGCCTGACACACCGGATGTGATCCGCGTGATACGCGACGAGAACGGGCTGCTGGAGGGGTTGCGCGAGGGCGCCTTGGTGATCGACATGAGCTCGATCAGCCCCATCGTTACCGCAGAACTGGCCGGACTGGTCGACGCCAAGGGGGGGCAGTATCTGGATGCTCCGGTGTCCGGCGGCGAGGTGGGTGCCAAGGCGCAGACGCTGACCATCATGGTTGGCGGGCCGCAACAGGCGTTTGACCGCGCCTTGCCCCTGTTGCAGCTCATGGGCAAAAACATCACCCTGATTGGCACCCACAATGGCGCAGGGCAGACCTGCAAGATCGCCAATCAGATCATTGTCGGGCTGAATATCGAAGCGGTGGCCGAAGCCCTTGTATTCGCCTCGAAGGCGGGTTGCGATCCGGCCATCGTCCGGCAGGCGCTGATGGGAGGGTTTGCATCGTCCAAGATCCTTGAGGTGCATGCCGAGCGGATGATCAACCGCACGTTCAATCCCGGTTTCAGGATCAAGCTGCATCAGAAGGATCTGAACCTCGCGCTGGAATCCGCGCGCGCCTTGGGTGTCGCCCTCCCTAATACGGCGACCTGTCAGGAGCTGTTCAACGCAGCCAGCGCCAATGGCCATGCCGATGCGGATCACTCGGCGTTGGTGCGTGCACTGGAAGCCATGGCCAACCACGAAATGGGCTGACGCGGTGACCCTGGGCTAGCATGTCCATGGTCAAACCTGCGGTGTGACAACAAAACGCCCGCCACAGTGATATGTGGCGGGCGTTTGCACGCACCCAGATGGGGTCAACTGTTCAACTCATTAATACTTTGTGAAAAACCCTGCTCACTGCCTTGTGTGAACCGCATATTGCCAGTGGTGGTAACGTCTTGAAAGTCCCCAGAGCGTGCCAAGGCAACGCTCCGGGGGTGATCTTACTTGGCAGCGTCACGCGCGGCGGCAATCCAGCCGTCAAACGTCTCCTGATTGGCGGCAATCCAATCATCGACATCACTGTCGATATCCTCGATCGAATCCTCGCCCGACTGCATCCGGTTGTTCTGGGCCGAGACGTCGTTGATCTCCAGAGTGGCCAGTTCGAACAGCTTTTCAGCGGCAGGGTTGGCATCCAGAAATTCGGTGCTGGCCAGAATACGCAATTCGTTCACCGGCCAGCCCAGATTGCGACCGTCAAACTCGGTGTTACCGCTCTGCCCGTCGGGCAATGACGTTTCCGGCACAGCCAGCCATTCGACATTTTCGCCCGGCACCAGAACACCCGACACCCAATAGGGCGTCCAAGTGTAATAAAGCACGGCCTCGCCGCCCTGTTCGCGTGCGATGGTTTCGGCGATGATGGCGTTATAGGAACCCTGATTGTGCGTCACCGTATCGCGCAGGCCATAAGCGTCCATGTGATGCTCGATCACCCGCTCGCAGCCCCATCCCGGAGGGCAGCCGGCCAGATCGGCGGTGCCATCCCCATTCGCATCAAACCGCTTGGCCTTCTCAGGATCCGTCAGATCACCAATACTGGTGATCCCGGCGTCATACGACGCCTTGTCGACCAGATAGCCCTGTACAGCGCCCTTGATCAGATGGCCGACGCGCCGCATCACCGCCTCGCCGCCGGATTCCTCAAAAAACGCTTGATGCAGCGGATCGTAATGCACGGTGGTGAAATCGCCGTCCCCTGAGCCGATGGCCAAGTGGATCGTCTGATATTCCACCGATTGCGGATCGCCGATGGTGTACCCCAGCGCTTCCAGCCCACGATAGACGATATGGTTCTGGAATCGCTCTTCCAGCAACGTACCCTCAATCGGTCGGACGGTGATCCCCTCTCCGGGGTTGTCCTGCGCCATCGCCGTGGTGGCGGCCAGCAAGCCAGCCGTGATCAAAATGGCCGTTCGGCCCAGTGTCCTGTTCATGTGTTTACTCCCTTTTCATTTTTATCCGGCCCCGTGATGTCTTGGAGTTTGCCCGCCTGAGCCGATGAACGAGCAGCAATTTGTGTAGCAGCCTTAGGACCGCGCATCGCGCGAAGGACAACACCGACTGGTCCCGCCTCCCACCAGTGTCGGTGGCCACGTTCGCGCCCTGTTTGCGCGACACCTTGCGAAATGCGGTCCAGCACGACAGCCAGAATGACGATGCCCAGCCCCCCGACAATGGCCATGCCCGCATCCAACCGCCCCATGGCCCGCAGCACCTCGTTTCCCAGGCCCTTCACGGCAATCATCGACGCAATCACTACCATCGACAGGGCCAGCATGATTGTCTGGTTGACGCCCGCCATGATCGTCGGCAGGGCCAGCGGAAGTTCAACCTTCAGCATGATCTGACGCGGGCTTGCGCCAAAGGCGCGCGCAGCTTCAACAACGTTACCGTCGACCTGCTGAATGCCGAGGGCCGTCAGGCGGATAAGCGGCGGCAGCGCGAAGATCACCGTTACGATGATGCCGGAAACGTTGCCAATCCCTACCAGCATGACAACCGGCACCAGATAGACAAACGCGGGAATGGTCTGCATCGTGTCCAGCACCGGGCGTAGCAAGGTCTGAAGCCGCTCCGACTTGGCCGTCAGAATACCCAAGGGCAGGCCGATGACCATGCAAACGAATACCGAACTCAACACGATGGCCAATGTGGTCATCGCAAGCGACCAGGCCCGTGGATCCAGCAGACCCAGTGCCACCAGCGCAACGACCACGATCACCCCGACACGCCGCCCGGCCAGTTGCCATGCTAACAGCGCGATGATCAAGATCATCACCACAGGCGGAATGGCCTGAAAAATATCGTCGATCCCGACGATGATATCGTTTATCGCTCGCTTTGCAGGCTGAATCGTATCGCGGTTGGCCGACGCCCAATCCTTGATGCCATCTGCCCAGTCGGCGATACCCAGATCGATCGCAGTGAATGGATCAAGCAAGTTTAAACTCTTGTCCTCTGCCATGTTCAGACCTCTGCCTCTTCCACAGACCGCCCCTGGATCCCCCTGATAAGGGCTTTCTTGGTTACAATCCCAAGAACCCGTCCATCGGCCTTGATTGCCAGGGGCTCGTCGGTTTCGATTGACAGTTCCGCCAGCCGGTCCAAAGTTGCGTCGGGGGCTGCGCTGAGCGCGCCATCTGCTCGATAGGGGCCGTTCTTCGCCTCCCACTTGGCCAGCGGTTCCATGATCCTCGCCGCAGTCACCAGATGCAGTTTCGAGATACCCGACACAAATTCGGCCACATAATCATCCGCCGGTTCGGTCACGATCTGTTCAGGCGTACCTGTCTGGATCAACACACCGTCCTTCATCACCGCAATCCGGTCGCCGATGCGGATCGCCTCGTCCAGATCATGGGTGATGAACAACGTAGTCTTGCGCAACTCTGCGGCCAGCCGCATGAACTGGGTCTGGAGTTGGCGGCGGATCAGCGGATCCAGTGCCGAAAATGGCTCGTCCATCAACAGGATATGAGGGTCGGCGGCAATCGCGCGCGCCAGCCCCACCCGCTGTTGCATGCCCCCTGACAGCTCATCGGGATAACGGTCTTCCCAGCCACCCAGTTCGACGTCATTGATCGCCCGATCGGCTACCGCGCGACGCCCGGCGCGATCGGCTCCTCGCACTTCCAGCGCGAAAGCCACGTTATCGCGCACGGTGCGATGTGGCATGAGCGCCATGTTCTGAAATACCATCCCGATCCGGGATGCGCGCAGTTCACGCAGCGCAGCTGCGTTCAGTCCGTTAATGTCGATACCCTCAATCAAGACCTTGCCCGCCGTTGGCTCGATCAACCGATTAACGTGCCTGATCAGCGTGGATTTTCCGGACCCCGACAGGCCCATGATGCAAAAAATCTCGCCCTCGGCCACCGAGAAGGACACATCCTTGACGCCAATGACACAGCCGAATCTTTCGCGCACCTCATCCTTGTCTAGGTTATCCTCGCAAATGGCCTCCATGGCCTCTTTCGCCTGATCGCCAAAAATTTTCCAGAGTGACTGACACTCGATCACACTATCTGTCGACGCTGTCATACTGCTATGCCGACAAGCCAGCCGGGCCTGTCACAGCCAAGTGCATGAGTTGAAGGGGCTATGGGGGAAGCAGCAACTGCCAGAATTTCGAACATCGGCGATCCAATCGGTCAAATTTGCAATATACCGCATTTAAATGAGTATGATCTACTGATTTCGTATGTCAACTCACATTCTGGTCCTCAAAACGTAGTTCTTGTTTTCTTGTATGCTACCTGACTTTTCTGCCTGTTTTTCTGGCAGATTGAGACCAATCTTTCGCGCCCAACGCCTTACGTCGTTGAGTTTTGCCGATCCAGAGTTTGGGCTTTCTGGTAAAATTATTAGAAATAGATTGGTCTCCGGGCTGCTGTTGATCGAACTCGGATGCTTTCCAGCCACCGCACTTGCACCCCCAGGATGCCCCTTCCAGCAATGCGCGCTTCCTTGGTGGATCATGAGGGATGCACGTCAAACCGACTGGCCAATGCGCGACGTTGCCCGGCGCGCTTTGGCCCGCTCGTTTGGCGACTTCCTCAACACTCATTGGAATCTATCGAAACATGGCCAACGCAGCTTTTCCAAACCCGTCATGCACTGCCTTCTGTCCACTCGTAGGACTCAGGTAATTTGAGACAATTCTGCTGTGCCTCAACCCCTAAGTCGCTACCCTCCAGAGGCGGAATCGCCCCTGCCCGGTCATCTCGCGGATAAGGCCTCGCGCTTCCATCCAGGCGAGGTTGCGCTGGACGGCGGCACGGCTGGCGCCGGTCAGGGTCTCGGCCATTGAAGCGGAGACGAGGGGCCATTCGGTCAGCACGGCGCGCAGGGTTGGTGGTGTCTTGCCCGAGAGCGGGGCCATCATGGTTTCCGCCCGCGCTGACCATGCCTCGATATCGTCGAGGTGCCGCATTGCGGTCAGGCATGCCGTCTCCATTCCGTCGAGCCAACGCTCCAACCGCTCAGCCGCTGGGCCACCAGCGCGCAGCCCCCCTGCCCCGCCCATCGCCAGCGGGGCAAAAACTGCGCCTGTCCCCTCGCTGGCTGCGATGCGTGCGGCGGTAACTGCGGCTTCCATCCGGTCGCCCTGTTGCCCGAGGCCCGCGAGGCTCCAGAGGTGAAACCCCATGCAGGCGCGCGTGATCGGGTGCAGGGCGCCGCCTTGCGCCATCACGCCCGTCCACCCGCCCGCGCGATCCGCGAAGGGTTCGGCTTCATCCGCCATGTTCTCAGGGTCACGGCGATCGAGGAAGGCGGACAGGTCCACCTCTGGGCCGGGACCACCTGTAAGACGCCGCACGGCCCATCCGACACGCGCGAGCGCCGCGGTGTTGTCCTGTACGCCGGACAAACGCATGGAGATCCAGAGCGCCAGCCGATCCGGGCCAATCCGGTCGCCCACAAACCAGCTGAGGTCTGCCGCCTCGATCAGCGCGAGCCTGTGCCGCCAGCCTTCCGGGCCACGGCGCAGCCGGTCATCCAGCGCGCCAATCCGGCCAGCCACACGGGCAAGACGGGCGGCATTGCCTGCCTCAGCGCGTCGCCAATCGTCGAGGACTGTAGTTTCACGCGGTTCTGCCCTTGATCCGGGCGGCAGATAATCCGGCTCCTCTTCCATCGGACCGGGCAGGAACCACAGGTCCTCCTCAGACGTCTCTTCAAGCCCCACGGCATCCACTAGAGAATCGTCAAAACTATCATACTGCGTAGATACTTGAGGCTTCATATGTGCAAAATACGGCACTTTTGCATTTTACCCAAGTGTTTTGTTAGGGTGCGCCTGCACACCTTATATAGCACGCGCGCGCGGTGGTCTGCGACATCTCTCTGATCACGCTCAGCGTATGTAAACCAAGGGGTTTTTGATGAGCAGCACCACAGAGCACGCCCTTGCATCTGTTTACAAACGGTCGTTTATTTGCGATACATTAAATTGCAAAAGGTCTGTTTTCATGCCCTTGATAGGCTACGCCCGCGTTTCCACTGAAGATCAGACCCCCCTGCCCCAGTCTGAGGCCCTGCAAACTGTGGGATGCCTAGAAATCCATGAAGAACACGCCTCAGGCGGCAATCGTGCGCGGCCGGTGCTTGCCCGCTTGCTGGAGCGCATTAGCAAGGGCGACACGCTGGTTGTCGTTCGGATCGACCGGCTGGCGCGGTCTCTCTCACATCTGCTGGAGGTGATCGAACGGCTGGAGGCCAAGGGGGCGTTCTTTCGTTCCATTCAGGACCCGATCGACACCGGATCCCCGCAAGGCAAGTTCACGCTTCAGGTTCTGGGCGCCGCGGCCGAGTTTGAGCGGGCGCTGATCCGCGAACGTACCAAGGCGGGGCTGGCGAGTGCCCGTACTAAGGGCCGGGTCGGCGGAAACCCGGGCCTACGCGCCCGCGATCCAGCAGCGCTACGCAAGGTGCGGCTCGCGCGCCAAGACGGCTACATGGAGCGGCTGAACGAGACGGCTCAAGACTGGGTGCCCCAAGTGCGCCGGTTGCGCCCCGACTTGGCCTGGGAAGACGTTGTGCGCATCATCAACGGCCCCCTGCCCGAGGCGCGTCGCTGGACCCAAAGCCGTCTCTTGCGCGCTGTGAAGGCCTATGTCCGCGACGGCTTCCTGCCTACCGAGGTGCTGGCCCGCGCCGGGCGCCGCGAAACGGACGATCGCCTGCCCGCCATTATTGCTGGCATAAAGGGCGCAGATCCCGACATCACGCTTCAAGCGATCTGTGAACGGCTGGAATCTATGCGCGAACGCACGCCTCGTGGCCGAACAAGGTGGCAGCCGTCTTCGGTGAAAATGCTGTTGGAGCGGGCGGAACGACTTGGCCTCATGCAGTACGAATCGAGCCAAGATCAGATGTAGCTTCTGACCCGAATCCAAAAAATTTCACCGGGAGAAAACTCCGCAGGAGGCAGAAAGTGCCATTAGTTGCCTGGGGTTAGCTGCTAATGCGCCAACTCAACAGAGTAGCGGCTCGATTCGGTTAGATCTGCATTTAATATATCCATATCAATGACTTGCTGAGTTTTTTATACGACAACACCTATAGGTGTTGTGGATAACTTTCACACTACATCTAGATTCTTCTTGCCGGACTCACTGGATCGTGGCATTCCCATTCTGACGGCAAAACGCGTCAGACACGCTGTACACCGTCAGAATGACTAAGAGCCTCAACAGAGGCCGAGAGTGGGCGGCAGGACATGGATGATCGTAACATTGGATACACGCAAGGCATAGGCTCTTCCGATATCGGAGCATTTGCCGACAATCTGGCTGAGTCCTTGGATCGCCAGATGAAGATCGCTTTCGAACCCGAAGAACGAAAGTCCCTACGCCGCTTCAGTTCCACCGAAGTCGCCGGCCTCCTGCGCGTAAGCACATCTAACCTGCGCAACCGGCACAAGGACGGCAGCTTCCCGGAAGTGCATACAGACAACCGCGGACACCGGTTCTACACAGCCCAAGAGATTGATGAGTTGCGCGATGTTCTTGGACGCACTGGAAAGAACGCAGAAAGCTACCGCCCAGGTCGACGTGATGGCGATCGTCTCCAGGTGATATCCGTCGTCAACTTCAAAGGCGGTTCATCAAAGACTACTGCAACGATTCATCTTGCGCAAAGGTATGCCTTGCGCGGTTACCGCGTGCTGGTCCTAGACCTCGATCCGCAAGCAAGTTTGACCACGTTTTTCGGCTTTCGGCCCGAGCTTGAGTTCGCCGATGGCGGCACAATCTATGATGCTTTGAGATATGAGGACCAAGTTCCTCTCTCGAACGTCATCCAAAAGACCTACTTCCATAAGCTCGACATGGTGCCCGCCGGTTTGATGCTCTCGGAGTACGAGACCGAGACCGCAAACGCTCTCGCCCGTCGCGTACAACCCATCTTTGCAGAGCGCCTCGCCTTGGCGCTTGAAGAGGTTGAGGCAAACTACGACATCGTCCTGATCGACTGCCCGCCTCAGCTTGGGTTTCTAACCCTGACTGCGCTGGCAGCCTCGACGGGACTATTGGTTACCGTGGTACCTGGCATGCTTGACATCGCATCCATGAGCCAATTCCTGAAGCTTGCTTCAGAAACGGTCAAGGCGGTGGAGGAAGCCATCGGTCGGCGTGTCACATGGGATTTTGTCAAGTTCCTGATTACCAGATATGAACCGTCGGACGGTCCGCAGACCCAAATGGCAGGCTACCTGAGATCAATTCTGGCAGGTCAGGTCATGACAGAGCCGATGCTGAAGTCTACGGCGATCTCCGACGCGGGGATGACCCAGCAGACCGTCTACGAAGTCGATCCAAGCCAATTCATCAGAAAGACAATTGATCGCGCCCTGACCAGCGTGAATGGCGTTGGCGATGAGCTAGAGCAGACGATCCAAATGGCATGGGGGCGTCGCTAATGGCCCGAAACATCTTCAACCAGCCTCCAAGGAATGAGACGGAGAGCGGAGCCCCCTCCCCTACCCCGCCAAAAGCGGCAAAGCTGCCGGGATCTGTTGGAGGATTGCGCGACTCTTTGCGCGAGATCACAGCAAACTCGATTCGCGATATCGAACCCGATCAGATTGACATGGATGGGCTGCGCGATCGGTTGGTGCTGGAAGATTCCAGTATCGATGAGTTGGCCGAGAGCATTCGCAAGCATGGCCAACAAGTGCCCATCATGGTCCGTCCATCAGCCCAACCGGACAGATACCGCATCATCTACGGCCGCCGCAGGCTTGCGGCGATCCGCAAGGTCGGTGGAACGGTCAAGGCAATTGTTCGAACCTTGGACGATGACGCATCTCTGATCGCTCAAGGCCAGGAGAACAACCTCAGGCTTGATCCGTCTTTTATAGAAAAGTCTCTTTTTATCAAAGAGATGCAAGAATCCGGGTACAAACCCGGTGTCATTCAAGATGCTCTAGGTCTGACCCGGCAAGGCGTATCCAACCACAGGGTCGTCATAGAACAACTGCCAGACGGTCTTGTTCAACTCATCGGGCCAGCACATGGGATCGGACGACGGCAGTGGGGTGAGCTAGCTGCCTTATCGGTGAAGGTAGATTTGGTGGACATCGCCAAAGAGGCGCTCGCCGCCCTGCCCGACGACACTCCTAGTTCCGAAAAGTTCCAAGCGGTCTACTCGGCTTGCTCGAGCAAAACACGTAGCGACAAGAAGCCGCCCAATCTTGGGCAGACTTCGGTCATCAATGATGAGAACGGCAGTTCATTGGGCACGCTGACAATCGATGAGAAGGCGATCGCTCTCAAGGTCACCAAGAAGGACAATCCAGAATTCGGCCAATGGCTCGAAGAGCACGCGGAAGCTACGCTTTTGCAACTCTTCGTACAGTGGCGGAATGAGAGAGGCTCTGGGTCCTAACCCAGGCCACACAGAGCAACACGAGCAGAGGAGAAAAGCGAAGACCCGAAAGAAAAGAGCCCCCCAAAGTTTCCCCTGGAGAGCCCTCATCATCTGATTAGCATCTTTGATGTAGCAACCTCCAGCATACCGGTCAAGAGTCACCGATTCGGTGGACTGATATTTTTTGCCTTTTTCCGCGAAAATTCGAGGAATGAGACGGGGAAGTTGTGGGCCGAACGGTCGTCGTGAACAAGCCATGGCATTTACAAAACTCTCGATCGAAGCGGCAGGTGCTGATGCAACCCGCGGCTCGTTTCCCCCATCTGAAACCGACGTCTGGACCATCTTCAGAGCCCTGAGAGATGCACGCAGCATGTTTGGTCTACGTCCTGGCCACATACAGACACTTCAAGCAATGCTCAGTTTTCTGAAACCTGGCCATGGCGAAACGGTTTTTGCGTCTAACAATTCACTTTGCCAGCGCGTTGGCGGAATCGACGAACGGACACTCCGGAGGCACATCAACCGCTTCGTTGAACTCGGTTTCATCAAGCGCAATGACAGCTCGAACCGAAAGCGCTACCGCGTTCGCTCATCCGGCGGGGAGTGCATCAGTTATGGATTGTCTCTCACCCCCCTGCTTCAACGTGCGAGCGAGCTTATAGCCATCGCGCAAGAGATGGAGAATAACCGGCGAGATCGGATATTTATTCGCAAACAGATCCTTACGAAGCTCGCCCATTTGGAAGAGCACGATCCTAGCAGCGCATTCATCAACCACGCACGGAAAGCTCTACGCAGGAAGCTGAGCCTCCCCGAATACCACGCTCTGCTCGCCGATACAGATGCAGAATGCCAGAGTTTGTCTACCCCAGATGACCCGCCTGAAACTATGGAATTGCCCGCCAATGACGGACAAACTGTCCGGCATCAATCTAAGTCTGAAGAAGAAAAAAAAGATTTAGATAGCAACATAGGCGATGAGGCCCTGAAACCAGACTTGCTGACCTCAGTCTGCGATCAGGCGACATCGTTCTCCACAGAGAGACTTAGAAACTGGTTTGACATTGAAAACCATGCTCGAACACTTGCACCCATGATGGGCATTCACCCAGAAACTTTCGAGAAAGCCAAGAATGCTGTAGGAGCTCAGAAAACGTCATGCGCGATCTTCATCATGCTACAGCTTGGAAAACGCATCAGGGATTTTGGGGCGTATTTTCACAGTATCACCCTGGGTCAAAGGCAAAACCAATTTGATCCATTAGCTTTGATCAAGCGACTGTCCGAAACCAATGAGCGAACTGTCTAATGTCCACCGCGGTGGACTTCGAACGAGAAGCGGCGCTTGTGGCAACCAAAACCGTCCAAACGCACCTAGCGGCGCGTGGAGGTTCTTCAGTTTATCTCAGACCAGCAGATGTCCACCGCGGTGGACAAGTGACACACGAGCAAGCCTTGATGAAAATCTCGCAGCTCATGGAAGAAATCGGCGGCCAGGCATTAAGCCCTACATCCCTAAAGTTATTATGGGAGGTCACCATCTCCAAAGAGGTTTGGAAAGAGCCGCTCTCGATAATCCAACGGAAACGCCAACCGAACTGGCGTCTTCGGCGAGACGGAAGTCAGGTATCCGGCGGCGGTCAGTTTACTCAGCGTGTTGCGAGCAGTACGCTCGGACGTCTTGAGCACAATCTGCGCATCGCCTCGTTCCAGTGCCCCATGCCTAAGAACCGCCGAGATTAGTTCCGGCGCTCGCTTGTCATCGATGGTATCTGCAACAAGACGACGATACCGTTGGTCCAGTCCGCCGAGATCGAACAATCTTGCTGAGAAGCTGATCTGGTCGAGCGTCACCTTTAGGAACCATTCACTAAACGTCTTCAGTGCCGCTTCTGACAGGTTCCCCCGTCCGTCGCGGTCTCCGCGACGTGGACTGTCGGCCAAATCCATCATCCGTTTGTACTCGCCCCGATCGGTTAGCCCTCGGGCCAGCCCACGTGATACGGACCAGAGGCCTTGGCCACCAATCCCCGCTGTGAGGGCCATGGCATGAGACATCAGTCTGCTGACACGGCCGTTGCCATCCGGGAAAGGGTGGATGTAGTTGAGCCGGTGATGTGCAGAGGCGATCGCGATGATCCGTCCGCTCGAAGACCGCGCCGCAATCTGAAACCGTTTGTCGAAATGGTCCATGAATGCCGCTACGCGCGACGATGAAGGAGGTAGGTGGCGCCCGACCGCAACTTCCCGATCGTCATCCTGGCGCATGCGTCCCGGAACGATGGGCTCTTGTGTTCCGTCGGGATGTTCGATGACCCGAAACTCGTCCGGCATCTCGTCGTAGAAGCTCTTATGGACCCATGCCAGGAATTCGATAGATGTGGGGCGGGGCAGGGTGCCCTTGCGATGCATCTCGTCGATGCCCCGTTGCACGATGACGTGCGCCCGGGCCTCAAGGGCGAGAGGACGGGTTTCTTCCTCAAGCTCGGCACCAGCCAGCGCCCTTTCGATGTCGCGGGGGCGCGTGTTGTGTCCTTCGATCAGGTTGGAGTAGTAGCAGTTCATCACACGGACGAGATCGACAAGTTCGGCTGCGCTGTCAGGATGCAACCCTTGTCCCAGCCCGGTGGCTTCCCTCTGGATGTCGACCGAAAGGTCTGCCAGTTCTGTAGGGATATGCTCCTCGAAGAAGCAGGGTTCGATCCTGGCGGGTGTTTCCAGCATTTTGCCGATCTTCCATGTTTGCAAAGTAGTTGAAAAATAAACACATTTCGTACTTTCAAGCAAGGTTTTGCCGATATGCGTTGCCGATCTTGCCTGCCGATCTAGAATTGCTGCATGAAATCAATGGCTTCGGCAGATGTGCCCCCCTTTTCGGTTTTGTTGTGTGCCTCCGGACTCGGTGAAAGTGAAAGTGTTCTTTGGGTTTTGTGACTGACGGATGAGGGCCTTTGGGGTCCCTCCGATGGGTCCGGGCCGGGTTTCGGTCTGCCGTTCCTGATGAAGGGCATTCCCATGCAAACAGGTATCTTGCGCGTTTTGCGCGCCACCGCTGCCTCGTGGTGGCGGCATAGAGAGCTGCGCCGAACCGGCCAGACGGGGCAGGCACAGCGGCTCGAACGCGAAACCGTCCTGCGTGATCTCGGCTATCTCAGGCAGGCGGCGACATTGCCGAATGCCTACGTGATCTGCGGAGAGGGCGGGACATTCATCCATCTCGGTTGGACCACCGTGTCGAGTTTCGCGCCGATCGAGCGCTTTCCCTTGGCCACTCTTGCGGTCGCACGAGGGACCCCGTTCATCGATATCCGACCCGTCACCGATGCCATCGCCTTCGCAAACCTGCCGCGGGTGGCGCGGGACGGATCGGTCGATCCTGACCCTTTCGGTCCCGGCAGTCCCGTCTCACTGACCGCCTACTTCGACATGGTCGAAGCCCTCGGTGCGAGGATCACAAACGATCCGCGCACCCGTTGGTCAACCTGATCTTCATTCCCTCTCAACAACACTCGAAAGGAGGCCAGCCATGGCCCGATCCCGCACGCCCAAATTCGATGCCTCCGAGGTCATCACAAACGAAATCATCCGCATCATCGAGCGCGGCGTCCTGCCCTGGCGCAAGCCATGGACCGCAGGTGGCAGCTCACGTCCCCTGCGCGTGGGCGGTGAACCCTACCAAGGGGTGAACAACTTCCTGCTGACCATGCGGACGGTGATGGTAGGCCATAGCTCGCCCTTCTGGATGACCATTCCGCAGGCGAATGGCCTCGGCGCAAAGGTGCGCAAGGGCGAGAAGTCCTCCGTCGTGGTATATTATGGCCAAAGTCGGAAAAACGCGGGCGGCGAGGACGACCGCAGCGACGGCGGTGATCGCTCCGAGGAAGCCCGCATCTTCCGCTTCCAGAAATCCTACCGCGTGTTCAATGCCTGCCAGATCGAGGGCCTGCCCGACAGCTTCTACCCCGACCCGGAGCCCGCGCCCGAGCATCCGCCGTCCGAGCCGATCCCGCAGATGCAGGCGTTTTTCGATGCCATCGACATCACGACCGTCTTCACGGGGACGGAAGCCTACTACCTGCCGCCGGTGGACAAGGTCTACATGCCATCGATTACGCGGTTTCAGGATCCGCGCAATTTCTACGGGGTTTGGGCGCATGAGTTGGCCCATGCCACGAAAGCCCCCCATCGACTGAACCGTGATTTCGGGCTCTCGAAGTTCGGCAACACGTCCTATGCGCGCGAAGAGATCGTCGCGGAACTGACCTCGGTGTTCCTTGGGCAAACGCTCGGCTTCACGGCTCATACGCTCGAGATGAATGCTGCCTACCTCCACAACTGGTTGCGCGTCCTTCGGTCGGACAAGGGCGCGATCTTCCGGCACGCCGCGGATGCGCAGCGCGCCTGCGACTACCTGATCGCCAGATCTCAGGCGGGTAGGGCAGGGGGCCGCGCCGAGGCCGCCTGACTATCTCATTGCTGCGAAGCGGAGAACGGCAGGTTCGAGCCCACATTGACCGATGCTGCACTTTGCACCAACGGTTGCTATCGTTATGCTTCGGGCAACGCCTCTCCAGTGATGTAGGTATAAGACCCTCGCACCAATGCAAGCACCACGCCCAATTCGGCTTCGGTGAGTGGGGTATAGATCATCACGAAACCCTCCCAACCTGCGCGCTGATTGGCCCAAGGGTGAGCGACGGCCCAACCAGCCTCCACCGCGGCGCGGGCTGTGTCCGGGTGCAACGAGGCATGTAGGCTGCCGTCGGGGTGAAGATGCGCAAACTCTCGGCCACCAACGATGGCCTGCGGTTGTGCGATCGAGACCTCGCCCGTCAGTTGAAACCCGACGGCACCGGGGAGTGATACGCGGGTCGCCCCAAGAACAACTCCGGGAAAGTCGGCGACCTGACGCAGCATTTCCTCCGACAGTTCCGGGACCGGCTGAATGCCAATCTGGACATGTGGCACGCCGCTCGTCGTTTCCGGCCGCGCACCATCGCGCATCGGGAACGCCACATTTTGGGCGGAGGCGGGTGCCGCAGCCGCGAACAGCGATACTGCGGCCGAGACATAAATCAGGTTTCGAAATCTGGGCATCTCTCTCTCCTTCACATCTCGGCCGCGGCGTTGATCCGCGTGCCTAGGTTGCATGAAAGGCTTGGCTGACGGCAAAGCTGTCCTCGAACCAGTTCCACAGCACGACCTGTCCGTCGCGCACCTTGGCCCGCAAAGCAAAGCTGAACTCATCCGTTTCCGCGCCAGAGCCTGTCAGCAGCAATTTCATCCGACCAAACACGGCCACCGTGTCACCGGAGGCAAAAGCGTCCTGGTTTTCCCAGTGGGTCACCTGAACATTCTGTGAGAACGTGCCAAGGAAGCCAAAGATCGTCTCCTTGCCTTCCCAGGTGCCGATCCATGGCAGGTCAGGGTCGCCTTCGTTCTGCCAGACCATGTCATCGGCCATGAGCGTGCCCATGGTCTCCATGTCGCCGCCGCCCATGGCCCCCATGAAGGCCATGACCGTGTCAAAAGAGGCTTGGGTTCCATCGTCGGCGGTCTGCGCGGTTGCCTTCGCTGAAAGGGCAATCCCGGTCGCGGCGGCTGCGGATGCCGCAAGAAGGTGTCGTCTGTGCATCTTGATACTCCTATTGGGGGCTGAGATCACCGGCCGGACAGCTGCTGAAGTGCGCTGGCCCAATCTTCCACGTGGTAAGTGCGCACAACCACGCCATCGTCCAACTCGTGGATGTCGATGGTCAGGATGTCAAAGCTGCGACCTTCACCATCCACGCCAAAAAACGGGCCGGTCGGTGTTCCCGTCGCGCGGCTGCGGACGGTCACGAAATCGCCGTCCTGATGCATCGCCTGCACGGACCAGTCGAGATCGGGAATGAGTTGGCTGAAGAACCCCATTTGGCCTACAAACTCATCGCGGCTCTCGTTTTCACCGGAATAATTTCCGACGCTTTCCCAGCTCTCGGACGTCGCGCCAAGGAACGCCGCAACATGGGTTTCTGAGCCGGGATTGCTGAGCAGATCGTAGAAGGTTTGCACGGTGGCCATGTCGTCTGCGACTGCACTGGTTGCGATGGCTGTCAGGCCAAGCGAGGCCGCTGCCAGAGTTCTTTTGAAAGCGTTCATGGGTGTATCTCCTGGTCGGTCATTGACGGCGTCGCAAGTTCTGCGTGCCTCCTGCCACCAAGATGGACAAATACTGATACCTGCATAAGATAGGATAGATAGATTTAACTGTTCGGATATCTGACACTATGATCGACCGACTGCGCCAGATGGCAATCTTCGCAAAGACGATTGACCATGGATCATTCCGTGGTGCTGCGCGGGAGCTGCGGCTGTCGCCCTCGGTGGTCAGTCACCATACCTCGCAGCTTGAGGAGAGCCTTGGCGTCGCGTTGATTTATCGCTCGACCCGAAAGCTGACTCTGACGCCCGAGGGCCACAGGCTTCTGGCTGCAACGCACAAGATGCTGGAGGCCGTCGAAGGCGAGCTGGCTGATCTGTCGGTTTCCGCAACTGCGCCAAGCGGTGAGCTTCGCGTCACTATTCCATCCGTTCTGTCACACTCGCCTTTCACAGAGCACATCGCGGCCTTTTCCAAGGCATACCCTCGGATCAGATTGCATCTGGATTTCTCGGACACACGACGTGCGCTCATCGACGACGGCTTCGATATTGCGATCCGTATGGGGCCGAAGGCAAAAAGCTCCGCGACCTCGCGCAAACTGTTTTCGGTCAAGCGCAAGTTGGTCGCGTCTGCTGAATACCACTCGTCGCAACCTGTTCCTGCTGATCCCAAAGACCTTATTGGCTGGGATTGGCTGGCACTCACGCCGGTGCACAGCGCGCCCATCGCATTCAGCAAAGCGAGCGGAAACAGGGAAAGCATCAAGCCGGAGCCCCAGGTCTTTGCCAATGACGCGCAGGCTCTCTATCGGCTGGCCCGTGCAGGCGCGGGGCTTGCCATCGTTCCAGACTTCCTGGCGGATGCCGATTTGGCCTCTGGGCTCATGCAGAATGTCCTCCACGACTGGGAGTTGAACGCGATCGAAGTCTTTGCCGTCTGGCCGGCCAATGCCCCAAAGCATGGTCTTGTTCACCTGTTGTTGGATGCTTTAACCCAGCAGAAGACTTGAACCTGCCATCGATGCAGCCGCAGCGAAAGCGCAGTTTGTCCGCTGAGCTGACTTTCGCAACTGTTTGGGCCTTGCAGGTCTTGTCGGGGGTCTTCCGCCAGGCGGAAAAGAAAAAGCGGGCTTTGGGAAGGGTGTTTCAACTTCTCAAAGGAGAGCCCCATGACCAGTACCGCTCAATCCCGGACAGACCGCCCAGATCCAACCGTGATCGCCGCGCAGAACGACGCGTTTCGCAAGCTCGCCTGTCTCGGTGTGCCGCCCGCGCAGCCCATCCAGGGCCGCATGCATGTCACCCGCTCGCTCATGGAGGCCGATGACGGTTTCATGGCCGAGGCGGTGAAGGCCACGGGCGCATTTGATACCTTTGAGCCGGAGAATGACCCGGAAGGATGGCACGATTTCGGGGCAGTCGAGATCCGGGGCGAGACTGTGTTCTGGAAGATCGATCTCTACGAGGCGGATTCCGACTTCCGGTACGGTGCCGAGACCCCGGACAATCCCGCCACGACCATGCGCGTTCTGACCATCATGATGGCGCGCGACTGGTAGGGCAGGGGGCACCCCCAAACCTGAAACCTCAAGCGATGAAGGCCCGCTGCCCCTCAAAGGGAGAGCGGGCCTTTTGTCGTGGTGATCCCTGAAGCCGGGGATTGGTCACGCGCGAGAACGCGCGGGCCACAGCTCACCCATCTGGAAGGATATCCCATGACCACAAGCTTTGCCCCTCTCACCGTCGCGATTGGCGATCTGACAGCGCACCCCGCCAATGTGCGCAGCAACTCCCCGGAAACCTATGATCCCGAGAACATCGCCCATCTCAAAGCCAGCATTGCCGTTCTGGGTCTGCTCCAACCGCTGCTCGTCCAGAAGCTCGATGGCAAATACGCTGTGCTCGCCGGCGGCCGGCGCCACGCCGCGTTGAAGGAACTGGTCGCTGACAAGGCTGCCAAGGGGTTCACGGCGAAAACTAAGGTGGACTGCCGCCTTGTGCCGGAGGACTGTGACGTCACCACGGCGCTGTCGCTCGCCGAGAACGTCACCCAGGCGCCGATGAACGCCATCGACGAATTCGAGGCCTTCGCCCGGATGATGGAGGTCGACGGCCAGACGCCCGAGACGATCGCCAAGACCTTCGGCACGACCGTTGCCGCCGTCAAAGGCCGGTTGCGCTACGGCCTGATCCACCCTGATATCCGCGCCGCGGCCCGGGCCAAGGTGATCACGCTCGACACGATGAAAGCCTTTGCCGAGCACCCGAGCCAGGAGGTGCAGCGCGAGGTCCATGAGGCGCTCACGAAAGACGGCGGTTATCTGCAGGCCTACACTGTCCGTCAGGCGCTCAAATCCCGCGGCGTGCAGGTCAGCGACGATATCGGGGCCTTCGTGCGCGAAGACTACGAGGCACGCGGCGGGGCCATCGCGGCGGACCTTCTGGAAGAGCATTCCGTGCTCGAGGATGCGGCACTGGTCGAGACCATCCTGCTCGAGAAACTCACTGCCGCCGCCGAGGAGGCCCGTATGAGGCTGGGCTTTGCCTGGGCCGATGCGATGGTCCGCTATGATTACGCGACCATGGCTGACTACGGCCGCGTCTATCCCGGCCCGATCGAGCCTGACGAGACCGCCCAGAAGCGCATCGATGAGATCACCGCCGAGCTCGAGAGGTTGCAGCTTGAGATGGAGGATGAAGGGCTCGAGGACGATGCCTACAACGCCCTTTACGAGCGCGTGGACGCCTTGGAAGAGGAAGCCCGCGACCTGCAGGAGGCCTATAGCGCAGAGGACCTCGCCCGCGCTGGTGTGATTGCGTCGTGGCAGGGTGGGCAGATCACGCTCCATGTTGGCCTCGTCCGCCCGGAAGACACAGTCAAAGCCGAAACCACGCGCAGCGCCTCAGGCAACGCGACGGGGGAGGAGGCGCCCGACGCCGGCGAGATCACCTACCCGGCCTCTCTGGCCGAGGACCTCAAGACCGAGCGGGCCATGGCGCTCGGGGCCGCGATGGGGTTCTGTCGCAAATTTGTAGCTGAGTTGAGTGTAGGCTTGCACTGGACATAATTATGCTGCGAGCTGAGCAAACTGCTGAAATGCGGTCGAGC
>NZ_FOBO01000023.1:0-14458 GCF_900109855.1 Roseovarius tolerans | reverse complement strand
TTCCCTGCCGAGCACTGGAAGCACATCCGCACGACAAACCCCATCGAAAGCGTCTTCGCTACCGTGCGCAACCGAACCCGCAAGACCAAGGGCTGCCTAAGCCGCAAAACGGCCCTGTCCATGGTCTTCAAGCTAATGATGTCAGCCAAGAAAAAATGGCGAAAGCTCAGCGGCACAAACCGACTGCCCGAAGTCATTCAGGGGGTTGAGTTCAAAGACGGGATCAAGCAACTTCAAAACGCCGCCTGATGACAGCCGTCACCAACTTTTGGGCATAACTCTGATATTAACCGTTCCCTCATTGCTCGCGGAATATGGCAAATCACTGGCAAAACTATGGTGTTTCAAAGCGGATTTAGCTTGATGAGTAGACCCAAAGCAGACCTTGGTGGAGATTGCAGCGAAGGTCGGGTTCCCGCCAAGAGCGTCAATATGTGTGCTGTGCAGCATCCGGTCGGAAGGTCAGCCTCCAAGCCAACCTTTGCCGCGCGTCACGAAAAAATCTGCTCGACGTCATGCAAGCTTCTAACCAAAAGCTCGCATGGAATAGCGAGATGTCGGCTGACGGTGGTTAACGAAAAAGCCCGCCTTCAAGGTGGCGGGCTTTAAGACTCGTTATCCCCGAGGATAAATCAATTTCTATAGTTCAAACCAGCTCAAGTCTGATACTGCGGCCAACAACTTGTGCGGCGCGCGATAGCACCGCCAGCGTCACGCCATCATTGGACGGATCAAGCAGGCGGTCGAGCTGCGAGCGGCTGGTATCAAGGCGCTTAGCCATCTCGACTTTTGAGATATGCTGATCTCTCATTGCCGCCGCCAATTGAAAGGCGAGGACGCGCTTCACAGCTTGTTCGGTGGTCTCGTCATAGGTCCCCTGCTCTTTTAGGAAATCCTCGAAAAGCGCTCCAGCTTTGCCTACTTCTACTTCGTTGGTCATTTCAGTCCTCGCATTCGTTTATCAGCCGTCTCCAGCTCCTTGACCGGCGTCTTCTGGCTCTTTTTTATAAACCCGTGAAGTAGCACCATGTTGCCCTCATGTGCGCAGAAAAAGACCCGCGCAATCCGGCCAACGCTCAGGTTTGACCGTATTTCCCAAAGTCCTTTGTGGCCTTTAAGCGACCGGCAAAGCGGCATGCCGATTGGCCATCCAAACTCGGCAGTCTGTATATCGTCGCCAATCACTTTTCGATCTTCAGGCGTCAGGCCTAAGAGCCAGTCTCGTACAGGCACCCTGCCCGCTTCAGACTCAAAAAATCTTGCTGGTAGTCGTTTTTGTATTGTCACCACTCAATGTACCAAAAAAGGTACACAGCGGCAAGCCTTTTCTTTTCTATTTGAAATACACATCCATGAGATAGGATCGAATAGCATGTAGTCATGGTTCCATGAAATCATGGTATCACCGTTTCATGGAGTTGTAGGATTCCCACATAGCCATAAAAAGTTGAGACTTTGAGCCCTTTGAGTATCCAAATGTTTCCCCTGCCTTTGCGCTGAAAGCATCAAAAACTTCTGACGGTATCATCACTTGAAGCGGTTTATTCTTGCCCTCAGACTTGCGCGGATCAGCCTGGATAACATTTGTGGTTTTTTCACGCGGCGGCGGCGTGCCCTTTTTCAAAATTGATGTGTTTGCCATTACACCGCCTCCTTCTCAGAAGCGATCGCCCCAAGACGGTTGATGATTGATTGTGCCAAGCGTTCCGCTTTCTCGTTCAATGTGCGGTGCGGCGTCTCCGTGATTACCTTCCCGGCATCATGGGCAATGCCATAGGCAGTTGAGACCGGCACAAACCCATCGAGCGTCACATAATCCGTTTGCTCCAGATAAGCGCGCGCTGCATTGAGCTCTGCTTCGCTATTGGTCGTCTTAACCAAGGCAAAGGCAATCTGGCTTGCGCTGATACCAGCATCAGCTAAGCTATGCGCCAACTTCACTGCGGGACGCAGATCATCCTTGGTCTGTCCCGTTGGGATCACAGTCAAATGCGCCGCCTTAGCAATCTCCAACGTTTGCTGTGAGGAATGCGGACGTCCATCAAGGATGTAAGCGTCAAACCGTCCCGCTTCTGCCAAAGCTGTTTTGAGATTGCCGAAAGGTTGGACCTGAATTTCAGGCTCAATTCGCGCTTCAGCGCGATCCGCAGCCCATTCCGTGCATGTTGTTTGTTGTGTGTCGAGGTCTGCGATCTTGACCGAAAACCCGTCCTTTGCCAGCTCGCGCGCGAAGAGCCGTGCTAGAGTCGACTTACCAGCCCCACCTTTTTGCGAGACCATTCCTATAATGTAGCTCATGATGTACCTGCTCGATTTGTTTTTTCCATGGTACCATGGAATCATGTTTAATCAATACCTTGTTATCATGTTTCCATGAAGGCTCGACACCTTGTTACCATGATATCATGGTAACTTTATTTCATGACATTATGGATTGCCGCGCTTCTCGTACCAGCTCTTACAAAACTTGATAAAATGACGGGCAGGGTGCTTGGGTTCAATTTCATTTTCGCCAAGCCATGAGCGCCATTCCCGCTCTAAAACATATATATCCCATCCTGGCGCAACCGTCTTGGCATCATGGAAAACCTCAGGATCAAGGCGGCCTTCCCATGCAACGACAGAGGTTGTGATCAACATCGTGCCTCGATTGCGAAATGTGACCATGTCCATTTCGGTATCAAAAGAAACGCTATAGTCGGGCAAGTGGTCAAAGTTAGCTAGATCACGCAGCATTTGCCGGAAGCGTTTGAGCGGGCTTTGCGAGCCAGTTTTCTTGAGCAGGTTTGCGGGTTCTGTCGCAAATTTGTAGCTGAGTTGAGTGTAGGCTTGCACTGGACATAATTATGCTGCGAGCTGAGCAAACTGCTGAAATGCGGTCGAGCCGTTGGCATCGAATTGGCCCTTGCGGATCATGTGCGCAGTCTCAATACCTTCAAGGGTAGCGGAGGCGGAATGAAAGGCTTTGAAGCCGAGCATTTGCCCTGTGATGCGCTTGATGAACCGATGGTCCTGCTCAAGGATATTGTTCAAATATTTGACCTGCAAGACTTTGATGGTCTGCCCTGTTCCCGTGAACTTCAGGATCACATTCACGGCTTCCAGCCCCGCCAGATTGGCCCCACTTTTGTCGATGACGACGCGGTCGGGGACGCCATTCGTTCCAATCGCCCGCCTGAAGAAGCGCCGCGCCGCAGCTTTGTCACGACGCTCAGACAGCATGAAATCAAGGGTTTGACCGTCCCGGTCTACGGCGCGATAGTGATACATCCACTTTCCGCGCACCTTGATATAGGTCTCATCCATGCGCCATGAGATGGCGGTCGGACGTTTTTTCGCTTGGGCTTTCGCAGCAATCAATGGCGAGTAGTTTACCACCCAACGATTTAAAGTTGCATGGTCAACATCGACGCCGCGTTCCTCCATTATTTCCTCGAGGTCGCGATAAGATACAGGGTAGCGCAGATAGAAAAATACCGCGAACAGGATCACAGACTTCGGATAATGCGCGCCTTTGAAGTCAACCATCGTACATATCCAATCATCGCTGCGACGTCACCTTCTACGGCGATGCATCATACTGCGCAAACATCAAACCCAAAATCTTTGCGACAGAACCGTCCAAGCAGCCCTCGAAAGACAAACGAGAACACGACACCCAAAAGTAACGCTGGGGCGATGACGAAGATCACATGAATGATCGGATGAATCCAGTCCGGCACTTTATCGTCATACGGGTAGCCAAAATACAGCACCAGATCATGGACAATCACGTAGTATCTATCCAAGAGCCCCATAGTTCTTTACTTCCCTTGGTCACGCGCAAGATGATCGTGGACCATAATCACGCCGAACATACCCGCTTCGCGGTGACCGGGGATCAGACATACAAATTCCAAATTTGTTTTATTTGAAAATTCCCAGTCCAGCGTTTCGCTCAATCCGCTTGATAAAAAGACCGCGTTTGAATCTTCGTGTTTCATATCAGGGTGCTTTTGCATCCACTGTTTGTGTTTTGCGATCTCGTCAAAAGAGCCGAGAAAAAACTCGTGATCCAGATCCCCGGGATTATTGATCACAAAACGAACAACCGATCCCTCCTTGATGTGTATGGCGTCAGGCTCGAACAGCATATAGCCGCTCTTCGTCTCCTCGATGTTGATCTCGATCGTGCGGGTGATCGCGCTATCCGCTGCGGGTTTGCCTATAGAAATATGCTCAGGTTGTTCGTAGCCTTGCGCATGTGGTTGATCACCGATACGCGTGTTTGCCAGCACGCCAGAAGCTATTGAAGTGCAGCACACCGCAAGGGTCAGGGTCAAAACGCCAAAGTTCATTTAATGCTCCATCAGACCGGATTTCAATGCTGTGATGATCACCATCACAATAGCTGAACGGTGAGAGGCGACGTAAAACGCCGCCTCCCCTGCTCGTTATTTCAGCTGTGTTACGGTCAACTTGCCTTTTACCGGTTCGGCAACAAACTCGATCTCCTGCCCTTCGGACAACTTGGAAATCATCGCCTCATCCGCGCGGAACACCATTTTCATCGCTGGCATGTCGAGATTCAGCAAAGGACCGTGGTCAATCGTGACCTTGCCGCCTTTTGCGTCCACCTTCGTCACTTTGCCTTTGGTGTATTCCACTTCAGCCTGTGCAACCTGCACATCCGCTGCCGCCATCGTCATGCTTGCCTTCATTGCCTGATCGCCCACGGCAACGGCGCGGAACATACCGGATTCGTAGTGGCCCGGCATGAGGCAAGCTGCCTCGAACGTGCCGTCATTCGCGAAGGTCCAGATCACCTCTCCCGTGGCGCCGGCATCAAGAGTGATCCGGTTTGGATCATCATGCTCCATCGCCATTTTCGCCATTTCGATTTTGTGCTCGGCGTTACGCTCTACTGTGTCCAGAACGAACTCATGCTCTTGCTCACCCCTATTTTCGATCACAAAGCGGATGGTTTCGCCGGATTTGAAAGTCAGATCGTCACCCTCAAGCAGCATCGCACCATCGTCAGTCTCGACCATGATTACGTTGATTGTCCGGTCGACTTTGGAAGCGTCACCAGGCATCCCGATCATCATCATTTCGGCATGATTTTCACTGTGGCCGTCAGCACCGTGGGAGTCAGCTTTTACAGCATCATGGCCACCGTCATGAGTGCCGGCAGCAAATGCAGGCATGGCAAAAGTAAGGGCGATTGCAGTTGTCAAAAGAAGGTTTTTCATCTGTTTTTCCTGTAGTTTTGTTGATGTTTCGAGAAAAGGGCCGGATCAGCCCTTTTGCGTTGGTTTCGGTGTCAGAATGGTCTTGGGGCTGTTGTTGGACGCAAACTCCGGCAACTCGCCGGTCCACTCATACGCCTGCTCGCCCGGAGGGTTTTCATACCAGCCGGGGTCCTCGTAATCGTCCGCGCCGATCCCTTCACGGACCTTTACGACCGAGAACATACCACCCATTTCGATAGGTCCGTGCGGTCCCCAGCCGTTCATCATCGGGATCGTGTTATCAGGCAATTCCATGGTCATCTTGCCCATGTCGCCCATACCGGCCGTGCCCATGGGCATATACTCGGGCTGAAAGGTCCGGATTTTTTGCGTCAGCTGCTTTTTGTCTACCCCGATGAATGTTGGCACGTCATGACCCATCGCATTCATCGTATGGTGCGACTTGTGGCAGTGGATTGCCCAATCACCCAAATGCTCCGCTGTGAACTCGTAAGCACGCATCGCGCCCACGGGGATGTCGATGCTGACCTCAGGCCATTGCGCGCTTTCCGGCACCCAGCCACCGTCCGTGCAGGTCACTTTAAAGTCATACCCGTGCATGTGGATCGGGTGGTTTGTCATCGTGAGGTTGCCGACACGCACACGCACCTTATCGCCCCTGTTCACGACCAGCGGATCGATATCGGGGAAGATCCGGCTGTTCCATGTCCACAGATTGAAATCCGCCATCGTCATGATCCGCGGCACATACGTGCCCGGATCAATGTCAAACGCGTTCAGCATGATCAGGAAATCTCGGTCCACAGGCATGAATGTCGGGTCCTTGGGGTGGACCACGAACATCCCCATCATTCCCATCGCCATCTGCACCATCTCGTCGGCGTGCGGGTGGTACATGAATGTGCCGGACTTGATCAGGTCGAACTCGTAGACAAAGGTTTTGCCCGGCTTGATGCCCGGATGGCTGAGGCCCACAACACCGTCCATACCCGAGGGCAGGATCAGACCATGCCAATGAACAGAAGTGTTTTCCGGCAGCTTGTTCGTGACGTAGATACGCACGCGGTCCCCCTCGACCGCTTCGATCGTGGGGCCGGTGGACTGGCCGTTATAGCCCCACAAATGTGCGATCATACCATCAGCCAGCTCCCGCTCGACCGGCTCAGCAACAAGGTGGAACTCCTTCACCCCATTGTTCATCCGGTGCGGCAAGGTCCAGCCGTTGAGGGTCACGACAGGATTGTAGTCCACCCCAGTTGAGGGCCGTGCCGTGATCGCGGTCGCGGCACTGTCCATCTGCGCGGCTTCGGGCAGGCCCATGTTCAGGGTCTTGCCCCAGGCCTGTGAAGAAACAAGCGTTGCACCAGCAGCACCTGCTCCGAGTAATTGACGTCTGTTCAACATTTCATAGTTCCTTTTCAATGTCCTGCGCCGCCACCAGCGGCAACCGTTGCGCCCTCTCCACCACCGCCTCCGCCACCTGCACCGCCGCCATAGATCGCAGCTGTCAAATCGGCTTGGGCCATGTAGAAATCGCTCTTTGCATTTGCTGCCTCAAGGGATGCGCTCAACTTCTCGCGCACATCCGTCAGCAACTCGAAAGTGTTCGTGATCATCCCGTTGTAAGAAAGGAGACCTTCTTCCTCGACGGTCTGGCGCAGGGGCACCAGAACATCGCGGTAATGGCGCGCAATCTTGTATGATGCGTGATAGGACGCCTCCGCACCACGCGCCTCGGAGCGGACATTCACTGCCGTCTCGGCAAGCACGTTTGCGGCTTGCAGATACATCAGCTCGGCCTTGCGCATCCGCGCCTTGCCCGTGTCATAGATCGGAATTGCAAACTCCAGTTCGACCTGCGGTGTCAGGACTTTTTCGGTGTCCCCGTCCTCGCCGACCTCACGCTCGAACTCTGCGCCTCCAACGATTTCCAGATCGCTTACGATGCGGGTCTGGTCTGTCAGCCCGAAAGCTGCCGCCTGTGCTTCGAGGCCCAACTTTGCCACGCGTAAATCTACGCGGTTGCGCAATGCTTTGGATTCGATACTTGCGATTCTACCAATGGATTTTGGCAAAGCAGGCAGTGCGTCGGGCACATAGTAATCTACGTCAGTGCCCCAGAGCCCCATGAGACGGGTTAGCTCTTCCTTGGATTTGTCTGCATTGAGACGGGCCTTAGCCAGTTGTCCGGCCAGTTCTGCGTTGAATGCCTGCTCGCGGGCCTGACCGGCCTTGTTCAGGGCACCGGTTTCGCCAAGCTTGCGGGCCAGCTCGGACCCTGCGTCTGATGTGACCTTCGCGCGCTTGAGGTAGCCAACAGCTTCAAATGCGGCCACCGCCGTGATCCAGGCCTGACGGGTCTGATTTGCCAGCGATAGGGTATCATTTACAGCCGCCAGTTGCGCCTGTCGAAAGCTTGCGTCGGCTATCGCACGGCGCTGCTTGCGTGTCGTCGCATCCAGAATGTTCGCACGGATCAGCCCTTCGATGGCGCGATACGCACCCAGCTCTGGCGCACCAATCCCCAAAACGCCGATGGAGACGACCGGATTGACTGGTGTGGATTCTTGCCATGCATCGGCAGCGGACAGCCCGACATTCGCATAGGACGCCTGCAAACCCTTGTTGTTCAGCAAAGCCACTTGCACCGCAGTATCCGCCGAGATCGTCTTGCGATGCACCATGCCATGCACCTGTTTTTTAAGCGCTTCGTTTTCAGCTTGGGTCTCTGCAAAGACGGTTCGTTTTCCGATTGCCGGCGTGATCTGGCTCGCAACATTGGCAAAGCCTGCTTTTGGCTCCGTGTAGGCGCTTGGTATGGCGACAGCGCACGCACCAAGGAAAAGCGGGAGGCCCGCAATTAACGGGAGTTTCGAGATACGCATCAGTTACCCTCCGATTGTTCTTCGTTGACGGTCCGCCAGTCGCGCGGGCCAGTCGGGCCGCGATAGGTGTATCCCGCAAGCGGGTCCTGATATCTGACGGGTGATACGACTGCTGTGTTCGTTACTGCCTGTTGGGCGGTCACGACTGGCAGCGGCGTCTGGGTATATGGCAAGGGCTTGATATCTTGAGCACATGCGCCGAGCGCGAGGGCCGAAGCCCCCATAAGTATTTGAATTTTCATGAGGTAAGCCTGATTGATGGACTTCAGAACCGCGCACACACGCACGGAGACAAAAAGCTCCGCTAGGAGCCTTGGATCAAATCAGGAATTGGGGAGGGCGCAAGAAGCCCGACTGCTCGACAGAGTTCATCTGTGGATCTAGTGGCAGATAGCCGCCGCTTGTGGAATGCCTCACAAAACTAGTGCCTGTCTCGCCGAGGACAACAGAGCTGCAAATACCACTGCAACATTTTCCGCCCGCATGATCCTTGCTATCCGCACTGACTAAAGCGCCGCATTCCGATGGTGTCACAGCCATAGAGCCGTGATCCATACCGCTATGATCAGCGTTTGCAGATACAGTGTGTTGGCTCCCGTGCATGTTTGACGATGCGTGAGAAGCGCTTGGCGGGAGAAGAACCAATGCAAAAGCGAACGCTGCACAGGCAAACGTTCTCAGCAGAGCAATTAAGGACTTTCTCAAGATCATCTCTCCCGTTTGGGCAAGTTGTAAGGACCTGTCAATCCGTCCAGCGCTGGAAGGTTTTCGACTTTCTTAAAAGGTTGGCCCCATTTGTCGACGTCACCGCTCTCCAGTTGCACCTACAGCATTCTAATCAGCATCCAGAGACCCATGCCAAGCATCATCAGGTTCTCTGTTAAGGAAATGAACCCAAGCGGCACGTTACTGTCACCGCCGACGCATGCGCATTTCAATTCTCTTTTGTCGATGTAGACGGCCTTGATCACCGATACGGCACCAATGCCTCCGATGATAATTGCAACCGGTGCAGCGATCCACAACAGCGCACCGGAGGTCATGGCAATTCCGGCAAAGGCCTCACCGAACGGATAGACTTTGCCATACGGCACCCAGCGTTTTGCAAGCAGGTCATAGTTCAGGAACATCGTGGAAAAACTCTCGATGTCCTGAAGCTTTTGCACTGCCAGAATGCACATCGAAATGGAAATGAACCAGACGAACGCTTGCACCGTGAAGATGCTCTGGAAGCTATACCATGACAGGCCAAGTGCCATGAGAAACGCGACCGCAAAGATTGCAATCACCGGTTGGTAGGAGGTATCCGACTGCTCCTCTTTGGGCTTGTCGAGGCCGAAGTGGATGCGCAGATCGTCGTATCCCCCGATCCTCTCAACGTCGATAAATGTTTGCGGCGTTGTCTTTACACCATGCTTTTCCATAAATGCATCTGTCTCATCCCGCGTGGTCAGAGGGTGGTCCTCGACTTCAAATCCCTGACGCTGCAACAAGTCCTGTGACTTGAGGCCGTAGGGGCATGTGTGATCCGACATCACCATGCGGTAGAGCTTTGCGGTTTTTGTGTTTTGATCTTTGGGCATCTAAATCTCCTTCACTTGCCGTCGATTTCAGGTGTCGCGGTCGGGCCGCCTTCCAGATCAATGATCAGCGCCTTCATCTCTGCAATCTCCAACCGCTGTGCCTCAACGATGTCATCCGCCAGCGCACGCACGCGCGGGTCGGAGATATTTGCCCGCTCGGACGTCAGGATCGCGATGGAATGGTGAGGGATCATGGCGCGCATCCACGAGGTGTCATCGACAGTGGTTTGACTGCGCACCAGAAACAATGAGGCTGCAAAGATTGCCACGCTCCCAATGAAGATGGCGATATTGGCGCTGCGGTTGGTGTACATGCCCAGCATAAAGGCCAGCATGATCACCGCCATCACCGCCCCCATATAGAGCGCCATGTAGCTGCGGGTTTCGCTGAAAAATACGTGGTCAAGCGCGTAGGTGTTAAGATACATCAAGCCATACATCACCACCGTCGACGTGATGATCATCGCGAAAAAGCGCCAATAGGACATGAAAATAACCTCCAGATAAATTGCGTGTCTGGTATTAAAACCTCGTTCCAGCGCTGGAGGGTTCCATATTTATGTCGGAAATTTCTCGAGTTTGTTCAGGATCGGACAATCGGGGCGCCCGTCACCGGCGCATTCACGCACCAGATGGGACAGCGTATCGCGGATGGCGGCAAGGTCTGCGATCTTGCTCTCGATCTGGGCCAGATGCTCTTTAGCGATTGCGCGCACGTCGGCACTGGCGCGGTCCTGATCATCCCATAGCGCCAGCAGATTGCGGCAATCCTCGATAGTGAACCCCAAGGCCCGTGAGCGGCCCAGAAACGCCAGCTTGTGCATGTCACTGTCGCGAAAACTGCGATACCCGTTCGGATCGCGCAGGGGTGTGATCAGGCCGATATCCTCGTAGTAGCGGATCGTTTTGGGCGGCAGTCCCGCTTTTTTGGATACTTCACCGATGTTCATGGGGTGTCTCCTATTCCGCTGCTGCTGGCACAAGGTTACCCGTAGTTGGTTTTGCTACCCGCCCCTCGGACAGCGCAGGCACGATCCAGCGCAGGCGCAATGCGTTGGACAGCACAAATACACTCGACAGTGCCATCGCCCCTGCCGCCAGTGCAGGCGACAGCATCAGCCCGAACAGGGGATAAAACACACCCGCAGCAACTGGGATCAGTAGGGCGTTATACCCGAACGCCCAGAACAGGTTCTGACGGATATTACGCATGGTCCGTTGACTGATGTGCAGCGCGTTCACCACGCCTTTGAGATCGCCCGACATGAGCACCACATCCGCCGCCTCGATGGCCACATCCGTGCCAGTGCCGATTGCCACCCCGACATCAGCATGGGCCAGTGCAGGTGCATCGTTTATCCCGTCCCCGACAAAGGCAACCTTGCGGCCCCCTGATTGCAGCTTTTGGATGGCCGCGACTTTGCCCTCCGGCAGCACTTCGGACACAACTGTATCAATGCCAAGAGTCGCCGCAATCGCATTGGCCGTCGCGTGATTGTCGCCGGTGAGCATCGCGACCTTGAGGCCGAGGGCATGCAAGGCGGAGATCGCCTCGGCTGTGCTGGGTTTGATCGGATCCGATACCGCGATGATGGCGGCAAGCCGTCCGTCGATGGCCGCATAGAGTGGTGTCTTGCCCGCTTGGCCCAGCTTTGTTCCTATTCCTTCGACCCCGTCGAGTGCGATACCTTCACGGACCATGAAACGATCCGCCCCAACGAGGACCTTGCGGCCTTCGATTTCGGCGCTCACCCCGTAGCCCGTGACGGAGATGAACTCCTCGACGGATGCAAGGGTCAGCCCGTCCTGTTCAGCACGCCGCACAATGGCCTCAGCAATCGGATGTTCGGAAGTCGCTTCAACTGACGCGACCAGCCGCAAGACCTCATCCTCTGCGAACCCTTCCGTGATTGTCAGATCGGTCAATTCGGGGCGGCCCAGTGTCAGCGTTCCGGTCTTGTCCAAAGCCACCGTTTGCACGGTGCTGAGCGACTGCAAGGCATCGCCGCGCCGGAACAGCACGCCGAGTTCCGCCGCGCGCCCCGTGCCCACCATGATCGACGTGGGCGTGGCCAGACCCATTGCACAGGGACAAGCGATGATCAGAACCGCCACCGCCGCGACCAAGGCAAAGCTGAGCGCGGGATCGGGGCCTACCAGCAGCCACGTCAGAAACGTCACGCCCGCCACGCCCATCACGGCAGGCACGAACCACAGCGTGATCCGGTTGACCAGATCCTGAATGGGCAGCTTGGCCCCCTGCGCCTCCTCCACCATACGGATGATTTGCGCCAGCATCGTATCGCTGCCCACGGCAGTCGCGCGGAACACCAGCGCGCCGGTGCCGTTGACCGTGCCACCGACAACACCAGCGCCCTCGGACTTCTCCGCAGGCACAGGCTCGCCCGTGATCATGCTCTCATCGACGTAAGAGGTGCCTTGCATCACAATACCATCAAGGGCGATCTTCTCGCCCGGCCGCACCTGCACCAGATCACCGACGACGATCTGATCCACGGGCAGTTCGACGATTTTGCCGTCCCGCTCCACATGGGCGGTCTTAGCCTTCAGGCCAACCAGCTTGGCAATCGCCTGCCCCGTGCGCCCCTTGGCCCGCGCCTCCAGAAACCGCCCCAGCAGAATGAGGGTGACGATGACAGCCGCCGCCTCGAAATACACCACGTGTGTGCCTGCGGGCAGAAGTGATGGTGCAAACAGGGCCACGGTGGAGAACCCCCAAGCGGCGGAGGAACCAAGCGCCACCAGCGAGTTCATATCGGGCGCGCCTTTGAACAAGGCGGGAAAGCCCTTGAGGTAGAAATCCCGTCCGGGCCAGACCAGCACGATGGTCGTCAGCACAAACTGGATGCCCCAGTTGAGCCCCATGCCCAGCGTGTTCATGATCCAGTCATGCAGCGCGGGGATCATGTGGCTACCCATTTCCAAAATGAACACAGGCAGCGTCAGCACCGCCGCAACCAGCGTCATGGTTTTGAGATGTGCCGCCTCTGCCGCCTTGCGATCGTTGGTCACATCCGCGCTGCCCTGATCCGTGATCAGGCTTGCAGGGTAGCCCGCAGCGGTCGCCACCTGCGAAATCGACGCAGCCGAAACGCCCAGTGCCTGAACGGTCGCTTCCTCTTGGGCAAGGTTCACCGAAGCGGAGACAACACCCGGAACGGCTGCCAGCGCGCGCTCGACCCGACCGACACAGGACGCACAGGACATATTCTCGACCGAGAAGCGGAATGTCTGAAGCTCGGCCGGATACCCTGCGGTATCGAGAGCTGTGGCGATCACACCCATATCGAAACCATCGCCGACGACCAAAGTGGCAGTCTCGGCGGCGAGGTTCACCGTTGCCCCCTGCACCCCCGGCACAGCCAGCAGCACCTTCTCGACCCGACCGACACAAGAGCCGCAGTTCATGTTGCGGACGTTAAAATTAACTGAATGCTCAACGCTCATCTCGAGACTCCTGATCTGGCATATCCAACAGATAGAGTTTCCAGTAGATGGAAGGTCAAGGGGCGATACAAGTTTTAGAGCAACCATTCTCGGCGCAGGATACCCAAAGCCCCCCTTTTCGTCAGTGAGGCGGATTTCTGCTTGCCTGAATATCACGCTCCCGCGCGGGCCAGGTTGATCGAATATAGGCGAGGATGTTCCAGATGTCCTCATCCGCGATGACGCCCTCATAGGCGGGCATGCCACTGTTGAATTCCGCAACGCCCAGTGCCGCCAACGCGGCCGCACCACCCAGTTTTGTGTAATCAAACAGGAGGGCATTGTCGTGATGCCACGTATGGCCGCTTGCATCATGCGGCGGAGCGGGCAGCACGCCGTCCGCATCCGGCGACTGCCAGTCAGGTTGACCTTCGAGGTTCACGCCGTGACATGCTGCACAGTGCTGCGCGTATAGAGCGCTTCCCGCTGAAAGATCACGGTTTTCCAGCTCGTGATCCGCACCAGCGGTGGTGGCCAAGACAAGCAGAATTGGCGCAAGCCATTTCATGCGACATTGACCCATGTGCGCATCCCACCGACTGCGTGACTGAGCATGTGACAATGCAACAGCCAACGCCCGGGATTATCAAAGACGCAAATGATATCACGGCTTGCCCCCGCATCCACAAGTGTCGTATCGCGCAGATCGCCCAAAGCATCGCCCTCGCCTACCTCGTAGAAATGATGACCGTGCAGGTGGATGCCATGCGGGAACGACGTATCGTTAACCATGGTAATGCGAACCGTCTCGCCCCGCTGAAATGTCCCGAACGGTTCTTCCTGCAGGTCGGAAACATCGTTGAAGGCCCAGATATTATCACCATTGTGCCGTCCGCGGTGCTGCCAGACAAATTCGAACTCGTCTCAGGAAGGGCAGGGTCGCTGCCCTTTACGCCGTGCAGAGATTGCGCCACTCGGCAAGAGCGGCGGCGCGGTGCCGTTTAAAATTTGATCTTGAGTAGAGGCTTCGCTCCGAGTTGAACAGATTGTAGACTGAGGCGTGGATGGCGGCGAATTTCTGCAAACTTCGCACTCGTCTGAACCGCAACATCGCTCGCTCACGCCTTCGGAACGGCAGGTGGGAATTCTCGGCTCGATTGTTCAACCAACGCCCCGTTTCCTGTCGATCGGCATTGCCGATTTCCTTCATCGCAGCACCGTACGAGCGCAGCCGGTCCGTGACAATGACGTCTGGTCGACCATGCTTGCGCATTGCTTTCTTTAGGAATTTCAGCGCGGCTTTCTTGTCGCG
>NZ_FOBO01000025.1 GCF_900109855.1 Roseovarius tolerans | reverse complement strand
TCACCGAAAAGCCAAGCCATGATACAGCATAGCCCAGTTTTACGCGTTTCTACACGAAATCTTCAGATCTGCATCAAGCGTTTCAAGATCAAACCGAGTCAAGATCGAGCAATGGGAAACGAATTAAGGAAAAAAGGGAGATTGCAATGACCGCCAAGAACATCCGTACGACGCAAGGAAGGGGACGCCTGTTTGGGTCAGTGCTCGACACTGTCGGCGACACGCCCGTTATCCGTATCAACAACTTGGCACCAGAAGGTGTACGGGTTTACGTCAAGGCCGAGTTTTTCAATCCTGCGGCGTCTATCAAGGATCGACTGGCGCTGAACATCATCGAGGCGGCGGAACGCGCAGGCACGTTGAAACCGGGTCAGACCGTGGTCGAGGCGACCAGCGGCAACACCGGCATCGGCTTGGCCATGGTCTGTGCCCAAAAAGGCTATCCCCTGGTAGTGACCATGGCCGACAGTTTCTCGGTCGAGCGGCGGCGGCTGATGCGGATTCTGGGGGCGAGGGTGGTGCTGACGCCGCGTGCCGAGAAAGGTACAGGCATGTATCGCAAAGCTGCCGAGTTGGCTGAGAAGCACGGATGGTTCCTGGCCCGCCAGTTCGAGACCGACGCCAACGCCGACATCCACGAGGCGACCACGGCGCGAGAAATCATAAATGATTTTAAGGACGACAGGCTGGATTATGTCGTAACTGGCTTCGGTACAGGCGGCACGGTTGCGGGGTTGGCACGTGTTCTGCGCAAGGAACGTCCTGAGACCAAGATCATCCTAAGTGAACCGGCAAATGCCGCAATGATCGCCAGCGGTGTCGCGCAGGAGCGCGGCGGCGACGGTTCACCCGCAGGCAGTCACCCTGCCTTTGAGCCGCATCCGATCCAGGGCTGGACACCCGACTTCATCCCGTTGGTGCTGCAGGAAGCACTGGACAATGGCGGCTATGACGAACTGATCCCTGTCACTGGGGCGGACGGTGTCGCCTGGGCGAAGAAGCTCGCAGCGCAAGAAGGTATCCTGACCGGGATCTCAGGCGGGTCCAGTTTCGCCATTGCCATGCAGATGGCGGAACGGGCGGAAAAGGGCGCGGTGATCCTCGCCATGCTGCCCGACACGGGAGAGCGCTATCTGTCGACCCCGCTCTTCGCGGACATCCCCGAGGACATGGATGACGAAGAACGCGCCCTGTCCGACTCGACGCCCGGCTACCGTATGGCGGCCGAGTAGATACTTTGGCAACCCAAGGAGAAGACTCATGGACCTCTACATGATACGCCGTCCCAGTGCTTGGGCAGATGAATCAGAGCTTGAAAAGACCGCCGAAACCTCGGCCCGCATCGGCAACGAAGATATGCCGGACAAGGTACGCTGGATCCGCTCCTACGTGATCAAGGAGCGCGACGGACGGCTCGGGACGGCATGCATCTACGAAGCGGTGGACGAGGACGCCTTGCGGGAACACGCGCGCTGCGTCGGCATGCCGGGCGACGACATCCTGCCTATTGGCGCAACTGTGGTCGTGCGGCCCGACCCTGCCTGAGAGACTTCGAAACTGGACCTGCTGGGGGAGGCAGGTCCAGTTTCCGATAGAACGGAGAGCAAAGTATGGCTCAAGATACGCGGATCGATACGGAAGGCAGTCTTGATCCAGCCGACTGGGAGGACATGCGCAGGTTGGCGCATGTCATGGTGGACGATGCCATCTCGCGCCTGCAAGGCCTGCGCGACGAGCCGGTCTGGCAACCGATGCCGGATGCAATGAAGGCAGAGTTTCATAGCCCGCCGCCTGCAGACCCCGCCCCTATGGAAGCGGTCTATGCCGACGTGAAAAACAAGCTCTACCCCCATGCTATGGGCAACATCCACCCCCGTTTCTGGGCGTGGTACATGGGGGCGGGCTGCCTTACGGGCGCGCTGGCGGACTTTCTTGCCGCCATTGACGGCTCGAATCTTGGCGGGGGCGATACCGGCGCCAATCAGGTGGACCATCAGGTCACGGACTGGCTGCGTCAGATGATGGGATTTCCCGAGGGTGCGAGCGGCACGCTGGTCAACGGCGGATCAATGGCAAATATAGTTGGACTGACGGCGGCGCGAAATGCGATGGCCGACGTGGATCTGCATCATCAGAGTGTCGCCGATATTGGCGCGCCGCTGCGATTTTATGCCTCGGACCAGGTGCATTCCTGTCACATGAAGGCGATGAACCTTTTGGGGGTGGGTGGTACCGCGCTGACTCGAATTGCTACAGACGACGCGTTTCGCATGGACCTTGATGCGCTGCGCGCAGCAATCCGGACCGACCGCAGCCAAGGTGTGCGCCCCGCTTGCGTGATCGCCACGGCCGGCACAACCAACACAGGCTCGATCGACCCACTGCCCGAGATAGCGGACCTGTGCCGCGACCAGGGTATCTGGCTGCATGTGGATGGCTGTATCGGGGCGATGTTCTCGATCGCACCATCGAACCGGCATCTGGTTGCTGGGATCGAAAGGGCGGACTCGCTCGCCCTTGACTTGCACAAAGGGCTGCACGCGCCCTTCGACGTCGGATGCGCTTTGCTGCGCGACCAAAAGGTGCACCGCGCGACCTTCGCAGAGAACGCCGAGTACCTGCAGGTGGCGACCCGTGGTCTGGCAGCGGCCGAGTTCCTGCACGACTACGGCCTCGAAACGACGCGTGGTTTCCGCGCGCTCAAGGTCTGGATGATGCTGCGCCATCACGGGATGGAGACCTTCGGGCACATCCTCGACCGCAACATTGCGCAGGCCTGTCACCTGACGGCGCTGATTGATGCCGCGCCGGAGCTGGAGCTTATGGCGCCAACTGCAACCAGCGTTGTTTGTTTCCGCCACGCGCCCGGCGTCATGGGCGAAGCCGACCTGCGCGCCCACAACACCGAAATCATGCTGCGTATCCAGGAAAGCGGTATCGCGGTCATCACCGACACCACGATCCGCGGCCGACACTGCCTGCGCGTCGCAATATGCAACCACCGCACAAAGGACGAAGATGTTGATCTCTTGGTGCAAGAGGTGCTCCGGATCGGTGCAAAAATGACCCTGGCCGGCGCTTCGGATGATGCAAGAACCGACTGAAGCGACGCAGCGGCTCAACCGAGTTGCTGCGCCTTTGATCAATGACCGGTTTGGAGAGGCCGCACCGCGGCGTCAAAGCGCGGAATGCATGGCAAGTTTGGGCCGAAGCTCTGAATGACCCGCAGTTGGGTGAGGGTATTCTGTCCGGCTCCGTGCAGTAACGTCTCACAGGTCGGCGGGATAATCCCGCCGAGCGAGCCTTTGACCTCAGTTCACCCAGTTGGCGATGACGTCGTAGCCCTCGGCCGTAGGTGGGCCTTCCAGGTGCTCTGCGAACTGGCCCCATAGTGCCTGCACCTGTTCCGCGTTCGCATCTGATGTCTCTTCGCTCTCAACCACCGAAATCACGTAGCCACTGCCGTCCTCGTTCATCACGTTGACGAAGTTGTGCATGCCGTTCATGCCCATGATCGAGTCCTTCAACCGGTTCAGCAACACGGTCGCGGTATCCTGTGATCCAGGCTTCATCTTGTACTTCGTCACGCGTGCAAACATCGTCTATCTCCTCAAGCTTCTCTTTGGGTATCAATCCGCCGCAAGCAGCCCGCCATATGCACCTTAGCACATGGCGACCAACCGGCTCAGAAAATTTAGATCGAAATCGATTGAACGCTGCACGGGTTACGAAAAGAAGAATTGCGAAAGCTGCACCGCAACGTCGGTCGCTGAAGGTAAGCACGATGTCGGTGTCTCTGGTGTTCAGCACGAGAGCGCCCGTTTCGCTATCAGCGAACCAACGGCCAGCGTGGTCCGTCGCCGCGCCTTCACTGGATGTGCGCCGCAAATGAAAAGCCTGTTCCGGCCACAGGTCGAGATGCCACGCGCGGGACTCACGTTTGCCAGTGTAAGTCGCCGGGGCAAGGGCCCCATGCGGGCCGATTTATGGAGCTATGGATTGGGCGGCAGAATGGCCAGTCACCTGCGCCAGCAGGGCCGCGGCCACGACAATGCGAAATCCGTGCACTGGAAACCAACCTTCTTCCGTGTTCGGCGTTCGCATAATACAGAACGTCAACCTTTGTTGAGGCCAGCGCCGAAGAGCGGCCAGCGACGATTTTCAAAAGCGAAGGGTCGCTCCGATCAGGGGGCCGGTCATGCTCCCGTCAAAATCGGCCCCGTTGTCGCTGTAATCGACATACAGATGACGCCATCCCACCGAGAGGTAGACTTGATCGCTGACCTTGTAATTCGCAGTCACCGCAGCCTGCCATGTTAAATCGGAACCAACGCCAAAACCGCCTGCATCGAGATACGCCAGCAGGGACCAGCGCGGCGATAGCTGCGTGTTTGTCCGCAGCGCGAGGATGGGATCGGCAAAATTGGCCTTCCGCGCGACACTCACCCCTACGAGCGGGACAGACACCAATCCGTCAATGCTCCAAAACCGGGCGCCACCAAGTAGGTCAAGCGTGGTCTGTGGTCCGGCCTGGACGCGCTTGCCTGCCGCCAATGTTGCCGAGCGCATAGTCAACTTGCCCGAGGCCGCGATGCCGGGTGGCACGCGCCCGCTTCGTGACGAGGAGGAATACGTCAGATCGCTGAACAGGACGAGATCGCCCCGACGCGCGAGCGTCGTCATGAAGAAGGCCGCGTCAAGATCTTCGAGCACATCGGAAAAGGAATTGTCGAAAGACAGCCGCGGCGCACCCGGCAACGGCCTGAAATCTCCCAAAACGCCCGCGCCCCATCCATACAAGGTGACTTGCCCGGACCAGTCGCGCGGCCCCGCCTGTACCCCGGAGGATGCCAAGCACGTCGCGGCGCATAGCAGCCCCGCAGCGGCAATTGAACGGATTCTCGCAAGGCGCTCGAAAAGCATCACAGCGTCTCCTTGAAGACGCGCCCACCCTTCATGACAAGGCGCAAATTCGTTTCGGGATCGGCGAGGAAGTCCAGATTGGAGGCCGGGTCACCGTCCCAGACGAGTACATCAGCGAGCGCACCCTCTGCGATAACACCGAGCTTGCCGGGGTAGGGGGACCGCTCGCCCGACATCTCAAGCAGTCGGCCCGCATCGCCAGTGGCCATGCGCAAAGCATCGAAGGTCGACATGAAGCGCCCCAGCTTGCCAAGCTGGCGGCCCTGCGTGGCCGCACCGGTCGGGTTGAAAAGGACATCCGTACCAAAGGCCATGTTCACGCCTTCGGCGCGCCCTGCTTCGAAGGCTCGAACGGTGCCTTGGGCGACTTGTTGCTGTTTGGCGCGGCTTCTGGGATCGGAATATTGGTTCGCGTCCTCGTCGGCAAGGAACGGCTGAATGCTCCACCAAGCATCAGCCTTGGCCATGGCCTTGATGGTCGCTTCATCGGCCAGCTGTCCATGCTCGATGGACCGGACACCGGCCTCGAGACAGCGCATGATACCGGTGGGCGTGTAGACATGCGCGCAGACATAAGTGCCCCAGTCGGCTGCGGCCTCGACAGCTGCGCGCATCTCGTCCAACGTGTATTGAGCGGTATCCAGCGGGTCGTACGGCGAGGCGACGCCGCCACCGGCCATGATCTTGATCTGGCTCGCACCGCGCATCAGCTGTTCGCGGGTCCGGCGCAACACTTCGGTTCGCCCGTCCGCGATGGCCGCGACGCCCGAGCGTTCTGTATAGTCCAACGGATCGCCTGATGATTTTGGCAAAGCGGTCGTCATGCGAAAGTCACCATGGCCCGAGGTTTGCGACAACATGGCTCCGGACGGAAAGATGCGCGGTCCGGTCACAGCCCCCTGATCCACCGCCATCTTCAGGCCGAAGACCGGCCCGCCAGTGTCGCGCACGGTGGTGAAACCACGCATGAGCGTGGCGCCTGCCTCTCGGCCCGCCATGAGGTGGACCCAGCCGATATCCTGCGTAAGCGCTGCGACCTGACTGATGCCGACCAAGGTGGCATGCCAGTGGCAATCTATAAGCCCCGGCGTAACGGCGCGTCCGCCGCAGTCGATGACATCGGCGTCCTCGGGTCCCGTCCCGGTGGCTGGCATGGCGACAATGCGGTCCGCCTCGACAAGAATGTCGCGGCCTGTCTGCATTTCAGGCGTGGTGCCATCAAAATAGCGCAGGTTCGTCAGCAAGGTCGCCCGGCCCGGGGTCTGCGCCCGAAGATCGGTAGGGGCCAGCCCAAACCCGGCGAACATACCCACAACAGCCGACATGCCGCCCAGCATCCTGCGCCGCGAAATGTCGGCCTCTATTCGCTGCATGGCGGACTGTGTTTCGGGCGCCCCGCACAGGCATGGATTTATCGGCTCGATGCCGGCCTCTATGCTTTCAACGCATGACAAACACATAAGGTAGGCCTCCAAAACTGTTTTCGGCCCAGCCGAATATTCATTGTAAAGTAGTTTAGGTTGCTTGAAGTTATAGGCAACCAGAATGGGTGTATAATATCAGGAAATGGCCTTCGGGAACGTTCTTTGACCGATCCGGCGCCGGTTCGACTCAGCCTCACTTGAGGCCGTTGGAGCAGCCCATCTGAAAGCCATTGTCGCAATGGGTCATGAGTTTCTCGGACACGGCACGTCTCAAGGCGCATTGCGACCTTGGATTCAAGGCGGGCTGCACGAACGACGCGACACAACTGCCGCGTCGGAATTAGCTCCCGACTGCCTTAGGATGGATGACGTCGAGCGTCAAAAAGCCGTCGTGATAGGCACGCACCCAAATCTCAAAGGCAACTTGTAACGTGCGGCTGATGCATTATGCTCCCGAAGGAAACGTTTCGGGATAGAGATTATTCTGCGCACAATTTTTTCTTCGTTCGCTGCCTTTATCGTGCTGATTGCTCTCACGAACAACATAGCTCTTGCCCAACCGATTTCCGGCAACGTAGACTTGCCGGACACCACAATTGAACTCGAGTTCGGCGCGGAGAAGGACGCGGCCATCGTCGGCCGGATCCGGGCCGCGTTGGCTGCGCTGGACGGCTATGAGGCCGTCGACGTAGAAGTTGATGCTGGCGTAGTCACGCTCTCCGGCTCGGCAGTGGACGAAGCCGCAGTTCTTAGGCTCGAGCAGATCGTAAGGCGCATTGACGGCGTGGTGGCGGTGAACGACCGTGTCGCCGCTTCGACCGATCTTGCCGAGCGGCTCGCACCGATACGGGGCCGCTTCGTCAACCGGCTTTGGCAAACGGTATCCTATCTGCCGCTCCTCACCGTCGCTGTGGTCGTCTTCATCCTCGTTTATCTGTTGGGCGCGGCGATTGGGCGGATAACCAGCGTCTGGCGGTCACTCGCACCCAACGCCTTCATTGCAAGCATATACGCCCAACTCGTCCGCCTCGTCTTTGCGATCCTGGGCATCGTGGCCGCACTCGACATCCTCGGTGCCACGGCCCTGCTCGGCTCCATCCTTGGGGCAGCCGGTATTATCGGGCTTGCGATCGGCTTCGCGGTCCGTGACACGGTGGAGAACTTCATCGCTTCCGTCATGCTTTCTATCCGACAACCTTTCAGTCCCTTCGATACGATCGGGATAGATGGTGACGTGGGCAAAGTGGTCCGGCTGACGTCGCGAGCGACGATCCTCATTTCGCCAGAAGGTAATCTTGTCCGAGTGCCGAACGCCACGGTTTTCAAGTCCCGGCTTGTGAACTTCTCGCGCAATCCTGAGCGCCGCTTTTCCTTCTCGCTTGACGTTGATCCCGGCGCGGAACTGGCAGGGCTGCGGGACGCGTTGCAGGCGAAGCTCGCCGCGCTGCCCTTTGTTCTTTCCGAACCTGCCCCGCTTGTCTGGTTGCAGGAAGACGCGGGTGATAGAGTTCGGCTTGGCTTCGCCGGTTGGATTGATCTGCGCCAGACCAACTGGGACCTTTCACGCGGCGAGGCGATCCGGATCCTGCGCGCAGAAGTGGCTGCGAGGAACGCCACCGTGCCGCCTCCACTCAGCCGCGTCATTACTGTCGATCCCGGAAGAGATGCTGAGGCTGCACAACATTTGGCCGCGACGTCCGATCTCGACGAAGCTACGCTGCCGGAGCTCTCGAACCGGGAGGAGCGGGACCTCGAACGCCTCGTGGAGGCCGAACGGCAGGAGCCGCAAACCCACGACCTTCTTGCCACCGAGGCCCCAAAGGAGTGAAGATCACGATCTTGACCGGGGTATGCTTGGGCCTTGCAATTCAGTGCGTCAAGGGATTGCAGAGAGCGTCAGGAAGGCGCCGAAGATTACCAGATGAATGCCGCCCTGCAGTGAGGTGGTTCTACCGTTGGCCAGAGACAGCGTGGCCATGAACAGGCTCAACACCAATAGCACGATATGCTCGGCATCGAGGCCGAGAACCAGGTCCTGCCCCAGTGCCAGTGAAAGGATTGCAACGGTCGGAATGGTCAGACAAAGGCTTGCGAGGGCGGAGCCCAGGGCGAGATTGACGCTTGTTTGAAGCCGGTTCTCCCGTGCGGCACCCAAGGAGGCCAAGCCCTCCGGCATCAGGATGATAAGCGCGATCGCGACACCGACGAGCGCCTCTGGAAGCCCTGCCTGGCCGATGGCCCCCTCGACGGGAACCGATAACATCTCTGCGAGAAGCACGACCGCAATCAGCGCCAGCGGTAGAAGGAAGAGGGCAACAAGAAAGTCCCGACACGCGATCGGTTCGTGTTGCGTCCCGGCGTCGGCAAGATCCTGATAGTCATCGCGGTGGAGAACCGTTTGGGCATGCAAGAAAAAGCCGTAAAGCGCCAGTGAAACCAGTGCGACGAAGATCAGTTGGGCGGGTGCGTAGAGTGGTCCGGGCACGGCCTTTGTGTAGTTCGGGAGAATAGAGCAAGGACTGCGAGAGTTCCCAGAACACCAAGGGCCGCGATCGCACTGTGGGGCTGAACTGTCTGCCGATGATATTGGGCCCCGCCGACAAGAAGACACAGACCGACAATTCCGTTGAGCACGATCATGGTGGCAGCAAAGACCTTGTCGCGAGCGATCGTGCTCTCGCCCTCGGGGGCCGAGAGGATTGCCTCAATTCTATCCCACGAGTGCTGACGTCAGACAGTAATATGTGCGATGACAGGGTGTAAGGCGGCTATATGGAAGGGCGGCATCAGGCGTAAGGATCGCGTAAGATATGCATCTGCGGGTCTTTCAGGTGCCCGTGTGCCAGGCGCTGGTCTGGCTTTTCGGACCGCGGTATTTCATGGCCTCCAACCAAGAGTGCCGACGCGCAGGCTCCAGACTATTTAACGGAATGGACAAGGGATTCAGAAATGATTCGAAGCTTTGCGAATACCGGTGGGCAACTCTCCGGCCCGAACGAGGACATTTCGAACGCCCTATGGCTTGACCTCCTGAACCCCGAGAGGGAAGAGGAGAAGGCTGTCGAGGCGCTGCTCGGGCTCGAAATCCCGACCCGCGAGGAGATGGAAGAAATCGAAATATCGTCGCGTCTCTACCTTGAAGGTGTCGGCGCCTATATGACCGCGGTCTTGCCGGCGCATGCGGATGGCGACGACCCTGCGATGGCTCCAGTGAGTTTCGTTCTGACCCCTGAAGTCCTTGTGACCGTCCGGTATCACGAGCCGCGGGCTTTCGTGTCATTTCCGCCACACGCCGAGCGCACGGGGGCTGAAATGCCCGATGCGGAGAGCGTTCTCGTCGCGTTGATCGAAGCAATCGTGGACCGGCTCGCTGACATACTCGAACGCGCGGCGCGGGAAATTGATGTCATCTCGCGCCGCATATTCCGTCCCTCCAAGGAACAATCACGTGATAATCCAAAGACACTCGAGGAAATCGGTCGAAAAGGCGATCTGACTTCCAATATTCGCGACAGCCTTCTGACGCTGGAACGGCTCGCCAGTTTTCTGGGGCAAGTGACAGTGCAGCGGAAGAGCACGAAGGAGCTTCGCGACCGCGTGAAGACCCTGTCGCGGGACATTCGGTCCCTGCTGGACCACGCCGGGTTCCTGTCTCAGAAGGTCACTTTCCTGCTCGATGCAACCTTGGGCATGATCAACATCGAGCAGAACGCGATCATCAAGATCTTTTCGGTGGCGGCAGTCATTTTCCTGCCGCCGACATTGATCGCCTCGATCTACGGGATGAACTTCGAGCATATGCCCGAACTGGGTTGGATGCTGGGATATCCCTTCGCGATCGGCCTCATGATCGTGTCGGCGACCTTGCCATATGCCTTCTTTAAGCGTCGCGGATGGCTCTGAGACTGGGGGCATGAAACTTGGTTCCGGGCTCTGGCAAGGTGCGGCGTGAGGCAATGTCTCCTTAGCAGCGCTGCTTCGCAGCGGAAGAGTCCCCAACGAACTTCCGCTTTGGGCCGTGAGCGTGGGCGATGTCGCCAGTCAATCAGGGCGGAAACCGGACTTTCTCTGCGGTTGCGAAGAGCTTGTGTCATAGGTCAATGAGCAGCCATTCTTCAACCGATGGAGAAGTGCCTCCGAGCCTGCACCGAGGTCGGCAGTGAGGCCACTTCGACCGCAAGCCGCAACTTCGGGTTTGCGCCTGCAGCGAAGTTGCTGGGTCACTAACGGCCCCTTGGCTATTGTTCATCCTTCGCGCGACACCGCGCCGGCGCGTTCGCATTGCCGCCATTCGTGCTTCTTTCAGCATCTCGAGGTTTGAGTGAAATAAAGATTATTACTTTGGGTTGGCGGCTTCGCTCATTCTTTGCGAACATGGTCCCGGCGCGGGGTCGACGCCTCTTGGCCTTCCCAGGCGCATGGCGGCAGCCGGTGACGTCGGCAGACACGTCCAGACGAGGTAGAGGCAAGCAATGGTTCAGCAAGGCGAGGATACATCTCGCGACCAGTTCCGTCGCCAAGGGGCAGATGTCGCCGCCATCGCCAAGCTCGAAGACGGGCGCCTGGTTCTGTCAGGGCGTCTGTTGATCGACACGGTCGCGACCCTGGCGCAGGACAGCCACGGCGCGGAGGCTATCGATATCGCGCAGGTCAGCCAAATGGATACCGCCGGCGCGTGGTATGTCGTCGATGCGCAAAGGCGCATGACCGACGGCAAGGACGATGTGCCGATCCTTGGCGCCGACGACATGCAGCAACAGCTGATCGAGGTGGTGCGCCGAAACATGCCGCTCGAGGATACAGGATCCGCGACGCGTGTGTCGCTGGCGGACCGGGTCGAGGCGCTGGGTCGCAAGACGGCTGCCGGTGCGCGGATTGCCGTCGAATTGACCAGCTTTCTGGGTCAGGTCATCGCGGCGCTGGGCAGCATGGTAATCCACCCGCGCCGCCTGCGGCTGACCTCGCTGGTGCATCACATGCAGGAGGTTGGGTGGAACGCCATTCCAATCGTCGCGCTGATGTCCTTCCTGATTGGCGTCGTGCTGGCCTTTCAGGGCTCGGTCCAACTTCGACAGTTCGGGGCCGAGGTATTCGTCGTCGATCTCATTGCCATTTCGGTGCTGCGTGAATTGGGCATCCTGCTGACTGCCATCATCGTCGCGGGGCGCTCGGGCTCGGCCTACACAGCCGCTATCGGATCGATGAAGATGCGCGAGGAGGTCGATGCGATGCGCACGATCGGCCTCGATCCCATTGATATCCTGGTGGTGCCACGGGTGCTGGCGCTGATCCTGATACTGCCGGTCTTGGGATTGATCTCGGACCTGGCGGGACTGGTGGGCGGTGCCATGATGTCCTGGATCGAACTGGGCGTGTCACCTGCCGTCTTTCAGGCTCGGCTGGTCAGCAACACGGATGTCTGGCACTTTCTGGTGGGCATGATCAAGGCACCCTTCTTTGCAATGATCATCGGCATCATAGGCTGCTATGAAGGGCTGAAGGTGGGCGGCAACGCCGAGTCGCTGGGGCGGCTGACATCGACCTCGGTTGTGCTGTCGATCTTCATGGTGATCGTAGCGGATGCCATTTTCTCGGTCGTTTTTGCGCTGATAGGAATTTGATGAGCGACGCAGAACCGATCATAAAAGTGCGCGGCCTCACCAAGGGCTTTGGCAGCCATCTGGTGCATAAGGGTCTGGACCTTGATGTGCGCCGGGGCGAGATCATCGGAATCGTCGGTGGCTCGGGTACAGGCAAATCGGTTCTGCTTCAGCAGATCGTTGGCCTGCTGAAGCCCGACAGTGGCAGTATCGAGGTGTTCGGGCAGAGCGTTCAGGGCACGCCGCCCGAGCAATACAAGCAGTTGCGCCGCCGCTGGGGCGTCATGTTCCAGGACGGTGCGCTTTTTTCGTCCCTGACCGTGCGCCAGAATGTCGAGGCCCCGATGCGGGAGCAACTGGACCTACCCAACGCGCTGCGCGAGACCTTGGCCGGGATCAAGGTGCGCATGGTCGGGCTGGAAGAGGTCGCGCACAGCAAGTTCCCATCCGAGCTTTCGGGCGGCATGCGCAAGCGGGCGGGGTTTGCGCGGGCTATTGCGCTCGATCCCGAGATCGTGTTTCTGGACGAGCCAACGGCGGGGCTCGACCCGATCGGCGCGGCCGCCTTCGACACGCTCATCCGGAAATTGCAGACGACGTTGGGGCTGACCGTGTTTCTGGTGACGCATGATTTGGACTCTCTGCACGCAATCTGCGACCGTATCGCCGTGCTGGCCGAGAAGAAGGTGCTGGCGGTCGGCACAATGGCCGAACTGATGGAGGTGGATCACCCTTGGGTCCACGAGTATTTCCACGGCCCCCGCGCCCGGGCAGCCCTGAAAACCGAACAAGATGAAAAGGTGCCGTGATGGAAACCCGCGCAAATTACATCCTGATCGGCGCCTTCACGCTGCTCGGCATCATCGGCAGCCTCGTATTTGCCGTATGGCTATCCAGTGTCCAGCTCGATCGGCAATATGCCTATTACGGTATCCTTTTCGAGGATGTATCGGGGCTGGATTCGTCGGGCGACGTGGTTTTTAACGGGATCAATGTGGGCCGGGTGATCGATGTGCGGATACACGATCCGGACCCCACCAAGGTCTATGTCGGGATCGAGGTGGATGCGACCACGCCAGTGCGCGAGGATACCGTCGCGCAGCTTAGTTCGTCGGGCGTGACGGGGGTTGCCTATATCTCGCTGACCAACAAAAGCTCCGATGCGCCGCCACTGACCTCCGAGAATGATATGCCGCCCATCATCCCGTCGCGCCGCTCGACCGTGCAGCAGATGATCGAGGATGCGCCCGACCTGATCACCGAGGCAACGAACCTCCTGAGACAGTTTCAGCAGATCGCGGGGCCGGAAAACCAGGCCTATGTGCAGAACATTCTCAACAATCTCAGCAACGCTTCCGGCGGGCTGGATCAGGCGCTGACCGATTTTTCCGAGATTACCAAGACCGTGGCCGATGCGACCCAGCAGATCGCCGGATTCAGCGAACGTCTCGACACGCTGGGTGCGGCAGCCGAGACGACGCTTGGCAACGTGGACGAGACGCTGGCCTCGGCCAGCGGTGCGTTCGACTCGGCCAAGGCGACCATCGACACGACCGGCACAGCGATCGACAGCGCGGGCGCCGCCTTCGCGGAGGCTGAGACGCTCATGCGCGATCAGGTGCCGCAGATCGCCGCGCAGATATCGCAAACGGTGGGTACGCTTGACCAGGCGGTTGCTGATATCTCCGAGCGGTCGGTCACCACGCTTGACGAGTTCGATCAGACGGCGGCCCTTCTGAACGCGCGGTTGCAGGAATTGGAGCAGACGCTGTCGGATGCCAGCACCTCCTTTACGTCCGTAACGAATGCGTCCAACAGCGTCAGCTCGCTGGTTGCGGGCGATGGCACGCTCATGGTGTCGGATGCGCGCGAGGTTCTGGCAAGCGCGCAAAGCGCGATCTCCAAGATCGAGGCGGTCATTGATCAGGATGTGCCGGCTGTGGTCGAGGATATCCGCAGTGCGGTCTCTTCTGCCTCGGTCGCGGTGGATAATGCCGCGCGCGATCTCACTGATTTCACCGAAGGCCTGACGCCCTTGGCGGACGACACGCGCACGGCCGTCAACGCAGCCACGGGTTGGTTTGAGCGGGCCAACATCACGCTTGCCAGCATCGACCGCTCGCTGGTTGCGGCGGACCGCATGCTGAGCTCGGCGGAAAAAGCGTTCGACGGTGCCGAAGAGGTGATCTCGGCCGATCTGGGTCCGGTGCTGTCCGATATTCGCGCGGCAACAGATCAGATCGGCGGCGCGGCCAACCAGATATCGGACGATCTGCCACAGATTTCCACCGATCTGCGCGCGTTGATCAGCCGCACGGATGACGTCGTCGCACAGGTTCAGACGACGGTCGCCGACGCCGCACCGGGCATACGCAATTTTACCGCAAATGGCCTGAACGAGTTGGGACGCCTCAGCGCCGAGGCGCGCACATTGGTCCAATCCCTCGAAACGCTGGTGCGCCGCATTGAAAGAGATCCTGCACGTTTCCTTCTGGATGACCGCGTGCCTGAATACCGGAGATGAGAAGATGCAGATCATGACCCTTACCCGCCGCGCCATGATCCTGGGCGCCGCTGCCAGCCTCGGTGGTTGCAGCGCGCTGTCCTCCATCAACGAGGCGGCAACGCCCCTGGACACCTATGATCTCTCGCCCGCCGCGGGATCTGGCGCCGGCCGCAGATCGGGCGTCACGTTGCTGGTGGCATTGCCCAATGCGCCCGCTTCGATCGCAACCGACCGGATCATGGTCAAACCAAGCGCCGCTGCGGTGACCTACCTTCCCGATGCGCGCTGGTCCGATGAATTGCCCGCTCTGGTGCAATCGCTGCTGGTCCGCTCGATCGCGGGAACAGGCCAGATGGGATATGTCGGGCCGAGCGAGGCGGGGCCAATGCCCGATCTGGCACTCTTGTCGCGTATCGACGCGTTTCAGGTGGAGGTCAACAACGCGGCCTTGATCGCCAAGATCGACGTCAGTCTGACCTTGTTGCGCGACAGCGATCAAAGCGTGATCAAGACGGCGGCTTTCCAAAACGAGGTCACCGCGGGGAATGACACCCCAGCCGCTATCGTGGCGGCGTTTCAGGCGATCCTTGACACGCTGTTGCCGCAGATGGCGACATGGGCCGCCAAGGGCTGAAAGGCAGGCCCCTCGAAGCAGATCAATCTGGAAAGCTCTGCAATCTGCGCCGTTCTCAATGTCCCGTCCTTGACATCGTTGCCTCATAGGATCGCATGTGCAGCGAACGGTAGGAAGGTCCGCTGACCGACGTTTTAGTCGCTGAAATGCTGCGCAATGCACGAGTGGCCGCTTCGACGGGCCGCACCGCAGCATTGGGAAGGCATGGTCAATGGCTGTAATGGGCCGTTCTTAACGGCTCGGCAGTCACGGCGGAAAGAGATCATTCGCCGCACTCGGTCCCAGTGTCCGCTTTTCGACGTACACACGATTGTAGAGGATCGAGCGCGCCCAACTTCTTCGGTAAAGGGCGCGCGCTCCACGGCGGGTCCGCCTTACTCTTTCGGCGAAAGCGCGCGGATGGCGTACATGCCGTCCTCGCCCTTCTCCAACATCATCATGACCTCGTCGCCGGGTTCGACACCCTCGACCTCGGCACCCTCCATCATGGGCAGGTCCATCGTCATTGCGGGCCAGCCGATCTCGGTGATGGGGCCATGGCTGATATTGGCCATGCCGTCAGAGATGCTGTTGACGGTCGCTTCGGCATGGACGCCCGCCATGCCTTCGTGACTGCCCATATCGTCGTGAGACGACATATCGCCATGTGAGGACATGTCGTGCCCCATGGTGTCGTCGCTGGCCAGGACAAACGCCGGGACAGCCGTGGCGACGGTCAGGGAAAGTAGGAATTTACGCATATTCAGTCTCCTTCTGCGTGAACATAGCCCGATCATTCGCCGGGCTGGGGTGAGTGGAAGGGGCGGACGGGCTGCAGCATCTGGCGGTTGACCCGCCCGAGTGAGAAGCGTTTCCAGATGACGAAGATCGCCGGGATCACGAAGAGCGTCAGAATCGTTGCCGTCGCCATGCCGCCGATCATCGGGGCCGCGATGCGCTGCATCACCTCGGACCCGGTGGCGTTGCCATACATGATCGGGATGAGGCCGGCGAAGATCGTGGCGACTGTCATCAGCTTGGGCCGAAGCCGCAGAAGCGCGCCCTCGAAAACGGCGGTTTCGATATCCTCGCGATTCACCTCGCGATCCTGCTCCTTGGCGACCAACACGCGCCGGTCCCAGGCCAGATTGAGATAGAGCAGCATCACGATGGCCGTCTCCACCGCCACGCCCGCCAGCGCGATAAAGCCCACCAGCACGGCAACCGACACGGCATAACCCAACGTGAAGATCAGCCATACACCGCCGGCCAACGCCACGGGCAGCGCCAGCAAGATGATCGCCACCTCGGTGACGCGGTTGAAGGCCAAAAACAGCATCAGCGTTATGATGAGCAGGGTGGCGGGCGCCACGAGGCCAAGCCTCTCTTGCACGCGCTCAATATACTCGTACTGTCCCGACCAGGCGATGGAATAGCCGGGCGGCAACTCGACCTCTTCGGCGACCACCTGCTGCGCCTCGGCCACGTAACTGCCCAGGTCGCGCCCGGCGATGTCGATGAAGACGAAACCCGTGCGTCGCGCGTTTTCCGAGCGGATCATGCCGGGGCCATCCACGAGTTTCACCTCGGCCACCGCCCCCAGCGGAATGTGCGCTCCCGAGGGCGTGACCATCGGCAGATCGGCCAACCGATCCGGGCTGTCGCGCCAGTCGCGCGGATAGCGCAGGTTGATCGGAAAGCGCTCAAGCCCTTCGACCGATTCCGCGATGTTCTGCCCGCCGATGGCCGTCTGCACGACCTGTTGCACATCCTCGATCGACAGAGCATAGCGCGCCGCCGCCGCGCGGTCGATGTCGATCTCGATGAATCGCCCGCCGACGGGCCGCTCGGCATAGGCCGAGGCCGTACCAGGAATGTCCGACACCGCCTTTTCCACGGCGACTGCGATCTCTTCGATCACGTTCAGATCGGCGCCGGACACCTTGACGCCCACGGGCGTCTTGATGCCCGTGGCCAGCATGTCGATCCGGTTCTTGATCGGCTGGATCCAGACATTCGTGACACCGGGCACTTGCACGCGGGCGTCGAGCTCATTGCGGATGTCGTCCATGGTGACGCCGGGGCGCCAATCCTCGCGGTCCTTCAGCTGAATGGTCGTTTCGATCATCGTCAGTGGTGCGGGGTCGGTCGCGGTGTCGGCGCGGCCCAGCTTGCCATGCACGGTCTCGACCTCTGGCACCTGCTTGATCATCCGGTTGGTCTGTTGCAGCACCTCTCGCGCCTTGCCGATGGACACGCCGGGGTAAAGCGACGGCATATACAGGAAATCTCCCTCGTTCAGCTCCGGCATGAACTCAGTTCCGAGCCGCTGTAGCGGATGCGCCATCGACACCACCAATGCTGCAGCAAGCAGGACCGTCGCCCAGGGCCACGCGACCGCGGCATCGAGGAAGGGCCGGTAGATCCACTGACACAGGACGTTGAGCGGGTTGCGCCGCTCAGCCACGATCTTCCCGCGCACGAAATAGCCCATCAGTACCGGGACCAGCGTGATCGACAGGATCGCGGCGGCGGCCATTGCGTAGGTCTTGGTGAAGGCCAGCGGCTTAAAGAGCCGACCTTCCTGCGCCTCCAGCACGAAGACGGGCAGAAAGCTGACCGTGATGATCGCCAATGAGTAGAAAAGCGCCGGACCCACCTCTGCCGCCGCATCGCGCGCGGCCTGCCATCGCTCCTCGGCGGACAGGCGTTTGCCCTCCATCTTGCGGTGCATCGCCTCGATCATCACCACGGCGGCGTCGACCATCGCACCGATGGCAATGGCGATGCCCCCCAACGACATGATGTTGGCATTGACACCTTGCAGCCGCATCACGGCAAAGGCCGCGAGCACGCCCAAGGGCAAAAAGAGCACGATCACCAGCGACGAGCGCAGGTGCAGAAGGAACGCGCCGCAGACCAGCACGACGACGATGAATTCCTCAGTCAGCTTTTTCTGCAGGTTGTCGATTGCCCGCTCGATCACGCCGGAGCGGTCGTAGGTGGTGACGATCTCGACTCCCTCGGGGAGCGAGCCGCGCAGTTCTTCGAGCTTCTCCTCGACAGCATTGATCGTCGCCAGAGCGTTCTCGCCCCAGCGCATGACGATCACCGCGCCCACCGCATCGCCCTCGCCGTTGAACTCGCCCACGCCGCGCCGCATCTGCGGGCCCAGCCGGATTTCGGCCACATCCCCAAGGGTCAGCGCTGCGCCCCGGTCGTTCACCATCAGCGGGATCTCAGCCAGATCCTCGATACTGTCCACATAGCCGGTGGCTCGCACCATATATTCGGCCTCGGCCATCTCGATCACGCTGCCGCCGGTTTCGCGGTTGGCCGCGCCAATGGCGGCGCTGAGCTTGGCCAGCGGGATATCAAAGGCGCGCAGCTTGTTGGGGTCGACGACTACCTGGTACTGCTTGACCATGCCGCCGATCGTGGCGACCTCGGAAACGCCCTCGATGGTTTGCAGTTCGAATTTCAGGAACCAGTCCTGCAGGGTGCGGAGCTGCGAAAGGTCATGCCCGCCGGTGCGGTCGACCAGCACGTATTGATAGATCCAGCCCACCCCGGTGGCATCCGGACCAAGCTCCGGGTTCACACCATCGGGCAGACGAGACTGCACCTGCGCGAGATATTCCAGCACCCGCGAGCGCGCCCAATAAAGATCGGTGCCGTCCTCGAAGACGACATAAACATAGCTATCACCGAAAAACGAAAAGCCGCGCACATCGACCGCGCCGGGTACGGACAGCATCGCGGTGGTGATCGGGTACGTCAACTGATCCTCAACCACCTGCGGCGCTTGGCCCGCATAGGGAGTCTTGATGATGACCTGCACGTCCGACAGATCAGGGATGGCGTCAACCGGCGTGGAGCGCAGCGACCAGGCGCCGGCGGCCCCAAGGAAAAGCGCCAGCACGATGACGAGGAAGCGGTTGGCGATTGACCAGCGGATGATGGCGGGGATCATTGGCCCAACTCCACGGTGCCGGCGAGTGACAAGGACATGTCGGCCCCCTGTAAGAGAAGCAGGCCGGTTTCCTGACCGACCGGCAGGCTACTCGCGTCCAGTGCGCCGGCAAGCGCGAAGTCCATGGTCATGCTGGGCATGCCGATGGCCTGAATGGGGCCATGGGTGATGTTGGCGGTTCCCGCCTCGGCGTCGATACTGTTGATCGTGCCGGTGACGGTCATCGGTTCTGGCGTCGCCTCAACCGCATCCAGCACCATGGCCATGCCGTCAGGCCGCAGAAAGGTCAGGCTCAGGTCCTGCCCTGTCGGCAGGTCCGCAGGATCAACCGCATCGGACAGTGCAAAGTCCATCGTCATGCCCGGCATCCCGATCTCCTTGATCGGGCCATGGTCAATTGTGGCGGTCCGCGCCTCTGGATCAACTGCTTCGATGCGCCCCTCAACGGTGATCGGCGGGGTGGAAGGTGCCTCTTCCGCCATGTCCTCAGCCTCGGCCATCTTCATCTCGCCCTCGGCCCGTACGGCGACGATGGCGAACATGCCGTTCTCGTCCGAGGCCAGGTCGAAGGTCACGGGCGTGTCGAGCGGCACCGAATCCGTGTCCACCCCGGCCACATCCAGGTCCATCTTCATCGCCGGCCAGCCGAGCGCCGGGATGGGCTCGTGGCTGACGGTCAGCTTGCCCTCGGGCGTGACCGCGTGAACCATGCCGGTGCCCGTGGCATCGACGCCATCATCACGGCCAAGCTCCGTGAGCGCGATCAGGCCGTCCGCGCCGCGCACGGCGGTGAACTCCACCTCGTCGCCCTCAGCCAGGTCCTCCAGATACACATCCGAGCGAATGGCAAAGCGTGTTTCCATTGCGGGCCAGCCAAGGGCCTCGATCGGCTCATGTCCAATCCGCGCCAGCCGCCTATCACTGTCGAGCGAGGCCAGAACGCCCTTGCCCATCGCCGGCTCGGCATCAGTTGGGGCAAAGCGCATCATGCCCGCATTGAGCGCGCTTTCGCTGTCGATCAGGAACTGGGCCGAGGCCACTACCTCGTCGCCAGGTGCCAGGCCCTGCACGATCTCGGTGCGTCCGCCCGCGCCGAACCCGCCGCGCAGCCCGGTCGTCACCAGCCGGGGGCGGAACGTGTCATCGGCCTGCTTGAGGATCACGCGCTCGGCCCGGCCAGTGCGGATCACCGCCTCGGATGGCACGGTCAGCGCCTCTTGAGCCTCCGCCGGGATCAGCGAGACATTGGCGAACATGTTGGGCCGCAGGAGCCCGTCCTCGTTGTCGAACCGCAGCCGCACCCGAAGCGTGCGCGTTTCGGTGTCGAGTTCGGGGAAGATATAGTCGATCTCGCCGGCAAAGACCCGTCCCGGCAGATGATCGAACCGCGCCTCGGCGCGCATGTTGGACGAGAGCCGCCCCATGTCCCGCTCGAACACGTCGACGATCAGCCAGACCGAGGACGTATCGGCCAGCGACATCGCCCGCGTCTGCGGATTGAGGAACATGCCGTCCGCCGCCGCCAGCGCAAAGACCACACCATCCTGCGGCGCGTAAAAGCGGATGCGTTGCGAGGGGCTCACGGCCTGGGCCATCTCTTCGATCTGTCGCGCATCGACGCCGAAATTCATCAGCTTCGTGCGGGCGATGGAGATATTGGCGGCATTGCCCGAGCGCGTCGCGCGCTGCAACTCGGAACTGGCAATGGTGATCTCGGGCGCGTAGAGATCGAACAGCAGATCGCCCTCGGCTACCTCGTCGCCCACCGCGCGCACCTCCAGCCGCTCGATCCAGCCATCCACGCGGGTGTGGATATGGCTGGTGGCGTGCTCGTCGTAATCGACGAAGCCCACCGTATCGATCCGGCGCGAGATCTCCTCGACGCGCGCCACGGCGCTGCGCACCCCGATGGTGTTCACCTCGGCGGGCGAAAGCGTCACCTCTTCGGGATCGCCCGAGGGTTTCTGACCCTCGTAGACCGGGACAAGGTCCATGCCCATCGGCGACTTGCCGGGGCCGTCCTTGCGGAAGTTCGTGTCCATCGGCGCGACCCAGTAAAGGATCTCGGGCCCGTTGCTGCCCGCCTCCATCGACTGAGCCAGCCGGTCGCGTTCGTACCAAATGCCACCGGCAACTCCGGCGCCAAGCGCCATGATCGCCAGCGCGGCGTATCGTCCACGCATGAGATTACCTGTCTTTTTGACTGCCATGGTCGCGCCACGGCATTGCAAACACCCGGGTCAGAGGACCCGGACCGAATGGGAGAGATCAGGTGTGTTTCGGGGGTTTCTTGGCGCGCTCTGGCTCTGACTGGGTCAGGCGGCGCTCGGCGAGAGGCTGATAGAGGGTCGGCATAACCTCGAAATCCGGCGATAGCGCAGACAAATCGGGGCCTTCGGAGAAACAGCACACGGTCATCGCGCAGGCCTCATGGCCCTTTTGCCCGTGCATCCCCGCTTCGGCCTCGGTCGGACAGTCTTCGTCCATCGGCATCTCTGCGTGAGCGGTCTCGTGCGGCATGTCGCTCGACGTCGCAGCGCCAGAGGCGCCCACGCCCACTGAGGCCGTGACGAACGTCGCCACGAGCCAGACCATAAGGAGCCGTGAGAGGGCAGACCGAAGCTGTCTCATGAGCTGCGAAAATACCCAAGTTTTCGGGGCTGTCCAGCCAAACTGTCGTGGGAGTGCGGGAAACCGCTCCAAACGTTCGTGAACGCTGCGGGTGGCCTCCGGCCCGTTTCGAAATGAATACAAGGGCTTGCGACGTGACAAGAGTGTATTTCCGAGCTTGTCACACAAGACACCGGGCAAGGCCTTGACGCTCCAGTGACTGGAATCCCTATGTTGTGAGCGCAATGAAAGGAGCGCACGATGACCGGGGAGATGCAGCACGACCCTGATAACCAGCACCGCGGCCGCGATGGCGACATGCCCACAGGCGCGAAGACGGCGACCGATCCGGTTTGTGGCATGACGGTGGAGGTCACCGAGAAAACCCGTACCGAGACCTATGACGGGCAGAGTTTTCATTTCTGCTCTGACGGCTGCCAGGAAAAGTTTCGCAACGATCCATATTTCTATGTCTCTGGCAACGCCGAAATGGCCAAGGGTAATGTGGCACATGACACGCAATGGACCTGCCCGATGCATCCCGAGATCATCCGGGACGAGCCCGGTGCCTGCCCGATCTGCGGCATGGCGCTGGAGCCGATGGTACCGAGCGACGAGCCCAGCGAGGAACTGACCGACTTCACCCGCCGCCTCTGGGTCAGCGCGGCGGCGGCGGCGCCCCTCATTGTCCTGACGATGGGCGAGATGGTCGGCCTGAATCTGCGGGGTTGGCTGGGTCATCAGCTATCGGTCTACATCGAGTTCGTGCTGGCCACGCCGATCATCTTCTGGGCCGCGCTGCCCTTCTTCAAGCGCGGGATCGACTCGATCCGCAATCTCTCGCCTAACATGTGGACACTGATCTCTCTCGGCGTGGGCGCGGCTTACATCTACTCGCTCTTCGCTACCTTCGCGCCTGGTGTCTTCCCGGAGGATTACCGCATAGGCGAAGGTGTCGGCACCTATTACGAGGCAGCCGTGGTCATCGTCACGCTGATCTTCGTGGGGCAAGTGCTGGAGCTGCGCGCCCGTGAGCGCACCGGTGATGCCATCCGCGCGCTGATGGATCTTGCGCCCAAGACCGCCCGGCGCATCCTGCCGGATGGCTCGGAATACGACGCGCCGCTGGAAAATGTGGTCGAGGGCGACATGCTTCGCGTGCGTCCCGGTGACAGCGTGCCGGTCGATGCGGAAGTGATCGAGGGGCACTCCTCGGTCGATGAAAGCATGATCACAGGCGAGCCTGTCCCGATCGAGAAGACCGAGGGCGATCATGTCACTGGCGGCACGATCAACAAGAATGGAACCCTCGCGATCCGGGCCACGCAGGTGGGCGCCGATACCGTGCTCGCGCAGATCGTCGACATGGTCGCAGGTGCGCGGCGATCCAAGGCGCCGATCCAGGGGCTGGCCGACAAGGTGTCGGAGATCTTCGTGCCCGCGGTCGTGGCGGTGGCCGTGATCGCCTTCGTCACCTGGCTGAGCGTCGGGCCCGCCCCCGCGCTGGCCTTCGCCATCGTCTCTTCCGTCTCGGTGCTCATCATCGCCTGCCCTTGTGCGCTTGGTCTCGCGACGCCGATCTCGATCACCACCGCCGCCGGACGGGGCGCGCAGGCGGGCGTTCTCATCAAGGACGCCGAGGCGCTGGAACGCATGGCCAAGGTCGACACGCTGATCGTTGACAAGACCGGCACGCTGACCGAGGGCCGCCCGCGCCTGACCGACGTTGTATCCCTTTCGGATCGGGACGAGAACGATGTGCTCGCCGTCGCCGCCGCGTTGGAAATGGGGTCCGAGCACCCGTTGGCCGATGCCATCGTCAGCGGCGCGCGTGACCGGGGCCAGATACCCGCGCGCGCCTCGGATTTCGAGGCGGTGACGGGCAAGGGCGTGAAGGGTCGCGTCGATGACGAGGACGTCGCGCTCGGCAACCCGGCGATGATGGAGAGCCTTGGCATAGACACGCGCAAGGCAGAGGACACAGCGGATGCGCTGCGCACGGAGGGCAAAACCGCGATGTTCATAGCCATTGGCGGCAAGCTCGCCGGGATCGTCGCCGTCGCCGACCCGATCAAGGATACGACCGAAGGCGCGATCCGCGATCTGCACGCTCAAGGGCTGCGGGTCATCATGGCCACTGGCGACAACCAGCGCACCGCCGAGGCGGTGGCCGCCAAGCTGGGTATCGACGACGTGCGCGCCGGGGTCCTGCCGGAGGACAAGAAGGCGCTGGTGGACGAGCTGCACGACAAGGGCGCGCGCGTGGCCATGGCCGGCGACGGGGTCAACGACGCCCCGGCACTTGCCGCGGCGGATGTCGGCATCGCTATGGGCAGCGGCGCGGATGTGGCGGTGGAAAGCGCCGGCATTACGCTGTTGTCGGGCGATCTGACCGGCATTGTTCGCGCCCGCAAGCTCGCCCTCGCAACCCTGCGCAACATCAAGCAGAACCTGTTCTTCGCCTTCGTCTACAACGCGGCGGGCGTTCCGGTCGCGGCAGGCATCCTTTACCCGGTCTTCGGCCTGCTGCTGTCGCCGATGATCGCGGCGGCGGCGATGTCGCTCTCGTCCGTCTCGGTGATAGGCAACGCGCTCCGGCTGCGTGGCGTGAAGCTGTGAGGGATTCCCAAAATGCCTGCCGCAGTCGTCTGCGGCAGGCCTGGGTCTTGAGAGCGGGCGGCTTCAGTTGATCTCGTTGACCTGTTGGACTTCGCGCACATAGGCGATGATGCCCTCCACGTCGGCGCGCGTGAGCCCCTTTTGCGCGGGCATATTTCCAAAGCGCCAGTGATGCGCGCGCACTCCGTTCTGCACGGCCATGTGAAAGGCCATGTCGCCGTGATGCGAGGGTTCGTAGATCTTGTGAATGAGCGGTGGTCCATTGCCCATCTTTCCCGCCGCGTTCTGTCCGTGGCAGTCGGCACAGACGGCGTTGAAGGCCTTCTTTCCCATTTGTGCGGTCTGCGATAGCTCTTGGGGCAGCGTGACCTCGACCATCGCCGCGCCATGCGCGGGCGCGCCCGGGCCGCTCTCGCCGGTCTGGGTGGCGTAATAGGCAACGCCGGCAAGTGCGGCGGCGAGAACGCCGATCATCAGCGTCTTGTTCATTGGTCTCTCCAAGTGTTTTTTTGCGCCGGGACGGGGATCAGCCCCCATCGCCGGTCTCGTCTTTGCCCAGAAGGAAGGCGGCCATCGCGCGGCGGTCGTCTTCGCTGAGCCACGCCGTGCCGTGCCGCACGACCTCGCCCATGCCGCTGCCGAAGGTGTCGCCATCCGGCATGACCCCGGATTTCAGCCCATAGGCCAGGGAAGACACCATCCAGCCCGCTTGCGCCAAATCCCTGGGCCTGATCGCCGGCACCTTGCCGCCCCCTGGCAGGTCATCGCTTCCGGCGAGGGACTGGCTCGCGCGGCGCCCGCCCAAGAGGTTGCGGTCTGTATGACAGGCCCCGCAATGCGCGACGCCATTGACCAACCAGCGGCCCCGGTTCCACGCCTCCGACCGTTCGGGATCGGCGTCGGTCGGTGGTCCCTTGGCATAGGCCGCGCGCCAGAGCTTCAGCCCGAAGCGCAGGTTGAAGGGAAAGGCGATCTCGCTCTCCCCGCCCGTCACCTCCTGCGCCGCGACACCCTTGAACGCCGCCCACATGTCGGCGATGTCCTGATCACTGAGGTGGCCATAAAACGCATAGGGAAAGGCGGGATAGTAGGGCACGCCATCAGGCGCCACGCCCTGCCGTACGGCACGGGCGAAGTCATCGATCGACCACGCGCCGATGCCAGATGTCTCGTGCGGGGTCAGGTTCGGCGGCACGAAGCTGCCGAACCCGGTCTTGATCGGCGCCCCGCCGGTCAGCGCGGGCCGGCTCGAGTCCGGGTCCGAATGGCAGGCAATGCAGCCCCCGGCGCGCGCCAGGTAGCCGCCCCGCTGCGCGTCGCCTTCAAGCTCCGCCAGCCTGGGCGGTTCGCCGATAGGCCAGACGGCGAGGGACACACCGCTCAGCCCGGCCACCGCAACGATGGCCAGGAGTCCAGTAAACACCGGTCGCATGATCAGTCGTCGTCCTTGCGGTAATGGTCATGGCAGGCCGAGCAGGTCTGCGTCAGCATCATGAAGGCCCCGTCGGCCGGCATCTGGCCAATCTGGCTTGCGGTCATGTGCTCTGGGAACTCACCGTTGCCCATCATCATGCCGCCGCCCATCATGACTGACTGGCCGCTCATCATGTCTTGACCCATCATGCCCGATTGATCGCCCATCATGTGGCCGTCGCCATGCCTTCCGTTCCCAGCGGCCCGGGCCAGCCCGTTCGCGGCCACTTCGAGCTGTTCGGCCAATCCCGTGAACCGCTCCCACTCGTCCCAGGTGCGCGGCAGCACCTCTGACGGGTGATCGGTCGATCCCTCTGGGAACTTTTTCGTCATCGCCGTACCTGCCTCTTCGGCAATGGCCTGCGCGGCCTCGCGCACGGCGGCTTCGTCATAGGCGGCCTCGCCCGACATCATCGGTTTGATCCGTTTGACGGCGTCGCCCATCGTTTTCATCGCGTCCATGCGCTCCTTGACGAGGCCGGTGGCGCCCGAATGCGCGAAAGCCGTTACGGAAAGGCTCGCGATGGCGGCCCCGCCAAGTACCAGTTGTTTGAATGTCATTCCTGATTTCCCTTGATCCGACAGAATTTGCCCCGGAGGGCGGGTGTCCATCGGTCAAAGTCGCGGCGGGGGCGGGTCTGCTGTGTGAGCCACGGAAGCATACCGCTCAGCACTGTAGCTCCGCTGCGCAAGGCTCATTGCGGCATCCGAAGAAAAATTGGCCGGACCAAACTGCAAAAATTGCACGATACAGGTGCCAGCCTTGTGACAGCATGTGTCGACGTGGCGCAGATCACCGCCCCCGGCAAGTTCCTGCACGGGGGCCGAGACATCATGCGAATGCGCTACATGCGCTGACGCAGGCGCGCTCATCGCTGCGAGAACAACAACGAAGGCAACCGACAAAAATGTGACCAGTCCGACCATTCGACATGCAGTAGATATCATGCTGCAGACCATGCGTATGCGGCGGTGGTCTTGTCAAGAGGAGGGCAAAACGGCTGACAAGGCTGGGCTCTGCATGCAGATGCCAAAGTCGCAACTTCGCAAGATGCGTGCTGGTCACCAGAAGGAACACCCCGCGACGGGCTCGCGTTAGCAACGTAATGGTGGAGGGGTGACTATGGAATTCATTCAAACCTGGGCCGACGCGGCCCTGACCACACTCGGCTTCTTCTGGGTGGCCTTCTGGGCCTTTGGCCTGGGCTATCTCATCAGCGCGGCGATCCAGCTTTTCGTCAGCCGGGACCAGATGCAGCAGGCGATGGGCGGAGGGAATGTCAAGTCCCTGTCGTTGGCCAGCTTTTTCGGGTTCGTGTCTTCCTCTTGCAGCTTTTCCGCCTTGGCCTCTACCCGTGCGCTTTTCGCCAAGGGAGCGGGGTTCGTGCCGTCGATGGCCTTTCTGCTGGCGTCCACCAACCTCGTGATCGAGCTCGGCATCGTAATCTCGGTCTTTCTCAGCTGGCACTTCGTGGTCGCCGAGTACGTGGGCGGCCTCATCCTCATCGCCGTGATGTGGGCGCTGGTGACGCTCTACCGGCCGCAAAAGCTCATTGAGAACGTGCGCAGTTCACTGGAGGCGGGCGAAGAGGACGACCCCGAGGACCCCAAGGACCTGATCGAAAAGCCGTCTCTCTGGCGCAAGCTGGGCATGGCCTATCTCATGGAATGGCAGATGGTGTGGAAGGACGTGACCGTAGGCTTCACCGTTGCGGGCATCATCGCGGCCTTCGTGCCGGCCGAGTTCTTCACCTGGCTCTTCCCCGGCACCGGCGAGGAGGGCGCGCGCAGCTTTGGCGAAGTGATCTCGCACACGCTCATTGGGCCCGTCGCGGCGTTCTTCACCTTTATCGGCTCAATGGGCAACATCCCCCTGGCCGGGCTGCTCTTTACCAATGGCGTGAGCGTGGCGGGCATTATGGCATTCATCTTTTCCGACCTGGTGGTGTTTCCGGTGATCCGGGTGCACGCGCAGTTCTACGGATGGAAGATGGCGCTTTACATCGCTGCGCTCTTCCTCGGCGCACTCGTAATCACGGCACTAATCGTGCATTACGGGTTCGCGCTTCTGGGTCTTGATCCGCAAAGCGCCTCGAAGGGGCTGATCGACCCGATCGAGCGGTTCGAAATCGACTATACGTTCTGGATGAACCTTGCCTTCCTGTTTCTCTCGGCGGTCTTCGGCTGGCTGGTTTGGCAAGGCTCTGACGGGCATGGGCATCACCACGACCACGATCACGGCGGTGTCCTCGACACGGCGCTCTACTGGCTGGCGCTCGCGGCCTTTGGCTGGCTGGCGGTCGGCGTGGCGATATACGTACTCACCTGACTTTGCCCTCGGCGGCACCGTTGAGTAGTCCGCTTTGACCTTATTCTAAACACAAGACCAACCATGGTTCTTCCAAAGCATGCACCAAGGTGTCGCCCGCCGGCATGCCCCGCGGCGACGCCGCGTGAATGGGCCTGAAGCCGACATTCGCCGGGAAGTACATGAGCGCTTGCCAAGGGCCGTACATGAAGACGGCCCGACTCCCTAAATTTCAATGGCCTCTGCAATCGTAAGAGCATCCTCAAGCTCGACGCCGAGGTATCTGAAGCGTGCGAATGGCAGGTAAGTTTGGTGTTTCCATGGCTGATCCTCCGATCCGCCACGCCCTCCCACAACGACAACCCGACGTTGACAATCCATCATACCACGGGAATGCTGCGCTGCATCCGAGGCTGGCAGTGACCTCTCACTGCATGATGCCGACGCTTGCTTTAATATCGCCCGCTGCTTCTCGGCAGATGACGGCCGTTCGCAGAAGACGGCTTGTTGCCGCCTTTGATCGACGGTATTTAAGAGAAAAGGTCGGAAAACGGCGGCTTCGAGCAGGTACGACACATGCTAATCATGCCGGAAAGCTTCAAAAGCGTCTTGGCAGCACTGATGTGCCTGGCACTCGTGGTCTGGTCTGCCGTGCCATCTTTCACACATGCACCCGCAGTTTTCGAGACGATCCAGGATCACCTGGAAATGGTTGAGGACCACGGCCATTCGCATGAGGTCGAGGAAGACCTGTATTGGGCCATGCACGGACATAGTCACGACACGGCCGATCACGACCACAACCCGGCTTTCTTGCTGGCAGGCAGGAACGCCGATACAGCGCCCGACACGAACAAGGTCTGGCGTCCTTCCGTGTCGCAGACCGGACCGTCCCGAAAGTTCCGCATAGACCGGCCTCCGCGCGCTTGATCGGTCCTGCGCAAATCTGCGCATCACCGATCATTTCAAAGAAAAGCGGAGTCTCTCCATGAAAACTCTCTCAAGGGGCAGCAGGGGCGCACTCGTGCCGCTGGCACTTCTTGCCCTTTTCACACTGGTGCTGATCCCCAGCACAGCCTTGGCCCATGACGTCACGCCCGGTGACGCGGGCTATATCCAGGAGATCTGGGGGGTACACGTCATCCCCTTCATCTACCTGGGGGCCAAACACATGATCACGGGATATGACCATATCCTGTTTCTTCTGGGCGTCGTCTTCTTCCTGTATCACATGAAGGACGTGGCGATTTACGTCAGCCTGTTCGCTCTTGGCCATTCCGTCACCATGCTTCTCGGCGTATGGTTCGGATGGGGCATAAACGCCTATATCATAGACGCCATCATCGGGCTGTCGGTGGTCTACAAGGCGCTCGACAACCTCGGTGCGTTCCAGAAGTGGCTGGGATTCCAGCCAAACACCATGGCGGCGACGCTGATCTTCGGCCTCTTCCATGGCACCGGTCTCGCCTCGAAGATCCTCGAGTACCAGATTGCCGAGGATGGGCTTCTGGCCAACCTTCTGTCGTTCAACGTGGGCGTCGAGCTGGGCCAGCTTCTCGCGCTTTTCGTGATCCTGATCGTCATGGGCTATTGGCGGCGCAGCCCCAATTTCATGCGTCAGGGCACCTACGCGAATATCATCATGGCTGGTCTGGGCGTGCTGCTGACCTACCAGCAGATCGCCGGATACATCGCCAGCACATAAGAAAAGAAGAAACCTCATGCACAACGCACCCAAACCCAAGCTCGAAGATCTGCCGACCAATGCACAGCTTCGCCGTTCGTCGATCATAGCCTGTATCGGGGCGCTCGCAATCGGCGTCATGGTCTACATGCCCGCCGAACTGGGGAAAGACCCCACCGGGGTCGGCAGCCTTCTCGGGCTGACAGAGATGGGAGAAATCAAGCAGCAGCTCGCCGCAGAGGCCGCCGCGGACGCGGAGACACACGGCGATGAAACCTCTTCGCTTGTGAACGACATTCTTGGTCTCTTCGTCGGGACGGCCCATGCTCAGGAGGCATGGCAGGATCAGATCACCTTTACCCTCGCGCCGGGCGAATACACCGAGATCAAGGCGACGATGGAGGAAGGCGCGAGCCTGTTCTACGCATGGAGCTCTGAAGGGGGTCGGATCAATTTCGACCTTCATGCCCATGCGGACGGGCAGGACGTGACCTATGAAAAAGGGCGCGGCAAAACCTCGGGCGAAGGGAGCTTCGAGACGCCTTTCTCCGGGAACCACGGCTGGTTCTGGCGAAATCGCGACGACGAGGCGGTCACAGTGACGCTTCAACTGCGCGGCGACTATAGCGCCATCGTCCGGGACGAGTAAGCAAATGCCCGGCGCACGCCGAACGCAGCGTGCGCCGGACCAAGCCAATATTGGTCCGGTGAAAGCCCGGGCCCACATTGTGGCCACTCGGACCTCAAAAATGCTGCGCTATGCATGAATGACCGGTTTGGTGAAGCTGCGTTGCAGCGTCGCAACTGACTGCAGAGGTCGGCTCCGGGCCGTTATTGACGCCCCTCAAGCGGTGCACGCCGATGCCTGCCAGATCGTGGAAGGAGATGTCCCTACGTGGATCGATGACTGAGTCCCATGTCTTCTTGATGTATTTCAAGACATTGCGGAGCATTCTTCTTGATATGGTGCATAGGAGAGGCTCAAGAGCGGACGTCAGGACCTTCTTCTTGTCGTGGTATCTTGTTCGTTATCCCAGTCGAGTATTGTCGATATTTCATGCCCGATCTGGATGATCTGAGGGCCAAGGTTTTCGCGAAGCGCGGGCGTGAACACGCGGACCGATCCTGTCGCACCAATCGACAACGCAGCACCTGGGCCACTTGGTGAAAGCGGGGCCGCGACCGAACACATGCCGCGTTCGATCTCTTCGACGCATTCGGCAAAACCGCGTTGGCGGATGGTTTCGAACTCCGCTTGAAGATCATGCACATTTGTCAGGGTGAATTCGGTGTAGGCGCGCAACCGGCCTTCCATTTCGCCGGTCGAGAACAGATCTGGCGAAAAGGCGGCAAGCGCCTTCGAGCAGGAACACGCATGGAGTGGGCGTTTTCCCAACCCCGGATGAAGAAACGACACACCGGTGTCAGGCGTCTCGACGTGAATGATTTCGACCGACTTACCACGCAAGCGCGACAGGAAAAACGCAGCTCCATATCGCGTGGCGGCCTGTTTCAGTGTGGGCGCAATCACTTCCAGCAAGGCACGGTCGGATTGATTGCTGTATGTTATTTGCTTAAGGCGTGGGCCGATCGTGAACCGTCCGCGTGCGACAGGCTCCAGCAAGCCAACGCCAACAAGATCCTGCACCAATCGGTAGCCGGTCGGCTTGGGCAGGTCTGAATGGGTACAAATCTCGGCCACGGTTGCCTCGCCCTTCTGGCCGACGATTTCGAGGATCCAAATGAGTCGTTCAAGATGCATGTTTTTACCTTGCGAGAATCTGATTCTCGATCTACGAGAAAGAAGCTATGATCGCAAGGGAGGAGTGTGATGATGGACGGCGCATGTTGCGGCCCGGGCTATGCAAGCCCGGCCGAGGCTATCAAGGCCCCACGCGAAAAACTGCTTTATACGATCGCTATCTATACGGGGACCGGCATTCAGAAACCGGACTACCTCGCGACGGTCGATGCAGACCCTGACAGCCCGACCTACAGTCAGGTCATTCACCGCCTCGAGATGCCGGGTATCGGGGATGAGTTGCACCACATGGGCTGGAACGCCTGTTCCTCCTGCCATGACGATTCGGGCATGTCGCGCAAGTACCTGCTGGTGCCCGGCGTGCGGTCCAACAACATCCACGTCATTGACACGGCCACCGATCCCCGCGCACCGCGGTTGCACAAGGTGATCGACGGGGCCGAGATTAAGTCGAAGACCAATCTCAGCGGCCCGCATACGGTGCATTGCCTCGGGTCCGAGATCATCATTTCCTTCCTCGGGGACGCGCAGGGCGAGGCACCCGGCGGCTATCTGCATCTCAACAAAGAGTTCGAAATTCAGGGCCGCTGGGAAGAGACGATGGGCGACATCCCGTTTTCCTACGACTTCTGGTATCAGCCGCGCCATAATGTGATGGTATCCTCGGAATGGGCGGCGCCGAACACGTTTATGCCGGGGTTCGATCTGGAGGAAGTCGGACACCTGAAATATGGCCGACGCCTGCATATCTGGGATTTCGAAGCACGCAAACCGGTCGAAACGATGTATCTGGGCGAGGACGGCCTGATCCCGCTTGAAGTCAAATTCCACCATGATCCTGAAAGCAGCCACGGCTTTTGTGGGGCTGCCCTGTCGGCCAATGTGATCCACTTCTGGAAGTCCGAGGCTGGCAAGTGGGAGTGGGAAAAGATCATCGACGTCGAGAACGAGCCGCACCCGGAATGGCCCATTCCGGTTCCGGGCGTGATGAGCGCAATCCTCGTGTCGATGGACGACAAGTACCTGTATCTGAACAACTGGCTCCACGGAGATATGCGTCAGTACGATATCTCCGACCCGCACAACCCGGTGCTGACCGGGCAGGTCTGGATGGGCGGTCTGCTGGGTAAGGCACCCGAGGTCAACGGCGTCAAAGTCGCGGGCGGACCCCAGATGTATCAGCTCTCGCTCGATGGCAAGCGGCTCTATGTCACGACATCGCTGTTCTCGACATGGGATAATCAATTCTACCCCGAGATCCGCACGCAGGGCGGTGTCATGCTGATGATCGATTGCGACGTGGAAAACGGCGGTATGAAGATCAACCCTGACTTCATTGTCGATTTCGGTCAGGAGCCGAATGGCCCCAGCCGCTGCCACGAAACCCGCTACCCCGGTGGCGATTGCACCAGCGATATCTGGCTGTGACCGAGACCCGCACAATAACCATCTCCAACAGGGGCGGTGCGACCTATCAGGTCGACGCGCGTCGCCCGCTGCTCGATACCCTGCGCGAACAGGACGTTGATCTGCCCTATGGCTGCAAGTACGGAGGCTGCATCACCTGTGCGGCCAAGCTGACCGCGGGCGATGTGGATCAGCGCCGTCAGGTGGCACTGAACAACCGTCAGATCAACAACGGTTATGTCCTGCTCTGCGTCGCACGCGCCGTCACCGACATCACGCTCGAGATCGGCGTTGAAAGCCACGACAAACTCTACCGCAACCCGTTTCTCGATCCGCTGGAGCCTCATGAGCTCAAGGCGGATATCGCGACCCCCAAGGAGGCCTAAGCCATGCCCGCCCAAGCGCTGGATGACCTTTACGATTATGACCCCAAATACCTGGCCGATATCCTCAAGTCGGTGAAGACCATCGCGATGGTCGGGGCCAGCGCTGACAAGACCAAATTCAGCTATGGGGTGCTGCGCGTGCTGCACGAGACCGGATATGATATGATCCCGGTGAACCCGAACCCGCAGCTGACGGAAATTCGCGGGATTCCGGTGGTTCATTCGCTCGAAGAGATCGACCGCCCAGTTGACATGGTCGAGGTCTTTCGCCCCAAGGAAGAACTCTATGCCATCACCGAACAGGCGATTGCCATCGGGGCCAAGGTGATTTGGGGGCAAATCGACGTTTACGACGATGCCGCTGCCAAGTTGGCTGAGGACGCGGGCCTAAAGGTGGTGATGAACCGCTGCCCCAAGATCGAATTATTCCGCCCGTTCTGGAAGCCCCGGCTCGATCTTGCGATCTGAAAAGGGCGGCCTGACGCCGTTCGGACAAGGACACCAAACATGACTCAGACGATCACCAAAAGCGCCAAGGATATCGTGAAGGACGCTATGGAGCGCGTGCCCGCAATCAGTGCGGAGGAGGCTTTGGCGCTGTCGGGTTCGCCAGATCACGTTTTTGTCGACCTGCGCGATGGCATTGAGCAGGCCAAGACCGGCGTGATCCCCGGTGCCGTGGCCTCGTCGCGCGGCATGATGGAGTTTCATATCGATCCCGAAAGCCCCGCGCACAAACCCGAATTCAATCAGGCCAAGACCTATGTCTTTTACTGCGCGTCCGGCGGACGCTCGGCCATAGCAGCGCTGGTGGCCATGGAGATGGGCCTCTCACCGGTTGTGAACATGTCCGGCGGTGTCAGCGCGTGGAAAAAAGCCGGCGGAACCTTGGAGTAGATCATGGTCGGCACCCCGGAGAGGAATTGCGTGCCCATGCCAAGGCGCGCCTGGCCCGGGACATGCGCACGAAGAACGTGATCTTTGGTGATCTGGCAAAGACCATCAACGGACAGACCAGAAAGAACGAACTCCGCGATCTGGTCCGCCAGCCGGGCTAACCCCTTATTCCTGAATGGATATGCATCATGGCTCACGAACTCGAATTCGCCCACTTCAGCTTCGGCACTCAAGTCCGGAAATCCCCCTATTCCGACGCGGCTCTGCGTTGGGGTGCCAAGGGCTTTTCGGTCTACAACCACATGTACATCCCGCGCGATTTCGGCAATCCGGAGCAGAACTTCTGGAACCTGATTCATCACGCAACCTTGGCGGATGTGTCGGTAGAGCGGCAGGTCGAAATCACTGGGCCGGATGCGGCGAAATTCACTCAGTATCTATGCTCGCGCGATCTGTCCAAATGCGAAGTCGGTCAATGCAAATACGTGCTGATCACGGATCAGGACGGCGGGATCATCAATGACCCGATCTTGCTCAAGCTGGCCGAGGACCGTTTCTGGCTCTCCATCGCGGACAGTGATGTCCTCCTCTGGGCGCGCGGCGTGGCCGTGAATGCCGGAATGGATGTTCATCTATCCGAGCCCGACGTCTCGCCGCTTCAGCTTCAGGGCCCAAAGTCCCGCGACATCCTGCGTGCGTGCTTTGGCAACGCCGCGACCGAGCTGAAATACTTCCGGTTCATGGAGTACGACTGGAATGGTGTTCCGCTCATCATTTCGCGCACCGGCTGGACCAGTGAACTGGGCTACGAAATCTACCTGCGCGACGGGTCCGCGGGTGGTCGGCTTTGGGAATACATTCTGGACAAAGGCTATTCCATGGGCCTTAGACCGGGCCACACCTCGGGCATTCGCCGGATCGAGGCGGCAATGCTGTCGTATCATGCTGATATGACCCTTGCGAACAATCCTTATGAGCTGGGTATGGACCGTCTGGTCAATCTTGACATGGAGGCCGATTTCGTCGGCAAGGACGCTCTGATCAAGATCAAGGAAAAGGGTGTGAGACAACGGATCGTTGGGCTGGAAATCGAAGGGGTTCCTTTCGTCGGCACGAATGATTTCTTCTGGCCGGTCATGAAGGATGGTACACAGGTCGGCACGGTGACCTCGGCGGTCTATTCTCCGCGGCTGGCAAAAAATATCGCGCTCGCAATGCTGAGTGTCGAACATGCAGCGCTCGGCACGGAGCTGACGGTAGACAAGCTGGGCGAAACACGCGGCGGGACCGTTGTGCCTATCCCTTTCCACGACCCGAAGAAGTCACTTGCCTCTGCAAGTTGATCTTGATCGTGTCACCTACGCCCTTTGCAGATGCAGTAAAGTATGAATGCGCGCACGCTGAAGGCAAAAATCATTGCGTGCATGGCGGTATTGAAAAATCCAGTCATTGGCGCTGCCGCAGCGAAATGGCGCTTTGTCCGCAAGTGTGCAGAAATGCTGCATACTGCGCGAATGCCTGAAGAACAGCGTAGCGACACCAATGTTCGTTCAGCGCTACGTTTTGTGGTCACATGAAACGATGCTATCCTAAAAGGCAGTAAATGCGGGGCTAACAGGATGGGCATGGAGTATGACGATGCGGCGGCAGAGCGGCTGGAGGCGGTTTATCTTGGATCGGACATCATCTCGCAACGCGAGGATACTCTTCAAAGGATTGCCGTCCAGAAGGGCGAACGGGTCTTGGATATCGGAAGCGGACCTGGTTTCCTCACTGCCGAAATCGCCGCTCAAACTGGCTCAAATGGGAAGGTCGTCGGCGTAGACATCTCCCAACAGATGGTGGAGCGTGCAAGCCAAAGAAATGAGTGTAAATGGCTTAGTTATCAATGTGCGGATGCAACCGCACTCCCATTTGAGGAAGATTATTTTGACGTCGTCGTCAGCACGCAGGTCGCCGAATATGTTCCTAATTTAGATGCGTTTTTGAGTGAGGCTCAACGTGTGCTTAAGCCGGGCGGTCGCGGGTTAATCCTTGCTACAGATTGGGAAGGCGTCTGCTGGCATAGCGAACACCCAGATCGCATGGAAAAGGTACTTAAGGCTTTTGCGCCTCATTGCGCTGACAGCAAGCTACCGCGCACACTCGCCGCCCGCGTCCGAAAGGCTGGGTTAGTTGTTGACGATGTAAGCTACTTCTCAATCGTAAATGTGGACCGGTATGAAGGTTGCTATGGAGGAGGGCTGGTTCCATTTATCGTTGCTTACGTGAAAGGACAGAACACGGTGCCAGAACAAGAACTCCAAGCGTGGGCCGAAGAACAAGCTGCCTTAGACGCTCGAGGGGAGCACTTTTTCTCGACCGGGCGATTTAGCTTTTCCATCGGCAAGCCTGCCTAAATCGACAGCCAACGTTTGATCGCGCAAAATCCAAGATCGCTTTGTCCCGCTCTGCTGACCTCCGGCAAAGCGTCTATCTCACGGGAGCAGCGAATGGCCGGTTCGGTGAAGCTGCGCTGCAGCGGCAAGCAACATGGCAAAAGGCAGCAGAGGGCTGGAAACGGCGGGCATCACTTGGGAACAATCAGTGTCCGCTGAAAGGATCACTTTTTCTCGCGCGCTGCTTTTTCTTCCTTGGTCAATTTGTTGTTCCAGGAATTATTGCTCAAACCCAACTCGCGTGGAAGAGGCTTGGTTTTCCCGATGCTGACCTTGCCGCCGTTGTTCAGGAATTCCTGAATAAGCGCATCATCTGTGGTTTCTTTGGGGACTTTTTCATGAGCACATGACTACCCCATCACGCGCACTTGTGTCACGCCTCATCTGGGGAAAGATCGCTTGGGTCGCTCATCATTCGGAAGAACCAGCAGAGCTGCATCAACACCTATCTAATTGGTTGCGCTGGCGGCGTGGATGCATGCACTTGCAAAAATATCGGCAGAGGGAATTGCAACATGATGATCTATGGATTGAACACCTGCGCTGTTTGTCAAAAGGCCCGAAAGGCGTTGGAGTCACACGGCAAGGACGTCAATTTCCGCGATGTCCGGGCCGACCCACTGAGCGAAGCTGAATTGGCTGAGTTGATTGCAGAGTTCGGGGATCGGCTCGTGGACCGCAAGTCGAATGATTACCGAGCGCTCAATGACTGGCTGAAAAATTCGGAGGCAGAGGCGCAGATCGCGGCTCAACCCAAGGTCATGGCCCGCCCGGTAATCCGTGACCGGGACAAGTTTTTTCTGGGTTGGGATGAGACTGTTCGGCAGGCTTTGCTTGCAGGCTCCTGATGCCGCATGTGCGCCGAATCGAATGCGTGCCGTATGCGCTCGCCTCCAGCCCAATGGACGTCACCCAGTCACGAACTATCCGCGCTTACTGCCGCGTTGAGATGTGAAGCCGTTCATGAAAACGACCGGGCCAAAGATACTCCGATCCTACCATCAGCGGCTCTCGCATCCACCTGGCGAGCGATGCACGGATGCCGTCAGAAATTTCGAAGCGCACGGGTTTCTGGGTCTTACTTTGCAGAACCGACGCGCGCTCCTTGATTAGGCCTGACGCCATGACATCGACCACCTTCATCTTCACGAGATCGCAACCGCGAAGCTTGCTGTCGATGGCCAGATTGAATAGCGCGAGGTCGCGGTGGTTCCCGGCCAGTTCAAGCCGAACGCGGATGGCCCAAACATGCTTGGGCTTTAGAGGTCGTTTCTGCCCGACGATCCGGCCCTCGTTCCAGGCAGGGCGAAGCGCGCGGATGGCAGGTAGGTTTGGTGTTTCCATGATGGATCCTCCGATCCACCACGCCCTCCCACATCGACAACCCGACGTTGACAAGACAGGATATCACATGATGCTGCGTTGCATTCGAGGTCGGCTTCGAGCCCAAATTGGCCAATTTGATTGCTTGGTTTTTTGCATCGGTGCAAGGTGTAGACTCTTCGTCCAATGCGTTGTCCTGCGAGGTTCAAAATGAAAGTCGATGGCGTTTGTCTTTGTGGGAAGGTCACATTCGAGGCGGAAATCGACCCCGATAGAGTGGCAATCTGTCACTGTTCTGACTGCCAGGTGAACTCAGGCTCTGCCTATGGGGTGGTCGCGAGCGTAACTGACGGCCAGTTTCAACTTATGACCGGGAAACTCGAAGAATACGAGAAAACAGCCGAGAGCGGACGCATACGTCACCTGAGCTTCTGCCCAGATTGCGGAACCAGAATCCATGCCCGCACAAAAGACGACCCCACGGCATTTTTTGGTTTGCGGATCGGCACAATACGACAACGGGCCGAATTGACGCCAAAAGTTCAGGTCTGGTGCGGATCGGCCCTTCCGTGGGTTTTCGACTTGTCAGTGATCTTGCGACATGACGCTCAGGGTTGACGGGCCCAATGTCCCCAAGAGCCGTGAGCAGATGTCTGATGGCAGCAAGGCCCCGTTCGCGATGATCCGATCGACGGGCGGAAAGCCTTCATTGCTGCTTCCGCCTCTTTCGGCGCTAATTTTGACACGAGGGCGGCTTATTCAACCGATACCGGCTTCTGATCAAGAACCTGCTCGACAAGCTCAAGGGCAGAGCTTCGGCCACCTTGCAAGACCTCGAAGCAGCCGGTGAGGTCGATGATCCGCATCAGTTGTTTTGATGTTAGTTCGACGCCAAGATAGAGCGCTTCTTTGCTGACAGCCCACGTTGCGTCAATGACGCGTCCGGATTTGGGGCAGAGATTCCAGGCGTGATAGAATGGGAGCGCGCCCAGCTTGCAGTCCCAACCGTAGCCTTCACAGTACGGTAGCCCGTGCCGAAGGCTCAATTCCCAAGCGTTTCTAAAGCACTGGCCGCTGGGCTTTTTTTTAACGTTTTGCGGCAGATCACGGCCTTCCCAGCGCTTGCCGTGCCTGTGCAAAAAATCTGCGAGAGGTAGGGCTCCGAAGGGACCGGCCAGTGTTTCGTCGATCAAGTTGCTTTGTATGGTCGCAGTCATGTCGTGTCTCCCGTTTGATACTTGGGAGATTGGTCTCGTCCGGTCGGATGAAAAATGACGATCGGCATTACGGGCCGTTCGCGTCGTTACCGTCCTCACGTACACAAGGGCGAAAAGTGTGAGTTCGTTGCACCTGCAAGGGCTTCTGTCAAAGACATGAAAGCTGCCATTCACGGCTCAGGCTCAACGTCCCCATGCTGCACCAAGCACCAAGGTCAGTGCGCGGAGAGCGGAGTTTGTAAAGTTTCCCACCGCGTGCATGATTGACGGACCATCCAATCCATAAGCGACATTCAACGGGTGCATCACTCTGCAGTTGTTGTCGAGCGCCGGAAGGCCGAGGGCGGCACGGGACCGATTTCTGAAGGCGCACAGTATGCATTAGCGATCCTGACGGACGGCTTTAGGGGCCGCTGCGGGGCGGGTCGTTGTCTGCGTCCGCGTGACAGTAGCCTGTGTCTTGCGCTTCGTTTCGAACGCGCCCTCGGCGGGCCAGAGTGACGGGACATCGAGAGTGACATTCATCGCCGAGGCACCGGAGGCAAGCGTCAGGCCGAAGACTGTGGCGATCAAAGCAAGGCGGGTCATGATATCGTCCTTTCAATGGTGCGGGCCTGTTTGGCGCGCTGTGATCTTGTGTCATTGAGGTTAGGCCGGGGCGACGAGTGACGCATGGGCAACTTTACCCAAGGCGATCGGATTTTTTGCGGTTAAGATGAGTCTACGGCCTGTGATTTCGCCGCGTGATTTCCCCCAGGGGTATTCGAGATGAAACCTGTCGAGATATCGCATGAAGAGCTGAGCGACCTGATCGGGCTGATCTACGAATCGGCCCTTGAGGACCCGCAGTGGAAACGGTTTCTGGACAGGATGGCGCAGCTTTTTCCGGCGACGAGTGCCATGGTTCTCGGTCATCAGGGCAACAGGTTGTTTCCCGCCTATACGGGAACCGGGGTGCGGCATGAGAGGTTCGAGCGCGCGGGCATCGAATGCGATTTGGTCAATCGCCGGAACGAGAATGCGCTGGCGTCACTCGTGACGATGCCAAACGGTTTTGTCGCGCGCACGCGCAAGCTGACCGATCCCGAGGTGTTTTTCAGCTCGAACTTTCACCGCACCCTGATGGCCCCTGTAGGGCAGGGCCATTTCATGACCCTCAAGCTTGATTCTCACAGTGATCGCGGGGCGTTCATCGTATTCTCGGTCTCCGCCGATCCCGAATTGGAGGCGGCCACGCATGATCCGCTCTTCGAGACGCTTAAGCTGCTCGCGCCGCATGCGGTGCGCGCGCTGAAGATGGCGCGGGCGCTGACCCTAACGCGCAACGCGCTGAGCGTGATGGGCGGGTTTCTCGACACCATCGTGCTGCCGATGGTGGTGGTGACGGGCCGGGCCGAGTTCGTCTTTGCCAATGCCGCCGGGCGGCGATTGCTGGCGCGCGAGGTGCCGATGCGGGTGGCGGGCGACGGTCGGCTCGCGATGCGGGACGCGCGGGATGCCCGCGCCTTTGCCGCCCGCTTGCGTGAGATGGAGGGGCAGCCGGTGGCCGGCGGGCTGCGCATCGAGGGCGCGGGGGGCCCGCTCTCGCTCTGCTTCACGCCGTTCCGGCCCAGCCTGAGCGATGTGAGCCCGCTCGACCGCGATCTGTTGCAGGAGGAGCGGCTGTTCGCGGTCTTCATTGGACAGCGCGGCGGGGACGCGATCAACCTCGGGCTCTTGCGCGATGTCTATGAGCTGACCGCGCGCGAGGCGGAGGTGTGCGCTGCACTCTTGGCCGGTCAAAGCCCGGCGCAGATCGCCGACGGCTCGGGGCGCGCGCTCAAGACGGTGCGCAACCAGATCCAGGCGGTGCGTGAGAAGGTCGGCGTGACCACGGTGGCGGACCTGAGCGAGGCGCTGTCGGTGTTTCGCACGGTGGGGGCGGTGTTTGACGGGGGCGTGGGGCCACCGCAATTGACAGGGGGCGGGCGCCATGTAGGTTGAAATCAGCCATGAAGAGCTGAGTGGCCTAATCGGGCTGATCTACGAGTCGGCCCTTGAGGACCCGCAATGGAAACGGTTTCTGGACCGGATGGGGCAGCTTTATCCGGGTATCGGCGCGCTGGTTTATGGGCACGAAAGGGAGCGGATGTTTCCGGCTTACGTGCAGACGCAAGACTTTTTGTCGAATGAAGCCGAGGTTGATGTTTTTACACACGACAAGCAGTCCGCTCTGGCGGCGACACTTCGTGCCCCCAACCCTGTTTGACACGAGCGGCGGAGACTGGTCATTCGCTGCAAGCGTGCGATAAAGAGCTTGTAGAGGCAAGAGCGGTCATTGAAAGCTGAGCGCTCTTCAGGCTTCTGTTGCGACCGTGAATGATGGGTGCCGGACAACCGGACAGCTGCCGTGGTCGGCACTTTGGTCAGTGCATGACTCTTCGGTCGTCCGGAGAAAGTTCATCCTCTTCGATGTCACCGCCATCTCG
>NZ_FOBO01000026.1 GCF_900109855.1 Roseovarius tolerans | reverse complement strand
TTGGCAATGTCTGCGATCTCTTCACTGAGGAAGAGTGCTACAACTTCTTCAAGGCCGCAGGCTATGAAACTGATTGAACGCAACCCGCTCTAGCTGCAGGCTGAACGAATGGCCGCTTTGGGAAACTGCGCCAAACTTTGCAAACTCCCTGCCTACGCATTGCTGCGTTTCGAGCGAGACGCAGCATCCGTCACGTGGGCTACCTAACCGACATGCGCCGGGTCGCCCTGCTTGGGGCGTCTTGGCAACGGGGGATGCCTTCAGACCTCGCTCCTACCCCGGGTCCGCCGCCTGCATCAGTTCGGCGAGGAACGCCTCCTCATCCAAGTGATACTCGGCGCAGGCGTCGATCACCGTGTGGAACGGGCTGACGAGGCATCCGACGCAGAGCATCCGGTGCCGGACGAAGACCGGGACGGTCTGGGGCCATCGTGTCATCAGATCCGCCAGCGGCAGATCGGGGTCATCTGGTCGGGGGTGCCGCATCGTGCGCTCCTTTCTCCGACCAGCCTAACCGCGCAATCGCGCCAAACGTTGCGCTGGCACAAACTCCGTTGCCGGGCGCCCGCCTAGAACAGGTCATCCCGAATTCCAAGGAGGCCTGAACATGGCTGAAATCTTAACGAAATCACGGGCGCGCAACATCTTCTACGGGGGCTCGATCTTCTTTGTCGTGATCTTCGTGGCGATGACCGTCCATAGCCACAAATACGTGGTCGAAACCTCGACGGCGGGCATGGCGCTCAGCGAAGAGGTGATCCACGGCAAGCATGTCTGGGAAGAGCATTCCTGCATCAACTGCCACAGCCTGCACGGCGAAGGTGCCTATTTCGCGCCCGAAGTGGGCAATGTGATGACCCGCTGGGGCGTGCAGGACAGCGCCGAGGACTCCTTCGAGATGCTCAAGGGCTGGATGGAAAGCCAGCCGAGCGGCATCGAAGGCCGCCGCCAGATGCCGAATTTCAACCTCAGTGACGAAGATATCCGCGGCCTCGCGGAGTTTCTGCGCTGGGCCGATCAAACCGACACGCAGGGCTGGCCGCCCAATGATGCCGGGTAAGGAGTGAACCCCATGAAATACCAATCACAAAAAGTCGCGCTCTACTATTTCGTCGCGGCGATGGCCCTCTTCGGCATTCAGGTGCTGGGCGGGCTGCTGGCGGGCTGGGTCTATGTCTCGCCCAACTTTCTGGCAGAGATCCTGCCGTTCAACATCATCCGGATGATCCACACCAACGCTCTGATCGTCTGGCTGTTGCTGGGTTTCTTCGGGGCCGCCTATTTCCTCATTCCCGAGGAATCGGAGCGTGAAATCTGGTCGCCCAAGCTGGCCTATATCCAGCTTATCATCCTGGTCGTGGGCACCTTGGGTGCGGTGGGCTCGTACCTCGTCGGTATCCATGGCGGGCGCGAGTTTCTCGAACAGCCCTTGTGGGTCAAGTTCGGCATCCTCGTCGCGGCGCTGATCTTTCTGCTCAACATCTCGATGACGGTGCTGGCGGGCAAGAAGACCGCGATCACCAACGTCCTGCTGATGGGGCTGTGGCTGTTGTCGCTGCTCTGGGTCTTTGCCTTCATCAACCCCGACAACCTCAGCCTCGACAAGATGTACTGGTGGTTCGTCGTCCATCTCTGGGTCGAGGCGACCTGGGAGCTGGTGATGGCGGCGATCCTTGCCTTCCTGCTGCTAAAACTGACCGGGGTGGACCGCGAAGTCGTGGAGAAATGGCTCTATGTCATCGTCGCCACGGCGCTTTTCTCGGGCATCCTTGGCACCGGGCACCACTTCTACTGGATCGGTCTACCGGGCTACTGGCAATGGGTCGGCTCGATCTTCTCGACCTTCGAGGTGATCCCGTTCTTCCTGATGATGTCGTTTGCCTTCGTCATGGTCTGGAAGGGCCGCAAGAACCATCCCAACAAGGCCGCGCTCTTGTGGTCGCTGGGCTCCTCCACCGTTGCTTTCTTCGGCGCCGGCGTCTGGGGCTTTCTGCACACGCTGCACGGGGTGAACTTCTACAGCCACGGCACGCAGATCACTGCCGCCCACGGCCACCTTGCCTTTTATGGGGCCTATGTGGCGCTGAACCTCGCGATCTTCACCTATGCGATGCCGATGCTGCGGGAACGCGCGCCCTATAACCAGGTGCTGAACATGGCGTCCTTCTGGCTGATGACCGGCGGCATGGCCTTCATGACCTTTGTGCTGACCTTCGCGGGCACCATCCAGACGCATATGCAGCGCGTGGTGGGCGACTATTACATGCAGGTGCAGGACAGTCTGTCGATCTTCTACCTGATGCGGTTTGGTGCCGGTGCGGCTGTGGTGATCGGGGCCTTGCTGTTCCTCTATTCCATGCTGGTCGTGCGCAAATCCGAGGTGATCGCGCCCGGCCCTGCCAACCCTGTTCCGGGAGAATGAGCTATGAACATGGTCTATAAACCAACCCTGCCGTTCTATCAGCCGACGGGCCGCGAATGCGATCTTTTCGAGACGGCCCATGACAACGGTTTGCCCCTTCTTCTGAAGGGGCCGACCGGCTGCGGCAAGACCCGCTTTGTCGAGCATATGGCGGCCCGGCTGGGTAAGCCGCTTTATACGGTGGCCTGCCATGACGATCTGTCGGCGTCAGATCTGATCGGGCGCTATCTGCTCAAGGGGGGCGAGACGGTCTGGGTTGACGGGCCGCTGACCCGCGCGGTGCGCGAGGGCGGCATCTGCTATCTCGACGAGGTGGTCGAGGCGCGCAAGGATGTGACGGTTGTGCTGCACCCGCTGACCGATACGCGCCGCACGCTGATGATCGACCGCACCGGCGAAGAGCTGGTGGCGCCGTCGGGCTTCATGCTGGTGGCCAGTTACAACCCAGGCTACCAGAACGTGCTCAAGCGGCTGAAGCCGTCGACGCGGCAACGCTTCCTCTCGATCTCGTTTGAATTTCCGGGTGCGGAGTCCGAGATCGCGGTGGTCTCCAGCGAAAGCCGGTTGGAGCCGGGGCGCGTGGCCCCATTGGTGCGGCTGGCCGGGCATATCCGCAACCTCTCGGGTATGGACCTTGAGGAAGGCGTGTCAACGCGCCTGTTGATCTATGCCGCCACGCTGATGGCGGGGGGCATGGGCGTCGATCAGGCGCTGGAGGCAGCGGTCATCGAGCCGCTGAGTGATGAGCCCGATGTGCAGCAGGCGCTGCGCGATCTGGTCGCCACGATCTACGGGTGAGCGCCATGCATCTTCTCGATCTCATGGAGCCCGAAGAGACGGTCGGCAATCTCTGGCATGACATGGCCAGCGGGATCGGGGCGGATATCGGCCACCCCGAGGCGGGTGTCGCACTCGCCTCGGTCCGGCCCAGCCTTGCGGTGCTGTTTCGCGGTCTGGGTGGCGCACCCGGCGTGGAACTGAGCGAGGCGGCGGCGACGCTTATGCGCCATCGCCGCCCGCTGCGTCGCAAGCTGGGGGCGGAGCGCGACCGTGAGTGGGTCGCCGGGTTCGACAGTGAGCGGCTGACGCTGCCGCCGTTTATCGCGGCCTTTCCCGACCCTGCACTGAACCGGGCCGCGTATTTCTGGCTGACGGCGCTGGCGGCGGTCTGCGATCTGAATGGGATCGACCTGACCGGCGAAGGCCCGGCCCGCGATTGCGCGCAGGTGCGCGCCAATGCGGCGGCGGCGGATGCGGCCTATGCCGCCTGTCCCGGCCTGCGTCAGGCCCATGACCGGATGGCGCGGCTCTGCATGGCGGCGCGACCAGACGTTTTGCGGCCAGCGCAGGAGGCAATCATCGAAACCGCCATCCGCAACCAGCTTTGCGGGGCCACACCCGAGGTGACCGGGCACCCGGTGCCGGGGAGCTACATGCCCTTCGCACCGGTGCCGATCTGGCTGCGCTTTGCCAATGCGTCTTCTGGCGATGCCGCGACGGATCAGGCGGCAGACCCTGCCGCACCGCCGCCCGCTGCCGCGCATACCAGCCGAAAGCTGGGACGGCGCAAGGATCAGGATCAGCAGAACCGCAAGGACAGCTTTATCATTCACCGCTTCGAATCGATCCTGTCATGGATCGAGTCGATGAACATCAACCGCAGCGTCGATGACGACGATGACGAGAATGCCCAGAAGGCGGCGGATGATCAGGATGAAATCACCCTGTCGAAACAGGATCGCAAGGCCGCGACACGGCTGCGCCTGCATCTTGATCTCTCGCCCGCCGATGCCGATCACGAGGCGCTGGCGGGCACGCACACATACCCCGAGTGGAACCACCGGTCGCGCAGCTACATGGCCGATCATTGCCGGGTTCTGGATGCGCCAGTGGCCGCGTCTGACACGCCCTTCGTGCCGAACCAGCGCCGGATGCGCGAGGTGCGCCGCCAGTTCGAGGCACTGCGCCCGCGCCGTATCCTGCAACCGCGTCAGGTAGAGGGGAGCGAGCTTGATCTCGACGCGCTGCTGACCTCGCGGGCCGATCTGCTGGCCACTGGGCGCGGCTCTGACCGGATATGGCAATCGGCGCGCCAGACCGAGCGTGACCTGTCGGTGGCCTTCCTGATCGACACGTCGCGCTCCACCGAGGCCGCGATTGGTGACACCTCGGTGATCGAGGTGGCCCGTGAGGCGATGGCAGCATTGGCGGCAGGCATCGACGCGGCGGGCGACCGGCTGGGCATCTGGGGGTTTTCCTCGCTGCGTCGCGACCGGGTGTTCCTCAGCCGCTGCAAGGGCTTCGGCGACGACATGTCGCCCGCCATCACCGCGAATATCGGCGCGCTGAAGCCCGGGCATTACACCCGGCTCGGGGCGGCGATCCGCCATGTCAGCGCGCAACTGGCTGAGGAGCCGAGCGCGCGCAAGCTGCTGATAGTGCTGACCGACGGCAAGCCCAACGATCTGGATCACTACGAGGGCCAGCACGGTATCGAGGACAGTCACATGGCCGTCCGGGAGGCCCGCATGGCGGGCCACAGCCTGCATGGCATCATCATCGACGAGGACGGGCAGGATTGGTTCGCACGCATTTTCGGGCGCGGCGGCTTTACTCTGCTGCCCGATCCCGCGCGCCTGACCCGCGCGCTTCCCGATATCTATCGCACGCTGACACAGGAGAATTGACATGCGTTGCCTGACAGTCCTTTTCGCGGTGCTTATCGCATCGCCGACCCTTGCCAAGAGCTTTGACCGACCAATCCCGCAGGCCCAATCCGCCACCGCCGAATTCTGGTATGCGCTGGCCTGCCTTGCGCTCATCGTATCCATGATCGCCGTGCAGCGATTGGTCTCCCGCCGATGACACGCCAGGGCTGGTCCACGCCTCAGATTGCGCTCGCCCTCTATCCGTTTGGGGCCGGTGCGGCGGCGGTCAACGTGTTCTTCGCCTCGCTGATCTTCAGCTGGATCGGCGGGCCCGTGGCCTCGACCGCATGGTCGATTGGCCTCGGCTGCGTGATCGGGGCCCCCGCTACCTGGTATTTCGCCCGCCATATCCGGGAGCTGATGGACCGCGCCGATGCGCGCCCCGGCGCGGCGCGACCCTGATGATCTGCAGATGTGCCAAATTGGCGATCCCGCGAGGACTCGAACCCCGAACCTGCTGATTAGAAGTCAGCTGCTCTATCCAGTTGAGCTACGGGACCGCTGATGCGGCTCTTAGCGCGGGTGCGGTTCAAGATCAAAGCCTAATCTTGTGCGAACGGGTCCTCGGGATACACCACGCCCGCGAGGTAGAGCCCGTGTGGCGGGGCGACCGGGCCGCAGGCCGCGCGGTCGCGCGCGGCGAGGGCCTCGCGCACCTGGTCGGGCGGCCAAGCGCCTGCGCCGACGCGTTCCAGCGTGCCAATGAAGCTGCGCACCTGATTGTGAAGGAAGGACCGCGCGGCGAGGCGGAAATGCACCTCGCGCCCGGTGGGCGTGGCGATCTCTTCGATCTCCAGACGGTCGAGGGTCTTCACCGGGCTTGCCGCCTGGCAGATGGTGGAGCGGAAGGTGGTGAAATCGTGATGACCCACGAGATGCGCCGCGCCCGCGCGCATCGCGTCGAGATCCAGATCGCGCCGCACGTGCCAGACCCGGCCCGCCTCGATCGTGAGCGGCGCGCGCCGGGTGCTGACCCGAAAGAGATAGCGCCGCCCGGTGGCCGAGAACCGCGCGTGCCAGTCGTCGGCCACGCGCGCGCAGTCGGTGATCGCGACCGGCGCGGGCTTGAGGTGATAGTTCAGCGCCTCGGACAGGCGGAGCGGCGACCAGTCCCTGGCCATATCGCAATGGGCGACCTGCGCCAGCGCATGCACGCCTGCATCGGTGCGCCCGGCGGCGGCGATGGTATGTGGCCCCGGTTCCAGCCGTGCCAGCGCCGCCTCGATCGCGCCCTGCACCGAAGGCTGATCGGTCTGCCGCTGCCAGCCGACAAAGGGTGCGCCGTGATATTCGACCTGAAGGGCATAGCGGGGCATGGACATATCGCCTGGTTGCAGTTTGGTCCGGCCCTTTTGTCGCGGATCGGGGGCAGGGGGCAAGCCCATTTCACCGCGCGCCTTTTCCTCGGTCCCGGCGCGGTGTAAGCCTGCCCGCGAACAGATCCCGGAGCGCGCGCATGGCCATCCCCTTTCCCGACACGACCCTTCTGCTGCAAATGCTGGCGATGCTGCTGGTGATCGGCGCCTTCGCCGGGGTTTTGGCGGGGTTGTTGGGCGTGGGCGGCGGTATCGTTCTGGTGCCGTCGTTTTTCTATGCGTTCCAGACGCTTGGCTATGACGGGCCGCAGCTGATGCAGATCTGCCTTGCCACCTCATTGGCGACGATCATCGTCACTTCGGTGCGCTCGGTGCTCAGCCACAACAAGAGGGGCGCTGTCGATTGGGCGATCCTGCGGGGCTGGGCGCCGGGGATTGCGGTGGGGGCGGTGCTGGGCGTTCTGGTGGCGGCGAGCCTGCGCTCGACCACGTTGCAAGGGCTGTTTGGCGGGCTTGGTGTGATGATCGGGCTTTACCTGGGCTTTGGTCGGTCGCATTGGCGGCTGGCCGAGGCGATGCCGGTGGGCGTCACCCGTGCCGCGCTCTCGCCCGTGCTGGGGTTCCTGTCGGTGCTGATGGGGATTGGTGGCGGCAGTTTCGGTGTGCCGCTGATGAGCCTTTACGGCGTGCCGATTCACCGCGCAGTCGCCACGGCGGCAGGGTTCGGCGTGACCATCGCGGCCCCTTCGGTGGCGGGGTTCCTGTTTCTCGAGATCGCCGCCGAGAACCGCCCGCCGTTCACCATCGGGGCGGTCAATCTGGTGGCTTTTGCGGTGGTCATCGCGATGACGCTGGTCACGGCACCCTGGGGCGTGCGGCTGGCGCATGTGATGGACCCCAAGCCGCTCAAGCGGGTGTTTGCGGTCTTTCTCACGCTGGTGGCGCTCAACATGCTGCGCAAGTCCCTGGGATGGTAGAGGCGCTGCGCGACAAGGGCTGGGCCTGTTTCGCGACGGAGCCTGCGGTGCGGGACTGGGCGGCGCGCGCACGTCTCGTAGCCCTTGCGCGCATCGCCGACCCGCAGGAACGCGCAGAGTGGCTGCAATGCGAGAGGACGTGGTTCGTGGGGGTGGATACGCTGCCCAATGATCCCGAGGGCCGACTGGACGCAGGCGAGCCGCTGACCGGTGCGGCGTTTGAGGCGGCCTCCACGCTCTATGACAGGCTGCCGCTGCACCGGGGGCAGGTCTCGGTTGTCTATCCGGGTTATCCCCGACCACGCGCGGGCGAGGGCGAGGCGGCGTTCCGCTACCGGCAGAGACGCGATGCGGCGCATGTCGATGGGCTCTTGGCGGTGGGCGAGACGCGTCGCCGCATGCTGCGTGAACGCCATGCCTATATCCTCGGGCTGCCACTGAGCGAGGCGGGGCCTGGGGCCAGCCCGCTGGTCGTCTGGGAGGGCAGCCATCACATCATGCGCCGCGCCTTTGATGCGGCGCTTGGCGGTGTGGCGCCGCAGCATTGGGGGGAGGTTGACCTGACCGAGATATATCAGGCGGCCCGTCGCGAGGTGTTCGAGACCTGCCGCCGCGTGCCGCTCCATGCCCCCCCGGGTGGGGCCTATATGGTGCACCGCCTCGCCTTGCACGGCGTGGCCCCGTGGGGGCCGGGGGCCGAGGCCCCTAGGGAGGGCCGGATGGTGGCCTATTTCCGCCCTCAATTCGAGGACTGGTCCGATGATGCGTGGTTGCGGCTGCCTTGAGGTGTGGTGGGGGATGGTTTGGCGTTGAGCGGCGGTCTTCGACCGCGTATCGCGCAGGGTGCTTAAATCGGATGTCCGCGTCAGGCCATGCTCACCGTCTTGCCACGTCTGCCCAGACCGGCAGGTGATCGGACGCCACGCGCGCGGGGCGCGTGCGGTGGACGCCTGTGGCCAGAGCCTCCAGATCGGGGCTGAGCGCCAGCCGGTCGAGCCGCGCCACCGGGCGCGGGGCCGGAAAGCTGGGGCCGGTGGCCACGAAGCCGACCCCTTTCGCGGCGGCATCGAGCGCCGCCCCGCCGCGCCAGTCGTTGAAATCGCCCGCCAGCACCGTGGGGCAGGGCGCCAGCCGCGCGAGTGCGCGCATGATCGCGGCCACCTGCAACAGCCGGTGGCGCCGCACCAGACCCAGATGCAGCCCGACCACGCGTAGCGGCCCCAGATCCGTCTCCAGATCGGCGCGCACCGCGCCGCGCGGCTCCAGCCCCTGCAGCTCGATATGCTGGGTTTCGATCACCCGTAGGCCGGGCCGCAGCAGCATCGCGTTGCCATGCCAGCCGAGCGAGCCGCCGGGTTGGCCGAATTCCACCACGTGCCAGCCCTCGGCCTCGGCCATCTCGTGGGGCAGGGCGGCCATGCGGGGCGCAAGGCGCTTGTCGGCTTCCTGCAAGACGACCACCTGCGCGGCGAGGTCAGCGATCACGTTGAGGATGCGGTCCGGCCTGCGACGCAGGTCGAGCCCGACACATTTCTGAAGGTTATAACTTGCAATCCGGATCATCGACGCCCTCATTATGCCCTGATAGCATCGAAGAATGACAGGAGGCAGCATGTTTTCCGGCCAGACCCTGCTGACCCGGCTGATCTGGATGGCGCTCGGGCTGATCGCGCTCGATGCGCTGGTCACGCGGGAATGGTCGCTGGCCTTCATCGCGCTGGCCACGCTGGCGCTATCGATGGCCCCCGTAGTGGTGGCGAGATGGGCCGAGATCGACGTGCCGCCCAGTTTCCTGACCGCCATCGTGATATTCGTCGGAGCCACGCTTTTCGCCGGGGAGGTGCTCGATTTCTACGAGCGGTTCTGGTGGTGGGATATCGCGATGCATGCAGGCTCGGCCATCGGGTTCGGGCTGATCGGCTTTGTTCTGGTCTTCATGATGTTTCAGGGCGACCGCTATGCCGCGCCGCCCTGGGCGGTGGCGTTCTTTGCCTTCTGCTTCGGGCTGTCCATCGGCACGCTGTGGGAAATCTTTGAGTTCGCCATGGACCAGAGTTTCGGCATGAACATGCAGAAATCCGGACTGATGGACACAATGGGCGACCTGATCATCGACATGATCGGGGCGGGATTGGGGGCCGCGTCGGGCTTTGCCTATCTCAAGGGGCGCGCCTATGGCGGATTCACCGGCGTGATCGACGAATTCATCCGCCGCAATCCGCGCCTGTTCCGGCGGCTGCGCGACAAGTGATCAGGTGCCGCAGAACGTGGCGTGGACCACCTCTGCAGGTTCGGGTGGGCGCGTGAGATCTGCGGCGTCGGGCTGATCTTCAAATGGGTTTGCCAGCACTGACAAGAGACGCTCGAACGGCGCGTAATCGCCCGAGACCGCCGCGTCGATCATCTGCTCCACCCGGTGATTGCGCGGGATGACGGCGGGGTTGGCGGCGCGCATCACCGCCTCGGGGTCGTGTTCCCGTGCGATCCGCGCGTGCCAGGCTTCGGCCCATGTGTCGAAGGCGTCGCGATCAAGGAACTGATCGCGCGCGGTGCCGTCGAGAAGACCCCGGAACGTATTGGTGAAATCGGCGCGCCCTTCGGCCATGCGCGTGAGCAGGTCAGCGACAAGGGCGGCGTCCTCGGCACTGGCATTCTCAATGCCGATCTTACTGCCAAAGCTGCGGCGCCACTCGGTCTCGATCCGGTCGGGCATGGCATGGACAAGGGCGGTAAACTCCTCGATCGCGGCATCTTGGTCGGGCATCAAGGGCACGAGGGCGGTCGCAAACTGCGCCATGTTCCAGACGATCACATGCGGCTGGTTGTCATAGGCGTAGCGGCCATGGGCGTCGATTGAGCTGAACACGGTCTGCGGGTGATAGACATCCATGAAGGCGCAGGGGCCATAGTCGATCGTCTCGCCGGAAATCGCGGTGTTGTCGGTGTTCATCACGCCGTGGATGAAGCCCATCGAGAGCCAGCCCGCCACCAGCCGTGCCTGCCGCCGGATCACCTCAGCCAGCAGATGCGCGGGGCCCTCGATCTGCGGGTAATGGCGGGTGACCGTATAGTCGTAGAGCGCGCGCAGCCCTTCGATATCGCGGCGCGCGGCGAAATACTGGAACGTGCCGACGCGCAGATGGCTTGCGGCGACCCGGGTCAGAACCGCGCCGGGCATGCCGCCGGCCTCGCGGTAGACCGGCTCTCCGGTCTCGACGGCGGCGAGGGCGCGGGTGGTGGGCAGGCCGAGGGCGTGCATCGCCTCGGACACCACGTATTCGCGCAGCACCGGCCCGAGCCAGGCGCGCCCGTCGCCCATCCGGCTGTAGGGCGTTGGGCCGGAGCCCTTGAGCTGAATGTCGCGGCGGTGGCCTGCACGGTCCACCACCTCGCCCAGCAGGAGCGCGCGCCCGTCGCCCAGTTGCGGTGAGAACCCGCCGAACTGATGGCCCGCATAGACCTGCGCCAGCGGGTCCGAACCGGGTGGGACGGCATTCCCCGCGAAGACCTGCGCCAGCGTGGCCTCATCGGCCACGTCGATGCCCAAATCACCGGCAAGCGCTGCATTGAAGCGGATCAGGCGCGGTGCGCGCACGGGCACCGCCGTCTGCCGGGTGTAGAACCGCGCGGGCAGGGCGGCATAGCTGTTATCGAAAGGTATCTGCAGCGTCATACTGTCATACATAGTTGCGTCTGCGCCAAACGCAAACGCCGACGTAACCGGTTTTACAAGCTGTCGGGCCCCGCCGATGCGGCGCCCGGCCGTTTTTTACACCTGGGCACCCATGGGCAGGCTGCGCCGCCGCGTGCCGGTGGCGGCGAAGAGCGCATTGGCAAGCGCAGGTGCCACCGGTGGCACGCCCGGTTCTCCGACGCCGGTGGCGTGGACCGAGAACGGGTGTTCGACGATATGGGTGACGACGTTGCGCGGGTAGTTGTCAGAGCGCACCACGTCGTAATCGTAGAAGTTCGACTGCACCACCGCGCCGTTTTCATAGGTGATGCCCGAGTGCAGCGCCAGCGTCATGCCCATCACCGCGGCCCCCTGCATCTGGCTTTCGATACGCTCGGGGTTGGCGGCAAAGCCGCAGTCGATCGCGAGGTGCATCTCGGGGACGGTGATCCGGCCATCGACCAGTTTCACCCGCGCCGCACAGCCGACATAGGAGACGAAGCTGCGATGCACCGCGAGGCCGATGCCTTCGCCCTCGGGCAGGTTGCGGCCATAGCCGATCCCGTCCGCCGCGCGATTGAGAACCTCGGCCAGTCGCCCGGTTTCGATGGGGAACTCCTGCATCGGCTCGCCATAGTTCCAGAAATCTTCGGGCAGACCGTCGGCCGTGGGGTCCATGACGCGTGGCGCACCGATCAGGTCCAGCCACATCTGCCGCTGATCCCTGCCCAGCTCATGCGCCAACTCGCCCACGAAAGAGCCCACGGCCCAGGCATGCGGCACGTTCGAGACCGAGCGGAACCAGCCGATCCGCGTATGCGCCATGGCCTTGCCGCTTTCACAGCGGATATTGGCGATGTCAAACGGCAGGTCGGTCATGCCCATGCCCTGTTCGAGCGGCATCGGCAGGCCGTCGTCTGGGGCAAAGGTGCTCTTGATCGACGGGGCGACCGAGCGGTGCCGCCAGCCGGTCACCTGGCCCGCGTCATCGAGCGCCACCTCGATCCGTTCGGCGGAGGTGGTGTGGTAGAACGAGTGGCGCACATCGTCCTCGCGGGTCCATTGCACCCGTACCGGCGCGCCGACCTCGCGCGACAGAAGGGCTGCCTCGGTGACGTAATCGGCCTTGGATTTGCGACCAAAGCCGCCGCCCAGCAGGGTGACGTTCATCCTGACCTGTTCGGGGTCCAGCCCGAGGGCCTTGGCGGTGTCGAGCCGCGCGGTATAGGGGCTTTGCACCGGGGCCCAGATTTCGAGCGCGTCGCCAGTGTAATGCGCCACCGCCGCCGGCGGCTCCATCGGGATATGGGCCATGTGGGCCTGGGTATAGGTCTGCCCGAAGGTCCGGGCGGCCTTGGCAAAGGCATCCTCGATGTCGCCCTTGTCGCGGGCCACGCTGCCCGGCTTTTCGGCCGTCGCCTTCATCTCTTCCATGAACTGGGTCGAGCTGTAGTCGCCATGCGGCCCGGCCTCCCATTCGATTTCAAGCGCATCGCGGCCCTTGGTGGCGGCCCAGGTGTTGTCGGCCACTACGGCGATGCCGCCGAGCGGCGCGAATTTCTGCGCCAGCCCGCCATAGGGCAGTTCATGCACGGCGACCACGCCGGGCACCTCGAGCGCCTTGGAGGCGTCAAAGGATTTTGCCTTGCCACCGACCACGGGCGGGCGGGCGATGAGGGCGGTCTTCATCCCTTCAAGCATCACGTCAGCCCCGTAGACGGCGGCGCCGGTGGTGATGTCGCGCAGGTCGGTGATCTGGACCTCGCCCTTGCCCATGTAGCGGAATTCCGCATCCGTCTTGTAGGCGATCTCTTCATGGGACGGCACGGGCTGCGCCATGGCCGTCTCGGCCAGCTCGCCAAAGCCGAGGATCCGGCCATCGGGCGCTTTGACCTGATGCATCTCGACTGTCACATCGGCGGGGTCGATGCCCCAGCCGTCGGCCGCGGCACGGGCCAGCATGGTGCGCACCGCGCCGCCCATCCGGCGCGCGGCCTGAATGTGATGGCGCATCGAGCGCGAGCCGTCGGTGTCCTGATTGCCGTATTTCGGCTCGTCGCCCGGGGCCTGCACGATGGTCACGCGCGCCCAGTCGGCCTCCATCTCGTCGGCGATGACCATCGGGATAGAGCTGCGGATGCCGGTGCCCATTTCCGAGCGGTGCGCGACCAGTGTGACCGTGCCATCGCTGTCGATCGACACGAAGACCAGCGGGTCATCGACGATGCCGCGCGGCATCGCCGCCGCCCCGGTCTTGTAGGTCTCGAACGCCTCGGCGCGTCCGCCATAGGCGGCCAGCGTGAAGGCCCCGGCAATGCCCAGAAAACCGCGGCGCGACAGCTTGCTAAGATGCACGTCTGTCGTGGTGTCATCGGTCGTCGTTTCAAGATATTTCAGCATGGTTCAGCTCCCCGTGCTTGCGAGACGAACGGCCGCGACGATCCGCTGGTAACAGCCGCAGCGGCAGACATTGTTCGACATCGCGCTCAGGATTTCGTCATCGGTGGGTTTCGGGTTCTCGGCCAGAAGCGACGCGGCCTGCATGATCTGACCGGCCTGGCAGAAGCCGCATTGCGGCACGTTCAACTCGCGCCAAGCGGCCTGAAGCCGGTGGTCCCCCGATGGATCAAGGCCCTCGATGCTGGTCACCTCGCGGCCCTCGGCATCGCCAACCGTGAACTGGCAGGAGCGTTCGGCCTTGCCGTCGACATGGACGGTGCAGGCACCGCAGAGGCCCACGCCGCAGCCGTATTTCGTGCCGGTCGCCCCGGTGAGATCCCGGATCGCCCACAGGAGCGGCATCGAGGGGTCGTCGCCGACCTCGGTTTCGGTTCCGTTGAGTATGATTTTTACCATGGTTGAAATCCCTTCGCTGAGTCACGTTCGGCTCTGGCTTTGAGGTGCCGCCCGGGCAGGGGCTGCGGTCGTGCAGGTCCGGCCAGCGACCGATGCACGTCTTGAACTTAATAATGGCAGTGTGCGCCTTGTCGCTCAACGCGCAAGGGTTGTGCGAAAATCGGGTATTTGCGTCGGTGAAACAGGCAAGAACCCGCGCAGGCTGAGCGCGTGCAGGATCGGTCGCGGTCAGTCGAAGATGCGGGTCATCAACATGTAGTCGTCGCGCGGCGCAAATCGCAGACGTTCATAGAACGCCTGAGCAGAGGTGTTGTCGCGCCGCACTTCGAGATGCAGTGCCCGCAATCCCGCCCCGGCCAGCGCCTTGGGCAGGTTGCTGAGTACTTCCGAGCCGATGCCGCGCCCGCGCACCGCGCGACGGATGTAGATTTCATCGACGAAGCCGTCCATTCCGGCGAACTCCATCGACCAGCCAAAGCTGAGGATGACATAGCCGATGGGCGCGCGTGCCGGGCCGATCAGGTAGGCCACGCCATGCGGGCTGCCTGCAAGCAGCGGGTTCAGCGCGGCGCGGCGGGTGGTGTCGTCCTGCGCGATGCCGGTCTCGTCGTGAAAGGCTGCGACAAGGCTTGCCAGCCGCTCCAGGTCGTCAGGGCGCGCCAGGGTGAGTGCGGTCATAGCGTGGCCAGCCTTTCTGTCAGCAGGTCGAAGAACCCACCCGGGTCGATATCATGTAGCACCGTTGCGTTGGGTGTGCGACCGGTGACGCCCCACCAGTCCATCACGGTCATGCCAAGGGTCAGGTCCGATCGCGTCTCGACCGTCACGTTGACGGCGCGGGAGGTGAAAAGATCGGGGCGCAGGAGCCAGGCGATGGTGCAGGGATCGTGCAGGGGGCCGCCCTCGGCGCCGTAGCGGGCGGGGTTGTAACGCTCGAAAAAGCCGGTGAGATCGGCCACGGCGCGGCCCACGGGGGTGCCGAGGGCACGCAGTGCTTCGTTGCGGGCGGGCGTCACCAGCGCCTTGTGGGTGACGTCGAGGGGCGCCATCACCACGGGCACGCCTGCGCGCAGCACGATATCGGCGGCGGTCGGATCGACATGGATGTTGAACTCGGCCACCGGTGTCACGTTTCCAAGGGCCGAATGGGCGCCGCCCATGAGGACGATCTCTCGCACCCGCCCAACGATGTCGGGGGCCCGGGTGAAGGCGGTGGCGAGATTGGTGAGCGGTCCGAGGGCGACCAGCGTCACCGTGCCGGGCGCGGCGCAGCGTTTCGATCAGGAAATCCACCGCATGGGCCGGGTGCAGGGGCATCCGGGGTGCGGGCAGATCGGGGCCGTCAAGGCCGCTCTGGCCGTGCACATGTTCGGCGGTGACCAGATCGCGGCCGATGGGGCGGTCACAGCCCGCGCAGACCGGCAGATCGGGCCGCCCGGCCAGTTCGCAGATCATCCGGGCGTTGCGCGCGGTCAGCGCCAGCGGCACGTTGCCCGCGACACAGGTCAGGCCCAGCACCTCGATTTCCTCCGAGGCGGCCAGCGCCAGCAGGATCGCCACGGCGTCATCCTGTCCGGGATCGGTGTCGATGATGATCTGCCTGCGCGCCACGTGTCGTCCCTTCTGCGGTTGCGCGGACCATGCGTCCGGCGGGCGGCAATGTCCACCACTTCGCCGGTGCTGTCGGCATGGCCTTGCCAGCTGCGAATCATCTCAGGCGTGCCGCGCGGCAGCACCGTGCCGCGCTGCGGCACTGGGGCCGCAAAGCCGCATTCGGGTGCAAAACCTGTCGGGTACGGGAATTATTTCATAGTTATCCGGCTCTTGGCCCCGGCTTTCTGTTTGGGTTTCGCGTCATTCTGGATATAGTCGCCTTCAACTGCCAAGCACTCAAAAGAATGGCCGGGGGAGACCACCGATGATCCGATCGGAACTGATTCAGAAAATCGCCGACGAGAACCCGCATCTCTATCAGCGCGATGTCGAGCGTATCGTAAACACCATCTTCAGCGAGATCACCGATGCGCTGGCCAGCGGCAACCGGGTCGAGCTGCGCGGCTTTGGCGCGTTCTCGGTGAAAAAGCGCGACGCGCGGATCGGTCGCAATCCGCGCACCGGCGAAAGCGTGCATGTTGACGAGAAATTCGTGCCCTTCTTCAAGACCGGCAAGCTGTTGCGTGACCGGCTCAACGGAAAGTGACCCATGCGCTATATTCGCTACGCCTCCATCGCTGTCTTTGCGCTTGCCCTCGTGCTCATCGCACTGGCCAATCGCGGGGTGGTCAGCCTGCGGGTGCTGCCTGATGAGCTGGCAGGCTTTGCCGCCCTCAACCCGACCTATGACATGCCGCTCTTTGTGGTGATCTTCGGCGGAATTCTGGCAGGGCTGATCGTGGGGTTCATCTGGGAATGGATCCGCGAGGCGGGGGAGCGTGCCGCCGCCGCAAGGCAGGCGCGTGAACTGGCTAGCCTGCGCGCCGAGGTCAAGCGTCTGAAGGGCGAGAAGCACAAGGACAAGGACGAGGTTCTGGCGCTTCTGGATCAGGCGAGCTAAACCCGCGCCTATGAGCACCGATATTCGCGTCAAGATCTGCGGTCTGACCGCTGCGGCCGACGTGGCTGCCGCCGTGTCGGCGGGGGCGGCCTATGTGGGATTCGTGTTCTTCGGGAAATCGCCGCGTCATGTGACGGTGGACACGGCGCGTACGCTGGCGCTCGACGTGCCGCCGGGCGTGGCCAAGGTGGCGCTGACGGTCGATGCCGACAACGCGGCGCTCGATGCGCTGACAGACCGGGTGCCGCTCGATTTCCTGCAATTGCATGGTGAGGAATCCCCCGCGCGGGTGGCCGAGATCAAGGCGCGCTATGGTCTGCCGGTGATGAAGGCCATCGGCGTGGCCGAGGCGGCGGACCTGGCGCAAGTCGACGTCTATGCAAAGGTGGCCGATCAGTTGCTGATCGACGCCAAGCCGCCACCGGGGGCGACGCGCCCGGGCGGCAATGCGCTGGCCTTCGACTGGCGGCTGATCGAGGGGCGCGACTGGCCGCTTCCGTGGCTGCTGGCGGGCGGGCTGACGCCCGGCAACGTGGCGCAGGCCGTGGCGCGCACAGGGGCAAAGCAGCTTGACGTGTCGTCGGGGGTGGAGCGCGCGCCCGGCGTCAAGGACGCCAAACTGATCCGTGCCTTCATTGATAACGCGCAGGCGCCCGCTTGATCCGGTTCCGTCCGGCGCGACGCGAGGAGGTGCCGCAGATCGTGGCGCTTCTCCGGGATGACATGTTCGGACAGGGCCGTGAATCAGGCGACATGGATCGCTATGTTGCAGCCTTCGACAGCATGCGACAGGAGGGCGGCAACGAGGTGATCGTCGGCCTGGACCCGCAGGACAGGGTGGTCGCAACTTATCAGCTTACCCTGATCAGGGGCTTGTCGCTGGCGGCCGCGCGCCGCGCGCAGGTGGAGAGTGTGCGCATCGCGAGCCAACTGCGGGGCCAGGGGTTAGGCCACCGGATGTTTGCCGATGTTGAGGCGCGGGCGCGGGCCGCTGGCTGTGCTCTCGTCCAGCTTACGATGAATTCGACACGCGAGGATGCGCGACGCTTCTACGAGGATCTCGGCTTTGCCGCCTCGCATACCGGGTTCAAGTTGTATCTGGATACGTAAGCCCTTCCGCGCGCACGGAGCACCGTGTTCGAGCGGCATTGCAAACGCCTTTCACTTGCCCTCGCCGTGTCCTCGCACTAGGACATGCGGAAGCAAACAAGGGGCGTATCTCATGGCCAACGATCTATTCAACTCCTTCATGACCGGCCCCGACGAGAAAGGCCGGTTCGGCGATTTCGGCGGGCGGTTCGTGTCGGAAACCCTCATGCCGCTCATCCTCGAGCTGGAAGAGCAGTACGAGCATGCCAAGACCGACCAGAGCTTCTGGGACGAGATGCATGATCTGTGGACCCATTACGTGGGCCGCCCATCGCCGCTCTATTATGCCGACCGGCTGACGCAGCATCTCGGCGGGGCCAAGATCTATCTCAAGCGCGACGAGCTCAATCACACCGGCGCGCATAAGATCAACAACGTGCTGGGCCAGATCATCCTTGCGCGCCGTATGGGCAAGAGCCGGATCATCGCCGAGACGGGGGCCGGTCAGCACGGCGTCGCCACCGCCACGGTCTGCGCCAAGTTCGGGTTGCAATGCGTGGTCTACATGGGCGCGCATGATGTCGAGCGGCAGGCCCCCAACGTGTTCCGCATGCGCCTGCTCGGGGCCGAGGTGATCCCCGTCACCTCCGGGCGTGGCACGCTCAAGGATGCGATGAACGACGCGCTGCGCGACTGGGTGACCAATGTGCGCGACACGTTTTATTGCATCGGCACGGTGGCCGGTCCGCATCCCTATCCGGCGATGGTGCGCGATTTCCAGTCGATCATCGGCAAGGAGACGCGCGAACAGATGCAGGCCGCCGAGGGCCGTCTGCCTGACACGCTGGTCGCTGCCATCGGTGGCGGATCGAACGCCATGGGGCTGTTCTATCCGTTCCTTGACGACAAGGAGGTCAGCATCATCGGGGTCGAGGCCGGGGGCCACGGTGTCGACGACCGGATGGAGCATTGCGCCTCATTGACCGGCGGGCGGCCCGGCGTGTTGCATGGCAACCGGACCTATCTCTTGCAGGACGATGACGGGCAGATCCTGGAGGGGCATTCGATCTCGGCGGGTCTCGATTATCCCGGCATCGGCCCCGAGCACAGCTGGCTGCACGAGACCAAGCGCGCGCAATATGTCTCGATCACCGACAAGGAGGCGCTCGAGGCGTTCCAGCTGAGCTGTGCAATGGAAGGGATCATTCCGGCCCTGGAGCCGAGCCATGCGCTCGCCCATGTGATGAAGATCGCCCCCGATCTGCCGAGCGATCACTTGCTGGTGATGAATATGTGCGGGCGTGGCGACAAGGATATCTTCACTGTCGCCAAGCATCTCGGCTTTGATATCGAGACTGGTGGCTGATCGGCGGCTGGTCGGGGGGTAGGGGCGGCGTGGGCCGCCCCTTGCCCCGGTGACCGTCTGGTTAAGCCGGTGCGTGCTGTCGCAGCACATCCAGTGGCACGATGTCGAGCGCGCGCTGGTGCGTCGCGTCGAGCCGGACCTGTGGCGCGCAGCCCTCGTCGTGGGCTTGCAGGAAACGCGCGGCGCACAGGCACCACTGATCGCCGGGCTTGAGCCCGGCAAAGCCGAATTCGGGGCGCGGGGTGCTCAGGTCGTTGCCGACATATTTCGAATAGGCGAGGAATTCGGCGGTCATCAGGGCGCAGACCGTGTGACTGCCGTGATCCTGCGTGCAGGTGTTGCAATGCCCGTCGCGAAAGAACCCGGTGACCGGGTCGCTGGAGCAGGCGGACAGCGTCCCGCCCAGCACATTGACCGATTTCTCCATCTCCATCGCGCGTTTCTCCCGTCTGTCAGTATTCTTCGAGAACCGTCTCGAAGCCCTCGAATTGTGGTGGTCCCATCAGCGCATCGCGCGTCGTCCGATTGCCCGCGTCCTTGTGCGCCGCGCGAAACGCCTCGGACTTGGTCCAGGTGTCAAAGGCGTCGCGGCTCTCCCAGATCACGTGGCTGGAATAGAGCCTGTGCCCCTCGCCCTCGGGCCCCTTGAGCAGGCGGAACTCGCGAAAGCCCGGAACCTCGGCAAGATGGCTCTCGCGCTCGGCCCACATGCGCTCAAACTCGGCCTCGTGGCCGGGTTTCACCTGAAAGCGGTTCATCGCGATGAATGTCATGTCGTGCCCTTCTGTTTCCAGTGTCGCGTGAAAGGCTGGCTCGGTCCTTCAGGACCTCTTAGCTTGCGCCCTGACTATAGCGCCGTGGGCCCGCGCGGCAAGCGGATCAGGGCGCGGCGGCGATGCGGCGGAGCATGGCGATATTGCCGGTCTTGACACCCGGTTCGCGAAAGCCCCGATCGGCGGAGGTCACCACGATCACCGCGTCGCGCGCCCGGTCGATATAGATGTATTGCCCGTAGATGCCGTGGCCAAAGACCTCGCCGTCGCGGGCGTCTTCCGGCATCCACCATTGATAGCCGTATTGCAGCGCCCCCTCAGGCGTGGGGGCGCTTGGGGTGGTGGAGGCCCTGATCCAGTCCTCGGGCACCACCTGACGCCCCTTGTAGCGGCCCATCTGCTCGACCATCAGGCCAAAGCGCGCATAGTCGCGGGTTGTCAGGTTCAGACCGCCAAGCGCAAAGGCGACGCCCTCGCCATCGCTGAGGTAGTAGGGGTCGGCCTCAAAGCCCAAAGGCTGGATGATGTGCTCGGACAAAAGCCCCGGCAGGTCGCGCCCGGTCGCCCCGCGCAGCACCATGGCGAGCGCATGGGTGTCGATCGAGACATATTTCCAGCGTGTGCCTGAGTCTGCCGCGCGGGCCGTCAGGCCGGCCGCGAACCCGTCCATCGTGCCGCCAAGCGCCAGCACCCGGCCCATGCGGTTGATGTCGGAGTCGTAGTCCAAGTAGTCCTCGTCGAATTCCAGCCCGCTGGTCATCTGCAAGAGCTGGCGAATGGTGGTGCCGTCATAGGCGCTGCCCTGCAGTTGCGGGGCGTAGCGCGTGACCGGATCATCGAGCGAGGCGATCTGTCCCTCGGCCAGTGCGATGCCGAAGAGCGCCGACAGGAAGCTCTTTGCGACCGACCAGCTGATCCGGCGGTCATCGGCCTGCGTGCCTTGCAGGTAGCGTTCATGCACGATCCGGCCGTCGTGGAGCACCAGAAGCGAGGTGACGTTGCGCGCCTCGATCCATGTTGCGACGCCCTCGGGCAGGGTCATCTCGGGGCCTTGGGGCAGGGGCGACATCGGCCCGTCGCCGCGCGGCACGGGCAGGGTCAGGAAGGCGCGCTCCATGTTGGAGAAATTCGCGACGATCCGGGTGTCGTCGAAGAGCGTGTTGACCGCCCAGAGCCGCGTGATCTCTTCGCGTTTCCACAGGCCGACGACCACCAGTGCAAGCACCAGCGCCAGCATAATCCGGATCGTCCATTTCACGATTGCGCGCATGTCGGTTTCCTCCACCTTGCGCGAGCAGAGCCGATCGGAGGCCTGAAATCAAGCGTGACGCGGGGGCGTGACCAGCCTTAAACTATGGCAGACAGCATGGAAAATGCGGCTTGCAGAGGCAGGGTGGTGAAAATGCTGCAAATGTGGCGGAAAGAGGCCTTGTGGAGCACGACCGGGGCGGGCATTCTGCGCGACATCTGTTGAAACGGGGCCCGGTCTGCCCCAAGTAAGACCCAAGCGAAACGGAGAGGGCCGGGGCTGCCGCGAAGCCGGGGCCGGTGTCCTCTTGCCAAGAACAGGAAAACGAGCATGCAAGACCCACTCAACGCATCCTATCCCGTGCTGCCGCTGCGAGATATCGTGGTGTTTCCGCATATGATCGTGCCGCTTTTCGTGGGGCGCGACAAGTCGGTGCGCGCGCTGGAAGAGGTGATGCAGGACGACAAGCAGATCCTGCTGTCGAGCCAGATCGACCCCGCCGATGACGACCCCGCAGAGGGCGATATTTACCGCGTCGGCGTGCTGGCCAATGTGCTGCAACTGCTGAAACTGCCTGACGGCACCGTCAAGGTGCTGGTCGAGGGTGTGGCGCGGGTGCGCATCACCGAGTATCTGGAGAACGACGATTTCTTTGAGGCGCGCGCCGAATACATGAGCGAGACTCCCGGTGACGCGACCACCATCGAGGCGCTGTTGCGCAGCGTCGGCGACGAGTTTGCGCGCTACGCCAAGGTCAAGAAGAACATTCCCGACGAGGCGTTGGCCGCTGTGACGGATTCCGACGAGGCGGCAAAACTGGCCGATCTGGTGGCCGGGCATCTGGGCATCGACGTGGAGCGCAAGCAGGAACTGCTGGAGACGCTGAGCGTGAGCGAGCGGCTGGAGAAGGTTTACGGCCTGATGCAGGGCGAAATGAGCGTCTTGCAGGTCGAGAAGAAGATCAAGACCCGCGTCAAGAGCCAGATGGAGCGCACGCAGCGCGAATATTACCTGAATGAGCAGATGAAAGCCATTCAGAAGGAGCTGGGTGATGGCGAGGACGGCGAAGGCGAGATTGCCGAGCTGGAAGAGCGTATCGCCAACACCAAGCTGAGCAAGGAGGCCAAGGACAAGGCCGAGGCCGAGCTCAAGAAGCTCAAGAACATGAGCCCGATGAGTGCCGAGGCCACCGTGGTGCGCAACTACCTCGACTGGATGCTGGGCATTCCGTGGGGCGTGAAAAGCCGCGTCAAGAAGGACCTGCACAAGGCGCAGGACATTCTCGACGCCGATCACTACGGGCTTGAGAAGGTCAAGGAGCGCATCGTCGAGTATCTCGCGGTGCAGCAACGCAGCAAAAAGCTGAAAGGTCCGATCATGTGCCTTGTCGGCCCGCCGGGCGTGGGCAAGACGAGCCTTGGCAAGAGCGTGGCGCGATCGACGGGGCGCGAGTTCATCCGGATTTCTCTGGGTGGCGTGCGCGACGAGAGCGAGATCCGCGGTCACCGCCGGACCTATATCGGCTCGATGCCGGGCAAGATCATCCAGGCGTTGAAGAAGGCCAAGACCACCAATCCGCTTATCCTGCTCGATGAGATCGACAAGATGGGGCAGGATTTCCGGGGTGATCCGGCGAGTGCGATGTTGGAGGTTCTGGACCCGGAGCAGAACTCGACTTTCGTCGATCACTATCTGGAGGTGGAATACGACCTCTCGAACGTGATGTTCCTGACCACGGCCAACAGCTATAACATGCCGGGGCCGCTCCTGGACCGGATGGAGATCATCCCGCTGGCAGGCTATACCGAGGATGAAAAGCGCGAGATCGCCAAGCAGCATCTGCTGGACAAGCAGATCAAGAACAACGGCCTGAAGAAGGGCGAGTTCGAGCTGACCGACGCGGCGCTGACCGATATCGTGCGCTATTACACCCGCGAGGCCGGGGTGCGGAACCTCGAACGCGAGATTGCCAAGATCGCGCGCAAGGCGGTGACGCGCATCATCAAGGGCGAGGACAAGGCGATCACCGTGACGTCCGAGAACCTTGCCGATTTCCTGGGCGTGCGGAAATACAAGTTCGGCCTCGCCGAAGAGAGCGATCAGGTCGGTGTGGTGACCGGGCTGGCCTACACCTCGGTGGGGGGCGAATTGCTCAATATCGAGGCGTTGCGCCTGCCGGGCAAGGGCCGGATGAAGACCACCGGCACGCTGGGTGACGTGATGAAGGAGTCGATCGACGCGGCGTCTTCCTATGTCCGCTCGGTCGCGCCCGAAATCGGGGTGAAACCGCCGAAATTCGAGAAGTGGGACATCCACGTGCACGTGCCCGAAGGGGCGACGCCCAAGGACGGGCCTTCGGCCGGTCTGGCGATGGTGACCTCGATCGTGTCGGTGCTGACGGGCATCCCGGTGCGCAAGGATATCGCCATGACCGGCGAGGTCACGCTGCGCGGCAATGCGCTGCCCATCGGCGGGCTCAAGGAGAAACTGCTCGCGGCGCTGCGGGGCGGCATCAAGACGGTGCTTATCCCGCGCGATAACGAGAAGGACCTGACCGAGATTCCCGACAATGTGAAGGAGGGGCTCGATATCATCCCCGTCGATCACGTGCGTGATGTGCTGAAACTGGCGCTGATCCGCACGCCCGAGGCGGTGGACTGGGACGAGGAGGCCGAAGAGGCCGCCGCCGCCGAGGCCGCGCTCAAACCTGGCAACGAGGGCCGGGGGGCAGTTGCCCACTAAGAAAGTTGAAAATGCCCCGGAGATGATCCGGGGCATTTTCTTGATGGGGTATCGGTATGAGTGAAGAGCAGGTTTTCCGGTACGGCGTCGTTTGGTGCTGTGGATAGCCTGGTTCTTTCTGGTGCTGACGCCGCTTTACATCGCGATCTCCATCGCTGAGGGGCCGCCCTTTGAGCGCAAGATCCTGTTCGTGTCCATCATTGGTCTGACGACCGGATTCCTCAGTCTGAAAGCCGTTCGCAACGTGCGCGAAATCCGCATCGACGACGAGCGGATGCTGTTCCTGCCGGTCGGAGCGGAGTTGCGTTTTGCCGATATCGAGGGGATAGAGGTGCCAAGCTGGATGGACCGGCATGACACGCCGCCGCGGTCTCTGGGCGGACTGCGGCTGAGGATGGCCAGGAAAGAGCGCCGCATCGTTTTGGGGGCGTTCTCTCACTGGGACGAGGTCGGCGGTCTGTATCTCTATGGCTGCGAGAGCGATGCGATCCTTGACATACTGAACAGCCGCGTGCCCCGGTCTGAGCCGCGTCTGCCGGTACCGGGTTCACGGTGCGGGGCAAGCCCGCGCCGTGAGGGGATCAGTCGATCAAGGCCGGTGTCACGTGATCAGGCTGTAATCGACGGCGAGAAAGCCGCTTTCGTGGCGGCTGATGGCCTCCGGGCGCAGCCGGGCGACATCCTGCGCCATGGCACCGCGCATGCGTTGCGCATGGCCCTTGTAGCGAAATTCATAGATGCCGAAGCCCTGCGCCGAGGTGCCGACGCGCTTTATGTCGGTCTTGGCCCGTTCATCGCTGACCCCTACAACCGGATACGCCCCGCCTCCATGCGAAATGGTCAGTGCGGCGATGAACACGATTGCGAGTAGCGCGAACACGACGCCCTCTGGTCCGGCGCTGCTGCCGGGTCCGCCTTGGGTCGAGAGCGTGGCGGCGCGTATCTGCTTGGCGCTCATCTTGGCATTTTCGGTTGCGTGTGCCGTCCCGGTGAGGACAAGCGACGCGGCGAGTGTTGCCGCATAAATCTTCTTTGTCATGATATCCCCCGTTCTGAAACTAAGCTCGTGCAGGTGGATTAGTGAATAAATAAGGCGAAAACGAAAGTTGCGCAGACTGCACAAATGCCGACATATCGTAACACAACATGGCGTTTGAATAAAGTTTTAGCGACTTGCAACCTAAGCGTGAAAGGCCGAGGCGGACCGGGATGCTACAAAAAAGGGATCGCCGCGCCCTTTGCGGGCGCGGCGTTGTCCGAAGGACCGGGACAGTTGCGTGATCAGTTCAACGCGCCTGCGGCGGTCAGAATGACAAGAACCGCGTAGAGCGTGAAAAAGGCAATGTCCTGATTTTGCACCGACGACGATGTGGCCTCGGCTGCGACGATCTCGGGTGACACGACTGGATCTGACATACCGGCCGCTGTCGCGGGGGGCGCGAGCAGGGCAAGTGCGTGTTTCATTGTTGACCCTTTACATTAGTAAACAGAAAGATACCAATCTTTGTATCTTAGTCAACTCAGGCTGGCAATGCGGGCGGCTTCACGCTAGCCTCTCGGGACAATGCAAGCAAAAATGCAACTGAGCAACTGAGGCATATCATGGCGACCACGACCACGTCCAAGACGAGCAGGAGCAAGACCAGCAGCAAGACGACACGCGGCACGGCCAAGCCGGCGACCCGCGCTGCCGCGACCGACACGGCCCCGAAAGCGGCCCCCAAGGAGCCGGTGCAGGGGGTGACGCCAGTGGTGGTGACGGACACCCCGATCGAGAGCGCCGGGCCCGAGATGAAAAAGCAGGAGTTGCTCGACAAAGTTGTGTCGCGCTCCGACACCCGCAAGAAATTCGCCAAACCGGTGGTCGAGGCGATGCTGGAAATCCTCGGCGAGACGCTGGCCGAGGGGCGTGAGCTGAACCTGCCGCCACTGGGCAAGGTCAAGCTCAATCGCACCAAGGAAGGCGCGCGTGCCCGGGTGATCGTGGCCAAGATCCGGCAGTCGAAACAGGGCGGGAATATCCTGCCCGCAGATGTTGACGCAGAGAATGGCAGCGGCGTGAAAGATGAGGTTGCAGACCGCGCGGAGTGACGCTAAAAGCCGCCGCACGGGTGATTAGCTCAGTGGTAGAGCGCTTCGTTCACATCGAAGATGTCAGGAGTTCGAATCTCTTATCACCCACCATTTTTCCACCTCGCCATGGCGAGACAGATGTGAAACGGGCGCTCCCCTGACGGGTTGAGCGCCCGTTTTTCGTTCAGGCCGACGGGGCTGCGGCGTGGCGCTGGCGCGGGTGGGGGCGGAAGCGGCGGAACCAGGCTTCGAGCGTGCGAAAGCTGATCTCGGCGATCAGGACCGACAGCAGGCTGTAGGCGGCGAGCAACACCCAGTCATGCGCGATCCCGGCAAGGCCAAGCGCGCGGTTGGTGATGTCGAGCGCGATCAGGTGATAAAGGTAGATGCCGTAGCTGACCGCGCCCACGCGTGCGATCAGGGGCTGGCGCAGGACGCTGAGCCCGGCATTGTCCTCGCGCAGGACGAGGGCGGCGAGGGTCGCGTTCATCAACGTGTGGATGAGCAGGTTGGGCCAGCCACGGATCTCGAAGGGGGTGAGGTGAATGGCGAGGGCGAGCAGGGCAAAGCCTGCCAGCGCCGACCAGCGTCCACCAAGCACGCGGGTGGCCAGGGCATGACCGCGCGGGTGGTCGAGCGCCAAGGCCAGCAGCGCGCCCATGATGATCGGGGCATAGGTCGCATTGGGCAGCTTTAGCGTGAGGGGGCCGATCTGTGGTGCGGTGAGGCCGAAAACCCCCATGCTGCCCAGCACATTCGCCGCCACCACGATCAGCGCAAGCCAGACCAGCGGGCGGCGGGTGAGCAAGAGCATCAGCAGCGGCCAGATCACGTAATACTGTTCTTCGACCGCGAGCGACCATGTGATCGAGAGCGTGGGGATGTGATCGGTGAGGAAGTTCGACAGAAAGAGGTAGTAGAACGGCACGAGGTTGGCGAGGTCTGAGCGCCCTTTAAGGCCGACATAGTAGAATGAGACCGCCGTGACCACGAACATGTAGACCGGCAGGATACGCAGGGCGCGGCGGATGTAGAAATCGCGGAGCGAGAATTGCCCGTAATCGCGCGCCTCGCGCAAGAGCAGCGTGGTGATCAGGAAGCCGCTGAGCACGAAGAAGAAATCGACGCCGAGAAAGCCGCGCGAGAGGATCTGTATATGGTTCAGGTCGCCGGGGGTGGCGTGATGCCAGAGCACCATCGAGATGCAGACGAAGCGCAGCCCGTCGAGATTGGCGAAATGGCGACGCTCCTGGTATCCGCGAAATTCCAAATGACTGTTCCCGCATCCCTGCGCCCCCGAGGTCAGACCCTACTGCGGCACCGTGGACCGATCAAGCGCGGCAGTGGCCTTGCGCGGGAAACAATGCTGCAATGCGGCAGAAACAGGTTGGCTTTTGGCCCCGGGGCGGCTAAAGCCTGCGGCCAATCGACTGGACTGCGGGTGCAACTCCTGCGGTGGCTCTTCCGGCCGCTTATCCGCCGGATCATTGGAACCTGCAAAGACGCGCAATCGGGCCGGGCTCGCCCCGCCGGATGAGGGACGGATTTCACATGATTTCACTCGATGCCTATCGGGCACAATGGTTTGGCAATATCCGGGGCGATGTGCTCTCGGGTCTGGTGGTGGCGCTGGCGCTCATCCCCGAGGCGATTGCCTTTTCGATCATCGCGGGCGTGGACCCCAAGGTGGGGCTTTATGCCAGTTTCTCGATTGCGGTGATCACCGCGATCACCGGCGGGCGGCCCGGCATGATCTCGGCGGCCACCGCCGCGACGGCGGTGCTGATGGTGACGCTGGTGAAGGATCACGGGCTGGAATACCTGCTGGCGGCGACGGTGCTGGCGGGGCTTATCCAGATCGGCATGGGCGTGCTGCGTCTGGGATTTGTCATGCGCTATGTCTCGAAATCGGTGATGACCGGGTTCGTCAACGCGCTCGCCATCCTGATCTTCATGGCGCAACTGCCGGAGCTTGATCCCCGCCACGTGCCATGGATTACCTATCTGCTGGTGGCGGCGGGGCTGGGGATCATCTATCTTTTCCCGCTGCTGACCAAGGCGGTGCCCTCGCCGCTGGTGACGATCGTCGTTTTGACGGTGCTGGCGTTTGTCCTGGGCCTCGATGTGCGCACGGTGGGCGATATGGGCGATCTGCCCGACACGCTGCCGGTGTTTCTGATCCCCGACATTCCGCTGAGTTTCGAGACGCTGATGATCATCCTGCCCTATTCGGTGGCGGTGGCGGTCGTGGGCCTGCTCGAAAGCCTGATGACGCAGAACATCGTCGATGACCTGACCGACACCAAATCGAACCGCTCTCAGGAGATGGTCGGGCAGGGGATTGCCAATACCGCGACCGGGTTTATCGGTGGTATGGCGGGTTGCGCGATGATCGGGCAGTCGATCATCAACGTCAAATCGGGCGGGCGCGGGCGGCTGTCGTCCTTTGTGGCGGGTCTGTTCCTGCTGATCATGGTCGTGGGGCTGGGCGATGTGGTGAGCATGATCCCGATGGCGGCCCTTGTGGCGATCATGATCATGGTGTCGGTCGGCACGTTTTCCTGGTCGTCGATCAAGAACCTGCGCGAGCATCCGCGCTCGTCCTCGATCGTGATGATCGCGACGGTGGTCACGGTGGTCTATACCCATAACCTCGCGATCGGGGTGCTGGTGGGTGTGCTGTTGTCGGGCATCTTCTTTGCCGGCAAGATCGCGCAGCTGTTCCGGGTCACGAGCGAGGCGTCGAAAGATGGCCGCGTGCGCACCTACCGGGTCGAGGGGCAGCTTTTTTACGGGTCGGTCGAGGACTTCATGAATGCCTTTGATTTCAAGGAGGCGCTGGATAAGGTCGTGATCGACGTGAGCGGCGCGCATATCTGGGATATCTCTTCTGTGCAGGCGCTCGACATGGCGGTGCTGAAATTCCGCCGTGACGGCGCGGATGTGGAGATCAGGGGCATGAACGAGGCCTCGGAGACAATTGTCGACAAGCTGGCGATTCACGACAAGCCGGGTGCCATCGACACCCTGATGTCGCATTGATGGAGGGAATGAGCATGACGCAGAAGGTCATCGCACTGGTGGATGGGTCGGTTTATTCGGCCTCGGTCTGCGATCACGCCGCATGGATCGCACAGCGCACCGGCGCGCCGGTCGAGTTGCTGCATGTGCTGGGGCGGCGCGAAGGGTCCGAACAGGCGGATCTGTCGGGCTCGATCAAGCTGGGCGCACGGTCGGCGCTGCTGGAGGAATTGGCCGCACTCGATGAGCAGCGCGCCAAGCTGGTGGCGCATCGCGGGCGCGCGATCTTGGAGGATGCGCGCGCGATTCTGGAAAAGGCCGAGGTCAACGAGATCACCACGCGGCTGCGCCACGGCGACATCGTCGAGACGGTGGCCGAGGTCGAGAAGGACGCGCGCGTCATCTTGATCGGCAAGCGTGGCGAGGCCGCCGATTTCGCCAAGGGGCATCTGGGATCGAACCTGGAGCGGATCGTGCGCGCGAGCCACAAGCCCGTCTTCGTGGCCGCCCGCGCGTTCCGGCCCATCGAAAAGGTGCTGGTGGCCTATGACGGCGGCACCTCGGCGATGAAGGCGGTGGATCACATCGCGCGCAGCCCGCTTTTCGCCGGGCTCAAGGTGCATGTGGTGACCGTGGGCCATGCCACGCCCGAGGTGAAGAAGGCGCTGGAGGATGCGAGGGCGCTGTTGCAGGCGGCGGGCATCGAGGCCGAAACCGGGGTCATCGCAGGCCAGCCCGAGACGGCGCTTGGCAAGCTGGTCGAAGAGGCCGATTTCGACATGGTGGTGATGGGGGCCTATGGTCACAGCCGCATCCGCAGCTTGATCATCGGCTCGACCACAACCGAGATGGTGCGCTCGTGCAAGGTGCCGGTGGTGCTGATGCGCTGAGGGTGGAGTGCAAGCACGCCTTGATTCCGCGCGGGGCGTGAAAGTCGACTGTCCGTTCCAAGCGACAACCCATCCAAATCAGGCCCGACCGTCAACGCCCCACTATTTCGAAATGCGCCTCGGTGGGCACGCAGGCCGCACCGTTGATCGGCAGGATATCCTGCGGGCAGGCCGACATGGCGACGATGCAATCCATCACCGCGCGCAGCACGACATGATCACCCGGCTTGCTGAGCGGTTCGCCCCAGCTGGTGCGTCCGTCGGCATCCACGGGAATGTTCATCCACAGGTTCAGCGGGCTGGGTGTCTCGGGGGACGTCAGGCCAAGCTGGCGCAGGGCGGCGTGCAGGTTGTCGGTGCAGTTGTCGTGATACTCGGTGCAGCCCAGAAGGCCGTAGCGGTAATCGTCGCAGGCCGCGATCAGCGTGTCGTGGCGACCGGGCGAGGTGTCTTCCTCGAACATCAGGATCGGGCGGCGGCGATTGCTGACGAGTGCATCGCCCGCCGTGGGAAAGATGCGGCCAAGGGTGGGCCGGATATGCTCCATCGACATGAATTCCCCCATGTCGTCGGCGCTGAACGCCCATGTGTCCACGACCTGCGCGCCATGCGTGTTGATGATGCGAATGGCCTCGCCCGCGCCGAGCCGCGTGGCGGTGCCGCGTCGGGCCGGGATGCTGTGCTGCGCGTGGGTCATGCGGATGGTCTCCGTGCAATGCGTGATGCGCGCAGGCTAGCAGGATCGCGGCTACAGCCAAGCGTGATTTGATCGCCGGCGCCGAAAGCCTCTTGCGCAGGAACGGAGCCTTGGCTATCACGCGCCGCACGGGTGATTAGCTCAGTTGGTAGAGCGCTTCGTTTACACCGAAGATGTCGGGAGTTCGAGTCTCTCATCACCCACCAGTCTTTCTGCACTATGTATCAGGCACTTATGAGGATTGCGCAAGTTGCCGCGCAGCCTGCATATTAGCGTCCGCTGCGCCTCCGCTGCACTTAGACCCTGAAGATGTCTCCAATCAATGGAGAAGGCTTATCCCCTTCGTTCCGGCGGCACAGGATGTTGTGCCACCGGGCTTGCAAATCTGTGATGTTCGCTTATTGTTCCGCTCATGCCAGCCAGATGGAAAAACGATAGACCTATGTCCCGCCAAGCGTTCGACGCGCTTTTTTTCGATGAGGAAGCGTGTTCGGAGTATCTGGCAGAACGACGCTGGCCGGACGGCTTCGTCTGCCCCTCTTGTGGCACCTGCAAGGGTTGGCCTCTCAAGCGAAATCGGGCGACCTGGGAATGTGCTGGCTGCGGGCGACAGACATCCGTGACGGCTGGCACGGTGATGCACAGCAGCCACCTGCCAT
>NZ_FOBO01000036.1 GCF_900109855.1 Roseovarius tolerans | reverse complement strand
GCTGCAAACGGATCTAATCCGTGCCTCAATCCACAATCAAGAACTCTGTCGCCTCAACATGTAGTCCCGCCGGAACAAAAGGGATAAGCCTTTGCCGCCTATTTCACGGTGGATCAGAGCTATGCCTGCGCCATCACCGCGTTCGAGCAGAACCCGGGCTGGAGCATCGCGCAGCGTCTGGCCTATTTCTTCGGGGTGGTCACGCCGATCTGTCCGCTCTGGTATCTCTTCACATTCGTCGGCGCACTTGTGGGCACCTCGATCCCGCAGGGTCTGGCGCTCGATTTCGCGCTGCCGATCACGTTTCTGGCGATGATCGGCCCGATGCTGCGCACCCCGGCCCATGTGCTGGCGGCGCTGGTCTCGGTCGTCACCGCACTGTGCTTTGCCTTTCTACCCTACAATCTCGGCCTGCTGGTCGCAGGCGTCGCGGGCATGATGACCGGCGCACAGGCCGAACTCTGGCTGGAGCGCCGCAAGGCGGCCCGCCAATGAACATCGAAACCGCAGACCTCTGGTTCGTGATCATCGCGCTTGGCCTCGGCAGCTTCGGGCTGCGCTTCGTCTTCACCGGGCTTGTCGGCAACCGTCCCTTGCCGCCCTGGCTGCTGCGCCACCTGCGCTACACGGCCGTGGCGGTCCTGCCCGGTCTTGTCGCGCCCCTCGTAGTCTGGCCCGCCGCCACCGGCGGCAGCCTTGATGCCCCGCGCATGGCCGCCGCCCTCGTTACTCTCGCCGTGGGCTATTTCCTGCGCAACGTGATCGTCGCCATCGTCCTCGGCGGGGTCACGCTCTATGGCGGTCTCGCCCTTCTCGGCTGACGGCTTCATCTTGCCAAAAATATTCCGGGGGAGTCGCGCCCGGCGCGACGGGGGCAGCGCCCCCTACTCTTTCGGGGCCGCCGCGCGCCGCAGCCGGTCGTTGATCGCCCGCCCCAGCCCGGTCTCGGGGATGGGCGAGACGGCGATGCCCTCGCCGCCCATCGCATCAAGCGCGTGCAGGTGATGAAAGAGATTGGCCGCAGCCTCGGTCAGATCTCCCGCCCGCGACAGGTTGAGATCGGCCTCGACCGGGCCAAACCCCAGCATTACCTCGCCCGGGCGCGGTGCCTCGGCCTCCAGCCGCACCTTTGCCCCCGGCGCGTAATGCGAGCGCATCTGCCCCGGCGCGCTCAGCGCCGCGCCTTTGGCCCGCCGGGCAATGGGCTGGTCCAGCGCTGCCTCCAACGCCTCGACCGGCACGCCGCCGGGGCGCAGCAACACCGGCTCATTCGCCAGCCCGAGGATGGTCGATTCCACCCCCACTGGGCAGGCCCCGCCATCGACCACCGCCTCGATCCGTCCGGCAAGGCCCGCCATCACATGGCCCGCCTCCGTGGGGCTGATCCGGCCCGAGGGATTGGCCGAGGGGGCCGCCACCGGCCCGCCGAACGCCTGCAACAGCGCGCGCGCCACCGGATGCGCGGGCACCCGCACCGCCAGCGTCGGCAGATCGGCGGTGACCAGCGGCGACAGCCCTGCGCCCTCGCGCAGCGGCAGAACCAGCGTCAGGGGCCCCGGCCAGAACGCGCTCGCCACGATCTCGGCCATGTCCGACCATGCGACGTATTCCCGCGCACGCGCCGCACTCTCCACATGCACGATCAACGGGTTGAAACGCGGCCGCCCCTTGGCCTCGAAAATCCGCGCCACCGCCAGATCGTCGCGCGCATCCGCGCCCAGCCCGTAAACCGTCTCGGTCGGAAAGGCCACGAGGCCACCGGTGCGCCAAATCTCCGCAGCGCGGTCAAATCCCGCAGCTTCGGCTTGCAATAGTTTGGTTGCATTTGGCATATACGTCCCCTGACCTGACGCCGCGTTTTGGTTGTCGTCCCGGCACCTTCGGCTACTCTAAGCCCTGCGCCGGGTTGATTACAGCCGTTCAGAACGGATGCCAAGACGCGCCAGAAACAGCAAAGGATGGATGGACATGCCCTATCGCGCGCCGGTCTCGGAGTATCAGTTCCTCTTCGATCACGTCATAGGCCTTCATCAGGTGACCGCGACCGAGCGTTTCGCCGAGGCGACCCCCGACATGACCGCCGCCATCCTCACCGAGGCGGGACGCATGTGCGAGGAGGTGCTCTATCCCCTGCAGCGCGCGGGCGACCTACACCCCGCGCGGCTGGAAAACGGCGTCGTGCGCACGCCACCGGGCTTTGCCGAGGGCTACCGCGCGATTGCGACAGGCGGCTGGGTGTCGATCAGCGCGCAGCCCGACCATGGCGGCATGGGCCTGCCGATGACCCTGACCACCGCGGTCAACGAGATGATGGCGGCGGCCTGCCTGTCGCTGCAACTCGCCCCGCTGATGACCCAGGGCCAGATCGAAGCGCTGGAGCATCACGCCAGCAACGAATTGAAGGCGCTCTACCTGCCCAAGCTGGTCAGCGGCGAATGGGCCGGCACGATGAACCTGACCGAGCCGCAGGCGGGCTCCGATGTGGGCGCGCTGCGCACCCGCGCCGAGGACAATGGCGACGGCAGCTACGCGATCACCGGGCAAAAGATCTACATCTCCTGGGGCGACAACGATTTCACCGAGAATGTCTGTCACCTCGTGCTCGCGCGCCTGCCCGACGGCGTGCCCGGCACCAAGGGGATCAGCCTCTTTCTGGTGCCAAAGCTCATCCCTGATGAGAGCGGCAATCCCGGCGCGCGCAACAGCCTCAACGTCGTGAGCCTTGAGCACAAGATGGGCCTGCATGGCAGCCCCACTGCGGTGATGCAATATGACGGCGCCACTGGATGGCTGGTGGGTGAGGCGCATCAGGGCATGCGCGCGATGTTCACCATGATGAACAATGCCCGCCTCGGCGTCGGCGGTCAGGGCATCGGCGTGGCCGAAGGCGCGTTTCAGCACGCGCTCGCCTATGCGCAGGACCGCAAGCAGGGGCATACCCCCGACAAGGACAATCCCGATACGATTATCGGCCACGCCAATGTGCGCCGCATGCTGGCCGGCATGAAATCCGAGATCTTCGCCGCACGTGCCATCGCCCTCGCCTGCGCGCAGGCCATCGACATGGAGACGGCGACCGGGGCCAAACACTGGGCCGCGCGCGCGGCCCTCCTGACGCCGATTGCCAAGGTCTGCGGCACCGAAACGGGCATCGGCGTGGCCAACACCGGCGTGCAACTGCATGGCGGCATGGGCTACATCGAGGAAACCGGCGCCGCGCAATACCTGCGCGACGTGCGCGTCACCGCGATCTACGAGGGCACCAACGGCATTCAGGCAATGGATCTGGTGGGCCGCAAGCTGATGGACGGGGGCGAGGCCGCCTTTGCCCTCATCGACGAGATGCAGGCGGCGGCAGAGGCGGCGCGCGGCGATCTGCCCGATCTGGCCGAATCCGTCTGGCAGGCGACCGAGAGCCTGCGCGAGGCGACCGACTGGATGCTGGCACAAGACGACATGGCCCAGCGCTTTGCCGGGGCGATCCCTTACTTGCGCGGCTTTGCCCGCATCCTCGGCGCGCATTTCCACCTGATGGCCGCGCAGGCCGAGGGCGGTGGTGGCGCGCGCACGCGGCTGGCGCGGTTCTTCATTACCCGCCTCTTGCCCGAGCATGCCGGGCATCTGGCGCATGCCACGGCGGGCGCTGCGGACCTCTACGCGCTCACCCCCGAGGATTTCGCAGCCTGATGGATGGCGGCGCGCATATCCGCCACCCGTGGCCCGAGCCGCCCGCCCAAGGCGAGGCGACCGAGGTCGCCCCCGGCGTGCTGTGGCTTCGCCTGCCGTTGCCGATGGTGCTTGATCACGTCAACGTCTACGCGCTCGACGAGGGCGACAGCTGGACGCTGGTCGACACCGGCATCCACTCCAAACGCAGCGTCGCCCTGTGGGAGGGAATTCTGGCGGGGCCCCTTCAGGGCAAGCCGGTCCGCCGCGTGATCCTGACCCACCATCACCCCGACCATATCGGCATGGCGGGCTGGTTCATGGAACGCTTCGGCGCCGATCTCTGGGCCTCGCGCACAAGCTGGCTTCTGGCGCGGCTGCTGATCCTCGATGTCGAGGAGCGCCCCACCCCGCAGGCGCTCGCCTTCTCCCGCGCGGGCGGGATGGACCCGGAGATTTACGAGCACCGCAAGCACGAACGCCCCTATAATTTCGCCGATATCTGCGCGCCGATTCCGGTGGGCTATACAAGGATGCAGGAGGGCGACGTGATCCGCGCAGGCGGGCGCGACTGGGATGTGCGGATGGGCGGCGGGCACGCGCCCGAACATGTCACGCTCTGGTCGCGCGACGACAATCTGGTCCTTGCGGGCGATCAGATCCTGCCCGGCATCAGCCCCAATATCGGCGTCTACCCGACCGAACCGCTGGCCGATCCGCTGTCCGACTGGCTGGCCGCCTGCGACCGGCTTGCGGCGCATGCCCGCGACCATCATCTGGTACTGCCAGGCCACAAGCTGCCCTTCACCGGCCTGCCCCTGCGCATGGCGCAACTGAGCGGCAATCACCACGCCGCCCTCGACCGGCTGCGCGCCTTCCTCACCGAACCGCACACCGCCGCCGACTGCTTTGCGTTGCTCTTCAAGCGCCGCATCGACCGTGGCACCTACGGGCTCGCGCTGGTCGAGGCCGTTGCGCATCTCAACCATTTGCTGCACGCTGGCGAGGTCACCCGCTGGTGCCGCGATGACGAGGCCTGGCTCTGGCAAATCAAGGACGCGTAGCCGGGAGGAGACCCCGATGGGTAACGAGATCGACACCAGCGCCGAACATGCCGAAGCCGCCGCAATGCCGCGTGCCCACGAGGTGCATTCCGACCCCGACCAGCCCTGTATCGAGACCGCCGCCAAGTCGCTCTCGCAAAAGCCGGTGGATGGCAAGAGCGCCGCGCAATGGGCGTATGAACGGCTGATCCTCTATATCCAGAATTTCGAGAAGACCCTGGACGAGGAACACGAGGTCGCGATGGGATTCGCCGGGGGCGATGCGGGCGTGATCCGGATCGAGGGGATGGGCTATTTCGATCCCGACATCATCACCTTTTACGGGCAGGATCAGATGGGCATGCGCACGCAGCTTGTCCAGCATGTCAGCCAACTCAACGTGATGCTGCGCGCCCTGCCGAAGAAGGCCCCGGCCGAGGCCCCGACGCGCATTGGTTTTCGCCTCGCGCAGGATCTCGAACAGGGCTGAGATATGTGACAGCTTGGGGCGTGACAGGCTGTGGCAAATGCAGTAATGACGAGCCGAAACATGGGTTCAGCGAACAAGGGAAAACGCGACATGGCCGAGCACAAGCATGGTGAGATGAATACCGACGTTCAGGAAAAGACATTCGAGGGCTTCATCAAGGCCGTGACATGGTCGGTGGTTGTGATCGTCGGCCTGCTGCTGTTCATCGCGGCGGTCAACGGCTGATCCAGCCGCCCCCGAACGCGCGCGGGAGAGATGTGATGCGGTCATTGGTACTGGCGCTTGGCGCCATGGTGTTTCTTGCGGGCTGTGCGACAGAATCTGTCTGGGCGCCGGATGATGCGGTGGCGCGCGCCGCCTACCGGCATGACGGCCCGCCACGCCTGACGGTCTATACGATGATCAACAACAATTCCGGCGGGGGCGCGCATACCTCGCTGATGATCAACGGCTCGCAGCGGGTGATCTTCGACCCCGCAGGCAGTTTCAAGCACGACACCATCCCGGAGCGCAACGATGTGCTCTTCGGCATCACCCCGCCGGTCGAGGACGTCTATACCCGCTATCACGCGCGCAAGACCTACCATGTGCAGATCCAGCGCCTCGACGTGTCCCCGGAACTGGCCGAACGCGCGATCCAGCTTGTGAAGGCCAACGGCCCGGTGCCCTCGGCGCAATGCTCGCTGGCGACCTCGCGCATCCTCGGAGAGTTGTTACCCGGCCAGATCCGCTCCTCATGGTTCCCGCGCAAGACCGCCGAGGATTTCGGCAATATCCCCGGCGTGACCGAGGAAAAGCTCTATGAATACGACGGCGACGACAATTCCAACGTCCTCGCCGCATGGGACCCGGCCCGCGCCAAGGCGCAGTGAGGCCAGTCTTTAACGGCGCAAAAGATTGATCCGGAGCGGCGGACCGGCATTCTGGTGAAAATGGTCTTGAGCGAAACTCCGATTGAAGCACCATGCGCGGCTCAGGTCAACGGAAGCTAGAGCGGGTTGCGTTCAATCAGTTTCATAGCCTGCGGCCTTGAAGAAGTTGTAGCACTCTTCCTCAGTGAAGAGATCGCAGACATTGCCAACGACCCGCCAAAGGTCATCGTATGTCCGTGCGGCGGCCCGCCGGATCAACGCCTTGAGCTTTGAAAAGGCCATTTCAATGGGGTTCAGATCCGGGCTGTAGGGCGGCAGGAAGAGAAACCATGCACCGACCGAACGCATGGCATCTGCGGCCTTGGGGCTTTTGTGGGATGACAGGTTGTCGAGAATGATCACATCGCCGGCTTGCAAGGTTGGGGCCAATTGGGTCTCGACATAAAGCTCG
>NZ_FOBO01000028.1 GCF_900109855.1 Roseovarius tolerans | reverse complement strand
GCGGAACAATAAGCGAACATCACAGATTTGCAAGCCCGGTGGCACAACATCCTGTGCCGCCGGAACGAAGGGGATAAGCCTTCGGGCCTATATCGAGGATGATCGGCCTGCGGGGTGATTTGCTGATCACAGGACATGCGAGTTTTGGCCTTGAGCGACCATAGCACCACGCCAGAAGGTGCTGCGTGATCGCGGGGCCTGGGACTGGCGATGCAACGGCAGATGCGGGCACTTTATCCCAGCCAAGTCATTCTAAACTCAACACGTTGCGCGCCCTATCATATCGCCAGGCCGCGGGACGGCCCGGCGATCGCGCGGCACCTTCGGTGCGTTTCGCGCGAGTAGGCTTAAACGGTAGCAACAGACCAAAGCCACCTTGTATTCTTCGTTTACAGGGTCGCTCCTACGACGCAGAAAGAACCGCCTCCACGTCCGCACGCCTTGGGATCGGGGCGACGGCGCCGTAGCCTTGCACCGCGAGGGCCGCTGCTGCGTTGGCATAGGTGGCGGCGGTAAAAGGATCGTCTCCGGCGATGAGCCGCGCGAGGAACGCGCCGTCGAACGTGTCGCCGGCACCCGTGGCGTCCACAACGGAAACCGGCCGTCCCGGCACGCGCTTCCGGTCTTCGGGGGTGGCCACCAACGTGCCGCCCGCCCCGAGTGTCAGTGCGACAACACCTGCACCAAGCCCGAGGTAGAAATCTGCGATCCTGTCGGGGTCGCTGAGCCCGGTCAGCGCCTCGGCATCCTCGAGCCCCGGCAGGGCGATATCGGCCATCGCCATGCCCGCATGGATGATCGCGCGTGCGCGGTCGAGCGGCCAGAGCTTGAGCCGCAGGTTGCTGTCATAGGACACGCGCCCGCCCGCCGCGCGCACGATGTCCATCGCCGCGAAGACCGTGTCGGCGGCGGATTGGGAGATGGCCTGGCTGATGCCCGAGACATGCAGGATTTTCGTGGTCTCAAGGGCGGCGCGGGGCAGGTCGGCTGGGGTCATGCGGCTGGCGGCAGATCCTTCCCGAAAATAGCTGAATTCGTGCCCGTCCAGCCCATGAGTGACGAAATAGATGCCGGTCTGGCCGCCCTCGACCGCGCGCACGGTGGTGGTGTCCACGCTTTCGGCCTGCCACAGGTCGATGAAGGAGCGGCCAAACGCATCGGCCCCGACATGGGTGAGATATCCCACATGTGCGCCCTGTCGCGCGGCGGCGATGGCGCAATTCGAGGTGTCGCCGCCATGGCCCGGCAAATAGCGCTCGTCAGGCTGCTGGTTGAATTCGAGGATCGGCTCACCGAGGCAGAGGAGGTCGACCGCCATCAGCGCGCCCCGTTCAAGGCGGCGCGGATGAGATCGCGCGCCGTGGCCTCGTCGTCCGCCTCGAGGGCGGCGGCGGGCAGCAGGTTGCCGCCCATGCCGACGCAGAGCGCCCCGGCGGCGAGGTAATCGGCGGCATTGCCCGGGGTGATGCCGCCGGTGGGCATGAGCGCGATGTCGGGGAATACCGCCCGAAGCGCCCTCAGAAACCCGGGCCCGCCTGCGGCATCGGCGGGAAAGACCTTGACCACATGCGCGCTTGCCTGCGCGTGATGGAGCACTTCGCCGGGTGTCATGGCGCCGGGCAGATAGGGGATTTGTGCGGCGCGACAGGCTGCTGCCACCGTGTCGCACCAACAGGGTGAGACGACGAATTGCGCGCCCGAGGCGATGGCCGCCTGCGCCTGTGCGGCATCAAGAACGGTGCCCGCCCCGAGAATGACATCGGGATGTGCCGCGCCAAGGCGCTGCAAGAGCCCGTTCGCATCGGGCACGGTCATGGTGATTTCGAGGACGCGCGCGCCTTCTTCGGCGAGCAGGTGACAGGCGGTTTCGGCAATGGTCGTGTCGGGATGGCGGATCACCGGAACGATGCGGGCGGTTCTCAGGGCGCGTGTCAGATGGTCGGTCATTGCTCCTCCGGCGTTGCGCGTCCGGGCCATGCTTTTGCTTGCGTGACCCCGCAAAGATACCGATACCTGTTTCCCATGCGACTGACCACCACCGCCCTTGCCGCCGTGACCGCGCTTTGCGTGATGATTGGCGTGTTCTGGCTCTCGCTCAGCTTTTTCCAATCCGAGGAAGAGGCCAAGGCGCGCGGGCGGTTGTCGCTGTATCACAGCACTGTGCGCTCGGAACTGGAGCGGTTTTCGCACCTGACCTATGTGCTGGCGCGTGACAGTCATGTGATCGACACTGCCACCGGTGGGCCAACCGGCCGGCTGGATCGCAGGCTGGCGGCCTTTGCGGCGCAGTCGGGGCTGGATGCGATTTATCTGATGCGACCTGACGGGATGACGATTGCCGCCTCGAACGCCGGGCGACCGGGGACGTTCGTGGGGCAGGATTATTCCTTTCGGCCCTATTTTCAGGCGGCGGGTGCCGGTCTGCAGGGGCGGTTCTATGGGATCGGGGCAACCACGGGATTGCCCGGCTATTTCATCGCCGATGCGGTGCGCGATGCGAATGGCGGCGTGCTCGGGGTGATCGCGATCAAGCTCGATCTCACCGATCTGGAGGAGACATGGCGGCGGGCCGGGGAGCAGGTCTTGCTGGCCAACCGGGATGGTGTGGTGCTGCTCTCCTCGGACCCGGACTGGCGGTATCGCAGCCTTGCGGATCTGAGCGCCGATCAGCGGGCCCGGATCGCGCAGGACCGGCAGTTTCCGGGGCAGGATCTTGCGCCGCTGGACTGGCAGCCCGTGGAGGGCGCGCGCGCGATGATCGACGGGGTCGAGCGGATTCACCTCGCGGCGTCGGTCGCGCCGCATGACTGGGTGTTGCATTATTTCGCGGATGACAGTGCTGCGGTGACGCGCAGCTGGCTGTTGACCGGGCTGGTGATGATTCTTGCGGGCGCTGGGTTTCTGGTGTCGCAGGTGCGGCGGACACAGCGGATCGGGGCGGCACTGCGCCGGTCCGAGGCGGAGGAGGCGCAGTTGCGCGAGGCCAATGAGCGGCTTGCGGTGGAGATCGAGGAGCGGCGCACCGCCGAGCGCCGGTTGAAGCGGACGCAGGACGAGTTGGAGCGCGCGAGCCGTCTGGCCGCGCTGGGGCAGTTGGCGGCGTCGGTCACGCATGAGTTGGGGCAGCCGATTGCGGCGATGCGCAACCATCTGACAGCGGCCGAGATCGGCGGGCAACCGGCGGCGCGGGTCATCCCGAGGATCACCGGGATCGTGGACCGGATGGAGGGGATCACGCGGCAGCTCAAGTTCTTTGCCCGCAACGACCGGGAGGAGTTCGGGCCGGTCGATCTGGGGGCCGTGGTGCAGGCGGCGCTGGCGCTGGTGGAGCCGAATATCGACAAGGTGGGTGTCACCACGTCGCTCGATGCGCCCGGGGCGCCGGTTCTGGTGCGCGGCAATCAGTTGCGGCTGGAACAGGTGCTGACCAATGTGCTGCGCAATGCCGTCGATGCGGTGGAGGATTGTGCCGAGCGGCGGATTGACATCACGCTGGGGCAGGGCGATCGAGCGGGCTGGGTCGAGGTGCGGGACACCGGGCACGGGCTGGGGCAGGCGCGGCTTGACGAGTTGCAGGAGCCGTTCGTCACGACGCGCGAGAGCGGGCGCGGCATGGGGTTGGGCCTTGCGATTTCAGCCAATATCGTCAAGGCGCATCAGGGCCGGTTCAGCGCGGATAACCTTGCCCAGGGCGGCGCGATGTTCCGGATCGAGATCCCGAAAGAGGGGATGGAGGAGGATTTGAGCGCGGCATGAGCAGTACCCCCCGTATTCTGATTGTCGAGGATGACCGCGCGATGCGCCTGTCGCTGATCGACCTGCTGGAGGCGTCTGAATGGTGCGTCGAGGCGCTGCCGCGTGCAGAGCGGCTGGCGGATCGGCTGGAGGCGTTTCAGCCGGATGTGATCCTGTCGGATGTGCGGATGCCGGGCATGTCGGGGCTGGAGTTGCTGGACAGTCTCGACCGCGATCTGTCGCCGCCGCTGGTGCTGATTTCGGCGCATGGCGATATCGCCATGGCGGTGGATGCGATGCAGCGCGGGGCCTATAGCTTTGTCGAGAAACCCTATGAGCCGCGCCGGTTGCTGAACATCCTGCGGCATGCCGCCGATCAGCACGCGATGCGGCGCACGACGGAGCGGTTGAAATCGCGGCTGATGCAGTTGTCTGGGCTGGACCGGGTGCTGTTGGGGCAGACGCGGGAAACGGCGGCCCTGCGCGAAGAGGTGCTTGATCTGTCGCAGAGCGGTGCGGCGGTGATGCTGCAGGGCGAGACCGGTACCGGCAAGGAGCTGGTGGCGCGCGCGCTGCATGATCTGGGGACGGATGGCACCGGGCCGTTTCTGGCGCTGAACTGTGCCGCGCTCTCGGTCGAGGGGTTCGAGGCCGAGATGTTCGGGGCCGAAGGCGGGGCCAAGGGGCGATTGCAGGGGGCGGATGGCGGCACGCTGTTTCTGGATGAAATCTGTTCCTGCCCGATGCCGGTGCAGGCCAAGCTGTTGCGGGTGATCGAGGACAAGCAGGTGCTGCCCCTCGGGGCGGGGGCTGCGGTGCCGCTGGCGTTCCGGGTGATTTCGGCGACCAACGAGGACCCTGAGCAGGCGGTGCGCGAGGGGCGGCTGCGGGCCGATCTGCTGTATCGGCTGAATACCACGGTGATTGCCTTGCCGACGCTCCGGCAGCGGCGCGATGACGTGATGCTGCTGGCGGCGCGGTTTCTGGACGAGTTCGCGCGGGTCTATGAGACCCGCGTGCCGGACCTCGGGCCCGAGGATAGTGCCGCGCTGCTGGCGCATGACTGGCCCGGCAATGTGCGCGAGTTGCGCAGCGTGTGCGAACGACGCGTGCTGAGCGCGCGGCGCGGGGGCGGGTCGATGGCGCAGGCGCTGCACCGCGATTCGCTGGCCGATGATGTGCCCGACACGCTGCGCGCCGCCGTGGCGGCGTTCGAGCGAGAACTCATTGCCAAGGCGATCACCGCGCATGAGGGAAAGATGGAGGCGGTGGCCGAGGCGCTGGGCATCGGGCGGCGCACGCTGAACGAGAAGATCGTCAAGCTGGGGCTGGACAAGGAGGCGCTGCTGTAGTCACCTTGCGGATATCCGCAGGGCGGCTGCCGGGGCATGCGCGGTTTTCTTCATAGCCATTGTGCCGGGCATGACCCAAGGTAGCGCCCATCATACCGCATGACATCTGGGAGGAGAAACCATGCCGAAATTTCTGAGTTATACCGCCGTGGCCGCGATCAGCCTTGCCTTTGCCGGTGAGGCGATGGCGACCGAATGGAACGTCTCGCTCTGGGGCAAGCGCCGGGCGTTTACGGAGCATGTCGAGAAGCTGGCCGAATTGGTGTCTGAGAAGACCGACGGCGATTTTACCCTGAACATCAGCTACGGCGGCCTGTCGAACAACCGCGAGAACCTTGACGGGATTTCTATCGGGGCGTTCGAGATGGCGCAGTTCTGCGCGGGCTATCACCGCGACAAGAATCCGACGATCACCGTGCTGGAACTGCCGTTCCTCGGGGTCGAGACGCTGGAGCAGGAAACCGCGCTGTCGATGGCGCTCTATGATCAGCCTGCGGTCAAGGCCGATCTGGCACGCTGGAACGCGACGCTGCTGATGCCCTCGCCGATGCCGCAATACAATCTCGTGGGTCTGGGCGATGCGCCCCGCAGCCTAGACGATTTCAAAGGGCTGAGCGTGCGCGCGACCGGTGGTATCGGCTCTGCGATGGAGGCCGTGGGCGCGGTGCCGACCTCGATGTCGGCGACCGAGGTGCGGCAGGCGATGGATAGTGGCGTGGTCAAGGCCGTGGCCTTTGCGCCGCATGCGCATATGTCCTTCGGCACCATCGAGAATGCGAAATGGTGGACCGCGAACCTGAACCCCGGCACGGTTAATTGCCCGGTCGTGGCGAATACCGATGCGCTTGACGAGCTGTCGGATGAGCATCGCGAGGCGCTGTTGGGCTCGATCGACGAGTCGCTCGATTACTACATCGACAACTATCAGAACAACACGCTCGAGGCCTGGGGCCCGGCGCTCGAAGAGCGCGGGATCGAAGTGATCAGCTTTGACGAGGAGTCTCTGACGAAGTTCGAAGAGGCGGTTGCCGGTCCTGCCGCTGCGACCTGGATCGAAGAGATGGGCAGTCGCGGTATTCCCGCGCAAGAGCTCTATGACTTCGCCACGAGCACGCTTGCGGAGCTCAAGGGCGGCTCCTGAGCCTGACCTTTCCGGCCTGCCTCGGATGATCCGGGGCAGGCCGATTTCCTTGCGCATCATCCGGGAGACGAGCCATGGCGGGAGCGGCCTCTGTCCTGTCCGACAACAGCAGCCTGAGCAGGCTTGATCGCGGTCTTTACCGGATCGAGCGGCAACTTGCGCTCCTGAGCGGGCTGGCGGTGTTCTCGCTCATGGTGCTGGCGGTCATTTCCGTGGGCGGGCGCAATTTCTTCAATCAGCCGCTGCCCGGCTATGTCGACTGGATCGAGCAGATCATGCCGCTGATTGCCTTCATGGGCGTGGCCTATACGCAGCGCGATGGCGGGCATATCCGCATGGATATCTTTGTCGGAATGTTTCAGGGCCGCGCGCTTTGGCTTATCGAGTTGATCACGACGCTGGCGGTTCTGGCGCTGATGCTGCTGCTGGTCTGGGGCAGTTGGGCGCATTTCGAGCGTAGTTTCGACTGGAACGCGCCGCTGTGGAGCCGGGACAGCACCATCGACATCGCCCTGCCGATCTGGCCTGCGAAGATCCTCGCGCCGATTGCCTTTGGTGTGCTGTCGCTGCGGCTGATGTTGCAGGTCTGGGGATTCGGGCGCGCATTGTTCACCGGGGCGGAGCGGCCGGTTGCCGTGCCGCTGATCGAGGATGCCGCGGCACAGGCCGCGCGTGAGGCCGCGCATGTCAGCGGCCGTGATGAATAAGGATTTCACCTGATGGAGCCGATAGATATCGGGCTTGTCGTGACCGGCCTGATGCTGGTCGTCGTGATCCTGGGCATGCGCGTGGCCTTTGCCGCCGCTTTGGCCGGTACGGTCGGGCTGATCTGGATTTTCTGGTCCAAGAAGGGCTATGCGGGCGACGAATTTGTCTGGGCGCTGACCGTGGCGGTCAAGACTGCCGGTCAGGTGCCGCATTCCAAGGTCAGTTCACAGGCGCTGAGCCTGATACCCACCTTCATCATGATCGGCTATCTCGCCTATTACGCGGGGCTGACCAAGGCGCTGTTCGAGGCGGCAAAACGCTGGATCGCCTGGGTGCCGGGGGGCCTTGCGGTCTCGACCGTGTTTGCCACGGCAGGGTTTGCTGCTGTGTCAGGGGCGAGCGTTGCGACGGCGGCGGTTTTTGCGCGGATCGCCATCCCCGAGATGCTCAAGATCGGCTATGACAAGCGGTTCGCGGCGGGTGTCGTGGCGGCGGGGGGCACATTGGCGAGCCTCATTCCGCCGTCGGCATTGCTGGTGATCTACGCGATCATCGTGGAGCAGGATGTGGGTAAGCTGTTGCTTGCCGGGTTCATTCCGGGCGTGTTCTCAGCCTTTGTCTATGCGCTTTTGATCATCGGGCTGGCGCTGACCATCAAGGGGTTCGGCCCGCCGGTGGGTGGCTTTACCTGGCGCGAGCGCTTCGTGTCGCTGCCGCCCGCCCTGCCCATCGTGTTCGTTGTCGTGACGATCATCTTCTTCGTCTACAACCCGTTCGGCGGCGATGCCTGGGGCACACCGACCGAGGGCGGGGCGATTGGCGCCTTCGTGGTGTTCCTTATGGCGCTTTATCGTGGCATGCGCTGGCCCGAGTTGAAGGACGCACTGCTGGAGACGGCGAAACTGTCGGTGATGATCTTTACCATCATCTGGGGGGTGCTGATCTACGTGCGGTTTCTTGGCTTTGCCGATCTGCCGTCGGCCTTTGCGGACTGGATCACCTCGCTGACGCTGTCGCCGATGCTGATCCTGATCTGCATCCTGCTGGCCTATGCGGTGCTGGGCATGTTCATGGATGCGATCGGCATGCTTCTCTTGACGCTGCCGGTGGTCTATCCGGCGGTGATGGCGCTCAACGGGGGTATCAATGTCAGCGCGGCGGACAGTGCCTTTGGCATGAATGGCCAGATGTGTGCGATCTGGTTCGGGATATTGGTGGTCAAGATGGCCGAGTTCTGTCTGATCACGCCGCCCATTGGCCTGAATTGTTTCGTGGTCGCGGGCGTGCGGCCGGACCTGAGCGTGCAGGACGTTTTCAAGGGGGTGATGCCGTTCTTCGTCGCCGATGCGGTGACTATCGCGCTGTTGGTGTCGTTCCCGGCAATTGTTCTGTGGCTGCCGGGTCTGGCCTAGCGAAGTCCGTAAAACTGGATGTGTTAACAGACCGGTAATCCACCCTGTGCTACCCCTTGGACCGGGTGAGACAAAGGTGGTGAGTATGGACGTGCGCAGCAACGTGGCGCCGGTCATCATCAAACGGGAAAAGATCATTGCAGGAGGCGGGCATCATGGCGGTGCCTGGAAAGTGGCTTATGCCGATTTCGTCACCGCGATGATGGCCTTTTTCCTGCTGATGTGGCTGTTGAACGCGACAACCGAACAGCAACGCAAGGGTATCGCGGATTTTTTCAGCCCGACCCTGCCGGTCAACCGCATCTTGGGCGGGGGTGACGGTGCGTTCGGCGGCGACAGCGTGTTTTCCGAGGACGGGGACCTCGCTGTCGGTGGTGATCGCGGGCCTGAATGCGCTTGGCGTCGCGCCGCGCGACATGATCGACATTCTCAAGAGCATCAAGGCGGCGGGGGCTCTGCATGCCGAATTCGTGGTGCGCTAGTTCGTGGTGCGCTAGACTTTGCGGCGTCAGACGATCACGTCAAGCGCCTCTTGCTCGCCGACGCCGAACACGCGGCGATAGCGCTCGATCTGGTCCTCGGGGCCCATGGCCTTGCGCGGGTTGTCGGACAGTTTCACGGTGGGTCGGCCATTGGCCGACACCGCCTTGCAGACCAGCGAGAACGGCGCGAGCACGTCATCCTCGGTCAGCCCGCGAAAATCATTGGTGAGCAGCGTGCCCCAGCCGAAGGAGGTACGCACGCGTCCGGCGAACTGCGCCTGCAATTCGATGATCTTGTCGACGTCGAGCCCGTCGGAGAAGATCACCATCTTCTGGCGCGGGTCCTCGCCGCGGTCCTTCCACCAGCGGATTGCGGTTTCGGCCCCGGCCTCGGGCGCGCCGGAATCGACCCGGATACCGGTCCAGCCCGCCAGCCAATCGGGGGCGTTGTCGAGAAACCCCTTGGTGCCGTAGGTATCGGGCAGGATGATGCGCAGGTTACCGTCATGTTCCTCGTGCCAGTCCGAGAGCACGTCATAGGGGGCCTGCGCGAGGCTCGCGTCGTCGGGCGCGAGGGCGGCATAGACCATCGGCAATTCATGGGCATTGGTGCCGATCGCCTCGAGATCGCGGTTCTTGGCAATCAGGCAGTTGGAGGTGCCGACGAAGCGTTCGCCCAGCCCCTCGCGCATGGCCTGAACGCACCAGTCCTGCCACAGGAACGAATGCCGCCGCCGGGTGCCGAAATCGGCGATGCGCAGCCCGTCGATGGGGCGCAGCCGCTCGACCTTTTCCCAGAGCTTGGTCATCGCGCGGGCATAGAGCACCTGAAGTTCGAATTTCTTCATGTGGCCAAGGACGGCGCGGGCGCGCAGTTCCATCAGCACGGCGAGGGCGGGGATTTCCCAGAGCATGACTTCGGGCCATTTGCCCTCGAAGGTCAGCTCATATTGCCCGTCGCGCACCTCGAGGTGGTAGGGCGGCAGGGTCAGCCCTTCGAACCATTCCATGAATTCGGGGGTGAACATCTGGCGCTTGCCGTAGAAGGTGTTTCCGCGCAGCCAGGTGCTTTCGCCGCGCGACAGCGACAGCGAGCGGATGTGATCGAGTTGTTCGCGCAACTCTCCCTCGTCCACGAGTTCGGCCAGCCGGACCGATGTGGTGCGATTGATGAGGGAGAAGGTGACATTCGTGTCGGGCCGGTTGCGAAACACCGACTGGCACATCAGCAGCTTGTAGAAATCGGTGTCGATCAGGGACCGAACGATGGGGTCCATCTTCCAGCGGTGATTGTAGACGCGGGTTGCGATGTCGACCATGCTGCGGCCTCCGACAGGGGTAATGCGGCGGTTAAAGCAAAGGGGGCAGGGCTGTGCAAGGTTGAACGGTCAGCCGGGGTGCCCGAGCGCGGTTACGAGCCGGGACCAGTCGCGCGCCCAGGGGGCGGTGCCGCTCTCGGTCAGGCGGATCATCCAGAGCGCCATGTCGAGCGCGGGCAGCGTGTCATCGAGGGCCATGAGCCGCCCGCTGGCGAGATCATCACGCGCCATGCCTTCGGGCAGCCAGGCCACGCCGATGCCGCGCCGGGCGTATTCATGCGCGGCGAGGGTCAGCGCGGTTTCCGCCCGGCGGCGCAGCACGCGGGGCGCGGGGATGCGCGGCAGGACCGCGCGCGCCATGACCTGGCCGAGAAACACGTCGCCGGGATAGGCGATGTAGGGCAGGTCGGGGCCCTGCATGAGGCGCGGGGTCGCCACCGGCAGCAGGCGTTCGAGCCCGAGCGAGACCCGATCGAAGGCGCGGCCAAGGGTCAGGGGGGCCACGTCCGGTGCGGCGAAGACCACGGCGAGATCGGCCTCGCCGGACAAAAGGCGGAGCAGACATTCCTCGCGATTGTCCGAGCGCACGCGCACCGGGCGGCCCCCCTGCGCGGTGAGAATGCTGACGATGGCCGGCGAATGCGTGGTGGTGATCGCGTGCTGACAGGCCAGCGTCAGGCCGCGCGCGTCCGACGTGTGCGCCAGCGTTTCGCGCAGGTTGCGCAGTTGCGTGGCGAGGCTGCGCATCTCGGGGATTTGTGCCGCGACATCGGGCAGGAGGGTGACGGGTTTGCGGCTGCGGTCGAGGAGCGGCGTGCCGAGCGCCTCTTCGATGGCGCGCAGGCGGCGGGTGAAGGCCGATTGGCTGACATGGCGCATTTCGGCGGCGCGGGCGAGTGAGCCGGTATCGGACACCGCCAGAAGATCGTCGAGCCAATCGAGCCGCATATTGCATATCCTGCATAATAGATGGCGAGAATAGCATTGGACGGCGCGGATGTCCCGCCTTAGCCTGCGCGAAACGCATGTTTGATGGAGGACCTCAAATGCATCTCGCCCGTTACCCCCGTCGTTTTATCGCCCATCTGCCGACCCCGCTGGAGCGGCTGGACCGGCTGACCAAGGAATTGAACGGCCCCGAAATCTGGATCAAGCGGGATGATTGCACCGGTCTTTCGACCGGCGGCAACAAGACCCGCAAGCTGGAATTCCTGATGGCCGAGGCGGAATTGCAGGGCGCTGACATGGTGATGACCCAAGGCGCCACGCAATCCAATCACGCCCGTCAGACGGCGGCCTTTGCGGCCAAGCTGGGACTGGATTGCCATATCCTGCTGGAGGATCGGACCGGCTCGAACAATGCCAATTACAACAATAACGGCAACGTCCTGCTGGATCATATGCATGGGGCCACGACCGAGAAACGCCCCGGCGGCGGTGACATGAATGCCGAGATGGAGAAGGTCGCCGACAGGTTCCGCGCCGAGGGGCGAAATGTCTATACCATCCCTGGTGGCGGATCGAACCCCACGGGCGCGCTTGGCTATGTCAATTGCGCCTTCGAGATGCTGGCGCAGTTCAATGATCGCGCGCTCAAGGTCGACCATATCGTGCATGCGACCGGCAGTGCCGGCACGCAGGCGGGGCTGATCACCGGGCTCAAGGCGATGAACGCGCAAATCCCGCTGTTGGGGATCGGGGTGCGCGCGCCCAAGCCCAAGCAGGAGGAGAACGTGTACAATCTCGCTTGTGCGACGGCGGAAAAGCTGGGCTGTGCCGGTGTGGTGGCGCGCGAGGACGTGGTGGCCAATACCGATTACGTGGGCTAAGGCTATGGTATCCCCACCGAGAGCGGCATCGAGGCTATTCAGATGTTTGCGGAACTGGAGGCGATCCTGCTTGATCCGGTCTATTCGGCCAAGGGGGCGGCAGGCTTTGTCGACCTTATCCGCAAGGGGCATTTCAAGAAGGACGAGCGGGTCGTCTTCCTGCATACCGGAGGGTCGGTGGCGCTCTTTGGCTATGACAGCTCGTTTGATTTTGCGTCCCGCTGGACGAGCTGAGCGGCCAAAACCCCTGACCTACGGCAAAGCCCCGCAGCAATGCGGGGTTTTCCATGTCCGACATATCCGGTAAAGCGCAGGCTGACCCAAGTTTCGCAGTCGGAAGAGCACCCATGAAATTCACATTGTCCTGGCTGAAAGACCACCTCGAGACCACAGCCTCGGTGGCGGAGATCGCGGAAACCCTGACCGATCTGGGGTTGGAGGTGGAAGACATTTCCGACCCGGCCGCGCGGCTGGGGGATTTTACCATCGGCAAGGTGATCAGTGCCGAAAAGCACCCGGATGCCGACAAGCTGCGGGTGTGTCAGGTGGCGACCGATGTGGGCGAGACGCAGATCATCTGCGGCGCGCCCAATGCGCGTGAGGGGATCACCGTTGTGATCGCCAAGCCCGGTGTCTACGTGCCGGGCATCGACACGACCATCGGGGTGGGCAAGATCCGCGGGATCGAGAGCCATGGCATGATGTGCTCGGAGCGCGAGATGGAACTGTCGGAGGAGCATGACGGCATCATCGAACTGCCGTCGGGCGAGGTGGGTGAGCGGTTTGTCGATTGGCTGGCCGAGAATGATCCGGCCAAGGTGGACCCTGTGATCGAGATCGCGATCACGCCGAACCGTCCCGATGCGCTTGGCGTGCGGGGCATCGCGCTCGATCTGGCGGCGCGGGGCATGGGAACGATGAAGCCCGCGCCCACGGCGGGTATCGAGGGGCAGTTCGCCTGCCCTATCAAGGTGGTGATCGACGAGGATGCGGCGACGGGCGGCTGCGAGGTCTTTGGCGGGCGTCTCATTCGCGACGTGCAGAACGGCCCGTCGCCCGCGTGGCTTCAGGACCGGCTGCGCGCCATCGGGTTGCGCCCGATCTCCAGGCTGGTCGATATCACCAATTTCTTCACCTATGATCGCAACCGCCCGCTGCATGTGTTCGACGCCGACAAGGTGACGGGTGATCTGCGGGTGCATCGCAGCAAGGGCGGCGAGACGCTGACCGGTCTGGACGAGAAGGACTATACTTTCGGCCCCGGGCAGGTGGTGATTTCAGACGAGACCGGTATCGAGAGCATCGGCGGGATCATGGGCGGCCTTGCCACCGGCTGTACCGAGGAGACGGTGAACGTGTTTCTCGAGGCGGCGGTGTGGGACCATATCCAGATCGCCACGACGGGCCGCGCGCTCAAGATCAATTCCGATGCGCGCTATCGCAATGAGCGGGGGATTGATCCGGCGTTCAACATGGAGGCGCTCGATCTTGCGACGCAGATGATCCTCGATCTTTGTGGCGGGGAGCCGTCGAACCGTATCATGGCGGGCAAGGTTCCGGATGTGAGCCGCGCCTACAAGCTCGATCCGGCGCGGGTGCAATCGCTGGTCGGTATGGACATCCCCGAAAGCGAGCAGCGCCAGACGCTGACGGCGCTTGGCTTCAAGCTCGAGGGGAACATCGCGCATGTGCCGAGCTGGCGGCCCGATATCCAGGGTGAGGCCGATCTGGTCGAGGAGGTGGCGCGGATTGCCTCGCTGACCAAGCTCAAGGGGCGGCCTATGGCGCGTGTCGATGCCGGTGTGCCCAAGCCGATCCTGAGCCCGATGCAGAAGCGCGAACAGATCGCGCGGCGCAGCATGGCCGCACTCGGCTATAATGAATGCGTCACCTACAGCTTTATCGACCATGGCTCTGCCATGCTCTTTGGCGGAGGTGATGCGTCCACGATGCTGGCCAATCCGATCAGCTCGGAAATGAGCCATATGCGGCCCGATCTGTTGCCCGGGCTGTTGCAGGCGGCGGCGCGCAATCAGGCGCGGGGGATCATGGATCTGGCGCTGTTCGAGGTCGGGCACGCCTTTGACGGTGGCGAGCCGGGCGAGCAGCATTTGCAGGTCTGCGGTGTGCTGATCGGGCGGAGCGGGCCCAAGGATGTGCATGGCACTTCGCGTGCCGTCGATCTCTATGACGCCAAGGCGGATGCCGAGGCGGTGCTGGCAGCGATCGGTGCGCCCGCCAAGGCGCAGATCCTGCGCGGTGCGCCGGAGTGGTGGCATCCGGGGCGGCATGGCATGGTCTGCCTTGGCCCCAAGAAGGTGATGGCCGTCTTTGGCGAATTGCACCCCAAGGTGCTGCGCGCGATGGACGTGAAGGGGCCGGCGGTGGCCTTTACCCTCTGGCCTGCAGAGGTTCCGCTGCCACGCAAATCCTTGGCCACGCGCGGGGCGATGGCGATCAGCGATCTGCAGGCGGTGGAGCGCGATTTCGCCTTTGTCGTCGATCGCGAGGTCGAGGCGCTGACGCTGGTCAATGCGGCGGCGGGGGCCGACAAGGCACTGATCGAGGATGTGCGCATTTTCGACGAGTTCATCGGCGGCACTCTGGGCGAGGGCAAGAAATCATTGGCGATGACCGTGCGCTTGCAGCCGCGCGACACGACCCTGAAAGAGGCCGATATCGAGGCGGTCTCGGCCAGGATCATCGACAAGGTCACCAAGGCCACGGGCGGCACGCTGCGCGGCTGAGAAAGGAGCGAACGATGCTGAATGTCTATCTGTCAGGCGAAATACACACCGATTGGCGAGAGCAGATCATTGCGGGGGCCGAAGGGCTTGATGTGTCGTTTTCCGCGCCTGTGACCGATCACGCGGCGAGTGATGATTGCGGTGTTGCGATCCTGGGCGAGGAGCCGGACAAGTATTGGCACGACCACAAGGGCGCGATGGTCAATGCGATCCGCACTCGCAAGGGGATCGCGGATGCCGATATCGTGGTGGTGCGCTTTGGCGACAAGTACAAGCAGTGGAACGCGGCCTTTGATGCGGGCTATGCCTCGGCGCTTGGCAAGTCGCTGATCATCCTGCAGCCGCCCGAGCATGACCACGCCCTCAAGGAGGTGGATGCCGCCGCGCTCGCCGTGGCGCGCGAGCCGGGGCAGGTGGTGGATATCCTGCGCTATGTGCTGGAGGGCAAGCTGCCCGCCTAGAGCATTTCGGTCTTTCACTGAAACACCGAAATGCTCTGACTTATTGCTTTAACTGCGCACCACGTAGACCGAACATTCGGCATGGGTCACCACGTGGCTTGCCGTGGTGCCGAGCAGGTAGTCCTGCACCTTGGGGTTGGCGGATTCCATCACGATCAGGTCGACATTGCGCTCATCCGCGAGCTTGACGATCTGGCGATGGACAGCGCCCTTGCGCACGATCAGTTCCATATCGACCCCCTCGGCGGGGTGGGCGGCCACGAATTTCCTGAGCTCGTCACCCCAATAGACATCGGAATTGTAGATGTTCATGTTGCGCTCGATCTCGGGGGCGACGGTGGCGATGATCAGTTTCGCCCCGCGCCGCTGCGCCATTTCGACGGCTTCTTCATAGGCGTTGTAATCGACCTTGAGGTGCCGGAGGTTGACGGGGCAGAGGATGAGGCGGGTCGTGCGGGGCATGGGGCACCTGTCTGTGCGGGGTGGGCCGGAGCGCATCGCCTAAACGATTCGCAGCCTCATGATGCCATTTATGCGGCAGTTTGGGGGCCGGTTGCGAAACAGAGGGTGAAAAATCCCGAAGAGCGTGTGAATTCGGCCCGAATTTTCCGGGATTGCTACATGTAGCCGCGCACAAGGCTGTCGGCGATCAGGGTCCAGCCATCGGCGATGACGAAAAAGGCCAGCTTGAAGGGCAATGAGACGATGGCGGGCGGAACCATCTCATACCCATCGACATCAGGATCGCCACAAATCCGGCAAGCGCAGCGCCATAGCTTGCCACGGCAAACGTTGGTCCGGTCATGCCGACCGCACTGGCAGAGGTCGCGCCTGTTCTGCGTGGTGCACGCAATCCGGCCCCGCATGCGCCGGACGCCGTCGTGGCGCGGCGATTGCCCGAGCGCGCCATGGGTGCGCGCACGCGCGCCGGGGACATGAAACGGGTTTTGCCCGATATGTCCGGCGCGCAGCGTGCCGTCGATGGTATAAAGGCCGCCGCACCCGCCCAGCAGGTACTGCCCTTTATGCCAGTGGTCGCGGCGCTGCGTGGTGTTCCGCGTCTTGCCGAAGACGATATTCCTGCCTTTTCGGGGCCGCGCGCGCCCGCTTTCCACGCGCAAGGTTTCACTTTGGTCGGCGCGGCTGCGCTGCCAACTCCGCCGCACCATGTGGTGATGCAGATCGCCGCAGCGATTGGGCGCGGTGCATCCGGGACAGATCGGGTGATCGACCTCATGCTCAACCCCGAAGAACTGGGCAAGGTGCGCCTGAGCCTAAGCCAATCCGACGCGGGGCTCTCGGTTTCGGTGCTGGCAGAGCGCCCCGAAACGCTCGATCTTCTTCGGCGCAACATCGACCTTCTGGCGCGTGAGTTTCTGGATATCGGCTATCAGTCGGCGGAGTTTTCCTTTGGCCACGAACAGCCCGGTGCGCACCAGCACCCGCGTGCCCCGCAATCTTCGCCCGGCCCCCTGTCGGAGGCCGAGGGCGACGCGGTTTATCTCGCTTCCACGCTTCACCTTGGTGATCGCCTCGACATCCGCCTTTAGAAAGGTTTGACCATGGACGTTCTCTCTTCGACCCAATCGACTGCCCAGACCGCGGCTGCGGCTCCCCGCGGTGGCGGCGCGCTCAGTTCGGATTTCGAAACCTTTCTGAAGATGCTGACCACGCAGATGCGCAATCAGGACCCGCTCAATCCGGTGGAGTCGTCCGATTTCGCTGTGCAGTTGGCGACCTTCTCGACCGTCGAGCAGCAGGTGCTGACCAATGACCTGCTGACCGGGCTTGGGGCGCAGATGGGCGCGCTTGGTCTCGGTCAGCTTTCGGGCTGGATCGGGCTTGAGGCAGAGGCGAAAACGCCGATTGTCTTTGACGGGACACCGGTGCCGCTGACGGCGACGGTCGATCCGCTGGCAGATGCCGCGCAGCTGGTCGTCACGAACGCAGCGGGCATTGTCGTGCAACGTCAGGAGATCGCTCCGCAAAATGGCCGCATCACATGGGCAGGGCGCGATCCTGCCGGTCTGCCGCTGCAAAGTGGAACCTACGAGATCTCGGTGCAGTCCCTTGCCGAGGGTGAGGTGATCGCGCGCCACGACGCACATGTTCACAGCCGAATCGTCGAAGCCCGTCAGGAGGGTGGAGAAACCCGGCTTGTGCTCGCGAACGGTCAGAGCGTTGCAGCGAGGGCAGTGCTTGGTCTGCGCCCGCCGGAGACCGGGGCGTGAGCGCCAGATGTCACATAAACGCCAGAGCCAGCGCCGCGCCGCCCGCACCCAGGGTGGCGCCGATCCCGGCAAAGGCGATGCGCATCGGCCAGGGCGACGGGGGCGGGGGCGCGGGTGGCGCGGATTGGCGAATCAGCGCGGCCTCGACCAGACCGGGCAGGCGCGGGCCGTAGCGTGACAGCACGGCGGCGGTCCGCCCGAAATCGCGCAGCGCGGCACGCGGGCCGATCGTTTTCTTGATGTAATCCTCAACCACGGGCCGGGCGACCTGCCAGATATTGATCTGCGGATTGAGGCTCCGGGCGACGCCTTCGACCACCACCATGGTGCGTTGCAACAGGATTAGTTCGGTGCGCGTCTCCATGCCGAATCGCTCGGTCACCTCGAAGAGATAGCTGAGCAGGCTGCCCATCGAGATGCGGCTCGCATCCATGCCGAAGATCGGCTCGCCCACCGCGCGCAAGGCACGCGCAAAAGCGTCGACATCGCGGTCGGCGGGCACATAACCCGCCTCGAAATGGACCTCGGCGACGCGGCGATAATCACGCTTGATGAACCCGTAGAGGATTTCGGCATAGACCCGGCGGGTGTATTCGTCGATATGGCCCATGATGCCGAAATCATAGGCGATGATATCGCCATTGCTGGCCACCTTGAGATTGCCCTGATGCATGTCGGCATGAAAATAGCCGTCGCGCAGCGCGTGGTTCAAAAACAGCTGCAACACCCGTTCACCCAGTTCAGCGCGGTCGTGACCGGCGGCGTCGAGCGCGGCATTGTCCCCGAGGGGCAGGCCGTCGGCCCAGCCCATCGTCATCACCCGGCGCGACGAGAGGTGCCATTGCACCGGCGGCAGCTGAAAGCCGGTATCCCCCGAGGTGTTGGCGGAAAACTCAGAGGCCGACGACGCCTCGAGCCGCAGGTCGAGCTCTCCCATCACCACGCCCTCGAAATGCGCAATCACCTCCGTGGGCCGCAGGCGGCGCGCGCCGGGGGCCAGCAACTCGACCATGCGGGCGGCGAAATAAAACGCGTCGATGTCGCGGCGAAACGCCTTTTCGATCCCGGGGCGCAGCACCTTGATGGCGACGGCTTCGCCCGTGTCGCGAAGGCGTGCCTTGTGCACCTGCGCGATCGAGGCCGCGGCGACGGGCGGACTGAAATCGTCGAACATCTCTTCGACGAGATGCCCCAGCTCATGGGTGATGCTCGCCTTGGCCACATCTACCGAGAAGGGCGGAAGCTTGTCCTGCAAGACGCGCAGTTGCCCGGCCAGTTCCTCGCCCACCAGATCGGGGCGGGTGCTGAGAATCTGACCGAACTTGATATAGGCCGGGCCCAATGCGGTCAGCGCGCGGGGCGCAGGCGGGGTCGTCTCGTCGCCCTTGTAGCCCATCCATTGAAACGGCCAGGCCAGAAAGCGCATGGTGCCGCGCACCAGTGGTGGCGCCTCGAACGCGTCCATGATCAGGCCCATGGCGCCGGTGCGTTCCAGCGTGGCACCGGTGCGGATCAGCCGCAGGATATTATGCGGTCCGCGCATCGCTCAGATTTTCCAGCCGGAATGCAGACAGGCGATGCCCATGCTCAGGTTGCGGTATTTTGCCTGTTCGAATCCGGCCTGTCGGACCATGCCCAGAAACGTCTCTTGGTCCGGAAACTGGCGGATCGATTCGACCAGATACTGATAGCTGTCGCGGTCATTGGCAATCGCCTGTCCAAGACGCGGAATTATGTTGAAGCTGTAAAGATCGTAGACCTTTTGCATCAGCTCATTGGGGATCTGGCTGAATTCGAGCACCATCAGCCGTCCACCAGGCTTGAGCACGCGAAACGCCTCGTTCAGCGCCTCTTGCGGGCGGGTCACGTTTCGGATGCCGAAGCTGATCGTGTAGACGTCAAAGCTGTTGTCCTCGAACGGCAATGCCATCGCGTCGCCCACCACCCAATCGAGACTGTCGGCCATCTGGTCGGCCTCGGCGCGCTTGCGCCCCTCGACCAGCATCGGCTCGGTCAGGTCGAGCACGGTGGCATGGCCATGACCGGCCCGCTTGAGAAAGCGAAAGCTGATATCGCCGGTGCCGCCCGCCACATCGAGCAGGCGCTGACCCGCGCGCGGGGCCAGCCAATCCATCATCGCGTCTTTCCAGATGCGGTGAATCCCGAGGCTCATCGCATCGTTCATCAAGTCGTATTTGCTGGCCACGCTGCCAAAGACCCCGCGCACGCGCCCGGCTTTCTCCGACTCGGGCACATCCTGAAATCCGAAATGGGTGGTTTTCTCGCTCATGGGCCTTGCCGCTCTTGTGTACTGCCCTTCTTATAGGGCGCGGGCGGGGGGTTACAATGCGCCGCTTGTGCTGAGCGAGGGGTCAAATGCCGGAATTGCCAGAGGTTGAGACAGTCCGCCGCGGGTTAGCGCCGGTTATGGAGGGGGAGGTGATTGCACGTGCCGCTGTCAATCGCCCTGACCTACGGTGGCCATTTCCGCCCGACATGGCTGCGCGGCTGACCGGACAGCGGGTGCTGATGCTGCGGCGGCGGTCGAAATATATCCTCGCCGATCTCGCCTCGGGTGAGACGCTGCTCATTCACCTTGGCATGTCCGGGCGTATGCTGGTCTCGGGCGATCCCTTGGGGCGTTTCGTGCATGAGCACCCGGCGCCGGAAAAGCATGATCATGTGGTGCTCTACATGCAAAATGGCGCGCGGATCACCTTCAACGATCCGCGCCGCTTTGGCGCGATGGACCTGATGCCGACGGATAGGGCAGAGGTGCATCCGTTGCTGGCCAAGCTGGGGCCAGAACCCCTGGGCAACGACTTCAACGCGCCCTATCTCGCCGCCATGCTCAAGGGGCGCAACACGCCGATCAAATCCGCGCTGCTCGATCAGCGGATCGTCGCGGGGCTGGGCAATATCTATGTCTGCGAAACGCTGTTTCGGGCGCGCATCTCGCCACGCCGCCGCGCCGGGAACATCTCGGGCAAACGCGCAGGATCGCTGGTGCCGATCATCCGCGATGTGCTGCGGGATGCGATCATGGCGGGCGGTTCCTCGCTGCGGGATTTCCGGCAGGCGGATGGTGAATTGGGCTATTTCCAGCACAGTTTCGATGTCTACGGGCGTGAGGGAGAACCCTGCCGGACGGAGGGATGTGAGGGCCCTATTGGGCGCATCGTACAGTCCGGGCGCTCCAGCTTCTATTGCCCACGCTGTCAAAGATAGGTTGAACGCGCGGCCAACAATGGTAATGAATCGGTCTGATGGAAACAAATGAAAGCTGATTTCATGGCCTATGAGACGATCATCGTCGAAATAGAAGACCACGTCGCCCTCATCAAACTCAACCGCCCCGATGCCCTCAACGCGCTGAACGATCAGCTCATGTTAGAGCTGTCGCAGGCGCTTGGCGAGGCGCAGAAGAACGACAAGGTGCGCTGCATCCTGCTCACCGGGTCGGAAAAGGCGTTCGCGGCGGGGGCCGACATCAAGATGATGAGCGGCAAGGGATTCGTCGATGTCTTCCTCGAGGATCTCTTCACCGAGGACAGCGATGCGATTTGCCGCGTGCGCAAGCCGGTCATCGCCGCCGTGTCGGGTTATGCCCTTGGCGGCGGGTGTGAACTGGCGATGATGTGCGATTTCATCATCTGCTCGGATACCGCCAAGTTCGGTCAGCCTGAGATCAATCTCGGGGTCATTGCCGGGCTGGGCGGCACGCAGCGCCTGACCCGTCTGGTGGGCAAGTCCAAGGCGATGGACATGAACCTCACGGGCCGCTTCATGGATGCCGAAGAGGCCGAGCGCGCGGGGCTGGTGAGCCGCGTGGTGCCCGCCAAGAAGCTGATGGAAGAGGCGATGTCGGCGGCGCAGAAGATTGCCGAGAAGTCGCAAATCTCAGTGATGGCGGCGAAAGAGGCGGTCAATCGTTCCTACGAGACAACGCTGCGTGAGGGGCTCTTGTTCGAGCGCCGCGTGTTCCACTCGCTCTTCGCCACCGAGGACCAGAAAGAGGGCATGGCCGCCTTCGCCGAAAAGCGCGAGCCGCAGTTTCGCGACAAGTGAGCGTGGTTGCGGCAGGAGGGGCGTTGCCCCTCTTGGCCTGGGGCCAATTCACCCCGGAGTATTGGGGCCAAGAAGAAACATGAAAATGCGCGCCCGGGTTTGACACACGCAACACCCGGGCGCGGCTTTTTCATGGGCGGTCATCGGCTCTCCAGCCTGTACCGCAAGACGAGCATGCCATGTCAGGGTTAACAAACCCTTGTGTTTCTTTATGGCAAAAATACTCGAATCCAAGACCCTGCCACGGGGCGCACCGCTGGCTCAGAACAGCCCTTCGGCGGCAAAGAGCGCCTTGACGTCCGTCTCGGGCCGCGCCCCGTAATGGCCGATCACCTCGGCCGCCGCGATGCAGCCCATGCGTCCGGCCACGGCCAGCGGTTGCCCGGTTGCGAGACCGTAGAGAAGCCCGGCGGCGAATTGATCGCCCGCGCCGGTCGTGTCCACCGGCTCGACCCGGCGCACCGGCACTGTCTCCGTCTCTTCGCCCTCGACCAGCACCACGTCGTGGCCCGAACGGGTGCAGACGATCAGCCCGCTTTCCTGCGCCGCTTGTTCCAATGCCGCGCCGAGGTCGTCGGTCTCGTAGAGCGCGCACCATTCATGCTCGTTGCCGATAACGAAGTCGAGTTCGCGCAGGAGGCCACGAAAATCGGCGCGGTGGCGCTCGACGCAGAACGGATCGGACAGAGTGATCCCAGCCTTGCCTCCACCGGCCCTCGCCGCACGCGCCGCACGTTCGAACGCCGCCTTGCCTTTGGGTTTGTCGAAAAGATAGCCCTCGAGAAACAGGAGCCCCGCCTGTCCCGCCACTGCCTCGGGTACGTCGCCCTCGTCGAGTTCGGTGGAGACGCCGAGATAGGTGTTCATTGATCGCTCGCCATCTGGCGAGACGAAGATCATCGAGCGCGAGGTGGGCAGCGCGCCGTCGCTGCGCGGGGCGTTGACGAACTCGGTGCCGACCTCGGCCATTGCCTTTGCGTAATAGTGGCCCAGTTCATCATCGCTCACCCGGCCGATGAAGCCGGTGGAGAGGCCGAGCGCGCCCAATCCCGCGATGGTATTTGCGACCGACCCGCCCGGCATCTGCCATCGATCGGTCATGTTCTCATAGAGAAACTCGGCGCGCTCGGTCTCGATCAGTTGCATCACGCCCTTGTCGATGCCCATCCGGGCCAGAAAGGCGTCGTCGCATTGGCTGATCACGTCCACGACGGCATTGCCGATGCCGACGGCCTGATATTTTGTCATAGGGTCTTGTCCTCGAATAAGCAGAGATCACGAATAAGGCAGGTGCCGCAGGCGGGTTTGCGCGCCTTGCAGGTATAGCGGCCATGCAGGATGAGCCAGTGATGTGCATGGCGTTGGAAATCCACTGGGATATTGTCCTCGATGGCGCGTTCGACCGCATCGACATTCTTGCCCGGGCAGATGCCACTGCGGTTGCCGACGCGAAAGATGTGGGTATCGACCGCCTGAGCCGGGTAGTGCCACCACATGTTGAGCACGACATTGGCGGTCTTGCGCCCTACGCCGGGCAGGGATTGCAGGGCGGCGCGGCTGTTGGGGACTTCGCCACCATAGTCATTCACGAGGATGCGGCTGAGTTTCATCACGTTCTTGGCCTTGTTGCGGTAGAGGCCGATGGTCTTGATGTGCCCGATCAGCCGCTCTTCGCCCAGATCGAGCATCTTCTGTGGCGTGTCGGCGATCTTGAACAACTCCCGCGTGGCCTTGTTCACGCCCACATCGGTGGCCTGCGCCGAAAGCGCGACGGCAACCACCAGCGTGTAGGCGTTGACATGCTCCAACTCGCCCTTGGGTTCCGGCTCTGCGGCCTCGAACCGAGTAAAGATCTCGCGGATCGTGTGGTAATGGAGTTGGCGCGCCATGCCCGCTTAATGCCGGGATTTGGCGGGATGCGCAACATTCGGCTGATAAGCGCGCAGCCTTGTATGAACGGGCCGCCAAGATCTCCTGACGGCCCGCTGATTTGGGCCTTTAGAAAAATGCTCTCGCAGCCTGTGATACGATCATATCGCCTTCGTGCGCTTGCGACGGCGGATCATGGCGATCGCCCCGATCCCGACCAGCAGCAGCGGCGCAGTCGCTGGCAGCGGCACCGGCGTGGGCGTCACGCGCAGCGTGAAGCTTTCGCCCGCAAAACCCGTGAGATCAATTGCGAAGTTCATGTTCACATTCGCCAGATCCTCGATCGCCCCGGAGAACAAATCAGCAAATAGATCCGCTTCGGTAGTTTTGAATTCTTCCAGATTGGCGAAAAGCGCAAATGCATCTTCAGCAAGGTTCGAGACGACGCCATTCTCAACATCTCGGCGCTGCTCGACGCGTCCGTCATCAAGGATCCACGCGATCAGCGGATCCTCGACGTCATCATTCCCGTCATCCCAGAACAGACCAGTGGGCACCGCCTCCCCGGTAAACCATGGACCGAACGTATCGCCGTAACTGCCGAAAAATCCTGCGGTCTCAATCATGTCCGCGCCAAAGACCGTTTTGAACCCCGAGCGTTCTACCCTATCAAAGAAGCCGCCCAGATCGCCATTTCGATCGCTCGGCTCCCCGAAAAGGCCAGCCGGAAACTGCGCGTAGGCATTGAGCTTTTCTGGCCCGTTCTCGAAGTCTTGCGAGAAACTCAAACCGTCACCCGAGCCCGAGGCCGTGAAGTCGCCCCCCACACCGGTGCCGAGCGACAGCTTGAAGCCCGCAAGCGGCGCTCCGGTCTCGTTGGTCAGCTTGTGGAACACGCGGTAACCAATATCGCCGTCAAGCGTGTTACCGTTGGCATCGGTGATCTCGCCGATTGTGCCGTCAGGATTGGTGTCGAAAACCAGGTCCGTTGGCCCGAGGCCGGTGATCTTTTGCTTGAAGCGCTTGCCGCTCTGCCGCGGGCCATCGCAGGTCGAGCCACTTGAGGCCATAATGCATCCGGCAAGGTCGTTGCCACCCACGTCGACCGGGCCCGGGACAACCTTGATCCCGGGCCCATTGGCCTCGGGAAAATCATAGTCGATCCTACCATTAGTCACCGCAACCGCGGTGCCACCCGTCACGTCGCGGTCATAGATGGCGCTTTCGCCGGTTTGCTCGGGGTCGTCATCAGAGAATGTCGGACCCACCACCACGTTATCTGTATTCCAACCGGTGATCGTGGCAGCGGTCCCCGAACTGCCTGCGAAGGCTTATCCCTTTTGTTCCGGCGGGACTACATGTTGAGGCGACAGAGTTCTTGATTGTGGATTGAGGCACGGATTAGATCCGTTTGCAGCGTTGCTCGGGCATGCAGAGCGTAGCTTTTACCGTGAAAGACGGTTCTCAGACGCGCTGATCGACGAAATCACGATAGGTCGCCGGTGCGAGACCGGCCCCGATCCCGAGCAGCGTATCAAAAGCGCTCTGCATGTGTCGCCGCCGGTTCCAGCGGAACACGAACTCGTCAAGGTAGCGTTGCAGATGGCGTTTCCTGAGGCCGTGAAACACACCTTTCGCCCATCGCTTCAGGTTGGAGAACACG
>NZ_FOBO01000029.1 GCF_900109855.1 Roseovarius tolerans | reverse complement strand
CGCGGTGGGCGCCAAGACGGCCTTTATTGCGCCAGGATCTCCGTGGGAGAACGGCTACTGCGAAAGCTTCAATGCCAGGTTCCGGGATGAGCTTCTGAACGGTGAGGTCTTCTACTCGCTACGCGAGGCCCAGATTCTGACCGAGAAGTGGCGCCGCCACTACAACACAGTCAGACCGCACAGCGCTCTGGGATACCGCCCACCAGCGCCCGAAAGCATCGTTCCCATAGACCAAAGGCCGACCATGCACTAACATTTAAACTGGACCACTCAGTGGGGGCAGACCAAGTTAAAGGTCGGCAGCCCAAGCTGTGTGATGTGACCCAAAGACATTCGGATAGATACGCCGTGACACATATCCACTCTTCCACTCAAGACCCCTGTGCGCGCCAGCCCGGTCTGTGTTCAGTCGTCTGTACCACCTACAACCATGCGAAATACGCAAGGGCCGCAATCGAAAGCATCGTGGCCCAAGACTACAGGCCGCTGGAGATTATCGTCATCGACGATGGCTCGACTGACGACAATGTCGCGGTCATCGAAGCGGCGTTGTCGGAAAGCGATGTGCAATCCACGCTCATCACCCAGCAAAACACGGCCAATATCGCCGGAAACGTGAATCGTGCGCTGGCTGCGGCGACGGGTGACTTCGTGCTGCCCACATCACTTGATGACCTGCTCTTGCCCGGCTGCATCTCGTCCAAGATGGCGCTGCTGCTCGAGGATCAATCCTTGGTGATGGTCGGAAATTCCTCCATGTCCGAGATGGACATGTCCGGCAAGATCACCCGGCCCGAGGTGCGCAATCCAGTGTTTGGCCACGAGACGGCCAGTTGCCATGATCTCTTGGAAATCGAGTTTGCCACTGCCGGGTCATTTTTCACGCAAGGCACTGTCCTGCGAGCCGATTGCGTCGAGGCCATCGGCGGCTACGACGAAGATATCGCAGGTGATGATTTGATCCTGCGCACGAAACTCTGGAAGCACCTGATTGCGAACTCCTGCTTGCGTTGTGTCTTCCTGCGAGACCCCGGATTCGTCTATCGTAAGCATGACGAGAACCTGCACCGTAACACACTCCGGCAGTTGCGAACCTTGATCGATTGGCACAATCGCTTCTTTCCCGAGCGGCCTTTGCCCGCCATTGTCACACGCCGCGCCCGTAACTATTTTTCGGAGTGCCTCGCCAATCGCGATGATGCGGCCTTGCAGCAGGCGCTTGACCTCGGCCCGTTCATGGCTGACCTGTATTCGGCGTATCGCTATAGCTGGGGCTATTACCGACGCTCCACCAAGCACGCACTTCGGCGCGTATTCCTGCCGACACGCCGGTAACGGTCGGGCTTTTCGGGCGGCTCAGGCCAGCCGAAGCACACTCTCGATGACGTGGTCGGTCTGTGCCTCGGTCTGCGCGGGGCACATGGGCAGGCTGATGATCTCACCGGCCAGCCTTTCGGTCAGCGGAAAGTCACCAGTGGCAAAGCGGAGATCCGAATAGGCGTTCTGCAAATGTGGCGGGATCGGGTAATGGATCACCGTGCCGATACCCGCTTTCGCCAGGCGCGCCCGGAACTGATCACGCTCGGGATGGCGCAGCACATAGAGATGCCAGACCGGCTCTGCCCAATCCGGAACGAACGGTGCCGCAAGCCCGGCCTCCATGAATGCGCGTGTATACCTGTCTGCAATGGCGAGGCGCCGGTTCGTCCAATCATCTAGCACGCGCAACTTGGTTGACAGCACCGCCGCCTGGACTGGGTCGAGACGACTGTTCACGCCCTGCGTCTCATGGTGATATTTTTCTTCCGATCCATAGTTGCGCAGCAACCGGACTCGGTTTTCCACTGCGGGGTCAGACGTCGTAAGCGCGCCTGCATCGCCGATCGCCCCGAGGTTCTTGGTGGGATAAAAACTCCACGTGGCCGTGCCGGTGCTGCCGACGGGGCGCGCTCTGTATCTGGCACCATGCGCCTGCGCCGCGTCCTCGAGCAGGCTGATTCCGTGGGCATCTGCTATGGCCTGCAACGCATCGAGATCCGCAGGCTGGCCATAGAGGTGAACAGGCACGATCGCCTTGGTGCGGCTCGTGATCGCGTTCTGCACCCCGTCCGGATCAATGTTGTAAGTGGCCTCAAGCGGCTCGACAGGAACAGGTGTGGCCCCGCATTGGCTGACCGCGAGCCATGTGGCGATAAAGGTATTCGCCGGTACGATCACCTCGTCCCCCGGCGTCACACCAAGCGCCATCAGGCCCAGTCTCAGCGCATCCAGCCCGTTGCCCAGACCAACACAGGCTTCTGCTCCGACATACCGCGCGAAGGATGTTTCGAAATCCTCCACCTCCGGGCCCAAGATAAAACCGCCGGAATGAAGCACGCGCAATACCGCACCATCCAGGTTCTCCCGGAGTTCGTCACAGGCGGCGGACAAATTCAGAAATGGAACCTTCACCTTGCACCCACAGCCTTGAGAAACTCGTCTCGATCGCGAATATAATCGCCTTCCGAGTAGCGCGCCGAGGCCATAACCATGCAAACGGCACCAGAAGAAAAGTTATCGAGATAGCGCCACATCATCGGGCAGCTGTAGATCCCAAAATAGGACCGGTTCAGGTGAAACCTCTGCTCCTTGAACCCGTCATCCAGAACCACGTCAAAACTGCCGGACATGGCGATCATGAACTGGTGCAGCCCTTTGTGGGCATGCGCCCCGCGATCCGATCCGCCGGGGACGTCGTAAAGATAATACACCCGCTTGATATCAAAGGGCACATGGTTGCCTCCCTCGATAAAGGTCAGGTTTCCCCGGTTGTCCTTAATCTTGGGCAGGTCAATGCGTCGGCAGTCTCTTAGGGGCAAAAACGTCTCCAGCGGTTGGGATCGTTACGCGCAGTCTAGCGGCGTCTCTGCGGAACAACAAGTTCCTGCAATGCGCACACAGGCATCCTGTCCCAGCGGCCGAATAACGCCAGCAAGGTCAGTAAAACCGCCCTCTGCGCGCGCATGCTCAAGCCCGAGAGGCCACGATGTAAATCTCGCCCGAAATATCGGGATACCGCTCACCCAGCTTCATGAAAGCACTCAGCATCTCAGGCGTCCAAGTCTCCTCGATCTGCTTGTTGGAAACCGGTTTCATCCAGTAGCCGCCAAACACCTCGATGTTCAGCCCCGCCTGCAGGAAATCGCGCCGGAAGGTCTCCGGCGTATATACCCGGCGATGCCCGTGATGGCGATCAGCGTCGTTCATTTCCTGCTCGAAGGTCAATAGTCCCATCAGAACCGCCGCCTGACGATGTAGCGACCGCGCATTGGGCACCGCCGCCAGAATAATGCCGTCCTCGGTCAGCCATTCGCGCGCCCGCGACAGGATATCCACCGGCTCTTCAACATGCTCAAGCACATGGCCCAGAACAATGTTGTCATACATTTTCGGCGGTGCGAAGTCCTCGAACAGGCTGTGGGTGACTTGCATCTCCGGGTAGCGCTTCTCAAGATCCTTGCAAAACAGCTCCGCGCCTTCTACAGCCGACAACTCGAAATCGGTGTTTGCTAGATGCTCTGTCATAACACCCTCGGCCGGACCCATCTCAAGCATGGTCGTGCCGCGGAAGTGCCGTTTGAAGATTTCAAAACTATACAGCACCGTGTCTGTGTTCACACCAGCCGCGTAAAGCGAATTTTGCGCGATGCCTTCAAGGGCGTTTGATTCATCCATGTTCAGGTTCCGTTGTTGCGCCTGTGGCTTTGGCAGCGAGGCTATTCCATTTCAATCAGCTCAGCAATCAACCTTGTGGGCAGCATTAAGAACACGACGCGACGGCCCCCGAACGCAACAGCAGGTTTCGGCGGGGACAGCGCCTTGGCGCGGTAGTGCTGAAGGTGTGCCATGCCGCGGTCCAGATCAGGCACCTCAAAGGCCTGATGGTACATCTTAGTGCCCACCTCCAGAAACGGGGTCAATGTCTCCGACCCGGGCAACTCCTCAAGTAGTTCTACACGTGGCCCAGAGCCTTTCATAAAAATGCCGGCAACGCCCTGCAGCGGGTCTTCGAAGCGCGCACCCTCCGGTGCATAGCCCAGTGCGGCCCATCCCCTCTGCTCGCATTCGATCCTGCGGCAGGCAACACCGATATGGTGGAACCGGAACTGTTCGGGATCAAAGGTCAACACTCCGCCCTCTCGCCCGCATCCCGGGTGATCAGCCGCGAGGCCCGGTCGGCCTGAAGCGCCAGACCGGCCCGCACATCCGGCCACTCAGCGGCCAGCACTTGATGCTCTATGGCATCCACGGGCCCGTCACGCAGCGCAAACGCATCCCGCACAACGCCCGCCCGTCGCACGCCACAGGCGTCATGGAACGACAGCACCGCTTTGTTTTCGGCAACCGTCCGGCAATAGACTTCCGAAAGCTGAAGCGTCTCAAAGGCAATCCGGTAAACTAGGAGCGCCGATGCCGGGGCTGCCAAGGAACCCGGGATCAGGACCCACCGGCCCCATTCGGCCCGGCCATCCGCCAGATCATAAAGGCCAACCGTGCCTTCGAAGCGCTGATCATGGCTGCGTTCGACAACGAAATAGTAATCGCCCGCCCGCTCAAAATACCGCGTCAGCCACCTCTCCTGATCTTCCACCAAGGGCGAGATCGAGTGCACGAACCGGGCCTGCACCGGACCGGACCTCAACACAACGATGTCTGCGGCATCCTCCAGCCGGACGGGACGCAGCGTAATCCCCGCAGCGCTGTCGGTAATGTCATGCCGCATGATTGGCTTCCACCAAGGCCACAATCGCCGCAACGCTACCCATCTTGGCGAAATCGTCCTCCGCAAATTGCACATCGAATTCGTCTTCTAGCATGAAGATCATTTCCACATGTTTCAACGAATCCCAGTTGGGGTCGTCTTCCCGTGCATAACTACCCTCCTCAGGCACGTCCGTTTTCAGAGCAAGACGTAGGATCTCGCGCACGCGCACATCTATCTCATTGGTTTGCATTGGGCTCACCCGTTTTGATCCGGACAGGCAAGGCGCGCGCTTGCGCGGTTCGCGGCGTCTCCGTCCATGCAACCGTTACACTACCGTCCGCACCAAGGGTCTGACCGCTGAAGGCCTCCAGCCACGCCCGCGCGGGGTAATTGCGTGGTCCTTTCTCCGACTGAAATCGCACCTGCTCGATTCGGGCGCCGCCATTGACGATCACCGCGGCGGCAGCGGCATCGATGGCCGTGACCATCATAATGTCTTCCACGCCACGCCCAAGCGCGCGGCAACTGACGCACAACTCGTCCACGTGCAGCATCCCCTGCCCGTCTGCGCTGACGAACATTGCCGCAATCAGGCCAGATTCGGAAAACTTGTCGGCCAGCCAAATGGCGACAACATGCCGGTCAGACGCCGAAAGGACATCCGCAATATCCGTTTCCGACAACCGCTGCAGCGATAGATTGAACTGGTTCGTCTTTTGCGACAACTGATGCAACCGCGCGCGATTCGCCGCTGGGTTCACTGCGACCCGCAACTCCAAATCCAGCGAGGCCAGATAATCCTTGTGGCTCTCCGCTTGGGCCCGCAAGGACTGACGCGCATCATTGGTGGCCAGGTCCGCGAACCGAAGCGCATCGGTCGCGTCTCCACCAAAGGTGAAAAGGCCCGGATAGAACTCCAGTGCCCGGCAGGTCTCCAGCGGGTCCGGCGTGGCGTGCAAAAGCTGAATGCCCGGACAGGTGGAGGCGACCGCCGCTAATTCGCCAGGATTGTCATCGACGAATAAAATCGCGTCAAACCCAACCCTGAGGGTCTTTGCGATCTCCGCCATGCCCTCGGACTTGCTTCCCCAACTTATAGTACGCGCGGACACGCTCTGGCTCGGTAGCGTCATGCGTTCCGAGGCAAACATCGCCTCCACATCTTCAGGCTCGTTGCGCGACAGGATCCCTAGAAACAGACCGCTCTGAGCAAGCTCGACAGCCTTGTCTTGCAAAGCATCATACCCTTGATCGACGATCACGCCGTCCTGACCATCTTCGCCCAGAACGCCGCCCCACAGCGTGTTGTCCAGATCGAACACCACAGCCTTCAACCGCGGCCGAAGTACGGCAGGCAGCCAGCAAAGCCCCATCAGCCGCGCCAGGGTCACATTCGCACGCTCCGACAGTCGCGTCGCACCGACACTCGCCATGCGCTTGTCAAGGTACTCATCGCCAAGCGCGTCCGCCGCCTCGTCCAGCGGCAAGATCCGCACGCCCGGCACGTCTTTGCCCCAGGCCCGCAGGCTTTCATTGAACCCCTGCGCGCCCCCCATCCGCCTCGGCCAGTCGGCCACCAGAATCGGAGCAGGACTTGCGCCCCGCAAGGCTTCGACTCGGCACTTCAACCACTCCGAAAGCGCGTCGGGCGTCAGCTTGTAGCGTTCGTAATCCAGCCAGATCAGCTCTACATCCGCACGTCCCTGCAGCGCTAAGCTGAGCGAGTCGTCATATTCCCCTATCTCGACATCTATGCTACGACCATCATACGCACACATGGCCGGAAGCAGTGACGCGATGAACTCGAACGGGTGATTGCGGTGCACCCGCAATCGGATCGGCGGCGCCTTAGTGGGCACCTTTTTCGCTGCGCGCAACAGATCGGCCCGTCGTGGGGCCTGCGCAAAAACCACCTTTTGGAATTCGGCCCGCGCAAAGGCCTGATCGACAATCGTGCTCATTTGCACAGCCATGCTATCGTGACTTTCCGTTCTCTCTGATGTCAACACACTATGTGGACTCACAGCTCCGGCAGAGCTTTTGCGCCATCGCTTCAAAGCATGCGCTCAATATCTTTCGCGCGATTGTTGCGCAAGCAAAAAGAAGCTCTAGGCATCGATATCTTCTTCACGCCAAACAGTGATGCGCGGACCCGATTTGATAGGCTTAGGAACGCGCCCAGAATTCACGCCTTCCCACCATGTCGAACGTCCAACCGGGACCGGTCTGTTCGGCGCGATAATCTCAGTGATGCGCATCACGCGCTTGGAGTTGATTTGGGATGGTTCATTGATGGGTCTTCTCCGACGTTTGTGTCTGGAGAAGTCCTACTGATGATCAAGAGTGATTAGGCCGAATTTGGATACGATATTCTGAATTTGGATTCTGTTTTGTTTAAAGAACGCCGTGACGCTGCGGGGCCTGTGGAGATTTGTTGGATCCAACCCGCCTTACAAACAACAAGCGCAAATCCGGAAGCCCATATTATTCCGACCGGTCGAATTGTGTTTATAAGCTTTTCAGGAGGACTTGTGTTCAGCGCCTTCTTCTGAAGATCACTTAACCTGTCAAAGCACACAAGAAAGAATACTGGAGAAGAACTTGCTCTATTATTTTGGGTTTTCTAGCGCAATCATGGGAGTAAGTCTTTGAAAATTTGAGGGTCCTCACCGGTATGCGGTCATGGACTGCCGTAACGGTGTCATTCAGGACGTGCGTGAGGGCTTTGCGACATGGATCTATCGCAGTAACGGGGGGAGGCGTGACCTTGCCTCATTGCGCGCTACCTCTCGTTTGTCGATACGCGGATGGATGAGCACCGGTGCATAAAACGAGCGTCTTGAAACAGGTTGTCATGTCTTCCCTCCTGATCGCGGGGGCAGGCCTGGCGTGGCAGTATCGCGCCGAGCTGGGCGCCGCCATAAATCCGCCTGATGCGAAGCAGACAGAACAAGAGGCACAGGCACCTGGCGTTCCGGTGATCGCCGCAGAAGTGATCACCATGCCGGACGATTTGACCTTTTCCGCAATAGGCACCGGATTTGCGCTGCGGTCGGTTACGCTGCGGGCGCCGGCGAGCGGCGAGATCACCGACCTTGCGATCGCGCCGGGGGCACGGTTCGCGGCGGGTGATGTCCTGTTGCACCTTCGAGATACCGACGAGCGGCTGGCGCTGGCACTGGCCGAGGCCCGGCTGGAGCGCGCCACCTCCGAACGCAATCGCTACCGGGCGTTGCAGGATACCGGCGCGGCCGCCACGGCGCGCTTCGAGGAGGCCGAGACCGATTACAAGGTGGCGCGCATCGCCGTCGAACAGGCCCGCGCCGATCTTGAGGATCGGACGCTGCGCGCGCCCTTTGACGGCGTATCGGGGCTGGCAGGCGTCGAGGTGGGCGACAGGATCGTCGTCGATGACGCGATTGCCAGCTATGATGACCGCAGCAGTATTCTCGTCGAGTTCGATCTGCCCGAAACACTGCTGAGCCGGGTGCGGATCGGGTTGAACATCAGCGCGCAGACCCCAGCCGTGGAGGGGCGCGGCTTTGACGGCGAGGTGGTGGCCATCGACAGCCGTGTGGAGGCCGCAACCCGCACCGCGCGGGTGCGCGCCGCCATCGACAACGCGGCCGATCTTTTGCGGCCCGGCGCGTCGTTTTCGATCCGGCTCGATCTGCCCGGCAGCAGTTATCCGGCGGTGCCGGAACTGGCGCTGCAATTCTCGCGCGGGGCGTTGCAGGTCTGGCGCGTCTCGTATGGCGTGGCGGAGCCGGTGCCGGTCAAGCTGGTGCGTCGTCGCGACGGTCAGGTGATCGTGGATGGTGCCTTGTCCGAAGGGGACCGGATCATCGTGGAGGGCACGCAGCGGCTAAGCCCCGGTATCGGGGTCAATGTGCTCAACGATCCGGACGCGGTCCGCTCATGAGCATCGGCGGGCGTGGCATTTCCGACCTCAGCGTGCGGCGGCCCTATCTGGCAGCTGTGATGAGCCTGTTGATCGTGATCGCGGGCGTAGGCGCGCTGTTCGGGATCGAAGTGCGGGAATTGCCCGATGTGGACCGGCCCATCGTCTCGGTGCGCGCCAATTATCCCGGTGCCTCACCCACGACCGTCGATGCCGAGGTCGCCTCGCTGGTCGAGGGGGCGGTGGCGCGGGTGGCGGGGGTTGAGGCGGTACGAACTTCCTCGGAAGAGGGCAATTTCCGGATGCGGGTGGAGTTCAGCTCGGATCGTGATCTGGCCAATGCCGCAAATGACGTGCGTGAGGCGGTGAGCCGGGTCGAGCCACGGCTGCCCGACGGGGTCGAGGATCTGTTCGTCGTCAAATCCGAGGAGGATGCCGATCCTATCGTTGATGTCGCGGTATGGAGCGATGAGCGATCGATAGGTGAATTGACCCGCCTGGTTGAGGATGCCATCGCAACCGAGTTCACTGCCGTGGATGGCGTGGCTGAGGTGGTATTGTTCGGGGACCGGCAGCGGGTGTTGCGGGTTGAGGTCAGTCCCGACCGTCTCGCGGCCTTCGGCCTGTCCATTGGCGAGGTGGCAGAGGTCTTGCGCGCAGCACAGTTCGATGTGCCAGTGGGTAGTTTTTCCTCTGGACCGTTGGAAGTGCTGGTGCGCGCCGATGCCACCGTGGCCGAGCCACGGCGGATCGAGGAACTGCTTCTGAACGATCGGGTGCGGCTGGGCGACGTGGCCGAGGTCTATTTCGGGCTGGCCACGCCCGACAGCATTGCGCGGCTTGACGGGCGGCTTGTGGTGAGCCTTGGGATCGTGCGGCAGGCGCAGTCCAACACGGTGCGCATCTCGGACGAGGTAGGTGGCGCGATCGAGCGTTTGAAACAACGTTTCCCCGATCTGGGCTTTGCCGTCACCAGCGATGATGCGGTGTTCATCAAGGGCGCGATTGCCGAGGTGCTCAAGACGCTGGCCGTGGCGCTGCTGATCGTGATCGCGGTGATCTGGGTGTTCTTTGGCCGTCTCGGGGCCACGCTCATCCCTGCTGTGACCATCCCGATTGCCTTGGTGGGATCGGTCGCCGGGATTTACCTCATGGGGTTCTCGATCAACCTGATCACGCTTTTGGCGCTGGTGCTGGCCACCGGGCTGGTGGTGGATGATGCCATCGTCGTGACCGAGAATATCCAGCGCCGCAGGCAGGAAGGGATGGGCCGCCGCGCTGCCGCCGTTCTGGGGTCGGGGCAGGTGTTTTTCGCGGTGATCGCCACCACGGTGACGCTGATCGCGGTCTTTGTGCCGATTTCCTTCCTGCCGAGCGATGCCGGGCGGCTGTTCACCGAGTTCGGTTTCGTGCTGGCGGTGACGGTGGCGATTTCGTCTTTTGTCGCGCTGACCATGTGCCCGATGCTGGCCTCGCTGTCCGAAGGGCTGGGGCGCGGTGGCGGGGTGTTTGGCGGGTTGGGAAGTCGGCTGGCAGCACATTACGGCACGCTTATTCGTCCGATGATCCGTGCACCGCTGGTGACGCTGGTGGGGGCGACGCTCATCGCCGGAGGCGCGGTTCTGGTCTACGAGCGTCTGGGCGAGGAGTTGGTCCCGCAAGAGGATCGTGGCATGGTCTCGGTCTGGGTGCAGGGACCGGATGGCACCGGGCTTGACTACACCGACCGGCAGGTGGTGCAGGTCGAGGACATGCTGCGGCCCTATGTCGAGCAGGGCGTGGCGCAGAGCCTGTATTCGATCACCGGGCGCTATGACCTCAATCGCGGCAGCATCGGCGTGCGGCTGGACCCGTGGCAGGAGCGCACCCTGACGCAGGCCGATATCGAGGCGGAAATCCGCGACGAGCTGGAGGCCCTGCCGGGCGCGCGCCCCCGCATTCGCAGCGGCAACAGCCTCGGGCTGCGCGGCGGATCGGGCGGCGGCTTGAGCATCGCGCTGACCGGGCCGAATTATCCGCAGATCGCCGAGGCCGCCGATACCTTTGCGCAGGATTTGGCCGGCGTGTCGGGGCTGTCGGGTATCCGGGTTCAATATCAAGCGACGCAGCCGCAGCTCAGTATCGGGGTGGACAGGCAGCGGGCCTCGGACTTGCGGGTGCCGATGTCCACGCTTTCGGGCACGCTACGGGCGCTTGTCGATGAGGACGAGGTGGCCGAATTGACCATCGACGACGAGGCGGTGCCGATCCTTCTACAATCCGCCCAAGGGGTCGTGCGCGACCCGGTTGATCTGATGAATCTCAACATCCGCTCGGACGCAGGCGACCTGGTGCCGTTGAGCCAGATCGTCACTCTCAACGAGCGCGGCGTTGCGGCGGAGCTTGACCGGCATGAGCAGCGCCGTGCCATCGAGATCGACGCCTCGGTTTCTCCCGAGGTGACGCTGCGCGAGGTGATCGACGAGGTGCGCGCGATGGGGCAGGAGCGGCTGCCGCCGGGCATAGGTCTCATCTTTCTGGGCGAGGCCGCATCCCTGGACGAGACCTCTTCGGCGCTGGCGGCGACCTATGTGATCGCACTTCTGGTGGTGTTCCTCGTGCTGCTCGCGCAGTTCGAGAGCCTCACGAGCGCGCTGGTGGTGATGACAACGGTGCCCTTCGGTGTCTGTGCCGCGATCTATGCGCTGCTGCTCACCGGCACGACGATCAATATCTACAGTCAGATCGGGGTGCTGATGCTGATCGGGGTGATGGCCAAGAACGGCATCCTGCTGGTCGAGTTCGCCAACCAGCTGCGAGACGAGGGGCGCGAGGTGATGGATGCGGCCTACGAAGCCGCGCTCGCAAGGCTGCGCCCGATCGCGATGACGCTCATCTGCACGGTGATGTCGGGCCTGCCGCTGATCCTTGGGGCCGGGCCGGGGGCCGAGGCGCGCGCGGCGATCGGCTGGGTGATCGTGGGCGGTCTGGGCATGGCAGCTGTGTTCACCCTGTTCCTGACACCCGCCGCCTATGCGCTGGTGAGCGGGCTGGCAACGTCGCGTGCCTCATCGTCCGAGGCGCTCGACCGGGAATTGCGTGAAAGCGGTGCCTGACCGTGCGCCGATCTTGTCGGTCAAAGGTCTTCCAGACATGACCGACAACATCCATCCCGGATGCGCCAGGCCCATCTATGGCTCGATCAGCGCCTCTCCCTCATCCGCGATACCAAACCGAGTTACCGGATGGTGCCTGACACTGTAGGCGGCACCGAGGTCGGTCCGGTCGGACCCTGACAGCCAGTCGTCACGCTCCGCGCTGTCGAGGATCACCGGCATGCGGTCATGGACCGGCGTGACGGTGTCATTCGCGGCACGCGTCAGGATCGCGCAGGTGCGCTGGTCGTTCCAGACCGACAGCATGCCCGCGAACCACAGCGTCTCCTCGTTGCCGGCGCTGGAGAAGAAATGCGGCTGCTTGGGGCTCTTGGTGCCAGTCCACTCGTAATAGCCGCCAGCCGGGATCAGGCAGCGGCCATAGCGCCACGCCCCACGAAAACTGGGTTTGGTCGCAGCTTCCTCGATCCGTGCGTTGATCGTGGTGGCGCGCCAGTCTTTCATATCGCCCTTGTGCCAGCTCGGGATCAGGCCCCACCGTGCACAGGTCAGCTCTTGGCCCAGAAGCATGTAGACCTCCTGCGTCGGCTTGATGTTGAACCGGCGCGGGAAGGGCATGATCCTGATCTCGGCGAACTCGAACTCGGTGCCGCGCAGGTTGGGGTCTATGAAGCGTCCACACATGGATGGAAGATGAGGGGGCGTGCGCCGATTCTACAAGCCGTTGGGTATATGAGAGCGATTAGCCGGTACGCCGTGGCACTGCTGCCGCCCTAATTCATCGGTGCCCTTGCCGCCCGGCACCTCAGCAGGCACAAGAGGCTGACAACCGGCAGGATCTCGGAATTGGTCAGGCAAATACGCAATCGGGTCGACCTTCTTACCGGCGTGCTGCTGGTCACGATCACCTGTCTGGTCATCTTTCACGAGTGGCATCTCGCGGCATGGCTGGCCCCGGCGAAACCCGTTCTGGTGCTGGTACTCGTGGCCACTCTCGCAGTGCAGGTCCGATTGTCGCGCAAGGCTTTTGTTGCGGTGGCACTCGGCCTGACCGGGGCGCTTGCGTTCAGCACGGCAGGCTGGTGGGAGGTGGCACTGGAGGGGCTGCGATCGGCGGCGTTCATCGCGGCCTTCTTCTCGGCCCTCTCGACCCTGCGCAATATCGCGCAGACCTCGGCTGCCGTGCAGGCCGCGGGCCGTTTTCTCTCGGGTCAGCGGCCCGGTCGGCGCTATGCGGCGCTCACCGTGGGCGGGCAGGGCTTTGCGCTGCTGCTCAATTACGGCGCGATCCAGCTCTTGGGTGCCTTGGCGCTGGCCAATGCCAAGACTGAGCCTGATCCGGAGGTGCGCGGTCACCGTATTCGGCGGATGCTTCTGGCGATTCAGCGCGCTTTTGTATCGACCCTGCCGTGGTCGCCGCTGTCTTTTGCAATGGCGATCTCGATCAGTGTGGTGCCGGGCGCAAGCTGGGCGCAGGCGATGGTGCCGGGGCTGGTCTCCTCGGCGCTGCTGGCCGGGATCGGCTGGGGGCTCGACACGGCCTTCAAACCAAAGCTGAGCGTGACACCGCGACGTCAGGAGCCGGAGGGGTCCTGGGCGCTCATGCTGCCGCTACTGGCGTTGCTCGGGGTGCTGGTGGTTAGTGTGATCGGCCTGTCGACGCTCACGCAGGTGCGGATCGTCGGGCTGGTGGTGGTCATCGTGCCGGTGATCGCACTGGTCTGGATGCTGATCCAGCATTGGGCGCAGGCACCGGTGCGGTCGGTGATGCGCCGGGTCGGTGACTATGTGACCAAGGAACTGCCGGGCTACCGCGAAGAGCTTACGCTTTTGATGATGGCGGGATATATCGGTACCGTCGGGTCAGCCCTGCTCGGGCCGCTGATGCAGCGCGCGGGGCTAGATCTGTCAGTGTTGCCGCCCTGGCTGCTGCTGGTGAGCTTTGTCTGGCTCATTCCGCTTGCCGGGCAACTCGGCATGAACCCGATTCTGGCCGTAACGCTGCTCGCGCCGCTTATCCCCGGTGCCGAGAACCTTGGCGTGACGCCGACCGCGATCGTCGTGGCCCTTGCAGCGGGATGGGCATTGAGCGGGGCCAGTTCACCCTTTACCGCAACGACACTGCTGATCGGCTCCTTCGGCGGCATCAGCGCGCTACGCGTCGGTTGGCTGTGGAACGGCGTCTATACCCTGCTCTGCGGGGTGATGCTGTCGCTCTGGGTGGTGGTTTACGCGTTCGTCTTGTGACGACACCAAGGCCCATGACTACGGTGATGCGATGACCAGGGATTTTTTCGCCAACATGAGCTGTCTTAGACGGGCTGCCTCGCCGACCTACATGGAGCCCTGTAAAGGAGAAACGAATGTCCCTTCTCGTCCTCGTCCTGGTGACCGGCGTGATCTTCCTGATCGCCGACGCGATCATGCTCTCGACCGTCATGAAGCCGCTCTTCGCTCAGCACTTGGGCGAGACGCTTCGTGAGGGTATACGGCCCCTCCCGGCCGTACTGTTCTATCTCATCTACATGGCCGGTGTGGTCTGGTTCGCGGGCTGGCCGGCGCTGCGCGATGGCACGCCCGTCACCGCGCTCGTGAACGGCGCAATCCTGGGTCTTGTCGCCTACGGCACCTACGAGCTGACCAGCTGGACGGTGATGCGCGACTGGCATCCGTCGATGGTGGTCGCCGACATGGCTTGGGGCGCGACAGTCACTGCGGTGTCGGCTTGGGGCGGGGTCTTGGCAGCAAGGGCAATCAGTTAGTCAGACAAGCGCGCCCATCAAGTGCCAGCGCCGCGTCCGAGGACGAACCTCTCCCACTTATCCATCATCTCACGCCGCCGCTCCAGCATATCGCTGCGTCTATATCGGGGCACTTTCCTCGCGGTTTTCCGCCGAGGGCCGCATCGGTTTAAAGCTGAGGAGGTTTTGGCTGGGGTGGTAGGATTCGAACCTACGGTACACGGTACCAAAAACCGCTGCCTTACCACTTGGCTACACCCCAACGTGCCGCGCTAATTACTCTGGACCTTCGTGCGGTTCAAGAGTGGAAAGTAAAAAATATGACAGCGTCGCCGGAGGCTCTGAATCAATCCAGCGTTTCATCCGGCTCGACGCCCCAAAGTGCCGATTTGGGTGCCCAGCCGTCATAGCCCTGGGTGGAAACCTCGCACCAGTCCGGGCCGCATTCCGACAGACGGGTGATCACGCCCTGTTCCAGCCGTGCAACCACCATTGCGCCGGGTTCCGGACGGGACAGCATGTCGAGCATCTCAGCCTCGACGATGGCGGTGCGCACGCCCGACAAAAGCGTGTAGTGCACCCATCCGCCCGCGCCGTCGCGATCCTGCACGCGCCGCCAGTGGCCGTATTCGGCGGTGATCATCAGCGGCATGTCGCGGCGCTTGAACACCCAGTCGATCCGGTGCGTCAGGCTGGGTCCGCGCCGCACATTGGCCTCGGAGGCCTTCATCGACACGTAGCGCGGAAGCGGCAGGTTGGTCACTGGCCCGCGGTCCCCGGCACCTGCGCAATAGGGCCACAGGACCAGCGCAAGCGCCGCCAAGCCAGGTGATTTCATCACAGCCATTCGATTTCTGCCCGTCAATCTGCAAGCGGGTTCTTGTGCCTCGCTCTTTCCTGCGCCACTCTGGCAGCAACGTGCGAGAAATGAAAGCTTGAGGAGGCGCTTCATGCCATCTGCCCGCCTGAGTGTTGTCGTGACGCGACGCCTGCCCGAGCCGGTCGAGGCGCGGATGCGCGACTTGTTCGATGTCACCTTGCGCGAGGATGACGCGCCGATGAGCCGCGAGGAACTGGCGCGCGCCATGCGTGAAGCGGATGTGATCGTGCCGACGCTCTCGGACCGGATCGATGCGGGGCTGATCGCGCAGGCGAGTGACCGGCTGAAGCTGATCGCGAATTATGGCGCGGGTGTTGATCATATCGACGTCAATACGGCGCGGCAGCACGGTATTCTGGTGTCGAACACGCCCGGCGTGCTGACCGATGACACCGCCGACATGACCATGGCGCTGATCCTGAGTGTCACCCGCAGGTTGCCCGAGGGGCTGGCGCGGATGCAATCGGGGGAATGGCAGGGCTGGTCGCCCACGGCACTTCTGGGCGGGCGGGTCGCGGGGCGTCGCCTTGGGATTCTCGGCATGGGCCGGATTGGTCAGGCGGTGGCGAAGCGCGCGGCGGCCTTTGGCATGCAGGTGCATTACCACAACCGTCGCCGGTTGCGTCCCGAGATCGAGGAGGAGCATGAGGCCACCTATTGGGAGAGTCTTGATCAGATGGTGGCGCGGATGGATGTGCTGAGCATAAATTGTCCGCATACCCCGTCGACTTTTCACCTGATGAACGCGCGGCGGTTGAAACTGATGAAGCCCGAGGCGGTGATCGTGAATACCAGTCGAGGTGAGGTGATCGACGAGAACGCGCTGACCCGGATGCTGCGCGCCGGAGAGATCGCGGGGGCAGGGCTCGATGTCTACGAGCACGGGACCGAGATCAACCCACGCCTGCGTGAATTGAAGAACGTGGTGCTGTTGCCGCATATGGGGTCGGCCACGGTCGAGGGCCGGATCGAGATGGGCGAAAAGGTGATCATAAATATCAAGACATTTGACGACGGCCACCGCCCGCCCGATCAGGTCGTGCCGGCGATGCTGTGATCCTGCATTGAGCCAGCCCGCGCCTTTCGAGATCTTCCTCGCCGCCCCGCCGGGGCATGAAGCCGCCCTTGCCGAAGAGGCGCGCGAGGCTGGGTTCGGCCCCGCAACCGTGCTGCCCGGCGGGGTCAGTTTCATGGGCACATGGCCCGATGTCCGGCGCGCCAATCTGGAATTACGCGGGGCCGGGCGGGTGCTGGCACGGATCGGCTCGTTTCGGGCGTTCCACCTTGCCCAACTCGACAAGCGGGCGCGCAAGTTCGATTGGGCCGCGCATCTGCGTGCAGATGTGCCGTTGCGGGTCGAGGTGACCTGCCGCAAATCAAAAATCTACCACGCCGGGGCGGCGACTCAGCGGATCACCGGCGCGCTCACCGAGGCATTCGGGGTGGAGGTGCGCGACGATGCCGAGCTGCGCCTGATGGCGCGGATCGAGGATGATCTGGTAACGTTCAGCGTTGACACCTCGGGCGAGCCCCTGCATCGGCGCGGTTATAAGGAGGCCGTGAGCAAGGCCCCGATGCGCGAGACGCTGGCGGCGCTCTTTCTGCGGCAATGCGGCTATGATGGGTCCGAGCCGGTACTCGATCCGATGTGCGGCTCGGGCACCTTTCCCATCGAGGCGGCGGAGATCGCTACAGGGGTGCGGCCCGGGCGTGCGCGACGCTTTGCCTTCGAAGATCTGGCGGGGTTCGACGCGCAGGCATGGGCGGCGATGCAAGGCGGGGCTGCGCCGCGCGAGATGCCATTGCGGTTTTACGGGTTTGACCGCGATGCAGGGGCCGTGCGCATGGCGACTGACAATGCCGCCCGCGCCGGGGTGGGAGAGATCACGCAGTTTGCCTGTCAGCCGATTTCGGCGCTGACCCGGCCCGAGGGGCCGCCGGGGCTGGTGATGATCAACCCGCCTTACGGCGCGCGGATCGGCAATCGCAAGCTGCTTTTCGGTCTTTATGCCAGCCTTGGCGAGGTTCTGAGGCGTGAGATGAAGGGTTGGCGCGTGGGGCTTGTGACCAGCGACGCAGGCCTCGCAAAATCCACCGGGTTGCCGTTCTTGCCAGCCGGGCCGCCAGTGGCGCATGGTGGGCTCAAGGTGACGCTCTGGCGCACCGATCCGCTTTAGGAGGGTTTGGCACATGCGCGCGCTGTTTCTGGCCTTGGGGATTGGTCTGTGCACTCCGGTTCACGCGCAGCAAGCGGCGGATACCGTCGCCCCGGAAGGGGCCGGGGCAGGGGGCTTGCAGGTGCCCGGCCTTCTGGCGCGCGCACAGGCGGCCAAGGACGCGGGACGCCCGGTAGAGGCTGAGAACTGGATGATCGCGGCAGCGCACCCTCTGGCGGTCGAGGCCGGCGCAACGGTGCTGCGCGCGGGTGGCACGGCGGCGGACGCGATGGTTGCGGTGCAGGCGGTGCTGGGGCTGGTGGAGCCGCAAAGCTCCGGTCTGGGGGGCGGGGCGTTCCTTGTCTGGCATGACGGGGCAAGTGGCGAGATCACGACATTGGACGGGCGTGAGACTGCGCCGCTTGATGCCACGCCGACCCTTTTTCAGGACGCGTCGGGCCAGCCGCTGGAGTTTTTCGACGCGGTGGTGGGCGGGCGTTCGGTGGGCACGCCGGGCACGCCAGCGCTCCTCAAGGCGGCGCATGACAGATTGGGGCAGGCGGCGTGGCCGGGGCTTTTCGCAGATGCGATCCGGCTGGCTGAAGAGGGATTTGCAGTCAGCCCGCGTCTCGCTTCGCTGGTGGCGGGGGATGCCGACCGCCTTGCACGGTTCCCGGCAACGCGCGACTATTTCCTGCCCGAGGGGGAACCGCTCGCCGTGGGCGACCGGTTGCGCAACCCGGCCTATGCCGAGACGTTGCGCGCCCTTGCGACCCATGGCCCACGCGCCTTTTACACCGGTGAGATCGCGGCGGATATCGTGGCCACGGTGCAGGGCGCGCCGGGCAATCCGGGGGTGCTGACCGAAACCGATCTGGCAGTTTATAGGGTAAAGGAGCGGCCCGCGCTTTGTGTACCCTATCACAGCTATGAGGTCTGCGGGATGGGGCCGCCCTCATCGGGTGCCTCGACCGTGGGGCAGATCCTCGGGCTGCTCTCGCCGTTCGATCTCGCGGGGCTTGGCTCCGATGATCCGGAGGCGTGGCGGCTGATTGGCGATGCAAGCCGTCTGGCCTTCGCCGACCGTGGGCGTTACCTGGCCGACAGCGATTTCGTGCCGGTGCCACTCAAAGGGCTGCTGGCCTCGGATTACCTGAAATCGCGCTCGGATCTGTTGCGGGGCGACGATGCCCTGCCAGAGATCGCGCCGGGCAGGCCGGAATTCGATCACGCGCTGAACCGGGGTGACGACCAGTCCATCGAGTTGCCGTCGACCTCGCATATCTCGATTGTCGATGGCTATGGCAATGCGCTGAGCATGACCACGACCATCGAAAATGGGTTCGGCTCGCGGCTCATGGTGCGGGGGTTTCTGCTCAATAATGAGCTCACGGATTTCTCTTTCGCCAGCCATGACGAGGGGCGTCTGATCGCCAACCGGGTCGAACCGGGCAAGCGCCCGCGCTCCTCCATGGCGCCCACCATCCTGCGACGGGACGGCGCGCCAGTGCTGGTTCTGGGCAGTCCGGGCGGCAGCTTGATCATTGGTTACGTGGCCAAGACCATCATTGCCTGGGTGGATTGGGGGATGGATGTGCAAGAGGCCGTGGCCCTGCCGCATCTGATCAATCGCTTCGGGCCCTATGATTTGGAAGAGCCGCGCCTCGCCGCGCCGCTGCGCGCCATGGGCTACGAGGTGACGCTGCGCGATCTGACCTCGGGCTTGCATGCGATCGAGATCGGGGAGGTGTTGCAAGGCGGGGCCGATCCCCGCCGCGAGGGGCTTGCTTACGGTGAGTGAGGCTTTTTGAGTATTTTCACCAAAAAGAAACCCGTCATGTTTCTTCTGGCCTTAAAACATCCCGGGGCTCAGCCCTTGGCCAGATCACTCAGGATCGGGCAATCGGGCCGGTTGTCGCCCGCGCATTCCCGGACCAGATGCTTAAGCGTGGCCTGCATGGATTGCAGCTGTGCGATCTTGTCCTCGATCTTGTCCAGATGGTCCTGCGCCACCTGCTTTACATCGGCGCTCGCGCGGTCCTGATCCTCGTAGAGTGCCAGAAGCGTGCGGCAATCCTCGATGGAAAAGCCAAGCGTGCGGGCGCGGCCGAGAAAGGCGAGTTTATGCACGTCGCTGTCGCGGAACACGCGATACCCGTTGTCGCCGCGCATCGGGCGGATCAGGCCGATCTCCTCGTAATAGCGGATTGTCTTGGGAGGCAGGCCGGTGTCGCGGGCCACGTCAGAGATGTTCATGAACTTGCCTCCATCGCAGGGCGCACTCCGCGCAGGCGCAGCGCGTTCGACAGCACGAAGACCGAAGAGAGCGCCATCGCGCCCGCCGCCAGCATCGGCGAGAGCAAGAGCCCCGTTGCCGGGTAAAGCAGCCCCGCCGCCACCGGAATGAGCGCCGCGTTATAGGCGAAGGCCCAGAACAGGTTCTGCCGGATGTTGCGCAGGGTGCGGTGCGACAGGTCGAGCGCGTTGATCACCCCCGCCAGATCGCCGGACATCAGCACCACATCCGCCGATTCGATGGCGACATCGGTGCCGGTGCCCACGGCGATGCCGATATCGGACTGTGCCAGCGCAGGGGCGTCATTGATCCCGTCGCCGACGAAGGCGGTGGCGCCAAAGCGGTCCTGTAGGCGGCGCACGGCATCGACCTTGCCCTCGGGCAGCACCTCGGCCTCGACATGGTCGATGCCAAGCTCATCCGCGATGGCCTGCGCCGTGGCCGTGCTGTCGCCGGTGATCATCGCGATCCTGAGGCCGCGCGCATGCAGCGCCTCGATCACCGCCCGGCTTGAGGGTTTGGCCGCGTCGGCGATGCCCAGCACGGCGGCAAGGTGACCGTCGATAGCGACGTAAATCGCGGTCTGCCCTTCCTCGGCCAGATCCTGCGCTGCGGTCTCAAGCGCGCCGATTTCGATCCCCTCGCTCGTCATCAGACGGGCCGCGCCGATCAGCAACCTGTGCCCCTCGACATCGGCCTCGATCCCGTGACCGGCGATGGCGTGGAAGCTCTCCACCGTTGGCAGGCTCAGGTCTTTCTGCTTGGCGGCATCCTCCATTGCGCGGGCGATTGGGTGCTCGGATTTGCCCTGTGCCGCGGCCGCGAGGCGCAGCACCGTGACCTCATCCCAGTCGGCGCTTACCGTGATCCGCGTGACGGCAGGCTTGCCTTGGGTGAGTGTGCCGGTCTTATCGAAGGCCACGACGCGCGCCTCGTCGAGCCGTTGCAGCGCTTCCCCCTTGCGAAACAGCACACCGATCTCGGCGGCGCGCCCGGTGCCCACCATGATCGAGGTGGGGGTGGCCAGCCCCATGGCGCAGGGGCAGGCGATGATCAGCACGGAGACACCTGCGACCAGCGCATGGGTGAGGGCCGGGGCAGGGCCGACCATCAGCCAGACCGCAACCGTCACCAGCGCCACGGCGATGACGACGGGAACAAAGACGCGGACGACCCGGTCGGCCAGCGCCTGTACCGGCAGTTTCGCGCCCTGCGCCTCTTCGACCATGGCCACGATTCGCGCCAGCACCGTGTCTCGACCCACGGCGGTGGCGCGAAAGCTGAGCGCGCCATCGCCGTTGATCGTGCCGCCCACGACCGTGTCGCCGGGGCTCTTGGCCACCGGGGCGGGCTCTCCGGTGATCATCGATTCGTCGATATATGATGTGCCCTCGGTCACTTCGCCGTCGATCGCCACCTGTTCGCCGGGGCGCAGTTGGAGAAGATCACCGACTGTGACCTCCTCGATCGCCAGATCACGTATCTCGCCGTCGCGCTCGACCCGGGCGGTCTTGGGCTGCAACCCGATCAGCCGCTGAATGGCCGCGCCGGTGCGCCCCTTGGCACGCGCCTCGAGCCATCTGCCCATCAGAATCAGCGTGACGATCACCGCCGCCGCCTCGAAATAGACCGCGCGGGTGCCCTCGGGCAGAAGCGCGGGGGCAAGGAGTGCGACCGTGGAATAGGCCCAGGCTGCGCTTGCGCCCAGGGCCACGAGGCTGTTCATGTCCGGCGCGCCCTTGAGCAGCGCCGGCACGCCCAACCGATAGAATTGCCGCCCCGGCCAGATGAGAACAGCCGTGGTCAGCACGAATTGCACCATCCAGGATGCGCCCATGCCAATGGTCTCGGCGATCAGCCCATGCAGACCCGGGATGACATGGCTACCCATTTCCAGAACGAAGACCGGCAGGGTCAAAAGACCCGCGATCCAGACCTGTCTTCGGGCATGGTCGATCTCTGCAGCGCGCCGGGCGGCCTGATCCTCGGCTCCATCATCGCGCAGCTTGGCGGGATAGCCCGCCGCGGTCAGCGTGCGCGCCAGATGTGGGGCATCGGTGCCGCCTGGCAGAAAGCGCACCTGAACGGTCTGAGTGGCCAGATTGGTGTGGGCGTCGAGCACCGCGGGCAAGGCTTTGAGAGCGGCCTCGACCCGGTTGATACAGGAGGCACAACTCATTCCGGAGACGTTCAGGGTCACGTTTTCCTCGCGCGCCGGGTAGTTGGCGGCCTCGAGCGCCTCGACCACATCGTCGGCCTGCGCCCTCTGCATCACCATGCTTGCCTGACCATTGGCAAAATTGACCGAGACATCGCGCAGTCCGGGCACGGTACCAAGCGCGCGCTCCGCCCGACCTGCGCAGGCGGCGCAACTCATTCCCTGAACCTCGATTCTCAATGTGGTGTCGGCGGACATGACGTCTCCTTGCGTGTCTCCCTGTTAAATAGGCATTCCAGTCACTGGAGGGTCAAGAGGTGCCTGATGTCGGATGCTTGAAAACCGGGCTTTCCAAAGAAATATACGGTGAAGCAAAGAAAATTGCAGTTTTGTGAAAAAAACCTCTTGCGACTCTTCGGGCGTAACCGTAAAAGCCCCTTCACCGGCGGCGCTGAGGTGTTGTTGGGACGCGGAACGGGACGGGGCAGATGCTCTGGATTGTGAGGCGGTAGAAAATATCTGAGGTATGATTGGCGGGTTGCGCTAGGTAGTTTGGCGCTTCCGGTTGGTTTTGCTTCGACGCTCTTTGAAAAATTGGTATCTGAAGAGATATGTGGGCGGTTTGGTTCAGTCGATGGATCAACGTCTGTATATCAACGCTACTAGGACTTCGGTTCGATGATGTAGTGTCAGCTTCACTGTCTTGTATGGACTTCGTTTCTTTGGAAACGATGTACATCAGACAGATGACTTTCAATGCGGTCGTTTCCTTAGCCGGGTCGACCATATTGCGGAGCGC
>NZ_FOBO01000035.1 GCF_900109855.1 Roseovarius tolerans | reverse complement strand
TGCCAATCCCGGTCATAACCTCGCGCTCCGGCAGAAACCCGTGGCGCACCAAACGCTGGCGGCCCTCGTCGTCCAAAAGGTGCGCGTGACCGCCCATGAATTCGGACACCTCCGCGCGCACCGCAGTAGCCAGAAGTTCCTGCGCACCTGCTCGCAGAAGATCCGTCAGCGGATCAGGTGAAAAATCGCTTGGTTTTGCGAAGTCGATAACTGTATTCTTGGTCATGTGGCATATCCTTTTCTCAATGAGAATTGCGGCGCTTCAACAACGCCATGATATGCCGCCCATTCGGGCCGTCACCAACTTTCGGTTATAACTCTAATATCAGGTAATTCAAGGTGTCCAAGGTTATGCAAAAAGCTCTCCTCAATTCTGTATCTGTCAGTTCATTGCTGATCATTATGTCCTTTGGCACTGGCGTATTCGCCCAAGCCAATGAACCCTTGGAATGCTTGCCGAACTCGACCGGCCCGATAGCCGCTGATACGACACCATTTGCTGACGGTATGTGTAATATCGGTGCGTCAGACAGCGACCGAAGTGTTGCACTCGGGATTAGCCCGGATGGTTCAGTTGTCGTGGGCACGATTGGTCCCACAAATGATCGTGCTGCTTTTCATTGGACATCTGACGCGGGCATCACTGTTCTTGACGGCTTGACGACAACAAATCCTACTTCTGCCGGAACAAGCATTAGCTCTGCACGAGATGCTGTCATCGTAGCCAATGGAACCGAAATAATTGTCGGTCAGTCCCGGAACGACTTGGGTCGTGCACGAGCAGTGCGCTGGACCAACGGCACCATCGAAGATCTGGGTACACTTCTTGATCTACCTGAATCAATAGGTGATCCCGCCGATACCTCTCAGGCGAATGCGGCAGCGGTGAATGCCGACGGTACCGTCATTGTGGGGTGGTCTTATTACGCTGGTGGACCAGCGACTGAAAGGCGTGCATTTCGCTGGGTCGAGGGCGGCGACTTTGGCGGCCTCAATCCTGAGATGCAAGATCTAGGAGTATTCTCCGGCGGTGACGGCAGAAGTGTCGCCAATGATGTAAACGCCGCAGGCAATGTCGTTGTAGGTAACGTTGGAGAAGATGCGTTCCCGCGGGCCTTTCGTTGGGTAGAAGGCGGTACCGGCGGCGGGGTCGGAAACCCTCAAATGGAAGATTTGGGAACACTTCGGATTGATGGGAGTGGTTTTGCAACAGCAGAAGCGGTCAATACTGATGGTACAGTTGTCGTCGGGATCGCAAGCGGCGAAGCTGTGACTGAGTTTTTTGCCTATCGCTGGACGGAAGGCGGCACGCAGGGGGGCGGAGCCAATCCTGAAATGCAAAGTCTCGGGACGCTGACAACCGATCCGGCCGGCTATAGCTGGGCACGCGATGTGAATGCAGACGGGACTGTTGTTGTCGGTGAATCGACAACTGAAGGTGGCGACGTTCAAGCGTTTCGTTGGATCGAGGGTGGCGAAGACGGTGTATCAGCCAACCCCGAAATGCAAGGTTTGGGATCGATGCGGACAGACGGTACGGGTTTTAGCCGCGCGTACAATGTAAGTGCTGATGGTGCAATCGTAGTCGGAGAAGCGGAAACCGATGACGGTAGTCGACGCGCATTCATCTGGCGGACACAAATGCAAGACGTTATCGATTTGCAGGGTTCGTTTCCCGATCTCGCCAATCACACTGAGATTGCATTAGCTTCCTCGCAAACACTGACGTGTTTTGCGGGCCGAGAAATGCAAGAAGGCATCCCAATTGGGTTGGTAGCCTCTGACGATTATATCACTCAAAAGCTCGGCGCAGATCGAGACTCCAGACCCGCTCAGGCGACCCTCATGAATGAATGTATCGCAGTTGGTGGCAGATTTGCGACGCTGGGCAAGACTGACGGGCTATCGTCAGAAAGTAACGCCTATGCAATTGGTTTACTATCTTATGGGCGTGGCATATCGGCATCCACAACGCTGGGCGGGACGCTCAGTGTTGCAGGGAACGCAGGCGATACAACCGCCGTTGATATGAATGGCGTCGGCATCGCAGTCTGGGCTGAATACAGTCAAAACAGTCTTGAGCGCACCGGCGTTCAGGGCAATTTTTCGCTTTCGTATAGTAAGAGCAATGGTCAGATCACGCGCGGTCTCAATTCGGACCTTGTGATGCAGAGTGTCGGAGACACTAGCATAGGTAGCATTTCAGCATCAGCAGAACTTGGATATGGTTTCCATGCTTCAAATTGGTTGATCACACCAAGCATGTCTTTGGTCACATCGCATTTTGCGCGCGACGCCTATTCCGAGGCCGGGGGTGACTTCAACGCAACTTACGACAGTTTGTCTGTCAACCGTACAACGTCCACCCTTGCGGTGTCTGGGTCGCGCTCTGTGTCTGACAGTGGCACACTGTCAATCTCGGCCGGTATTGACGGTGACCTTCTTGCAGATCGTGTCAAGCTGGCTGGAACAAGTGATCTGCCCGGTTTTGAAACATTTGAAATCGATAGCACGATGGCACGAAACGAAACGCGCGGTTTTGTGTATTCGTCCTATTCTCATGACTTGGACAACAATCGCAGCTTAGTTGCAGATATTCGACTTGGACAACCAGCATTCGGCGATACACTACTGGTCGAAACTGGATTGACGTTCACTGCACGGTTTTAGAATCGCTAAGAAAGCATGGCCTTACGCTGTTTATGCCTGCCTGTATTAAGCTGAACTCATGCGGAGGATGCCAGTTGTGCGAAAACTGAATTGGTTGTGCGCCACGTAGGAAAAATTGTAAAGCGGCTGGGAGCGGTCATACGTTGCGTTGTCCACGAACGGCAGGTTTGGGCCGTGTCTGCTGGCGGCGGTGCACCTGTTCGGCCAACATGCTGCAGCCGAACTAATGGCCGCGAAGAGCCCATTGTGCAAGATGCGGCGCGTTGCACGAATGTCTGCTACTTAATTCCTGCCAACTTGATGGCGGTCGTCATACGTCTGTGATGTTCTTGGTCATGATAAGGATACCGTTCGTCAAAGCGTTGAAACGTATAGTCTGAATCAATGGCAAGTAGATCTGCAACTTGCTCCTTGGCTTCCTCAACCCGGCCAGCTTCGACGAGTATCGCAGACATCACGATCCGTGCTGGAGGGAAAGATGGCGCCATTCGAATGGCCCGCCACTCGTATTCTTCGGCTTCGACAAGGTCGCCCGATAAGAAGTGGCCGTGTGCGATATGATGAAGAGCGTTGGGTGGAGCGATCGGATCAAACTGCAGGCCGGTCAGTCCCATCTCAATCGCCCGCTCTGGCTGCCCGGCGTAATTTAATGCCTCACTAAACCAGAAATACGTATCGGCATTATTTGGATCAATCTCCAATGCAGTCTCGAAGCTCTTGATCGCAGCCTCGGGGTTGCGCAGGAATGTTTGAACCCATCCATAGCGACTGTTGGCCAATGACGACATAGGGGCTAAATTAATTGCATGCTCGGCCTTGTCAGCTGCGATCTTGAGACCGTCATCATAGCCAGGCCAGGCGAAAGACCATCCGCTTTGATAGAGGAAAACCAATCCGGCCCACGCATCTGCAAACTCTGGATCAATGGCAAGTGCTTGATCATAAAGTGAGATGCATTCTTGGTTGGTTTCAGGCGAGAACATGAAAAATTTGGCGCGCCCCTTCAGGCTCAACTCAAAGGCCTCCACGCTATGCGTGCTACGATTTTTATTTGGTATTTTCTTTAGATTGACATGAAGGGCAGAGATGATCTTCTCCGTGATTTCGTCCTGAAGCGCAAAAATATCCTGAAGGTCGCTGTCATATCTTTCTGCCCAAACGTGGCCACCATTGCTGGCATCAATCAATTGCGCGTTGATGCGAACGCGATTGCCTGCCTTGCGCACGCTTCCTTCAAGTACGTGGCCAACACTCAGCTCCTGCCCGATCTGCATGACATTCTTGGGTGAATTTCGATACGAAAACGACGAATTTCGCGCGATGACGAACAAGTCGTTTATCTTACTGAGGTCCGTAATCAGGTCTTCGGTAAGGCCATCAGCGAAATATTCCTGCTCTTGATCCGCGCCAATATTGACGAACGGCAAAACAGCTATGGACGCATGCGAAGAAGCGGCAGCAACGACCGATGCAGCAAGTATCGGTTCAATCACTTCATCGCTAAGTTTTGCGACGAACCGAAAACCCTGACGCGGAAAGGTCTTAATTACGGATTGCGACACACCGTCATCATTCAAGGCTCGTCGCAATGCATTTATGCGCGCGTTTAGGGTGCCATCGCCGACAATGCGGCCTTTCCAAACAGTTTCGATAATATCGTCCTTTGAAACGACGCGGTCTGCATTCTCGATGAGAAATACTAGAAGCGAAAAGGCCTGAGGTTGCAGTGCGATGAACTCATCGGCTTGCCTTAGTTCTAGCTGCTCGGTGTCGACGCTGAAGTCTCCAAACTTGAAATTCATGTTCCGGCAAGCCCGCAGCAAGCAAAATTCATAACATGGCTACGCATCGATAACCTTCCGTTCAAGCGCTGGTAGGCGCGGCCAGATAGCTTGGTTTCATCGCAACACAATGAGGCTAAAATGAAACTCGCGGCAACAACTTCAAACGCTACCATCAACATGCAATCTCTCAAAGCAGTTTCAAAAGGAAGCGATCAGTCAATCGCAACCGACAAGACCCTTTGGCAATCCTTTTCGACACTATTTTGGGCGTACACGGAAGAGACCGGCAAGGCTGAAACAAAATCATTTGAAGGTTTGCTCTAACCATCTTCAATCAATGCCTCTACCGTTGTGTCGCTCCTCGAAACAGCCAATGAGGTCTCCGGGGGGAACGGCAGCAAAGTCCCGCATTGTGTGAATTCGAGTGGCCTTTGGTTTCGCGCACGCGGCGAATGTCGGCTATGCGGGCTGCGACCGCAGCATCGCGATCCGGCATTGGATGTCTCCTTTGGGCCGAATCGCTCCCGGCGCGCGCTTTCCCATGTCATGCAAGCTTTATTATAAAAGCTCGCATGAACAGGCAGGCCAAAATCCAACAAAAATTGAGTAAAACGCCACATCGCGCAATATGCTACTTTCATCATGCATGGTTTATGGATATATTTATGCAATAAGCTTGCAAGGATTTGTAGATGCCGACTGCACCTGAGACCACCTGGAACAAAGGCCGTGTCGTGGGCAAAAAGCCACCGCTGACGCCCGACCAGGTTGCGCTGATCCGGATGATCCTAGGCCAAGATCGCGCGCTGCGTGATCTGGCGTTGTTCAACACGGCCCTTGATACGAGCTTTAGGGGCTCTGATCTTGTGCGGCTGCGGGTCTCGGACGTGGCAACCCCGGCAGGAGTCCGCGAGATCGTCGAGATCCGCCAGAAGAAAACGGAAAGCCGCAATGCGCGCCCGGTCCAAGCGCGGCTGTCGTCGGGGACGCGCGAAAGCCTGCGCACCTACCTCGCTGCCTCTGAAAAGCAGATGCATGCATGGTTGTTCACGGGGCAGGGGGCAAGGTGGTCGCACACCCATCTCAGCGAAAGCCAGCTCTGGCGGTTGTTCAAATCCTGGCTGGAAAAGGCCCGCCTCGATCCCAGTCTCTACGGGCTGCATTCGCTGCGCCGGACCTTCCCAACTCACATCTATCAGCAGACCGGCAACCTTCGCGCGGCCCAGCTCTTGCTCGGCCATGCCAGCATTGAAAGCACCAAAGAATACATTGGCACCGAACAGGCCGAAGCCCTCGAAATCGCGCGCAAGTATCATCTCTGAGCCATGCAGACCTATCTCGAAAAGCGCCAGCCTACTAACAATGTCGCCCGGTTTTACCGGATGTCCGTCATGCCAAACCTGTTTGGTGAATGGACGCTTCTTCGGGAATGGGGTCGCATCGGGCAGGGCGGGCAGGTCCGGATGGATTGGTTTGATAGCGAGGATCAGGCGATCGGGGCACTAATCGCGCTTGAAACAGTTAAGAGGCGGCGGGGATATTGGGTTGAGCCCCAGCAACTTTTTATGTTCCATCGATAAATTCGAGCGCTGGAAAGTAAGTGAGCCATCCAATACCCTATGTCCTGAGGACATAGGGTATTGGATGGCAGAGGTCAATTGGAGTCTAGATTTTCTCGCACTCCCCTTGACACCTCTCAGTGCGATATCCATATGTCCTTAGGACATATGGATATCGCACTGGCATGAACTTTACCGAAGGCTTAGAAAAAGCACTGCTGCATCGTGATCACCCAATCATCACGTATTATGATTTTTTCATATTGGGGCATGGGCTTTTTACTGCAAAGGTCTGGGGCGAAGAACCCCTCAAACGAATGCCGCAAGGTTGGGACCAAACACGCGCAAAGAACGCTATCAAACGCCTCGAAACCAAACGTGTTCTCACAGCTGATTCCGATTTTCGCTCCAATGTATGGCGCGTAACCCAGGCTACACGGGCCGGTACTGCTGAAGAAGTGGCATGCATTGCTGATCCATTCTCTTACGTATCTCATCTGTCGGCCATGCAAAAATATGGCCTGACAGATCGCAACCCTCAAGCGCTCCATATGACCACCCCAAAACGCAGCATTTGGAACACTCTTCGGAATGCGAGAGTGCGTGAAGACCTACCAGATGTCGAAGATATCGAAAGACCAGTTCTGAATCGACCAGGATTCAATGAGGCAATCCGCCGCCGTTCGGTAATTGTTCATGTCTCAAGCCAACCCTGGACGCCCTCCCCAGTGAGCGATGAACAAACCCGTATTACCTCCATCGGCCAAACCTTTGCGGATATGTTGACCGAACCGGGCTTATGCGGCGGCATACGTCATGTCTTAGATGTCTGGGAGAACGAGGCAGAGCCGTGGGTGGAAGAAATTATCAAGGCAGTAGATCAGCTTGATAGCAAAATCGCCAAGGTTCGTGCTGGCTACATTCTTACGGAAGTCATGGACATAGATCACCCCACCATCCACAACTGGGAGCAGTATGCCCAAAGGGGTGGATCGCGCAAACTCGACCCGGATGCAGAGTATGCTCCTGTATTTTCTGAGAAGTGGATGATTTCCATAAATGTCTGACCCTGACGAAGCCATCGATTACGGTATTGTTGATGTCGATGTCAGAGCATGGGTTGATGCAGTACGCGCAGACCCAACGCAACATCGGGACAGACAGGTCGCTGAGATCGTACTCGCAGCAATAGGCTTAGCTCCCAACTTGAAGGACACGTTGATCCTCAAGGGTGGTGCCGCAATGGCTCTCGCATTTAACAGTATCCGACAGACAGGTGACATTGATTTTTCATCAACAATGGAACCGCACGGGTTGGCTGAAAACATTGCAGCGGAGCTGGATCCATTATTTGCCCGTGTGGCCATCCAACTTGGGTATTTGGATTTAATCTGCCGCGTACAAACTATTAAAGGTTCTGTCGCAAAGATTTTGGGTTTGATGTTTGCGCAGTATGATGCATCGCCGTAGAAGGTGACGTCGCAGCGATGATTGGATATGTACGATGG
>NZ_FOBO01000030.1 GCF_900109855.1 Roseovarius tolerans | reverse complement strand
CGGCGAGAAACCACGTCCGCAATGGCAGGTGGCTGCTGTGCATCACCGTGCCAGCCGTCACGGATGTCTGTCGCCCGCAGCCAGCACATTCCCAGGTCGCCCGATTTCGCTTGAGAGGCCAACCCTTGCAGGTGCCACAAGAGGGGCAGACGAAGCCGTCCGGCCAGCGTCGTTCTGCCAGATACTCCGAACACGCTTCCTCATCGAAAAAAAGCGCGTCGAACGCTTGGCGGGACATAGGTCTATCGTTTTTCCATCTGGCTGGCATGAGCGGAACAATAAGCGAACATCACAGATTTGCAAGCCCGGTGGCACAACATCCTGTGCCGCCGGAACGAAGGGGATAAGCCTTTCACGCATGATTGGGACCGCCCTGCGGTTTTCCAAAAGCGTGAACATCGCGAACTCGGGCAACTCGAACCCATGGCGATACATCATCTCGGTCTCCGAGCCGCCTTCGGTCAGGAAGATCTCGCCGGACCCGGCCTGTGGAAGCGGTGATCGTATCGCCATCTCATGCCTCCGGCTGGATGTTCTGGTTGAATTGGAACCGGTTATGAGGATCATACTTGGTCTTGATCTCGACCAATTTTTTGTAGTTTTCACCGAAACTCGCTCGGGTCAAAGCATCGCCGTCTTCGCCGTGACCCGGGAAATTCAGATAGGCACGGCCATGATGTCCAAATGGCTCGGATGCGGTCCAGCCCTGCCTCGACCAGGCGATATTGGCATCGTCATCCACTGCATCTGACCAGACACCATCCAGCGAATACATCCAGCCCATCGACCGGTCGCCAAAGGCGGTTGCATCTGCCGGAACCTTGGCTGTTGCGCCGCCAAAGTTCCACAGCGACGAAAGCGAGTTGTCCGAAGGGGCCGAAGCAGCAGTCTGGATTGCCAGATCGATCATCTCATCAGACAATTCGCTGAGGTATCGCGCCTTCCAGTAACAGCGAAATGCGCCCGAAGGCATGAGCGTATCAAACAGCTGCTGAACGTCGCAGTAATTCATGCGGCCCGAAAAATCAGTGACCATTGCTCCAAGTTCGCGCAAGGGCTGCAACAGTGCCTCACCCTCGGCGGCATCCCCGTTGTAAACACAAGCCAGGGTGAATACCCGTTTACCCCAATGCTCCTCAGGGAAATCCTCGCCCTCTGCGGCTGTTGAGAATTCGCAGATTGATCCGACCCGATCTGAGTGTTCCGCCAGAAAGTCGCGCCACGCCCGGATCGGGCCGGGGCCGTCGTCGAGGGCATAGATCGGGGCCGCGAACATGACCTCCGGGCCGACCGGATGCAGCGCGAACTCGAACTGGACAACGACGCCGAAGTTGCCGCCCCCACCCTTGAGCGCCCACAGCAGATCGGGATTCTCATCGGCGCTTGCACGCACCAGTTTGCCTTCGGCGGTCACAACCTGCGCCGCAACCAGATTGTCGATCGAAAGCCCGTGTCGGGCGCGCAGCCAGCCAATCCCGCCGGATAAACTTAATCAAGGATGAGCCAGAGCCTCCAAACGAAAGCACGCTCTGATGTCCCAAATTATCTGACGACGCACATTGAGCGATTCGACGATCTGCACGATTCAGTAACTCGCCGCTCTCGCCTTTCCGTGCCCGAGCGCGACCGCCTTACGGGCCGATTCCAGCCCTCAGAACAGAACGGAAACAGAACGTGAAAGTGGTTTCGGGGTGTGGTTTCGAGTGGGGTCGCGGAAATCCGAAATCCGCTAAGTCATTGGTGCCCAAGGTGGGATTCGAACCCACACGCCTTGCGGCGGGGGATTTTGAATCCCCTGCGTCTACCATTCCGCCACTTGGGCCCGGCGCAGTGCTTAGCCGAGCGCAGAGGCTTCGTCCAGAGGCCCCGGTGATTTAAGTCGCTTTCTGCACAAGACTTGACCCCGCGGGCCACCCATGCTGTTTCGCAGAAAACCCGCTCAGGACAGGCCACATGATCAGATCGCTATATGACAGGACCCTGCGCATGGCCGAACATCGCCACGCGCTCTGGGTGCTGGCCTGTGTCAGCTTCATCGAAAGCTCTGTCTTTCCGATCCCGCCCGATGTGCTGATGATCCCGATGATCCTCGCCCGGCCTTCACGCGCCTGGCTGATCGCGGGCATCGCACTCGTTTCCTCGGTACTGGGCGGCATGCTTGGTTATGCCATCGGCGCCTTCGCCTATCAGGAGATTGGCCAGCCGATCCTCGCCGCACTGGGCAAGGGCGACGCGATGGTTGCGTTCAGCACTCGGTTCAACGATTTCGGATTCTGGGCAGTACTGACGGCCGGGGTGACGCCCTTCCCCTACAAGGTGATCACCATCATGTCAGGCTGGACGGCGATGCCACTCGGGACCTTCATCGCCACCTCGATCCTGGCACGCGGCATCCGCTTCTTTCTCGTCGCCGCCCTGCTGTGGAAATTCGGCACACCCGTGCGCGACTTCATCGAGCGCCGCCTCGGACTGATGACCGTACTCTTCGTGCTGCTGCTGTTCGGCGGCTTTTATGCGACAAGGTTCCTCTAATGTCCCTCAGCCAACGCCAGTTGATCCTGATCGCGGCCAGCGGTTCCGCCGCGCTGATGCTGGGCGCGCTCGCCTTTCAGCATATCGGCGGCATGGCCCCGTGCAAGCTCTGCCTGTGGCAACGCTGGCCGCATGTGATCGCGATTGCGCTCGGGGCGGTGGCGCTCGTCGCCCTGCCCCGCCTGATGGCATTCGGCGGGCTGCTGGCCGCACTTGCCACGGCGACCTTAGGCGGGTATCACACCGGGGTCGAGCGCGGCTGGTGGGAAGGACCCTCTGAATGCTCCTCGACAGGGGCGGCGGGGCTCAGCACCGATGAGCTGTTCAACCAGATCATGGCCGCCCCGCTCGTGCGCTGCGACGAGGTGCCATGGGAGATGCTCGGCCTGTCGATGGCCAGCTGGAACATGGTGGTGTCGCTCGGCCTCGCAGCGTTCTGGCTGATGGCATTGCGGGCACGCTGAGACAGGTTTGCTCGGCCCGAACGGGTCTGGTGCTGGCCTTGGGCGAACGTTGCAGCGAGCCGCGCATCGTCGTGCCGCGATGTGACGATCCAACGTCAGTTTGGCAGTGCTTTATCTTGACCAAACCAGAAAAACATCTGAGCGCAGAACAGGTTGCAGCCAAATCGCCGCGCCGGGGGGCGGCACGGTGATGCGCGGCGGCCTTCGGCCGCGTTTCGCGCAGGGTGCTTCAATCAGAGGTCCGCTCCAGGCCAACCAAACCCCACCTACCCCCCCGACTTCCAGGTATTCAGCAAAAGGCTCGTCTCCGAACTCGCGATCCCGTCGAAACGCCGGATCTGCGCCAGCACGCGGTCAAGCTCTTCCAGCGTCTCGGTGCCGATCTCGACGATCACGTCCCACCGGCCATTGGTCGTATGCGTCGCGCGCACGGCACTCAGCCCGTTGAGCTGACGGATCACCCGCTCTGTGCCGCGCCCCTCGATCCCCAGCATCATCAATCCGCGCACCGGATCGCGCGCCGTATCGCCGCGCAGCACCACCGTGAACCCCACGATCTCGCCACTCGTGCGCAGCCGCTCAATGCGCGCCCGCACCGTGGTGCGCGACACTCCCAGACCGATCGCCAGATCCGACAGCGAGGCGCGTGCATCGTGGCGCAGCATCGAGATAAGCCGCCGGTCGGTATCATCCATTTCGCAAGTCTTTCATTCCATATCGTACAAATACACCCCGATTAGTGCAAAACAGCCGCTTCAAATCAACCCGTTTCGGCAGCACCCTCAGCGCGACACGCAAATCAGCAGAGGTTCCCATGACCCCGCAAGACATCATCCTGATCGGTGCCCCGGTAGATAGCGGCAAGGATCGACGCGGCTGCCTGATGGGCCCCGACGCCTATCGCACCGCCGGTCTCGCCGAGGCGCTGATGGATCTCGGCCACCGCGTCTCGGACACCGGCAATCTGACACCGCAGCCCGCCACGCCCGATCCGGCCCTGCCGCCACATGTCTACGCGCCCGAGCAGACCGCCGGCTGGACCGCGACCCTGGCCGAGGCGGCTCAGGACGCGCTCGCCACAGGCTTGCCGGTGTTTCTGGGCGGCGATCACAGCCTGTCGCTCGGCTCGGTCGCGGGTGCGGCCAATCACGCCGCCGCCACGGGCCGCCCGCAATTCGTCCTCTGGCTCGACGCCCATAGCGATTTCCACACGCCGCAGACCACCGCCTCGGGCAACCTGCACGGCACGCCGCTCGGCTATGTCACAGGGCGCGCGGGCTTTCACGGGTTTCCGCCCGTGGCCCATCCGGTGCCCGAGGAGAACATCTGCATTCTCGGCCTGCGCTCGGTCGATGCCGCCGAACGCGAGGCGCTGCAGGCCACGCAGATCCGCTATCACGACATGCGGGTGATCGACGAGCAGGGCATCTCGCGCCCGCTCGGGGCTTTCCTCGATCATGTCGCCGCACAAGGCGGCGCGCTGCATGTCTCGCTCGACGTGGATTTCCTCGACCCCTCCTTCGCCCCTGCTGTCGGCACCACCGTGCCGGGCGGGGCCACGATCCGCGAGGCGCATCTGGTGATGGAGATGATCTGTGACAGCGGGCTGATGACCTCGCTCGACCTCGTGGAGTTGAACCCCTTTCTCGATGATCGCGGCCGCACGGCGCAGGTGATGGTCGATCTCGCGGCCTCGGCCCTTGGCCGCCGCGTCTTCGACCGCCCCACCATGGCCTATAGCTGAGGAGACCCCCATGACACTCGCCCCCTCCGACAAGGCGCTCGTGCCTTTCGTCTCCGTCGACAACATGATGAAACTCGTCCATCACATTGGGATCGAGCCAATGCTTGCGGGCCTCGCAGACTATATCGAGGCCGATTTCCGCCGCTGGAACCTGTTCGACAAGACCCCCCGCATCGCCTCGCATTCCGACGAGGGCGTGATCGAATTGATGCCCACTTCGGATGGTGAAGTTTACGGCTTCAAATACGTGAACGGCCATCCCAAGAACACCAAGGCCGGCTTGCAGACCGTCACTGCCTTCGGGCTGCTGGCCAATGTCGGCAATGGCTACCCGGTGCTTCTGTCGGAGATGACCGTGCTCACCGCCCTGCGCACGGCGGCCACCTCGGCGATGGTGGCAAAACATCTGGCCCCCAAGGGGGCCGACACGATGGCGATGATCGGCGCGGGCGCGCAGTCGGAATTCCAGAGCCTCGCGATGAAGGCGCTGGTGGGGCTGAAATCGGTGCGGCTCTATGACATCGACCCCGCAGCCACTGAGAAGGCCGCGCGCAACCTGACCGGCATGGGGCTGGAGGTGGTCGCCTGCCGCACACCCGAAGCCGCGATGGAGGGCGCGCAGATCATCACAACCTGCACAGCCGATAAACAATATGCCACGATCCTCACCGACAACATGGTGGGCAGCGGCGTGCATATCAACGCCATCGGCGGCGACTGCCCGGGCAAGACTGAACTGGCGGCGGGGGTTCTGCAGCGCTCCACGATCTTTGTCGAATATCCCGAACAGACCCGCATCGAGGGCGAGATCCAGCAGCTTGCCCCTGACCATCCGGTGACCGAGATGTGGCAGGTCCTCTCGGGCGAGGCCCCGGGGCGCACCTCGGCCGAACAGATCACGCTCTTCGACAGCGTCGGCTTTGCCATCGAGGATTTCAGCGCCCTGCGCTATATCCGCGACCATATCGGCGGCACCGAGTATTACATGGATCTCGACCTGTTGGCCGACCCCGACGATCCGCGCGACCTTTTCGGGATGCTGCAACGCGCCGCGCCTTGAACGGTCGAAGACGGCGATCAACGCCACAGGTTGCAATCTGGCCAAACTGCCGCGCCGGACAGCACTTGCAACCTGCCCGGATTGCACACACTCTGGCCCACACCCCGGCCACAGCCATCCGATGTCAAACCCAAGCTGAAGAGACACTTTATGCCCACCCTGGATGCGTCCACCTCCCACCTTCTGCTCATCGACTTTCAGGCACGTTTGATGCCCGCAATCCATGACGGAGACACGGTGACCACGCAGGCGGCAAAGCTGCTCTCGGCCGCACGCATCCTCGACCTGCCGCGCAGCTACACCGAACAGAACGCCGAAAAACTGGGCGGCACCGTCGCCAATCTCGCCCCGGAACAGGGCGAAACCGTGCTCTCAAAGATGAGTTTCGACGCCTGTCGCAACAGCGCAGTGACCGAAGACCTGTCAGGGAACGCGACCCTGATCGTCGCAGGCTGCGAGGCGCATGTCTGCGTATTGCAAACGGTTCTGGGCCTGCTGGACCGGGGTCATCGCGTAGCGGTAGCGGCAGATGCAACAGGCTCGCGCACGCCCGCCAACCGCGACGCAGCACTTTCCCGCATGGCCGCGCATGGAGCCGAGATCGTGACGACGGAAATGGTCCTCTTCGAATGGCTGGGCACCGCCGAACACGCGCAGTTCCGCGCGATCATGCAACTGATCAAATAGACCATCAAACCCCGCGGCGGTCCTGCGGCATGCCCGATCGCACAGCAGCCTCCGCCGCCGATGCAAGCGCCTTGCGATCCGTGAACTCCGCCACCCGCAGCGGCGCGTGGTAGAGCAGCGTCACGCCGCCCTGCCTTGGTGCGCCAAGCACCTGCATCAGATGCCCGCCAAAGCTCATGTCACCCCACCAACCATAGAACCGGCGATCCTGATCAGACGGCGCATGGTAGATCAATGTCACCGGCTGCACCTGCATCGGCCGTGTCTGATCCAAATTGAAGAACGCCTCAAAAAGTGTTGATTTAAAAGGTAGAACGCGCATACCGTCGGTTGAACTGCCCTCGGGAAAGAACAGCAGGCGATGCCCGAGCCCCAGCCTCTCGGCAAAGATCGCGGTCTGCGCCCGCGCCTCGCGCCGATCACGCTTGATGAAGACCGTGCCGGTGAGCCGCGCCAAAGCGCCGATACCGGGCCAGCCCGCGACCTCAGATTTGGAGACGAAATACACCCGCTTGCGCGCGTTGAGCGCAAAGATGTCGAGCCAGGAGACGTGGTTGCAGACCACCGCGCCGGGGCCGGTCATCGGCTGTCCCTCGATGCGATGCGCCATGCCAAGGATCGCGAAAACGCAGCGGCTCACCCATTTGGTGATCGTCGGCGACCACGGGCGATGCAGGCCATAGAGCGGTCGCTCGATCAGCCGCAGCGGTAGGGTCGCCAAGACACCGGCAAACAGCAACAGCACCAGAAGCGACCCCCGCAACCCCACCCTCGGCCAGTGCCCTGCCCCGCGCGACACCTCGGGCGGTGGCTCACCCGACCGCCATGTCACACTCACCGTGCAGCCCCCTTTGAATAGATCGCACGTTGTGTCGGGCTCAGCCGCGCGGTGTCCATGATCAGGCAGACATCGGTGGTGTTGAAGGCGTGATCGACATAGGCTCCCTCGCCGACATGACCACCAAGCCGCAGATAGGCCTTGATCAAGGGCGGAACCTGCAACATCGCCGTGCGCCGGTCGAGCGCCTCTTCCGCGATCAGATCCATGCGCTGAAAATGGTCGGGCCGGGCGCGCACCCGCAACTCGGGCGGTGCCAGATGACGGTGATGCAAGAGCGCCAGAGGCTGCGCCAACGGTTCCGGGTCGGTGCCGTGAAAGCTCGCCACGCCAAACAGGATATCGACGCCGTGGACCTCGATATATTCGGCCAGACCCTGCCAGAGATGATACATGCCCGGCCCGCCGCGATAGGGCTTGGCCAGGCAGGACCGCCCCAGTTCCAGCAAACGCCGCCCGCTCTGCCGCAACGCGCCCAGATTATATTCGTCCTCGGAATAGAACTGCCCCGCGCGCGCGGCCTGATCGGTGCGCAACAGCCGGTAGACCCCCACCACGGCATCTGCCTGCGCCGTGTCGATCAGCAGCAGGTGGTCGAAATAGGCGTCGAACCGGTCCTGCTCCAGCCGCGCATCGTGATCGACCATCGGCCCGTCGCTGCCCAGTTCCGCCACGAAAACCTCGTAGCGCAGCCGCTGCGCGGCGCGCACGTCGTCTTCGGTCTCAGCGAGTTTGACACGGAATTGGGGGGCGTTGGCAGTCATCGGCCTCGTCTCTGCACTCTGCCGCGGTTCTAGGCAAGCTCACGACAAAGTGCAACGTCGCCCGCGCAGGCGGGCTTGGCGGATGTTAACGATTTGATAACCTTGATCAGGGATCAAGAACGGGAAGAAGTTCCACTCGTGATCCGTCGATCACAACCTTGCCCTCTTCACGAAAGTTGACCGTGATGCGCCCGCCGATATTCGATTGCACCTGTCCCACGCCCCAATCCGGGCGACCGGGGTGTTCGACCAGCATCCCCGGCTCGAGGATCGAATTCATATCGCTCATGCCACCCCCTGACGCGAAAGCCCAGCCTCATGGTGCAGGATGATCCCGCGCTCTCCGCGCTGATAGGCTCGCGCATCTGCCACGATCTGGCAAGCCCTCTTGGCGCGATTGCAAATGGTCTTGAACTGCTCTCGCTTTCCGGCCTCGGCAAGAGCGCGGAACTAACACTCATCCAGGACAGCCTGCGGGGTGCCGTGGCCACGCTCGACCTGTCACGCCTTGCCTTTGGTCGCGCGGAGCCGGGGGAAATGCTGGACGCACAAAATCTGCACGGCACCCTCGCGGCCTATTATGCCAACCGGCCCAGAATGGCACTGGACTGGCAGGTCACAGGCCCTCTCTCCCGTCTTCATGCGCAGATCATCGTGCTGCTCTGTCTGGGTGTGGAGCGGGCCTTGCCGCGCGGCGGGCAACTTCGGGCGACAGGCGCGCACCCGCGCATCGAGGTCTCTGCCCTCGGCGACACTCTCACCCCGGATCTCGCACTTTGGGAAGGTGTGAAGAGCGGCAAGGCGCTACCCGCACCGGACCCCCGCACTGCGCAATTCAACATGCTGCATTATTGTCTTGCCGTGCAAGGCCTGACGCTTGACCACAGGCTGACCGACGGGGCGTTCACCGTCTCGGTTTAGGCCCGCGTCGCACCGTCACCCTCGACGAGATATTTGAAACTTGTCAGCTGCGCCGCACCCACCGGGCCGCGCGCGTGCATCTTGCCAGTGGCGATGCCGATCTCGGCCCCCATCCCGAACTCGCCCCCATCGGCGAACTGCGTCGAGGCATTGCGCATCAGGATCGCGCTGTCGAGCCGGGCAAAGAACGCCGCCGCCGCCGCATCATCCTCGGTCACGATGCAATCGGTGTGGTTGGAGCCATAACGCCGGATATGCGCTATCGCGTCGTCGATACTGTCCACCACCTTCGCCGCGATGATACTGTCAAGATACTCGCGCCCCCAATCCTCGGGGCCCGCGGGCACGGTGCCGTCGATGCCCAACAGCACCTCATCGGCGCGCACCTCGACGCCCGCGTCGATCAGCGCACGGATCACGCCCTGCCCGATGGTCCCCACCACGTCGCGGTGGATCAGCAGGCATTCGGCGGCACCGCAAATCCCTGTGCGCCGGGTCTTGGCGTTGAGCACCACGCGCAGGGCTTTCTCTGGATCGGCCCCGGCGTCGAGGTAGATATGCACGATCCCTTCGAGATGGGCGAAAACCGGCACCCGCGCCTCGCGCTGCACGAGACCGACCAGCCCCTTGCCGCCGCGCGGCACGATCACGTCGATGGTATCGGTCATGGTCAGCATTTCCTGCACCGCCGCGCGGTCACGGGTGGGCACGCGCTGAATGGCATCCTCGGGCAGTCCGGCGGCGCGCAGCCCCTCGACCAGACAGGCATGGATCGCGCCCGACGAATGAAAACTCTCGGAGCCACCACGCAGGATCACCGCATTGCCGGATTTCAGGCAGAGCGCGCCCGCATCCGCCGTCACGTTGGGGCGGCTCTCGTAGATCACACCGATCACACCAAGGGGGGTGCGCACGCGGCGGATATGAATGCCAGACGGCTGATCCCATTCCGCCAGAACCTCGCCTACCGGATCGTCCTGCGCCGCAACCGCGCGCAGCCCCGCGACCATGCCCTTGATGCGCTCCCCATCGAGCGCCAACCGGTCCATCATCGCCGCAGACAGCCCCTTGTCGCGGCCAAGCGCCAGATCCTCGGCATTGGCACTCAGAATCGCATCACGCCCCTGCCAGACCGCATCGGCGGCGGCCTCGAGCGCATGGCGCTTGGTGGCGGGATCGGCCACCGCCAGTTCCACCGCCGCCGCGCGCGCTCGCGCGCCGATCTCGGCCATCAGCGCGGCAATATCGGTCTGGTCCTTCATGGTCTCACCCTCAAAAACACGTCTCAGATTGCCATATCGTCGCGATGGATCAAAGGCCCGCGCGCCGGATAGCCCAGCACATCCTCGATCTGATCGGAACGCAAATGCTTGATCCGGTCGGCATCACCCGCGTCATAACGCGTGAGCCCCTGCCCCAGCACGCGGCCCGCCTCATTGGCCACCTCGACCGGATCGCCTCGGCCAAACCGGCCTGACACCTGCGCCACTCCGGCGGGCAAGAGGCTGCTGCCCTTGGCCAATGCCCCCGCCGCGCCCGCGTCAACGGTGATCCGCCCCTTCGGCTTCATCGCCGCGATCCACGCCTTGCGCTTTTGCTGCGGATCGCCCTGCGCTAGAAACCACGTCGCCGCCGCCCCTTCTTCCAGCGCGCGCACCGGGTGCAGCACCGCCCCTTGGGTGATCGCCATGTCGCAGCCGCCCGCCGTGGCGGTCTTGGCGGCCATCAGCTTGGTCTTCATCCCGCCCTTGCTCAGGCCCGATCCGGCATCGCCCGCCATCGCCTCGATTTCGGGGGTGATCGCCTCGATCACATCGAACCGGCGCGCGCCTGCATCCTGCATCGGGTTGGCGGAATAGAACCCGTCGACATCCGACAGCAGGATCAGCTGATCCGCCCCCGCCGTGACCGCCACCTGTGCTGCCATCCGGTCATTGTCACCGTAGCGGATTTCATCCGTGGCAACGGTGTCGTTCTCATTGACAATCGGCACCGCGCCAAGGCGCAACAACTGCTCCAGCGTGGCGCGGGAATTGAGATAGCGGCGGCGGTCGGCGCTGTCCTCCAGCGTGACCAGTACCTGCGCCGAGGTCAGCCCGTGCCGGGCAAGCGCGGCGTCATAGGCCCCGGCAAGCCGGATCTGCCCCACGGCGGCGGCGGCTTGGCTCTGCTCCAGGGTTAGATCCGTCGCAGGCAGTCCCAGCACCCCGCGCCCGAGCGCGATGGAGCCCGATGACACAAGGATCACATCCGTCCCGCGCGCCCGCAACAGCGCCACATCCTCGGCCAGTGACGCCAGCCATTCGGCGCGCAACGCGCCGGTGGCCCGGTCCACCAGCAGCGCCGAACCGATCTTGATCACCAGCCGTTTCGCGTCTCTTACGGTTGCCACGGCGCGTCGTCGTCCTCTACCGATCTGTGCCGCAGCCGGTTCGCGTCGATCCGCTCACGCAGCGCGCGCAGCACGTCCGTGACACCCTCGCCGGACACCCCCGACATCAACATCACCGGCGTGCCGCAGGCCGCCTCCAATTCGTCTCGCAGGAACGCACGTTCCTCTTCGTCCAGCGTGTCGATCTTGTTGAGCACGGTCAGGCGTGGCTTGTGCGCCAGCCCGTCGCCATAGGCCTTCAACTCATTGATGATGGTCTGATAATCGGCCACGAGATCGCCCGAACTGCCATCCACCAGATGCAAGAGCACGGCGCAACGCTCGACATGTCCAAGGAAAAGATCGCCCAGGCCCCGCCCCTCGGACGCGCCGTCGATCAGACCGGGAATATCGGCCACGACGAATTCCACATTGTCCACGCCGACAACGCCCAGATTGGGGTGCAGCGTGGTGAATGGATAATCCGCGATCTTCGGTCGCGCATTGGAGGTGGCGGCCAGAAACGTGGACTTGCCCGCATTGGGTAGCCCCAACAACCCCACATCGGCAATCAGCTTGAGCCGCAGCCAGATCGTGCGCTCAATGCCCTCTTGACCCGGGTTCGCCCGGCGCGGGGCCTGGTTGGTCGAGGTCTTGAAGCGCACATTGCCCCAGCCGCCATTGCCGCCCTTGGCCAGTTGCACCCGCTGGCCGATCTCGGTCATGTCGGCGATCACCGTCTCCTCGTCCTCGTCGAGGATCTCGGTTCCCACCGGCACCCGCAGCACGATATCCTCGCCGGTATGGCCCGTGCGCTGACGGCCCATGCCGTGCTGACCGTTCTGGGCAAAGAAATGCTGCTGGTAGCGAAAGTCGATCAGCGTATTGAGGCCGTCCACCGCCTCGGCCCAGACCGAGCCGCCATGCCCGCCATCGCCGCCGTCAGGGCCGCCATATTCGATGAACTTTTCGCGCCGGAAGCTGACACAGCCCGCACCGCCCGAACCGGAGCGGATATAAACCTTTGCGAGATCGAGAAATTTCATGTGTCGTCCTTACGCAAAGCCCACGCCCCGGGCGGGCCTCATGTCATCTTCTTGCTATAGGTCCATGTGGGCACATTCGCACCACGGGCCACGGAATAGCTCTCGGCATCCCCAAGATACTGAAAGCCGCAATTGGTCAAGACCCGGGCCGAGGCCGCATTGTCCTGAAAGACGCTGGCGAAAATCGCCTGCGCCTCGTGCGGATTGGCGGCGAGAACCGCCTCCACCCCGGCCGAGGCGACGCCTGTATTCCAATAGGCCGGAGCCACCCAATAGGAGATTTCCGACCGGCCCACATCGACGCGGGCGAGGCTGACAAGCCCCATCACCTCGGTGCGGCCCGACTTGGTGCCGTCGATGGCCCAGATATCCTCGACCCGGTCCTCCGATTGCGCGCGGGCGATCAGTGCCTCGGTGCTGCCCGGCGGCAAGGGGTGCGGGATCGACGATGTCGCCCGCGCTACCCGCTCGTCGCCAGCATTATGCGCGATCAGCCCCGCATCCGACACCCGCAAGGGCCGCAAATCGAACCGCTCGGCCTCGATCACCGGCTGGTTGACGATGGTTTCCAGTTTCATGCGCTCCTCCTCATGCTCCGGGCGCGTCTTGGGTCTCATCCAGATGGGGGCACCTGGCTGCGTCAAAAGATGGTCCGCTCCTCTTCGCACCGCATTGTGACCCATCCTTGACCGCCCTCTGGCCGAAAACGGAAAAGGGGACCGGCACCTGGCACCGATCCCCTCATGTCATTGACCTGTCAAGGACGGCTTATTCCGCGGCCTCCGCCACTGGCAGAACCGAAATGAAAGTGCGGCCCTTGATGCCCTTGTGGAATTTCACGGCACCCTCGGCGACGGCAAAGATGGTGTGATCCTTGCCCTGCCCCACGCCCTGGCCGGGCCAGAACTTGTTACCGCGCTGACGCGCGATGATGTTGCCAGGGATCACGGCTTCGCCGCCGTATTTCTTGACGCCAAGGCGGCGACCGGCAGAATCGCGACCGTTACGGGATGAACCGCCTGCTTTTTTATGTGCCATTTGGTCTCTCCTTAGCCTTTGGTCAGCTCTTGGGCCTGTGCGATCCAGCCTTCACGCTCGATCCGGCCCTTGAACGACAGTTTTTCGTCCATATCAGCAACATCGGCCTCCGTCCATGCCGCGATCTGGGCGAAGGACGTGACACCGTTCTCGTGCAGCTTCTTCTCAAGCGCGGGGCCGACGCCCGACAGCTTCTTGAGATCATCTCCACCGGCAGCGGCCTTGGGGGCCTCCGCCTTTTTGGGCGCTGCTTTCTTGGCGGGTGCCTTCGTCTCGGTGGCGGCCACGGCCACGGCCCCGACGGACCCCGCACCGATGGCGGCCTTGACGCCCGACCTGTCGCCACCCTTGGCGAGGATCTCGGTCACGCGCAGCAGGGTCAGCTGCTGACGATGCCCCTTGGTGCGCTGCGAGCCGTGCTTACGGCGGCGCTTGACGAAGTGGATGACCTTGTCACCCTTGACCTGATCGACAACCTCGGCCTGAACGGCAGCACCGTCGACAAGCGGCGCACCGATCACCGGCGCGTCACCGCCTAGCATCAGAACTTCGTTGAATTGAACTGTCTCACCGGCATCCGCTGCAAGCTTTTCGACACGGAGCATGTCACCCGACTGCACCTTGTACTGCTTGCCACCGGTCTTGAGGACCGCAAACATGGGCTCTTCCTTTTTCTTCCGCGCTCTGTGGTCCCTGCCCTTGCAGGTGTTTCCGGCCCGATGGCCACCTCGAACGGCGCACCCGTCAAGGGTGTCATGAACAACGAACCCGGCAAGATTATCCCTCCGGGTTGCGGGCGTATGCGACAGCGGGCACACAAAGTCAAGGGCCACGACCCGGCGAATACGCCCGAGCAGCTATAAATCCTCACCCTGCATCTGCATCGCCACCGCGCGGCCCAACTCATACGAATTTGCCTCGTGCATCGCGTCGAACGCCACGAAAAGCGCCTGGTTGAGCGCGCGGCCACCCGGATCGCGCCAGAGCGCGATATATTCCTCCAGATCCGCCCGGTCGACCGGTGCATAGGGCATTGCCATGAACCCGTGAAGCCAGTCGCGCGTCTCGGTGCGCAACTCGTCCTCCTGCGCCCAGAGATCGGCCAGCATGTCGCCCTCGCCCAGACCAAGCCCGCCCCCCTGCGCCACCCCGCGGTAAAAGGCGAGGTTGGAATTCATCACACCAGCCACATTGCGCTCGACCAGATCGCTATCGGCGATGATCGCCTCGATCTGCGGCACCAGCGGCGCATCCTCCGCCACCAACCGCTGGTATCCCGCCGCTGCAACCGCTTCGGTCCCGGGCTCAAGGAACGCCCGCCGCGTCGCCAGTTCCAACGCGAGCACCTCGGCCCCCAGACCCTCGAAGAATGCAGTGAGCGGCGCCGGATCAACGCCCGCCATTTCCTCGGCGAAACGCGCGCGCAGAATGCGCCCCATCTCCTCGGCCTGATAGACCCGCGCCACCATGCGCGCCCAACTCTCGCGCTCGGAACCAGCCAGCATGTCCTGCCCAACCTGCGCACCATAAAGCTGGCCCTCGCGCTGCATGATCTCGACGGTGTCATCGAATCGCAGCGCCTGCATCAACCGCTCCAGGCCCTCGGCGCGCAGCGGCAGCGCAAACAAGGCACAGGCGAATGCCAGCGCAATGGCGCGCATGATCACAGCTCTTGCGCGGGCTGCAATTCAACCATCCGGGCGGCCAGCACTTCGAAGCGGTTGGCCATGATCTCATATTGCACGGCGTTCATCAGCTCATAGACACGCGCCATCACCGGGTGCTCCAACGCCTCGACATAGGCGCCCAGATCCTCGGTCGGCAGGCTCGCATAGGTCACCGCCGCATTGGCCAGTGCCGAGGCCTCGATCTGTGCCCGCAATTCCGCCTCGCCCTCGGCCATCAGCGCGCGCAGCGCCTGCTCGTCGAGATCATATTCGAGCACCCCAGCATAGGACGCGGCCAGCAGGAACCGGACCTGGATTTCCTGCACCGCGCGCACCCCGGTACCGGCGCTGTCGACGGCGGCATTCATGTCACGCAGAACCTCGCGGCGCGCCTCCGGCATCTCGGTCAACAGGTTCAATCCCTCGGCGCGCTTGGCATCGTCATCCTCACGCATGTGAGAGGCATTCTCGACCGCCACCAGCCGCTGCCCCAGATCCGACGCGTAGAACTCGGCGGCATGGCCCAGCATCTCGTCATCCAGCGTCTCGCTCAACACGTCGAGCGCCATCTCACGCATCCGGCCAGTGTCGAACACCTCGCCTGCGACCCGTTCCCACTCATGCCCGAAATCGCTGGCCTCGAGCCCCAGCATCACCGGCGCATCCGCCGCGGCAAGCGCGATGGAATCGAGCGCCACGCCGAAGCCCGTGACCTCCAGATAGGCTTGCAGCCGGTCGCGATCAGCGGCGCGTGCGGGCAATGCGGCGACAGCAACCACAGCGGCCGCGAACCCCACGGCAAACATCACCGCGCGCAAAAGCGGTCTCGTAGCATGGGGCGGGCTTTGCATCACAGATTCCTTTCTCGCTGTCACGGTGTTCAACCTAGGTAAATTCCTAGGCCAAACAATGCAAATCCCCCTTGCCCCCCCAGCCAAAGGCGATTAAACGCCACCTCCAGACCCCCGCGGAGAGGTGCCGGAGTGGTCGAACGGGGCGGTCTCGAAAACCGTTGACCCTTCACGGGGTCCCAGGGTTCGAATCCCTGTCTCTCCGCCAATAAATCGCATTAGTATGTTGTATATTAACGATATTTTGCTGATGTCAGAACCGCTGCCCCCCCGAGTGTCCCCCCGCGTGAATTGTCGTAGGTCAAGCGTTGGTGGATCGCCAAGTTGGCAGTGAGAGTGATCATCTTTGTCCGAAGCCGTTTCAGCAACAATTAGAGTTCAGTCTTGTTTTGAACCTGACTTCAAGCTTAGTAGCGGACGGCCAATCCACTGGCCTGTACAGTTTCCCAGCAATTAGTCCCAAAAGTATCCGTTCCTCTCAAATCAAAACCCACGTTCACTACAGCCGACGCCCCAAGTTCTAGCGCCTTTATCTGCAGTTGCAGGAGTGCATCGCCTTGGGATGCAGGCGGATCTGTCATCATATTTTTGCAACTGAACGCCGATACTGGGGCTATGACTGAATAGTTTTGAGGCGCGTTTTGTCCGAGCGTGAATACCCTGACATTTGAAGCCGCTGTTAGCGTTGCTGGATTGACCTTGCTAGTGTCGTTCACTTCGACTAGCGGACCACACGCACTTAATAACAAGGCAACAACGACGACTTTCTTAGACATGGCTTCATAACTCCAAATTTTATGTTGGCATACCATCGCTTCAAAACACAATTAATTACAATATGTAAGTTCTTTCACGCTGCCCTAAATGAAAGACGCATGCGTATTCCAATCACACCCGCACATTCATTCCGGCAACAATTCCACTCCGTTAATGCGCTGCGGTGAGGCCGCGGGCTTTGAGTAACTTAGAGGCTGCGCTTAACATTGCGAGAAAAGAGTTATGCCCAAAAGTTGGTGACGGCTGTCATCAGGCGGCGTTTTGAAGTTGCTTGATCCCGTCTTTGAACTCAACCCCCTGAATGACTTCGGGCAGTCGGTTTGTGCCGCTGAGCTTTCGCCATTTTTTCTTGGCTGACATCATTAGCTTGAAGACCATGGACAGGGCCGTTTTGCGGCTTAGGCAGCCCTTGGTCTTGCGGGTTCGGTTGCGCACGGTAGCGAAGACGCTTTCGATGGGGTTTGTCGTGCGGATGTGCTTCCAGTGCTCGGCAGGGAAGTCGTAGAATGTCAGCAGCACGTTGCGATC
>NZ_FOBO01000033.1 GCF_900109855.1 Roseovarius tolerans | reverse complement strand
GCTCGCCACAGATAATGTCTCTCACCGTTGATTTTCACGAACATCTCATCCAGGTGCCAGCGCCAGCGGCTGGATTTCAATCCGGCCACACGGCGCTTTTTGATCTCGGCTGCGAACAGTGGACCGAGCCGATGCCACCAAAATCTCACAGCTTCATGGCTTACATCTATGCCGCGCTCATGCAGCAGATCCTCGACGTTCCGTAATGAAAGCGGAAACCTGACATACAGCATGACTGCCAGGCGGATGATCTCGCGGCTGGTTTTGAAGTACTTGAACGGGTCGCGTTTTGTCATCCGGGGAGAGTAGGGGGCAGCTTGCAAGGGCTCAAGCCAAGTTCGTCTGACAAGACCCCTTAATCGGCTACGCCCGCGTTTCAACCGAGGATCAGACCCCCCTGCCCCAGTCGCAGGCCCTGAAATCCGCGGGTTGTGCCGAGATTCATGAGGAACAAGCCTCTGGCGGCAATCGTGCGCGGCCAGTCCTCGCGCGCGTGTTGGAGCGCGTGACCAAGGGCGACACGCTGGTTGTCGTGCGCATTGATCGTCTGGCGCGATCGCTGTCGCATCTCTTGGAGGTGATCGAGCGGCTTGAGGCGAAGGGCGCGTTCTTTCGTTCCATTCAAGACCCGATCGACACTGCCTCGCCGCAAGGCAAGTTCACGCTTCAGGTCCTCGGTGCTGCAGCCGAGTTTGAGCGCGCCCTGATCCGGGAACGCACGAAGGCCGGCTTGGCGAGCGCAAGGACCAAAGGACGCGTGGGCGGGAACCCTGGGCTGCGTGCCCGCGATCCATCGGCGCTGCGCAAAGTACGGCTGGCGCGGCAGGACGGCTACATGCAGCGGCTGAACGAGACGGCGCAAGATTGGGTGCCCCATGTGCGCCGCCTTCGCCCCGACATGGCTTGGGAAGACGTGCTGCGCATCGTCAATGGCCCCTTGCCTGAGGCTAGGCGCTGGACGCAAAGTCGCCTGCTTCGCGCCGTGAAAACCTATGTCCGCGACGGCTTTCTGCCTGAATCCGTCTTGGCACGTGCCGGACGCCGCGAAACGGACGACCGCCTACCCGCCATTATTGCTGGCATCAAGGGCGCAGATCCCAACATGACGCTTCAGGCGATTTCTGATCGGCTAGAGACTATGCGTGAGCGGACACCGCGCGGAAGATCCAAGTGGCAGCCGTCATCGGTGAAAATGCTTCTAGAACGCGCAGAGAAACTGGGGTTGCTTGACTAAATTCAGCAGTGCCTTCGCTTGTGTCTATGTGTCTGAACCACACCATATCTAGAAAGTGCTTGCGCGAATCTAATAGCTGAGGCAATAGTCTCGATAAATAACGCGCGGACACATAAAAAACGCGCCCACGAATCGAGGCAGGGATGAGCGAAGCTGAGCAGGACCTAGACATTGCCATAGGGCACTACGCAGAGCTTCTCGCGTCTAACCTCCATGCGCAACGTGCGGCCCACTTTCCTCCCGACGCCAAGAAAGTCATGCGCAGCCTGACTAGCGGAGAGGCAGCCGAGTTGCTTGGCGTCGATCATACCTACCTTCGCAAGCTCCATCGAGAGGGAAAGATAGCTGACGTCGAAACCACCGCGGGCAGCCACCGGCGATATACACTCGATGATATTTGGGAGATACGCCAGGCCCTCGAGGCAAACGCGAAGAAGCCTGGAACCTACGTTCCGGGGCGTCGTGCCGGTGACGAGCTTCAGATTGTTTCTGTTGTGAACTTCAAAGGCGGCTCCGGGAAAACGACAACATCCGCTCACCTTGCACAGCGTTTGGCTCTCAAAGGATATCGTGTTCTTGCGATCGATCTGGATCCCCAAGCATCCTTTTCCGCGCTGCATGGCATCCAGCCTGAGCTGGACCTGATGGAAGGAGGCACGCTGTATGACGCGGTTCGCTACGATGAACCGGTCCCGATCTCGGAAGTAATCCGTAAAACCTATATCCGAGGTCTCGACCTTATCCCCGGGAACCTAGAGCTCATGGAATTTGAACATGAGACGCCGGCAGCCATCCAGCGCGGCGGCGCCCGCGCGTTTTTTGCCCGTGTGCGTGACGCACTCGATAGTGTCGAAGCGGACTATGACGTTGTCGTCATCGACTGTCCGCCGCAGCTTGGTTTCTTGACCATGTCCGCCCTTTCAGCATCCTCCGGCGTGCTTGTAACCGTTCACCCGCAAATGCTCGATCTGATGTCCATGTCGCAGTTTCTGCGAATGACCGCTGATCTGCTTGGCGTCATCCGGGACGCTGGCGCAAACCTTCGCTTTGACTGGCTGCGTTTCCTGCCAACCCGATACAAGGTGGGAGACGCCCCGCAAACCGAGGTCATTGCCTTCATCCGGGGTCTGTTCGGCAGGTCGGTCCTGACCAACCATATGGTTGAGTCGACTGCGATCTCGGATGCGGGGCTTACAAAGCAGAGTCTCTACGAGGCCGACAAGAAGGACTTCACTCGCCAGACTTTCGATCGCGCGATCGATTCCATGAACGCCGTAAACGACGAGATTGCAGCGATCATTCAAAATACGTGGGGACGCAATGGCAAGAAAGCCTAAACTGGGCCTGCCATTGCAGACCCTGCGCAACGCGCCTGACGCTCTTGAGGGACGCAGGCTCCGTGGTGGTGTTTTCGAAATCGACCCCGACCATATTGAGACTGCAGGAAGGCTTGATGACCGACTGCAGATCGAGATTGAGGGTCTGAAGGCATCAATATTCAAAAACGGCCAACGTGTTCCGATACTGGTGCGCCCGCTTGAGGGTGATCGCTATAGCCTGATCTATGGCCGCCGTCGCCTTGAGGCTTGCAGAGAACTTGGGATCAAGGTCCGCGCAATTGTCACGGAAATGGAGGGCGATCAGGCGCTCCGCGATCAGCTGCTGGAAAACCAAGAGCGGCGAGATCTGAGTTTTATCGAACGCGCGCTCGTAGCCGCTGCCTTGCTTGATGGAGACCATCTGGGCGAGTCAGAGCGCACCAACAAGGGCGTTGCCGAGGTTCTTAATCTGACTGAGGCTGGGGTTTCGCAGCTGTTAAGTGTTGTCCGCACAGTAGGAGAGGATCTTGTCTTGGCCATCGGTGCGGCACCTGGGATCGGCCGGCCCCGATGGGAAGAACTCAAGAAGTGTCTCGGGGCTGCGGATGTGGACCACGCGCGTCTCGCAGCCTTGGCCAATGAAACCAAGTCGGTCCAATCAGGTGGAATCGATGAGAAGTCCGACAGGGCGTTTTTGGCGGTACTTTCTGCGGCGGGAAAGACCGAGCATCCCACATCATCGACTCGCCCGCGCGGCCAACCCGGCATGGTCATTCCGGGGGTCGGTGCCGCAACCGTCACGACCGGACGCCGTGGCAAGCAACTCAAGCTTGAGTTGAAGTCCGAGGACACAGAATTTGTCAGCTGGCTTGAGGGCAACGCCCCGCAGCTGCTTGCCGAGCTTCATGAGCGCTGGAAGCGATCAGAAGACTGAGGAAGAGCAACCAACAAAAAGGAGGCACGATACAGGCAAGAATGAAAAAGGCCCCGAGAAGCTAGCTTCACGAGACCTTTCTTAGGTTTCGGACGGGACCAGCCCGCTACAAAACTTCAGTTTTCGCACCTCTGAATGTAGCGATCTGGCCCCTATCCCGCAAGCGCAAAGCGATTCGCGGGCCACTCAAATTTTGCCTTCGTGAATATTTTCATGGAGTACACACCGATTTCGCCGTTTATGCGGCCGATCTCGCACGCCCATCTGCGCGTGATCGAGCGACCCGAGGCATCTGTCCCGAGCAAGCCTGTCAACAAGTGGGAGCTTTTGCGCGAGCTATCCAAGGCGCAAGCTGCCTTCGGGATTTCTGAGCGCGATCTGACCGTTCTTCAGGGGCTTCTCAGCTTCTTTCCGGATGATGCGCTTGGCGGGAACACCGAAATGGTCGTCTTCCCATCCAACAAGGCGATCTGTGAGCGGTTGAACGGGATGCCTTGCTCTACGATGCGCCGTCATTTGGCCCGCTTGGTGGAGGCAGGCCTGCTCATGCGGCGGGATAGTCCCAATGGGAAGCGCTATGTACGCAAGCGTGGTGAGGAGCGCGTGGCCTTTGGCTTCGACCTATCCCCCCTCTATTGCCGCGCAGAGGAGATTGCACGGGCAGCAGAGGCTGTGCGAGAGGCCGAAGACCGAGTGCGGCGCCTTAGGGAGGTCGTAAGCCTCATGCGTCGCGACCTGGCCGCTCTGGCGGAGTTCGGTGATGAGATTCAGCCCGGGCTTGGCCTATGGGACCAGCTCCGCGATACGGCGGCCCTCACAGCCCGTGCTCTTCGACGCAAGCTTTCACTAGAGGATCTATCGTCCTATCGGACCGAACTGGAGACCCTTCTCGATCAGGCGCGCAACGTCATTGATGGTCCTGAAACAGAAGAAATGAACACCAATGATGCCCATTTTGAGCGTCACCATCATAATTCAAATAAAGAATCTATAGATATTGAACCAGCCTTAGAAAAAGGCGGGGCGGCGGCCGGTGCGCCAGAAGCTGATGCATGTGGGCCTGAGGCTGACGTGGAAGAGCCGGACACGAGGCGGGTGCCGAAAATCCCGCTCCATCTGGTAATCGCAAGCTGCCCGTCGCTCAAGACCTTCTATCAGGGCGACGTCCGACATTGGCACCAGCTTTTCGACGCGGCCTGTCATGTGCGGCCCGCCATGGGGATCAGTGTTTCCGCTTGGGAAGAAGCGCAGCGCTGTATGGGACCAGAGCAAGCCTCGATTGTCGTCGTGGCCATGCTGGAACGTTTTTCAGACATCAGATCACCGGGTGGGTACTTGCGGGCGCTGACATCCAAGGCAGCGGCGGGCGAATTCTCTTGCGGTCCGATGGTGATGGCTCTGATCGGTCGGCGAAGTGCGGCTTAACAGCTGTTAAGTTTGGATGGCGACGGGGCTGAGTTGGCATGACTTAACAGCTGTTAAGTCGTCCCTCGGCAACCATACGGTCATCGAAAAGGAAAGGAATGTTGGTTTGAGGGTGCCGGGAAATGAGATCGGGAGAGTGACTTCCTGCGCCCGTCGTGGAGAATATCTGATGACGAAAGCTGCCCAGAAAATTACCCTGTCCCCATCCCGGGATATCCCTTTCGACAAGCTCTTGCTGAGCCAGTCCAAAGTCTGGCGCATCAAGGCTGGCGTGTCCCTCGAAGAACTGGCCGAAGACATCGCTCGCCGCGGTCTTTTGCAAGGCCTGAGCGTGTGGCCCGTATTGGGTGACGATGGCGCAGAAACCGGCAAGTTCGAAATCCCTGCCGGGGGCCGTCAGTTCCAAGCATTGTCACTGCTGGTGAAGCAGAAGCGTTTGGCGAAGACGACGCCCATTCCCTGCATCGTGCGCGATGCTGCGTTCGACATCCTTGCCGAGGACGATTCCCTTGCTGAAAACATGCAGCGCGTCGCCCTCCACCCGCTCGACCAGTTCCGCGCGTTTGCGTCCCTGCGCGACAAGGGTCAGAGCGCTGCAGAGATTGCTGCCGCCTTCTTCGTCACGCCGCAGATCATGAAGCAGCGCCTCAAACTTGCCTCCGTCGCCCCTGCCCTGCTTGAGGTCTATGCCGGGGATGGCATGATGCTGGAGCAGCTCATGGCCTTCACTGTGAACCCCGATCACGCGCGTCAAGTTCAGGTCTGGGATGTGATCCAATCATCCTGGAACAAGGAGCCATTCCAGATCCGGCGCATGCTGACCGAGACCTCGGTCCGGGCCTCAGACCGGCGCGCGGTCTTTGTCGGTGTTGATGCCTATGAAGCCGCGGGTGGCACGATGCTGCATGATCTCTTTCAGGGCGATGATGGTGGCTGGCTGGAGGACCCTGCCCTGCTCGATCGGCTGGTGACGGAGAAAATCCAGGCTGAGGCTGAAACTGAGACGACTGCGGTTGAAGGCTGGAAATGGATCGAGGCCGCACTTGACCTGCCCTGCGGCGACAACCACGCGCTGCGGCGACTGTCCGGTGACCCGGCGCCAATGACGGATGATGAAGGTGCGGGACGGCTCCCGGACAAGCTACATGAGGCTTCTGCTGTCCATGATGTTGATGACGCAGGGGGCCTATGCCGCGGTGTCCGGCTGGCAGCTGTCGGCGACCTAGGTGCGGGCACCGTCGTCACCCCCGGTGGAATGCCGATCGGCACTGACCTCTCAGAACATCAGGATGGTGGCGCGCTAAGCAAGCTTTCTTACATCCGGGACAGTCGGCCTTCATCATCCACGACGTCAAGTCTGCATCCTTCGCCAGTCCAGCGCCACAGAACAATGTTGTAGTCTACCGCCGATGTCCCCTTGGCAAAGCTTCGGATCAGAAGGCCTGCAAAGCCGTCAGTGATGAGACTGGCGGCAAAGTCCTGCGTCGGAACAGTTTGCCCATCGAGCATCCTTGCGCGCCAGCCCGGATCTGCGAGTGTGCCTTTTGTCATTCCGTATTGCGCAACTGCGTCTGCGTTGCGGGTATCAAGAATCGGGCCAAGGTCGGCAGCGTAGGACACAAGGATCGTGGGCTGCAGGCTTCCCACCTGGTTGGCTTCGCGCAACGCCGTGGTTGGGTCGAGCGCGGTGTAGAGGGCCGGGGTGCCCTTCGCGTTGAATCGCCCTCCATAGAGTTCAGCACCACGCCCAGAGAGAGGTTCACGCGCATAGACAGGGTTGAGGGCGCGGTAGAGCGGACCTGTATAACGCCCAGCGTTAAGAGGCATCAGGCAAACACGCCTGCGTCGACCGCGTCTATGTATTCGAGAACCTGCTGCGCCTTGCCGTCCTGCACCAACTGCATCGCGGTCCGGCCGTCAAACCCGGGCAGGGGCTCTGAGCGATACCAGGCATAAGCCATCAGTTCCGACCCGAACCGCGGCTCGACCTTGTTGAGCACTTCGACCAGTTCGCGCAAACGGCGCTGTGTCTTGTCCGAGCTGATACGGCTCCGCCGCTGCATGGCATCCTTGCCAAGACCAACCGTCATTGCGATCTCCTCTGCCGAGGTGCGCAGCGCTGCTGCGATCTTGCGCGGTTCAAACTGTCCGCCTTCTGCAAAGTTTGTGATGTGCATAACGTTACTCCATACGGTCATTATGACGGTATATAGCGGCAATATTACCGAATATCAAGTCAACAGCAGTGAACTCCGCGTTTCTCCCAAGAAATTCATGTCCCGGTAACACGCACATCTTGGAAAATGCCGCAGGTCTTGGTGCTTTGAGCACTGCCTGAGACGTATATTTGAAGAAGCTGCCAGCCCTGTCGGTTCTGCCCGCCAAAAAGTGAAAGTGTCCTTCGGGTTTTGTGACTGACGGATGAGGGCCTTTGGGGTCCCTCAAATGGGTCCGGGCCGGATTCCGGTCTGTCTTTCTTGACGAAGGGCATTCCCATGCAAACAGGTGTCTTGCGCGTGTTGCGCGCGACCGCTGCCTCCTGGTGGCGGCACAAGGAATTGCGCCGAACCGGCAAGACCGAGCTGGCGCGGCGGCTCGAACGCGAGACTGTGTTGCGCGATCTCGGCTATCTCAGGCAGGCGGCGACATTGCCGGACGCGCATGTGATCTGCGGACATGGCGGGACGTTCATCCATCTCGGTTGGACCACCGTGTCCACGCTCGCGCCGATCGAGCGCTTGCCCTTGGCCGCTCTTGCGGTCGCACGAAGGACGCCCTTCATCGATATCCGACCCGTCACCGATGTGATCGCCTTCGCGAACCTGCCCCGCGTGCCGCGGGACGGATCGATCGACCCTGAATCTTGGGGTCCCGGCAGGTCCATCCCACTGACCACCTACATCGACATGGTCGAAAAGCTCGGTGCGAGGATCGCCAACGACCCGCGCACCCGTCGGTCAACCTGAATCCCATTCTCTCTCATCAACACACGAAAGGACGCCAGCCATGGCCCGATCCCGCACGCCCAAATTCGATGCCTCCGAGGTCATCACAAACGAAATCATCCGCATCATCGAGCGCGGCGTCCTGCCGTGGCGCAAGCCCTGGACGGCAGGTGGCAGCTCTCGTCCCCTGCGCGTGGGCGGTGAGCCCTACCTGGGGGTGAACAACTTCCTGCTGACCATGCGGACCGTGATGGCAGGCCACAGCTCGCCCTTCTGGATGACGCTGCCGCAGGCCAATGCGTTGGACGCAAAGGTCCGCAAGGGCGAAAAGTCCTCCGTCGTGGTGTATTACGGCCAAAGTCGGAAAGGCGCCGATAACGACGACGACTGCGGCGATGGCGATGATCACTCCGAGGAGGCTCGGATCTTCCGCTTCCAGAAATCATATCGCGTGTTCAATGGCTGCCAGATCGAGGGTCTGCCCGACAGCTTCTACCCAGACCCGGAGCCAACGCCCGAACATCCCCCTGCAGAGCCCATCCCGTATATGCAGACATTCTTCGATGCGATCGACATCACCACGGTATTCGCGGGCGGCGAGGCCTACTACCTGCCGCCGGTGGACAAGGTTTACATGCCGCAGGTCACGCGGTTTCAGGACCCGCGCAATTTCTACGGGGTCTGGGCGCATGAGCTTGCCCATGCCACGAAAGCCCCGCATCGGCTGAACCGCGATTATGGTCTCTCGCGGTTCGGCAATACTTCTTATGCCCGCGAAGAGATTGTGGCCGAGTTGACCTCCTGTTTCCTGGGACAGGAGCTTGGGTTCACGGCGCATACGCTCGAGATGAATGCCGCTTACCTCTACAACTGGCTGCGCGTTTTGCGCTCGGACAAAACCGCGATCTTCAAGCACGCCGCGGATGCGCAGCGCGCCTGTGACTACCTGATCGCCAGCTCGGAGGCGGGCAGGGCAGGGGGCAGCGCCGAGGCTGCCTGATAACACCCCGCAAACGGAGATTCCCATGTCACACAAGGACCCAAAGACGCTGCGGGTCGCCTGTTTCCCTGGTGGTCACCGCAGGATCATCACCTTCGAACGCGGTGCCTATTGGTGGAGCCAGTCCGAGGGTGCTTATCCGCTCTCGGCAGCGCTTGAGAGCATCACGGAAAAGGGCGGCTGGATCGAAACCATCCCCAACCCGAACTACAGAGGCAGACGGCTGTTCGGGTAAGGCACCTTCGGCCTCGGTTCTTCCGCCACGTGGAAAAGAAAAAGCAGGCTTTGAGAAGGGTGTTTCAACTTCTCAAAGGAGAGCCCCATGACCAGTACCGCTCAATCCCAGACAGACCGCCCGGACCCGACCGTAATCGCCGCACAGAACGACGCGTTCCGCCAGCTCGCCTGTCTCGGCATCCCGCCCGCGCAGCCCATCCAGGGCCGCATGCATGTCACCCGTTCGCTCATGGAGGCCGATGATGGCTTCATGGCGGAGGCAGTAAAGGCCACGGGCACGTTCGAGACGTTTGAGCCCGAAAACGACCCCGAAGGCTGGCACGATTTCGGGGCGGTCGAGATCCGGGGTGAGACCGTGTTCTGGAAAATCGATCTCTACGAGGCTGACTCGGATTTCCGATACGGGGCCGAGACCCCGGACAACCCCGCGACCACCATGCGCGTGCTGACCATCATGCTGGCGCGCGACTGGTAGGGCAGGGGGCAGCCTCAATCCTACACCTCCGACACTCAAGGCCCGCTGACCCTCAAAGGGCAAAGCAGGCCTTTTGTCGTTTTGATCCCCGAACCCGGGGATTGGTCGCGCGGATGATCGCGCAGACCGTTTCATACCTATCGAAAAGGACATCCCATGACCGCAAACTTTGCCCCTTTCACTGTCGCAATTGGCGAGCTAATTGCGCATCCCGCCAATGTGCGTAGCAAATCCCCGGAAACCTATGACCCCGAGAACATCGCGCATCTCAAAGCCAGCATCGCCGTGCTGGGCCTGCTCCAGCCGCTCCTGGTCCAGAAGATCGATGGTAAATACGCCGTGCTCGCCGGCGGCCGGCGTCACGCCGCGCTGAAGGAGCTGGTCGCTGACAAGGCTGCCAAGGGGTTCACCGCGAAGACCAAGGTGGACTGCCGACTTGTTCCGGACGATTGCGACGTGACCACAGCCCTGTCGCTCGCTGAGAACGTCACCCAGGCACCGATGAACGCGATCGACGAGTTCGAGGCCTTCGCCCGGTGCTGCCAGACAAATTCGAACTCGTCTCAGGAAGGGCAGGGTCGCTGCCCTTTACGCCGTGCAGAGATTGCGCCACTCGGCAAGAGCGGCGGCGCGGTGCCGTTTAAAATTTGATCTTGAGTAGAGGCTTCGCTCCGAGTTGAACAGATTGTAGACTGAGGCGTGGATGGCGGCGAATTTCTGCAAACTTCGCACTCGTCTGAACCGCAACATCGCTCGCTCACGCCTTCGGAACGGCAGGTGCGAATTCTCGGCTCGATTGTTCAACCAACGCCCCGTTTCCTGTCGATCGGCATTGCCGATTTC
>NZ_FOBO01000037.1 GCF_900109855.1 Roseovarius tolerans | reverse complement strand
ACGAAACTGAAAACGCATAAACTTAATCAAGGATGAGCCAGAGCCTCCAAACGAAAGCACGCTCTGATGTCCCAAATTATCTGACGACGCACACATGCCCTTCGGGCAACCAACAGTAGGAGAGCTCCACACTTCAAGTGCAATCAAGGCGCCTTCGACTGCAAGACAATAGGAGTTTGCAGGAATGGTGCCGGAGCGCGAAAATTTCACATCTAGCAGCTTGCTCGCCTGAGAGGCGCCAGCGGTCTCCATTGCGATATTTGCCTGGTCGAAAAATGCAGCAACTAGTTCAGCGACTACTATTGACGCCAAGCTGCCTCGTCCGTTGGCCTCGTAGATATACATCCAGCCACGAATATCTGTTATAGCTTTGTTCAGGTAGTCTACAGCGGTCCAAGGCTCGGATAGTAAGCTTTCTATTTCATCATCAAGAAAGCCGAGCAATCTAAACTCTTCCTCAATATTTAAATGTTCAACATCATCATTGTCACAATGGCCAACTGCGCGGTCGCACATAGTCAATGCTAGGGCTTCGTAGGCCTCATCTAATGACGTCAATCTTTTGCGGATCTCACCAATCGAAGCACTCTTGTCGCCCTCGCAAAGCTGCCATTTACCAGCTAAGCACAATGACCAATAAATATCATTGGCCCGCGGCCAGAGAAAGCTTTTCACTGCATCCTCGACAGATACTCCAGCTTGTATCGCTAAAACTTGAGCACCACTACCCTGAGCGGCATTTTCCAAGACCTTAGCAAGCGCAGTAATGCGCTTCATCCATTCGTTTTTCCGTTCTGCGGAAGAAGCCCCTCTTAGCAATAAGAACCAGTCATTTTTCGGTTTGCGAGGTGGCCCAACCCGCGCCATCAGACCCCGCCTCCGGCTGCGAAAGACACTACATCGCTAGCATCGGCCCGCCCGTCGAGAAAGTCCGACCATGCAGACATCATAGCGCGACGTCGCTCTAGCATGTCAGAGCGCCGGTAGGCGCGTTCCACAGCACTGCCCACATCGTGAGCAAGCGCCATTTCCGCCATATCACGCGGATAGCCGCACTCTGCTGTCCAGTCACGAAATGTCGAGCGCAGACCGTGGGGCACCGCAGGACGGCCGGACGCGCGATCTAACCATCCGGCGCACCCGACATCAATTTCTGCCTGCTGCATCCGCCGCATGACGGCGGAGAGCGACATATCGGAGAGAACACCACCTCGGGGGGCGCTGAATACGGGGCGACCACAGTCAGTGGGATCGGCGTCGGGGGCCACCGCCATGCTCTCCAATAATGAAAACGCGGGTGCGGAAAGTGGAACACGATGCTCACGGCTCGCCTTCATGCGGTCGGCAGGTACGGTCCAGACGCCTGTCGTCAGATCAACTTCCGCCCAAGTCATGCCACGCACCTCACCTGAACGAGCCGCAGTCAGGGTAAGAAATTCAAGCGCACGTGCCGCCACTCCGTCGCGACCGCGGAGTGCCGAATACCAGGCAGAGACATCAGAACTTGCCAATGCTGGGTGATGAACCGTTTTGGCGACGCGCTGAGGTTTTGGAAGCATCTCTGACAAATTGCCTTTCCAGCGCGCGGCGTTCTCGCCCTCACGATGTCCGGCTGCCGTAGCCCAAGATAGAATAGCTTCTATTCGCCCACGTAGGCGTGAAGCAGTTTCCGTTTTCTCATTCCAAATTGGTTGCAGAACGCGGAGGACATCAGCGGTGCCAACTTGGCCGATGGGGAGCTTGCCAAGAATTGGCAGTGCATATGTGTCCAGCGTGCTGCGCCATTGTTTGCGATGCTTGTCGGACCGGAACTCGGACGATTTAGCTGCAATAGCGTGCTCGGCCGCGGTGGCAAAAGTCATAAAAGTGCGTGCGTTTCGCCGAAGGGCAATAGGGTCGTTACCTGCTTGCACGGTACGCATGTTATCAAGCGCCGCTTCCCGCGCAGCGGCTAGGGTCACAATTGGGGGCGTGCCTAGACCGATTTCCCGCCGTCGCCCCGAAATCACGATGCGCTGCACCCAGCGGCGGCTTCCTGATGGTTCGACGCGCAGTATCAGCCCAAGTCCGCCACCGTCGTGGTATTTGCCTGGTTCGTGTACCGTGCGGACGAAAGCCGCGCTAAGCGGCTTTCCTGCTCTCGGCTTGGTAATGGCGCTTGACATATCTGTCCCCCTGCCTGTCCCCCACAAAGTAGGGGAACGCAGGGGATTTCACAAGCCCCCTTGGGACGAGTTCTAAGAGAAGCCATTGATTTTATAGGTACTTTGGATGCGCGTGGGAACGTGTGGGCATCGGACATGGCTGCCTGTCTCTCCGCCACTTGCCCTTGATTTTATTGGGTAAAATAGACAAAAAAGACCAATACCCCACATTAAGCCCCACATAGAAAAAACCCTTAAGGGTGTTTTGCTTTTTTCCTTCAAACTGCACTGAAGGAAAAATGACTATCGCCGCCGGTTCCAGTTTGTCACCTTCTGGCGTTTACCCTCCCCCTGTCGGGCCTCTTGGCTCCTTACCGTAACGCCACCATCTGCGACCGGGTGCCTAGCCCTCGCGAGTTTTCATGCGGAATATGATCCTATTTGCCGAACGCCCACCCTTCGGTGCAGCTTGTATCGGTGATGCCACAAAAGGAATGGCTATTATGAGATTCATTCGCTGCGCAGCTCTGGCGCTGATGCTCACACCTACACTTAGCGCTGCGCAGAACCTCGATGTTGGACTAACTGCCGCCAGAGCAGGTGACTTCGCTACGGCGCTGAGCGAACTTAGACCGCTTGCCGAGCAGGGCGATGCATTGGCGCAGCACAACCTCGGTGTAATGTACTACAATGGCCACGGGGTGTTGCAGGACTTCGCTGAGGCTGCACGGCTGTACAGGCTTGCAGCTGAGCAAGGGTTTGCCGCTGCACAATCGAATTTAGGCGCGATGTATTCTGAGGGTCAGGGCTTGGTTAAAGATTATGGCGAAGCGGCGAAATTATACCGTTTAGCTGCTGAGCAGGGTGACAAGACGGCGCAATTCAACCTGGGTTTCGCGTATCAGCATGGGCAGGGAGTGAACCAAGACATCAATGAAGCAATTGAATGGTACCGTTCTGCCGCAGAACAAGGATTAACCTTTGCACAGGCGAATCTTGGGGCAGTGTTCGCTTATGGCAAAGGTGTACCGCAGGACAACGTAAAGGCGGTTCAATGGTGGCGCATGGCCGCTGAGGGAGGCGATGCTCTTTCACAATCCAGGCTTGGGTTCGCTTATGCCAACGGCGAAGGTGTGCCACAAGACTACACCGAAGCGGCGAAATGGTTAAAGTTGGCAGCAAAAAAAGGCGACGTGACGGCGCAATTCAACCTAGGCGGACAATACCAACACGGATTGGGGGTAGTCCAAGACTACGCTACCGCTCATATGTGGTATAACATTGCGGCTGCGAAAGGTGACAAGCAAGCTGGTGCCCTGCGCGATACCCTTGCAGACAGAATGACAAATGACGCCATTTCCGAAGCCCAGAAACGTGCCCGAGAATGCATGGCATCCAGCTATCAGGACTGTGATTGATCGATAGGCATAGTGTTTAGACTAAGGAAAGTTCGTAGGAATTGGTATGATACTGGAAATCGCTTTGGGCATAGTGCTGGGGGCTATTCTGATATACCTCCTTCCCGTCATTTTTGTGTTGGCGATGTACGCATTAATGTTCGCTATTGCTGTTATTTTTTTGGCTTTGCTGGGTTGGGGGGATACGAACTCTATCATTTCATCATTCAAGATTTCTCGTCTTCGCCTTCCTTGCATGATGTTTCAAAGCTTTGGACTTAGGCATTCCCAGCGCGACAAAACGTTTTCTTTCAGCCCTTGCTACCAGAAATCTCGCTCGCGACCCTTTTGGCATCTCGCACCAGTTCGTTGATTTCTGCCCTCATCTCGACCCATTCCCGCGACCGACCGCCATGCTTCCACTGCGGATGCGATGGCCCAGCCTTGTGACCGCCGCCCGCGCCGTGAACGCGACACACGGCCCACCCACGCACCGCTGGGCACTTGCAGCGCTCACCCGTGCGCTTGGCCTTGGCACGGCATCTGGGGGCGTCTTTGAGGCGCTGGACGGGGCTGATGGGGTTAGCGTTACTTTTTCTCGCCATCCCCACCCCGATGGCTCACGGTGCAGACAATGGCCTGTCTGAACGCGCTTATCACTAAAAATGCCCGCAACGATGTAACGTCGCGGGCTACTCTTCCTCTAATTGGCATGGCGCTTGCAAACGCGCTTGGGACGCACGCGCCTCGAAGGTAAATCCTCCGCACTACACCAAGACTGACGACCAAAATACTTGATAACCTGTTAATTATAAATGAATTAACATATTCTGTCTTTGAGATGCGTCATAGCGAAAGAATAATTTTCATGCAGCGGCACAGCCGAAACCAGCCGAGTCGCCGATGTGATACACCAGCATTCGCCATGCAGCGTTTGTGGTACAGCTTGTCCGAAAGGCATAATTCATGAACAAATCTCAAGCTCTGTAAAGCGATGTACTAAGATGCATTTTTGGCGAAATGGAATAGGGTTTGTTTAAGAGAATGAGTGGTTTTCGAGTTGCGATAACAGTCATGGCAACCAGCGCTTTAATGAACCTCAGTGCCTGTGGCGTCGGCGGTTTTGGAGTGACCGACTTACGGAAAGATATTTTTCGTGCGGGGCTGTCGGTAGACGCCACCGCGACACTCGCAAGGCTAACGGCTTCTGAACCTGAGTCGGCAAACATTACTCAAAAAGCGCAGGCTCTGCTGATTTTTCCCCATATCATAAAGGGCGGGTATGGAATTGGGCTGGCAACTGGCAATGGGGTTTGGCGAGAAGATGGTAAAAAACAAAGTTACTATAGATCGACTGCCGCATCGTACGGTTTTCAGGGCGGCGTCACGAGTTTTGGCTATGTGATGGCTTTCATGGATCAGGCCTCAATAGACTATGTCCAAAACTCGAATGGTTGGGAAGTGGGGGTTGGCCCATCCGTAATGGTCGCGGACTTTGGCTTCATGAACAAACTGTCAACGACGACTGTCAGAAAAGGCATAGTCGTTTTCTTCGTTGATCGAGTTGGGTTTTTTGCGGGGAGCGGGATCGAAGGAACAAAGATTAATCCCCTCTAGTTATGATTGATTAAAGGGCAATGAACTTACCTACCGGTCGTTTCGCAGCCGCGGCGTTGCTTTTGCAATCAGACCGGTAGGATTCAATCTATAAAAGCAAAAGACGCGCCATGAAAGCGCGTCCTTTGTAGTAAGATGTAGTAACTCAGGCTGCTTTGCGTCTCCGCCGAGCTAATCCCAACCCACCAAGCGCACTCAAAAACAGGAAGCCTGTTGCAGGAAGTGGAACCGGCGCAACAGTTGCAGACGCTAAGTAAAATTGGCTTTGAGTGTAAGAAAAGTTATAAACCGAAGAGCCTGAAAGGAACTCAAATCCATTAGTCACGAGGCCGTTTGAAACAGTTACTGCATTACCATTAATATTCAGCCCGCCAGACAGCGCAACGTGCCCGTCATCGTTGAAGAAGATATCACTGATATTCACGGTTTTACCGAAATCGAGGGTCAGCGTTTCGCCGCCTTGAGAGTTCTGCACATTGTCGTCTGAAGTATTTGAGCCAGTTCCTGTCGCGCACCCAGAGCTGCCAATAGATCCGTGCGTAGTAGAACAAACTCCCAGCCCGGCATTTCCTTTGTCAAAAAACGCATCGGCGAAAGTTTGATTCACGTTGCTGCCGGAAGCATTCAACGTAATTCCGTCAATCGTCAGCCCCCCTGGAAAAACATCGCTCCAATTTTTCTCAACAGAGCCAATGAAATTAGGGTCTGAGTTATTGTCTGCCATTGAGACAAAATTGAAGGTCGCTGCGGCTGAAGCGTTTGCTGTGGAGTTATGCCCAAAAGTTGGTGACGGCTGTCATCAGGCGGCGTTTTGAAGTTGCTTGATCCCGTCTTTGAACTCAACCCCCTGAATGACTTCGGGCAGTCGGTTTGTGCCGCTGAGCTTTCGCCATTTTTTCTTGGCTGACATCATTAGCTTGAAGACCATGGACAGGGCCGTTTTGCGGCTTAGGCAGCCCTTGGTCTTGCGGGTTCGGTTGCGCACGGTAGCGAAGACGCTTTCGATGGGGTTTGTCGTGCGGATGTGCTTCCAGTGCTCGGCAGGGAAGTCGTAGAATGTCAGCAGCACGTTGCGATCCTTGGTCAGCTTTTTGACCGCACGCTCGTATTTGACACCGTAAGTT
>NZ_FOBO01000041.1 GCF_900109855.1 Roseovarius tolerans | reverse complement strand
CACGAAACTGAAAACGCATAAACTTAATCAAGGATGAGCCAGAGCCTCCAAACGAAAGCACGCTCTGATGTCCCAAATTATCTGACGACGCACACTTTGGACCCGTGCTGGTCATCATCCCGTTCAGTGACGAAGACGAGGCCATCGAGATTGCCAACGACACGCCCTATGGGCTTGCCGCTTTTGTTCAGACCGGCAGCCCGAACCGGGCCGAGCGTGTAGCGACGCGCCTTCGCGCCGGAGCCGTCCACATCAATGGGGCCGGGATCAACTATGGCTCGCCCTTTGGTGGTTACAAGCAATCCGGAAACGGTCGCGAAGGCGGCATCATGGGGCTGGAGGACTATCTGGAAACCAAAACATTGCACGGGATCAGTTGACGAGGATAGGCTGATAAATATGGAGTGACAAAAGTGAATGAACGCACCCTGCGCCCACGACGGAGTTTCATTTTCACACCGGGTCTGCGTCCAGACATGTTTCTTAAGGCGCTGGCCAGTGGCGCTGACATTGTTTGCGTTGAATTGGAAGATGGAATCGCGCCGAGGGACAAGGCCGAGGCACGCAAAAGGGCGCTGGCCTTGTTCCAGACGCCACAAGCCGATGACGAAGCCAACGATCTCGCCTTCGACCTCAAGAACTAGGAAACCATCGGGATAGACCTCTATCCTCTTGGATATCTTTTCGAGGGTTGCTGCTTCGTCGCCTTCATAAGCGGCGGTCTCGATTTCAAAGCATCGAATTGCGTCGAAGGGTCGGGCGTTTCGAAATTCGTTCATGCCTTATACTATTCGCGATGGATCAAGTTGAATAGCAGCCATTGGTTCTCCTCGCAGCATCGGTCACTTCGGGCTCGAAGCAGTCATGCGGCAGCGTAGCGGGCGCACCGGTTTGGTCACCTTCGGCGAGCGTCGCTCACGGCCCAGACCGGCCATTGAGCTTTTGCCTCTTCCGCCGCTGTGCAGCCCGTCAGAACGGACTTTAGCTGCAGGTGCGAAATCGAGCCGACGGCGAACTGGTAATATGCGAACAAACCTGACTCTGCTGCCATCCGATCATCTGGCCCCAACAGCCGCTTAGCCCGCCTGCCGAACAGAGCGATAATGTTTGCCACGATGGAACACTTCGGGCACGCTTATTCAACTTAAATAAACCAGATTTGATTTCCGCAGTTTGATTGGCGTGACACGCGATGACAAAACGAAGCTATTCAGACCACCTCGAACTGCCTTGCGGCGTGGGTTTGAAAAACCGCTTCGCACGTAGCGCCATGACCGAAGCCCTCGCGGATGTTGACGATGCGCCGAACAAAGCGCATCAAACTCTCTACGAGCGCTGGTCCTATGGTGGTATGGCCATGCAAATGACCGGCAATGTTATGGTCGACAAACGCTACCTTGAACGGCCGGGCAATGTGGTTGTCCAAGATGAAAGTGTTTTGAACGTGCTGCAAGACTGGGCCCGGGCCGCAAAGTCCGGTGGCAGTCAAGTCTGGATGCAAATCAGCCATCCAGGGCGCCAATGCCCCATTGTGGTGCATACGCGGCCTTTGTCCCCCTCCGCGGAAAAGCTGCGCATTCTTGGCCTGTTCGGAAAACCAACGGCAATGACTTCAGAAGATATTCAGGATGCCATCCAGCGCTATGCCACAACGGCCGCAATTGCGAAAAAGGCGGGGTTTGACGGTGTGCAGATACATGCCGCGCACGGCTATCTCGTCAGCCAGTTCCTGTCGCCGATCACCAACCAACGCAAGGATGACTGGGGCGGGTCGCTTGAAAATCGCGCGAAATTCCTGCGCAAAGTGTATGCAGCGACGCGCGCTGTCGTCGGCAAGGACTTTCCCGTTGCAGTCAAGCTGAACTCGGCGGACTTTCAGAAAGGTGGATTTTTGATCGAGGACAGTTGCCAGGTTGCGCGATGGCTCGAAGATGACGGCATTGATCTCATTGAACTGTCCGGCGGAACCTACGAGCAGATGAGCTTTGTCAATGGAACCGAGGAACGACAGCGCGATAGCACAATCAAACGCGAGGCCTATTTCTTGGAATATGCCCGCGAGGTGCGTCATGCGGTGAGTGTCCCTCTTATGGTGACAGGAGGGTTTCGCAGCGTCGCTGCGATGGAGCGCGCAATCGTTGACGATGGGATCGACATGATCGGTCTTGCGCGCCCCCTATGCGTTCAGCCGGATGCTGTAGCAGGGATACTTGACGGTTTGGTCGAAAAGATTGGCATCGAAGAAGATGGTCTGGTTATCGGGCGGGGCCGGTTCGGGGTGAACGCCAGAAACTGGTTCATAAATCTAGTCAACACTGTGTCCCGGGTTGAATATTATGCTTGGCAGATGAACCGGATGTCACGCGGCTTGATGCCCCAAACGGACGCACGCAATAATGCAGTTGGCTACTTTCTGTGGTACCTCAACCGCACAACCTTTCTAGGGCTGCGCCGAAAATTTGCCCGCAAATCCTAGGCCGAGCTACTTTTCGCATTTCCCGCCATTCATCCACGGCCCAGCATCGGTCACAATGTGCTCACTGCAGCCTTGCGGCGGTACAGCACCCAGTTCCTTGCTCTGGCCCACCTCCAACCGGTTTCCATAGCCCTCGGTTGACGGCAGCCAGCCCAGAGCGGACCCAAAGCCCTTACCACGAATCTGCGATTGCTGACCTTCGCTGCGCGGGTTGCGAACTGGTAAGAAGCGGGACGAAGTGAGCTTTAGCTGCGGCTACGCCAATGTCTGCTTTCGAGCCGTTCAGCATATCTGCGGTCCGCCCCTTCACCGGAACGCAGGCCCGTGCGCCCAGACGGTCAGCGAATGGCGCACGCCGCTGCGCACGGGTGTCACCTGATGCAGCATAAAGCTGGGGAACACCGTCACACAGCCCTGCGCCCGACTGGCCTCCAGCACCTGCGCGCCGGGCATCACCTCTAACGTGCCGCCGTCATAGTCAGCTGTCGGCGACAGTTGCAGCACCAGCGTCAGCTTGCGCTTGGCCGAAATCGGCCCGCCGCCGATGTCCGAATGCCACACAAAATGCCCCGCAGCGGTGGCGCGGTAGATCGCCACCTGTGGGCTTTCCTCGAATGCGGTCAGAAGGCTTATCCCCTTCGTTCCGGCGGCACAGGATGTTGTGCCACCGGGCTTGCAAATCTGTGATGTTCGCTTATTGTTCCGCTCATGCCAGC
>NZ_FOBO01000042.1 GCF_900109855.1 Roseovarius tolerans | reverse complement strand
CCGAAGTCATTCAGGGGGTTGAGTTCAAAGACGGGATCAAGCAACTTCAAAACGCCGCCTGATGACAGCCGTCACCAACTTTTGGGCATAACTCGCGAATATGCGCTGGTGGGTTTGTAGCGATGGTTCGAGGAGCCACCATTCGCTGCGCCAGTTCTGAACGTCGGCGATGCGCGGGGAGCGGACATCGTTCCAGGAACCTTTGCTCCCACGCCGCACGACGCTGCGGGCGCAGTCTGGGCCACTGGTGCAATGAGCGGTTCCTGCCAGCACGTGGCATCAAAAAACCGAGCATCTTGTTCCACTGTTTCCAGCACACTTTTTTGACAAGGCTGAGCCAAGCCGACGTACCAGAATCAATCGTCCAATGCATTGTCGACCACGCCCGGTCTAGGGTGACCCCAAAAACCTATTTGCGCGAAGGGTACAGCCTGATACAACTCAAAGTCGCAAAGGAAACTCCAGACTGAAAGGAACTTCATCACATTTGTGATGCGCAACCAATTATCACTTTTCCTATTTTGAGACGACAATGGGCAAATCAAATTCAAACCTTTATCTTCATGGTTACGAAACATCAGATCAGCCTATAGAAAAAGCGAGCGAACCAGATGACCCCCAACACTGGATAGGCGTTTTTGAGAATGCGGCGCTTGATCTGGAAACAAACCTCCGCATTCACGATCCATTCTGCTTATTGGCTCGCACTGCATCTCTGTGTAACGTCGAAGGTGGCGTGAACGCTCAAGGTCCTCAAACAATACCGCTGCCTGCGCTTGAGGTCTTGCAAGCAATGTTGATCCGCAAAGCAGGCGAAAACGCGAAGCTGCCTGTGTCATGGGGCAACTTCAAGCGATTGTGGAAAGCTTCGGATAAGTTGCTTGACGCATTTATTCGTAAACAACCCAGAACCGGAAATGATGCGTTGAGCGATTTAGCGCACCGGTCTCGTGTGCAGACAGTCCATTATCGATTCAATTTCGACCGCGATGCAGTACTGGTTGTGGTACGAAAGATTACTGCGCGGCTGGACCAAAAAACCCAGAGCAAACACGATCTCGAAAATAGGTTGTTCTCCCTTCTTGCACTGATGGACTTGACCGTACAGAGGCTTCAGGAGTTCTACAGGAACGTGCTGGAAATTTATGAAGCGAAGGAACGAACCGCAATCGTTGCTGGCGCGAACTACCTATGTGGGAAAAGCCCTCTGGCGAAAAGGATTTGGCAGCGGCTGAATCAAAGTGAGGTAGATGACAAGACGCTTCAGTTCTTAGCATGCCAACTGTCTGAGGTTTCGCACGAGTGGATTTACACTTTCGCCCCGAGTGACTTGTCCGAACTTGACCGAGACACCCTGTCTAAGCTCTCCGCAAAGCTAGGAGATGAAGCAGATGGTGAGTTTGAACATATCTTTATGAACAACCCGGTGTGGACCAAGCCATTTATTGAAAAGGAAGATGGTTCGTATTTCATAGCGGCTTCCCATATCCCGCTCGCCTTTCCGTTTCGGATCATCGAAACGTTGCTCCCAGACGATAGCAAGACCCGTGATGCGCTGTCTGATGCACGAGCGGAGGCTCTGGAAGAGTTGATCACTGAAACTGTGCAGACCGCAATGCCCTCCGCCAAGGTCTATAGATCGGTGATCTGGACTGACCCGAAAGACGGGAAAGGCTACGAACATGACGTTGTTGCAGTGCTAGGCAATCAGGTCTTAATCTTTGAAGCTAAGTCAGGAAAAATCAAGGAGCCTGCCCGCCGAGGCGGCATCCCTTCTTTGAAGTCCACGCTCAAAGACCTGTTTGTGGAACCCGCCGAACAATCGCAGCGGTTACAAGAATACCTGAACCAATATGGCATCAATGCAAAGCTGAGACAGAAAGGATCAAAGGAGGCGGTTGAGATTGACTTGCGCAAACCCAAGGCGGTCTATCGATTTGGAGTTACGATTGAGGGACTTTCCACTCTCACTGCTGGCCGCAGATATTTTGAAGACCTTGATTTAATCGAAATAACAAGCCCTTGGGCACCTTCCCTGTCCATTGGGGAGCTTATGATGATCGCCAAGCATTTGGACAGCGAGGTTTCTTTTGGGCACTATCTGAGCAGGCGCTACACCATTGAAAGCCTTTTGGATTTTGTCGGTGATGAACAAGACTTATTGTCCATGTATCTGACAAATGGCTTTTGTGTATTAGGTGATGATCCTCGGAAAAATACGCTTGTTCTCGTGAATGCGGACGACATGGTGCGAAAGCCGAAAACACCAGTCGAGGATCGAAGAAATTGTGATGTCGTTGGGGTGGAACTTGCGCCGCGCTGGAAGGCCATTGCCCGTGAGGTATATGGTGGACACCCGATTATCGACCGACACAAGTTCGACATCCTTTTCACCGTGCTGAACATGCCGCCTCCGATGCTTATGCAGTTGCAGCGACGCATTGGGCGCTGGAAGTCCGGCGGCGGTGGATCGTCAAAGTCCGGTGAACACGCCAAGTACATAGTAGCTGACCGGCAGTTTGCAGTGATCTTGAACTACATGGACAAGCGGCAACTTAGGACAACACAAGACATAACTGGCTGGTGTCGCACCATGGCAATGAGTGTTGCTGACGATTTTGAAGGGACAACCGATTGCGTTGTCGTGACGTTGTTCAAGCATTCAAGCACTAGAACTTATGACGGAATATCGTTTTTTCGCCTCAAACCCTCATCGGCAGGCAAACTTGGTGCGACCTTCTGAGGTCTGCCTATGAAGGTTTTGCAATCGTGTTGCCAATCGTTGAACTGCTGACTTTCCGTGCGAATCCGAGATGAATCTGGGCCAAATCCCGCGTCCACGGTACCCGGCAACAGTTTCGCCATGAAGAAATCAGCGGATCTCTAAGGACGCATCAGCTCCATAGTCAGCTATTAAGCCCCAACATTTCATGGAACTTCCTGATGTTACCAACCTCTTCGCGATTCAATCCTTTTTCCTTTGTTCCCTCGTGAGCCCATGTGTTTCGATATGAGCCAAAAAATGACAGCCACTTAAGTTTGTCAGCCTTGCTATTGAAGCCTTGTGTGCGTCGTCAGATAATTTGGGACATCAGAGCGTGCTTTCGTTTGGAGGCTCTGGCTCATCCTTGATTAAGTTTATGCGTTTTCAGTTTCGT
>NZ_FOBO01000045.1 GCF_900109855.1 Roseovarius tolerans | reverse complement strand
TGTGCGTCGTCAGATAATTTGGGACATCAGAGCGTGCTTTCGTTTGGAGGCTCTGGCTCATCCTTGATTAAGTTTATGCGTTTTCAGTTTCGTGGCGCAAGCGCCGCTTGAGCATGGTTTTCCGTTTGATCTCCTCTCGCTGTTTCAGGATCTTCTCTGCGCGCCCGAAGTAGACGTCGGCGGGCTTCAGGTTTCCAAGGCTCTCGTGGTAGCGATGGTTGTTGTAATGTTCGACAAAGGTGCCGATCTGGCGCTCGAGGTCTCCGGGCAGGAAGTAATGCTCGAGCAGAACACGGTTCTTCATGGTCTGGTGCCACCGCTCGATCTTGCCCTGTGTCTGGGGGTGGTAGGGTGCGCCGCGGACATGATCCATGCCTTTGTCATCGAGGTAATCTGCCAAGTCCCCCGCGATGTAAGACGCGCCGTTGTCGCTAAGAAGTCTTGGCTTGGCGACAACGGCCGCGCAGTCACATCCTGAAGCCTCCAGCGCCAGATCGAGCGTGGCGGTCACGTCTTCGGCTTTCATCGTGGTGCAGAGCTTCCAGGCGATGATGTGGCGGCTGTAATCGTCCAGGATGGTCGACAGGTAGAACCAGCCCCAGCCCAGGACCTTCAGATAGGTAAAGTCAGTTTGCCAAAGTTCGTTGGGCCGTGTGGTCTGGTCCTTGAACTCATTGGACGCCTTCATCACGATATGCGCAGGTGCCGTGACCAGGTCTTCCGCCTTCAGGATGCGATAAACCGATGATTCTGAGACAAAATACTGCTTCTCGTCGGAGTATTTTACGGCCAGCTCGCGGGACGTCAGATCCTCATGTTCGAGCGCGAACTCGATAATGTCCGCCCGGGTCTCTTCCGGAAGGCGGTTCCACACAGACCCCGGATGGGGTGCCGTGTCCTCGAGCGCGTCAAGCCCACCCTCGGACCAGCGGTCATACCAGCGGTAATAGGTCGTGCGTGGAATGCCGAGCATGGCCAGCGTCTGACGGGCGGACAGATGCGAGGCTTCGACGGTGCGGATGATCTCCAGCTTTTCCGATGCAGGATACCTCATGCCTCGCACTCCCCATCCCCGATCATGCTTTTTTTGAGCAGACGGTTTTCCAGGGTCAGGTCGGCGACGACTTCCTTGAGCGCGGTCGATTCCGAGCGCAGCTCCTTGACCTCAGGCGATGTCGCCTGGCGGGCGGTATCCCCGGCCAGGCGTTGCTTGCCCGCCTCGAGGAATTCCTTCGACCAAGTGTAATACAGGCTCTCGCTGATACCCTCGCGTCGGCACAGCGCGGCAATGCTCTCCTCGCCGCGCAGGCCCGCCAGCACGATCCTGATCTTCTCTTCCGCCGAGTAATGCTTGCGCGTCTTGCGCTTGATCCCTTTGACCAGCTTGTCAGCCGCGTCCTTCGATGTTCCGGATTTCTTGTTCATCTTCGCTCCTTGGTGGCTGCGATGAACCAGAAATCCTCCGTTACGAAAACCTCAAATCTGTCCCATAGGCGCTGACGTCAGACA
>NZ_FOBO01000046.1 GCF_900109855.1 Roseovarius tolerans | reverse complement strand
GAGTTATAACCGAAAGTTGGTGACGGCCCGAATGGGCGGCATATCATGGCGTTGTTGAAGCGCCGCAATTCTCATTGAGAAAAGGATATGCCACATGACCAAGAATACAGTTATCGACTTCGCAAAACCAAGCGATTTTTCACCTGATCCGCTGACGGATCTTCTGCGAGCAGGTGCGCAGGAACTTCTGGCTACTGCGGTGCGCGCGGAGGTGTCCGAATTCATGGGCGGTCACGCGCACCTTTTGGACGACGAGGGCCGCCAGCGTTTGGTGCGCCACGGGTTTCTGCCGGAGCGCGAGGTTATGACCGGGATTGGCAAGGTAGCGGTTCAGGTTCCTCGGGTAAGGGATCGTGGTGAAAACCCGGATGGTTCGAAGGTCCGTTTCAACTCGTCGCTTGTCCCGCCCTATTTGCGCAAGGCAAAGTCTGTGGAGGAATTGCTACCGTGGCTTTACCTCAAAGGCATCTCGACAGGGGACTTCAGCGAGGCACTGGCATCCCTTGTAGGGCCAGACGCCGATGGATTGTCGGCCTCGACGATCACGCGACTGAAGTCGACCTGGTGGGAAGAATACGAGGCTTGGCGCAAACGCGATCTGACGGCAAAGCGCTACGTCTACATCTGGGCCGATGGTGTCTACTTCAACCCACGCCTGGACGATGATCGTCAATGTATGTTGGTGATTATTGGCGCGGATGAGTATGGTGACAAGGATGTTCTTGGTATCATGGACGGGTTCCGCGAGAATGCGGACAGCTGGCGGGACCTTCTTCGGAGCTTGCAAAAACGGGGGCTGACGATTGCGCCTGATCTGGCCTGTGGGGACGGTGCTTTGGGCTTCTGGACTGCACTTCGGGACGTGTATCCGACGACGAAAGAACAGCGCTGCTGGGTCCACAAGATGGCCAACATCACAGGCGCGATGCCAAAGCCCCTGCATGAAAAGGCCAAGGCAGGGCTGCAAGACATCTGGATGGCGGCAACAAAGAAAGAGGCGGTTGTCGCCTTCGACCTGTTCGTTGAAACTTACGGTGTCAAATACGAGCGTGCGGTCAAAAAGCTGACCAAGGATCGCAACGTGCTGCTGACATTCTACGACTTCCCTGCCGAGCACTGGAAGCACATCCGCACGACAAACCCCATCGAAAGCGTCTTCGCTACCGTGCGCAACCGAACCCGCAAGACCAAGGGCTGCCTAAGCCGCAAAACGGCCCTGTCCATGGTCTTCAAGCTAATGATGTCAGCCAAGAAAAAATGGCGAAAGCTCAGCGGCACAAACCGACTGCCCGAAGTCATTCAGGGGGTTGAGTTCAAAGACGGGATCAAGCAACTTCAAAACGCCGCCTGATGACAGCCGTCACCAACTTTTGGGCATAACTC